>NZ_JBJCIU010000001.1:0-1761037 GCF_044901715.1 Massilia paldalensis
CTTTCAATGCCGCGTTGTAGTCTTTCCAGTTGGTCGTTCGGTACTTCAGCTTTACGGGAGCAATCATGCCGTCAGTTTACCCGTGCTGCGCCTCGGCCGCTGATGGGCCGATTTGTGCAACAAAGCCCCAGTGCTGTCCACCAGCAAGTGCAAGCCCGTCGTGGTCGGCATAGTGCCGATTGCCACCTGCAGCGTCTTTTGCCGCCTGCTGACGGTGCTGTAGTTTGGCCAGACTGCCATACTTACGCGCTGCACGCTGGTTAGGCCTGATTTACGCAACAAAGCCGCTTTCAACAGTGCGCACTCGTGAAGAAATTTGTTATACCTTTCTTCCCTAATGCCGCTATTTGCGATGAATTTACCCTCGTTCTGAAAGGAAAATCATGAAGGCACTCGTTTATAATGGTCCGTGCGACGTCCAAGTTAAAGACATGCCGGACGCCAAGATTGAAAAGCCGACTGACGTCTTGGTCCGTATCACAACAACTAATATCTGCGGGTCTGACCTGCACATGTACGAAGGCCGCACCAACATGGAAACGGGCCGTATTTTGGGCCACGAAAACATGGGTGAAGTCATCGAGATCGGCAACGCTGTCGAACGCGTTAAGGTCGGCGACGTTGTCTGTCTGCCGTTCAACATCGGCTGCGGCTTTTGCCAAAACTGCGAACGGGGCTTGTCAGGCTTTTGCCTGACGGCAAACCCTGGCACGGCCGGTGCTGCCTACGGTTTTGCCGGCATGGGTCCGTACAGCGGCGGCCAGGCCGAACTGCTACGGGTGCCATTCGGCGATTACAACTGCTTGGTGCTGCCGGAAGACGCTAAGGAAAAGGAAAATGACTACGTGATGTTGTCGGACATTTTTCCGACCGGCTACCACGCTACCGAATTGGCTGGCCTCAAGCCGGGTGAATCGGTCGTGATCTACGGCGCCGGCCCGGTCGGCCTAATGGCGACCATGTCTGCGTTCATTAAAGGCGCAAGCGAAGTTTTCGTCGTGGACACGCACAAGGATCGTTTGGCTCTGGCCGAAAAGATGGGCGCGGTGGCGATCGACGACACCGAAGGCGCCGGCGTCGAGAAAATCTTGAACCTTACTAACGGCAAAGGTGCCGACTGCGGCTGCGAATGCGTTGGTTATCAATGTTGCGACAAGCACGGTAAGGAAGTGCCAAATTTAACAATGAATAACTTGGTACAGACGGTCAAGCCTACTGGCGGCATTGGCGTAGTTGGTGTGTTCCTCCCACAAGATCCAAAGAGTCCAGACGCGTTAGGAAAGGAAGGTAAAATTGCCTTCGATTTTGGCAATTTTTGGTTCAAGGGTCAGAAGATTGGCACCGGTCAAGCCAACGTCAAGCATTACAACCGTTATTTGGCAAAATTGATCCATAAAGGTAAAGCAACGCCTTCGCAGATCATTTCACATCAGCTTGGACTAGATGATGCACCGACTGCCTATCGGAATTTTGATAAACGTGCGGAAGGGTGGACCAAAGTCGTGCTAAAACCTAATAAATAAGGAAAATATTATTTATAGGCGAATGTTAAAAGACGATTTGTAAATTCAAAGTAGATAGGTTCTATAATAAACGGGCTCTCGCGCAATTTTATTTCATTTAAGGATATTAAAGAGAGAAGATTGCGCGGAAGAACTTTGTTAGTTTCCAGTTTGATTAGCTTTGTTGCGTAAATTACGCCTGACCAGGCTACTAGACCGTCAGCTTCCTCGCTGACCTAGCTGTCAAGTCCCGTCCGGTCATCAACGTCAGGCAGTACTCGACAGGCAGGGCGGCGCAGGAACTCAACGCGGAAAAACTCCCGGCAGGGGGGCGGACCTTTTTCGAAGCGACCAGAGGGTGACCAGAACGCAAAAAGCCCACGAACCGAAATTCGTGGGCTTCTTTGTAATTCATGGTAGGCCGTGCGGGATTCGAACCTGCGACCAACGGATTAAAAGTCCGCTGCTCTACCAACTGAGCTAACGACCCGAAGGCGCCCATTATAGCGGCTGGATCGCGCCAGGCCAAGTGTTTGCGTGAAAATTGGCAATAATTGGTTGCCCGGCCGCCCATGATGGTCTTCATTGCATGTTCTTGCATGCATTGATTTACGGTATTATCAATTGATCCGTAGACATCCAGCGACGCCGTGTTCCTCACCGAAACCGAAACCTTTGCCGCGCTGTCCGAGCGCGCCGTCAACCTCGTCCAGAGCGGGATCGTCGTGCTCGACGCCGGGCACCGGATCGTCCTGTGGAACAACTGGATGGTGCCGCGCTCCGGCCGCGCCGCGGCCCGCGTGCGCGGCCATTCGCTGTTCGACGTGTTTCCGGAACTGCGCGGCTCGCGCGTCGAGGCGGCCATCCTGGGCGCGCTGTCCGAGGACCACGCCTGCACCGTCCCGACCACGGACAACCGCACCCCGTTTCCGCTGCGCGAAGCGGGCAGCTTCGACGGCCCGCGCATCGACCAGGCCGTCAGCGTGACGTCGTTCAAGGAACATGGCGAGCGCTTCTGCCTGGTCGAGATCCGCGACGTGAGCGGCACCGTCGAACGCGAAAAGCGGCTGCTCGACCACGCCGAATCGCTGCGCGCCCGTTCCTACGTGGACGGCCTGACGGGTATCGCCAACCGCCGCTACTTCGACGTCGCCCTGGACCGCGAACTGCGCCGCGCCCAGCGCGCGCGGGGAGAACTGGCGCTGCTGCTGGTCGACATCGATTCCTTCAAGGCCTACAACGATTTCTTCGGCCACCAGCAGGGAGACGCCTGCCTGACGCAGGTGGCCCAGGCACTGGCCGCGATGCTCAAGCGTCCGGCCGACGTCGCCGCGCGCTACGGCGGCGAGGAATTCGCCGCCATCCTGCCCGACACCACGCTGGAACGGGCCGAGGCGCACGCGAACACGATCCGCGAACACGTGGCGGCGCTGCAGCTCAAGCACGCGCCGGCGGCGCACTGGCCGATGGTCACGCTCAGCATCGGCGTGGCGGCATTCCAGCCCGACGGCCTGAATACGGCCGAGGCACTGATCGAGGCGGCTGACAAGGCGCTGTACGCGGCCAAGAAGGGCGGGCGCAACCGCGTCGAAGTCGCGGGGACAGCGGCCGCATGACGGCGCGGGCGGCCTGCGCAAGGCGGCCCGCGACGAACCGGGAAAAGCTTACCAGGTGCCGCTATTGGGCATCGACACCCAGGGTTCCTGCGGCGGCAGTCCGCCACCGCGCTGCAGCAGTTCGATCGAAATATTGTCGGGCGAGCGCACGAAGGCCATCCAGCCATCGCGCGGCGGACGGTTGATGGTCACGCCATGGTCCAGGAGGCGCCGGCAGGCGGCATAGAGGTCGTCGACCTCGTACGCCAGGTGGCCGAAATTCCTGCCGCCGGTGTACGGCTCGGGATCCCAGTTGTAGGTCAGCTCGACCTGGGCCTGGTGGTCGCCCGGCGCGGCCAGGTAGACCAGCGTGAAGCGGCCCTGGGGCTGGTCGAAGCGCCTGACGACTTCCAGGCCCAGCGCGTCGCGGTAGAAGGCGAGGGAAGCGTCGAGATCGGTGACGCGCACCATCGTGTGTAGATATTTCATCGCTATTCCGATCAAAGGCTGTCGTATAGAACGTTGATCCGCGCCACGTACTTGGGCGTGTCGCCATGGACCTGCAGTCCGGCGTGCACGACGGAGCCGTGCCGGAAGCCATGCTGGAAGAACAGGGCCGATCCTGCCTTGGGCGTGACATCGACAACGGCGCCGCCATCGCCGTAGAGCCGGGTGGCGCCGCCCTGCACGCCGTCTTCCGGACCGTTCAGGTACAGCAGCATCGTCAGTTGCGAGCGGCCGCCCACCCATTCTTCGATGCCGATCCGGTCGCTGGCGAAGCCGAATCCCGGCCAGTCGCCATCGGTATGGCGATTGAAGACGTCGCCATCGCGGTATTTGTACAGGTTGATGCGCTGGCTCAGCGTCGGCCACAAGGACCGGCCGTGCAGGGTTTGCGGCAGCAACGGACCGATGGCCCGATAGACCAGGTCCAGCAGCTCGGGATCGGCCATCCAGTGCAGCGCCTGGTTCATGCGCATTCCCGGCGGCGTGCTGATGCCGGGCGCTTCGTCGCGGAAGCCGAAATGCTCGCCGATATCGATCAAGGTACGGCAGGCCGTCTCGCTGAGGACATTGTCGATGACGAAGGCGAGCTGCCCGCCGATATCGATGTCGCGGCGCAGCGCCGGGGTGGACGCGGGGGCGGCGGCCAGCATGCCAGGGGGAAGCTGGCGCAGCGCGTAGATGGGCGTGTCGGCGACGGTGCCGCCCATCGGCAGCGAGCCGGTTTGCGTGGCGATGACGTAGCCGCCATAGGGATCGGGTGAAGACATTTTCATGATCGTTCTTCCTGTGCAAAGAGTGGAACGATTATGTGCGCCAGGCTGCACGAGAAAAATCCTGTTCCGACGAGAACAGTTTCTGCAAATGGCGATAAATCGGCGCGGCGGCACGATCCACTGCCGCATTTGCACAACATCCCTACAAGTTATTTCCAGTCAGAAATCAGACTCAGTTAGTATGCAACTACTTTCATGAGGGGTATCTCGCCTTGCTAAGATATTTCACCAAAACATGCGCCGCCCTCGGCCTCGTGCTCGCGACAGGTGGCATCCTGGCCGACAACGGCGTCACCGACAAGACCATCGTGCTGGGCCAGTCCGCCGCGCTGTCCGGCCCCGCATCGGCACTGGGCACGGCGATGCGCGACGGCGCACTGGCGTACTTTGAATCGGTCAACGCGGCCGGCGGCGTGAACGGGCGCCAGATCGTCCTCACCACGCTCGACGACGGCTACGATCCGGCCCGCGCCGGCGCCAACACCGGCGCGCTGGTCGACAAGGAACAGGTATTCGCCCTGTTCGGCTACGTCGGCACGCCGACCTCGAACGCCGCGCTGCCCTGGGTCGCCAAGGGCATCCCGTTCTTTGCCCCGATGACGGGCGCGCAATCCTTCCGCGAGCCGTTCGACCGGAACATCTTCAATATCCGCGACGGCTATGCACAGGAGACGGAAAAGATCGTCGAGCACCTGGAAGCCATCGGCGCCAGCAAGCAGATCGCCGTGCTGTACCAGAACGACGCCTACGGCAAGGCCGGCCTGGAAGGGGTGACGCAGGCCCTCAAGAAGCGCAAGCTGGCGGTATTCGCCACGGCCTCGGTGGAGCGCAACAGCACCGACGTCGCCGCCGCCGTCGCCAAGATGAAGGCCGCCGCACCCCGTGCCGTCATCATGATCTCGGCCTACAAATCCAGCGCCGCCTTCATCCGCGCCATGCGCAAGGATGCGGCCAGCGTGCCGTTCTTCTGGAACGTCTCCTTCGTCGGCAGCCGCGCGCTGGCCAGCGAGCTGGGCAAGGAGTCGCGTGGCGTGATGATCTCGCAGGTGATCCCGTCGCCCTGGGACGACAAGCTGGGCGTCGTCAAGGAATACCGCAAGCTCTACCTCACCAAGCCCGGCCGCGAGCCGGACTATGCCAGCCTGGAAGGCTTCATGGCGGCCAAGGTCTTCGTGGAAGGCCTGCGCCACGTGAAGGGGGAACCGACACGCAAGAATTTCGTCCATGCGCTGGAGACCATGGGGGCGTATAACCTGGGCGGGTATACGGTCACGTTCGGGGCGGGGGATCACAACGGGTCGGATTATGTGGATCTGAGCATCATTACTGAGGGTGGGAAGATCATGTACTGATGCTAACCTGCGTGGGTAGAAAACAAAAACGCCAGCCGGAAGGCTGGCGTTTTCGTTGGAAGAGCAAAATCCTATTAATGGTTTCCATAGTCTTGAATTGGCTCACTTCAATGATGAGCGCGTATTATCGCGATATTGGCGAATTGGATGATATCCAATTCGGAAATCAACATGGCAATGTTCGTCATGTCGAAGCCGTTGCCGGCTCTTCTGGAAGTGCAAAAGGTCACTTAATTGTCGCCAAGCGACCAATCAGAGCGTTTTTCTAGCGGAACTTGCGCCTCGTCGACAGTCGCAATTGCCCTGAGTGATGTTACATCATAAAGAATTTTCCATCCTGCAAAATGCCGACCGCCGCAGTCAATCGCAATCTGACTCCCGTTCTGCCAAGACCAATGGTCTCTTATGAATAGTGGGCATTTTATGGATCTTATTAATCCATTTTTGTAAATTTTCAACTCTTCCGACTGGGGCTCGGTGTGGCCTTCGGCAACCCAGGTGTTCATCGCGAGCCACGCTACAGTTTCATTGTCTGGGGCGAACTTCAAGGACGCAGCATTTCCCGTTTTGTAATTTTAACATCGAGACCCGATAAGTGTTTTATATGTACATTATTTTCTTTGTCCAGATAGGCGCATTTTAACGTTTCAGCTACTGTATTCATCGGCGCACAGAGCAAGGCTAAAGAAAAAATGCTAGGATTTGTTTTCATTTCTTCGAGTTCGGTCGTCGAAACTTTTAATTATTCAAGTGCCTGTGCCAGTAGAAATTGGGTGAACGCAACGTGCTGTGGTTGTCGTGTGCGCAAGACAACAAGAAACATCGGCGTTGTAAGGCTCCGATTGGTCGATCGAGGATCGGTAGATGTGGACTGTGCAGTCTGCAAACATAAGGAAGATGGCGCGGTGATTCCTACCTATGCTACCGCGATTGTGAGTTTGAAGTTTTCGCGGATGAGTATAAATGCCCGGCCACTTTTAGCCGACCGTCGCGGGCACGCTGCCGATCAGCTTGCACCCGCATTCCGTCGTGCATCCCTCGACCGCTACGGGTACCCCGTTGACTGTCAGTGTGTCGTGTGCGGTAACGATTTTGTTGACGCCGTGTGGTTTCCCGCCGGGGTAGGCCTGGGGGCAGGCAACTTTGTCACCCAGCCGGGCGATTGCTTTTCCCCTGATGTCGTGGTCGGGCGAACCGCTAATCACTGTGCCGCCATGGTCGGTTTTGTCTCCGACTGTAATGATCTTCAATGACATTTGGCTCTCCAGTGGAATCGGTGAGCTAGTAGATCGGTAGGCCGTCCGGCTCGGGCTCATCCGATCCTGGGGGCCTTGCCATGGTGGTAGCTCGGCTGTGGCAACGGCCGGCCGCCAGCTTTTTGTCTGCCTGCTACGCTTACTCGGATGCTCGACCGCTAACGCTCACGGCGTGGGCGCAGCTTTATATGACGCACTATTCAATCTCCAAGAACATTTTTCTTCTGGCGAACTCCTCCTTTAGGAACTGAATTAGCTGCTCCTTCTCGGCGGGAGTCACGTATTCTTGGTCATTTGGCGCATACCACTTTTCGATGCTGTTCTGATACGGCATGAAGTCGGGAGAGCCGTAGCCTCTCAACAGCGCTTCACCGCATACGGTAACGCTCTTGGCGCCGTCTTTCACCCGAAGATACCCGCGCACAATTTCTGCCAATTCCATGTCGCACATCGTCTAAAGATAGTTTTTGTGGTCCCGGTCTTCGGGTCAATGGTGTCGATCTGAACTGGCCTGCTCGCTCATCTGCTGGCGGTATGTTAGAGGTGTTGTTAGAGATCCTAAGTCATACTTCTGCAAATTAGTGGTTCGAATTCGATTCAGTTGACCTGCGCTCGAATTTAATCTCTAAACTTAGATCGCCTTGCTTCGCGTCATAAAAAAATACGGCACTCATCCATTCGCAGGATTCCAAAAATGCAGTACTTGGATGATTACTCGAAAACTTCAAATTCGAAGACTTCTCACATGATTTTATTACTTTTGATTCAAGAATGCTGGATGTGAAAAAATCGATCAAATCAAATAAGATCGTTAGGGAAAAAGCCCCTTCTTCTCCGACTTCAATCACACCATCGGCTGATTGTCCGCAAACACTGACTTTTCTTAATAAGTGATAGCGTGTTCGCCCCTCATCTGTTTGAAGCGGTGGTGAACATAGTTTTGCGATCGATTTGGTGGGGGCGCCTTTCTCGTCAAGAGCTATTGGTGTCGAATCAACAGAAGCCGAACCGTGCTTTAAATCTAACTTAATAGTATGCATCATTAATCCCTACGCGCAATGCATATTATTATTCGAACTCGACAACCGAGTCGCGATCCTGAAAGTATTTCCGAATTGCCCTAATGATCTCCTGCTTTTCAGTTTCCGTTAGGGCAACGTCCGGTGGCATGTCCCAGTTATTCAATGAGTTCAAATAGATAACGTAACTAGGTTCGGTTGGGGTTGAGGAAATGAGCGCCTCGCCTAGAACACGCACAAGTTTGTCTCTACTCTTCAACCGTATGTCTCCCCGTGAGACGTGAACGACTTCAAAATGCATATGTCACCTCTTGAAAATGGTCTTCGTGTTTCCGTATTTCGGGTCAACAATATCGATTTGGTTAACAGCGGGGTTTTTCATGAGCGCGCCTTTCTCGTAGCCTTCCCAGATGTTGTTCGGTCGCAAATCCTGTCCAACCACGCCTCGTATGAGTCCGCAAGTGCCTTGGGCATAGGCGCGAGACATTTCACCCCATTCTCTTACAACAGCCGGATTCTTATCGTCCCAAGCTGGCATCTGGATCTTGTATTTATCAATGAGCATTTCAAGCGTCGTTCCACCGTGAGTTTTGGCAATATTGGCGGCAGTATCCATTCCGCCGACACCTTCAGTTCTACCTGACCAGAAGAAAGCCGTGTTTGGCTCCGTCTTCATGAGATGAGTTGGTCGCTTAATAAAGCGTCCATTCTCACTTTCATGCCATCGGCTAGTCTTGCAGTTCCACGTCGGCGACAATCCCAATGGATCAACCCACATAGTCGGATTTGGCCCGTATTTGTAGAAGTTGTGGCCACCGAAAAATCGGATTGGATCCTGCGTAAGGTATCGTGCCGTATCGGCGTTATAGTAACGGTGCCTGTTGTAGTGTAGCCCCGTCTCTTCATCAAAGTACTGCCCTTGGAACCGGATCGGATTGCGAATGTCCGCCTTGTACGCCGCCTCGCTGATTGCCTGTTTCGCTTGCCCCCACGCCTTGTACTGCGCCGACCACGCAACCTTGCCTTCATGATCGGTCAACTCCTGCGGCGTGCCCAGATGGTCGCATTGATAGAAGGCGATCTCGTCCTTACCGAACGGCTCGGCTTCTTGCTCGTATTCACCGTTCCATAGCGGATCGAGCGCAATGTCGTATTTGCCGTCATTGCCCGCCATCAGCGCCTTGACATCGGTGGTGGGCGCCAGTCGAAGCACCCCGCTTCGGGTAGCCTGCACCAGCGGCACGAAGCTGTCACGCTCGTACACATAGTGCACCGTCCGTTCACCCGCCGTATAGCCCTGGTGCACGCTGCTTTCCAACGCCAGCGTGTCGCCATCCCAGCCGTACATGGTTTGGATCGTCTCCGGCCGGGTTGTGCCTTCCATTGTCTGGCTGTGCTTGGCAATGCGCCGCCCCAGCGGATCGTAGGCGAAGGTGGTGACGCCATGCCAGGTCGTAGCGCGGGTCATCCGGTTGAACGCATCCCACTTATACTCGGACCGAATGCCGTCCTGGGTACGTTCCACGAGGTTGCCGCGTTCGTCGTAGCGGTAGCTGACGCCGGCATATTCCTTGAGCAGGTTGTCCAGCAGTTTCGGCAGCGCGACACGGCGGCTGATGGGCTCCTGTGACGCCATATCGGCTGCCTGGATGTTGCCAGCCGGGTCAAAAGCGAAGGTTTCATGGCCCAATGCGCTATTCGCCGCCAGCAGCCGTCCGACCGGGTCGTAGCGGTATTCGATGCGGCCGCGCCGGCTGTCTTCGAGGCTGCTCAGCTGGCCGGACGGGTCGTAGCGGTAGCGCCGTAGGATCGCAGCTCGGATGCCGACCTGGACATCGGGACGGTACTGGCCGGGGTAGGAATACCGTTCCTTCTGGTTGGCTTGCGCGATGGTGCCGAGCTGCTGTTCGATCAGGCGGCCGGCCGGGTCGTACTTCATCGTTTGCAGCAGGCTGTTGGCCTGGGTGCGGCCAGTTTCCCGGTACAGTGCGTCGCGCTCGAAGGAGACGAGTTCCTGCCCGTCCAGCAGCAGGCCGTGCACGTGGCCGGCACCGTAGGTCAGCCATTCGAGGCGATGGCCGTCGGGGCGGGTGGTGCCGGTGCGTTGGTTGAGTTCGTCGTAGTGGTGGTGCCAGACCGCGGTACGCTTGTCGGGATGGAACGGGCCCTGGTAGTGCTGGTGTTCGCGCGCCAGGTTGCCGGCAGCGTCGTAGAACCATTGCAGCCTGGCGTGTTCGTTCTTCGCTTCGGCCAACTGGCCGTTGGCGTTGTAGGCGAAGGTTTCGATTTGCTCCGGTCCACCGGAGGCCGCAGCGCGGCGTTGCACGAGCCGGCCCATGGGGTCGAACTCGAGCCGGGTGGTTACACCAGCTTCGACGGTTTCCGCCAGCACGCCGCTCGCTTCGTCGTAGCAGTATTCGGTGGCCTTGCCATCGAAGCCCTGTTCCCGCAGCAGGCGGCCGACCGGGTCGTACTGGAACCGGTAGACGCTGCCATTTTCATTTTCGAGGGCGGACAGGCGGCCGAGCACATCCCACTGGTACTGCAGGCTGTGCCCTAGCGCGTCGATGCGGTTCCGGATCAGTCCGGCCGCGGTGTAGCTGTAGGAGGTGGTGCGCAGCAGTGCGTCGGTGTGCGCAAGCAGCCGGCCTTCGGCGTCGTGCCGCAGTTGATTTTCGCTGCCGTCGGGGTAAATGACGGCTTCCAGTTGGCCGGGGTGGTTGCCGCCGTCGGCGCCTTCGCTGTGCGCTCGCGCCAGCGTTTCGGCACTCAGTGGCGTGTAGCGGTAGCGGGTCACGTTGCCAGCGGCGTCGATGCTTTTGATCAGGCGCTTGCGGTCGTCGTACTCCCACTGGCTGCTGTGCCCGGAACAGTCGGTGTAGCTGGCGAGCTGGCCGTCCGGCGTGTAGGCGAGTTTCTTGACGCCGCCCTTGGCATCGGTGATTTCGATCGGGCGGCCGGCCTTGTCGTACGCGTACTGGGTCTTGTTGTCGCGCGGGTCGGCTTCCTCGACCAGGTGGCCCTGGGCATCGTAGTCGCGCTTCCAGGTGCCTCCTTCGGCATCGCGGATGCCGGTGACGCGGTGCTGCCCGTCATACTCGAAGTGAACCTGGCTGCCGTCGGCGCGGGTGTGCGTGAGCAGGTTGCCATGCGCATCGTAACGGTAATGCTCGCTACTGCCATCGGTGTGGATGTGACGGACGACGTTCTTGGCGTCGTCGCGGAAGATCCATTCCTCAAGCCCGTCCGGGTACACGATGCGGTAGGTGTAGCCGGCGATGTCGTAGTAGTAGCGGGTTTCGTGGCCAAGCGCGTCGGTGACGTAGGTCAGGCGGATGTTCTTGTCCCATTCGAGCCGGGTGTCGTCGCTGCCGTCGTCGGCCCACTCGCGGATCGCTTTGGCATGAAGCCCGGTGTCGACGCTGGTGTCGTAGGCGAGGTTCATGCCACGTCCGGTGCGGTCGGTGTAGCGGGTGACGAGGTGGCGGTCGTACTCGTAGTGCCAGGCGGCGGCGTTTTCGTCCTGGGCGCGGATCAGGTCGCCGTGGTCGTCGTAGTCGTAGGCGGCAAGCTGGCGCACCAGCTTGCCGTCCTTGACTTCCCATAGCGCAAGGATGCGGCCGCTGTCGGCGTCGATCTGGGTGCCGGCATGGGCGACGATGGTCTCGCCCCGTTTGCTGATGATGTCGCTGAGCACCTCCTCGCCGGCGTATGGACCATTGGCGACGACGTGATCGTAGCGCAAGCCGAGAGCAGCACCGTCGCGGGCATGCAGCGCGATCAGCCGGAAATGCTCCTTGCCCAGGTCGGCTGCCTTGGCGCGCACGGTGTCGACCAGCTCGTAGGTTTCGCGCCAGGGGCTGGATTCGCCTTCGGGCAGCGGCTTGCCGAAGTCGAGCGTGAGCAGGGTAGCGCTCATGCGGGCGAGCATGATTTGCTCGACCGGGTCGTAGTGCCGCTGGCCGATCCCCAGCCACGGATAGCGATGGCTGCGTCCGTCGGCAGCGTGATAGAGCAGGGCGGCCGGCTTGCCTTGGCCGACGACGTCGATGCGGGTGCTGTACGGCGTGAGCCAGCGCGCGCCGAGATTGCCGAGGTCGTAGGCGCTCAACTGGCTGCGGTAGGTGCGGCTCCATTCGATAGGGAGCGGCGCATCCAGCACGAAGTCGGTGTGGGTGAAGGTTTCGGCGCCGGTGGCGAAACTGATCGAGTGCGCGGTGCTGCCTTTTGCGGGGCACAGCTTGCACGCGTTGGCGTCGCCCGTGGCCGGGTGTTGCCGGCCGGTGGCGCCCAGCTCGTGGCCGGGATTCATCTTCTTGTGGTCGGCGCCCTTGGCCGAGGGGACCATGGCCGGATACCGCTTCTTGTGCTTGATTACCGCGTCGCGCAGCCGCATCAGTATCCACCGGATGCTCATCTGCGCCTGTTCGTCGGCCAGGGCGGCGAGCTTGCCGCGAAACGCCGGCTTGAAGTCCGCCAGGTGGCCGATGATCCCCTTCACGCCAGCGACCGCGCCCTGTGGCAGCTGGCTGGCTGCTACGGCGACGACGTAGTTCGCGGTCTTCCTGTATTGCCGGCCAAGGGCGCCAAGCATGCGGCGCCAGCTGCTTTTTACCTTTGGGTCGTACAGCTTGTCTTCCACTTCCGCCGGGGTTGCCACCTCGAACAGCGGTTCCGTGCCGATGCAGCGCTTGAGGATCTTGATCAGATCGTCGGCAATGCCGTCGGCAAGATCGGCGCAATCGTCCAGGATCCCGGCCAGCTTGCCCATCGCACTGTCGACAAACGTTTCGATCTCGCCGGCCAGCCTGGCGTTGAGGTGCACGATCAGCACCTCGATCAGTGCGCCGCCGAGATCCTTGACGCCCAACGCCAGCTTTTGCCGGGCCAGGTGCAGTGCCGGCCGCAGGCTCATGCGCGCAGCGCTCATCGCCGGGGGCACCGGAACCACGCCGATCAGGTTGATGCCAAGGCTTACCCACTGGAGGAAGCCGATGTCCTTCCTGGCGAGGTACCTCTGGATGACCTCCACGATATCCATGATGGCGTCGATCAGCGCCATGATGTTGCCGATCACCGGCAGGCTGCCGGCCACGGTGCTCAGCCGCTCCAGCGTGACGTAGTCGTAGCTGATCTTGCGCAGCCATTTGTCGAAGGCGGCTGCGCCGGCGCCGACATCTTGCTGGTCTATGGTGTTCAGCGGGGCAACCGCGACTTCGGGCGTGCGCTCGGCGGGCTTGGACGGGGCCTGCTTGGGTTCGGTCATGGTGGCTTTTTACAGGACGGATTTTTTCGGGATCGAGGGCGGTACTTCAGCGCCGATGCGCGGCAGCGATCCAGGCAAACCGAGGGTGGACGCGACGGCGGCAGCAGGTTTTCCGGCAGTCAGCATCCCGTAGGCGTTCAGGGCCGTCGCACCGCCCGGGAGCTTGCCCGCAAGATTGACCATGCCCGCCTGTCCGAGCGGAGCCAATAACGCATGCGCACCGCCTTTTGACAGCGACTGCACCGCGCTTGCCGCTTGCTCCGCGGCTTGCGCAATCGCCTTCGCCGCCGGGGCAGGCCGCTCAGACGTTGCCGCGGCAACAGCGCCAGCCTCGGGCAGCGCCACGGCCGGCCATTCCGTTCCCTGGCCGAAGTCGCTGGCTTCATCCCATGGGTCGCGCGGGTCCTTGCCGTAGCTGACCGTGGCCATTCCCATCGGCAGGCCGGCCACGCTGGCAAAGCCGTTGCCGTCAAGCGTCCCTTGATGGACGCCGCCTTCAGCGTCGACGACGGTGTAGTCGCCTTGTCGGATGCCTTGCTTCGTACTGCCTTCCGTGTTCACATACTGGTGATACAGGTCGAGCTGCCCCGGTGGGAGTTGTACGGTCTGCGGCAAGCTTGGTGTGCCTTCGCTCTTGCCGGGGACGAAGCTGTGATGCGCCGCGTGTTGGACCCAGTTGCCGTCGGTACCATGGACGATCCCGGATGCGTTCCAGCGGCTGAAGCTGGTCCCGCCGTTGATCACCACCTCTTCCTTTGCCGTGATCGTGATGCGGTTTGCGGTATGGGTAATGTTGAGCTTGGCCAGGATGTTGACGCTGTCCTTCAGGGCAGTGATGTCGATGTCGGCGCTGGCTGCCACCAGCTTCATGCCGGCCTTGTAGGCAAACATGCGCACCGCTTCCTTGACGCTGACAAGCAGGCTCTTGCCCGCACTTAGGCTGGCATGGCCGCCGCTGCTCAGGGCGGTGTGCTCCACGCTCATCAAATGGGTGGACCCCTGAGTAGTAGTTTCGATCCCGGCCGGGCTGGCTAGAAGCAGGTGGGGAGCCTGAAATTCGGGGAATTCGCCCTGCGCCGGCGTGCCGCCCTGGCCCTTGATGGCATCGACCTGCGCCTGCAGCGCGGCGGCGACCTGGTCCTGGTCGCCCGGTTGGTGTGCCTGCACCTGTTGCGCGGCCTGCGACAGACTGTCGTGCAACTCCTGGCCCTGCGCCAAGCGCGCCAGCGTCTCCGCCATGTCGGTAATATGGGCGCGGCCATTCGGCCGGCCTTCGGTGCTGAGCAACAGGCCCCGTTGCGTGCGCACCGCGCCGTGGCCGTCGGTGCGCAGCTCGAAGCCCTGGCCGCGGGCATCCTTGCGTCCGGCATTGTCTTCGATGCGGGTGATATGTCCGAGGCTGAGCTGGCTGGCGAGATGGTCACTCCTGAGCTGCGCCTGGATCTGCCCTTGGGTGTCATCAAGCACCACGTGGTTGCTACGTCCGCCGGGTGTGTTGCCGCCCTCGGCTGTCAGCTCTCGGCTTCTCAGCCCCATCAGTGCCTGCTGTTCGGGCAACTTCCATGGCGGCATATAGTTCTGGTTGTACACCGACCCGGTCACGATCGGATGGTCGGGATTGCCGTCGAGCCATTGCACGATTACTTCCGATCCGACCCGGGGATGGCTCGTCAACCCCTTTTCGCCGCCGGCCCAGTTGCTGCTTACCCGTACCCAGCAGCTACCGCTTTCGTCTCGATCCCAGTGAAACTTGACCTGTATGCGTCCGTACTGGTCTACGTTCAGGCTGCCTTGGCCTTCGGGGCCGACCACGGTGGCGGTTTGCATGGCGAGCAGTTGAGTGTCCGTGCTGTTGAAGCCACGTCCCGGACGCCAGGGCAGGGCCTTGCGCTGGCAGACCATGCGGTTGTTGTATTCGGAGAACGAGTTTCTGCCTTGGAGATAATTGTTGCTGGCGTCGTGATGCACTTCCAGGATCAGGAATTCGCTGTCCTCGCTTTCGCTGAAATGGTCGAGGAGCTTGAACCATCTGCCCGCCGCGAGCCGTCGATTGTTACCTCGTGCTTCGACTATCTTGCCGTAGGCTTCGATTTCTTCCATGCGCAGGCGCGCAAGCTGGTCGGCGCCCGACTGGTCCTTGAAGCCGTAATGCCCCTCGTAGTGGTGCACCTCCAGCTGCGGAATATCGCCTTGCTCATTAATGGTGACGATATCGGCATGGACCGGGCGCGGTTTCTTGAAATCGAAGCCGCTCACCACTGCTTGTCCGGACGCCCACCGACGCAGTGGGCTCCAGTGGTTGATCGCGTCTTCTTCCTGCGCGCCACCGGCACCATGAAAACGGATGCCGGGTAACGTCTCGTCGATCGGTGCGGCCGTGCGTGTATCGTCGCAGACCTTGAGCACGTGGCCATCGTGGGTATGTTCGTACCAATAGCTGTATCCCGCCGCTTCCCAGCGTCGGCACAGGTAGTTGTGGTCGGTCTCGTCCCACTGCGTGGCCATCGTGCGCTGCGGCTGTTCGCCGGCGACTTTCCATTCCCACACGGGCAGGCTGCCGTAGCCGGCGAAGATGGTCTCCGTCTGTTCGCTCAGGCTTTGCGCGTGGAACAGGCGGTTGTTCCTACGCAGGCGTGTGTACGCCAGCCATGGCTTCAAGACGGCTTCATAGAACACCACGCCGCCGTCGGTCTTGACCAGCCTGAAGGACGCGACGTACCCGGTGAATGGACGCAGACTACCGTCGCTTTGTACCAGCGATACGCACAGCAGTTTTCCCTGCATCGCCTCAAGTTCTATCCGAGCATCGTCGCTTAGCAGTTCTACCTTGAACTCGAAGTCGCGCGATACGTATTCCGTACCTTCGAACCGGTTCACCATCAGCTTGGCATACGGACCGTCGTTTCGCGGGAATGACAAGCGCAACAGGCGCGTGCCTTGGTGGGCTTCCAGTAGTGCTTGCAGGTCAGTCATCGTTTTGCTCATCAGTTGAGCTGGACATTGTTCAATTCGCGATGCTTGAATCGCCATTGAATTGCTTGAACTTGCGACAAACCTCTTGACTGTATTAACTAATTTGGAATTAGACAGTGACAAAGCGCAAATTTGTGCGACGTCGCGCTGCGCAGCAGTTTCCGTGCTGATATTGAGTTTTGGAGATGTAGCAGGCTGGCGACGGCACAGATGCGTGGCATCGCGCAGCAAGTGTCTGCAGCGCGTCACGGGTACGGGCCAGTAGGCGGAAGAGGGAGCTGGTGCGAATACAAAAAAAGGCGTCACGATCACTCGCAACGCCTTCATTGAACCAGCAAATTCGTGGTAGGCCGTGCTGGGCTCGAACCAGCGACCAACGGATTAAAAGTCCGCTGCTCTACCAACTGAGCTAACGACCCGAAGAAGGCGTGCATTATAGCGGGTCGGCGCCGATCTGCTAAGGGTTTTGTTGCAATGTTGCGTCGGTAAGCGCGATCGGTCATGGAAAACGCGACAAGCGCCCCTGGCGCACGAATGATTGGCGTAATAGCATCGGTCATGTGGTATAGATACGATTTCGTCAAAGAATTTCACGTTCTTGGGTCTCCAAGAAAAGATATTTAAAGAAATCGATCACTCCATGCAGGATGAATGCCCACTCCCAGTGTCCCTCGGCAATCCGGACCTGGGGCGCTTGCTGTTCGAAACCAGTCCCGATTGCGTCAAGCTGCTCAGTACCGATGGCCGGCTGCTGGCCATGAACCGCAATGGCCTGCGGGCCTTGGACATCGATGATTTTGCCGGCGTCGCGGGAGCGGCCTGGGTGTCGCTGTGGCCCGAGGACAGCCGCGCTGCCGTACAGGCGGCCATCGATGCCGCCGCGCGGGGCGGCACCGGCAGGTTCAGTGCCGCCTGCCCGACGCGCAAGGGAACGCCGAAGTGGTGGGACGTGGTCGTCACGCCCGCCGACCTGGACGGCGAATACGGCATGCTGCTGGCTGTGTCGCGCGACGTCACGGCCGCCCACCAGGCGCAGCACGAGCTGGAAGCCAGCGAGGCGCGGTTCCGCTCGCTGGTGACGGCGACCAGCGCCATCGTCTGGGTAACCACGGCGGCGGGCAGCTTCGCTGCGCCGCAGCCGGCGTGGCAGGCGTTCACGGGCCAGGCGCCGGACGCGTACCTCGGCGACGGCTGGCTCGACGCCGTGCATCCGGACGATCGCGCGGCCACGTTGGCGGCCCGCGCCAGCGCGTTCGCGACGCGCGCCATCTACCACGTGGAGCACCGCCTGCGCGATGCCGGCGGCCGCTACCAGCACATGCGCGCCAAGGCCGTGCCGATCGTCGATGCGGCCGGCGCCATCGTCGAATGGGTCGGTACGCACACGGACATCTCGGCCGACATCGAGGCGGACGGGGAGCGCGAACGCCTGGTGCGCGAGCTGCGGGCGGCCAACGAACGCATCAACGACATCTTCCGCCAGGCCCCGGCCTTCATGTGCGTGATGAACGGGCCGGAGCATGTGTTCGAGCTCGTCAACGATCACTACCTGCAGCTCGTCGGCAACCGCGACCTGGTCGGCCAGCCCGTGCGCCAGGCATTGCCCGAGGTGGCGGGGCAGGGCTTCTTCGAACTGCTCGACCGCGTCTACGCGACGGGCGAACCGTTCGTCGGCCTCGATATGCCCGTCATGCTGCAGCGCGAGCCCGGCATGCCACTCGAGGAGCGCTTCCTCGACCTGGTCTACATGGCGCTGCGCGACGGCGAAGGATGCGTCACGGGCCTGCTCGCGCACGGCGTCGACCAGACCCACCGCAAGCTGGCGGAGCTGCAGTTGCATGCGAGCCGCGAACGCTTCCAGAAGATCGTCGACCAGGCCGCGACCGGCGTGGTGGAGATGGATACCACGGGCCGCATCACCTTCGTGAACCAGAAATACGGCGACATGCTGGGCTATGTGCCGCACGAGCTGGTGGGCCGCAGCGTCATCGAGGTCACCGCGCCCGCGTCGGTGCAGGCGACGCTCGCCACGGTCGGCAAGCTGCTCGTCGACGGCGTGCAGGCCGCGATCGACAAGGAGTACCTGCGCAAGGACGGTTCCCTGATGCCGGCCACCAGCAGCGTGAATGCGCTGCGCGGGCCGGACGGCGAAATCCAGGGCATCGTCGCGATCGTGCTCGACACCACCGAGAGCAAGCGCGCCGCCGAGGAGCTGCGTTCCAGCGAGGAGCGCTACCGCACGCTGTTCGAGTCGATGGACCAGGGCTTCTGCATCATCGACGTGATCGTCGACGATGCGGGCGAGGCGGTCGACTACCGCTTCGTCGAGATGAACGCGATGTTCGAGGAGCATACGGGCCTGGCCGGCGCCACCGGCAGGACGGCGCTCGAGCTGGTGCCGGACCTGGACCGCTTCTGGATCGACACCTATGGCCGCGTCGCCCGCACCGGCAAGTCCGAGCGCTTCGAGAGCGAGGCCGCGGCGATGGGGCGCTGGTTCGACGTGTACGCCACGCGCATGGGCGATCCGGCGAGCCGCCGTGTCGCGCTGCTGTTTTCCGATATCACGGCGCGCAAGCGGGCCGATGACACGCTGCGCCAGCTGGCCGCGGACCTGAAGGAATCGGACCGGCGCAAGACGGAGTTCCTGGCCACGCTGGCGCACGAGCTGCGCAACCCGCTGGCGCCGATCCGCAGCGGCTTGGGCGTGATGCGCCTGGGCGGCGACAATGCGGCCGCGAATGCCCGGGTGCGCGCGATGATGGAACGCCAGGTGTCGCACATGGTGCACCTGATCGACGACCTGCTGGACATCGCCCGCATCAGCGGCGGCAAGCTGGAACTCAAGAAGGCGCGCGTGGACCTGTCCGACGTGCTGTCCAGTGCCGTCGAGACGAGCCTGCCGGTCGTCGAGGCAGGGCAGCACCGGCTGCGCATCGACGTGGCCGGAGAACCGTTCCCGGCCGACGTGGACGCCACGCGCATCGCGCAAGTCGTCGCCAACCTGCTCAACAACGCCGCCAAGTACACGCCGGCCGGCGGCGACATCGTGCTGGCGCTGCGGCGCGATGGCGACGAGGCCGTGATCGCCGTGTCGGACACGGGCGTCGGCATCCAGGCCGATGCGCTGGAAGGCGTGTTCGACATGTTCAGCCAGGTCGGCCGCAGCATCGACCGCGCGCAGGGCGGGCTCGGGATCGGCCTGTCGCTGGTGCGGCGCCTGGTCGAGATGCACGACGGCAGCGTGAAGGCGGAGAGCGCCGGGCCGGGCGCCGGCAGCACGTTCACGGTGCGGCTGCCGCTGGCCTGCCTGGCGCCGGATGGCGCCGCGCTGCCGACGGCGGGCGAGCCGGCCACGGTGGCGCAGGCCGCAGGCGTGCGCGTGCTGGTGGTCGACGACAACGTCGACGCCGCCGTCACGCTGGCGATGGTGCTGGAACTGAACGGCCACGTGACGCGCGTGGCGCACGACGGCGTCGAGGCGCTGGAGAGCGCACGTGCATTCGCGCCGCAGCTGGTCTTCCTCGACATCGGCATGCCGCGCATGAACGGCCACGACACGGCGCGCGCGATGCGCCAGATCCCGGGGCTGGAACACGTGGTGCTGGTGGCGCTGACGGGGTGGGGCGCCGAGGGCGACCGCAACCAGTCGAGCGCGGCGGGGTTCGACCATCACCTGACCAAGCCGGTGCAGATGGGGGGATGTGGAGCGGATCCTGGCGAGCGTGCGCGATTGACGTCAAACCGTCGTCCCCGCGAAGGCGGGGACCCAAGTGCTGCTCGCGTCGTGGTCATGCGCGCAAAATTGGCCCCCTGCCTTCGCAGGGGCGACGCGGAGGTGGCAGCCCAAAACAAAAACGCCAGCCCGAAGGCTGGCGTTCTCGCTGAATTCTCTGGTAGGCCGTGCTGGGCTCGAACCAGCGACCAACGGATTAAAAGTGCCAGTAGCGGCCGCGATTGCGAGAGGGCTCGTTCGCCATTCGATCCGTTTGCACGAGGTATGTCCTTGCTCCGCCAGGCCAATGTCGGAATGTTGTCGTTCTGGTCGGGCTCCGCTACAACTTGACGGTGATGGATTCTGCTTGACCGTATTGTCTGTAGCCCCGACCAGAGGGCGACCAGAATGCCCTCTCACATCATAGGTGCCGCCGCTCGAAATAGGTGAGCGGGGATGCGCCTTGCAGACCTGCACACCTCGCAAGGTACTGCTCAAGCATCGTGGATCAACGATCACAGATTCTTACAGACGACCTTTGCAACGAAGTCAGGCCACGAGCCTTCCATGTCAATTTTCTGCAATTCTCCGTCAGATTTCCAATCGCCTGTAACGTTACCGCGTCCCATTTCGTAGGCGAACCGCTGCATTGTCGTAAAACCCCACATTCTGTCGTTGCAGGAAATAACGAGCCGGCGGATTTCTGACTGGAACGTCGGTCCTTCGTCCTTATGTGGCGAGTCAAACGAACGCAAGAGCGTAACTTCCACAGTGCGCGGGGCAATAGTCTTGATGCTGCTGTTGTCGATGTACATTTCATCGGAACCTTCCCTTCCACCAGCTCCCTTATCGATCAGCTGCCACTTGGCAGCGCTGAACCGTGAAGCTACGGGCGGCGCTTTCGATTTCGAACCAGAACTGGCTGCAAATCTCTGCGGGATGCAGGTGATGCTCGGGTAATCGATGATCTCGGTACCGAGTGAGTTCTTGAGCGGACGGCCGTCTTCGCGTTGGCACAACGGGCTGCCATAAAGCGGCGGCGCGGTGACGCGCCAAGTGCGGTTCCTGTGGTTGAAGTGGAAGCTGACCACGACAGACAGCTTGAATACGACGATGCGTTGCGGGGGCGACTCCGACACGACCTGCTCCCGGATCGGCTTGCCCAGGAGGGCCGTTACCTGATCCACTGTCATGTCTGGCCGTACCGAGTTCATCTTCGCAATGTAGTCGCCGATTTCCGTGTCGGAGTACTTCGTGTATTTGGTGTTGTTGATTACGACCGTCTCGGCTGCCGTCGTTACGTTCATGACGGCGGAGAAGAGAGCGAGAAGGATAGTCTTTTTCATGTTTTGGAGATGGAATTTTTGGGGAGAGATACGCAGAAAATTATTGTTTTACGTCAACCCTAATAGCATATTACATCATTTTCTTGCGATTGCTACGAGCAGATCATGTGACGTTTTAAGGACGCCACATGCCGAGAAAGACGAAGACCGAAGAAGCAAGCGCGCTGGGAGCACGTATCGGTCGAAACATCAAGGTGGCAAGAACGCGGCTGGGTATGACGCAGAGCGCTTTGGCGGAGACCTTGGGAATCGAGAGTGTCACCGTGTCTCGTATCGAGACGGGCGCACAGCTGCCGTCGGTCGATCGTCTTGAAGACATCGCTAAGGTCTTGAAGGTCTCGCTAACGACGCTGCTGTCAGACCCGACCGAGAAGGAGAAATTCGGCGAATTGCTAGGCGAGGCGGTGAAGGATCTGCCGTTGAGGGAGAAGGAGTTCGTCTACGGCTTCGCGGTGCAGTATGCCCAGCATTGGCGGGCCGGGAAGAAGAAGTAGCGACGCAGGCCCGCACACCCTGCACACCCCGCACACCGCTACGGCGTCAGTAGTAGAAGCCGTAATCGAGTTCTTCGTAGCGCAGCGCGTCCACGAAAATCTGATCGGGATCGGGGGAGCGGCGGATGTCCGACACTTTCAAAAAGATTCGTTCGGAGCGTTGGCCCGTCGATTGCGCATAGGGCTGGCCCGTCAGGAACTCGGGGTTGTCCAGGGCGAGCATCGCCTCATCCAGCGGGATTCCGATCTCGACAAACGCGTCGTCTGGAGCGCTGCCGAGGGCCTTACCTAACCCTGCGATGTGCACGACGACCCCTTCCGACAGCAGGGCATCCATCCCGGCCACGTTGCCGCCGTAATTGCCCGCTGCGTTCGCCGCATCGAGAAGGGACAGATCGACCACGTAGGCGTTCATCGGGTTCTGGTAGTAGACAGCGCCGCCCGCATTCGTGTTCAGCGGTTCGCCAGACCAGTATTCGATGATCTCCTTGTAGCGCGGGGGAAGATTGGGGGCCTTCTCGAAGATGCAGCCGCGCAGGCTGGCGGGAATGTTCACTCGCTCCGAATAGTCGGCGTCGCTGGTGCGCAGGCTGGCGACGAGCGGGGCACCTTCCGGCAACGGGGCGAGATTGAGCTTGTGGGTGGTCTTGAGATAGTAGCCCTCCTTGCGGGTGAGGTCCGTTGCTTCGTTGTCCGCCAAACAGCAGCGGTCGTAGTAGTCGAGATCCTTGATTTTGAGGACGGTCGCCATCGCTTCCTTTGTTACGTAGATCGTGACGGTCATAAGTGGCCTTTCAGTGGTTGGTTATGGGGCTGGGCAGTCGATGACGGTGAAGCCCTTGCGCATCAGCTTGAGCTTGTGACGCTGTTCGATCTGCGGCCGATGCGGCGCGTAGTGCGTTAGGTCGCGGGGTGCGGTGACGCGGCTTGCTCGCTTCGTCCTGATGGCATGCCGGATGGCTTCTTTTCCGATGGCCGCATCGAAGTAGAACTGGCGGTTGCCGAACGCTGCGCGGTCGATGTCGTACTGCGGCCCCTCGACTGCGAACTGCATTGCCTGGACGTGGGAGCGCATTAGGACGAGTTGGATTACCTTGTCGGTTCGTTGTGACTTTCCGATGAAGTAGCGCGGGCGGTTCCCAATTCTGGGCAGCTCCCTGAACACGTAGTCGAAGGCGTCCCGAATGCGATCCAGTTCCCGGCTGTCGGTTGCGATGAGGTCTATATCGGTGAAGTCGGGGTGTGCTGTGGGGCAGGCGATGTGCTTGAGAAGGCCGCCGAAGATGTAGACGTTCGGCGCGCGCATCAGGTAACGCACGAGCCGCCCCGCTTCCCACGCTGTTGAGTAGTTGCTGGTCATGAGGTCGGTCCTTAAGTGATTGTGTTTGCTATTTCTTCGCGCGCCGGGGTGGGTCTTTTTCGTCAGCGGCCGGCGTAGAGGCTTCCTTGTCTTCGGCCTTCTCTTCCTTATCCACTGGCTCCGATTCGAGCAGTTGCCCCGGCTCGGCGAGCACCGACGCTTTCCAGGCAGCCCAGTCGCCGGATATAACGTGACGGCCTTCCGTGTCGGGGGCGAGGGCGAGCAAGCCTTCGGCGCGCAGGATGGCTGCGAGGAATCCCGCGTTATTGCTGGACCGGCCAGCGAACGCCAACTGCAACAGCTTGGAGGGGAAGGGCTGATCCTGCGGATGCGCGGCGAGACAGGATTCGATGCTGTCGAACGCTACGACTTCCTTGCTGAAGTAGCCTCCGCCTTCGTTACTTACGATCTTGAACGATGGAGCCTGACGCTGGCTGTCGGTCAAGATTTGATAGTAGATTGCGCCCTCTGCATGTTTGCCCAGCTTCATGGCCTTGGCGGACTTGAGCAGCCAGCAGGGCTGGACGCCGGTCGTTCCGGTCGTTTCGGCGGGCACGTCGCCTATGCTTGTTGTGTCTGTTTGGTTCATTTGATTTGTCTACAGGTCCTGTGACTGGTTGGGATAAGAAAAGCCCCACGCCGTGTACCGGTATGGGGCTTTAAGTAATGCTCGTAGCGTTGCGGTACTTGCGCTAACCGTTCCGCAGATCTAGCGCCGGAAGCTCAGCGTGAACGTCAGGTCCAGACTGCTCGGCAGGAATGCTTGCTTGATGTCGGGCAGCAAGGTCGGGAAATTGTTCGGCACAGTTGTCCGGGTCGATGCGTTGATCTTGTTGCTCGGCCATTGCGAGTTCGGGATAGCGTTGACTTTCTTCATTGGTGAGAGCTCCTTGGGTTACTCTGAAATGGAAAAGCCTCTTGTCCATTGTCTAGACAAGAGGCCTTATGATGTTGCTAAAATAATAATATATGCTGGGGTGTGCCGCAGTTTCGATAATCAATCGGCGTGCCTTCCAGTGCACTTTGCACGTCTTTACCGCAGGCGATTCTAGGCTCTATAGCAGGCTGCATGACTGCTCATCAACCGCCCAACTGCGGGAGCTAACTCAAGTGCTCTTGCAGCAAAGATTGCCCTTCCTCCCGATATTGTTTGTGATGGGCGTAATGGGCTTCTGGCGTAGTCGGTCCTAGCATCAAGGTCACTGCTACTGCTGCGTTGGCTCCAGGGTGCCGGAAGAAAGTTCCTGATCCACCAATCAGATCGTAATATCGGAAAGCGTGGCCAGTCGCCAGCGCTGTTCGGTTGGGCCGTACAGCGCGCAATGGGTAAGAAAGTCGTTAAGGCGTGTTGTTTGACGCTGTGTCCGGTTGTTCCTTGACTGAGCTTGACGGTCTGGGATGCAGGATGGGGGGCGGACGGCTATAGTGGACCCCGGTAGTCCTAGTAAAGGACTATCAACATGCTCCCAGAGACAAACACCTACCATTTTTCAACGAAGTTTTGCTTCACAAAGGCCAGCCTGACCGCTGCCTCGACTTGGTTCCTTGCCAATAGCGACAAGAATCAACTCGACTGCTACGACACGAAATGCGTCGGGCTGGTTGCGGTACTGTATCGCAGCGGACGCATCAACTTCCGTGCGCGCCCGATCCTGCATAAGCAGCGCCTTTCCTTGGCCCTCGGGGACTACAGCGCGCAGTTCTCGGTCGAGCAGGCCCGACTCGCATGTGCCGCTGCACGCCTCCAGGCAGCGCAAGGGATCGACCCGCGCGCGCCCAGTTGGATCGGCCTGACCTTCGGCGGGCTCTGGTCCGATCACTACTTTCCGGCCGAGAAAGCCCGCAAGCGCAGCATCAAGGACGATGTTCAAAAAACTGAACGCTGGCTGTCCCGCGAATTCGGGCATATGCCACTGGCCGCGATCAAGTCGTCGCACATCGTCGCCTTCCTCGATATGCTGCGCGATCGCGAGCAACTGTCCCCGGCGACCGTCAATCGCTACCTCGCGCTGCTGAAGGCGATATTCCGTCACGCAGTCGAGAACGATCTCCTCGTAAAGAGCCCCGCCAAGCATATTCGTTCGCTTCCGGAGGCGAACATTCGTACCCGCGTGCTCAATCCGGACGAGCGCGTCGCGTTCAAGGCGGCGTGCGAGCGCGAGACCAACCGGGCCGCTGCATTGCTGTTCATGCTGCTCTACCTGACGGCTGCACGACTTGGCGAAGCCCTCGGCGCTAAGGTGGAAGACATCGATCTGGAGAGCTGTGTTTGGTATCTGCCCATGACGAAGTCGGGCAAGGCGGCACATGTCTGCCTCAGCTCGGCGGCGGTGGAACTGCTGCATGAAGTAATCGGCAAGCGAAAAACTGGATACCTGTTTCCCGGCAAGAATCCTGCAAAACCCATGACGAGGCCCGCCAAGGCGTTCGAGCGTATCTGCGCAAGCGCCGGTATCGACGGCTTCACGATCCATGACCTGCGCCGCAACTGGGCCTCGCTGGCGGTCAACGCGGGCGTTCCCTTGTACACCGTGTCCAAGGCTTTGCGTCACTCCTCTCCGAACGTGACCGCTGCACGGTATGCACACCTCCAGGATCAGGCATTGATCGATGCGAACAATCTGGTTGGTGCGCTGGCGTGATCGGCAGCGCGTCAACTGTCGCAAATCAACGACAAATCAAAAAAATATTTTTGCCGCTGCGTAGCGCGGGAGGACGCGCTGCGAATGGCAAAAAGAAGCAAGGAAATCGGGTTGCATGGCTGAAGTTCAGGTACGCAACCGGATTTCCGGCGCGTGAACGACTTACCTAGACAAACCCGATTCGCGGCGGGGAACACCGATAAAACCCTTGTCCGCGGCTTTCTCAATAGTCGGCCATTTACGCCTAAGTGGCTGTTTTTACTGAACTTTGTCGGGAGTGATATCCGTCTATGATGGGCTGGCTGATTTTTTTAACGCAATTACAAAGGAAAATTTTATGGATCAACTGAGCAGTTATTTAACGACGAAGGAGGTGGCGGACATGTTGCGCATCGCGCCGCAGACCCTTGAGAAAGCGCGCTCCACCGGGCTCGGGCCGCAGATCCCGTTCGTCAAGGTGGGCAGGGCGGTACGGTACGCGAGCGATGACGTGGCCGAATGGATTGAATCGAAGAAGAATGCGTAAGGACACAGCATGAATAAGTTTCATAGCATGAAGGCGCCGAGCGGAATGGTCGGCAAATATATTTGCCAAAATGGTTCCGTTCAGTACGATCAGGGAAACGACCAGTACGTTCCCGTTATGATGGGGGTAGCGTACGTGGACGGGTTCGTGATCGATCCAGCTACGGATACATCAAGCCGCATTATTACCATCATTCCTTGCGTGCCCAACATGCAGCCGTGTCGGGTGCGAGTCGAGGCCAAGTTACTCGGGAACCCAAAGGAACTCGATGCCGTCCTCAGCGCACGCGGCGTTATCGTCTTTCATGCGATTCATGCGTCTAAGTACCTTCTCGCGTCTTCAGTCGAAGCCACTAAATCTGGTCATTCACGTGAACTCGTCAAAAAGCCTGGTTGGCTTGCCGGACATAAGGCATTCTTCACTGGCAACAAGCTGATCGCTAGTAACGGGATCGATGTCAGTGCATTCTGGCTGGAGTGTGCAGATGTCTCTGTAATGGGGGCACGTGGGGAACTGTGTGCTTGGCAGGCAAAGATCGGCGTTCACATCGTTGCTAATCCGATCATTCTTGCGATGGTGTGTATCAGCATGGCAAGCCTGTTCTTGGATCGTCTGAACGTGAGTTCGTTCCTGGCTAACTTTTTTGGCGAGAAGGGGACCGGTAAGACGCTTGCAGAACAATGTGCTGCCAGCGTCTTTGGAAACGGTGTTGACCCGGCCCAAGGCGCACATGCCGATCATCCGGCCTATGTTTCGCGATTTAACGGCACCGTGAACGGTTGCGAAAAATACCTCGGCAGGTACAGCCCTATGCCCATCCTGTTCGATGAACTGACCGAGGTTTCCGCATCGGTCATCAATGCTTTGTGTTACATGATCGCGTCCGGCGAGGGCAAGATTCGCATGTTATCGAACGGAGAACAAGCACCTCGCGAGCGCTGGCAGTCCAACGTCATTACATCGGCAGAAGTCTCGATTGCTGACAGGATCACAGAAAGCGGAAAGCAAATGCTCGGCGGCCAAGCGGACCGGGCCATTGATATTCCAATTACGGAATCGCGCGTGCTTACCCATTACGGCTCGTTCGACTCGTTCCATGCAGTCGCCCGCCACCTGAAGCGCAACTGTGGAGAGGTGTACGGCACGGCTGGCGAGGCCATCATTCAATATTGCTGCGATAACCCTGACGTGGTGAACGATCTGCTGGAGCAGGCTTCGGATATCGAGCGCGAACTGCTGCCGGAGGGCTGTGGAGATGGCGAACGCCGGGTGGTGCAGCGGCTTGCTGGCGCGGCAGCGGTTGGTCGCATTGCCGTAAAGGCCAGGGTTTTCGAAGAGGATGCGATCGGAAAAATCGACGCTGCTTTTAAGCTGGTGACCGAGTTATGGTGGGGGGCACGTGCAGACGCATTGGTACGCTTTCGTCGTTTCCTCGACGAACATCTCGATGAGATTATGGAAGGTAAGCCGGACCTGGACTGTGAGGCCGTTGCGTTTGTGGATGACGATTACATAGTCGTTCCGACCGACGTGTACAACCGTGAATTTGGTGAGGACGCACGGCGAATGCTGGATGAGCTGAAAGGGTTGGGTATCCTGAAACAGCAACAGGACGGGCGGCATATGTCTCGCTACTGTAATAATCGTTTCTATGGCTACACATTCGTCAGTAAGCGCGTCTGGACGGATGAGGAGCAACTCGTTACCTAGTCGCATAATTACGCCAAAAAAAATCGCTCAAGTACACTTCTTGAGCGATTTTTCGTTTACGACACGGGTTCAGCTTGTGGCTGGGCTTTGGCGATTACTGCAGCAACTTGCGCGCTCGCTTTGCGCAGGTTATCGGAGGCCATGTGGGCATAGCGTTGCGAAGTCTTACTGTCGGCATGGCCGAGCAAATGCTGTACCTCGTACAAGGTTGCCCCGTTGTTGATCGCCAAGCTGGCAAAGCTATGCCGCAGATCGTGAATCCGTAGATCGCTGATGCCTGCGCGTTTCAGCACGCGCTTGAAGCCCTTGTATGGATTGCAGATAGCTTCACCCACGTTTTTGCCGGGGAACACATAAACATGCCCAGCAGGCCGACCGCGCTGACGAAGCAGCTCGATCGCTCCGTCGTTCAGCAAGACAAACCGGCTCTTGCCGCTTTTTGTGTGCGGCAGGAACCACTGCCCCTTGTCGAGGTCGATCGCGTCCCAGCGCGCGCTCAGCACCTCAGTACGGCGAGCGCCGGTCATGAGCAGAAAGCGCAGCGCGTCGGCCAGCGGGCGGTTCGGTTCCTCGTCCAGGGCGGTTAGAAACGAGCGGAGTTCAGTGCCCGATAGGTAGCGTTGTCGCTGGTTGTTTTCCTGATGCATGCGTATTCCCTTTGCTGGATTACGCCCGTCGAGCTTGCCCCAGATAATGGCCAAGTTGAAGCATCGCTTGAGGAGCGCAAGGTGGCGGTTCGCCGTGGCAGCACATTTCTGCACCCGTAACCGGTCATGGAACTGCTGGATGGAATGGCTCGTGATTTCCGCCAGAGGAAGATCGCCGAACTCGGGAAGCAGGTTGCGCATTCGCCCGTCGTCGTCCTTGGCGCTACGCTTGGTGGCGTAGGCGTGAGGCAGGTAATCATTGGTCACGAACTCTCGTAGCGTCAGCCGAGCGGCCGCCGAGATAGCTGCCGCTGCCTGCGGGTCGGTCCCGGTGGCGACTTGACGGCGACAGTCCAGTGCTCGCTGTCTGGCGTTCCCTACGTCCATCTGCGGATAGTCGCCCAGCTTCATGCTGCGCTTGGCACCATCGAAGGAGTAACGGAAGAGGAAATACTTGCGGCCACGCCGATTGACGATGATGCGCAGCCCCGCGACCTCGGTGTCGGAATACTCGCTTTCCTTGGCCTTGGCGTCCTCGGGGTGCGGCGGGATGGCATCGATAAGTTTTTTGTTGAAGCGAAATTGTCTGTTCATCATGGAAGGTTCTCGATGGTGGGTTGATACGCTGATGGGAGCGCTGGCGGTGTTCCGGGAAGTTCGAATCCGTGTCTCGGGCCGTGGCCGAAGCGTTCACGGTCCAATGACTGAGGTTCGGCAAGCTACATCGGCTGGTGAGCGAGCCCGGCCTGGACGTCGCCGAGTCGTCCGGTCCATTTCCGGTCGTGGTGGCAGTCGGTAACGGTTTTTGCACGGGAAGGGCTGGAGCGTTCTGCACACCCAGCACATGGGCGCATCTATTGATGGGAACGTGAAGTGGCCTGCACACCCAGCACACTCAGCACACCGGTTTGATGGGAATACGGCGAACCAGCCTGCACACCCAGCACACCCAGCACACCTGTTGAGGGATCGAGCAATGCTCGAGCGGCCAGGCCGATTGGAGCGGCGACCCAGGGTTGGTTGCGTTAGAGATAGCGCCTATCTCGGTGCAGCTTGACAGCCATTCGTTTTACCGATGGGATGACCGCAGAGCCTGTTCGAGTGGCAGGCGTGACGGCGCAGTCGTGCGATGTTGCTGGTAGGGAAGCCAAGGCTGAGATGTTGCGCAACGGTGGGAGAGCGAAGTTGGGCAGCAAATTCTTGCCACTGACAGATTCCGGTTGCTTTAGAATTACCTGTCAACATACTTACCGGGTAGTTAAATGGCTGAAAGTAGAGATGATTTTTCTGGACCTGTAAAGATGGCACTCGCAGGTCGTGTTGGTTGGAAGTGTTCGTTTCCAAACTGCCCTGCCACGACTGCGGGACCGGCACAAGAATCTCCTGACAAATGGATAAGAAACGGCATTGCGGCGCATATTACCGCAGCCGCACCTGGAGGGCCTCGATACGATGCGAATTTGACCCCAGAGCAGCGAAGCGACATCTCTAACGGAATATGGATGTGCCCGACTCATGGAAGTTTGATCGATAAGGAAAAAACTGCCTATAAAGCTGACGAAATTAGAGCTTGGAAGATTACTGCCGAAAGCCGCGCGACACGAGAGCTCGAATTGTCCCACTCTCATGGACACTCGAATACCGCGTCCCGGTATTCTTCAAAGGATACGGCTACCCTCGAAAAGTACAGCGAGGTGATGTCCTATAGAACAATCGAACTCATCAGGAATGAACAGTTCGGAAGTTTTGTAAGGGATTTAGTAACAAATCCGTTATACGAAATTATGGGGATGCATGAGAATCCCCGCTTCATGTTTCAAGATGTTAATTTAGAAAAGCTACGTCAATTGCTTTATTCGCAAGTCATAGACTTCTTTCGACACTTTGGTCAGCAGAGCGCGGGCGGACGAGGAGGTTATGAGTTTGTGAATATGGGCCAACTTACTCGTGCTGACCCATCAAGTCGCGGCTACTGGGAAAACTATGTAAGCGAAACTCAGAAGTTGGCAGAAAAGCTTTGTGCGACAGCGATGCAGCTGCTTGTTATTAAGGAAAACAATTAGTCGCTAGGTCATCACGGACATTGAAAAAACGTGCCGGACAACCTGAAAGCATGAGCGTATTTTAGGGGTTAGAGCTGGGGAAAAACGAGGGAAAGTTTAAATAGATCACTTGACCCCATTCGGAGCGATCGGTCCTCTTGTCAAAGAGGGGCATTTGTCATGTGCCAGACCCGATTTAGACCTGCCTAGTCAGAGAAATTTTGATGTTGGCATGCTCGACGGCGCGCAACGTGTCGTGGTGCTCATTTGCGCGATGAGACGCCCGTCACGGAGTCTTGTGGAACTATGCCGCAGCTGCTACCGGACGCGCTATGTGAGCGATCCTGTCGGAGAGTGCGACGCTCTTCGCCAGTCTGACCATCTCGGGGAGGCGGAGAACCTTCGTGCCCGACCATCCCTCGGCTGGCAGCAAGGCTCTAACTGGTGCTTCCGGACCGTTGTAGATGACTGATGCCGTGTTTGCCTCGAAATCTATCGCGAAGAAGAGAAGGTATTCGGCGCATCCTTTGCCCGGTGTGAATGCTGGGCCGGACTTCGGGTTTCCGGTCGCTTTTACCTGAACAGTCTTCCCTGAACGAGTCACGGCATCGACGCCTCCGGTACGCTTCTTCGGAGGTTTCAGATCGAAGTGGTCGAGAGCCAATGCTTCGGCGATATCGCCTACTAGGCGGCCATCGAGCGTGAATTTCAGGCCGGTAGCTTCGTAGTGCTTCGCAAGGGCCTGTTGTGCTACCCAGAGGTCCCTGATGACCTCTGGCAACTTCAGCGTAATGACCGTGTCGGACATAAGTCTTTCCTCGTTGTTAAATGGTTGGCTGATCTGACCTATGCTGACGTGTGATCGGCTGAACTGTGATTTCGGGCGGACAGCGGCCTTGCCACACTGGCATATTTCCGATATTAGTGCGCACGACGATCATCTGCACACCCTGCACACCGGATTCAGACGGAGTCGGCTTGTCGGTTACGCCGAGCAATAGGGGATGCCCTTTGCTCGACGTATGATCTACTACAAAGTAGATTCCGAAATGCACCAACCTTAACAGTCTTCGTTTTACCAAATAAAACGCTTAATCCTTACATTAAACTGATGCATTCCATAAGTCGACCGCTGCCCTCTCAATATCCAGATACGAATGCGGAAGTAGCGGCGTACGGATGACTGCATTGTCTTTAGACCATTCGATCGTATTGCCCTGCTTGCTTTTTCTTTTCAATTTTGATCCCGATCCGAGATTCATAGAGAAAAGGTCCAAGAAGCGTCGAGGACCTACGCCGATGAATGGTTCAAATGTGACCATAGTTGGATCAGGTTTTTCTTCAGGTTGAGTTTTTAGATGGATAGACTCAGAATGGAAGTCTAGAGCGCGGCTTTTTGGATAAGGTTCAACGTAAACTACGCGGTTGATACCTGCGGCAATAATATGTTTCGCGCAGTTGTGACATGGAAATGTCGTACAGTATAAAATCGCGCCAGATGTTGGGATGCCTGCGCGCCCGCACGACAATAATGCTTCCATTTCAGCATGAACGACTCGACCAAACTCTGTGAGATCGGAAATCTTGCTGTTCCTCAAAACCTCTTTAAGCCTGTCAGATTTATCGCCAGGAACTAGCCCTTCTTGTAGGGCTGAGGCCGCTATTTCTTCGATAATTTCAATTTGTGTTCGCTTATTTGAATCCTCTTCGCGCGTATAGTCTTTCCCATCATCTTGGTCCTTGACTTTGCCTGTATCAGGATCAATCTCAGCCCAGTAGAGCCCGCCGCCAGAGCGAGGAACATCGTTTGCTCCAGTCGCAATTATCTGGTGATCCTTTGATATTACTGATCCAACCTGGCGAGACAAATCACTCGATCTGACTGAGCTATTGAACGCCATAAACATCGAAAATTCGTCGAACGTTGGGTTTTGATAAGGATGGGAGAAGATGAGTTCTAGAAAGCGTTGAATTGTGTTTTTAACTTGGTCGCTATTTCTTCCAAGATTCAGAAAGAAGTCTGACAAATGAAAAGTGTCTCGGGTCTTTTGGCCGTGATCGATGCTTTCGTCTTCATCAATCTTTATTAGTAAATCTGCGTCGGTCGAGGTGCACCCTTTGTCCTCTGTTAAGAAATGATGTCGTCGTTTCACATCAGCATGAATGCCGAAAAGGTAGAAGCCGTCACCATAAACCTTTCGCAAGAAAGTTACTTCATCTGGGTGTTTTAAAGAGTTTACTATATACGCTTTTTTGATACTGGTTGCCTTGCTGGTCCTTTTTTCTGCAATTAACTTAGCTGCGCCTGCCGCAAGTATCGCGTTATTTCCTGATTTTTCGCGTAGTTTATCTCCGGCATTCATATAGTGTCTAATACGGTCGTACTCGCTTCCGTCGTCTCCGTACGCGGGAAGGATCTGCGAAACCCGGATTTCTTCAGTTGAATACCCAAATCCTTTGAGGCGATCCTTTAAAGGCTCAGTAACTAACTTCGACTCTGTGCCCACCGCACTAACTATACCGATAATAATTTCGCTAGTATTAATGCCGTGGAGCAAATATTGCGTTTCTAGTGAAACGCTTTGAGCGCTGGATAAAATCACTTCCGTCGGAGTTTCTTTTACGTCATCCGTTGGAATATTCGTAACGCCTTCTGGTTGGTCCGGATAAAGAATCTTAAGAGTGTCTGCTTCGAGTCTTTCTTTTGCGCCCAACTTTCCTTGAAACTGGAGGCTTCCTGTCGAAACGAACCAACTTAGTACGGCGCCCTCGCGGCGTAAAACCTTCTTATTAGTTTGAGACTCGTCCCAATCACTCCCGATTGATGTCAATGCAGCTTTTAGTTGGTCGAAGCTTCCAGTGTATTTCCGGCTCATATAACCTCTCTCAGTGACATTGCAAGGCGCTCAATTCAACGACTACTACGAAATTCTGCTAGATTATTGGTCTCTTGGCAATATGTACGGTAAAAAGAATAAGTTCCTTTGTTATTTGTGTCTTGAGATTCAGTGAAATTCGATGGAAATTTTACATTTGCTGCGCATGGTAGGTGCAGATGACGTTTCTCAGTTGTAACGCTTCTGCATTGGGATAGCTCTGTCGCAGCTGGAAAAAGAGGAGCTAATTATACTCTAGGCTTCTTTCTTGGTAGAGGAGCGGAGGGGGAAGAAAAAAGCCCATGAATCAATAAATTCATGGGCTTGCGATTACAATTATTAGATTATTTTTTTCTTGCCATAATAAGTGATTCACGAACGGTTCGCGATCGATCCTCACGTCTTCCCATAGTCATATGAGTATGGGACATATGATCGAACCAGACATCATACGTTTCGCCGAAAGTAGCTTCCGCAAGCTGCATTAACTCGTCAATGTTAATCATTCCGGTGTTGGAATACGAAAGCAAAAGATCGCTGTCTGATTTTTTAACTCCATCGAAAAGATCGATAAAAGCCTGCTTAACTTTTGTTTTAATGCAAAAAGGCGATTGATGACGACCTACCCTATACCGACCTTTGACAATCTTATTTCCAACGTGCTGAATTTCAGGATAGTCGTACTTTACAATGGTTTCCATTGCATGGTAGAAGCGGCTGTAGTGAACGAACGCGTAAGGGGGGTCAGCATACACAACTGAAGGCGGAATGCTTGCCAAGCAGTCGCGATAGTCCATTGAAACCATCTCATGCTCGAGGTCTATTACATTTTGCAAATTCCATTCTAATAGCAAATCAAATTTCCGTTTGAATATCGATGGAAGCGATGCGTTCCGATACTTGTTAATATCGGCCATTCCCTTTATGTTTTTTGCATCGCGGTATTGCGCAAAGTGTCCAGTGCCTTGGCTAGTATATGCCATGGAATGCATCAGGCACGTAAGGCCGAAATCAAAATCAGACTTTTCAATTTTTCCTTTTGCGAGAAGGTCGTCTAAGACTTCACGAATTGCATCAATCCACACACACTGCTCTGCACTCCACCATGTCCCGGAGTAGACTCTTGTAAATAAATGGTGCGAATGACTAAAATCTCGATTCAATAAATCACGGTTAGCGCGCTCAACTTTATTGAATTCATCGAGTGTGGTGTTGGGTGTATACTGAGTTCCTTTTGGAATTAACGCTAGGTTTGCCCCTGCTATTTTTGACGCTAGAGCGATAATGTCAAAATTCCCGATTTTTTCAGCCCGCTTCAGATAAATACTTGAAATAACGGCTGAATATTCCTGTATGTCATTGGAGATAACCTTGCTGACATGCCCGAATCCGCCCGAGATTGCACATGCACCAGCAAACAAGTCAACAAATGGTCGGCCATCTGCATGCACCTTAGCGAGCTCGGACCCGATGAAACCGAGGATAGCTGCCTTAGACCCCATGTATTTGATGACTTGAGGATACCTGCGAGGCTCGTACCGGCCTTTAACGTCATCGCTGGTACTTTGCTCTTCGGAGAAGGTTGCATCTTTGATATTTTTTAGTGTTGCAAATTCGTCATTCATTTTCACCTCTTCAACCTATCGATTTTACAGGATGCTGGATCTTTTAGGCAATTTATGATATTACGTTCTGACAACAATTTGTCAGGACCGACATATGGCTTTAAGCTGCTTGCCACAATTTATTCACGATCATTACGAAATTCACGAGTGGAACCATGCCACGGCAATTCTCCAAGGAGACTTCCCCGAGGAGCTCGCGGATATTTGTGAAATTTTGACAAACTTTCGCTTAAGAAAAAGTCACATCGTGGCGCCAGGCGGACGCAAATCGCTTATTGCTGAGGAACTGGACGGTGCGTTCTACGAAAGACTGTGGTGTGAGCGTAAATTTGATACCAGGCAACAGGTCGATGGCATTGAGCGACTGACGCCTACGCATTCGATTGATTGCTTTAAAAACAAAATTGGTGTCGAGATTGAATGGAACAACAAGGATCCATTTTTCGATCGAGACCTGAACAACTTCCGTTTGTTGTTTGATTTGAAAGCTTTGAGTGTTGGGGTGATCATCACGCGATGTACCCATCTGCAGGACACGTTTGCGCAGTTTGGCAAGAAGGAGTCCTACGGGTCGTCGACAACTCACTTTAACAAGCTGAGACCGCGAATCGACGGTGCAGGTTCAGGCGGATGTCCAGTGCTTGCGTTCGGCATCAGCGATCGCCTCTTGGTTGACGATACGGTACCAGTACCGCCGATCTACCCTTACTATCCCTCTTGACCTGGAGCTGCGTTTAGCTTCGTAAGTTGGACCGTGAGTCGTCACCCTCTAGGTTTCGGTCTGCCTAGCTCGAACGTGAGCTTCGATGACACTACGGCCCAGATGAAAGCGAACGCTTTCCGAAGCGACCAGAGAGGGACCAGAAAAGCAAAAAGCCCACGAACCGAAATTCGTGGGCTTCTTGGAAATACTTGGTAGGCCGTGCGGGATTCGAACCTGCGACCAACGGATTAAAAGTCCGCTGCTCTACCAACTGAGCTAACGACCCGAAGAAGGCACGCATTATAGCGGGTGATGCCGGTTTGCGCCAGGGCTGATACAAAAATAAATGCGATTACACCAGTGCCGCCGTCACTTTCAGCACTTCCTCGGCCGTCGTCACCCCTTCCGCCACCTTCAGCGCGCCGGCGATGCGCAGCGGCTTCATGCCGTCGGCCACGCTCTGGCGGCGCAGCGCGCCGATGTCCGTCTCTTCCTGGATCAGCCGGGAAAACCCTTCCGTGACAACGGCCAGCTCGTACAGGCCGGTGCGGCCGCGGAAACCCGTCTGGCGGCATTCCGGGCAGCCGATGGGGCGGTAGACGGTCTGCGGCCTGGGCATGTTCCAGCTGCCGCCGATATTGTTCCAGACGTCGTCGTTGAGTTCCCCGTCCGGCGCCTTGCACTGGGGGCACAGCGTGCGCACCAGGCGCTGGGCCATGATACCGATGAGGGTCGCTTCCAGCAGGTAGTAGGGCACGCCCAGCTCCAGCAGGCGCATCACGGCCGACGGCGCGTCGTTGGTGTGCAGCGTGGACAGCACCAGGTGGCCCGTCAGCGCGGCCTGGATCGCCATCTCGGCCGTCTCCAGGTCGCGGATCTCGCCGATCATGACGATGTCCGGGTCCTGGCGCATCAGCGCGCGCACGCCGTCGGCGAACGACAAGTCGATGCCCGGCTGGACCTGCATCTGGTTGAACGACGCCTCGACCATCTCGATCGGGTCTTCCACCGTGCAGACGTTCACTTCGCTGGTCGCGAGCGCCTTCAGGGTCGTGTACAGCGTGGTCGTCTTGCCCGACCCGGTGGGCCCCGTGACGAGGATGATGCCGTGCGGGCGGCGCGTGAGCGCGTCCCAGCGCGTGGCGTCGTCGGGCGGGAAGCCCAGCTCCGGGAGCGTTTTCACGACCACTTCCGGGTCGAAGATGCGCATCACGAGCTTTTCGCCGAAGGCGGTGGGCATCGTCGACAGGCGCAGCTCGACTTCCTGGCCTGCGTGCGTCCGGGTCTTGATCCGGCCATCCTGCGGCCGCCGTTTCTCGATGACGTCCATGCGGCCCAGCAGCTTGATGCGTGCCGTCATCGCCAGCATGACGACGGCCGGCACCTGGTAGACCTGGTGCAGCACGCCGTCGATGCGGAAGCGGATCACGCCGGACTCGCGCTTCGGTTCCAGGTGGATGTCGGAAGCGCGCTGCTCGAAGGCATAGCCCCACAGCCAGTCGACGATGTTGACGATGTGCTGGTCGTTGGCATCGACCTGGCGGTTGGCCTTGCCCAGTTCGACCAGCTGCTCGAAGTTGTTGCGCAGCGCGAGGTCCTGGCCGCTGGCCTTGTTGGCGTCGCGGATCGACTTGGCCAGGCTGAAGAACTGCGAGATGTACTGGGCGATGTCGAGCGGATTGGCGATCACCAGGTCGATGCGGCGGCGCGAGATGCGCGCGATCTCGTCCTGCCACTCGGTGCGGAACGGGTCGGCCGTCGCCACCACCAGCGCGTCCGGTTTCAGTTCCACCGGCAGGATGTTGAAGCGCGCCGCATAGCTGGCCGACATCACGTCGGCGACCTTGGTGAAGTCGATCCTGAGCGGGTCGATGCGCAGCCAGGGCAGCTTCACCTTCCCGGCGCACCATTCGCTGAGCACGTCCAGCGTCAGCAGCCGGTGCGGCGCCCTGGCCGAGACGATCTTGCACTGGGCGACGGCGGTGAGGGGATGCATGGAGCCCACCGCATTCTTGAGGATGCCCTGGGCTTGCGCGAAGTGCGGCTTGACCGTCGATTTCTCGACGATGCCGTCGGCCAGCAGCCAGGAAAAGATGGTCTGCAGGTCGAGCTTTTGCACGGGGGGCTTGGCGGCGGTCTGCATGGTGGCGGCCTTCAGGATTTGCCGGCGGCCTGGATGCCTTTGACCCAGGACTTGGCGGGCAGCTTTGTGTCGGCCACGATCTGCGCGGCGCGCGCGGCCAGGCGGGCCGGGTCGAGGTCGGGCGCCGTCTTGAAGCACAGGGCGACCACGTTGCCGTCGTGGACCTCGGGCAGGCAGATCACGTGGGCAAAGGCGAAGCGCATCGCCTTGATGTTCTTCGCGAAGCTCGGGTGGTCGCCGAACAGGTTGACGGTCATGACGCCGCCATCGACGAGGCAATCGTTGCACGCTTTATAAAATTCGGGCGTGTCGAGCACGGGGCCGCGCGCGGTGGCGTCGTACAGGTCGCACTGCAGCACGTCGAAGGCATCGTGGTTGGCCGCGTCCAGCACGAAGTCCAGCGCGTCCGTCTCGATCACGTGCAGGCGCTCGTCGTCGTCCGGCAGCTTGAACATCGAGCGGCAGATCGCGATGACGGACGGGTTCAGCTCGACGGCCGTGACGGTCGCCTCGGGGAACAGGCGGTAGGTCGCCTTGGTCAGCGAGGCGGCGCCCAGGCCCAGTTGCGCGATGGCCCGGGGTTGTTCGATGAACAGCATCCACGCCATCATCTGCTGGGCGTATTCGAGCTCGGGCCAGTCGGGCTTGCGGATGCGCATGGCACCCTGTACCCATTCGGTACCGAAGTGGAGATAGCGGACGCCGTCCTGTTCGGACAGGGTGACGGGGGCGAACTTGGGCTTGCGGGCGGGGCGGCGCGAGGATTCGGCCAGTTCGATGGATTTGCGTTTGATGAGCATAGGGCGACCTGAGGGGAACGTCCTATTATCGTTGGACCGGCTTCCCCGGTGCAAGCACCGGGAAAGCCGAGGGCGCGGCGAAGAGGAGGGGGACCGCGCCCGTAAAAGCGGAAAGCTGCTTACTGGTACTGGACCGGGTCGACCGACACGCGCAGGCGCACGCGGTTGCCCGGGTCGCGGTCCATCACGGTGGTGTAGGTGTGGCCGCGGTAGTCGTAGGTCACGTCGTAGCCGTTGGTGCGGGTCTCGACGGCGTCGACGGTGCGGCATTTCTGCACAGCCTGTTCCTGCACGCCGTTGCCGTACTGGCGGCCGTCGTTGTCGACGTGGTCGCCGACCATGCCGCCGGCGATGGCGCCCGCTGCCGCTGCCGCCACCTTACCGTTGCCGCTGCCGACCTGGCTGCCCAGCAGGGCGCCGGCGATGCCGCCGATCACGGTACCGGCCTGGCTGCGCTGCTGCTGCACGGGTACCTGCACGTAGTCGGTGCGGCATTCCTGGCGCGGGCTGCGGATCTGCTCGACGCGCGGCTGCACGCGGACGACCTGGCCGAAGTCCTCGAAGGCACCAGCCTGTGCCTGGGCCAGCGGCAGGGCGCAGATGCCCAAGGCGGAAACAATCAATTTGGCTTGCAGTTTCATGGTCATACCTCGATTCTGGATTCTGTATGCGTTGACGTTTGCGGTGTTGGTAAAAGGCGTTTTTTTCGCCACGATTCTATGGTAGCGCCGAAAAGCCGAAAGAAACGATCCGCGTGGCAACAAAATGTAACAGCTGGTATGCAGATGCCGCCACGGTCTTTCGGACAGTAAAAACGTCGGAAAACCGCCATGCATTTCCCTGAAAATCCGGCATTTTTTACAAATATGCCGTGCTCGGCCATATTCGGGTTGATTCCCATACCACAAAACGTTACCCTTAGGAGACTTAGGGTTTTATTGGCGCGTGGAAACGAGACCAGGAGAAAGCGAGCAAGCCCGACGCTTCCACAAGACCACGCGCTGGCGACCGGGTATTTGAGGAAAAGATGAGTTTGTTGATGAGAGTACCGCCGAATCTTGTGCAGTCGATCCGCGCCTACCGTCCTACGGAGTTGCAGAAAGAAGCGCTCCGCCTGGGCCATCATTTTCTCTATGCCCTCTGCACCAATGCCGTGACCAAGCAGCAAGTCTGCTCCCGCATCGGCGAGCAATTTTTCTTCCCCAAGCCCTGCAGCAAGAATTTCGATGCACTGCGTAATTGCCTGACCAATGTGATCGCCGACGCCGGTCCGCAACCGGGTTTCCTCGCCGTGCTCGACCAATTGCCGAATACGCAAAAATTCGACAAGGAAGCGCGCGAAACGCTGCTCGACGTGTTCCGCGACGCGGCAGAATTCTGGGCCGAGAAAAAAGTGCCGTTCCGCGTGTTTTATTCCTTCGAGGAACCGCAATCGCCCCAGTCGGTGGGATGGGTGGGCGCGCGGCCGTTCGAGTAAGCCCGATCCAGCCGTTAGCTTATAGACCGTCGTCCCTGCCTTCGCAGGGATGACGTCGAACAGCTTGGCGATGTCATCAAGTCTGCCATTCCTGCAACGTCCCAACTTTGCAGCCCCTCCGTTTCCTTGGGCCCACACCCAGCCCCGGGTTACAATACGCGATTATGAAAAATATCGTGATCCTTATTTCTGGCCGCGGCAGCAACATGGAAGCCATCGTCCGTGCGCTCGACGCCGAACGCTGGCCGGCCCGCATCGCCGCCGTGATCAGCAATAAGCCCGACGCCCAGGGCCTCGCATTCGCCCAGGCGCGCGGCATCCCGACCGCCGTCGTCCCCAACAAGGAATTCGCTACACGCGAAGCCTTCGATGCGGCGCTGCGGGAGACCATCGACGGCTTCGCGCCCGACCTGGTCGTGCTGGCCGGCTTCATGCGCATCCTGACGGCGCCGTTCGTCGAGCACTACGCCGGCCGCATGCTGAATATCCATCCTTCGCTGCTGCCGCTGTTCCCCGGACTGCACACGCACCGCCAGGCACTGGAAGCGAAGGTAACGGAGCACGGGGCGACCGTGCACTTCGTGACGGCCGAGCTGGACCATGGCCCGACCGTGCTGCAGGCGAAGATCGAGGTCTTGCCCGGCGATACCGAAGAGAGCCTGGCCCAGCGCCTGCTGGAAAAGGAACACATGATTTATCCGCAAGCGGTACGCTTGTTCGTCGAAGGCAAACTGAGCATTGACGACGGCGCAGTCCACATCGCCGCGGCCACCAGTATTTAAAAATTCAAGGAACACCATGAGATTGCCACCCGCGATTCTCGGCAATGCGGAAGAGGTATTGCGCGAGATCCTGCGCTTTACCGCCCCGGCCGACGTCACCCTGTCGCGCTACTTCAAGGACCACCCCCGCCTCGGCGGCCGCGAGCGCGGTGCCATCGCGGAGTGCATCTATGCCGTACTGCGCAATAAAACCTTCTATACGGACTTCGCCGGCGGCGCCACCATGCGCCGCCTCGTGCTGATGGGCATGGCCGACGCGATCGGCGCCGAGTCCCTCGGCGGCCTGACGGAAGAGGAAACCGCCTTCGTGGCGCGTATCCAGGAAATCGACCGCAACCTGCTGCCGCCGAAACAGCGCGCCAACCTGCCGGACTGGCTGTACGAGAAATTCGTCGCACAGTACGGCGAAGAGGAAACCCAGCAGCTGGCCGCCGTGCTGAACACGCCGGCCCCGCTCGACCTGCGCGTCAATTCGCTCAAGGCCGACCGCGAGAAAGTGATCGCCGAACTGGCGACCGCGCCGATCGTGGCCGAACCGACCCCGTACGCGCCGCTGGGCCTGCGCGTGCGCAAGAAGCCGCAGCTGCAGAACCTGCCGCTGTTCAAGGAAGGCGCGATCGAAGTCCAGGACGAAGGCAGCCAGGTGCTGGCCCAGCTGCTGGGCGCGCGCCGCGGCGAGATGGTCGTCGACTTCTGCGCGGGCGCCGGCGGCAAGACGCTGGCCATCGGCGCGATCATGCGCAATTCCGGCCGCCTGTACGCCTTCGACGTGTCGGAAAAGCGCCTGGCCAAGCTGAAGCCGCGCATGGCCCGCAGCGGCCTGTCGAACGTGCATCCGGTCGTGATCGCGCACGAGCGCGACGCCAAGGTCAAGCGCCTGGCCGGCAAGATCGACCGCGTGCTGGTCGATGCGCCGTGCTCGGGCATGGGCACGCTGCGCCGCAACCCGGACGTGAAATGGCGCCAGCAGGAAGGCGCCATCGCCGAGATGACGGAAAAGCAGGCGTCGATCCTGGACGGCGCGGCGCGCCTCGTCAAATTCGGCGGCCGCCTCGTCTACGCGACCTGCAGCCTGCTGGACGAAGAGAACGACGCCATCGTGCAGGGCTTCCTGGCCACGCACCCGGATTTCGAGCTGGTGCCGGTAAGCAAGGTGCTGGCCGAGCAGCGCATCCCGCTGGAGATGGGCGATACCCTCAAGATGCTGCCGCACAAGCACGGCACCGACGGCTTCTTTGCTGCCGTGCTGGAGCGCAAGGCAGCGCCAGCGAAGCCGGCGTCGGACGAGGCGGCCGGGGCGGACGAGGAGTAAGCACTGTCCATGCCGTTGACCAACCTGATCGGTGACCTCCTCGACGACCTGAGCCGCCCGGGCATGCCCTGGCAGATCGGGTCGATCATCGCGGCCATCCTGGTCGGGCTGGTCGTCACGCGCCTGGTGCGCGGCTGGTGGCAACGCCGCCGCGGCGTGGCCGATGGCATGCATGCCGGCGTGGAAAGCTTTGCCCGCGTGATGGCGCCGCTGCTGGTCGTGGCGCTGCTCACGCTGGCGCAATTTGTACTCAACAAATATCGCTTCCACACGAATATCGTGAAGGTGGCGATCCCCATCTTCTGGTCGCTGGCGCTGATCCGCGCCGCGTTCTACATGCTGCGGCGCGTGTTCGCGCGGCGCGGGCAGCTGGGCGAGGCCTTCGTCACGTTCGAGAAGATCTTCGTGCTGCTGGTGTGGCTGGCCGTCGTGCTGTACATCACGGGGCTGTGGCCGGACATCGCCGACTTCCTGGGCAGCTACCGGCTGCAGTACGGCCCCAAGCGCAACGATTTCGTGTCGATCGACGACCTGCTGCAAGGCATCGTCACGATCGCCGTCATGCTGATGCTGGCGCTGTGGGCCGGCACGGCGCTGGAAGAACGGCTGATGGGCATGACGGCCCTGCACAGCTCGCTGCGCGTGGCGCTGGCGCGGGTCGGCCGCGCCGTCCTGATCGTGGGCGCCGTGCTGGCCAGCCTGCGCTGGGTCGGCATCGACCTCACCGTGCTGTCCGTGTTCGGCGGCGCGCTGGGCGTCGGCCTGGGTCTCGGCATGCAGCGCATCGCCAGCAATTACGTATCCGGTTTCATCATCCTGATGGAGCGCAGCCTGTCCATCGGCGACATGATCTCGGTGACCAACTTCACCGGCAAGGTAACGCAGATCAATACGCGCTATACGGTGCTGCAGGGCCTGGATGGCGTGGAGACCGTGGTGCCGAACGAGATGCTGATCTCCGGCACCGTGCAGAACCAGTCGCTGAGCAGCCGCCGCGTGCGTGCCGGCACCAAGATCACGGTGGCCTATGGCAGCGACCTCGACGTCGTGATGCCGCTGCTGATCGCCCAGGCCGCCGTCGCCCCGCGCGTGCTGGAGGATCCGGCGCCGGGTTGCTCGCTGTCGCGCTTCGGCCCCGACGGCTATGAACTCGACCTCGGCTTCTGGATCGCCGATCCGGAGAACGGGCAGGGCGGTGTCGTGTCGGAAATCAACAAGAAGATCTATGCGCTCGTCAGCAGTGGCGAGATCAAACTCGGCTATCCGTCGGTCGATACCCGGCTGCTCGACTCCCATATCGCCACGGTTGTGGCGCGGATCGCAAAAACGCCGGAAGATTCATCGCCACCAGCACATTGATTGAGAGTGCTTATGCCGCACAGAACCGGATCCGCGTAAAATGCGTATTTGCGTCATGCAGTTTGAATGACCGTTTTTCCCTTGTGATCGTTCCACAGAAAGAACGACTTACTTTTCCTTCAGTGGAGCATCGATGAATTCTCTGAGCAATACCTGGCACGCCGTGCTGTCCTTCCTGGACGGCGGTCTGCTCGACCTCTCGGTCTGGCAGATGGTCGTGTACACGCTGGTTGTCACGCACATCACGATCGCCGGCGTCACCATCTACCTGCACCGCCACCAGGCGCACCGCGCGCTGGAACTGCACCCCATCGCCAGCCATTTCTTCCGCTTCTGGCTGTGGCTGACCACGGGCCAGGTGACCAAGGAATGGGCCGCCGTGCACCGCAAGCACCACGCCAAGTGCGAGACCGTCGACGATCCGCACAGCCCGGTGACGCACGGCATCAAGAAGGTGCTGCTCGAAGGCGCCGAACTCTACCGTGCCGAGACGAAGAACAAGGAAACCCTGGACAAGTACGGCCACGGCTGCCCGAACGACTGGATCGAGAACAAGCTCTATACCCCGTACAGCTGGCTGGGCGTGTCGCTGCTGCTGCCCTTGAGCTTCATGCTGTTCGGCGTGGCCGGCATCACGATCTGGGCCGTACAGATGCTGTGGATCCCGATCACGGCGGCCGGCATCATCAATGGCCTGGGCCACTTCTGGGGCTACCGCAACTACGATTGCAACGACGCGGCGACCAACCTGATGCCGTGGGGCATCATCATCGGCGGCGAGGAACTGCACAACAACCACCACACCTTCGCCACCTCGGCCAAGCTGTCGAGCAAGTGGTACGAGTTCGACATCGGCTACGCCTACATCCGCATGATGCAGGCCGTGGGCCTGGCCAAGGTCAAGAAGACCATCCCGAAGCCGCGCCTGGCCAAGAACAAGCCGGAAGCCGATTTCGACACGCTGCAGGCCGTCATCGCCAACCGCTACGACGTGATGGCGAAATACGCCAAGTCGGTCAAGGCAGCGTTCCGCGAAGAAGTGGAGCACCTGAAGCACAAGGCCGAGCTGGAAGCGCGTTTCCTGAAGAGCGCCCGCAAGTCGATGCAGCGCGAACCGGGCAAGCTGCTGGCGGCGCAGCAGGCCCAGCTGGTCGAGCTGTTCCAACACAGCAAGGCGCTGGAAACGATGCACCAGATGCGCGTGGAACTGGGCGCGATCTGGGAACGTTCGCATTCGACCCGCGACCAGCTGCTGCAGCAGTTGCAGGACTGGTGCGCGCGCGCCGAAGCGTCGGGCATCAAGTCGCTGCAGGAATTCTCCATGCGGCTGCGCAGCTATGCATGATCGATCGTGATCTGTGAATGAAAAACGGCTCCATGCGGAGCCGTTTTTTTTCGCCCGTCGTCCCTGCGCAGGCAGGGACCCAAGTTTCGCGCGCTGGGAAATTGGGCCCCTGCCTGCGCAGGGGTGACGGGTTTGTACGCGCCCAATAAAAAAGCCGCCAACTTCTCAGTGGCGGCTTTTTTCGACGCAAAACCAGGATTACTTGATCTTGGTTTCTTTGTACAGAACGTGCTTGCGTGCTTTCGGGTCGAATTTGGTGATTTCCATCTTCGCCGGCATGGTGCGCTTGTTCTTGGTCGTGGTGTAGAAGTGACCGGTACCTGCGGTCGATTCCAGTTTGATCTTGTCGCGGCCAGTTTTTGCCATGATGACTCCCTAGTTAGATTTTCTCGCCGCGGGCGCGCATGTCGGCCAGCACAGCGTCAATGCCCAGCTTGTCGATGACGCGCAGGCCGGCATTCGAAATACGCAGGGAGACCCAGCGGTTTTCCGATTCTACGAAAATGCGACGGTTCTGCAGGTTCGGCAGAAAACGACGCTTGGTTTTGTTGTTGGCGTGGGAGACGTTGTTGCCAACCATCGGGCCCTTGCCAGTAACTTGGCAAACACGTGCCATAGCGCACTCCTTGAGTAAACTTCCACAATTGGAAAAACGAGAGTATAGCGTGAAAACAGCAGCGTAATCAACAACTTGCGAAAAAAAATTGTTTCTCAGAAAATTCACAAGATTTAACAATCGTATTCTTTCGCAATATTTCTCTCGTAAGTTCCTGTTTACACACTGTTATTCACGGCCACCCGCACGCCGTCCAGCGTCAACTCGGCCTATAATGAACTGTGGCCTACCCAGCAATCGCACCTTCTGCTGACCGCACATCGAAGCGTTGCTCCCGCCAACATCCCATGCCGGTGGCGTTTCGGTATTTCTTTTACCAATGACTTGCCGCTATCAATGACCCAGGTTTCCAGTACACGCCGTCCCGGCCGTATTCTCACTTCCCGCATTTCCACCGGTATCGCCGGCCTCGACGACATCCTGAACGGCGGACTGACGGCCCAGCGCGTCTACCTGATCGAAGGCTCGCCGGGCGCCGGCAAGACCACGCTCGGCCTGCAATTCCTGCTCGACGGCGCCGCCCGCGGCGAACGGGGGCTGTACATCACGCTGTCGGAAACGACGGACGAGCTCGAAGCCGTGGCGGAAAGCCATGGCTGGGCCATGGACGGCATCGACATCTACGAGCTGGCCGGCGATACGGCGCTCGACCCGGAATCCCAGCAATCGATCTTCCACCCGGCCGAGGTGGAACTGGGCGAGACGACGCAGAACGTGATGGAAGAGGTCGACCGCCTCAAGCCCCTGCGCGTGGTCTTCGACAGCCTGTCCGAAATGCGGCTGCTGGCCCAGAATCCCTTGCGTTACCGCCGCCAGATCCTCGCGCTGAAACAATTTTTCACGGCGCGTGCCTGCACCGTGCTGATGCTCGACGACAAGACCGCCCAGTCGGACCAGCACCTGCACAGCATCGCCCACGGCGTCATCAGCCTGGAGCAGATCGCCAAGGAATTCGGCAAGGAACGGCGCCGCGTGAACGTCCTCAAGATGCGCGGCATCCAGTTCCGCGGCGGCTACCACGACTACGTGCTGGAGACGGGCGGCCTGCGCGTCTTCCCGCGCCTGGTGGCGGCCGAGCACACGCGTGCGTTCGCGGCGCAGATGCATTCGAGCGGCTCGCCGGGCTTCGACGAGCTGCTCGGCGGCGGCCTGGTGGCCGGCACGAATACGCTGATCGTGGGGCCGTCCGGCATCGGCAAGACCACGCTGACCGTGCGCTGTATGCTTGCCGCGCTGGAGCGCGGCGACAAGGCGGCGTTCTACCTGTTCGACGAAGGCATGGGCACCTTCTTCGCCCGCAACGCCAGCTTCGGCATGGACCTGCAGCCCTACCTCGACAACGGCCAGCTGTCGGTCCTGCACATCGACCCGGCCGAGCTCACGCCGGGTGAATTCACCCAGATGCTGCGCGACGCCGTCGAACTGCACGGCGTGAAGTTCGTCACCATCGACAGCCTGAACGCCTACCTGCAGGCGATGCCCGGAGAGCAGTACCTGACGCTGCAGATGCACGAACTGCTGTCCTACCTGAATTTGCGCGGCGTGACGACGATGCTGGTGCTGGGCCAGCATGGCCTGGTCGGCGAGGTGCGTACCGACGTCGACCTCAGCTACCTGAGCGACACCACGGTGCTGCTGCGCTTCTTCGAGGCGCAGGCCCGGGTGCGGCGCGCGCTCACCGTGATCAAGAGCCGCACGACGACCCATGCGCTGACGATCCACGAGATGCTGCTGGGCAGGGACGGCGTGCGCATCGGCGCCGCCCTCGAAGGCTTCGAGGGCGTGCTGAGCGGCGTTCCCGCCTACACCGGCCACACGCCCATGATGGGCAACCGGGTCGACCTGGGAAGCGATGGCCAGTCCTGACGCCCCCGAGCTGCGCCTGCTGGTGCTCGCGCCGCGTGGCCGCGACGCCGAGGTCATCGCTGAAGTGCTGGAACGCGAGCAGTTCGGCTGCACCGTCATGGCATCGCTGGACGCGGTGCTGGCCGGCATCGAGGAAGGCGCCGGCGCCGCCATCGTCGCCGAGGAAGCGCTCGACGACGCCGGCATCGACCGGCTGGCCGCCAGCCTGGAGCGCCAGCCGCCCTGGTCCGACTTTCCCCTGGTGCTGCTGGTGTCGCGGCCCGTCAGCCGCGACGGCATCGGCGTGCGCGGCCGGCTCGCCGAACTGGGCAACATCCTGCTGCTCGAGCGTCCGCTCAACGTGCAGACGCTGCGCAGCGCGGCCGCCTCGGCCCTGCGCGGACGGCGCCGCCAGTACCACGCGCGCGACATGGTGGTGGAGCGCGAACGCGACGCCCGCGAGCTGCGCGGCAGCCGCGAACAGCTCGTGCAGCTCAACGAGACGCTGGAGCTGCGCATCGACGAGCGCACCCGCGCGCTGGCCCAGGCTAACGACCGCCTCACCAACGAGATCATCGAACGCGAGCGGGTGCTGCAGACCGTGTCGCAGCTGCAGAAGATGGAAGCGATCGGGCGCCTGACGGGCGGCATCGCGCACGACTTCAACAACCTGCTCAATGTCGTGCAGGGCAATATGGACCTGATCATGCTGACGTCCGCGGACGAGGCGACCAGGAAGCGCGCCGGCGTGGCGCGCAACGCCTGCCAGCGCGGCGCCAAGCTGACGGGCCAGCTGCTCGCGTTCTCGCGCAACCAGAGCCTCGACCTGCGCCCCGTCCCCGTTGACGCGCTGTTCGAAGGCATCCGCGAACTGGTGGCCACCTCGGTCGGCTCCGCGATCGCGCTGCGCTTCGACCTCGACCACGCCTGCGGCGCCGTGCTGGCCGACGCGAACCAGATGGAGATGGCGCTGCTGAACCTGGCCATCAATGCCCGCGACGCCATGCCGGAAGGCGGCAGCCTGCGCTTTCACGCCGCGCGCGCCGCGCCGCCGGCAGGCCTGCTGCCGGACGGCGACTACGTGCGCATCGCCGTGTCCGACGACGGCGAGGGCATGCCGCCGGACGTGGCCGCCAAGGTATTCGAACCCTTCTTCACGACCAAGCCCGTGGGCAAGGGCACGGGCCTGGGCCTGAGCCAGGTGTACGGCATGGCGCAGCAGTCGGGCGGCGCCGCGCGCATCGTCAGCCTGCCCGGGCAGGGCACCACGGTCGAGATCTGGCTGCGCTGCGCTGCGGCGGACGAACACGATGCGGGCGCGTCCGCGGGCCTGTCCCCGCAGCCGCAGGCGCGGGTGCGCATCCTGCTGGTCGAGGACGACGACGTGGTGCGCAACTCGGTCGCGGAATCGCTGCAGGCACTGGGCCACCAGGTGGTCCAGGCGGCGGACGGCGCCGCGGCCCTGGTCGCGCTGGAACGCGAGCGTCCCGCGCTGATGATCACCGACTACCTGATGCCCGGCATGACGGGTGCCGAACTGATGCGGAAGGCGCGCGAGGTGTTCCCGCACATGCCGATGATCATCGCCACCGGCTACGCCGACATGCGCGCCATCGAGGAAATCCTCGGGGACGACCTGTTGCTGCGCAAGCCCTTCCAGCTGGCCGACCTGGCGGCCAGCGTCGACCGCGCGCTGGCCAGGGCGGCGTCATAACTGGCCGTGTTCGGCGAACGAATGCACCAGGGGCCCGGCCACGACGATGTGGTCGAGCACGCGGATGTCGACCAGTTCCAGCGCCTGCGCCAGCTGGCGCGTCAGGCCCAGGTCGGCGGCGCTCGGTTCGGCCACGCCGGACGGGTGATTGTGCGCGAGGATGACGCTGGCGGCATTGTGCGCCAGCGCCTCGATGACGACTTCGCGCGGGTACACGCTCGCATGCGTCAGCGTGCCCCGGAACAGTTCGCGGTCCGCGATCAGGCGGTTCTTCACGTCGAGGAACAGCACGACGAAGGATTCATGGCGCCGGCCGGACAGCTTCATGCGCAGGTAGCGCTTCACCAGTTCGGGCGACGCGAACGTCTCGCCGGCCTGCAATTGCTCGGCGATGGCGCGCCGGGCCAGTTCCATCACGGCCTGCAGCTGCGCATACTTGGCCATGCCCAGGCCGTGCACCTCCGTGCAATCGTCGAGCGAGGCGCCGAACAGGCCGTGCAGCGAGCCGAAGTGCTGCAGGATGTCGCGCCCCAGCTCGACGGCGCTTTTCCCGCGCACGCCCACGCGTAGCAGCAGCGCCAGCAATTCCGCGTTCGACAATGCCGCCGCTCCCTCGCGCACGAGGCGCTCGCGCGGCCGTTCTCCCTCGATCCAGTCGTTGATGCCCATGCGTTCTCCCGTTGGATGCCCGGGGTGCATTATCGGCGCGCCATGTCCAGGGATACTGATATGCGTTCAAGCGGCGAACCAGCGGGCCATGGCATCGCGCAGGCCGCCGCAATCGCCGGGTGCGTCGCTGGCCCAGGCGACGATGCCGTCGGGGCGGACCAGCAGGCAGCTGGCGCCCAGGCGCTCCGGCGCGGCCGCCGCGGCATACGCGATGCCGTATTCGCTAGCCAATGTTGCACGTGAACTAGTTCCAGAGAAATCGAGCAGGAAGCCGCGTCCCGCGCGCATCAGGGCATCGATCGCGCTGCCGTCTTCGAAGGCGAAGGCGGGCATGCCGCGGCCCGCCAGCGGGTGCGCCTGGTTCAGATCGTAGCGTTGCAGCACGCCCCAGACGCGTCCCGCGGCATACGTGGCGCCATCGCGCGTCGCCAGCAGCTCGCGCAGGACGGCGTGCAGCGCGCGCGCTCCCGGTTCCGGCGCCATCGCGGCGACCTGGGCGCGCGACCAGTCCAGCACGCGCGCGCCGGCCGGGTGCCGCTCGGCGTGGTAGCTGTCCAGCAGGCCCGGCGGCGCCTTGCCCCGGACGGTGGCGGCCAGCTTCCAGCCCAGGTTCAGCGCATCGCCGATGCCCAGGTTCAGGCCCTGGCCGCCCAGCGGAGAGTGGATGTGGGCCGCGTCGCCGGCCAGCAGCACGCGGCCGCTGCGGTACGCGACGGCCTGGCGCGCGCGGTCGGTCCACGTGGTGGCGAGGTGCAGCGCATCGATGGCGATGTCGGCGCCCGCGATGCGGCGCAGTACCTCCTCGACATGCGCGCGCGTGGGGCGTTCGCCGCTGTCATGGAAGGCGCCGCCGTCGAAGTCCTGCAGGACGAGGTAGCCCGGCTGGGACTGCAGGTACATGCCGGCCGCCGTCAGGTTGCGCCCCGGGCGCAGCTTGTCCGGATCGGCGACGTCGACGCGCACCGTATAGCCCGTGAACGCCGGTTCGGTGCCCGCGAAGCCGACGCCAATGGCCTTGCGCACCGCGCTGCGTGCCCCGTCGCAGCCGACGAGCCAGTAGGCCGCGAAGTCCGCGCCGCCGGCCGCGACGGTGACGCCATCCGCATCCTGGCGGACGCCCTCCACGGCGGCGCCGCGCCGGATGGTCACGCCGAGCGCCTGCGCGCGCCGCGCCAGCACCGTGTCGAGCGCGGCCATGTCGACCATGCGCGTGGGCGCGCCCGCATCCGGCAGGCGCCACGGCCATTGCGCGGGGTCGACGTCGTCGACGGAAAACTGGATGCCGGCGACGTGCCCGCCGGGGCGCGCACCGGGGACACCGGCGGCATGCGCGAGGGGCTGCGGCATGGCGAGCTCGTCCAGCAGGCCGCGGCGCCCGAATGCCGCGATCGTGGGCGCGTTCAAGCCGCGCAGGCCGAAGGGCGGGCGTTTCAATGGCGTGTCCGGATCGCGCTCGCGTTCCAGGACCAGGACTGCGCAGCCGGCCAGCGCCAGTTCGCAGGACAGGAACAGGCCGACGGGGCCGGCGCCGGCGACGATGACGTCGTAGTGAGGGGGCATGGTGCGGGTTTCCGGTGATGAAAACCGCACGGTACCGGGCAGCTGCAGGTCGTGGCTTGCACGAATGCGACAAACCTCACGTCGTCGTCCCTGCGAAGGCAGGGACCCAAGTTCTGCAAGCATCGCCGCACCGCCGGCAACATTGGGCCCCTGCCTTCGCAGGGGCGACGGGTTGGTTGATCAGGACTTGTTTTCTGCGCGGCGCCGCTGCGCGAACGCCGCCGGTGTCGTCCCGCTGTAGCGCTTGAATTCCCGGCTCAGGTGCGGCTGGTCCGCATAACCGTATTCCTGCGCCAGGCCGGCCAGGTCGGCATCCGGATCGATCCACAGGCGGTTGCGCACCTGTTCGAAGCGCACCAGGCTCGACACGTCCTTCACCGTGCGCCCGGAGGCGCGCTTGAACCTGCGTTCCAGCGTGCGCACCGTCGCATGGGCCGCCGCCGCGACCCGGCCGACGGGCAGCGTGCCGCCGGCATCGCGCATGGCGCCGCCCGCGCGCGCCAGCAGGCGATCGACGCCGACCCGTTGCGCCAGCAGGTGCCGGGCGAGCGCGTCGACGGCATCGTCTGCCCGGCCCGCGCGCAGGCTGGCGGCCACGAGCGGCTGCAGGGCGGCGATCGGGTGATGCCCCAGGTCGACGGGACCCCGGCCGGCGGGCAGGCCGAGCAGTTCGTACACGGTCCAGGGAAAGCAGCGGATGCCGAGGATGTCGAGCGGGCCGTCCGTGCGCAAGGCAACGGGGCCGTCGAGCAGCGCCATGACGAAGGGGGATGGCAGGAGGCGGCCATCCTCCATGCGGCAGGGACCGCCCGCAAGGAACACGATCTCGGCATAGCCGTCGGGCAGCACGTCGACGCGTGCCGGGCCGTCGCGCCGCTCGTGCCAGAAGCAGCGCACGGATTCCCGCAAGGCCGCGGGCGGCGCGAATTCACGGTGGGACATGCGGCAACGATAGCATGCCGCGCTCGCTCAGGCCCCGTTTGCCAGCGCCACCGCATCCGCGCCCGCCGGGATGCGCATCGGCGCCGCCGGGTCGGTGACGGCGCGCCAGACGGCTTCGGCCACGTCCTGCGATGCCGTCGTCGGCGTCGACATGTCCTGCAGACCGGCGAACACGCCCTGGGCGAACTCCGCATACGGCTCGGGGAAGGCGCTACCCATGCGAGAACGGGCGTTCTCGCCGAAGCGGGTGGTGGGCGCGCGGCCCGGCAGCACGAGGCGGGTACGGATGCCGAACGGTTCCAGCTCCAGCGCCAGCGATTCCGTGAACGCGTTCACGGCCGCCTTGCTGCCCGTATAGACCGACAGCAACGGCAGTGGCTTGAACGTGACGCTCGAGGTGACGTTGACGATGGTGCCGGCGCGGCGGGCGCGGAACTGCGGCAGCACGGCCTGCGTCATCGCGATGGTGCCGATGGTGTTCGTCTCGAACACCTCGCGCGCCGTGGCGACCGGCGTGCCTTCGAGCGCCGCCAGCACGCCGATGCCGGCATTGTTGACCAGTGCGTCGATGGGGCCGGCCGCGTCGAGGGCGGCCTGGATGCTGGCGGCATCCGTGACGTCGAGCGCGACGATCTGCAGGTGCGCGGAACGGGGCAGGGCGTCCGGGTCGGGCGTGCGCATCGTGGCGACGACGCGCCAGCCGCGTTCGAGGAACAGCTTGGCGGTATCGAGGCCGAAGCCGGACGAGCAGCCGGTGATCATGACGGTGTGCATGGCATTTCCTTGTGTTGGTGATGTGGAACCGACACGATAGCGCTGCGCTCCTGGACTTGCTACACTTGGAAGTCCTCTATTCTGTCGCGAGCGTCCGCCATGACCGAGCCCTTCGTTCCCCCTGCCGCCGACCCGTTGGCCGAAGTCGTCTCCCTGCTGCAGCCCCGTGCCGCCACCACCAAAGTGGTTTCTTGTGCGGCCCCCTGGCTGGTGCGACGCACGGAATCCGGCCAGCCCTTCTATTGCGCCGTGCTGGACGGCAGTTGCGATCTCGCCATCGACGGCCAGGACACGATCACCCTGCGCTCGGGCGACTTCGTGCTGATCCCGGCCGCGCACGGCTTCGCGACGGCCAATGTCGGCAATCCGCGGGTGGCCGACCGCGACGCCACCTCTTCGCCCGTGACGATGGTGCCGGGCGGCGTGCACGTGGGCGACGCGGACGGGCCCCTCGCCGCGCGCATGCTGATCGGTCATTGCACCTTCGAATCGCCCGATGCGGCGCTGCTGGTGTCCCTGATGCCGCGCTGGCTGCTGGTGCGCGGCGAGCCGCGCCTGGCCACGCTGGTGCAACTGATCAACGACGAGTCGCGGGCCGGCAGGCCGGCGCGCGAGGTGGTGCTGGCGCGCCTGCTGGAGGTGGTGCTGATCGAGGCGCTGCGCCTGTCCGCCTGCCAGGATACGTGCCGGGCCTCGTCGCCGGGCCTGGCGCGCGGCCTGGCCGATCCGCGCCTGGCCGCCGCGTTGCGCTGCCTGCACGCCGATCCGGCGCGTGCCTGGACCGTCGAGCAGCTGGCGCAGGCGGCGGCGATGTCGCGCTCGGCCTTTTTCGAGCGCTTCAGCAGGACGGTCGGCGCGACGCCCATGGATTACCTGCTGCTGTGGCGCATGGCGCTGGCCCAGCGCCTGCTGCGCGAGGACGGCCTGTCCGTCGCCCGGGTGGCGGAGCGGGTCGGCTACAGCTCGGCCAGCACCTTCGGCGCCGCCTTCCTGCGCCACGTGGGCGTGTCGCCGGCGCGTTTCGCACGGGGCGGGCAGGAACGGGAAGCGGCTTGAGGAAGGTACATTACCGAACGGCTGCCGAAAAAACGTGCAAGGGCGTGTGGCTGGAATGCCCCCGAACGCGGCGGGAAAGGCTGCTTCTGGCTTACAATAGCGGTTTGCACGCCAAACCGCCTACCTTCACCATGTCCGACACCTCCAACGTTCCCGTCGTCACCGAATCGGCCTACCTGACCCTGCACTACCGCCTGGCCACCCTCGACGGCACCGACATCGTCACCACCTTCGGCAGCACGCCGGCCACGCTGATGCTGGGCCAGGGCCAGCTGGCGCCGTTCCTGGAGCAGCGCCTGCTGGGCATGCCGGAAGGCACGCACCAGACCTTCGAGCTGGGCCCGGAAGAGGGCTTCGGCCCGCGCAACCCCGAGCTGGTCCAGCTGGTGTCGAAGAAGACGCTGGACGAGAATTCCGTGCCGGACGCCGATTACCAGGTCGGCGACCTGGTCGATTTCGCCGCGCCGGGCGGCGGCCGCTTTGCCGGCGTGCTGCGCGAACTGCGCGAGGATGCCGCCCTGTTCGACTTCAACCACCCGCTGGCCGGCCAGCCGCTGCGGTTCGAAGTGCAATTGATTTCCGTACTCTAAAGACCACATGGAAAACGAGATCCTGTTAGCCCAGCCGCGCGGCTTCTGCGCCGGCGTCGACCGCGCCATCGAGATCGTCGAGCGCGCCCTGCAGCAGTTCGGCGCGCCGATCTACGTGCGCCACGAGATCGTCCACAACGCCTATGTCGTGAACGATCTGCGCGCCAAGGGCGCCATCTTCATCGAAGACCTCGACGACGTCCCGCCCGGCAACACCCTGGTGTTCTCGGCCCACGGCGTGTCGAAGGCAGTGCGCGACGAAGCCGAATCGCGCGGCCTGAAGGTGTACGACGCCACCTGCCCGCTGGTGACCAAGGTCCACGTGGAAGTGGGCAAGATGCGCAAGCAGGGCGCCGAGATCATCATGATCGGCCACGCGGGCCACCCCGAAGTCGAGGGCACGATGGGCCAGGCGGAAGAGGGCATGCACCTGGTCGAGACGGTCGAGGACGTGGAAAACCTGCAGGTCGCCAATCCGGCGCTGCTGGCCTACGTGTCGCAGACGACGCTGTCGGTCGACGACACGGCGGAGATCATCGCCGCGCTCAAGAAGCGCTTCCCCGAGATCATCGAGCCCAAGAAGGGCGATATCTGCTACGCCACCACCAACCGCCAGCAGGCCGTCAAGTTCATGGCGCCGCAGGTCGAGGTGGTGATCGTCGTCGGCAGCCCCAACAGCTCGAACTCGAACCGCCTGCGCGAAGTGGCGGACAAGATGGGCACGCCGGCCTACATGGTCGACAACGCCACCGCCATCGATCCGGCCTGGATCGCGGGCAAGCGCCGCATCGGCGTGACGGCCGGCGCCTCCGCACCGGAAGTGCTGGTGCAGGCCGTCATCGACCGCCTGAAGGAACTGGGCGCGGCCAATGTGCGCGCGCTCGAGGGCGTGGAAGAGAACGTCACCTTCCCGCTGCCGAAGGGGCTGGACGGCGGGAAGGCCGCGGCTTGACGCTTTCGTCGTTCTCGGCATTGCCGAGAACGACTCCCCGCGCAGGCGGGGACCCAATTTCAGCGTGCGTTGCGGCTGCGCGAGCAAATTGGGTCCCCGCCTGCGCGGGGACGACGTAGTTGTGGTGCATCTTCGCCTTTCTATGGGGCGAGCGCTTCGGCCCTGCCACACTCCGGTGCACTCGTTGTTTAGCGAATTTCCTGATTAGAATAATATTCGCCCCGCCCCCCCCATTTTCCGATATTCGTTTTCCAAAAACATCGTTATGATGATGGCGTTTGGAATGATGTTGCTTGCATAACAGCGGCATCAGGACCAGCCCACAGAGCGGCACTCGCATCCCGGGTGCCGTTTTTGTTACGAAAGGAAGAAACGACGGCATGGAAACCTTTGTCCAACAGATCCTCAATGGACTGGTGCTGGGCAGCATGTATGCGCTGATCGCGCTCGGCTACACGATGGTGTATGGCGTGCTGAACCTGATTAACTTCGCCCATGGCGACGTCCTCATGATCGGCGCCATGGTCGGCCTGTCGATCCTCAAGGTGCTCGATGGCGTGTTCCCCGGCCTGCCCGGCGGCGTGCAGCTGGCCGTCGCCATCGTGGGCGCGATCCCCGTCACGATGCTCGTCAACGTGCTGATCGAACGGATCGCCTACCGCCGCCTGCGCAATGCGCCGCGCCTGGCGCCCCTGATCACGGCGATCGGCGTGTCGATCCTGCTGCAGACCTTCGCGATGATGATCTGGGGCCGCAGCCCGCTGCCGTTCCCGCAACTGCTGTCGTCGGACCCCGTCATGGTCGGCGGCGCCGTCATCTCGCAGACCCAGGTGCTGCTGCTGGTGCTGGCCGCCGCCGCCATGCTGGGGCTGGTGTTCCTGGTCGAGAAGACGAAGATGGGCCGCGCCATGCGCGCCGTCGCCGAGAACCCGCGCGTGGCGGGCCTGATGGGCGTGGACTCGAACCGCGTGATCGTCGCCACCTTCGCCATCGGCGCCGCGCTGGCGGCCGTCGCCGGCGTCATGTGGGGCGCCAACTACGCGTCGATCCAGTTCGCGATGGGCACGCTGCCGGGCATGAAGGCGTTCTGCGCTGCCGTGCTGGGCGGTATCGGCAATATCTATGGCGCCATGATCGGTGGCATCGTGCTGGGCATCATCGAAAGCCTGGGCGCCGGCTATATCGGCGACCTGACGGGCGGCTTCCTGGGCAGCCACTACCAGGACATCTTCGCCTTCATCGTGCTGATCCTCGTGCTGACCGTGCGCCCGTCGGGCATCATGGGCGAGCGCGTGGCGGACCGCGCGTAACAGGAGGACGCCATGGCACTCCTCACCTTCGACACGGTCCACAAGCCGCGCCAGGCCTACACCAGCATGGCCGTCGTGCTGGCGCTGATGCTGGTCTTCCCCTTCATCGCCGCCCAGTTCGGCAATTCCTGGGTGCGCATCGTCGACATCGCGCTGCTGTACATCATGCTGGCGCTGGGCCTGAACATCGTGGTCGGCTTCGCCGGCCTGCTCGACCTGGGCTACATCGCCTTCTTCGCCGTCGGCGCCTACCTGACGGGCTTGCTGGCCTCGCCGCAGTTCGCGGCGCTGCTGGAGTCCCTGATCAACTACCACCCGGAACTGCAGGACGCGATCGTCGCCACCTTCGGCGAAAGCGTGCGCACCGAGGGCATCCACCTGTCCGTGTGGGCGATCGTGCCGCTGGCGGGCCTCGTCGCGGCACTGTTCGGCGCGCTGCTGGGCGCCCCGACGCTGAAGCTGCGCGGCGACTACCTGGCCATCGTGACGCTGGGCTTCGGCGAGATCATTCGGATCTTCATGAACAACCTGAACGATCCGATCAATTTCACCAACGGCCCGCAAGGCATCAACCTGATCGACCCGATCCGCGTGTTCGGCCTGTCGCTGGCCGGCGAGCCGGGATCGCGCGCCACCGTGTTCATCGGCGGGTTCGGCATGCCGTCCGTGAACGCCTATTACTTCCTGTTCCTGCTGCTGTGCATCGCGACGATCTTCATGACCAGCCGCCTGCAGCACTCGCGCCTGGGCCGCGCCTGGGTCGCGATCCGCGAGGACGAGATCGCCGCCAAGGCGATGGGCATCAATACCCGCAACGTGAAACTGCTGGCATTCTCGATGGGCGCCTCGTTCGGCGGCGTGGCCGGCGCCATGTTCGCGTCCTTCCAGGGCTTCGTGTCGCCGGAATCGTTCTCGCTGACGGAATCGATTTCCGTGCTGGCGATGGTGGTGCTGGGCGGCATCGGCCACATCCCGGGCGTGGTGCTGGGCGGCATGCTGCTGGCGGCGCTGCCGGAAGTGCTGCGCCACGTCGTCGAGCCGGCCCAGCAGACGCTGTTCGGCAAGGTCGTGATCGAGGCCGAGGTGCTGCGCCAGCTGCTGTACGGCCTGGCCATGGTCCTGATCATGCTGTACCGTCCGGCCGGCCTGTGGCCGTCGCCGATCAAGGAAGACCGTCCGACCGCCGCCACGGCCATGGACGAGGAAGACGACAACGAGGGCAAGCGGGCATGAGCGACGTCCTTCTGAACATTGCCGGCGTCAACAAGCGCTTCGGCGGCCTGCAGGCGCTGACCGACGTCCGGATCCGCATCGAAAAAGGCCAGATCTATGGCCTCATCGGCCCCAATGGCGCCGGCAAGACCACGTTCTTCAACGTGATCACGGGCCTGTACCAGCCGGACACGGGCACCTTCGAACTGGACGGCAAGGCCTATTCGCCGTCGGCCCCGCATGCGGTCGCCAAGGCGGGCATCGCGCGGACCTTCCAGAACATCCGCCTGTTCGGCGAAATGACGGCGCTGGAAAACGTCATGGTCGGCCGCCACGTGCGCACGCGCCAGGGCGTGTTCGGCGCCATCTTCCGCCACCAGGCCGCGCGCGCGGAAGAAGCGGCGATCCGCGCACGGGCCCAGGAATTGCTGGACTTCGTCGGCATCGGCCAGTTCGCCAACCGCACGGCGCGCTTCCTGTCCTACGGCGACCAGCGCCGCCTGGAGATCGCGCGCGCGCTGGCCACCGATCCGCGCCTGCTGGCGCTGGACGAGCCGGCGGCCGGCATGAACGCGACCGAAAAACTGCTGCTGCGCGAGCTGCTGGTGAAGATCCAGCAGGCCGGCATCACGATCCTCCTGATCGAGCACGACGTGAAACTCATGATGGGCTTGTGCGACCGCATCTCGGTGCTGGAGTACGGCAAGCTGATCGCGGAAGGGCTGCCGGCCGAGATCCAGAAGAACCAGGCCGTCATCGACGCCTATCTCGGAGGAGCGCATTGATGAGCGAAAACATCCTGAACGTGGCCGGCCTGAAGGTGGCCTATGGCGGCATCAAGGCCGTCAAGGGCATCGACCTGCGCGTCGACCGCGGCGAACTCGTCACGCTGATCGGCGCCAACGGCGCCGGCAAGACGACGACGCTGAAGGCCATCACGGGCACGCTGCCGTCCAGCAAGGTCGAAGGCAGCATCACCTACCAGGGCCAGCCGCTCGCCAGCGCCAAGTCCTTCAAGCTGGTGCAGCAGAAGCTGGCGATGGTGCCGGAAGGCCGCGGCGTGTTCACGCGCATGACCATCCACGAGAATCTGCTGATGGGTGCCTACACGCGCGACGACAAGGCCGGCATCGAGGCCGACATCGAGAAGTGGTATGCCGTGTTCCCGCGCCTGAAGGAGCGCTCCGGCCAGCTGGCGGGCACGCTGTCCGGTGGCGAGCAGCAGATGCTGGCGATGGCGCGCGCGCTGATGTGCCATCCGACGCTGCTGCTGCTGGACGAGCCGTCGATGGGCCTGGCGCCGATCATGGTGGAAAAGATCTTCGAGGTGATCCGCGACGTCTCCGGCCAGGGCATCACGATCCTGCTCGTCGAGCAGAACGCCCGGCTGGCGCTGCAGGCGGCGCATCGCGCCTATGTGATGGAGTCGGGTGCGATCACGATGAGCGGCAATGCCCAGGACCTGCTGCACGACCCGCGCGTGCAGGCTGCGTATTTGGGGGAATGAGCTGGGCGAACAAGCTCTGTTTCAAAATCCTAACGGCAACAAAACAAACGGCCCGGACCGCGTGAGCGATCCGGGCCGTTTTGCATTCCCTGCCGGGGCAGGGTCCGGCGATCAGGCGGCGGCTGCGGTGTTGGCAGCGCGGTTGGCGGCCTGGGTGTACTGCGACATCACCGAGTTCAGGTTCGATTCCATCGCCTCGACGGCCTGCTTGGTGGTCTTGCTGAACTGCTCGTAGCCGGCGTTGGCGTTGGTGATGGCGGTCTTGAAGGCCGACACATAGGTTTCGGAACCGGCCGGGGCGTTCTTGGTCACTTCGTCGACCAGCGAAATCACCTTGCGGTTGACTTCGGCGATCTGGCTTTCCGCGGCTTTCGAGAATTCGGCGCCGGTGTCGGTGGCGATCGATGCCAGCTGGCGGCCGTAGGACAAGGCTTTCTCGGCGTTCGGCTGGGCTTGCGATGCGGACAGGGCGAAGAACTCCTGGGGATCCTTGGCGCCCAGCAGCTGGCGGGTGGTCGCCGACGAGTCTTCGATTGCGGCCTTGGCGGTAGCGATGTTCAGGTCGACCAGCTTTTCCACGCCTTCGAACGTCTTGGACGTCAGCGTCGACAGCATGGCAAACTGGGCTTCGAGGTTGGCTTTGGTCGCGTTCGAAAACTGTTCAGGGAATGCAAACATAAAGTTCTCCAGTAATGGATTTTATAGGGGCCGTGATGCAGGAAAGCCCTCGGACTTCGGACATGTTGCTCTGGACCGGTGCAGCAGTTGTTCATCCGGGCGCGGATTGTGCGCCGCAGCATGAATCATTTTTGCTGCTTTTCGATTATGCGTCAAGCTGTTTTGATGCGGCGCACAACACGACGGCGTTTCTTTGCGCAATATCAATTAAAACAAGCATTTTCGGGATTTTTGTTGGCGCCGATACAACACTGTCGAGCGTGCGGACCCGCCGTCCACGTAACGAGACAGCATGCTAGACTTGTCTTTCCCATATTCATTCGATGCGGCTGCAGCCGCCCGCGCCCATGTCCGACGCTTCCAGTCCCGCCGCTGCCGCGCCATCGGGTGCGCCAGCCGTCGCGCATGCCGGCACGGCGCCGCCCGGCTGGCTGGCGCCCGTGCCGCTGTTCTTCGTGTTCCTGTGGAGTACCGGCTTCATCGCCGCCAAGTACGGCTTGCCGTACGCGCCGCCGCTGAGCTTCGTGATCATCCGCTGCCTGGGCGCCGTGGCGATCCTGCTGCCGCTGGCGCTGCTGATGCGCGCGCCCTGGCCGCGCGCGACGGTCGGCTGGGTAGCGCTGTCCGGGCTGCTGCTGCAAGCCGGCTACCTGGGCGGCGTCTGGAGTGCGATCAAGATCGGCATGCCGGCCGGGCTGTCGGCGCTGATCGTCGGCATGCAGCCGATCCTGACCGCCTTCGCCGCGCCCCTGATCGGCGAGCGGGTGACGCCGCGCCAGTGGCTGGGCCTGCTGCTGGGCCTGGCCGGCGTCGGGCTCGTCGTGGCCGCCAGGATCAGCCTGTCCGGCCTGTCGCCGCTGGCGATCGGCCTGTGCGTGCTGGCCCTGCTGTCGATCACGTCCGGCACGATGATCCAGAAACGCTTTTGCCCCGGCTTCGACCTGCGCACCGGCACCGTGATCCAGTTCTCGGCCAGCGCGCTGGCGTTGCTGCCGCTGGCCGTCCTGCTGGAAGGGTTCACGCCCAGCCTCGCGCACGTCGCCTGGACGCCGCAATTCGTCGGCGCGCTGCTGTGGTCGATCCTGGCGCTGTCGATCGGCGCCATCTTCCTGTTGTTTACCCTCATCCGCCGCAACGACGCGACCCGGGTGACGAGCTTGCTGTACCTGACCCCGCCGACCACGGCCGTGATGGCGTGGCTGGTCTTCGGCGAAAGCTTGAGCCCGCTCGGCCTGGCCGGCATGGCCATCGCCGTGCTGGGCGTCGCCTGCGTCGTGAAGAAATGAAAGGACCTGCACCATGAAAGGAACCGCATCATGAAAGGAAATGCATGAGCGCCAGCACGACCGACACCGATACCCAGCGCGCCGTCGACGCCGCCATCACCTCGCGCCGCTCGATCCGCGCCTTCCTGCCCACGCCCGTGGCGCGCGCCGACATCGAAGCCATCCTGGAAGTGGCGGCGCGGGCGCCTTCCGGCACCAACACCCAGCCCTGGCGGGTGCACGTGCTGACGGGCGCGGCCAAGGAGCGCCTGAGCGCGGCGATCCTGGCCGCCTACGCGGATCCCGAGACCGCGCGCCAGCATACGGAGGAATACCACTACTATCCGCGCGAATGGGTGTCGCCCTTCATCGAGCGCCGCCGCAAGGTCGGCTGGGACCTGTATGCGCTGCTGGGCTTGAAGCGCGAGGACAAGGCCGGCATGGCGGCCCAGCACGGCCGCAACTACCGCTTCTTCGATGCGCCCGTCGGCCTGATCTTCACGATCGACCGCGTGATGCAGCAGGGCTCCTGGCTCGACTACGGCATGTTCCTGCAGAACATCATGATCGCGGCGCGGGGCAGGGGACTCGATACCTGCCCGCAAGCCGCGTTCACGCAATTCCACCGCATCATCGCCAGCGAGCTCGGGCTTCCACCCAACGAGATGGTGGTGTGCGGCATGGCGCTGGGCCATGCGGACCCGGACAAGATCGAGAACACGCTGGTGACGGAACGCGAACCGTTGACCTCGTTCGTCCGTTTTCTCGACTAGTCGACATGCCGGCAGCAGGTCCGGTCCCCGCGCTCAAGGGGAACGTCCGGCCGAGGCGCGCAAGTGCGCGGCCAGCCTGATCGCAAGCGCGACGATCGTCAGCGTCGGGTTGGCATGTCCCACGGTGGGGAAGACGGCCGCGCTGGCGATATAGAGATTGGGAAGCTCGAACAGGGCGCAGTTGCCGTCCACGACACCCTCCCTGGGGCTCGCGGCCATGCGGGCCGTGCCCATATGGTGGCCGCCGAGCGGTTTCGCGTTGTCCAGCAGGGCATCGAGGCGCGATTCATCGAATTCGAGCCGGCAGCTGGACGACCGCTGCAGGGCATCGCGCAGCACGATGAAGCCGCGGCGGGCTGCCTCGACGTCCTCGCGCCCGAAACGCCAGTCGACGTGGAGCCGGCGCATGCCGTGCCGGTCACGCGCTCGCAGCAAGGAGATCCGGCTCGATGCGAGCGGCGTCTGCTCGCAGTTGAATTCGAGCGGATAGCTGCCGTCGGCATTCGGCACGAGCGTATAAGGCAGCTTTCGCCGGGCGAACTTTCTGAGGAAGAGCCATTGCATGCCGAACCCCGCGACCTGCGGCAAGCCGGATGTGATATTCCTGAGATGAGCGCGCCGCGGCGACACGACGCCATCCATCACCCCTTGGTGCAGGATCCTGGCATGCTCGGCGGCCAGCGCGGCCTTGGCAATGTAGATCGTCGACATCACGGCACTGCCGTGCCGGGCGTCGGCATAGGGAGGAAAGTGCAGCCGGAACGCACTGTTCAGCAGACGATGCCGGTGTTGCGCCGCCTCCGAGAACTGCAGCTTGCGCCGGGCGTACACGCCATCGAGCGTCTTTTCGAATGCAAAGGGCGGCTTGCGGGGACCGGGGACGAGACGGGCGCCGATGCTCTCGACATGGCAAGCGTAATAGCGTCCCAGCTGGTCGTGCCGGTTGCCGAGGCCCGGACCGGACAGGTCGGAATCCAGCAACAAGCGTGTCACTTCGAGGCCGCCGCCGGCCAGGACGAACGTGTCGGCGTTGACGCACACCCTGCGGCCGGCGCGATCGACCAGGATCAATTGCGCGATGCGCCCGTTGCAGGCATCGCGCACCAACCGGATACAGCGCGCGAACAGCAGCACCGTGACATTGGCGGAGCGCGCCAGACGTGCGCGATAACGCTTTCCAAAATCCGTCGGCAGGCTGTAACGTTCGACACGATCGACAACCATCGTCGCATCCGATTCCAGTCCGTCAATCGTCGGCGACGCCGCACGGAGCGACCCGTCGACAGAAAAATCCGCCAGGCCCGCGTCACAGTACATCATGGCTTTTGGATAATATTTCGCCACCTCGTCGTAAGCGATCGGCCAGCCGCTTCCGGGAATATGCTGCCGGGGCGCGAAATCGATCGGGTCGAGTGGAACGCAACGGCCACCCCAGATCTTCGTCGTGCCGCCGAATCCGGTGCGGCGAAAGGTGGCCGTATCCGGATGGGGCAGCGTGGCTTCGCCGGCGTAATCGTCCTGGACCTGCGGGTCCTGGCCGAAGCCGCCGGCTTCGAGCAGCAGGACATCGATGCCAGTACCGTCGAGTTCGCAAGCAATCGTGATTCCTGCCGCACCGGCGCCGACGACGCACACGCTCGTCCTGACAAACTGCTGGCCAGATACAAATGCGGTAGAAAAAATAATCATACGTAAGCCTGTGTGAATGTCGGCCTTGTTGAAGTACCTGTGCATGATCGCCGCCTCATTGTGTCTGGGCAGGCAGGAAGCGTTATCTTCGGTGCGAAACGCTTCAACATTCTTGTGTTTGACTTTTCGATAACATAAAGGAGGAATATGGCAGGGTGATTGATAAAGGGCATTTACATCGCCAACCTGACAAGCTGATGCCGGATCCGGAGCACGTTCGAGGATGTGAGCGGATACGTTGCCGGTGACGCTTCGGCAAGGGCAGAGGCGGTTGGAAACAGCGCAAATTGGTGAAAATAAACTTTGGTGCATGAACGCGGCGGTTCTACCACCCACACTTTTCTCATGGCCGAGTACTTGACGTTATACTTGGACGACAAGGTGTTGACCTGCAAGCTGTTGAAACTTCAAGCTATTTCTACAACGCAGTAAATTTTGCGTGGTAGTAAAACGGTCGCGCAAGTGTTACATTCTGCGTGTTATGCCCGTCTTTCGCAGCACCGCACCGTGATGCGCTCGTCGCGGTGCTCATCCGTCGCGTTCAAGGATTTCGAAGATGCTCAAGCTCGCATTGGCTACCCTTATTTCCCTGTGTTTCATGCTCGAGCCCGCTGCCGCGGCGACCAAGGCGAAGGCCAAGGCCACGGCCACCAAACGGGTGAAGGCGAAGCCGGCCAAGCGTACGGAGATGGCGCGGATCATTGCTGCGGATAATCGCAAGCAGATGGCGCGCCGCATCGCCATGGTGCGCGGCAAGCGCAAGATCGCCTATGCCGCGCCCGTCGCCGCCATCCTGACCGCCGGCGACATGGCCGGGCTGAACCGTACCCGCGATCCGCTCGACCTGCGCTCCAGCGTCGCCTACGTCATCGACCAGAACAGCTCGGAAGTGCTGTTCGAAAAAAATTCCTCCGTAGCGCTGCCGATCGCCTCGATCACCAAGCTGATGACGGGCCTGATCGTCGTGCAGTCCGGCCAGAACCTGGACGAAGTCATCACCATCACCGAGGCCGACGTCGACAAGCTGAAATTCAGCAGCTCGCGCGTGCCCGTCGGGACGCGCATGACGCGTGGCAACCTGCTCCATATCGCCCTGATGAGCTCGGAGAACCGGGCGGCCGCGGCGCTGGGGCGTAACTATCCGGGCGGCATCGCAGCCTTCGTGGCGGCGATGAACGCGAAGGCGGCGGAACTGGGCATGAACGATACCCATTACGTGGATTCGAGCGGCCTGTCGAGCCAGAACGTGTCGAGCGCACGCGACCTGGCCAAGCTGGCGATGGTGGCGCACCAGGAGCCGCTGCTGCGCCAGTACTCGACCGACCCGAGCTATGTCGTCGAAGGCAGCGGCCGGGCCATGAACTTCCACACCACCAATTACCTGGTGGGCTTGCCGGACTGGAATATCGGCTTGCAGAAGACGGGTTTCATCAATGAAGCGGGGCGCTGCCTCGTGATGCAGGCCATGATCCAGGGCCGCAACGTGATCATGGTGTTCCTCGATTCGAAGGGCAAGCAGTCGCGGACGGCGGACGCGGGACGGATGCGCAAGTGGCTGGAAGCGCTGAAGCCGGCGACCATCCCGGCGGCGGCGGCGGCGGGCGTGCCCGTCACCGTGTCGGCGGCGGCGACGGCGCCGTCGATCGTTCAATAAGGACGCGGGCGGGAGCGGAGGCGCGGGCGGAACACCGGGGTCAGAGTCCAACCGTCAACACCGGACTCTGACCCCTACCGACGTTACACCGCCGGCGTCGTCCGGTGCCCCAGCGTCGCCGAGATCTGCGTGGCGGTGCTGACCAGGTCGTCCAGCCATTCTTCCTGCAGGCGGTCCGCCGGCGCCGAGATCGACAGGCCCGCGACCAGCTTGCCGCCATCGTCGTAGATGCCGGCCGCCATGCAGCGCACGCCCAGTTCCAGTTCCTCGTTGTCGCGCGCATAGCCGCGCGCGCGCACCAGCGACAGCTCGCGCTCCAGGCGCGCCAGGTCCGTGATCGAATTCTTGTTGTGGCCGGCCAGCCCCGTGCGGGTGGCGTAGGCGCGGATCGTCTTCGGTTCGTCGATCGACAGGAACAGCTTGCCCGTCGAGGTCAGGTGCAGCGGCCCGCGTCCGCCGATGGCGCGCACCACCTGCATGCCGGAGCGTTCGGAAAAGGCGCGGTCGATGTACACGATCTCGTCGCCCTGGCGCACCGACAGGTTGACCGTCTGGCGCGTCTTGTTGTGCAGCAGGCGCATCAGGTCGAGCGCCGCCTCGCGCACTGACAGCCGGCTCTTGACCACGTTGCCCAGTTCGAGCAGGCGCATGCCCAGCCGGTAGGTGCCTGGCTCGACGCGGTCGACGAAGCGCGTCACCACCATGTCGTTGAGGATCCGGTGCGCCGTCGACGGATGCAGGCCGGATACTCGCGACAATTCCTTCAAGCTGACCGGATCGGGATAGCTGGCCAGGACGTCGAGCAGGGCCACCATGCGCTCGATGACCTGGATCGACGTCTTGGCCGGTTCGGGGGTTTCCAGTTTCATGATGTGGTTGGTGCGGTGCGGTATATTTCTTCAGTTTATACCATAATGTGAAAAAAAGTGGTCGTCAACCCAGATTCATGTTGCGCAGCTGTCAAGCTATGTGGGCATAATGGCGGTCCTGTACAGCATTGCGAGCACCATGGAATCACCGAGCAGCGAGTTCAAGAGCAAAGGCGGCCTGAAGCGGATTTTTTCGGCCATGCGTTATTCCTTCGATGGCTTCAAGGCAGCCTGGCAACATGAACATGCGTTTCGCCAGGAATTGATGGTCGCCGTGCCGGCCGCGATCGTGGCGCTGCTGCTGAAGATCTCCGCCTTCCAGAAGCTGGCGCTGATCGCCGTGCTGGCCCTGGTGCTGCTGGTGGAACTGATCAATGCCTCGATCGAGGCCGTGGTCGACCGGGTGTCGCTGGAACGCCATCCGCTGTCGAAGGCGGCCAAGGACCTGGGCAGCGCCGCCGTCGCCCTGGCCATCCTGATCGCGCTCGCCACCTGGGCCGTCGTGCTGTACAACCGCTTCCTTTAACCTCCACAGAAGGAGAAGACAATGACCTTACGCCTTGGCGACACCGCACCGGACTTCGAACAGGATTCCACCATCGGCAAGCTCCGCTTCTACGACTGGGCGGGCGACTCCTGGGTGGTGCTGTTCTCGCACCCGGCCGACTTCACGCCGGTCTGCACCACGGAACTGGGCCTGACGGCCAAGCTGAAACCGGAATTCGACAAGCGCAACGTCAAGGCGATCGCGCTGTCCGTCGACCCGGCCGACAAGCACAGCGAATGGATCAAGGACATCGAGGAGACCCAGCAGACCGTGGTCGGCTTCCCGATCATCGCCGACGCCGACAAGAGCGTCTCCGAACTGTACGACATGATCCACCCGAACCAGTCGGCCACCGCCACCGTGCGCTCGCTGTTCGTGATCGACCCGGCCAAGAAGGTGCGCCTGATGATCACCTACCCGATGAGCACGGGCCGCAACTTCGACGAAGTGCTGCGCGTCATCGACGCCCTGCAGCTGACCGACGGCTACACCGTCGCGACGCCGGGCAACTGGAAGGATGGCGACGACGTCATCATCCCGCTGACCGTGCAGGATCCGGAGCAGCTCAAGCAGAAGTACCCGAAGGGCTTCAACGCGCCCAAGCCCTACCTGCGCTTGACGCCGCAGCCGAACAAGTAATCGGTCTTGTGGCGTAGGGTGGGCATCACATGCCCACCATCTCTTTCCCCTGCTCACATTCTCCGCATAAGCAAATAAGGAAGCTGTCCTTTGCCCTGCGGATGAGGTGCCTTACCCTTGGCCGTCCTGAGGGTAAGCCCATGTCCATTACATACATTCTGTCCGGATTCGCCGTCGGCCTCCTCGTCGGCATGACGGGCGTCGGCGGCGGCTCGCTGATGACGCCGCTGTTGACGCTGCTGTTCGGCGTCAACCCGTCGGTCGCCGTCGGCACCGACCTTGCCTTCGCCTCCATCACCAAGAGCGCCGGCACCATCACCCACCGCGTGCGCGGCACCGTGCAATGGCATATCGTCGGCCGCCTGTGCGCGGGCGCCTTGCCGGCCGCGCTGCTGGCCACGCTGGCGCTGCACCGCTTCGGGCCGCTCGACGCGGCCATCGGCCAGGTCATCCGCTATTCGATCGCCGTCTCCGTGCTGCTGACCGTCGTCGCCATCCTGCTGCGCGGCCGCATGCTGGCCTGGATCCACCGCAATCCGCAGCGCCAGCTGCAGGGACGGCGCCTGACCGCCGCCACCGTCGCCGCGGGCGCCGTGCTGGGCGTGCTGGTCACGGTGTCCTCGATCGGTGCCGGCGCGATCGGCGCCACGCTGCTCGTCATGCTGTACCCGAGCCTGCAACCGGCCGAAGTGGCCGGCACCGACATCGCCTATGCGGTGCCGCTGACGGCCATCGCGGCCGTCGGGCACTGGTGGCTGGGCTCGATCGACTGGATGCTGCTGCTGACGCTGCTGGTGGGCTCGCTGCCCGGCATCACGATCGGTTCCTGGGCCGCCAGGGCCGTCCCGGAGCGCTTCCTGCGCGGCTTGCTGGCGGTGACGCTGGCCGGGGTGGCGGTCAAGCTCCTGCACTGACGGTGTGCAGGCGACGGTGGGCACGGCGTGCCCACCCTGCGAAACAAAGGCGCTGCGGCGCCTTTTTCTTTGGCTCTGCAAATACATGCAGGTTGTAAGCAAATGATTTTTGCTTCGTTTGCAATATGCGTTCCCAATGCGATTATGTCTCGCTATTAGAAGAAATTGTAATAAAGGCGGACTAATGAATACTATTGTGCAATCCCGTAGCAGCGCGAACCGGGTCATCCCCGGCTTCGGCCTGTCGCTCGGGTTCACGCTGTTCTACCTGGCGCTGCTGGTGCTGATCCCGCTGTCGGCGCTGTTCCTCAAGACCTTCACGATGAGCTGGGACGCCTTCTGGACGGCCGTCACGTCCGAGCGCGTGATGGCGTCCTACCGCCTCAGTTTCGGCGCCGCGCTGCTGGGCGCCGCCATCAACGTCGTGTTCGGCGGCATCGTCGCCTGGGTGCTGGTGCGCTACACCTTTCCCGGCAAGCGCTTCGTCGATGCGCTGGTCGACCTGCCGTTCGCGCTGCCCACGGCCGTCGCCGGCATCACGCTGACGGCGCTGTACTCGTCCAACGGCTGGATCGGCCAGTACCTGGAAAAGGTCGGCATCAAGGTCGCGTTCACGCCGCTGGGCGTCGTCATCGCGCTGACCTTCATCGGCCTGCCGTTCGTCGTGCGCACGGTGCAGCCCGTGCTGGAAGACACCGAGCGCGAGCTCGAGGAGGCAGCGGCCAGCCTGGGCGCGAGCCCGTGGCAGACCTTCGTGCGCGTGATCCTGCCGAGCATCGTGCCGGCCCTGCTGACCGGCTTCGCGCTCGCGTTCGCGCGCGCCGCCGGCGAGTACGGGTCCGTCATCTTCATCGCCGGGAACATGCCGATGGTCTCCGAGATCACGCCGCTGTTCATCATCACCAAGCTGGAGCAGTACGACTATACGGGCGCCACCGCGATTGCCGTGGTGATGCTGCTCGCATCCTTCGTCCTCCTGCTGGCCATCAACCTGTTGCAGGCCTGGACGCGCAAGCGTGCGGGAAAATAAATGAGTGCCGTTCTCGATCGCGCCGTCAAGGACGCCGCCGCCGCGCAGGCGCCGCGCCGCGCCACCAATACGCTGGAGCCAGGCTGGGTACGCTATGCCCTGATCGCCGTCGCGCTGCTGTTCCTCACGCTGTTCCTGTTCGTGCCGCTCGTCTCCGTGTTCGTCGAGGCGCTCAAGCACGGCTGGAGCACCTACAAGGATGCCGTGCTCGATCCGGACGCGCTGGCGGCCATCAAGCTGACCTTCATCGCGGCCGCCATTTCCGTGCCGCTGAACCTCGTGTTCGGCGTCGCCGCCGCCTGGGCCATCGCCAAGTTCGACTTCCGCGGCAAGAGCCTCCTGATCACGCTGATCGACCTGCCGTTCTCCGTCTCGCCCGTGATCGCGGGCCTGATCTACGTGCTGCTGTTCGGCTCCCAGGGCTGGTTCGGCCCGTGGCTGATGGACCACGACGTCAAGATCCTGTTCGCCGTGCCCGGCATCGTGCTGGCGACGATCTTCGTGACCTTCCCCTTCGTCGCGCGCGAACTGATTCCGCTGATGCAGGCGCAGGGCAGCGAGGAGGAAGAGGCGGCGCTGGTGCTGGGCGCGTCCGGCTGGTCGACGTTCTTCCGCGTCACGCTCCCCAACATCAAGTGGGGCCTGCTGTACGGCGTGATCCTGTGCAATGCCCGCGCGATGGGCGAATTCGGCGCCGTGTCGGTCGTGTCCGGCCACATCCGCGGCGAGACCAACACGATGCCGCTGCAGGTCGAGATCCTCTACAACGAATACAACTTCACGGCCGCCTTCGCGATCGCGTCGCTGCTGGCCCTGCTGGCGCTGGTGACGCTGGCGGTCAAGACCTTCATCGAGTGGCGCCTGCACCAGTCGACCAAAGACACCATCACGGAGCATTGAGCATGACGATCGAAGTCCAACACATCCGCAAGCAGTTCGGCCAGTTCACGGCCCTGGACGACGTCTCGCTGCAGTTCGCCGACGGCGAGCTGACCGCGCTGTTGGGGCCTTCGGGCTGCGGCAAGACCACGCTGCTGCGCATCATCGCCGGCCTGGAATTCCCGGACGCGGGCCGCGTGCTGCTCGATAACGACGACGCCTCGGACCGCCACGTGCGCGAGCGCCAGGTCGGCTTCGTGTTCCAGCACTACGCGCTGTTCAAGCACATGACCGTGTTCGAGAACGTCGCCTTCGGCCTGCGCGTGAAACCGCGCCGCGAGCGCCCGAGCGAGGCGCAGATCCGCGAGAAGGTCAGGAAGCTGCTGGAGCTGGTGCAGCTCGACTGGATCGCCGACCGCTATCCGCCGCAGCTCTCGGGCGGCCAGCGCCAGCGCATCGCCCTGGCGCGCGCGCTGGCCGTCGAGCCGCGAGTGCTGCTGCTGGACGAGCCGTTCGGCGCGCTCGACGCCAAGGTGCGCAAGGAGTTGCGGCGCTGGCTGCGCCAGCTGCACGACGAGCTGCACGTGACCTCGATCTTCGTGACCCATGACCAGGAAGAGGCGCTCGAGGTGGCCGACCAGGTGGTGCTGATGAACAAGGGCCGCGTCGAGCAGCTGGGCACCCCGCACCAGGTCTACAACCAGCCCGCGTCGCCGTTCGTGTACGGCTTCCTGGGCAACGTCAACCTGTTCCACGGCCGCGTGCAGGACGGCGTGCTGGCCAGCGGCGACGCCACGTTCAGGACGCCGCAGCAGGACGGCGTCAGGAACGGCGCCGGCATCGCCTACGTGCGCCCGCACGACCTCGACGTCGAGCACTGGGTCGCCGGCGGCGAGGGCGTGCCCGTCAAGCTGCGCCGCGCCCACGCGATCGGCCCGCTGGCCCAGCTCGACCTCGAGCGCGCCGACACCGCCGAGATCATCGAGGCCGTGATCCCGAACGAGCGCTATCGCGAGCTGTCGCTGAAGGACGGCGACACGCTGCTGGTGAGACCCAAGCGCATGCACGTATTCGTCGACGAAGAGGAGGGGGCATGAATTTCCAGCAGCTGCGATCCGTGCGCGAGGCCGCGCGCCGCAACTTCAACCTGACCGACGTGGCGAACGCGCTGTTCACGTCGCAGCCCGGCGTATCGCGCCAGATCCGCGAACTGGAGGACGAACTGGGCGTCGTCATCTTCGAGCGCAACGGCAAGCGCCTGACGGGCCTCACCGATCCGGGCAAGGGCATCCTGAAGATCATCGAACGGCTGCTAGTGGAAGCGGAGAATCTGCAACAGGCCAGCACGGAATACGCGGGCCAGGACAGCGGCACGCTGCGCGTGGCCGTGACCCACACGCAGGCGCGCTATGCGCTGCCGCAGGTGGTGCAGGCCTTCCGTACGGCGTATCCGGGCGTGCGCATCGCCCTGCAGCAGAGCGCCCCGGAACACATCGCCGAATGGGTGCTGTCCGGCCGCGCCGACATCGGCATCGCGACCGAGGGCCTGTCGACGTTCCCGGACCTCGTGTCCTTCCCGTGCTACCGCTGGAGCCACGTGGTGGTGGTGCCGGACGGCCATCCGCTGCTGGCGCACACGCCGTTGAAACTGTCCGACCTGGCCGAGTATCCGCTCATCACCTACGACGTCGGCTTCACGGGCCGCAGCCACATCGACGCCGCCTTCGCCGCGGCCGGCGTGAGCCCGGACATCGTGCTGACGGCCATGGATTCGGACGTGATCAAGCAGTACGTGTCGCTGGGGATGGGTGTGGGCATCGTCGCCTCGATGGCCTTCGACCATGGCCGCGACCGGGGCCTGCGGGCGATCGAATCGTCGCACCTGTTCGCGCCGAACGTGACGCGGCTGGCGGTGCGCCGCGGCGCCTATCTGCGCGCGTATGCCTTCGATTTCATCGAGCGGTTTGCGCAGGGGTACACGAAGGCGGATGTGGAGAAGGCCTTGCAGGCGGCAGCGGTCGACTAGAACGACGTCGCCCCTGCGCCGGCAGGGGCCCGATTTCTGCGAGCTGCTCGCAACTTGGGCCCCTGCCTGCGCAGGGGCGACGTGGTGGTGGGTTTATTGGCCGGGATTCGTGTACCGTGCATGAATCCCATCGATCGCCTTCACGACGTCGTCGGACAGCACGATGCTCTCCGCATCGATGTTTTCCTTCAGCTGCGCCAGATTGGTCGCCCCGATGATCGTCGACGCCACGAACCAGCGCGAATAGCACCACGCGAGCGCCATCTGTGCCGGCGTCATGCCGTTGGCGCGCGCCAGTGCCGCATACTCCCTCGTCGCTTCCACCACCATCGGCCGCAGGTAGCGCGGGCTCCACGTGGGCGGGTAGATCGTCAGGCGGCCGACGGCCTGCGGGTCGTCGACGTACTTGGCGCTGAGCTGGCCGAAGGCGAGGGGGCTGTAGGCCAGCAGGCTCACGTCCTCGCGGTAGCACACCTCGTCCAGCAGCGTCGTCTCGAAGGCGCGCGCCGTCAGGTTGTACAGGTTCTGGATGGTGGCGATGCGGGGCAGGCCCTTCGTCTCGGACTGCTTGACGTACTCGCACACGCCCCACGGGCTCTCGTTCGACACGCCCACGTGGCGGATCTTGCCGGCCTTGACGAGGTCGTCCAGCGCGCCCAGCGTGTCCTCGATCGGGACGCTGTTCCTTTCCTTCTTCGGCTCGAAACTGTTGGCGCCGAAGATCGGCACGTTACGGCTCGGCCAGTGCAGCTGGTACAAATCGACGTGGTCCGTCTGCAGGCGCTGCAGGCTGGCGTCGAGTGCGGCGCGGATGTTCGCCGGGTCCAGGTTGTGGCGGCCGCCGCGGATCCAGGTCTGGTTCGCGTTCGGACCGGCGGCCTTGGTGGCCAGCACGATCTCGTTGCGCTTGCCCGTCTTGTTCAGCCAGCTGCCGATGAAGCGTTCCGTCGCCCCTTGCGTGCCGGCGCTGGGCGGCACCGGGTACATCTCGGCCGTGTCGACGAAGTTGATGCCGCGTTCCAGGGCGTAGTCGAGCTGGGCATGCGCCTCGGCTTCCGTGTTCTGTTCGCCGAAGGTCATGGTGCCCAGGCAGACGCGGGATACGAGCAGGTCGGTCTTGCCGAGACGGTTCATCTTCATGAAGATCCTTATTCGCTAAAAAAACCGTCGCCCCTGCGCAGGCAGGGGCCCAATTTGGCGTGTCGGCTGCGCAAGCGAAATTAGGCCCCTGCCTGCGCAGGGGCGACGAGGCGATATGTTATTTGCGCAATGCATCCGCACACTCGCGCACCAGCGCCGGCCCGCGATAAATGAGGCCGCTGTACAGCTGCACGAGCGACGCACCCGCTTCGATCTTGGCCCGGGCGTCGCGGCCCCGCAGGATGCCGCCCACGCCGATGATGGGCACGGCGTCGCCCACTTCCTTCTTCAGCGCGCGGATGACGATGTTCGACAGGTCGAACACGGGCGCGCCCGACAGACCACCCTGTTCGGTGGCATGGCGCATGCCTTCGACGTCGCGGCGGTTCAGCGTGGTGTTGGTGGCGATGACGCCGTCGATGCCGTGGCGGATCAGCGCGGCGCCGATGTTGCGGATCTGGTCGCCGTCGACGTCCGGGGCGATCTTCAGCGCCAGCGGCACGTAGCGGCCATGCTGGTCGGCCAGGCGCGATTGCTCGCCCTTCAGCTGCGCGAGCAGGGAATCCAGTTCGGACGCGCCCTGCAGCTGGCGCAGGTTCTTCGTGTTGGGCGACGAAATGTTCACCGTGACGTAGCTGGCGTAGGGATAGACCTTGCGCAGGCATTCCAGGTAGTCATCGGCGGCGCGCTCGATCGGCGTGTCGGCGTTCTTGCCGATGTTCAGGCCCAGCACGCCCTGGCGCTCCTGGTAGAAGCGCGAGGCCTGGACGTTGGCGACGAAGGCGTCGACGCCGCCGTTGTTGAAGCCCATGCGGTTGATGATGCCGCGGGCGGCCGGCAGGCGGAACATGCGCGGGCGCGGGTTGCCGGGCTGGGCGCGCGGCGTCACGGTGCCGATCTCGATCGAGCCGAAGCCCAGCGCCGCCAGGCCGTCGATATACCTGCCGTCCTTGTCCAGGCCGGCGGCGAGGCCGACGGGGTTCGGGAAGGTGATGCCCATGACCGTGCGCGGGTCGGGCTTGGGCTTGCGGACCAGGGCGGTCAGGCCCAGGCGTTGCGCCTTGACGAGGCCGGGCAGGGTGACGTTGTGGGCCGTTTCAGGATCGAGTGCGAACAGCAGCGGGCGGGCGAGGGCGTACAAGAGTGTGTCGGACATAGTATTCCATCGTGAAGTCGCGACATTTTACCTTGCGTTGCTGCTCCGCCGCATATTTCACGATTGCATCATATGGCGTTCGCCATACCATGCGGCCACGCCCTTACTGGTCGAGTACGCCCCATTCGCCGTCGATGCGCGCTTCCAGCGGCTTGAAATTGATCTTGTATGCCATCTTCGGGCTCTGCTCGATCCAGTAGCCGAGGTAGACGTAGGGCAGGCCCAGCTCGCGCGCCTGGCCGATCTGCCACATGACGTTGTAGGTGCCGTAGGAAGCGCCTTCGACGTCCGGGTCGAAGAAGGTGTAGACGGACGACAGGCCGTCGGACAGCACGTCGATGATCGAGACCATGCGCAGCGTCCCGTCCGGCTCGCGGAATTCGACCAGGCGCGTATTGACGCGGCTTTGCAGCAGGAACTGGGCGTACTGGTCGCGGCTGTCCTGGTCCATGCCGCCGCCCACGTGGCGCGTGGTCTGGTAGCGCAGGTACAGCGCATAGTGCTCGTCCGAGAACGACAGGTTGGCGACCATGGCGGCGAGGTCGCCGTGGCGCTTCCAGGCGCGGCGCTGGCTGCGGTTGGGCGTGAACTGTTCGGCCGTTACCCGTACCGGGATGCAGGCGCGGCAGCCGTCGCAATAGGGCCGGTACGTAAAGATGCCGCTGCGGCGGAAGCCGTTGCGTACCAGTTCTGAATAGACGTCCGCGTTGATCAGGTGCGACGGCGTGGCGACCTGCGAGCGCGCCTGGCGCGCGTCGAGGTAGCTGCAGGGATAGGGTGCCGTGGTGTAGAACTGCAGCGTGGAAAATGGCAGGTCATTTAGGTGCGTCATGCAATGCTCTCGAGACGACGTTTGACGCCATTGTAGCCAAAGACGCGGGCGCGCACCGTTAGGTGGTCAACGGTGACGCGACTTCCCACCGTGCGATCTGCGGTTCGGCGATGGCCTGGCGCAGGTGGGCGAGGAAATCGCGGCGCGCGATCGGCACCGCGCCCAGCGAGGCCAGGTGGCCCGTCTCCTGCTGGCAGTCGAGCATGCGTACGCCATGGCTGCGCAGGAAGGCCACCAGGTAGGCCAGCGCCACCTTGGACGCGTCGGAGACGCGCGCGAACATCGATTCGCCGTAGAACATGCGCCCGATCGAGACGCCGTAGGCCCCGCCGACCAGTTCGCCGTCCAGCCAGACCTCCGACGAGTGGGCGTGGCCCATCGCGTGCAGGCCCGTGTAGCCGGCGATGATGTCTTCCGAGATCCAGGTGCCGGGGCCGTCCTTGCGCGGCGCGGCGCAGGCGCGCATCACGTCCTCGAAGGCGGAATCGAAGCGCACGTCCCATCGTCCTCCCTCCAGGCGCGAGCGCTCGACCTTCTTCAGCGTCTTCTTCAGGCTGTCGCTGACCTTGAAGCGGTCCGTGTACAGCACCATGCGCGGGTCGGTGCTCCACCACAGGATCGGCTGGCCTTCGGAGAACCAGGGGAAGATGCCGTTGCGGTAGGCCTGCAGCAGGCGCTGCGGCGACAGGTCGGCGCCGGCCGCCAGCAGGCCGGGCGCGTCCGTGGTCAACGCCTCGGAGACGTCGGGGAAGGGGGTGTTTGCCTCGAGCCAGGGGATCATGGTGCGGTCCGATGGGTGAGGGTCAATCCGGCTGCACGGGCGCGCGCATGGGGCGCGTGATGTCCTGCGTGTGGAAGCCGTAGCCGTCCTGGCTGCCCGCACGGATGCGGGCGCGGTCGGCGAAGAAATGGTCGAGCGTCGTGCGGATGGTCGGGAAGGCGAGGTCGTCCCAGGGGATCTCTTTTTCCGAAAACAATTGCACGTCGAGGCTTTCGATGCCCGGCGCGTAATCGAGGTCGACGAGGCGCGCCAGGTAGAACAGGTGCACCTGGTGCACGTGGGCCACGTTCAGCAGCGTGAACAGCGGGCCCAGTTCGACGTTGGCGCCCGCTTCCTCCTCCGTCTCGCGCACGGCCGCTTCTTCCGTCGTCTCCTCGTTTTCCATGAAGCCGGCCGGCAGCGTCCAGTAGCCGTGGCGCGGCTCGATCGCGCGCTTGCACAGCAGGACCTTCAGTTCGCCGTCCGCTTCCCAGACTGGGATCGAGCCGATCACGAGCTTCGGGTTCTGGTAATGGATGGTGCCGCAGTGGGTGCACACGTAGCGCGGCCGGTTATCGCCTTCGGGGATGGCCACCGTGACCGGATGGGCGCACTCGGAGCAGAATTTCATGGAATAAAACGCAGTTTGAATGTTGCCCTTACTTTACCACCGTCTCGCCCTGCCGTACCGCAATCGGCGCGCGACACGCCCCGCACGGGCGGGCCGCAGTTGAAAATTCCATGCTCCGGATTCTCGGAAAAAGAGACTGCCATTGCCAAGAGAGGGGAAGCTGCGTATAATGCAAAGCATCAGACGCGGGGTGGAGCAGTCTGGCAGCTCGTCGGGCTCATAACCCGAAGGTCACAGGTTCAAATCCTGTCCCCGCAACCAGATTCGAAGCCGTTGATACCTGTTCAGGATCAACGGCTTTTCCATTTTCAGGCCGCCATCCATGGCGGACTCGACGCGTCGCAATCTCTCACCGCATCGCCGCAACCGCTGCCGTCCAGGCCGGTCGAAGGGGTACCGGCTGCGCTGCCGGCTTTTCTTGCGGAGCATGACGATGATTACCGTGGAAGAAATCAATGAAGCGTGGGGCTGGGTCGGCCTGAATGCCGTCGAGGTATTGGGTGAGAATGCCTTCGGCCACCTGATCATGCGCGACGAGGACGGGACGTACTGGCGCCTGTCACCCGAGCAGCTGTGTTGCGAACCCGTGGCCGAGGACCGCGCCGCCCTCGATGCGCTGTCGTACAACCAGGAGTTCCTGGACGACTGGTACATGCCGGAACGCGTGCGCCTGGCCGAATCCACGCTGGGGCCGCTGGCGGCGGGACGCAAGTACTGCCTCAGGATTCCCAGCGCGCTGGGCGGCCACTACGGGCGCGACAACCTGGCGACCGTGCCCTTGTCCGAACTGATCCGTTTTTCGGGCGAGGGGGCGCAGCAGTTCGACGGATTGCCGCGCTGGGATGCGTGACTGGAGCCAATCGCAGGGTGGGCACCATGTGTCCACCAAGTGCTCGCGTCACGTCGGCGCCCGGTGGTGCCCACCCTGCCATGGACCGGTACCGTTCAGGCGACCGGGGCGCCCAGGCTGGCCCAGCAATATGCGGCGGCCATCGTGCGCTGCGGGCGATACGCCAGCAGGAATGCTTCCGCTTCGCGCAGGTCCGGGCGTGGTCCGTCCGCGCCACCCAGCAGGCGCCCGATCGCATTGCGCACGGCCACGTCGCCATGCAGCGAGCAGTCCGGATACCCATAGCCGCGCAGCAGCGCGTAATTGACGGTCCAGGGACCGATGCCCTTGATGGCCAGCAGGCGCTCGGCGGCGCCGGCCGCGCCGTGTTCGTCCAGCAGGCGTTCGAGGTCCAGGTCGCCGTCGGCCACCAGGCGCGCCAGGCGCAGCAGCGTTTCCGCTTTCGCGCGCGAGAACTTGCGCATGCCCAGCTGGTCGGCGTCGAGGCGAGCGACATCGGCCGCTTCCGGATAGCACCACATCCCGCTCGCATGGGGCCGTCCGGCCAGTTCGATGAAGCTGCGCCGCAGCGCGATCGCGAAGGCGAGATTGATCTGCTGGCCGATGACGGCCCAGGTCAGGGCCTCGAACACGGTGGCCGCCTGGATCACGCGCAGGCCCGGATGGCGCCCCACGAGCGGGGCGAACAGCGCGTCGCCGGCGACCATGGCCGCGAACGGCGCCGGGTCGATGGCCAGGCCCAGCATGTTGACGAGCGCCGCGCGGGCCCGCGCCGCGACGGGGCCGTCCGCATCGATGGCGCAGTCGGCATGGTCGTCGTGGATGGCCAGGTCGAGCAGCGTCGGCACGCCATCCAGCAGGACGGCCTTGCGGATGTGCGTTCCCTCGACGCGTTCGGCGGGCCCGTTCGCGTCGCGGCCGTGGAAGGCGAGGGCGTGGGCGGGAACGTAGCCGGCCGGCAGGGCGATGGCGAAGCGCGTACTCACTTGCATGCCGTTCCGCTGCCGGCGCCGGCCGGCGCCGCGCGGCCCCAGCGCGGGCTGAAACCCGTCACCAGGGCGGTGCCGACCAGCACGATGGCCGAACCCGCGACCGTGTACCAGCCGATGATCTCGCCCAGGAACAGCGTGCCCCACAGGATGCCGAACAGCGGATTCAGGAAAGTCACCGTGAGCGCCGAGGTCGTGCCGACTTCCTCGATCAGGCGGAAGTACAGCAGGTAGGCGATGCCGCTGCACAGCACGCCCAGCGCCAGTACGGCGGCGGCGATGCCGATCGTGGGGCTGCCGCTGGCCGGGAAGAACGGCAGCACGGGCAGCACCATCAGGGCCGAGGTCCACATGGTGCCGTGCGCGTTGGCGAAGGCATCCACGCTCGGCGCCGAGCGCGCATACAGGCTGGCCACGCCATAGCTCAGCGCCGCCAGCAGGGCCGCGCCGATCGCGATGCCGGCGCCGTCGCGGCTGGCCACGTGGTCGAAGCCGACCAGCAGGGCCACGCCCACGGTGCCCAGCACGAGGCCCAGCAGGGTGCGCGGTGCGATGGCCTGGCGCGTCCAGGCGGCGCCGAGCAGCGCGCTCCACATGGGCGCGGTGGCGTTCAGCACGGACAGGACGGACGCCGACAGCGTGCGCGCGGCGAAGGCGAACAGCAGGAAGGGCAGCGCCGAATTGAAGAAGCCGAGGATGAAGTAATGCTTCCAGTGCGCGCGCAATTGCAGGCGCTTCTTCAGCACCAGGCCGACCAGCGCCAGGAACAGGGCCGCCAGCAGCACCCGGAACTCGATCAGTACCGCGGGCCCCAGCACGGGTGCGGCGATGCGCATGAAGAGGAAGGAACCGCCCCAGATGGCGGCAAGGGAAAACAGGCGCAGCAGGTTGGCGGAATTCATTGTCGTTATCGTTATCGTGGTCCGGCGCGGAATCGACAATGATACAAGGAGGCGGGGCTGGCTGCAGATGTCTCTTCAACATACCGTCGCCCCTGCGCAGGCAGGGGCCCGATTTCTGCGAGCTACTCGCAACTTGGGCCCCTGCCTGCGCAGGGGCGACGGGGTAAGCGGACGTTTAGGGCACCAGTGGCTTCTTCGCGGCCCGCTTGGCCTTGATCTCGCCGTTGGCCTTGTCGATCGCCGCCAGGCGCTGCGCCAGCGCCGGGTGGTTGGCGCTATAGCCGTTCAGCACCGTGGGCGGATAGGTGTCGGCCAGGCGGCGCCAGAAGGCGGGAGCGCGGGTGGGGTCGTAGCCGGCGCGCGCGGCCAGGTAGGTCGCCAGTCGGTCGGCCGCGGCGTCGGCGTCGGCCGGCATGGCCTTGATGCCGCCGCTGCCGATCAGCAGCGAGGTATCGGGCGTGATGCTGCGCAGGTTGTCGATGACGCTGGCCAGCGTGGCCTGGTTGCGCTGCGTGGCCGGATGGTTCAGCAGGTTGTGCGCCATCGTGCGCGCCAGCACGAAGGCGAGTTCTTCGTCGTTGCGGGTAAAGCCGATCATGCCGCGCGTGACGAGCACGCGGTTGCCGTCGGCGTAGGCATTGATATTGTCGGCGTTGCCCAGTTCGATGGCGAAGGCGCAGGCGCGCGTCACGGGGATCGCGATGTCGCGTTCGGTGCGGCGGCGCTCGATGCTCATCGGCAGGCTGGCCTGGGTGGCGATGATCCTGGCGAAGATGGTGCCCGCTTCGCTCAGCGCATTCTTGCCGACCGGGAGCGGCTTGCCGCCGGCCGCGAGCAGCACGTCGCCGACCTGCAGGCCCGCGCGCGCTGCGCCGCTGCCGGCCAGCACGCCCGTCACCTGCAGGTGTTCGTCCATGCCGAAGGCCACGTGGGCCGCTTCGTTGTACTCGCCCGGATACGACCAGCGGTTCTTGGCGGTGAAGCCGAGCAGGTTGCGGGCCTGGCCCTTGCACAGTTCCGCGTTCTGGATCAGCAGGGGCGCCGCGACCTTGTACAGGCGGTCCTGCAGGTCCGCCATCTTCGTCAGCGTGTCGGCGGCGGCGGCCATCTGCGGCGTCAGGCCGGGCGCCTCGGCCGGGCGCTCGACGCCGCCGGGGATGGCCGGCGACTGGCGCGGCGCCTGCGTGGCACAGGCCGACAGCAGCAGCGCTGCGGCGATGAGGGATGCTCCAGGGCGAAGAAGGCGGGTGAGGGTCATGCTGCTCCTTGTGTTTGTCTTATTGTTTGCCGGTGCTGCCGAAGCCGCCCTCGCCGCGTTCCGTGGCGATGGCGAAGTGCTCGACGAATTGCAGCGCGACCTGGACGACGGGCTGGAACATCAGCTGCGCGATCCGGTCGCCCGGCTGCACGACGTAGTCCTCGCTGCCGTCATTCGCCAGGATGACGCCGATTTCACCGTGGTAGTCGGAGTCGATCACGCCGATGCCCTGCGCCACGCGCACGCCATGCTTGAGCGACAGGCCCGAGCGCGACGCGACCACCGCGACCAGGCCCGGATCCATCATGTTCAGCGCCAGCCCGGTCTGGACCAGCGCGCGCCCGCCGGCGGGAATGGATAGCGGGGAGGAAATGCATGCGCGCAGGTCCATGGCGGCCGATCCGTTCGTTTCATAACGGGGCGCCGGGATTTCAGAGCCGAGCAGGGGATTGACGATGCGTGCTTCGATACGACGGTACATAAATTCTCACAAAAATGGAACGCGCGGCAAAGGCCGCGGGCTTGCTGAGCCTACATGATAGATGAACCCAGCCGATGATGGCGCTCAGCATTATGGACGTCCGACCGTCTCCAGGCCAGATGAACCCGCCTCGCATGCCGATCTGGCGATCGTCGATCGGACGTACGAATTGCACCGTAGCCATTTCTGCCATTCAAATACTTCGATCATATTGATCTCGACGGGTGGAGCACTTGCAATGGATCAGGGTTTCGCGCCACCGGCCAAATGACAATGCCTCGTGCTGGAATCCTTTTCATCGAGCAGCTATTCGCAGAGAGGAAATCATGAGGAAATGGGGGCGATGGGGCGTGTCCGGGGCAGTGTCCATGGCGTGGTGCCTGGTGTTGGTTGCATGCGGCAATGGATCGAACGACGCCGGGCAGGCGCACACATCCGCCAAGCTGCTCGCGCAGGCGGAAACGTCCGGCATCGCGTGGCGCCAGTGCGCGCTGGAAGACCAGTCCTGCGACTTCGCGGGCACGCGCGAGGTGCGCTACGGGGCGAACGGCAGCTATACGGTCAAGACGGTGACGGGGCCCGCGCAGTGCGGCAACGCCACGTTCGGCGACCCCGCCCCGGGCGTCGACAAGTTCTGCAGCCTGGCGCTGGAGACGCCGCTGCCCACTGCCTGGACCCCGTGCGCGGCCGAAGAGGCGACGTGCACGGTGACGGGCACGCGTCTCGTTCGCTACGGCGCGGACGGCCGCTTCGTCTACCGCAACGTGACGGGAGCGGTCCGCTGCAGCAATGCCGTGTTCGACGATCCGCTGCCCGGGGCCGACAAGGCCTGCAGCGTCGCGTACGACGGCATGCCCGCGGATCCATGGATCGCTTGCGCCGCCGAGGACCAGCAGTGCGCGTTTTCCGGCCTGCGCCGCGTGCGCTACGGCGCCGACGGCAGCTTCGCCTACCGGACGGCGACGGGACCGGTCCAGTGCGGCAATGCCGTGTTCGGCGATCCGCTTCCCGGCGTGGACAAGTCCTGCAGTTACTCCGCGACGCTGACCCAGCCTGCCGGCGACTGGACGATCGTCGACCTCGGCACGCTCGGCGGCGATGAAACCAGCGTTGCCGCCCTCAACGATGCGGGCAGCGTCGTCGGCTGGAGCCGCCTGGCCGGCGGCGCGCAGCGCGCCTTCGTCTACCGCGACGGCCGCATGAGCAACCTCGGCGTGCTGGCGGGGAACGATAGCAGCGCCGCCGTAGCGATCAATAACCTGGGCCAGATCGTGGGCAGCAGCTCGACCGGCGGCGACATCGCGAGCGCGCGCATGTTCTCGTCCGACGGCAGCAGCCTGAGCGAAATCGTCTTGCCGTTTACCGCGGTCAAGCAGGTCCAGGACATCAACGATGCGGGCGACATCCTGATCTATTACCGCGGCACGAGCCAAGGCGACTGCATGAGCCCCGTCGCGAGCTGCAATTACATTGCCAGGAAGACGGGCGCGCCCATCGACCTGCAAGCGAAGATTTCCAAGGGGCTGAAAATCAATAACGGCGGCGTGATCATGGCATTTTCCGGCAATTCGCGTGAATCGACCCTGCTCTACAACCTGCGCGACGCGTCCACCGTGAGGATCTCTTCCATTCCCGACGGCCCCGCCTTCCCGTACTACATGGCGCCCGTCGATTTCAATACCGCGGCAGAGCTGGTCGGCTTCAGCGGCTACGGCCGGCCGTTCCGCTATCGCCAGGGCGTAGTAGCCGATATCGCCTCGGTGATCGCCGGCGACGTGACTTCGCTTGCCGGCATCAACGACGATGGCGACATCGTCGGCACCATGCAGGCCGACGGCGGCAGCACCGTCTTCTTCTGGCAGGCCAGCACGGGCAGCCTGGTGGACCTGAATACCGTCGCCGGCGTCAGGGACGCGGGCTGGCAGCTGCAGAACATCAAGGCCGTCAACAACGCCGGCCAGATCATCGGCCAGGGCATCAACGGCAGCGGGCAGCAGCGCGCCTTCCTGCTTACGCCCCGTTGAAGAGGGGAGCGCCGGGGGACCGGCGCTGCTGATGGAGACGTGCCGGAAGGGGCGGACCGTGCGCGGCCACCGACACTGCCGGGTACGCTGCCGGCCACACTACCGCTTATTGGCGGGTCAGCAGCATGCGTATGGTTGCGCCGGGGCTGCGCGCGCGCGTGGTCAGCACGACCGTTGCCTTGCCGGCCGGCCAGGTGAATTGCGCGGTCTCCTTGTCGGCCAGTTCGCCGCTGTCGACGACGTTGTCGCCGGCGCCGGCCTGGCGCGCCTGCAGCCGGCACGTCGCGCCGCCCGTGGCGCGGCAGGCGACCTTGTAGCGCTCGCCCGGCGCCGGCTTGGCCCAGCTGACTTCGGTCACCTCATCGGCGAAGGTTTTCGTCACGACGGCACCGTCGCTGGCCCCTTCGAGCACCAGGCTTTGCGACCACGAGTCGAAGGACGTCCTGGCACGGCCTGCCGTCGTCGTCCAGGGCCCGCGCATGGAAAGCAGGTTGGGGCGCGGATCCTGCTGGCGCACCTTGCCGTCGCCATCGACCCATTGCCTGGCCCCGGTCACCTGGCGCAAGGCGACGCGTATCTTTTCCAGGTCGGCCACGTCCTGGCTATTCCACATGTGTTTATGCAGCTCGAGTCCGCTATCGATTTCGCTGTAGATGACGAAGCCCGTCGCATCGTTGCGGTCGACGACATAGGCGCCATACACCTTGAGGGTCTCCGCGATCTTCCTGATCCGCGCATCGTCGATGGCCGCGGTATCGAAGGAGGCGGGCAGCATCAGCAAGGCGCCTTCGGGAATCCGGCCCGTGTTGACGGCCTTGGCGTCCCTGTCGGCCGACGTCGCCGGCTGGATGTAAGCGGGCGCCGGCGCCAGTGCCGTGGTGGGCAGCGACATGCTCAAGGCATGGCGGTACAGCGGCTGGGCGTCGTTCACCTCCTTCGTGCGGATCAGGCCGCCGATGGCCGATACCCCCGCGGCCCGGGCCCCCTGCATCGCGTGCGCGGGATCTCCCCAGCCCGAGCCGCCCAGGCTGGTCCAGGCATACTGGTCCGCCATCCATTTGCCCTGCTCGAACCTGAGCTTCCAGAACGAGTGGACGATGCCCGCCGCCGCGTCGACGACTTCGGCGTGGCCATCGCTGCCGGATGCCGGCTTGACGTCTTCCGGCCAGCGGGGCAGCACGATGTCCTCGAAGCTGCGGTCGTCGACGCGCCATAAACCGGGTTTGTCCGGCGGACCATGAATGGTGACCGGCGCCCCCTTGCCGGACGGGGCCTGGAACACGCCCGTCGACCATTTGCCCGACTCGATCGCCGGGGCATACTTTGCCGCCGGGATCGTCGCGTCGCCGAACACCGGGTCGACCGGGCGGCTGTTCCAGGGCGAGTCGGCCGCGAAGGGCTTATCGAAGCTGCCCCATTGGCGTGCCTGGCCTTCCTTGCCGTCCTTGCGCGCGGACGGCTTGCGCTCGGCGTGGGTGAGCAGCGTCACCGACACGAGGGCAAGGAGCACGCCCCATGCGGCATTCCTTCCTTGGCGATTCCTGGTCACGCTCACCTCCTGTTTGCCGGCAGGCCGGCCTGTCGATCGCATCGCATCGCATCCGCTACCGGCAGACGACGAAGGCGCTGGCGGACTCCTGTCCTGGTTGCTCCGGCCGTGGCGCGTCGACCGGCACGCCCGGCAGCGACGACACGGCGCCCAGGAATAGCCAGTAGTACCAGTTGAATGCGAGATAGAAAATCATGTTGTCGGAGAAGGACACCGTCAGGTAGCTGACCACGGTCACCATGACGATGAAGCGCAGCATGCGGTCGACCTGCGCCAGGTTCCGCAGCAGGTAGAGCAGCCGGGCATGGATCCAGACATAGGCGGCCAGGCCGAGCAGGCCCACGTCGAACAACCACTGCACGTACACATTGTGCGCATCCCAGTGGATGCCGTCGCCGCGCGCGAAGAACACGGGCGCGTTCTCGGAAAAGGCGCCGATGCCGTAGCCGAACAGGGCGCGCTTCGGGTCCATCCATTCGAGCGCCGCCGTCCACAATTCGACCCGCCAGCGGAAGGAATCCAGCTTGGTCTGGCTCGTCACCACTTCGGGCGCACTCAGGTCGATGATGCGGTCGCGGATCGGTTCCACCAGGAGCACGAGGCAACAGCTGACCAGCAGGTAGAGCAGATAGCGGCGCTCGAACAACACGCCGAAGCACAGGAACATCGCCATGCAGACGAGCCAGGCGCTGCGGGTCTGGGTACACACCAGCATGCCGGACAACACGGCCATCCAGGCGACGAGGGCCGTTTTCCTGACCATGCCGCCGCCCTGGAGCGGCGACTTCAGCTGGTAGAACACGATACAGATCACGAAGGCCAGGTAGAAGGCGAAGATGTTCGGGTGGGTGAAGGTCCCCTGTATGCGGCTGCTCGACAGCGCCCCGAGCCCGGCCTGGGCAACCTGGACCATGCCGTAGGCGACCGGGATCAGGGACGAGGCGACGATCACCCGCAGCACTGTCCTGAAGTCCTTCATGGACGTGACGAACGTCGCCGCGCAGTAGAACACCGCGAAGTTCGATACCCAGGCAAGGATGAGGCGCAGGCTCTCTCCCTTGGACGGCGCGAGCAGGAAGCCGTAGGCCGTCGTGCAGAAGAACCATGCCCACGCCATCAGGAAGGGCTTCCTGCGCACCACCTCGTCCTTCGATATCATGAAGAGCGCGATCCCGATGATGCTGGCATTGACGATGCCGCCGATGCCCGGTCCTCCCCCCGCGACCGAGGCCCGCACGGATTCGAAGACGAGGTCGCACGCCGACCTGGCGGCGAGCACGAGGAAGAAGAAGGTCTTCTTGCGGGCGAAGAACAGGGCGGCGAGCGCCACGGTCACGGGCAGCGCGCACACCGCCGCGGCGCCGTCGCCCACGACCGCCAGGTAGGCGGGAATCCCGGCCCCCATGGCGAGCGCGGACAGGGCGATCGCCGCCGTCACGGCGCGGCCATGGACGGCGCCGGCAGGCTGTCCGGCGAGTGTGCGGAAGGTCATGGCGTCGTCCATGCGCTAGTCGATCGCCACCAGCGCCGGCGTTCCGGACGTCCGACCGGCGACGCCCGACCGGTGCATCAGCCAGGACTTGACCGTGTACCATTCCGAGCGGTCGGTGCCGCGGCGTGCCGCGTGGCGGAGGTAGCGCCCCACCATGGCGGCGGCGTGGCGGCGCACGAAACAGCGGCGGAAGTCCAGTTCGGCGTCCAGTGCCGGGGAGCGGCCCAGTCCCCGCGCCAGGCTGTCGCGCAGCGTCTCGAATTCGCGGTCGAAACGATCGCGGCCGCGGATGTCCACGAGCCTGTACCCATGGTTGCACATCGGCGCGGGATCGAAGGCGGGAACGTCCTTGAGGAGCGCGAACGTCCTGGCGAGATAGCGCGAGATCGCGATGGCGATCCGTGTCTGCTCGGCGTGCTTCCTGCTGCTGATGTTGTTGTCGTGCCACCTGAAGTGCAGCAGGTCTTCCTTGACGTTGCGGCAGCGGGCGACCAGTGCCAGCTGGCCGAACAGGAAATAATCCTCCGCCAGGCCGGACACCTCGAGCCGCTCTCCATCGGGCACGGCCCCGACGAAATCGCGACCGTAGGCGGCGCCCAGGCGGACGACCTGGTCGAGCCGCATGGCGGCAGCCGGGTGCAGGACAGGAATGCGGAAGAAGGACAGGGCGGCGATGCGCTCCGGGGCCGGCGGCATGCCGAAGCGGCCCGTGACGCGCCCTGCGCCGTCGATCACCTGTCCTTGCGACCCCAGCAGCACAACGCCGGGATCGGCTTCGAAGGCCGCCGCCAGTACCTGCATGCGATGGGGCAGCGACACGTCGTCGGCGTCCTGGCGCAGCACATACCTGGCGTCGCAGCGTGCGAGGCCCTCGTTCAACAGCCGCGAAAAACCGTGTGTTGCCGGGCACTCGATCACGACGAGGCGCTTGTCGGCCTCGGCCGCGCGATATGCGACGTCGAGGCTGCCGTCCGTGGACCCATGGTCGACGAGGAACATGCGCCAATCCGTGAAGGTTTGACGACGGATGCTGTCGATGGCTTCGTGCAGGTAAGGCAAGCCATTTTTTACCGGCATCAGAACGTCGAAGGTCGCCATGGTCGCTCCTGTTGGCTGGTCGAATGGGTCGCAGGTCGGGCGTTCACGCCGCTTTCGCACGGAGGGTGCCGAACGACAGCGTGCGTACCAGTTTTCGCGATGTGTAATGCAGGAACAAGCCCACGTTCCTCGGCGATGCCTGCGTGCGCAGCGCCTTCAGGTAGTAGCTGCCGCTCTCGGCATACCGGCGTGCCTCGAACAAGAGGTTGGCCAGCTGGTAGCGCGTTTGCGCAAGGGCCAGCCGGGCCGCGGAGCGCAGCGCCGGATGGGCGGCGAAGGTCCGGCCGGCGACATGGGCATCGAGCACCGTTTCGTGGTAGAGGAAGGTTTCGATCTGGTCGTTGGTCAGGTTGCCGTCATGGCCTATTTTCTTCAGCAATACCTCGCTCATGACGGTGAATTCGGTCACGAGGGCGCACCGTATCCACAGGTCGTAGTCTTCCGCCTGCTTGTAACGGGAGTGGAACAGCCCGACCGTGTTCAACAGGGCACGCTTGACGAGGACCGTCGATGTCGTGCCGACGAAATTTCCCTGCACCAGGGCGGCGAGCGGATCGCGCATCCAGTCGTCCGGCAGCGTGCCCGTGCGTGTCGCGACGCGCGAAAAATGTGCTTGCGCTTGCGGCTGATGTTGGGCGTGCGGCGCGGCGCCGTCCTGCACGACGTAATCGCAGCAGCACAGGGCCGAGCGCGGGTGGCGCGCCAGCGCATCGACCTGGCGCGCCAGCTTGTCGTCGTGCCACTCGTCGTCCGCGTCCAGGAAGGCGACCAGGCTGCACGTCGAGGCCGCGAATCCTGCGTTCCGGGCGCTGGATACGCCGCGGTTCGGGGTGTGGATCGCGCGGATCCTGTCGCCGAAACGGGCCAGCGCTTGCGCCGTCCCGTCCGTCGATCCATCGTTGACGACAATGATTTCCGTTGCCGGATGCGTCTGGCGCAGCACGCTGTCGATCGCTCTGCCGATGAACGCCTCGCCGTTGAACACCGGGATAATGACGCTGACATCCGTATTCATCGATCACCTCAGTTGTTGACGATTCCATGCCGATGGGCCGCGTCGTTACGACGGCCGTACGAGGGCGACGATGCCCGACAAATCCTGCTTCAGCACCATGCCCAGCACAAGAAAATAGCTCAGCGCCGCGCATGCCGCCTTGATGGGAAAGGCCAGCATCAGCGGCAGCGCCGACAGCTGCGGCAGCCGGTCCATCAATGCCAGGACGAGCACCATGACGAGGCAGGCGATCAAGGGCCGCGCCACCGTGTCGAGGATGCGTTTCGGGCCGATCTCGAGGCAGCGCATGACGCAGGCCATGCACGGCACGATATTGATCAGGTTCGCCACGAAGAAACTCGCCGCGACCCCGTGTACGCCCCAGCGCACGCCGACGAGGTAGGCCGTCAGCTGCAGCACGCAGCCGACGATGCCGAGCTTGAGCAACAGCCCCGTGCGGTCGAGCGAGAGGAAGACGACACCCGTGGTCGCCGTGACGGCCTGCAGGAAACCGACGGGAGCAAGCCATTGCAATACCGCCGGAATGCCATCCCACCTCGGGCCGAACAGCAGCAGGGCGAGATCCGCGCGCAGCATGCCTACCCCCGCCATGAGCGGCGCCGCGACGATGCAGATCGCCGCGACCGATCGCAGGTAGGTCGCCGCCATGGCAGCGCGGCTGTTCTGGTTGCGGCTGAACGCGGGGAACAGCGCGCGCGTCAAGGGGCCCGTGATGTTTTGCAGGGGGAACAAGGTGATCTTCGACGACATCGCATAGATCGCCAGCGGAATCGCGCCGAGGGCGCGGCCGATGATCATGCCGTCCGCGTTCTGCTCGATATAGAGCAGGACGCGAAACAGCGACACGTTGCGGCCGAGCCGGAGCACCGGAAGGATCTCCCGCCACGCGGTCGACAGCCGGGTCCTGTCCTCGACCGCGAGCCGGAGCTGGACATTGGTCACGAGCGTCGACACCAGCATCTGGCCGACGAGGCTCCAGACGCCGGCGCCGTTGAGGGCCAGCGATATGCTGGTGACGAGCCCGCTCGTCATGCTCGCGACCTCGATCCGGGCAAGGCGGCGAAATCCCGCATCGCGCTCGATCAGCGCCTGGGCCAGCAGGCCGAATCCGGAGATCGGAAAAATGAGGGACAGGGCGGCGATGACCAGGGCCAGTTCATCGACGCGGAATGCGCGCGCGGCCGGAACGCTGAGCGCCAGCAGGACGGCCATCGTCGCGAAGCCGGTGAAGACGTTGACGGAATGGACGGCCGATTTCAGTTCCTGCGTCAATTCCTGGCGCTGGATGATGATGGCCGACATGCCCAGGTCGCGAAACAGGAAGGCCAGGTTGGTGATCGTCATCGCCATGGCCAATATGCCGTACGCCTGTTGCGGCATGATGCGCGACAGTACCGTGACGCTGACGAGCTGGGAAGCGATCCTGACGGCTTGGGAGACCGCTGCCCACCTGATGCTGGAGACGAGACTCACGAGGTACTTCCTTCCTGTGCGGTTCCCTGCGGCGACGTCCATGACGTACGTGCTTGCGATTGCCCATCAGGCAAGCAGCCGCTTTCCCTGGCGGATCCATTGCCTGAACGTGAGCGGCAGCAACGTCCGTAACAGGTCTGCCCTGGGGATGTGGCGAAGGCGGCGCAACAGGAACAGGAGTTCGTGGAATCGCGGCACGATCCCGGCACGCCTGCATGCATGCAGGTATTGCCAGGCTTGCGCATGGAATTGCTGCAGCAGGACGGATCGGTGCCTGGCATGCAGGGTGTCCGCATAGACTTGCCAGGTGGATGTCAGCGCGCAGAAGTAGCCCGCCGCGTTGCGCCGGCTGGTCTTCGTGTGCATGATGGAGCCCGCCCGGATCCTGCGCATATAGAGTGCGCTCCTGCTGATGCAGGTGACCCGCGCCCGCGCGCACAAGCGTGTGATGACTTCGTCGTCCTCATGGACGATCGGCTTGAACCTGAGTTCGGTATTCCACAAGGAACGGCGCGACACATACAGGCAGGCGCTGGGCGAGAACAGCCTGGTCGCCAGCAAGGCCGCGACGGCATCCAGGCCGGTGGGATACAGGCCGCTCACCCGGCGCCGGAATTCGTCGCGCCTGACACCGGCGCGGCCTTCGCTGGGATACTCCGGATCGAAGAAGATCTCGCCCGAACAGAAGATGAGATCGACGCTGGGATTCTTCCGGATGATCGTGTCGATCGTCGTGACGAAATGGGGCAGGATGAAGTCGTCGGAGTCCAGGAAATAGACGAAGTCGCCGGTCGCATGGCTGAGGCCTTCGTTGCGGGCGGGGCCGAGCCCTTGATTGGCCGTGTGCACGATATGCACCGAGTCGACATGGGCATACCTGGCCAGGCGCTCTGCGGTCCCGTCGGTGCTGCCGTCGTTCACGACGATGATTTCATGGAATTTTTCCGTTTGCGCCAGCAGGGAATCCATGGCTTCTTCGAGATATCGCTCCACATTAAAGGCGGGAACGACGACGGAGATCGATGGATGGTGTTTGAAACTCATTCATGCATCCTTGTCTTGAGTTCTTGGGAGGCCTGCAGGCGTTAGCCGATGCGGAGAATCGTTCCCACCACATTCGCTTTTACGGCATCGAGGCTGGACATGAAGCGGGACAGATCCTCGCACCGGGTCATGTCCTTGCGGGCAAGCACGAGCGTATGACTCGCTTGTTCGGCGACAAGTAATGCCTCGATATGATGCATCCCGGCAGGGGTATCGAGGATCACCATGTCGAATTCCTTCTGCAACTCGCCGAGCAGCAGAGCAAACACGGGTCGGTTCAGCAGTTGCTCTGGACTGGGTGGCAATGCGCCTGCAGGCAGCAGGGACAGCGGTCCCAGGCCGTTGACCTTCTCGACCATGCTTTGCAGCGAATGGCGTGCCAGTGCAATGGACAATCCATGCTTGGCGGCGATGCCGAAAAGCTGGTGCTGCCGAGGATTGCGCAGGTCGGCGTCGACAATGATCGAACGCATGCCGATCTGCGAGAACAGCACGGCGAGGTTCGCCGCCACGAGGCTTCGTCCGTCCTTCGGATGCATGCTCGTGATCGCCAGCGTATGGCCCCTGCTGCCTCGCTTCGTGTGCCGGGACATCAGGATCGTCCGCAGCGAGCGCAGCGGGCTGATGCTCGGACAATCGGGATTGTATGCTGCGACGACCTCGGTGCTGATCGCACTCTCGCCGAGGGCGAGGGTGCTCACGTCGAACTGGCGGCGCAATATCAGGTCGATCTGCCCCTGGGTCAGCAAACCCAGCCGCACCGCCTCTTCGCCGAAACGCAGGCCGGTTTGTTGCTGAGAGCGGAGTACCTTTTCGACCTGCTCCTTGTTGAGTAATCCTTGTTCCTTGAAATAGGCGCCAATGGCGGAATACATTCGTACTTCCGGAGGGACATAATGTTCCTCGCGGTTGACAGGCACGTTGTCGAGACTTTCCATCATCAGCCTCTCAGGAATGACCATTCGGTAAAAGCGCCAGCGACTCCGCTTCCAGCAGCGTCGACGAGTTGACTGGCCCAAGCTCGACCATGATTGGCGTGTGCGTTATCGATGCCAGGTCGTCGATGGAACGAATTCTCCGGTCCAGGAATTCCTGCAAGAACGCGGCACACACGCCGAGCAGCAATCCGGCCAGTCCGGCAAGCGCGGCGATGACGAGCTTGCGTGGATTGCTCGGAAGAGCAGGGACCGATGCGGCGGTCAGGATCGCGACGTCGGATTGATGCGATTGTCCCTGGATGCTCGTTTGCGCCAGGCGCTGCGACAAGGCGTCATAGACACGCTTGCGGTTGTCCACTTCTTTCCCCAGCAGCGTCAAGGTCGTGCGTTTCCGGTTCAGGTCGAGCACCTTGTTTTTTTGCTGGGTGAACGCGTCCGTCAATTCCGCTTCCCGTTTCAGCAGGATCGACGTATTTGCCTGGAGCGCCGCGCCCAGCAGGGATGTCTGGCGGGTCAGCTCTTTTTCGATCGAGTCCACTTCGGCTTTCGCCGCGACGGCATTCGGATGCTCCGGCGTGACGATCTCGGTGACGGAGCTCCATTTCATCCTTGCTTTGCTCAAGTCGCTTTTCAGGCTCTGGATCAGGGCATTGTTGGCGATGTCCGGTGCTTCGGTGGCTTCGCCGTGCATGACTTGCATGCTCTTCGAGTTCGCCTCCATTAAGCTGGACTGGACGGCGACCAGCTGCGAGGAGAGCTCGCTCAAGCGCGCAGTCTCCACGTCCGCCATGCTGTCCGAACTGATGATTCCCGTCTCTTGCTGGAAATTCGCCATCTCGGCCAATGACGCTTCCATGGCCCGGCGGGCATCGCTCAATTGCTGGTACAGGTAATCGGACGCCAGCATCGCTGGCTTGGCGTCCAGTTCGATGACCATCTTCCTGTACTCGTCGGCGAACGCGTTCGCGGCGGCAGCGGCAAATTTGGCGTCCGGCGCGCTGAACATGATGGTCAGCACGCTGCTGTCGTGCGAGGGCTTGACGTCGATTTTTGCCAACAGTTTTTCCGCGATCCACAGAGCGAGGCCCTCCGTGCCCTGCGCCGTCTTCACTTCGCTCGCATACCTGGCCCGATAGGCGGGGTCGCTCGTCAGGCCAAGGCGCCGCACGACCCGTTGCCCCAGGGCCGGGCTCTTGATGATGTCGATCTGGGTGGCGACGTAGGTCGAGAAATAGCCGGACGAGGCCTGGGCGGGCGTACCGCTGCCCGTCACGGGGTCGGACCCCTTGTAGTTAAGGATGAGACTGGTTGTCGCCTTGTAAGTCTTGGGCGCGACGACGGCGATGACGGCCGCGCCGACGAGGGTCAGCATCATGGCGAGCACGATGGTGCGGGCACGCGCTTTCAGGATGAGCCACAACCGTAGCAAGTTCATCGTATCCTCATGGTTTCGAGCCGTGGGAAAGCAAGCGATATGGTCCGTTGCGGGGCGACGGGGCTCAAGGCTTTGTTCCTACTGCCCCGACGGCGGATGAAAGGGCGCCCGGCAGCAAGTTGCTGATCGTCCGGTGCCAGTTGGTCAGCGGGGTGGCCGCCACGAAAATGACATCCTTGGGAGCGAGCATGAACTGCTCGGCCATCGCGAAGGCGCTCGGATCGCGCGCATTGAGCAGATATACCTGGGCGTTCGGTTCCGCCTTCCTGATGACATACACTTGACCGGGATCGCCGCTGATCGGATTGATGCCGCCCGAGGCGCCGAGTGCTTCGCTCAGGGACAGGCGCCCGTCATGCATGGGGATCGCGCGCGGCGAATTGACTTCTCCGGAGACGAACACCAGGCTTTCGTCCCGAGAAGGCACGCGCAGCACGTCGCCGTTCGCCAGCATGAGCTGCGTCGGATTCAGCCCTTTTTTCATCAGCTCGGGAAGGTCGATCACGTAGGTGGTGCCCTGTCGCGTCAACTTGATCTGGCTTTGGTCTGCGGTGGGCAACAATCCGCCGGAACGGTTGATCGCTTCGACCAGCGACATGGGAATATCGTCGATGGTCAGCAGGCCCGGGGTCTTGAGTTCGCCGTCGACATAGATGCGTTTGCTCCTGAAGGATCTGACGCGCAGGACGATATTCGGCTTCCTGATGTACCTGGTCAGTTTTTCCGCGAGCGCGGCACGGGCCTGCTCGACGGTCAGTCCCTCGAGCTTGATTTCCCCGACAAAGGGATAAGTGATCATGCCGCGGTCGTCGATAACGAATCCAGCAGGCCCGCTGAAGTCGGTGTTGGCGGTGGAAGCGGCGCGGTTGTCGTCGCTTCCCACGGAGCCGGTAGTCAGTTCGGAATGCCCCCACACCACGATCGACAGGATGTCGCCATTGCCGAGTTTGTACGATCCGGCGTGCTTGGTGAACAATTGCACGACTTCGGTGTTCGACCGCTGATTGTTGGCGAGCGTTTGGCGTTGCACGATGTCGGGCGTAATGAAAGTCAACTCTGCTTTCGCGAGAGCGGCATTTGTGGAATCGTTTGCATCGTGCCTGCGTGTACCACCCGCACATGCGGATAACAGTAACATCAGGGAAATGATGCGAAGCAATTGAAGCAGTGAGCCCTGGAATATCTTCATCTTCATGGTTGATCAACGTCGGATAGTCAACGGCACGATCCGTATCGACAGGATGAAACTCGAGTAATACAGAAGTGGGATGAATCAGGTACGGCAAATATCAAGCTTCCTGCATATGCGAATCTAGAAGCGGACTCGTCCGTGCACTCGGCCTTACTGCACCTGTTTCTGCCATAGTTGGCCGAGCGTGTTGTTACAGGATTCCAGGATCAGCGATGCACCGTCCGCGGATGAGCCACCGTTGCCGACGCATTTTCCAGACCGTTTATCGGACAAGGCATTCAGGCCGGTATTGCTTTCAATGAATTTCCATCGCTGCTGGTCGTCCGGATGACATTCCCACGTTCCCACACTTGCGCCGTCGGCAGTCCCGTAAGCATCAAGGCATAGGCCATTGACAGTGGATGTCAGTCGAAGATAGCCATCTTCCAGCGATGTGGCTTGCCAGAGGTTGCCAAAGCTGGACGAAGCGGGCGCCTGTGCAACAAGGGACGATGTCGACGTATTGGCCGGCACGGCGAGAAAATACTGGCTCGCTGCGTTGGTGAACGTCAGCATGGTCGGCGTCGCGACGGCAGGTTCCGCCTTCAACCAGCGCTGGCTTGCCAATGCCTGACAGCCCGTCAGTTGTATGCGATTGGCGCCGTCCCGCGTGACGCATAACCCGGAGCGCTGGTCGGCCAGCGTATAGAGGGAGTTGCCAAGCGGAACAAAGCGCCAATTTTGTTGTTGTTCGCCATTGCATTCCCAGGTACCGACTGTGGCCCCGCTCGCCAAACCATAGGCATCGAGACATAAGCCATTGGCCAGGGAAATGACCTTGAAATAACTGGCTTCCGCCGACGCCGTGGGCCGCCACTGGCTGTATTCCGGATGCTCAGCCGTCGGGAGCTGGCTGAGCGGCGCTGCTTGCAGATTGCTCAGGCTGAGAATGTTGATATTGTTTTCGTCGGACAGCGTGATGGGTACGTTCGGCTTGATGTCCGACGTCGGTGGCGTCGGGAGAGGGGGCAAGCTGCCTTCCGTAGCAGTTCGGAACCAGAGCTGGTTGCTGCGCTGTGCGCACGGGGCGAGGGACAGGCCCGTACCGGCCGCAGTCGATGAGGGGGCTTCGAGACACAAGCCGGAGCGCTGGTCCTGCAGCGACACATAGCCGTTTCCCATTTCCTTCGGTACCCACTCCTGGTTGGGTTCGCCATTGCAATTCCACACGCCTACGACAGCCCCCGCGACCGTCCCATAGGCGTCGAGACAGAGCGCCGTCGAGCGCGACACCAATCGGACCTTGCCGGATGTGCTGGGGAGGACGCGCCATTTATTGGTCTTGGATAAACCGGTCGGTGCCGTGTTCTGGACGACCTGGGCCGGATTGAGGTTCCCCTCCGGTGTGGCCAGGAAAAGCCGGCTGGCCGCATTGACGAAGCTGTCCAGATTCGCTTCCGAGAGCGCATCGAACACGTTTGCCGTGACTTTCTGCGCAATTGGGCTGGAATAATTCTGCCGCAATCCGTTGGCGACATAGTCGTCCAGTCCCCAGGCCCAGGCCATCGACCCGGTAGCGAAGACTTGGGCGGAACTGGGCGCCACGTAATAGCTGATGTCGCTTTCGAAGCCGTCTCCGGTCGTATGGGCGAGCGACTCCACATTGGCGGGCGAGACGGTCGGCGCGATCGCATTGACTTCGTATCCCAGCAGCCCGCGCAGGACAGTGCCATTCGAAGCGCCGCTTCCGGAGAACAGCCAATGGCTGGCATTGGTGACGGTAATGTCCCCCGTCACCGGGGCCGCGACGTACTGGCCGCCGATCAGTGCGGCCTCGGGCTTGCCGAGATCGCGGAACAGGCCGGTACGCAAATCTCCGGACGGGATCGGGTCCTGCACATATTTGTAGCACAGCATGATTCCGTTCGGCTGGCCACGGGTACCGGACGCGAATCGCACGCGCCAATAGATCTGGTTCGACGAGAAAAATGCCAGGTTGATGCCGGAATCCCGGGCGGCCACGAGATTGTTCCACATCGAGCTCGAGTAGTATTCATCGTGCCCGAACGACACGAAGGCTGCCGCGTCGTGCAGGACATTCTGGTCGCGGTGCAGATCGAGGTTGGTGATGTACTTGATGTCCAGCCCTTGTCTCTCGAGCCAGCGCACCATGTTGTAGTCGAAGGCTGCGCTACTGATCGGATATCCCTCCTGCACGGTCTGCACATTGGTCAGAAATTCGCCCGCGCCGGCGCCATAGGCCGCGGCCGGGTTCGAACTCGGCGTATACGGACGGCTGAAGGAAACGGCCGTCGCGTTCGGCTGTCCGTTCGGACAGGCCCAGCTGGCGGTATGGTTGACACAACCGGTGTACAAGGATTTCCCGCCCCAGTAGTTATAAGCCTGGTACGTGGTAACCGGTAACTGGGCCACGAAGGATGCGCTGCGGGCATCGTCGCGTACGACGAAGATCATGTAACTGTCATTCTTGGCAGAATCGTTGGTCGTGATCCTGGCCAGATAGACGCCGCTCGTCCAATAATTGCCCTGCGTGGGATCGGTGGCCGCCGGCACCGTGAAAGCATGGCTGACGACCCAGTCGCATTCGATGACGCCATCTGGATTCAGACACGGCAGTTTCTGCGTACCGCCTTTCAGATTCGCGGCCGAATATACCTGCCGCGCGCCTGCGCCGCCGTAATATCCCATCCTGAAAACGTCGAGATTGAATGTGGTAGCGGCGGTATTCACATAGATGGAAACGGTATCTCCGCGATTGAAGCTGGTCGCCGAGACATACCCCTCGATCTGGTGCTGGAGCGCCGGATTATTGAGTTTCCAGGATGATGTGCCGGGTTTGGCGTTTTCGATGGTAATGGGATTGCTCGTGGCTGCCGCAGCGGGATATGCCCCTGCAGCCTGTAGCAATGCTGCGGCCGAGGTGATATTGACTGCGACTATCCACGTCGAGAAAACGGCGGCGAGCCTGAAAAGCGTTCTCTTGTACATCATATTCTCCTGTGGAACAGATATATTGCGTTGCGCCGTTCAAGCGAATACGGCCTTTATGGGCTCCTGAAGTCAATGTCCCTCCGGGAAATCCATATGGAACCGCGGGATCGGGTGAGCTCAGTAAGCATTCGCGCCTGACCAGCCCTTGATGCCGGTCAGCAGAATGATTTTCACGTCGAGCCAGAATGACCAGTTTTTTATGTAATGAATATCGTACTGGACGCGCATGGCCATTTTGTCGTCGGTGTCGGTTTCTCCGCGATAGCCATTGATCTGCGCCCATCCCGTAATGCCCGGTTTTACGCGGTGGCGCAGCATGTACAGCTCCAGTTTGCGCATATAGATCTCGTTATGCTGGAGGGCATGCGGGCGAGGGCCGACGATGGACATGTCGCCGAGCAGCACATTGAAAAACTGCGGCAATTCATCGAGACTGGTACGCCGTAAAAACCTGCCCACGGGGGTAATGCGTGGATCGTCCGATGTCGCTTGTCTGACGTTTTCCACGGTTTCGTGGCGCATGCTTCGGAATTTGTACAGATAAAATATTCTTCCGTTGAGGCCGAGTCGGCGTTGGCGAAAAAGCACCGGGCCGGGCGACGTCCATTTCACAGCCAATGCAATTGCCAATAACAGGGGCGCAAGGCAGGCCAGGGCAATGGCGGAAAAAATCCGATCGAACAAATCCTTGAGCAGCGCGTGAGAGCCGGCAATCTGCGGACGGTTCAGATCGATTGTGGGAAAACCGAAGAATCTCACGATATCGCTGCTGAGAATTTCGACGTTGTCGACATCGGGCACGAGACGCACGTCCACCAGGGTGTTGCGGAGCAGATTGCGCAGTTTCAGCAGATGTGCGGAATCGGTAAGTGGCAGGGTCAGCCACACCTCTGCGATATGGTTGGCGACCACATAATCCCCGATCGATTCGAGGCTGGGGAGTACTTGCAGCCGGGCGTGGTTGATCGGCGAGCCGGCCTGGGTCGGGTCAAGATACACCGCCTGCACGTCGTAGCCATACCAGTCGTTCTCCAGGGCACGGCGATGCAATTCTCGCCCGGTCGGCCCGTACCCGACGATGACGACCGGTTTGCAATACAACCCCCGGTTTTTCAGCATCCGAATGATGTTGAATGCGACAAACCGCGACACGGCGAGCAATCCGAGTCCCGATACATACCAGTACGCCAGCCACAGCCGCGACAACTGCGGGGCGATGTGGAATGCAAAGCTGGCCAGCACGCCGATGGAAAGGATCAATCCCCAAGCCAGTCCCAGGCGCGCGAAGATCGCTGCCGGCCGGCGTCCGCGCCAGGCAGTGTAAACCTCCATGTTCGGGAGGATCAGATAGGCGAGCAGACATCCGAGATACAGGGCGATGGCATAGGGAGACAGTGTTTGCGTGATTTCCTCGCGAAAGCGTACGTAATAAGCCAGATGACCGGACAGCCACAACAGAACGATATCTCCCACGCGTAATGCAAGCTCCAGCGTGGCTGGGCTCCTATCCATCGAGTCGGACATGTGATTTTCCCTGTTAAGCGTTTTGCTGCATCTGCGGGCACGTCTTGCAGACGAATGTCAAAGGATGCCGAACCATCTATCGAACTCTGCTCATGGTGAATGAATCGCCTCCAAAAATTTCCTGATGTCTTGTCGATGAAATTGAGTGTTGAATATATTATTGGAGAAAGTTTTTTAGGAAATGTTTAAAATTGGAAATTGGTGCCGAGAAATTTTATTTTTGGATTCTGCATCGCACCCAGTGTCTGCAATCTTACGCACAGTTTTTACTGCTTGAGAATCTCCTGTTGTCTATCGATTTGTATTGAATCAAACCTGAAATTCGGTTCCTTTCCTCGCTTGATCTGCCACATAAGTCACTACTCAGCCGTTCCCTATCATTATTCAACGCGTATTCAGTTTTCTTTGCGGAATGAATTGTGCGCTGTTGGCGTAAGTGCATACACCAATTACTGATCCTATTTTTTGATCTGCAAAGCGATGGTGCTCAAAGCGCTTTCGTTTTGAAGGAAAGGAATGACAGTGGCTGAGGTCGAGTTGGCGGTGGACATGCGGGACGAAGGGAAGGAAGCGCTGATCGAAAAGAAAGGCGTTGAACCGCTGTCTCTTCCCAGGACGGATTTTTATCGCGATGTGCATTGTGTTTTTGGACTTCCAATCGACGCGATTCCAATAGAGCGGGCATTATTCGAAGTGAGGGAGGCATCGGCACGACGTACCCGTTGCTTTTTATCGACACCGAACCTGAATTATCTCGTTGCCAGTCATCGCGACAGTCATTTTCGCAATTCCGTCCTGTGCAGCGATCTGTCCTTGACGGACGGCGTGCCGCTTGTCTGGTTGGGAAAATTGATTGGCGTAAGCGATATCAAAAGAGTTGCCGGATCAACCTTGTTTGAGCGGCTCGTCGCGGAAACGACGACGCGCATGTCCGTGTACTTCTTCGGTGGGGGACACGGCGCAAGCGGCCTGGCTGCGGCGGTGGTCAACGCCCGCAACGGCGGCGTCAACTGTGTAGGGTCGTCCTATCCGGGCTTCGGGTCGGTTGAAGAAATGAGCCGGTCGGAAATGATCGAAGAGATCAACCGCTGCGCGCCGGATTTCCTGATCGTTGCACTCGCCGCGAAGAAAGGGCAGGCCTGGCTGCAGCATAACCAGCACAGGATCAAGGCACCCGTCATCAGTAATCTCGGCGCCGTGGTGAACTTTGCTGCCGGGACGATAAGACGCGCACCCCGCTGGGTGCAGGAAGCGGGATTCGAATGGGCGTGGAGGATAAAGGAAGAACCGTCTCTCTGGCGCCGGTACTTTGGCGACGGCATGACGCTGGCGAAACTACTCGTGTCGCGCGCGATACCCTGCTGTTGGTACCGATTGGCGCGGCCGCAAAGCCGTTTGTTCCGCAATGCGTGCGTCTCCGTGCGCAAGGGCGATGGCATATGTCACATCGACCTCACCGGACCGAGAAACCAGCGCAATCTTGCTCCTGTCAGACAGGCGATATCCGCAGCGGTCGCGGTGCCATGCGATGTCGTGCTGCGTTTCCAGGATGTCAGTTACGTCGACTCCGCATTTCTCGGACTGTGCCTGCTGTTATACGGTCACCAAATCAAGACAGGGCATACATTGAGATTCGAAGGGCTTTCGTCACACATGAAAAAAGTATTCAGGGCGAACTGCGTAGATTACTTGCTGGGCTGACTAGCGACGATGCAAGTCACGATGGGTGTGCCCGAAGATGCAAGTCACAGGACTACGGCCGAAGAACTGACGCTCGAAGAAAGGCACTGTAAGCCGTGGCCAGCGGCAGCAATGGTGCCGGAACAGCGGGAGCGAACATGGCACACCCTTGCGAGCCAGCAGCTTGCAAGGGTGTGTGTGGAAGGCAGGTCAGGCTTGCCTTCGGACGATACGACGCTTACTGCCTGCCATAGTCTTTCGGCAGGAACTGCAGGCGATCCCAGGGGAAGCCATCAAGCACTGCATACTCGGCGCGGTTGCCGTACAGGCTCGGGTACGGGTCGCCTTGACCTTGCGCGGTGTACGAGACTGCATTCTGGGCGCGGATCGAAATGGCGCCAGCTTTATCCCATACGACGAAGCCGTATTTCTGTGCCGCTTTCGCAATCGTCTTGGCCGCAGGAGACATATTGAGTGCATCGACGTTCACGGTCGGGTCCAGGCGGAAACGGGTACCTTCCGGAATACGGTTTGCCGCATTGTTCGGGTTGTATCCGTCGGAGCGGTTGGCCGGCCACGAGAAGATGCCCGACTGTTCGAGATCGACCAGAGCAATGCCGATCACGTGTCGGATTTCGCCGCGTTTCAGTTCTTCGGCAGTCACCTGGCCGCCGACGAAGGGCAGGCCGGTCGCAGTGGTGCCGTACGGGTAGGGCCAGATGCCGGCGCTGGACGCAGTGTTCTGCAGTCGACCGCCCCAGCAGGCTTGCCATTGTCCACCAGAATTCTTGGCTTGCCAGAATTCCCACATGGTGTTCGACGACGGCTGATAGATCGTCATCTCACCATCGGTGCCGGTCGATGCCTGCGCATTGGCGGGGATGGGTACGGCAGTCCATTGCGATGCCAGATTGGCGTCGAGATAGCCCTTGCCCTGGCAATCCCAGACCTTCACGGTCTTGGTCGGGGTACCTGCGGGCGCCACGTACAGGGGGCTCGCATACGAGTAGGTATTGATGGTGACCGTGCCGTAGTAGGCGGCTTTCTGGCGCAGGAATTCCTTGACATAGTTGGCCGAATTCGCATGCAGCGTGACGGAAGACGGGATGGGTTTGTACCAGAAGCTGTTCGACGCGAAGATCGAATCCGTCGGCAGCGCACCCGGCGCCGGAGTCGGAGTCGGAGTGGGCGTCGGGGTTGGCGTTGGCGTTGGCGTTGGCGAAGTGCTGGTGGATGCGTAGTCGCATACCTTGTCGACGCCCGGGTAGGGGTCACCGAATGCACCGTTCGTGCAGGCGACGGAGCCGGTCACGGTCTTGGTCGCGTACCTGCCGTTCAGGCCGTAGCGCACGTTCCGGGTGCCGGGCACCGTGCAGGTACCGCCTTCTGTAGCGCAACGCGTCCAGGTGGTCGTCGGTGCCGGTGTCGGCGTAGCACTTGCCGGTATGTATTGGCAGACCTTGTCGACGCCCGGATAAGGGTCGCCGAAGGTGGCGTTATTGCAGGCGACCGGACCCGTGAGCGTTTTGGTGACCCACTTCGTGTCCAGGCCATATCGTACCTGGTTGCTGCCGGAGAGGTTGCACTGGCCGTCTTCGACAGCGCATTGCGTCCAGGAGGCGGTTGCCGATGATGTGACCGTGGCAGCCAGTTGTGTCTGCGTCGTCGCTGCTTGGGCGGGATTGGCTGCATCGCCGCTGCCGCCGCCGCAGGCCGTGAGAAGGGTAGCAAGCGCGGCAGAGCAGGTAACGGCCGCGAGCCTGGCATGAGAAGAACCCGGATTGATATTGAGCACTGAAGACTCCTTAAGGAAACTGCTTCGTGAAAAGGAGTACTTAAGAGTGCTGCTTTAAGGAAAAAGTTCACAGTCATTTGATTGGAATTAACTATTTCCATTCGATATGCATAAATAATGACTATGGGAATATCAAACGTTCATGGGAAATATTCTAAAAAATATGGCGCATATCTGTGGAAATAAATAAGCATTTTTCGATATGTCGGGGAACTAAAAATAACAATAAGAAATATATCGTAGCAACTTATCAAATTTTGCTTGAGCCGAGATAAGAGATGAGCTTTGGCACTCTTTATCTTTTAAAAGCCGCTGAGCAGTATATGTTGCAATAAACTCTTTTTCATTTCCGAAAACCATGATGAACAAGGACGTGGAGCCGATGCGGATTGCCTATCTGGTCAACCAATATCCTGCTGTAAGTCACAGCTTTATTCGGAGGGAAATCCTGGAGCTTGAACGTTCCGGTGTGGACGTAGTACGTATCGCCTTGCTGGGCTGGGCCGGGACGATCGTCGACGATGCGGACCGGCGGGAATCGGAGAGGACCTTCTATATCCAGAAGCTGGGCCTGTTGCGCTTGTGTGCGGGCTGGTGCATGGCCTTCCTCTCCAGCCCCTGGCGCATGCTGCAGGCCTTGGCGCTGGTGGTGAAGATGGCCCGCCACTCCAGCAGGGCCTTCGCCGTGCATTGCTTCTACCTGGTGGAAGCCTGCGCCGTCGCGGACGTCCTGAAGCGGCGAAACGTGCATCATATGCATGCCCATTTCGGAACGAATTCGGCGGAAGTCGCGATGCTTGCATGCTGCCTTAGCGGGCGGACCTACAGTTTTACCGCACACGGTCCCGAGGAGTTCGACAAGGCCGGATCGATCGGGCTGGTGACGAAGGTGAGGCGCAGCGCCTTCGTGGTGGCGGTCAGTTCCTTCGGTCGCGGTCAGCTGTATCGGTGGATCGACCCCGGGGACTGGAACAAGGTCAAGGTCGTGCATTGCGGATTGGAGCCCGGTTTCCATGCCCACGTGCCGCCGCTAAGGCCGGCCGAACGGCGCCTCGTCTGCGTCGGACGCCTGTGCGAACAGAAGGGACAGCTATTGTTGATTCGCGCTGCCGAGATGCTCGTTCGTCGCGGCGTGGCCTTCCACTTGGTGATGGCCGGCGACGGCGAGTTGCGGGCAGAGCTGGAACGCGAGATCGCGGCGCGCGAACTCGGCGACCACGTCACGATTACGGGATGGCTCAGCAGTACCGGGATTCGCGACGAGTTGCTGAAGGCGACGGCGTTGGTGTTGCCGAGCCTGGCCGAAGGCTTGCCGGTGGCGATCATGGAGGCCATGGCACTGCGCCGTCCCGTGCTGTCGACGTATGTCGCCGGCATTCCCGAGCTGGTGTCCGCAGGGGTCAATGGGTGGCTGGTGCCGTCCGGCTGCACGGAAGCGCTGGCGGCGGCAATGGAGCGCTGCCTGAGCGCGTCGCCTGCCGAGATCGAAAGGATGGGAAACTCTGCGCAGCAGGTCGTCCTCGAGCGCCACGACATCGCCAGCGAAACGAGGAAACTGGTGGGGCATTTTGGCCAGGTCGTGGGCGAGCGCAAGCACGCGATCGGAGGGTGAACCATGGACCTCATCCTGGAAACCGTGCTCCTCGTGGTACTCCTGCCGATGGCGGCGATGACGGGACTCTTGTTTGTCCAGGCGACGGCGGCCGTCGTCAAGGCAACGAGAATGAAGCGCAGCCGCACGGCGCGGCCCTCGATTGCCGTGCTGGTACCCGCCCATGACGAAGCGGAGGGCATCAAGGACACGCTCATGTCGATCCAGTCCCAGCTCGAGGACGGCGACCGCTTGCTGGTCGTCGCCGACAACTGCACGGATGCCACGGCGGATGTTGCCATCGCCTGCGGCGCGCTGGTCTGCGTGCGGCACGACACGGAAAAGCGGGCGAAGGGGTATGCGCTCGATCATGGCATACGTTTTTTGAGTGCCTCGCCGCCGCAGGTGGTCATCGTCGTCGACGCGGATTGCCATGTCGGCGAGGGGGCCATCAATATCCTGGCGCGGCAGGCCAGCGCGACGGGCTGCCCCGCACAGGCACTGTACATGATGCTGCCTCCCTTCGGTGCCGGGATCATGGGACGTATCGCCGGCTTTGCCTGGGCGGTGCGCAACCGCGTGCGCCCGCTGGGATGCCATCGGCTCGGGCTTCCCTGTCAACTCATGGGAAGCGGCATGGCTTTTCCATGGGGAATGATCAGCACCGCGGGGCTGGCCAACGGCAATCTCGTCGAAGATATCGTGCTCGGCATCGAGCTGGCGGAACGGGGCGCCGCGCCCAAGTTCTGCCCCGATGCGCTGGTAACGAGTTTCTTTCCCCGTTCGAAGGAAGGACTCAAGTCGCAACGCTACCGTTGGGAGCACGGCCATCTTGCGGTGCTATTGAAGACCGCTCCTGCCGTGCTATGGCGCGGCATCCGCATGCGCAATCTCGCGCTGGCAGCATTGGCGCTCGACCTGATGGTGCCGCCGCTGGCGCTGTTCCTGCTGGCGCTCGGGGCGGTCTGGGCTGTCGCGGCATTCTCGTATTTCTGGCACGGCGCCGCGCTGCCGTTCGCCATCGCGACCGTGCTGCTGTGCCTGATGGGGGGCACGCTCCTGCTCAGCTGGTGGAAATTCGGACGCCAGCAGCTCAGCTTGTGGGATTTGTGCCTCGGGATTGGCTATCTACTGTGGAAAATACCGGTCTACCTGCGGTTCCTCCTGCAGCGACAAGTGCACTGGATCAAGTCGGCGCGTCACTAGGACGACGCCCAGGCAGACCGCAGGAAGACCGGCACGCGGCCGGTCAGGCCAGCAGCGAGCGTTGCTCCAGGCGCTTGGCAATCTCGGAAACGAGCTGGCGCGCCAGTTCCAGCTTGGGCGCCTGCGGCAGCACCGTATGGCCGCTTTCGTCGAACAGCACGATGGCATTCTCGTCCTGGCCGAACGTCTGCGGGCCGATATTGCCGACGAGGAGGGGAATGCCTTTCTTCTCGCGCTTGACGGCGCCGTATTCGATCAGGTTGTCCGACTCCGCGGCAAAGCCGACGCAGTACGGCCAGCCGTTCAGCGAGGTGGTGGCGGCGACGGTGGCCAGGATGTCCGGATTCTGTGCGAACGACAGTTGCGGCGCATGGCCGCTGCCATCCTTCTTGATCTTGTGTTCGCTCGCATTCTCGACGCGCCAGTCGGCCACGGCGGCCACGCCGATGAACACGTGCTGGCCCGGCACGGCGGCCATCACGGCGTCCAGCATCTGCTGCGCGCTGGTGACGTCGATGCGGCGCACGCCGTGGGGCGTGTCGAGGGCGGTCGGGCCGGACACGAGCGTGACCTCGGCGCCCGCTTCGCGCGCGGCGCGCGCCACCGCATAGCCCATCTTGCCCGACGAGCGGTTGGTGATGCCGCGCACCGGATCGATGGCCTCGTAGGTCGGGCCGGCCGTGATCAGTACGCGCTTGCCGGCCAGCAGCTTGGGCTGGAACGAGGCGATCAGCTCTTCCATCACCTCGTGCGGTTCGAGCATGCGTCCCATGCCCGTCTCGCCGCAGGCTTGCGAGCCGGCGGCGGGGCCGAGGATCCAGATGCCGTCCTCGCGCAACTGCGCCACGTTGCGTTGGGTGGCCGGCTTGTCCCACATCTCGACGTTCATCGCCGGTGCCACCAGCAGCGGCACGTGGTTCGGCCGGGCCAGGCACAGCGTGGACAGCAGGTCGTCGGTGGCGCCGTGGGCCAGCTTGAACAGGAAGTCGGCGGAGCAGGGGGCGACCAGGATGGCGTCGGCATCGCGGGTCAGGTCGATGTGGGCCATGTTGTTGGGAATGCGCCCGTCCCACTGGTCCGTGTAGACGTTGCGGCCGGACAGTGCCTGCATGGTCACCGTGCCGATGAAGTGGGTGGCCGCCTCGGTCATCACGACCTGCACGCCGGCGCCTTCCTTGACGAGGGCGCGGCACAGTTCCGCCGCCTTGTAGCAGGCGACGCCGCCGGACAGGCCCAGGACGATCTTCTTGCCCTTCAGGTCCATGGTCATGGTTTCCCTCCTCCCTCGATTCGAGTGTTCAGTGCTTGCTCAGTGTTTACTCAGTTTTTATTTACCCGCCGCAGTTCATCGACGATGAAAAGAATCGCGCCGATGGTGATGGCGCTGTCGGCGATATTGAAGGCCGGGAAATGGCCGACGCCGGACAGGTGGAAATCCAGGAAGTCGATCACGTGGCCGTAGGCCAGGCGGTCGATCAGGTTGCCGAGGGCGCCGCCCATGATCAGGGCCAGGGCCCAGCAGAACATGCGCTGCCCCGCGTGCTTGCGCAGCAGGTAGAGGATGAAGACGACCGCGGCGATGGCGATGGCGGTAAAGAAGTAGCGCTGCCAGCCGCCCTGGTTCGACAGGAAGCTGAAGGCGGCGCCGCGGTTATAGGCGAGCACGAGGTTGAAGAAGCCCGTGATGGTCTTTTCCTCGCCCAGCACGAAGGTGCGGACGATGGTGAGCTTGCTGATCTGGTCCAGCAGGATCACGATGAAGGCGATGCCGATCCACGGCGTCAGGCTGGCGCGCGATGAGACGGCGGAGAACGTCGGTTTCTTTTTGGTGGCCATGGCGATGAGGTTGAAGGAAGAAACGGCCCGCCGGAATGCATCCGCGCGGGCCGGCCCGGGTATCGCTTACGCGAAGCGGCGCGGTTCCCCGCTGCCGAACAGGTTGCTCGTGCAACGGCCGCACAGGCCCGGATGCGCGGGGTCATGCCCGACGTCGCGGCGGTAGTGCCAGCAGCGCTCGCACTTCGCGGCTTCCGACGGCGTCACGGCCACGGCTTCCTGTTCCGCATCCGCCACCTGCTCGACGCTGGCGGCCGAGGTGATGAACACGAACTTCAGGTCGTCGTCCAGGCTCGCCAGCGCGGCGTACTTGGCGCCTGCGGCCTTCAGTGCCAGCTCGGCCTGCAGCGAGGAACCGATCGCACCGGAGGCGCGCACTTCCTCGAGCTGCTTGGTGACGTCGGCGCGCACGGCGCGCAGCAGCGTGTACTTCTCCAGCAGCGCGGCGGCGTCGGCGATCTCCGGGAACGCCCACAGCGTCTGCGTGAAGATGGTCTCGTCGCTGTCGGCGAACGCCTTCTCGCCGGCGAACACGGCCCAGGCTTCCTCGGCGGTGAAGGACAGGATCGGCGCCATCACGCGCAGCAGGCTGTGCGCGATGTGCCACAGCGCGGTCTGGGCCGAGCGGCGCGCGACGGAGTCGACGCCCGTCGTGTACAGACGGTCCTTCAGGATGTCGAGGTAGAAGCCGCCCAGGTCTTCCGAACAGAAGTTCTGCAGGCGCGCCACCACCGGGTGGAACTCGTAGCGCTCGAAGTGGGCGGCCACGTCGGCCTGCAGCCGCGCCGTCTCGGCCAGCGCGTAGCGGTCGATCTCGAGCAGCTGGTCGACCGGCACGGCGTTGACCGCCGGATCGAAGTCCGAGGTGTTCGCCAGCAGGAAGCGCAGCGTGTTGCGGATGCGGCGGTACGATTCCGTCACGCGTTTCAGGATTTCCTCGCCGATCGACAGCTCGCCCGTGTAGTCGGTCGACGCCACCCACAGGCGCAGGATGTCGGCGCCCAGCGTGTCGGAGATTTTCTGCGGCGCCAGCGTGTTGCCCAGCGACTTCGACATCTTCTTGCCGTTCTCGTCGACGGTGAAGCCGTGCGTCAGCAGCGCCTTGTACGGCGGGCGGCCGTTGAGCATCGACGAGGTCAGCAGCGACGAGTGGAACCAGCCGCGGTGCTGGTCCGAGCCTTCCAGGTACAGGTCGGCCGGGAACGCCAGCTGCTCCTTGTGCGAGCCGCGCAGCACGGTCTGGTGGGTGGTGCCGGAATCGAACCACACGTCCAGCGTGTCGCGGTTCTTTTCATAGATGTCGGCGTCGTCGCCCAGGAGTTCGCGCGCGTCCAGCTTGTGCCAGGCGTCGATGCCGTTCGCCTCGATCAGCTTGGCCACCTGCTCCAGCAGTTCCGGGGTGCGCGGGTGCAGCTCGCCCGTTTCCTTGTGGATGAAGAAGGCCATCGGCACGCCCCACTGGCGCTGGCGCGACAGGGTCCAGTCCGGACGGTTGGCGATCATGCCGTGCAGGCGCGCCTGGCCCCAGTCCGGGAAGAACTGCGTCTGCTCGATGCCGGCCAGCGCCGTCTCGCGCAGCGTGGCGCCGCCATCCTTCGGGGTGACGTCCATGCCGGCGAACCACTGGCTGGTGGCGCGGTAGACGATCGGGGTCTTGTGGCGCCAGCAGTGCATATAGCTGTGGTCGAACATCTTCAGCTCGAACAGGGCGCCCGCGTCCGTCAGCGCGGCGCAGATCGGCTTGCTCGCTTCCCAGATCGTCATGCCGCCGAACAGGGTCAGCGTCGAGGCGAAGCGGCCGTCGCCCATCACGGGCTTCAGGATGTCCTCGTCCTTCATGCCGTGCGACTTGCACGACTGGAAGTCTTCCAGGCCGTAGGCGGGGGCCGAGTGGACGACGCCGGTGCCGCTGTCGGTCGTCACGTAGTCGGCCGTGTACACGGGCGAGGTACGGTCGTAGAAGGCGTCGGCCCGGTGCAGCGGATGCTTGAAGCGGATGCCTTCCAGCTTCGCGCCCACGGTCTCGGCGACGACGCTGCCTTCCAGCTTGTAGCGCTGCAGCACGCTCTCGGCGAGGTCCTTGGCGACGATCAGCAGCAGCGGCTTGCCGTCCTTCTCCGTCTTGACCAGCGCGTAGGTCACTTCCGGATGCACGTTCAGCGCCTGGTTCGACGGGATCGTCCACGGGGTCGTGGTCCAGATCACGATGAAGCCGTCGCCTTCCGGCAGCTGCGCCAGGCCGAACGCCTGCGCCAGTTTGTCCGGTTCCGCGAACGGGAAGCCGACGTCGATCGCCGGATCGCGCTTGTCCTGGTATTCGACTTCCGCCTCGGCCAGCGCCGAGCCGCAGTCGAAGCACCAGTTCACGGGCTTCAGGCCGCGGTACACGTAACCCTTTTCCAGCAGCGTGCCGAGGGCGCGCAGCTCGTCGGCCTCGTTACCGTAGGCCATGGTCATGTAGGGATTGTCCCATTCGCCCAGCACGCCCAGGCGGATGAAGCCGGCGCGCTGGCGGTCGATCTGCTCGAGCGCGTAGGCGCGCGCTTTCTGAAGGACTTCGGCAGTGGGAAGATTTTTGCCGAACTGCTTTTCGATCTGGATCTCGATCGGCATGCCGTGGCAATCCCAGCCCGGCACATAGGGCGCGTCGAAGCCGGCCATGGTGCGCGACTTGACGACCATGTCCTTCAAGATCTTGTTGACGGCGTGGCCCAGGTGGATGTCGCCGTTGGCGTACGGCGGACCGTCGTGCAGGATGAATTTCGGACGGCCGGCGGCGGCCTTGCGCACGCGCTCGTAGATCTTCTTGTCCTGCCATTGCTTGACCCAGCCCGGTTCGCGCTTGGCGAGGTCGCCGCGCATCGGGAACGGGGTGTCGGTCATGTTGACCGGGTATTTGCTGTCGGGTTTCTGGGCGCCTTGCTTGCCCTGCTTGCCTGGTTTCGTATCGGACATAATGGTTCTTCTAAGGTGGGCTGCTGTTGTTCTTGACGGGATGTGCGGCCGCGCACGGGAGGGCGGCCGGGGTGGCCACGTTCAAATTCGGTCGGTGGCGGTGGTTGCGCCGTCGCGCCGTGCGAACCAGGCGCGCGCCTGGCGTGCATCCTGCTCGATCGCGGCCGTGAGGGTGGGCAGGTCGACGTATTTTTCCTCGTCGCGCAGCTTGGCCAGGAATTCGACGCGGACCAGCTTGCCGTAGCAGGATTGGTTCCAGTCGAAGATGTGCACTTCGAGCAGCATGCGTCCAGCGTCCTCGACGGTCGGGCGCACGCCCAGGCTGGCGACGGCCGGCAGCGGCCGGTCGGCCAGGCCGTGCACCTGCACGACGAAGATGCCGGCCAGGGCAGGGCGGTGCGCCACGCGCAGGTTCAGCGTGGGAAATCCGAGCGTGCGGCCCAGCTTGGCCCCGTGGATCACGTGGCCGGACATGGCATACGGGTGGCCGAGCAGGGCGCGGGTCGCGTCGAAGTCGGCGGCGGCCAGGGCGGCGCGCACGGCCGAGGACGAGATGCGGGTCGCGTCGTGCAGCACGGTGGGCAGGCTATGCACTTCGAAGCCGTGGCGCTTGCCCGCTTCGGCCAGCAGGGCGACGTTGCCGGCGCGCCGGGCGCCGTAGCAGAAATCCTCGCCCACCATCAGCCATTTCACGTGCAGGCCTTCGACCAGCACCCGCTCCGTGAAGTCCTGCGGCGACATGGCCGCGAAATGTTCGTTGAAGTGTTCGACGATGACGCGGTCGACGCCCGCGTTGTCCAGCGATTCGAGCTTGTCGCGCAGGTTGGCGATGCGCGCCGGCGCCTTGGACAGGTCGCCGCTGCGGCGGGCGAAATACTCGCGTGGATGCGGTTCGAACGTCATCACGGCGGATTCCAGCCCAAGCCGGCGTGCGGCCGCCGTCACGTTGGCCAACAGCGCCTGGTGTCCGCGATGGACACCGTCGAAGTTGCCGATCGTGAGTGCGCATGGCGCGCGCGCCCGGTCGTTGGGAAGTCCGCGGAATACCTTCATTCGATGTTCGTGCTTCTGGCGAAATACCAGATTATACGGCAAGTGGGGTATTGCATATCCACATGCCTGGCAAAGCCCAAAAACGTCGTCCCTGCGGAGGCGGGGACCCAATTTCAGTGAGCGTCATTGCTGCTCTAAAATTGGGTCCCTGCCTGCGCAGGGACGACGGCGTCAAGCGGTGGCTGTTTGAATTACGCTGCCGGCTTGTTGATCGCCATGATGAAGTAGCGGGCCAGGTCGGCCGCGCCATCCTTGCCGCCCACGGTCTTGAGCGTGCTGATGGCTTGCTGCTTCTTGCCGGCGGCGGCATAGGCCTCGCCCAGGCGCAGCTTGGCATCTTCCGGATACTTCAGGTTCGCTGCCTTCGACGCCGTTTCCATCAGCTTCAGGCCCTTGTCGGTCTGGCCGGCTTGCACCAGGGCGTAGCCGAGGCCGACGAGCGCATCGTTGTCGCCCAGCTTGGTCAGCTCGGCTTCGGTAGCGGCGGCGTTCTTGGTCTGTTCGCTCAGCGTCTTGTCGGCCAGGTCCTTCAGGCGCTTGTGGCGTTCGGCGTCGGGACCGGTACCCAGGGCGCCGGCCTTGTAGCCCTTGTCGATGATCTTGACGGCTTCGGCCGGAGCCTTGGCCTGGAGCACCAGCTGGGCCATTTCCATGTACTCGCTCGGCTTCTTGAGCAGGTTGTTGGCGAGTTTCAGGCGATAGACGTCCACCGACAGGCGGCCACTGGCGAAGCCCGGCTTGCCTTGCACGCGGTTCAGCAAGTCGGTCCAGTACTGGGCCTTCGGATAGTTGGCGGCCAGCTTCTCGATGGTGTTCACGTAGCCGACCTTGTCGCCCTTCTTGAGCTGGATGTTTGCCAGCATGCCGAGCTCGTCTTCCGACAGGCGGCCGCTCTTCTCGGCGTTGCGCAGTTCGTTCTCGAGCGCGGCGACGTTGCCCTGCTTGTAGTAGTTCTGCATCAGGTAGGCACGCAGCTTGGGATCGTTCTTTTCCTTCAGCTGGCGTTCGATGGCGGCATTGGCCTTGTTCAGGTCGCCGGCACGCATGTAGATGCCGATCAGGCCTTCCGAGAACTGGGCTTTTTCTGCAGCCGACAGCTTGCCCGAACCGATCAGGAATTCGAAGGACTTGGCGGCGGCATCGTAGTCACCTGCGGCCGAGGCGGCACCGGCACGGGTGCGCTCGATCAGGTACTGTTCGTTGGCGGACTTGTTGCCCACGCTGTCCAGCTGGCGCAGCGTTGCCAGGGCTTCCTTGTTCTTGCCCGCTTTCATCTGTTGCTGGGCTTGCTGCAGCGGTTTGCCGACTTCGGCGCGGAGGGTTTCAGCCGCGTATGCCGGGGCCAGGCCCACGACAGGGGCGGCAGCGGTGAATCCGAGTGCGGCCAGTGCGAGGCCGAGGTGTGCGAGGCGGAACTTGGACATTAGCGAATATCTCTCTTAAAAATAGACACGGCAGGGAAACCCTGCCGTGTTCATTATAGCCAAAGCGTATTACTGGAACTGTTCGTTACCGACCATACCGATCTTGGTAACGCCCAGGCGCTGTGCCGTCGCCATGACGCCAGCCACCACCTTGTACTCGACCAGCTTGTTGGGGCGCAGGTGCACTTCCGGCTGGTTGGGCATCGCGGCGATGCTGTTCATCTTGGCTTCCAGGGTCGGACGATCCGGGATCGTTTCGCCATCCCAGAGGATGGTGCCGTCGAAGTCCACGTCGATCGTCACCACTTGCGGCTTCTCCGTCTGCGGCGGCGGGGTGCCAACCGGCATGTTCAGATTGACCGAGTGGTTTTGCTTCGGAATCGTGATGATCATCATAATGATGAGAACGAGCAGGACGTCGATCAGCGGCGTCATGTTCATTTCCATCATCGGTTCCGGATCGGCTCCCTTGGCGGAGCCTGAACCTACGTTCATACCCATGGTGTTTCCTTTTCAAATGTTGGGGGAGCGCGGTAGCGCCGGGCGAACCCGGCGCTACCGAAGGGATGAGCCCGGAAGGGCGATCAGCCCTTGTCCGGCGGTTCGATCACGAAACCGACCTTCTGCACCCCAGCACGCTGTGCCGTATAGATCACCCGGCCGATCGCTTCGTAGCGGGTAGTCTGGTCGCCACGAACTTTGACTGCCGGTTGTGGCACCTTGACCGACTGCTCCGCGAAGAACTTGAACAGTTCATCCGTGTTCGCGATGTGGGTCTGGTTCCAGTACATCTCGCCTTCGGAAGTCACCGTGATGTTGATGTCTTCCGGCTTGGTCTTGGTGACCTGGTTCGTTTCGGCCGGCAGATTCACCGTCTTCAACTTCAGGACGACCGGGCTGGTGATCAGGAAGATGATCAGAAGAACCAACATGATGTCGACGAGCGGCGTCGTGTTGATCTCTGACATCACGGCATCATCATCTCCGGAATCGGAGCCGACACTCATTGCCATGATTTAGCCCACTTTCTTGGCGCCCGCAGCAGCGCGAGCAGCTTCCGAGGTCGACATGGCGCCCGAGATCAGGACCGAGTGCACGTCGGCGCTGAACGAACGGATGTCTTCCATTGCTGCCTTGTTGCGGCGAACCAGCCAGTTGTAACCCAGAACTGCCGGAACTGCGACGAACAGACCGAAGGCGGTCATGATCAGCGCTTCACCCACCGGACCTGCGACCTTGTCGATCGAGGCGTTACCCGACATACCGATGGCGGTCAGTGCGTTGTAGATGCCCCAGACGGTACCGAACAGACCGATGAACGGCGAGGTCGAACCGACGGTTGCCAGGAACGACAGGCCATCCTGCAGGCGCGATTGAACTTTCTCAACCGAACGCTGGATCTGCATGGTCACCCAGGTCGACAGGTCGATCTGCTCGAGCAGGGCGCCGTCGTGGTGCTGGGTTGCCTTGGTGCCGGTTTCGGCGATGAAGCGGAACGGCGAGCCGTCCTTCAGTTGTGCCGAGCCGGCAGCGATCGACGGCGCTTTCCAGAACTTCTGGGTGGCTTCCTTCGACTGGCGCATGACTTTCGACTGGTCCAGCAGCTTGGTGATGATGATGTACCACGAACCCATCGACATCAGCGACAGGATGATGATGGTGCCCTTGTTGACGAAGTCGCCTTCGTGCCACATGGCGCTGAAGCCATACGGGTTCGCGACTTCTTCTTTCGTGCCGGCAGCGGCCGGGGCTGCAGGAGCGGCGCCGTCAGCGGCCGGAGCGGCTGCAGCGTCTGCGGCCGGAGCCGGTGCAGCGGCGTCGGCCGGTGCGCTTGCCGCCGGAGCAGCAGCCTGGTCTTGGGCGAAGGCCGGAGCCGAGACCAGCGCCGATGCTGCCGTTACCGAGAACAGGACTGCCGCCAGCATAGCGGACAAACGGGTATTCTTAAACATGCTTCCTCCAAAATTATAAAATAGACAGTTCGCTGAACTAATTAGCAACGAAAATCACAGAGTGAGACGAGGTTCCGTCTCGGTTTATTCCAGCGTCCAGACGTACTGCACCGCTGTCCACGCCTCTTTCGGCTGACCATTCTCGGTGGCCGGCTTGAATCGGCATTTGCTCAGAGCCGATTGGGCGGCTCGGTCCAAATCACGGAAGCCACTCGACTTCTGCAGCTTCGATTCCTTCACGGCGCCATCGACAGCGATCAGGAACTGAAGGGTAGTGGTACCCGTTTCTTCGTTACGCAGCGACGACTTCGGATATTCCGGGCGCGAGCAGGTATTGAAGTCGGCCACGGCATCGGTACGGCTCGGTCCCGGTGGCGCCTTGGCTGCGGGAGCTGGCGGTGCCGGAGGTGCCGGCGGTGCCAGGTCGCGTTGCGGCGGCGGCGTATTGGTTGCAGCGGCGATCGTGTTTTGCGGCGGCGGCGGTTGCTGCACTTGCACCTCGACCGGCGGGATGAACGGAGGCGGCGGGGCCTTCATTTCCGGCGGCGGGGGCGGGGGCGGCGTTTCCGGCGGCGGCGGCGGCTTCACTTCTTCGATCAGCTTGGTCTCCACAGCTTCGGTCATCTTGGTGACGATCCGGGTGCCCAGGCCATTGACGATGGCCCACGCTACCAGAACGTGCAACACGATGACGATGGCTATGCCTGTTAAATTCTTCCCGGGTTTCTTATCATGCGAAAAATTCATGCCATATTTCTCCAATACCATCTCTTTTTGTTGCTACTAAACCCACTAAATACGACAGAAACCTAAGGGCCGCATCCGGGACATCGAAGAATTATACCTACGAATTCTTTTTTGCACATACATTTTTATACCTCCAATGAGCCCCTAACTGCCTGTAAAAACAAGTAAAGCGGGTCATCCGGGCGTTGTGGGGATGGGCGGCCTCGGGCCGTCGAAACGCTGTGCTTGAAGGTGTCGAGTCTCTTCCTTTCGTGATGTGTGGAACATAAGGGGAAGCCGCAAATTTGCCATATTTTCGCTGCCGGTTTTATCTTCTGGCAAATAACGTTTGTTTGGCAACGTGCCTTTATGCTAACTATATCCAAGTTTCATTGCTGTGTGCGTACTATTGAACATGCCTATACAAGAAATGCTGCCATCAAGCGTTCTTGTGCGGGGATCGGTGGGTGCAATGACTGCTCGAAGCGAAGCTGGTAGTTCGACTACATCGAGCTGGTCAGTCGTTGGACTGGAGGAAGAGGGGAAAGTGCCTGCGCCGAACGGCGCAGGCCGAAAAGATCAATAGCGTGCGCGCTTTTCGCGCCGGCACTCGAGGCTGCTGACGACACGGCCAGACGGGTCGACCGTTTCCAGGCGCACGTCGAAGCCCCACAGCCGGGCCACATGCTTGAGCACTTCGTGCGCCTGCTGGTTCAGCGGCCGGCGCTGGAACTGCGTATGGCGCAGCGTCAGCGCCCGGTCGTCGCGCGTATTGACTTGCCAGACCTGGATATTGGGCTCGCGGTTGCCAAGATTGTATTGCTCGGCCAGTTGCTGGCGGACGTAGCGGTAGCCCGCTTCGTCGTGGATGGCCGAGATCGTCAGCTTGTCGCTGCGGTCGTCGTCCAGCACGGCGAAGAAGTGGAAGTCGCGGATCAGCTTGGGCGACAGGTACTGGGCGATGAAACTCTCGTCCTTGAAGTTGCGCATCGCAAAATCGAGCGTCTTGAGCCAGTCGCTGCCGGCGATGTCCGGGAACCAGGCGCGGTCCTCGTCGGTCGGGTCCTCGCAGATGCGCTTGATGTCGGTCATCATGGCGAAGCCCAGTGCGTACGGGTTGATGCCATTGTAATAAGGGCTGGTGGCGGCCGGCTGGTACACGACGTTCGTATGGCTTTGCAGGAACTCGAGCATGAAGCCGTCGCCGACGATGCCCTCTTTATATAGTTCCTGCAGAATCGTGTAGTGCCAGAACGTGGCCCAGCCCTCGTTCATGACCTGGGTCTGGCGCTGCGGATAGAAATACTGGGAGATCTTGCGCGTGATCCGCACCAGTTCGCGCTGCCAGGGTTCCAGCAGCGGCGCGTACTTCTCTATAAAGTACAGCAGGTTTTCCTCGGGCTCGGGCGGGAAGCGCACGGGCGCCTGGTCGCGCACCTGTTCCTCGCGCCGCGGCAGGGTGCGCCACAGCTCGTTGACCTGGGTCTGGATGTACTCTTCGCGTTCCTTCTGGCGCGCCGCCTCCTGCACCACGGACAGCTTGGCCGGCCGCTTGTAGCGGTCGACGCCGTAGTTCTGCAGCGCGTGGCAGGAATCGAGCACGTCCTCGACGGCATCGATGCCGTGCCGCTGCTCGCATTCGGCAATATAGTTCTTGGCAAAGACCATGTAGTCGACGATGGCGTCGGCGTCGGTCCAGGTGCGGAACAGGTAATTGCCCTTGAAGAAGGAGTTGTGGCCATAGGCGGCGTGGGCGATCACTAGCGCCTGCATCGTCAGGCTGTTTTCCTCCATCAGGTAGGCGATGCAGGGGTTCGAATTGATGACGATCTCGTACGCCAGCCCCATCTGGCCGCGGCGGTAGCTTTTTTCCGTCGACAGGAAATGCTTGCCGAACGACCAATGGCTGTACGAGACCGGCATGCCGACCGATGCATAGGCATCCATCATCTGTTCGGCGGTGATGATCTCGAGCTGGTTCGGATAGGTGTCCAGGCCGAATTTCTTGGCGACCCGGCCGATTTCGTCGTGCGCCTGTTCGATCAGGTCGAAGGTCCATTCGGACTGGTCGGGCAGGGCGCGCGGGTTCTTGGGATCTCGTGGCATGAGCGGGCCTCGCGTGGTTGCTTGTGCTGCGTGTCTATTTGGGCTGCTTCTTGAACAGCTCGCGGAACACCGGATAGATGTCGGCCGGCGTCACGATCTTCTGCATTGCGAAGTTCTGGTGCGTGGACGCTACCTCCGTGTACTGCTCCCACAGGTTCTGGGGCGGACCGTCGGTGATTTCGACATAGGTGTAGTACTGCACCTTGGGCATGATCGTGCTGGTCAGCAGTTGCTTGCACAGCATCGAATCGTTGTCCCAGTTGTCGCCGTCCGAGGCTTGCGCCACGTAGCTGTTCCAGTCGCCGTTGCTGTAGCGTTCGGCGATGACCTTGCCCAGCAGGTGCAGGGCCGAGGACACCACGGTTCCGCCCGATTCGCGCGAGTGGAAGAACTCGTTCTCGTCGACCTCGGCCGCCGCCGTGTGGTGGCGGATGAAGACGACGTCGATCTTCTCGTACATGCGCTTGAGGAACAGGTACAGCAGGATGAAGAAGCGCTTGGCCGTGTCCTTGCGGCTTTCGTCCATCGAGCCCGACACGTCCATGATGCAGAACATCACGGCCGCCGTCGACGGTTTCGGGATCTTGATCCGGTTGCTGTAGCGCAGGTCGATCGGGTCGATGAAGGGGATCGCCAGCAGCCGCGTGTGCAGGTGGTGGATCTTGTGCTTGAGTTCGACGACGCGCGGGTCGTCGTCGGGCACGCCTTCCTCGCGCAGGTCGCGCAATTCGTGTTCGAGGGCGGAGAGGTGCTTGCGCGACGTGCCGCCGACGGCGATGCGCCGCCCCAGCGCGCCGCGCAGCGAGCGCAGTACGTGGATGTTCGACGGCGTGCCGGAGATGTTGTAGCCGGCGCGCTGGTTCTTGTATTCGACGACCTGGGTCAGCTGCGTCTTGACGAGGTTGGGCAGCTCGAGGTCCTCGAAGAAGTAGTTCATGAATTCTTCGCGGCTGAGCTCGAAGATGAAATCGTCTTCGGTGGTCTGATCGCTATTGCCCGCCTTGCCGCGGCCGGCGCCGCCGCCTCCACCGCGCGGACGGCTGAACTGGTCGCCTTTCTGGTATTCGGTATTGCCGGGGTTGACGGTTTCCCAGACACCGCCATGGGCGTGTCCGAAGTGCGGTTCGTTCACGTCCTTGACGGGAATCGAAACCTTTTCGCCATTTTCGATATCGGTGATCGAGCGACCCTTGATCGCGCGACCCACCGCATCCTTGATTTGCGCCTTGTAGCGTCGCAAGAAGCGTTCGCGGTTGACCGCAGACTTGTTCTTGCCCTGCAAGCGACGGTCGATGAGGTAAGTCAAAACAGGCCTCCTGCTGAAATTCGCGGCGGGCCGGATTCCTTCCCGGTCCTGGCTATCTTACCCCGCCGCGCCGTAACGTGTTTGGCGTCACGGATTGTGGGAGGCTGGAACGCGCACGATGTGGTCAGCCTCCCACGTTCTTACGACGATTTGCGTACGCGCAGATACCACTCGCACAAGAGACGCACTTGTTTCGGGGTGTACCCCTTCTCGACCATGCGCGCGACGAAATCGGCGTGCTTGGTGGCGTCCTCGGTGCTCGCCTTCGCATTGAAGGAAATGACCGGCAACAGCTCCTCCGTATTCGAGAACATTTTTTTCTCGATCACGGTGCGGAACTTTTCATAGCTGGTCCAGGCCGGGTTCTTGCCGCCGTTGGTGGCGCGGGCCCGCAGTGCGAAGTTGACGATCTCGTTGCGGAAATCCTTCGGATTCGAAATGCCGGCCGGCTTCTCGATCTTCTCCAGCTCGGCGTTCAGCGATTCGCGGTCGAAGCTTTCGCCCGTGTCCGGATCGCGGAATTCCTGGTCCTGGATCCAGAAGTCGGCAAAGGTCACGTAGCGGTCGAAGATGTTCTGGCCGTATTCCGAATAGCTTTCCAGGTAGGCCGTCTGGATTTCCTTGCCGATGAAGTCGACGTAGCGCTGCGCCAGGTGCTCCTTGATATAGGAGAGGTAGCGCTGCTCGGTCTCGGCCGGGAACTGCTCGCGCTCGATCTGCTGTTCGAGCACGTACAGCAGGTGCACGGGGTTGGCCGCCACTTCGGTGTTGTCGAAGTTGAAGACCTTCGACAGGATCTTGAACGCGAAGCGGGTCGACAGCCCGTTCATGCCTTCGTCCACGCCGGCATAGTCGACATACTCGTGCAGCGACTTGGCCTTGGGATCGGTGTCCTTCAGGTTTTCGCCGTCGTAGACGAGCATCTTCGAATAGATGCTGGAGTTTTCCGGATCCTTCAGGCGCGACAGGATGGCGAACTGCGACATCATGCGCAGCGTGCCCGGGGCGCAGGGCGCCTTGTCGAGCGAGGAGTTGCGCAGCAGCTTGTCGTAGATCTTGACCTCGTCCGACACGCGCAGGCAATACGGCACCTTGACGATATAGATACGGTCGAGGAATGCCTCGTTGTTGCGGTTGTTGCGGAAAGTCTTCCACTCGGATTCGTTCGAGTGCGCCAGCACGATGCCTTCGAAGGGGATCGCGCCGAAGCCCTCGGTGCCCTTGTAGTTGCCTTCCTGCGTGGCCGTCAGCAGCGGGTGCAGCACCTTGATGGGCGCCTTGAACATCTCGACGAATTCCATCAGGCCCTGGTTGGCCAGGCACAGGCCGCCGGAATAGCTGTAGGCGTCCGGATCGTCCTGCGAGTAATCCTCGAGCTTGCGGATGTCGACCTTGCCCACCAGCGAGGAGATGTCCTGGTTGTTCTCGTCGCCCGGCTCGGTCTTGGCGATGGCGATCTGGCGCAGGATCGACGGGTAGCGCTTGACCACGCGGAACTTGTTGATGTCGCCGCCGAACTCGTGCAGGCGCTTGACGGCCCACGGGCTCGGGATCGCGCGCAGGTAGCGGCGCGGGATGCCGTAGTCTTCCTCGAGGATGGCGCCATCCTCGTCCTCGCTGAACAGGCCCAGCGGCGATTCGTTCACCGGCGAGCCCTTGATGGCGTAGAACGGCACCTGTTCCATCAGGGACTTGAGCTTTTCGGCGATCGACGACTTGCCGCCGCCCACCGGGCCCAGCAGGTACAGGATCTGCTTGCGTTCTTCCAGGCCCTGCGCGGCGTGACGGAAATAGGAAACGACCTGCTCGATCGCTTCCTCCATGCCGTAGAACTCGCGGAAGGCGGGATACGTCTTGATGACCTTGTTGGCGAAGATGCGCGACAGGCGCGGGTCGAGGCGGGTGTCGACCAGGGTGGGTTCGCCGATGGCGGCCAGCATGCGCTCTGGAGCGCTGGCGTAAGTCAGGGGATCTTTCTTGCAGAGCTGAAGAAACTCCGACAGCGAGTATTCCTCTTCCCGGGTACGCTCGTAGCGGGCTGCGTAATTATCAAATATGGTCATGTGAATGTCCTCTAATGAGCTAACAACTGATCACTGTCCGACGGCCGCGGAGGTTGGCCGTCCAAGCCCCTGTATTGGCGGATGTGCCCGCGAAGGCTCCGCTGTTCTTGTCGGGGTCGCCGTTTGAGTCTGGAGGTCAGAGTGCAGGGGAATCCCCATCTTGGTCTGACACAAAACGAAGGGCGATGTTCTTGTTCTCATCCGGTATGGACCGGTTCGATAGCGCCCGCTGAGAGCGTCTAATTACGCATATGAAATTTATTATGTGCCTATTAGTTCTCGAAGTCAAAACAGCGGAGCGCACGTGTGCAGCAAACTGCCAAGTCTTTGAAACGAATAAGAAAATAACGATTTCGACGGTGCGTTCTTGCGCCCTCGACCCTTCCGATCGGCAGGGCCCGGCGTAGCACTCCAGGCGTGGCTTCTGGCCCCGTGGAGACATTCATATTTATCAAAAGTCAAATAGATAGTGCACGAAGTTGCCGGGCAGTGGCGCACGCGTATCCGTGCCGCGTCGCGGCAGGGCAGAAGCGGGAATGGCAGGGCGGGATCGGCCGCGCCCACGCATGCGCTACACTGCTGCCTTGAAGATCAAACGGCCCATCGTGGAGAAACCATGCTGAACGAACAGCTGCGCCAGACGTTGCAGGCGATGCCCAAGGCAGAATTGCACATCCATATCGAAGGCTCTCTCGAGCCAGAACTGATTTTTGAGCTTGCGCAAAGAAATCGCGTCGCTCTACCGTATCCCTCGGTAGAAGCGTTGCGCGAAGCGTACGCTTTCACCGATCTGCAATCGTTCCTCGACATTTATTATGCCGGCGCAAGCGTCCTGTTGACCGAGCAGGATTTCTACGACATGACTGCGGCCTACCTGCGCCGCGCGGCGGCCGACAATGTGCGCCATACGGAGATCTTCTTCGACCCGCAGACCCACACGGCGCGCGGCATCCCGTTCAAGACCGTCATCGACGGCATCTGGCGCGCCTGCCAGGACAGCCCCGTCAGCGCCACGCTGATCATGTGCTTCCTGCGCCACCTGTCCGAAGAGGAGGCCATCGCCACGCTGGAAGAGTCGCTGCCCTACCGCGACAAGTTCATCGGCGTGGGCCTCGATTCGTCCGAGGTCGGCCACCCGCCGGAAAAATTCGCGCGCGTGTTCGAGCGTGCCCGCCACCTCGGGCTGCACCTGGTCGCGCACGCGGGGGAAGAGGGGCCGCCGGCCTATATCGAGAGCGCGCTGGACGTGCTGAACGTCGAGCGCATCGACCACGGCGTGCGCAGCCTGGATTCGCCCACGCTGGTCGAGCGCCTGGCGCGCGAGCGCATGGCCCTGACCGTGTGCCCGCTGTCGAACATCAAGCTGCGCGTGTTCGACGTGATGGGCAGCCACAACCTGCGCCGCCTGCTCGACGCCGGCCTGGCCGTCACCGTCAACTCGGACGATCCGGCCTACTTCGGCGGCTACGTCAACGACAACTACCTGGCCGCCTTCGACGCGCTGCCGCTCGATATCGACCATGCGCGCCAGCTTGCGCGCAACAGCTTCGAAGCCGCCTTCCTCGAGCCCGAGCAGAAGCGCGCCTTCCTGGCCGAAGTCGACGCCTTCTTCGCCGACGCGGCGTAACCAACTACCTGCGAGACCGACCGCGATGCTCATCCAATCCCTGCGCATGACGGCGCGCGACTGGCGTGCCGGCGAATTGCGCTTCCTGCTGGTGGCGCTGGTGGTGGCCGTGGCGGCATTGTCCGCCGTCGGCTTCTTCGTCGACCGCATGCGCAGCGGATTGACGCGCGACGCGCGCCAGCTGCTGGGCGCCGACCTGCTGGTCAATGCCGACCAGCCGCTGCCCGCGCCCTGGCGCCAGGAAGCGGCACGGCGCGGCCTGGTGCTGGCCGACACCGTCACCTTCCCCAGCATGGCGCAGGCCGGGCAGGGCGACGATTCTCAGGCCCTGCTGGCGTCCGTGAAGGCGGTGTCGGACGGCTACCCGCTGCGCGGCCAGCTGCGCACGACGACGAGCCCCGAGGATGCCAGCGAAGCGCTGGGCGACGCCGCCGGCGGCGTGCCGGCGCCCGGCACCGTGTGGGTCGACGTCAACCTGCTGCCGCCGCTGAAGGTGAAGGTCGGCAGCAACGTCCAGCTGGGCGACAAGACGTTCAGGATCGCGCGCCTCATCGCGACGGAGCCGGACCGCGGCGCCTCGTTCTCCAACTTCGCGCCGCGCGTGATGCTGAACCTGGCCGACCTGAAGGCGACGGGCCTCGTCGACAGCTATGCGCGCGTGACCTACCGCATGCAGGTGGCGGGACCCTCGGCCAATGACCCGCGCGCCGTGCAGGGCTACGAAGCGTGGCTGCGCGCGCGCATCGCCGCCGACAACGTCAAGGGCGTGCGCATCGAAACGCTGGAAAACGGCCGCCCCGAGATGCGCAACACGATCGACCGCGCCGAGCGCTTTCTCTCGCTCGTGAGCCTGTTGTCGGCGATGCTGGCGGCGGTGGCCGTGGCGATGGCGGCGCGCCGCTTCATGCAGCGCCACCTCGATGCCGTCGCCATGCTGCGCTGCCTGGGCATGACGCAGAACGAGGTCGGCATCCTGTTCCTCGTCGAATTCGCCATCGTGGGCCTGGCCGGCAGCGTGCTGGGCGTGCTGGTCGGCTTCGGCGCCCACTTCGTGCTGCTGGAAGCGGTGAAGAACCTGATCCCGGCCGAACTGCCGCCCGTGTCGCCGCTGCCGGCCCTGCAGGGCATCGCCACCGGCATGCTGCTGCTGGTGGGTTTCGCGCTGGCGCCCGTCCTGCAGCTGCGTAACGTGCCGCACAACCGCGTGATCCGGCGCGAGCAGGCGGCGCCGCGCCCCGCCGCGCTGGCCACCTACGGCCTCGGCACCGCCGTCTTCGTGGGCCTGCTGCTGTGGCAGGCCGGCGACGTGCAGCTGGCGCTGCTGACGGCCGGCGGCTTCCTCGGCGGTTTCGCCGTGTTCGCCCTGGTCGGCTGGCTCGCGCTGCTGGGCCTGAAGCGCCTGCGCACCCTGTTCAAGCACCAGTCCTGGCGCTTCGCCATCACCTCGCTGCAGCGCCGTCCCGGCGCCACCGTCGTGCAGATCGTGTCGCTGTCGCTGGGCCTGATGGCCCTGCTGGTGCTGACCGTCGTGCGCGGCGACCTGATGGCGGCCTGGCGCCTGGCCACGCCGGCCGATGCGCCGAACCGCTTCATCATCAACATCCAGCCGGACCAGCGCGAGGGCGTGGCGAAGCAGATCCGCGCCGCCGGCGTGGCCGATCCCGTGCTGTACCCGATGATCCGCGGGCGCCTGGTGGCCGTGAACGGCCAGGCCGTCACCAAGGACACCTATACGGAAGACCGCGCGCGCGGCCTGGCCGAGCGCGAATTCAACCTGTCCAGCACGGCCGCTCTGCCGGCCGGTAACGAGATCTCGGGCGGGACCTGGTACCGCGACGCGCCCGGCGTGGCCGAGGCCTCCGTCGAGCAGGGCCTGGCGAACACGCTGCGCCTGAAACTGGGCGACACCATGCGCTTCGACATGGGCGGCCAGGTGGTCGAGGCGAAGATCACGAGCCTGCGCAAGCTGGAATGGGGATCGATGCGCGCCAATTTCTTCGTCATCATCAACCCGGCGGCGATGCGCGATGCGCCCACGACCTACATGACGGCGTTCCACCTGCCGGCGCGCGGCATCGGCCTGGCCAACAGCCTGACGCGCGCCTTCCCGAACCTGACCGTGATCGACGTCAGCGGCATCATCCGCCAGCTGCAGGACGTGCTCGACCAGGTCGTCGTCGCTGTCGAATTCCTGTTCCTGTTCACGCTCGCCTCGGGCGTGCTGGTGCTGTACGCGGCCTTGATGGGATCCCAGGCCGAGCGCACGCGCGAAGCGGGCCTGCTGCGCGCGCTGGGCGCCACCCGTGGCCAGCTGGCGCGGGCCCAGCGCATCGAGTTCGCGCTGGTGGGCGCTTTGTCCGGCCTGCTGGCGGCATCTGGCGCGGCGGCGCTGGGCTGGGCGCTGGCCGAATACCAGTTCAAGTTCCCCTGGCACGTCGAGCCGCAGGTCTGGATCGCGGGTCTCGTGGCGGGCGCCGCGTGCGCGCTGGCGGGCGGCTGGCTGGGCCTGCGCAACGTGCTGCGCCAGCCGCCGTTGCAGACGCTGCGCGAAGCGTAGGGAGCGGTCAGAGTAGGGGTCAGAGCCCGGTGTTGCTTTTCCAAGGGCTCTGACCCCGGTGTTGAACGGAGCCCGCCGCCAGCGCTCGCGCGACATGCGCTGCTGCGCTATCATGGACAAATGTCCGAATCCCAAGCTACCCAAGATACCGACGTGCAGGAAGCGCAACAAGACGCGCAACAGGACTCCCGCACGATGTATGAACTCATCGGCGGCGAAACGCGCCTGCGCGAACTGGTCGACCGCTTCTACGACCTGATGCAGCTGGAAGGCGACTTCGCCGGCATCCACGCCATGCACCCGGTCCCGAACGATGGCTCGCGCGACAAGCTGTTCATGTTCCTGTCCGGCTGGATGGGCGGCCCGAACCTGTTCATCGAACGCTACGGCCACCCGATGCTGCGCGCGCGCCACCTGCCGTTCGCGATCGGCACCTCCGAGCGCGACCAGTGGCTGCGCTGCATGGCGATGGCGCTGGAAGACATGGGCTATGACTACGAGCTGCGCCTGCGGCTGATGAACGCCTTCTTCCAGACGGCGGACTGGATGCGGAATCGGCCGCACTGAGCGTCCCCTCTGAACGTCCGCACTGAGCGTCTCCACTGAACGTCCCTACTGAGTAACAGCATGCCAACGCTTGAATTCATCGTGCTGGCCATCGCGCTGCTGGCCGTGCTCGCGCTGCAGTTCGTGCTGCTCGCGCGTGCGCGCGCGGGCGCCGGGCACGGCGACGAACGTCACGCCTTCGAACGCCTGGAGCGCGAGCTGCGCATGGAGCTGCAGTCCAGCGCCCAGTCCACGCGCCAGGAGCTGGCCGCCCACCTGGCCCAGAACCAGGCCGCCATCGCCCAGCAGCTGGAGAACATGCGCCAGCAGATCCAGCTTGCGTCCCAGGGCGGACGCGAGGAACAGGCGCGCGCGCTGAAGCGCTTTTCCGATACATTGAACGGTGCGCTGGCCAACCTCACCGAGTCGAACGCCCAGCGCATGCTGGAAGTGCGCGCCACGCTCGAGCACAAGATCCGCGACCTGCAGAACGACAATGCCAAGCGCCTCGAGGAGATGCGCCAGACCGTCGACGAGAAGCTGCACGCCACGCTGGAGACGCGCTTGACCGAATCGTTCCGCCAGGTCTCCGACCGCCTCGAGAAGGTGCACCAGGGCCTGGGCGAGATGCAGCAGCTGGCCGTGGGCGTGGGCGACCTGAAGCGCGTGCTGGTGAACGTGAAGACGCGCGGCACCTGGGGCGAGGTGCAGCTGGAGATGCTGCTCGAGCAGGTGCTCACGGTCGACCAGTACGCCAAGAACGTCGAGACCGTGCGCGGCTCGAACGCGCGCGTCGAATTCGCCATCAAGCTGCCGGGCGTCGTCGACGGCGGGCCGCCCCTGTGGCTGCCGATCGACGCCAAGTTCCCGAAGGAGCAGTACGAGCGCCTGCTGGAAGCGGCCGAGGGGGGCGATGCCGACGGCGTGGCGCGCGCCGGCGCCGAACTGGAACGGGCCGTGCGCGGCGAGGCCAAGACGATCTGCGACAAATACCTGGCGCCGCCGGCCACGACCGATTTCGCCATCCTGTTCCTGCCGACCGAGGGCCTGTACGCGGAGGTCATGCGCCGTCCCGGCCTGGCCGACGACCTGCAGCGCACCCTGCGCGTGACGATCGCCGGCCCGTCCACGCTGGCGGCGCTGCTCAACAGCCTGCAGATGGGCTTCCGCACGCTGGCGCTGGAAAAGCGCTCGTCGGAAGTGTGGCAGGTGCTGGGCGCCGTGAAGACGGAGTTCGGCAAGTTCGGCGACGTGCTGGCCCAGACCAAGCTGACGCTGGAGCGGGCCGCCAAGAACATCGAAAGCGCCGAGGTGCGCAGCCGCCAGATGGCGCGCAAGCTGAAGTCGGTGGAAGCCTTGCCGAGCGAGGCGGCGCAGTTGATGCTGGGTGGCCAGGGCGCCGACGCCGACGAATGATCGCCCGGTGGTGGGCACGTGGTGCCCACCCTACAGCCCAGGCAACGGTAGGGTGGGCACCACGTGCCCACCATCAACGTACGCCTGCCGCTTGTCTTATTCAAAATTCCCCCAATCCGGATTGCCGCCGCCCCAATCGGCCGGATACACGCCATTCTTCACGTACCGATGGATCGTCGAATACGGCCAATCGATGGCCCGTTTCACGTAGCCGTGACGTACCGGGTTGTAATGGATGTAATCGAGGTGCCGTTCGACGTCGGCCTCGTCGCGGAGCTGGTGTTCCCAGAAGCGCCGTTGCCAGATCGCCGCTTCGCGATGCTTGCAGGCGGACGGAGTACGCTGCATCGGAGCGATGTCGGTCGCGAAATGGGACACGGAACGCTTCAGCAACGCCCAGCGGGTCGAATAATCATGGTCGCCCTCGGGCAGTGTCCAGATGCAGTGCAGGTGATCCGGCATCAGCACCCAGCCATCGATCGCGAATGGGCGGGTGGCGCGCAGATTCAGAATGGCGCAGCGCAGCGCATGGCGGATCGGAGCCGTGCACAGGATCGGCCGCCGGTTGAAGGTAACGAGCGTGAAGAAGAACACGGAGCCGGTGCGGGAACGCAGATAGCGGGGCATGGTGCCCCGACGGTATCCCGCGCCGGACACCGGCGATGGCGGTAGATCAGATCAGACCGTCGAACAGAATGACATCCACGAGATCGCCGGCCTGCACGTTGCCTTGCTCGTCATGCAGCACCACCATGCAGTTCGCCTCCGACATCGACCGCAGGATGCCCGATCCCTGCGCGCCCGTGATGCGGACCTCGGGCAGGCCGTCGGGGCCCTGGGCCAGGATGCCGCGCTGGTATTCGGTGCGGCCCGGCTTCTTGCGGATGGGGGCCGCCACCCGCGCCTTAACGGGGACCAGTGGGGCATCCGCGCCCATCATGCGCAGCAGCGCGTCGCGGGCGAAGAAGTAGAACGAGACCATCACGGCGACCGGGTTGCCCGGCAGGCCGAACAGGAAGGCGCTGCGGCCGTGCGATCCGATGCGGCCGAAGGCCAGCGGGCGGCCAGGACGCATGCCGATCTTCCAGAACGTGACGTCGCCCAGGCGCGCCATGATGTCGCGCGTGTAGTCGGCCGCGCCGACCGAGACGCCGCCCGAGGTGATGATGGCGTCGGCACTCTCGCAGGCGTCGCGCAGGGCCTGTTCCAGCGCCTGCGGGTCGTCGCGCACGACGCCCATGTCGATCAGGTCGCAGCCCAGGCGCTGCAGCATGCCGTGGATGGTGTAGCGGTTGCTGTCGTAGACGCAGCCCTCGCCCAACGGCTGGCCGATCGAGCGCAGTTCGTCGCCGGTGGAGAAGAAGGCGACGCGCAGGCGCCGCCGCACGGGCACCTCGGCCACCCCGAGGGAGGCCAGCAGGCCCAGGTCGGCCGGGCGCACGATGCGTCCGCGCGCCAGCGCGGCACTGCCGCGCCGGAGGTCTTCGCCGGCCAGGCGGCGGTTGTCGCCGGCGCGGATCGTGCCCGGCGCCAGCACGATCCGGTCGCCCTCGGCCGTCGCGAATTCCTGCGGCACGACGCTGTCGCAGCCCTGCGGCATCATGCCGCCCGTCATGATGCGCACGCATTCGCCCGCCTGGGGGACGCCGTCGAAGGCGCGGCCGGCATAGGTGGTGCCGACCACGCGCAGCCGCGTGGGCGCATCCGCCAGCAGGTCGGCGCCGCGCAGCGCATAGCCGTCCATGGCCGAGTTGTCGTGGGCCGGCACGTCGATCGGCGAGATGACATCCTCGGCCAGCACACGCCCCAGCGCGGCGCGCAGGGCCACGTGTTCCACTGCGCGCAGGGGCGTGACGAAGTCGCGGATGATGCGCTGGGCATCGCGCACGGGCAGGGCATCGGGGTCGTAGGACGACAGGCAGCTCGCCACTTCCGCCAGGGTCGGCGGATGGGCGGGATCGAGCCGGTCCAGTTCGTCGCGGGTATTGATGTTGCGGAAGGCCGCGGCATCCTCGAACACGACTTCGGCCACCCTGACCTGCGGGTACCAGCCGTCCATGCGCCGTCCGCCGCCGTCCAGGTAGGCGCTCAGCACGGGTTCCAGCGACGTCTTCATCAGCGCGAACACGGGATGCACCTGGCGCTGCCCGTCCTCGTGCGTGACGGCGACGGCGAGGTCGGCGCCTTGCGCCTCCAGGCCGGCGGCCAGGCGCGCGGCCAGGTCGGACGGCAGGAACGGCGAGTCGCACGGGGCGGTGAGCAGGTAGTCGGTGCCGCAGCGGCGCAGGCCCGCCTGCAGCCCCGCCAGCGGACCGGCGAAGCCCGGCGTGTCGTCCGGCCACACGGGCACGCCCAGCGCCGCGTAGGCATCGAGGTTGCGGTTGGCATTGATGGCGGTGCGCGCCACCTGCGGCGCCAGGCGCGCCAGCACGTGCGCAGCCATGGTCGAGCCGCCGAAGGCCTGCAGGCCCTTGTCGACGTTGCCCATGCGCGTGCCGCGGCCGCCCGCAAGGACCAGGCCGCCGATCGATTCTTTGTTCATTCTTTATCCGCTGCTGGTTATCAGGCGCCTATTATCCGCTGCACATCGATGCGCTGCACATCGATCCGCTGCACATCGGCCGCCGCGCATCATCGGCCGCGCATTCATCCGCCAATATAGGACATCTCGATCTTGCGCGCTTCGCGGCCCGCGACGAGCCCCTCGGTATTGATGGTGCGGGTCTCCGAATAGCGGTCGGCGCGCGCGCGCCACATGTGGGCGATGGCGGACGACAGTTCGGCGTCGTCGCGTCCCTCGCGCAGCAGGGCGCGCAGGTCGTGGCCGCGGGTGGCGAACAGGCAGGTGTACAGCTTGCCCTCGGTCGACAGGCGGATGCGCGAGCAGTCCTGGCAGAACGCCTGGGTGACGCTGGAGATCATGCCGACCTCGCCGCCGCCATCGACGTAGCGCCAGCGCGCGGCCGTCTCGCCGGCATAGTTGGGGTCGATGGCTTCGAGCGGCATCTCGGCCGAGATGCGCCGCACCACCTCGCCGGACGGCACCACTTCGTCCATGTTCCAGCCGTTCGAGGCGCCCACGTCCATGTACTCGATGAAGCGCAGGATGTAGGGCGAGCCCTTGAAGTGGCGCGCCATCGGCAGGATCTGGTCGTCGTTCATGCCGCCCTTGACCACCATGTTGACCTTGATCGGTCCCAGGCCGGCGGCATGGGCGGCGTCGATACCCTCCAGGACGTCGGCCACGGAAAAATCGACGTCGTTCATGCGCCGGAACACGGTGTCGTCGATCGCGTCGAGCGAGACGGTGACGCGGTCCAGGCCCGCGTCCTTGAGCGTGCGCGCCTTGCGCGCCAGCAGCGAGCCGTTGGTCGTGAGCGTCAGGTCGAGCGGACGGCCGGACGGCGTGTCCAGCGCGCGCAGCTGGGCCACGAGGCGCTCCAGGTCCTTGCGCAACAGGGGTTCGCCGCCCGTCAGGCGGATCTTTTCCACGCCGTGGGCGACGAACAGCGCGGCCACCCGCGTGATTTCCTCGAAGCTCAGCAGCGAGGAGTGGGGCAGGTAGGCGTAATTCTTGTCGAACACTTCCTTCGGCATGCAATACACGCAGCGGAAGTTGCAACGGTCGGTGACGGAGATGCGCAGGTCGTGCAGCGGCCGTCCGAGCGCGTCGGCGAGCAGGCCGTTCGGCGCTTCAAGGGTGGGTGGGATGGCCATTGCCGGGGAGCGGGCATCGGCCATCATGATGATTTTCTCGGACATTCCGCTACGATAGCAGAAGGGCGCCGCCGGCGCTGGGATCGGCCCCTTCCCGCGGCCGCGCAGCGATGATTCTGTCGCGCAAACACGCCAGCGGCGGCGCCGCCTTGGCGGGCTTACAAGGTTTCCGGCACATAGACGTGGGTCGGGTCGAAGGTCGAAGCGATGCCGACGCCGTCGAAGTCCTCGCGCAGCCAGCGCTCGGCCGCGGTCCGTCCCTGTGCCTTCAGCTGCAGGATGAACCCCATGTCCACGTTGAACTTGCTGGAGATGCTCAGGTCGCGCAGCACCGCCATGGCGCTGATCGCGTGCAGGCGCACGCCGCCCATGTGCACGCGCGCGCCCGTTTCCTCGTCCACCGCCGCGGCCATGTGCTGGATCGCGCTGACCTCGCGCACGAGGGCGATGTTGAAGGCGATCTCGTTGGCGCGGTTGTGCACGTCGGCCATGCTGAGCGGCAGGTCGCTGCGCGCGATCGGATTGTTCATGATCAGCAGCAGGTCGCGTGCCGTCACTTCGTCGACCAGTGGAGAGAGCGGCGGATTGCCGACGAAGCTGCCGTCCCAGTACGCCTCTCCGTCGATCGTCACGGGGGCGAATACCTGCGGCAGGCAGGCCGAGGCCATGACGTGGCGCACCGTCAGTTCCTCGCGGCGGAAATTGCGCCCGCGGCCCGTACGCAGGTTCGTGGCGGAGATGAACAGGGCCAGTTCGCTCGCGCGCACACGCTCGAAATCGACCAGGCTCGCCAGCAGCGTCTCCAGCGGATTGATGTTGAGGGGATTGAGCACGCCCGGGGACAGCGTGGCGCTGGCCAGCTGCAGCATCAGGTAGCCGGGCGAGCTCTCGATGCTGCCGCGGCCCTTGAACGCGTCCAGCGGCGTGGGGCGCATCGGGCTCATCAGGGCGGCGCGGCCCAGCGTGGTCCAGAACTTGTCGAGGCTGCGTCGCGCGCCGTCCAGGCCGCCGCCAAGCGCGTACCCGTCGGCCAGCACGACGGCATTGATGGCGCCGGCGCTGGAAGCGCCGATCGCCTCGATGTCGAGGCGGCCATCTTCCAGCAGACGGTCGAGCACGCCCCAGGCGAATGCGCCGTAGGAGCCGCCGCCCTGCAGGCCGAGGCTGATCTTCTTCTTTCCATTCATCGTCGCATCCATTCTTGGTGGGTAAAAGGCCCAGTATGCCAAGGCGGTACTCCGCTGGTCGCCGCATTGCCGCCTGTCAGCTTGCGCCGCGTCGACTCATGTAATAATATAAGTTACATGAAACGAGACAGCAAACTTTCTGGCGTCCTGCACGTCCTCCTGCACATGGCCGAGAGCCCGGGTCCGATGACGTCGGACACGCTGGCCGCCATGATGCAGACCAATCCCGTCGTCATCCGCCGCATCCTGGCCGGCCTGCGCGAGCAGGGCTTCGTGCAATCGGAAAAAGGCCATGGCGGCGGCTGGCAATTGTCGTGCGACCTGGCGCGGGTGACGCTGCGCGACGTCTACGAGGCGCTGGGCGCGCCCACGATCCTCGCGCTGGGCAACCGCACCGAGGCGCCCGGCTGCCTGGTCGAGGAAGCCGTGAACGCCGCCATGGACGACGCGTTCCGGGCCGCCGAGGCGCTGCTGCTGGCACGCCTGGGCGAGGTCACGCTGGCGCAGCTGAGCGCCGACTTCCATCGCCGACTGCAGGAGCGGCCGCTATGCCCGGCTAATCCCCACTGACACGCCGGCGCCTGGCGCCGGCATTCCGACGACGCGTTTTCTGGCCAGTGCATGCGTGCCTGCCGGCGGGCAGCGTTCGTCTTTTTGAAAGGAGAAACCCATGTATGACGTCATCGTCGCCGGCGGCAGCTATGCCGGCATGGCCGCCGCCCTGCAGCTGGTGCGGGCGCGCCGCAAGGTCCTCGTGATCGATGCCGGCCGCCGGCGCAATCGCTTCGCCCGTGTCTCGCACGGCCTGTTGGGGCAGGACGGCCGCAGTCCGGACGCGATCCACGCCGAAGCCAGGGCGCAGCTGAGCGCCTACCCGGACCTGTCGTGGCGCGAAGGCCGGATCGCCGAGGCCGCGCGCGACGCCGACGCCGACGCCTTCATCGTGCGCACCCAGGGCGGCGCCGTGTTCCGCGGGCGGCGCCTGATCCTGGCGACCGGTGTGAGCGATCGCTTGCCCGACGTCCCGGGCCTGGCCGAGCGCTGGGGCGATACCGTCGCCGCCTGCCCGTATTGCCACGGCTATGAATTCGGGCTCGGGCGGCTGGGCGTGCTGGCGGCGGGGGAATTGTCGCTGCACCACGCCTTCCTGGTCCCGGAATGGGCATCCAGCACGGTACTGTTCACGAACGGCATGCTGGCGCCGACTGCTCAGCAACTGGAGCAACTGGCGGCGCGCAATGTTACGGTGGAAGACGCGCCAGTGGCGGAAGTGTTCGGCGACAAGGCATCGGTACGGTTGGGCGACGGCCGCACGGTCGCGCTCGACGGCCTGTTCGTGGCCCCCCGCATCGACCAGGATCCGCTGGTGGCCCGGCTCGGCTGCGCCACGGCCGACGGTCCGATGGGCCCCTTCATCCAGACCGACGACGTCAAGATGACCACGGTGCCGGGTGTGTTCGCCTGCGGCGATGCGGCGCGCATGATGGCGAGCCTGTCGCTGGCGATCGCCGATGGGGCGCTGGCCGGCATCGGGGCGCACCGCTCGCTGGTGTTCGAAGGTATCGCCTGAGCCTGGCGCGACGGACCATGAAAAAGGGGAAGCCGCGGCTTCCCCTTTTTGCATCACTGCCTCGTCAACGCAGGATTACTGGCGCGTATCCACCTGGATCAGCGGTTCGTCCACCGGCGGCGGGGCCGGCTTGCGGGTGCGGCGCGGACGGGCCGGCGCTTCCGCCTGGGCGGCGGCGGCTTCCTGGGCGGCGCGCAGCTTTTCCGGGTCGGTCGACGCCAGTTGCAGGCCGGCGGCGGCCAGCACGTCGCTCATGTCGGCCGGTGCGGCAGCGGGAGCCGGTGCCGGAACGGATGCGGGTACCGGAGCCGGTGCCGGTGCCGATGCTGCGGGCTCGACCGGCTTGGCGACGGGCGCCGGCGCGGCGACCGGGGTGGCCTCGGCAACCGGCGCGGCGGCGACGGCAGGAGCCGGAGCCGGTACCGGCGTCGTCTCGACCGGTGCCTGGGCGGCGCTGGCATGCGCCACGGCGGCGGCCACCGATTGCGAGGTCGGGAACGGCCACGGACCCTTGGCGGCGGCCGGGGCCGGCGTCGGCGCCATAGCCGAAGCGGGGGCAGCAGCCTGCGCGGCCTTGGCCCTGGCGGCCGCGGCCTGCTCGGCGGCTGCCTGTTCGGCAGCGGCTTGCTGGGCGGCGGCCTTGACGGCGGCAGCCTTCACCGATTCGCTGGTCGGGAACGGCCACGGACCCTTGTCGGCAGCAGCCTTGGCCGGCTTGCCTTCCGCTTTGGCGCGGGCGGCCCTGGCTTCGGCCTGCACCTTGGCGGCTTCTTCGTCGGCGACCGGGGTGAACACCGGGGTCGCTTCGCCTTCGATGCCATCCTGCTCCATGCCCTCGACCTGGTCGCGGTCGCGGCGGTTGCGGTTGCGGCCACCACGACGGCGGCGGCGGCGCGGCTCGTCGCCCTGGGCGTCGTCCAGCTCCTCGCCCGGCACGCCGATCGCCGTCACCGACTTCACGACTTGCTCGCGGATGATTTCCTGCTCACCGTTCGGGCCCGTGGCGGCCACGGTGATCGTCGTCGCGGAGGTGGCCTGGACGATGTCCAGTTCCTCGGCCTTGGCTTCCACGGCCTGGGCGCGTTCGGTGCGCTCGCCGCGTTCGGCACGCTCGCGCGGCTGGCGCGGCGCGCGTTCCGGACGTTCGGCGCGTTCCGGGCGCTCGCCACGCTCGGCGCGTTCGCCACGCTCGGCGCGGGCAGCCGGTGCGGCGCCCTCGACGGCTTGTTCACGCGGCTCGCGGGCTTCGCGCGGCGGACGCTTCTCGCGCGGCGGGCGGGCCGGCTTGGTCTCGAGGTCGGCCGGCTTGGCGCCTTCCTCCGTCGTCACGCCCTTGGCGAGCTGGTCGCGGTCCTCGCGTTCGGCACGCTGTTTGCCGCCTGCATTGCCGTTGCCGGCGGCGTTACGGCCATTGCGCGGACGCTGGCCACGGCCGTTGCGCTCGCCGCGCTCGGCGGCGGGTGCCGGTGCGGCCGGCGCGGCAGGTGCCGCGGCCGGTGCCGGCGCCGGGGCGACGGACGGGCGGCCGAAGAAGAAGTTGCGCAGCTTGGCGAAGAAGCCTTCCTCGGCCGGCGGCAGCGGGGCCGGGGCCGGCGCGGCTGCCGGTGCGGCGGCCTGCGGCTTGGCCGCTTCGCTGCGGTCGACCATCGGCGCCGGCTGGGCCGGGGTGATGGTCTTGACGACGGCTTCCTGGCGCGGCTTGGCTTCTTCCTTCTGGCGCTTGGAGAACGCCATGTCGGTCTCGGCCGTCTCGGCCAGCGTGTAGCTGGCGCCGGCGTCTTCCAGGCGCGGGTCGTCGTGCTTGATGCGCTCGAGCTTGTAGTGCGGGGTCTCCAGGTGCTTGTTCGGCACCAGGATCACGGTGATGCGGTGGCGGTTCTCGATCTTGAGGATCTCGCCGCGCTTTTCGTTCAGCAGGAAGGCGGCGACGTCGACGGGCACCTGGACGTGGATGGTGGCCGAGTTTTCCTTCATCGCCTCTTCCTGGATGATGCGCAGCACCTGCAGGGCGGACGATTCCGTATCGCGGATGTGGCCGGTGCCCGAGCAGCGCGGGCAGGTCACGTGCGAGCCTTCCGACAGCGACGGACGCAGGCGCTGGCGCGACAGTTCCATCAGGCCGAAGCGCGAGATCTTGCCCATCTGGACGCGCGCACGGTCGTGGTGCAGGGCATCCTTCAGGCGCTGTTCGACTTCGCGCTGGTTCTTGGCGACTTCCATGTCGATGAAGTCGATGACGATCAGGCCGCCCAGGTCGCGCAGGCGCAGCTGGCGCGCCACTTCGTCAGCGGCTTCGCAGTTGGTGTTGAAGGCGGTGGTCTCGATGTCCGAGCCGCGCGTGGCGCGGGCCGAGTTGACGTCGATGGAGACCAGGGCTTCCGTGTGGTCGATGACGATGGCGCCGCCCGACGGCAGCGGCACGGTGCGCGAGTAGGCGGTCTCGATCTGGTGTTCGATCTGGAAGCGCGAGAACAGGGGCACGTCGTCGCTGTAGCGCTTCACGCGGTGCACCATGTCGGGCATCACGTGGCTCATGAACTGGTGCGCCTGGTCGTAGATCTCGTCCGTATCGATCAGGATCTCGCCGATATCGGGCTGGTAGTAGTCGCGGATCGCGCGGATGACGAGCGAGGATTCCTGGTAGATCAGGAACGGACCCGGGGCCGACTTGCCGGCGCCTTCGATCGCGCGCCACAGCTGCATCAGGTAGTTCAGGTCCCACTGCAGCTCTTCGACGTTGCGGCCGATGCCGGCGGTGCGGGCGATGACCGACATGCCTTGCGGCAGGTCCAGCTTGTCCATCGTCTCGCGCAGCTCCTGGCGTTCCTCGCCTTCGACGCGGCGCGATACGCCGCCGCCGCGCGGGTTGTTCGGCATCAGGACCAGGTAGCGGCCGGCCAGCGAGATGAACGAGGTCAGGGCGGCGCCCTTGTTGCCGCGTTCTTCCTTCTCGACCTGGACCATGATTTCCTGGCCTTCGCGCAGGGCTTCCTTGATGGTGCAGTTGCGCACGTCGACGCCGTCGCGGAAATAAGAGCGGGCAACTTCCTTGAAGGGGAGGAAGCCGTGGCGGTCTTCGCCGTAGCTGACGAAGCAGGCTTCGAGGGAGGGTTCGATGCGGGTGATGACGCCTTTGTAGATATTCGATTTGCGCTGCTCGCGGCCAGCGGTTTCGATATCGATGTCGATCAGTTTCTGGCCGTCGACAATCGCTACGCGCAGCTCTTCTTGCTGCGTAGCGTTAAACAACATACGTTTCATTTTTATTAACTCCGCGACCCGTGGGCCGTGTCATTGCCATCCTTTGCAGGACGGCGCAGGTACAGGGATGTACGCGGGGAAGGAGTGTTGGCGGGGGTATGCCCGGGGCATGGCACGGCTGGGCCGGCCACAAGGGCGCCGATGGCATCGAACCTGATTGTCGCGCGCATGAACGTCCCGGCAAGATCCCGTGGCCCGATCGGGGCGGCACGCAGACCGTGGGGAAGGTGCGGCAAAGAGCCTGACCTGCAGCAGAAGGATGAGGCGGCAGCGGCCAGGCGATTGTCAGCCTTGGTTCCACATACCGTCGCATGCCGTCTGCGAAATCTCTGCAACCTGCTTCCTGCATGGTGGCGGAGACGCTTGTTGCGGAGCGCGCACTCGTGCGCCGTGCTCGCTGCATGGCAGCCGCATTCCCCGAACTCATGTATCCCACCACGTGCCGCTCGCAACGGCTTCAGAGACTCCTGCATCGGTCGGGCGAAAACGACAAGCGTTATCGACGCCATCACCCGGCAAGCCAGCTTGTCGGACACCTGAGGTGCCATTACGCCGGCTTGCCGGTACTTATCCTGATAAATCCAAACAATCCAATCCTGCAGTCCTGTGCGCAACCCGATTGCAACAGCGGTGCAACCCTGGCCGGCACAGAAATGTGCATACACGTTCTGGAACCGCGCAAAACCTAGCTGCGCTTTGCCTTACGGGCTGGTGAAGCCTGTCCTGCTACCAGCATGACAGCGCTTTCAGGCCGATCCGGCCGCCGCTCGCGAAGGCTTCTTGCGATTCCGCTTTTTTCCATCGAATTTGCATTTTGGCGAGGCCGATGGAGACGCCCCTGTGTAAAATATCGTTTTAATTCTTACACCTGCAGAGGTTTGACCGCCGCCTGTCGATTATATATTCAAAATGAAGGACTTAGAGAGAATTTCTGGCAAGACAAAGCGAACGGCCTTGCAAAACGATGTCGTTCCCCCTTCATCGCAGACGGATCACCGCCCCGCAGCAGCCGCCCAGTTTGTCACAATCGCCGAAGAAGACGCCGGACAGCGTATCGATAACTACCTGTTGCGTGTTTGTAAAGGCGTCCCCAAAAGCCATATTTACCGCATCCTGCGTTCCGGCGAAGTGCGCGTGAACAAAGGCCGCATCGATCAACTGTACCGCCTGGTCGAGGGCGACCTCGTGCGCATCCCGCCGATCCGCATGGCCGAGCGCCCGGCCGGCCCGGCCCCCGTGCCGGGCACGGAATTCCACGTCGTGCACGAGGACAGCCACCTGCTCGTCATCGACAAGCCGGCCGGCGTGGCCGTGCACGGCGGCTCCGGCGTGTCCTACGGCGTCATCGAGCAATTGCGCGCCGCCCGCCCGGACGCCAAGTTCCTGGAACTGGTGCACCGCCTGGACCGCGAGACGTCCGGCCTGCTGCTGATCGCGAAAAAGCGCTCGGCCCTGACGAACCTGCACGACCAGATGCGCGACGGCACGACGGACAAGCGCTATTTCGCCCTGGTGGCCGGCGACTGGAAGAATGCGCGCCAGCACGTGCGCCTGCGCCTGCACAAGTACAACACGGCGGAAGGCGAGAAGCGCGTCGTCGTCGTCCCGGAAGGCGGCCAGGAGGCGCACACGATCTTCAACCTGAAACGCAAGTGGAAGGAATTCGCCCTGCTCGAGGCCGAGCTCAAGACGGGCCGCACGCACCAGATCCGCGTGCACCTGGCGTCCTCCGGCTTCCCCATCGCGGGTGACGAGAAATACGGCGATTTCGCGCTCAACAAGCAGCTTCAGAAGGCAAACGACGAGCGTGGGGCGCTGCGCCGCATGTTCCTGCACGCCTGGCAGATCACGTTCGCCCACCCGGAATCGGGCCAGCCGCTGACCTTGCAGGCACCGCTGCCGCCGGAATGCGAGCGATTCTTGGTAAGCTTGGGACAACCTATTCAATAATGCATCGCCGCACAGGCGGGAACGAGGAGCCGGCGTGTGCCGGGAGACATGGCAAGAAAGTTATTCGACCTGATCGTCTTCGATTGGGACGGTACGTTGATGGACAGTACCGCCACGATCGTCAAATGTATCCAGTCCGCCGCCCGCGACCTGGGCCTGGCGGTTCCCAGCGATGCAGCCGCGTCCCACGTGATCGGGCTGGGCATGTCCGAAGCCATGCAGGCGGTCGTGCCCAACCTCGATCCGGCGCTGTATCCGCGCATGATAGAGCGCTATCGCTACCATTTCCTGACGAAGGACCACGAACTGGTGTTGTTCAAGGGCGTGCACGCCATGCTCGAGGATTTGTCGCAGCAGGGCTATTTCCTGGCCGTGGCGACGGGCAAGAGCCGCGTCGGCCTGAACCGTGCGCTGAACGCGGCCGGGCTCCTGTCGATGTTCGACGCCACCCGTTGTGCCGACGAGACATTTTCCAAGCCACACCCGGCAATGTTGCAAGAATTGACAAGAGAGCTGGGCCAGGACATGCGCCGCACCGTTATGATCGGCGACACGACGCATGACTTGCTGATGGCCAACAATGCGGGCGCGTCCGGCATCGCGGTCGAGTACGGTGCCCATCCCTTGCAGCAACTGCAGGCATGTGAGCCGATCTTTACCGCAAAGAGCGTGCCCGAACTCCACCAGTGGCTGGTCGAGAACGCATGAGCGGCACCGGCATCTATGTATGCGAAGCGGCCGACCTCGAGGACGGCGGCAAGGGCGTGCGCTTCGCGGTCCGCGCGTTCGGTGCAGATGCGACCGGGTTCGCGGTGCGTTACGAGGGAAAGGTCTATGCCTACCTGAACCGCTGCGCCCATGTCCCGGTCGAGCTGGACTGGTTCAAGGGCGAGTTCTTCGAATCCGGCAAGACGCACCTGATGTGTTCGACGCACGGGGCGATCTATGCGCCGGAGACGGGCGCCTGCGCCGGTGGCCCATGCCGGGGCGGCAAGCTGCGCCCGATCGCCGTCCACGAGGAGGGCGCGCGCGTGTACTGGCAGCCGGACCAGCATATCGAGGCGCCGGCCGCCCAGGATGGGCAAACAGGCTAAACATCACCAGGGATTTATGAGCGACGACACCAGGCACGACCCTCAGGGCGAGCAGCTCCGCGCTGCGGCACCGGCCACCTTCGACAACTGGGAACGGGAGACCCTCGAGCGCCTCGTGTTCGCCACCGTGCGCGAGCAGCGGGCCGCCCGGCGCTGGAGCATCTTCTTCAAAATCTCGTTCCTCGTGCTCGCATTCTTCGCGATCTGGGCATATTTCGACTTCAACTTCAGTGGCACGGACGCCGACGCGATGGGCCGCCATACGGCCCTGATCGAGATCGACGGCGCCATCGACACGGAAGGCAGCGGCTCCGCCGACAGCGTGATCCCGTCGCTGGACAAGGCTTTTGCCGACCCCGGCTCGGCGGCCGTCATCCTGCGCATCGACAGCCCGGGCGGCAGCCCGGTCCAGGCCGGCATGATCGTGGACGAGATGTTGCGCATGAAGAAGCTGTACCCGAACAAGCCCCTGTACGTGGTCGTGGACGAGATCTGCGCCTCGGGCGGTTACTACATCGCGGCGGCGGCCGACAAAATCTTCGTCAACAAGGCGAGCATCGTCGGCTCGGTCGGCGTCTTGATGGATGGCTTCGGCTTCACGGGCCTGATGGACAAGCTCGGCGTCGAGCGCCGCCTGCTGACGGCCGGCGAGAACAAGGGCTTCCTCGATCCGTTCAGCCCCCAGACGGACAAGCAGAAGCAGCACGCCTTGTCGATGCTGAGCGAAATCCACCAGCAATTCATCGCCGTCGTGCGTGCCGGCCGCGGCAAGCGCCTGAAGGAAACGCCGGAGATCTTCTCGGGCCTGTACTGGACGGGCGCGCGGGCCGTGGAGATGGGCCTGGCGGATGGTTTCGGCACCGTCGACACGGTCGCCCGCGACGTGGTCAAGGCCGAGGACATCATCGACTACACGGCGCACGAAGGCTTGCCGGAACGCGTGCTCAAGAAATTCGGTGCCTCGGTCGGCGCCGGCGCCGTGCACTCCATCTACAAGGGCGCAGTACCTGCCTTGCGTTGAGTGCTGGTGGAATATTGAGCGGTTTCGATATTTGCCTTGAAACTCGCGTGCCGTCGACTATAGTTGGTGTGTGATCGGTTCGAAGTCGGCAGGAATCCGGTTCATGCCATGTCGAACGGTGACAGACCCGCATGCGTGCGGTTTAGAGAGAACGCCATTCCTCGAGCTGGTATCCCCCCGTGGGACGGAAACGACGGCGCAAGCCGTCGTTTTCATTTGTGGACGGCGTTCAGCGTGGCAAGGGACAGACGAAGGTCGGATCGTCGCCCTCGTGCAGGGGACAGCGCCGCAGTTCCGGCAGTGCCTGGTGAAAGCCGCCATCCTCGAACCACGATTGGAGCGCGCGCTGCGCATGGTCGAACCAGGCAGCGCGCAAGGGCTTGTTTTCGGCGGCGAATACATGGGGAATGTCGCCGCCGCGGGTCCAGCGCGCCAGCGCCAGGCGGGTGGGGAAGAGCGCGGCATGTTCCCACGCCACTTGCGCGTTGCGGCTTGTGGCCGCCGGCGCAAGGGGGATGTTGCGGTATTGTTTTTTTTCGATCTGCACGTTGGCCTCGTTTCGGTTGATAATCGTCGGCGTCAGTCCTACAGAGTCTCGGTTGGTAGTCCTACACTCAGTAGATGTAGGTCGATTCCTAACGCGGGATTCAGTGTAGCAATGGCTTTTTCGTGTCCCTTGAGGTGTGTCAAACGAGTTCTTGCTCCGAATTGAAACGCCGAGTTTCGCGCATCTCGTAAATACGGTGTTGGAATTTTGCCGGGCTGCAGCCATCTGTTACAGTGGCGCCTATGAGCAAACTTTCCCTTGACCGCGTGCTGCAATCACAGGGCTTTGGCACGCGCAAGTACTGCCGTGCCTTGATCGAAGACGGCGACGTCGCCATCGACGGCGAAGTCCAGACGAGCTACAAGACCCTGGTGGAGACCGATGGCCTGGTCCTGACCGTCTTCGACGAAGAATGGGTCTACCGCGAACACGTGTATATCGCCTTGTACAAACCGGCAAACTTCGAGTGCTCGCGCAAGCCGAGCCACCACCCGGGCGTCCTGACCCTGTTGCCGGAACAATTTACTTGGCGCGAAGTCCAGCCTGTCGGCCGGCTCGACCACGACACGACGGGGCTGCTGCTGATGTCGGACGACGGCCCCTTCATCCACGCCCAGTCCTCGCCCAAGCGCCACATTCCCAAGGTCTACCAGGCGACGACGCAGGAGCCCGTAACCCAGGCGCTGGTCGACGAGCTGCTGGCGGGCGTGCAATTGCACGATGAGCCGGCGCCATTGGCGGCCCTGCATTGCGTGCAGCGCGGCGAGCACCAGCTCGAGATCGTGCTGGAACAGGGCAAGTACCACCAGGTCAAGCGCATGCTGGCGGCGGCCGGCAACCATTGTGCGGCGCTGCACCGTTCCCAGGTCGGCGGCCTGACGCTGGAAGCGCTGGGCCTGAAGGAAGGCGAGTGGTGCTTCCTGGAGCCGGCCCAGCTGGACCTGCTGGTCCCGGGCTGACGTCGCCACCCGCCGGTTTCCTCCTCCGTTTCTCATCCAGCGGCCGCGCCATGCGGCCGCGCCTCGCGATGGCCCAGGACGGCGCTGCAGGACGGCACCGGAGCACGGTGTCACGAGACCGCGCTTCAAGGGCGTAACTTCAGGCTAGCTCCAGGCCGCACTTCAAGACCCTGCTTCAGACCACACTGCATGAGCGCACTGAACGAGCGCACTGCATGAGCGCACTGAACGAGCGCACTGCATGAGCGCACTGCATAAGCACAATGCATGACCGCGTCTTGCGGCCGCCGTGCCGTCTTCCCTCCCGCCGTGCCACGGCGCCGCAGCCACTCCATTGGCGTGCGACATGCGCCACGATTTTCCGCGACACTCTCGTCCAGCTCTTGTCAAAGTTGCACAAGACCTAGATCAACTTCTAAGAAACCATGTCCGCGACCCACACCCGACTCCTTGCGCTTCTCCCCCTTCTCGTCCTGAACCCCGCTTTTGCCCAACAGGGCGCGGCGCCGCTGGCCGCCTGTACCGGCATCGCGGACGCGGTCCAGCGCCTGGCCTGCTACGACCGCGCCGCCGGCGTAGGCCAGGGCGGCCCGAGCGCCAACGTGCCGGCCGTCCAGGCCGCGCCGGCCGGCGTGGCCGGCGTCACGCCCAGCGCCGTCGCCGCCACGGCCGGCAGCGCCACGCAGGCATCGACCACGCCGCAGCCGGGTTCGGCCGCCGCGCGTACCGATCCGGAAGTCGAGGCCGCTCTCGATTTGTCCCCGGACCGCCTGCGCGGCTTCAGCCTGTCCGACCACTGGGAACTGGACCAGGGCGACAAGCGCGGCATCTTCAATTTCCGCCCGCACAACGTCAATTACCTCATGGTGACGCGCACGGCGCATCCGAACAACGAACCGTACCGGCCGTTCCGCGACATTTCCGACCTGGCCACCGATTTGTCGCATTCCGAACTCGTGTTCCAGCTGAGCTTCAAGACCAAGCTGGTCGAAAGCACCTTCGGCAAGCCGGTCGATATCTGGTTCGGCTACACGCAGAACAGCTTCTGGCAGGCCGGCAACCGCAAGGCGTCGAGCCCCTTCCGCGAGACCAATTACCAGCCCGAGCTCATGGCCGTGACGCCGCTCGACTTCAATGTACTCGGCATGCGGGCGCGCTTCCTTAACCTGGGTATCGTGCACCAATCGAACGGACAGGCGTCGACGTTGTCGCGCAGCTGGAACCGCGTGTATGCGCAGCTCGGCCTGGAGCGGGGCGGCTGGACCGTGAGCGGCCGCGTCTGGAAGCGCATCAACGAAGCCGCCGACGACGACAACAACCCGAACATCATCGACTACATGGGGCGCGGCGACCTGAACGTCACCTACCGCAACAACGGCCACGATTATTCCGCCCTGATCCGCCGTAACTTCTCGACCGAGAAGGGCGCCGTGCAGCTGAGCTGGGCGTTCCCGCTGGCCGGCCACTTCAAGGGCTACGTCCAGTACTTCTCCGGCTACGGCCAGAGCATGATCGACTACGACTACTACCAGAACTCGGCCGGCATCGGCATCCTGGGAACGTTCTGACCTCCCGGGCGGCCGGGTACAATGGCGGATCGATTGTCCGATTTCCGCCATGAAGCTAGCCACCCTCAACGACGGTGCGCGCGACGGCCAGCTGGCCGTCGTGGCGCGCGACCTCAAGACCGCCCACATCGCGGACGGCATCGCGCCCACGCTGCAGGCCGCGCTCGACGACTGGGCCTTCATCGCCCCGCAGCTCGAGGCGCTGTACGCTGAATTGAACGCCGGCCGCGCGCGCCGTCCGTTCGACTTCGACCCGGCGCGCTGCATGGCGCCGCTGCCGCGCGCCTTCCAGTGGGCCGACGGCTCCGCCTACGTCAACCACGTGGAACTGGTGCGCCGCGCGCGCGGCGCCGACATGCCGGCGTCCTTCTGGGAAGAGCCGCTGATGGTTCAGGGCGGCAGCGACGACCTGCTCGGCCCCATGGACGACATCGTGCTTGCGCACGAGGAGTGGGGCATCGACTTCGAATCGGAAGTGGCGGTCGTCACGGGCGACGTCGCAATGGGCGCCACGCCCGACGAGGCGCTGCGCCAGGTGCGCCTCGTCATGCTGGCCAACGACGTCTCGCTGCGCAACCTGATCCCGCCGGAACTGGCGAAAGGCTTCGGCTTCCTGCAATCGAAGCCGGCGACGGCCTTCTCGCCGGTGGCCGTGACGCCGGACGAACTGGGCGAGGCCTGGCGCGACGGCAAGGTACACCTGCCGCTGCGCTCGACCTGGAACGGCCGCCTGGTCGGCCAGCCGGATGCGGGCACCGACATGGTCTTCAATTTCGCGCAGCTGGTCGCCCACCTGTGCAAGACCCGCAACGTGCGGGCCGGTTCGATCGTCGGCTCGGGCACCGTGTCGAACCGCGATGCGTCGCGCGGTTACTCGTGCATCGCCGAGCAGCGCAGCCTGGAGACGATCGAGACCGGGGAGCCCGTGACGGCCTATATGCGGTTCGGCGACACGATCCGCATCGAGATGCTGGACGAGAAGGGCAAGTCGATCTTCGGCGCGATCGAGCAGACGGTCAGGAAACTGGAACGGTGACGAGAACGGAGCGGGTCAGCGCCCGTTCCAGAAATCGTCGCCGACGGCATTGCCGCGCAGGTCCACTTCGACCGGCCGGCCGATGCGGCGCAGGGCGTCGGCGCGCAGCACCGTGCCGTCCGGCGCGTGCAGCCGGTACCACAGGAAGGCGACGCCGGACAGGCGCACGCGCTGGCCCGTGAAGAGGCCGTCCTTCACGATGCTCAATCCCTCCAGGCGCAGGTCGACGTCCAGCACCAGCATGGCGTCCGTCCGCGCCGCATAGCCCAGGTAGCGCGCCGCGTTGTACAGCGGGCTCCGGTCGCCCGCTTCGCCGGCCCGCAGCGACTCGATGAAGGCGTCGACGCTTTTCAGGACCGCGCCGGCGGCGGCGCCTACGGCCGCCAGCGTCTTCTTCTCGTCGCCCTTGGCGCCGTCCGCGAGCTGCTGCACGATGGCGACGCGGCCGGCGAATTCGCCGCGCGTGCTCCCCAGCCGCCGCACGCGCGTCAGCAGGGCGTCGTAGCGTGCCCGGTCCAGTTCGCCGAGATAGCCGCTGCCCAGGCCGCCGATGCGTGCCGGGCACGTGCGTTGCAGCATGGTCGCGAACAGGGCGCGGGCGCCGTCGCCGTAGGCCAGGCCTGCGGCCGCCACATTGGTCTTGAACAGGCCCGCCACGTCGGCCGCCGCCTTCAGCGTGGCGGGGACGACGGTCAGTACGGTGAACACGGCGGCGCCCGCCTGCGTGGCCCGCGGCAGGCGGGCATCGATGAAGGCCTGCAATTCCTCGTTCTGCCGGACGAGGTTGGCATCCAGGCGGGCGATGGCGTCGTCGAGGAGGCGCGCGGCCAGCATGCCCTGGGTGGCGGCGGGATCGTACAGCACCGCGGGACGCTCGGCCGGCAGCACGGCGCAGACCTCGGCCGCCAGCTGCTGCGCCAGGTCGAAGGCGCGGACGAGGCCAGCCGCGCCCATATCGCCCACATTGCTGGTGCCGGCCAGCGCCTTCGACGTCGACGGCGGCAGGCGGGCCAGCAGCTCGGCCCGTTCGGCCTCGGCGATCGCCGCGCGCGCCTCGGCTTCGCGCGCGCGGGCCTGGGCCTCGGCCAGGCTACCGGCCGCCATTTCCTGCCGGGCGTGCGCCGCCGTGTTAACCACCAGCGCAGCCGCCAGCAGGCATCGTACGAAGAGGCTAATGCGCATTCCCTGGCTTCCCATGGAGGGGACGAAGGCGATATTCTTGCAGGGCGATGGTTGCAAGAAGTTGAAAATGCGCAACTTTCGCGCGAATCTGTATAGTGGCGGGTCCGGCGGCACGCGCCGGCCATGAAGGAGTAGACGATGATTGTGGTCACGGGTGGTGCCGGCTTTATCGGCAGTAATTTCGTGCTCGACTGGTGCGCGGGCACCGACGAGCCGGTGGTGAACCTGGACAAGCTGACCTATGCGGGCAACCTCGCCAACCTGGCGGCGCTGGAAGGCGACGCGCGCCACGAATTCGTGCGCGGCGACATCGGCGACTTCGAGCTGGTGCGCACGCTGCTGCGCACCCACCGCCCGCGCGCGGTACTGAATTTCGCGGCCGAGAGCCATGTCGACCGCAGCATCCACGGGCCCGGCGACTTCATCCAGACGAATATCGTCGGCACCTTCCAGCTGCTGGAAGCCGTGCGCGAGTACTGGGGCATGCTCGAGGGCGAGGACAAGGCCGCCTTCCGCTTCCTGCACGTGTCCACCGACGAGGTCTACGGTTCCCTGGAGGCGGACGATCCCGCCTTCCGCGAAACGGACCGCTACGCGCCCAACAGCCCGTACTCGGCCAGCAAGGCGGCCAGCGACCACCTGGTGCGCGCCTATTGCCATACCTATGGCTTGCCGGTGCTGACGACCAATTGCTCGAATAACTACGGTCCCTATCACTTCCCGGAAAAACTGATCCCCCTGTGCATCCACAATGCGCTGGCCGGCAAGCCGCTGCCCATCTATGGCGACGGACGGCAGGTGCGCGACTGGCTGTACGTGAAGGACCATTGCGCGGCGATCCGGCGCGTGCTCGAGGCGGGCCGCGTCGGCGAGGTCTACAACGTGGGCGGCTGGAACGAGAAGGCGAACCTGGACGTCGTCCACACCCTGTGCGCGATCCTGGACGCGTTGCGGCCGCGCGCCGACGGCCGCTCTTACCGGGAGCAGATTGCCTTCGTCACCGACCGTCCCGGCCACGACCGCCGCTACGCGATCGACGCGGGCAAGCTGGAGCGCGAGCTCGGCTGGAAGCCTGCGGAAACCTTCGAGACGGGCATCGAGAAGACCGTGCGCTGGTATCTCGACCACCAGGACTGGGTGCAGGGCGTGACGAGCGGCGCCTACCGCGACTGGACGCTGCGCCAGTACGGGGCCTAGATGAACATCCTGCTCACCGGCAAGGACGGCCAGCTGGGCGCCGAACTGCGCCGCGCGCTGGCGCCGCTGGGCGCGGTGACGGCCACGGGCCGCGCCGAGGCCGACCTGGCCGACGCGGACGCACTGCGCGCGCTGGTGCGCCGCGTGCGGCCGGACGTCGTCGTCAATGCCGCCGCCTACACGGCCGTCGACCGCGCCGAGAGCGAGCGCGACCTGGCCTGGGCCGTGAACGCCGTGGCACCCGGTGTGTTGGGCGAAGAGGCTGCACGGCTGGGCGCGCTCGCCGTGCATTACTCGACCGACTACGTGTTCGACGGCGCCAAGGAGGGCGCCTACACGGAAGACGACGTTCCCGCGCCCCTGAATGCCTACGGGGCCGGCAAGCTGGCCGGGGAACGGGCGCTGGCCGCCGCGGCGCCGCGCCACCTGATCCTGCGCACGGGCTGGGTGCTCGGCGCCCACGGCGCCAATTTCGCCAGGACGATGCTGCGCCTGGCGCGCGAGCGCGACAGCGTGCGCGTGGTCGCCGACCAGTACGGCGCGCCGACGCCGGCGGCGCTGCTGGCCGACGTGACGGCCCAGCTGCTGCGCCGGTACGCGCGCGAAGGCGCCGAACATTTCCCTTACGGGACGTATCATGTGGCGTCGTCCGGCGTCACCAGCTGGCACGGCTATGCCCGCCACGTGCTGGCCGCGGCGCTGGCCGCCGGCCACGCGCTGGCCGCGACGCCGGACCGCGTGCTGCCCATCAGCACGGCGGACTACCCGACGCCGGCGCGGCGCCCGGCCAACTCCCGCCTCGACACCACCCGGCTGCGCCAGACCTTCGGCCTCGTGCTGCCGCCCTGGCAGGACGGCGTGGACCGGGTGCTGGCCCATCTTCTTTGAACGTTCGAAAGACCATCATGTCCGACACCACACGAAAAGGCATCATCCTCGCGGGAGGGTCCGGCACCCGGCTGTATCCGGTGACCCAGGCCGTCAGCAAGCAATTGATGCCCGTCTACGACAAGCCGATGGTGTACTACCCGCTCAGCACCCTCATGCTGAGCGGCATCCGCGACGTGCTCGTGATCAGCACGCCGGAAGACACGCCGCGCTTCGCCGAACTGCTGGGCGATGGGAGCCGCTGGGCGATGAACATCCAGTACGCCGTGCAGCCATCGCCGGACGGGCTGGCGCAAGCCTTCCTGATCGGACGCGATTTCATCGGGCGCGACCCGAGTGCGCTGGTGCTGGGCGATAACATCTTCTATGGCCACAACCTGGCCGGGCAATTGCTGCGCGCCAGCGCGCGCACGGACAGCGCGACCGTGTTCGCCTACCACGTGCAGGATCCGGAGCGCTACGGCGTGGTCGAGTTCGACGGCGACCACCGCGCCATCAGCATCGAGGAAAAGCCGCGCGTGCCCAAGTCGAACTATGCCGTGACGGGACTGTATTTCTATGACAACGACGTGTGCGACATCGCCGCCGACATCAAGCCCTCGGCGCGCGGCGAACTGGAGATCACGGACGTCAACCGGCGCTACCTCGAGGCGGGCCGGCTCGACGTGGAAATCATGGGGCGCGGCTTCGCCTGGCTGGACACGGGCACGCACGACAGCCTGCTGGAAGCGGCCAGCTTCATCGCCACCCTGCAGAAGCGCCAGGGCCTGCAGGTGTCCTGCCCGGAAGAGATCGCCTACCGCCAGGGCTGGATCAGCGCGGCGGACGTCGAGAAGCTGGCGGCGCCGCTGGCGAAAAACGGCTATGGTGCCTACCTGCTCAGCCTGTTGAAGTGAATGCCCCCGCCATGCCGTACACCGCTACCCGCACCGCGATCCCCGACGTCCTGATGCTCGAACCCCGAGTGTTCGAGGACGATCGCGGCTTCTTTTTCGAAAGCTTCAACGCGCGCGATTTCCGCGCGGCGACCGGCCTGGACGTGACGTTCGTGCAGGACAACCACAGCCGTTCGGGTCCCGGCGTGCTGCGCGGCATGCATTACCAGGTCGACCATGCCCAGGGCAAGCTGGTGCGGGTCGTGCGCGGCAGCGTGTTCGACGCCGTCGTCGACCTGCGCCGCGCCTCGCCCACGTTCGGGCGCTGGGTCGGCGCCGTCCTCAGCGCGGACAACCGGCGCCAGATCTGGGTGCCGCCCGGCTTTGCCCACGGCTTCGTCGTGCTGGGCGACGAGGCCGCCGAATGCCTGTACAAGACCACCGACTACTGGTATCCCGAGCACGAGCGCTGCCTGCTGTGGAACGATCCGGCCGTGGGCATCGCCTGGCCCGTCGCCGGCGTGCCGACGATGGCTGCCAAGGATGCGGCCGGCCTGCCGCTGGGGCAGGCCGCCTCGTTCGACTGAGCGCGCCGCAACCGTTGGCAAAGGCATATTCCTGCCATTATTTTCGTTGTTGTGCGGCAACGATTGCGGGTTTTTTCGATTTTACTTCGCCGCGAAACGGCAGAGTTGCCTACACTGGCCGCATGTACTGACAAAGCAGTTCGCTCCACACGACACCTCGTCGGCGCCATCTCGTCCGACCGTCGTCGCTGTCGGCCATCCAAGACACCGATGGCCGCCATGCCGCCACCACCGATGATCCATGACGGTGGCGCCTGGCCGCTACAGCCCGGTCTCGCTCAACCTTTGCGATCGCCCACCGGTTCCCGTCCGGGAGCCGACATCCATGCGTTTGTCAGGTAATCCCATCGTGCCGGAGGTAGTGAATGAACTTGTTTAAACATATGAGGATCGGTACCCAGCTGACGCTGGGATTCGGCATCCTGACGGTCTTGATGCTGGTGATGGTCACCGTGTCCATCGTCGGCCTGTCATCCATTCGCAACGCGTTCGAACGCCAGCACACGGCCAACGAATTGCACCTGAAACCCCTGTACGCGGCGCGCGAAGCGCTGGCGCAGACGGGGCTGGCCGCACGTAACGCCTATATCTTCACCGACGAAGGAAAGGCGCGCAACGAACTGGATCTCGTCGACCAGCAGAAGGCGCTCTACCTGGCCTCGCTCGACAAGATGACGCCCGCGTTCGCCGGCAATCCCCAGTTCGAGAAAGTCCGCAGCGGGCTGCTGGCCATGGCCAGCGCGCTCGAGCGGCCGCGCAAGTACCGCGACGCGAAGGACATGGAGGGCTTCGGGAAATTCCTCGTCGAGGAGTGCAGCCCGCTGCGCCACCAGATCGTGGCCGACATCGCCGTGCTCGTGAAGGAAGCGGAGCACGAGGTGACGCAGGCGGAAGCGTCGTCGCAGCATGCCGAGGAGATCGCGTACCGCTGGTCGATCGCGCTCGCCGTCGCCGCCGTCGTGCTGAGCGTCCTGGTCGCCACCACCATCACGCGCCTGCTGCTGCGCCAGCTGGGCGGCGAGCCGGCATACACGGCTGCCGTCGCCAACCGCATCGCGCAGGGCGACCTCGCCACGGCCGTCGACGTGCGCGCGGACGACCGTGCGAGCCTGCTGTTTTCCGTGAAGACGATGCGCGACAGCCTGGCGTCGATCGTCGGCCAGGTGCGCCACGGCGTCGATGCGATCACCCATGCCTCGTCCGATATCGCGCACGGCAGCAGCGATTTGTCCTCGCGCTCCGCCACCCAGGCATCCTCGCTGGAACGCATCGCGTCGGCGATGGAAGAGCTGACGACGACGGTGCAGCAGAACGCCGGCAATGCCAAGCAGGCCAACACGCTGGCGCAGTCGGCATCCACGGTGTCGCAGGAGGGCGGGGCGGTGATGCGCCAGGTGACGCATACGATGGCGGCCATCAACGATTCGTCCAAGAAGATCGTGGACATCATCTCGGTCATCGACGGCATTGCCTTCCAGACCAATATCCTCGCGCTGAACGCGGCCGTGGAGGCGGCGCGCGCGGGAGAGCAGGGCCGTGGCTTCGCCGTCGTGGCGACCGAGGTGCGCAACCTGGCGCAGCGTTCCGCCGGCGCCGCCAAGGAAATCAAGACCCTGATCGAGGATTCCGTGGGCAAGGTCGACATGGGTTCGGAACTGGTCGACCGCGCCGGATCGACGATGCAGACCCTCGTGGAAAGCGTGCAACGCGTGACCGAAATCATGGAAGAGATCAGCATCGCGAGCGCCGAACAGAGCCAGGGCATCGGCGAAGTGAGCAACGCGATCGGCGAAATGGATGGCATGACCCAGCAGGACACGGCGCTCGTCGAAGAAACCTCGGCGGCGGCGCAGGAACTGAAGGAGCAGGCCTCCAGCCTGGCCAAGCTGGTCGGCCACTTCAAGATCGACAGGGCGGACGGCACGCACGCTGCCTTGTCCGCACCTGGCGGGCGGGCGCGCGTGCCCGGCGCGTATCCGGAGGCACGCCTGGCCGGCAACTGACTGCCAGGCTAGGGCGCGGTGCCATGCACCGCGCCCTGCATCGTGCTGGACACCGCGCCATGTGCCATTGCCGGTCCTGGCGCTTCCTCGAGATCGACGGCGACGACGTTGCCGTTCCCGTGCGGCCGGAAGTGCAGCGTGAAGCTGTCGTCCTCGGCCCGGAACGTTGCCGGGCCCGTGCGCGCCACGATCACCTCCTCATGGCCATCGAGCCGCGCCCGGATCCTGTACGCGCTGCCCGTCATCGTCAGCAGGCGTCCTCCCGGAAAGGCGTACTGGCCCCTGATGTCGTCGAGCCCTACCTGCACGGCCGGCACATCGCCGTCCAACTTTGCCTCTTCCGCGTGCGCGACCTGGACCGCCGCGCACAGAAAGCACGCCGCGATACATTGCCCCCACGCGTGTGTGCCCCGCAATGATGCATTGTTCATAAGCCATCTCCATGACGATGTTGTTCAATATGACTTCTCGCTTAAGGTATCGTTAACTTCCATTGGATGGCAATATAAATTTCCATTGAATGGAATGCGATGGCGTCTGGGTTCTTCAGCGGGCAATACGTGAGCTTGGACAAGCGGACGGCGCAAAAATGCGCGCTCTTTCCCGCGCTGCTTTTCGAATGGCCCGAGGGCAACATCTGGAATAATGCCCACCTGAATTCAACGGGGGAGCAGACATGGCGGAAGCAGGCGGCCAGGACAAGACCGAACCAGCATCAGAGAGACGGCTCAAGCAGGCACGCGAGAACGGCGACATTCCCCGTTCGCGCGAAGTCGCCACGTTCGTCGTCCTGATGACGGCCGGTGCCGGCCTGTGGATGCTGGGCGGCGGCCTCGTCGAGAAGCTGACGACCACGCTGCACCGCGGCCTGGCGCTGGACCGCGAGCAGATCCACAACCCGGCGCTGCTGTTCGAGCGCATCGGCAGCGACGTCGTCGGCGTGCTGCTGGCCTGCCTGCCGCTGGCCGCCGCCGTCATGCTGGTGATGGTGGCGTCGCCCCTCGTCATCGGCGGCTGGAATTTCTCGTCCAAGGCCTTTGTGCCGAAATTCGGGAAATTGAACCCGATCAGCGGCATCGGCAACATGATTTCCAAGAACGCGCTGGTCGAGCTGCTGAAGGCGGTCGCCAAGACGCTGCTGGTCGGCACCGTCGCCTGGGTCGTCATCATGGGCCAGAAGGACGCGCTGATCGGCCTGGCCGTCGAACCCGTCGGCACGGCCGCCCCGCACCTGGGCGGGCTGCTGGCCAAGGCCTTCCTCGTCATGGTGGGCGCGCTCGGTGCGATCGCCTTGCTGGACGCCCCGTACCAGCTGTGGCACTACGCCGACAAGATGAAGATGACGCGCCAGGAAGTCATCCAGGAATCGAAGGAATCGGACGGTAATCCCCAGATCAAGGGCAAGATCCGCCAGCTGCAGCGCGAGATGTCGCGCAAGCGCATGATGTCGAACGTGCCGACCGCCGACGTGGTCGTGACCAACCCGACCCACTTCGCGGTGGCGCTGAAGTATGCCGAAAACGGCCGCGGCGCCCCGCGCGTGGTGGCCAAGGGTACCGACGCCGTGGCGGCCAAGATCCGAGAAATTGCCAAGGAGAACAAGGTCGCGCTGCTGGAAGCGCCGGCGCTGGCGCGTGCGTTGTACAAGCACACGGACATCGACGACGAGATTCCCGAGGCGCTGTACTCCGCCGTCGCCGAGGTGCTGGCCTACGTCTATCAGCTGCGTGCCTACAGCAAGGGCACCACCGAGCACTACCCGGACCGCCCGACCAGGCTGCCCGTGCCGCCGGAAATGGACCCGTTCAATCCGGCATCGCAGAAGGCGGGTACCCCGCCGGGCAATCTGCATTGATTCCCGATGGCCGGCGCCTGGCGCCGGCCATTTTCGCGCCCGCGCACGAAATAGGGCGCTTTTTCCCGTCTCTTCCCCGAATGGTTTCCTCTGGGCATCAGCAATAATGTTGTGCCTGGGTAAGCTATTGCCGCTTGCCGACACCTACAACGCACACCGACGACGGAGCACGCATGAACGGATTCAAACTGCCAGGATGGATGGGAGCGATCACCGCGCGCGGCAATGCGCTGGCGGCCCCGATCCTCATCATCCTGCTGTTGTCGATGATGATCCTGCCGCTGCCGGCATTCGCGCTCGACCTGTTCTTCAGTTTTAATATCGCGATGTCCGTCATCGTGCTGCTGACGGCGCTGTACACGGTCAAGCCGCTCGACTTCATGGCCTTCCCGGCCGTGCTGCTGGTCACCACCATGCTGCGCCTGGCGCTGAACGTGGCCTCGACCCGCGTCGTGCTGACCGAGGGCCACACGGGCGGCGCCGCGGCCGGTAAAGTGATCGAGGCGTTCGGTCACTTCCTGATCGGCGGCAACTACACGGTCGGCCTGGTCGTGTTCATCATCCTGACCATCATCAACTTCACCGTCGTCACCAAGGGCGCGGGCCGTATCGCCGAGGTGGGCGCACGCTTCGCCCTGGACGCGATGCCGGGCAAGCAGATGGCGATCGACGCCGACCTGAACGCCGGCCTGATCGGCGAGGACGAAGCCAAGAAGCGCCGCGCCGAAACCGCCCAGGAAGCGGAATTCTACGGTTCGATGGACGGTGCCTCGAAATACGTGCACGGCGACGCCGTCGCCGGTATCCTCGTGACGGTCATCAACGTCATCGGCGGCCTGATCGTCGGCATGGTCCAGCACGACATGGCCTTCGGCGACGCCGTCAAGAACTACACGCTGCTGGCCATCGGTGACGGCCTGGTCGCGCAGATTCCCTCGCTGATCATCTCGATCGCGGCCGGTATGGTCGTCTCGCGCGTCGCCAGCGACAAGGACGTGGGCGACCAGGTCATCGGCCAGCTGTTCTCGAAGCCGATCGTCATGTACATCACGGGCGGCATCATCGGCGGCATGGGCCTGATCCCGGGCATGCCGAACCTCGTCTTCCTGCTGCTGGGCAGCGCCCTGATCGGTATCGGTTACCTGCTGGAGAAGCGCCAGAAGAACGGCCCGTCCCAGGAAGCGGCCCGTGCCGCCGGCGGTGCGGCGGGCGGTGCGGCCGGTGCCCAAGGCGCGGCCGGCGGCGCGGCGGCCGCGACGGCGCCGGCCGAGCAGGAAGAGGCGAGCTGGCAGGACGTCATGCCGGTCGACACGCTGGGCCTGGAAGTGGGCTACCGCCTGATCCCCCTGGTCGACAAGGGCCAGAACGGCGAACTGCTCAAGCGCATCAAGGGCATCCGCAAGAAGTTTGCCCAGGAAGTGGGCTTCCTGGCCCCGCCCGTGCACATCCGCGACAACCTGGAACTGAAGCCCTCGGCCTACCGCATCACCCTGAAGGGCGTGGAAGTGGGCAGTGGCGAAGCGATGAACGGCCAGTTCCTGGCGATCAACCCGGGCATGGCCAGCGGCACGCTGCCGGGCCTGGTGACCACCGATCCGGCCTTCGGCCTGCCGGCGATCTGGATCGACGCCGGCCTGAAGGACGAGGCGCAGAGCATGGGCTATACCGTGGTCGATGCCGGCACCGTGATCGCCACTCACCTGAACCACCTGATCACCACCCACGCGGCGGAACTGCTGGGCCGCATGGAAGTGCAGGCACTGCTGGACCACCTGGGCAAGGAAGCGCCGAAGCTGGTCGAGGACCTGGTGCCGAAGGTCGTGTCGCTGTCGACGCTGCAGAAAGTGCTGCAGAACCTGCTGAACGAAGGCGTGCACATCCGCGACATGCGCACCATCATCGAAACCCTGTCGGAACACGGCGGCAGCACCCAGGACGCCAACGACCTGACCACGCTGGTGCGCATCGCGCTGGGCCGCGCCATCGTCCAGCAGCTGTTCCCGGGCACCAACGAGCTGTCGGTGATGACCCTGGACAACCGCCTCGAGCGCCTGCTGGTGCAGGCCCTGAACGCCGGCGGCGACGGCACCGGCATCGAGCCGGGCCTGGCCGACACCATCGTCCAGCAGGCCGCCAACGCCTCGCAGCAGCAGGAAGCCATGGGCCTGACTCCGGTGCTGCTGGTGCCGGGACCGCTGCGCACGCTGCTGTCGCGCTTCCTGCGCCGCGCGCTGCCGCAACTGAAGGTGCTGTCGCACTCCGAGATCCCGGAGTCGAAGACGATCCGCGTCACGAGCCTGGTCGGCGCCTAAGGCAGGGCAGCGGTCAGGGCAGGGGTCAGAGTCCGGTGTTGCTGGTTGGACTCTGACCCCGGTGTGCTCGCCACCAGCATATGCGCTGCCAGGTCGGCATGTAATGCCCACCCTACGCAATATGAACGGCCATGCGACGTAGGGTGGGCACCACGTGCCCACCAAGCATGACCCGCATCATCCTATTCTCCCAAAACGGCCCGCACTGAAATAGGCCTTTTTCCCCTTCTTATTCCCCCGATCGTTTCCTCCTGGCATCGTCAATAATCCTATTCGTGATGAGCGCACTGCGCTCTTGAAATAGCCGACTAATCGACGAAGCGAAGTAACAGCGGAGAGCAACGATGAACGTGAAGAAATTTACTGCCCCTACGTCCCGTGAGGCCTTGCGCAAGGTGCGCGATGCCCTGGGACCGGACGCGGTCATCCTGTCCAACCGTCCGGTCGATGGCGTCGTCGAGATCCTGGCCCTGGACAACGACGACGTCGCGTCGCTGGCATCGCCGGCGCCGGACTCCGAGATGGCCGCGCCGCGCCCGCAGCTGAACCTGCGCCAGGACGATGCTCCTGCCGCCCCGTCCCGTCCGGCCCGCCCGGCAGCCCAGCAGGCCATGCCGCAGGCGCGCCAGCTGCTGGATCGCCTGTACAGCGCCCAGGAAGAACTGCCGGCCGCGGCTCCCGTGGTTGCTCCGATCCCTGCGCCGGCCGCACCCGAGACCTATGCCGAGCGCCGCGCCCCGCAGGCCGAAGCCCCGGCCATCGACATGAGCGCGATGACGGCGATGATGTCGGCCGCGATCGCCCAGGCCAAGGAATCGGCCGCCGCCGAGATGAACGGCATGATGAGCGAACTGCGCGCCATGCGCGGCATGATGGAAAGCCAGCTGGCCGAACTGTCCTGGGGCACGACCCAGCAGCGCGAGCCGCAAAAGGCGACCGTGCTGCGCGAGATGCTGGCGGCTGGTTTCTCGGCCAGCCTGGCGCGCTACCTGATCGACAAGCTCCCGGCCGGCAAGGATGCGGCCGAGGCGATGCGCTGGGTCAAGACCGTGCTGGCACGTAACCTGACCACGATGGCCAACGAAGACGCGATCCTGGACCGCGGCGGCGTGTTCGCCCTGGTCGGCCCGACCGGCGTCGGCAAGACCACCACCACCGCCAAGCTGGCCGCGCGCTGCGTGATGCGCCACGGCCCGGACAAGCTGGCCCTGATCACCACCGACGCCTACCGTATCGGCGGCCACGAGCAGCTGCGCATCTACGGCAAGATCCTGGGCGTGATGGTGCACTCGGTGAAGGACGAGGCCGACCTGCGCATCGCCCTGAAAGAACTGCGCAACAAGCACACCGTGCTGATCGACACCATCGGCATGTCGCAGCGCGACCAGATGGTCACCGAGCAGGTCGCCATGCTGACCAATAGCGGCGCCAACGTGCAGCGCCTGCTGTGCCTGAACGCGACGGCCACCAGCGAGACGCTGAACGAAGTGGTGCGTTCCTACCAGGGCAGCGGCCTGGCCGGCTGCATCATGACCAAGCTCGACGAAGCCGCGTCGATCGGCGGCGTGCTGGACGTGATGATCCGGCAGAAGCTGAACCTGCACTACGTGTCGAACGGCCAGCGCGTGCCGGAAGACCTGCACCTGGCCGACCGCGCGATGCTGGTGGACCGCGCCTTCCGCAACAAGCGCGACGCCGCCGCCCAGATCCAGGAAGCCGAGCTGCCGACGCTGATGGCCGGCGTGGGCAACCTGAACAACGACCGTTCGCTGCGCGAGGTGCATGTTGGCTAGTTTCGACTTCGACCAGGCCGAAGGCCTGCGCCGGATGCTGTCCGGCCCCAAGCCGCGCATCGTGACCTTCCTGTCGGCCACGCCGGCCGACGACAAGGGCGCCATGCTCGTGAACCTGGCCGCCTCGCTGGTCCAGTCCGGCCATGACGTGGTGATCGTCGATGCCTGCGAATACGACTACGGCGTCGCACGGCGCCTGGGCGTGGACGGTCGCGGCGACCTGCTGGGCGTGGCGCGCCAGGAGTGCGCGCTGAACCAGGTGATCCACCAGGTGCCGCAGGGCTTCTCGGTGGTCGAGATGGGCCACGGCGTGCGCTCGCAGGACGAGGCGCGCCGGCTGTCGACGGCCTTCGACGTGCTGGTCAAGCAGTCGGCCGGCAGCATCGTCATCGTGGACGGCGAATTCCTTGAACATGGCCATTTTCCGGTCGCCGCGATGACCAACTCCGAGATCGTCGTGCAGGTGTCGACCGGCGCGACGTCGATCACGAATGCCTATGCGCTGGTCAAGCGCCTGGCGCAGCACCTGGGCCGCCGTCCGTTCGGCATTCTGATCACGGGCGCAAGCGAAGCCGAGGCCAAGGTCGTATACGATAATATGTCATCTGCAGCAACTCGTTACCTGGCGGTAACGCTGAGCTCCATGGGCTCGGTCCCCGCCGACGAATACCTGCAGCGCGCCGCGCGCCTCGGCCGCGCCGTGGTCGATGCGTTCCCGCTGGCGGGGGCCTCGGTGGCGTTCCGCCGCCTGGCCGGCCGCTTCGCGGGCGCGGGCATGCAGCAGGGACGGGCCGCGTGAGCGGCGCGATGAACGAACGGATACAGGAACCATGTACACGGTTAAAGGGACAGCGGACAAGAACTCTTTGCTGACGGAGCACATGCCGTTGGTGAAGCGTCTCGCCCATCACATGAAGGCCAAGCTCCCGCCGTCCGTCGAAGTCGACGACCTGATCCAGGCCGGCATGATGGGCCTGCTCGACGCCATCAACCGCTACGAGGAAAACCAGGGCGCCCAGTTCGAGACCTATGCAGTGCTGCGCATCCGTGGCGCCATGCTGGACGAGCTGCGCAGCAGCGACTGGATGCCGCGCTCGACCCGCTCCAATATGCGCAAGGTCGAGCAGGCGATGGCCTCGCTGCAGCAGTCGCTGGGCCGCCCGCCGAGCGAATCGGAAGTGGCGCAGTCGCTCAAGCTGTCGCTGGCCGACTACCAGGACATGCTGGGCGATTCCGGCGGCCACCAGCTGGTCTACTACGAGGATTTCCACGACGACGCCGAGGGCAGTGACAGCTTCCTCGACCGCTATGCGGTGGATGACGACGATCCCCTCAAGAGCCTGCTCGACACGGACTTCCGCCAGGCCGTCATCGATGCCATCGATGCGCTGCCGCCGCGCGAGAAGATGCTGATGGGCCTGTACTATGAGGAAGAGCTGAACCTGAAGGAAATCGGCGCCGTCATGGGCGTGTCCGAGTCGCGCGTGTCGCAACTGCACACGCAGGCCGTGGCGCGCCTGCGCAGCTACCTGAAGGAGCGCGCTTGGACCTGACGAGCCTGCTCGGCCTGGCGCTCGCGCTGGCGGGCATCGTCGTCGGCTTCACGCTCGACGGCGGCAAGTTCGCCTCGCTGGTGCAGCCGGCCGCTTTCCTCATCGTCGTCGTCGGCACCTTCGGCGCCGTGCTGCTGCAGACCAAGCGCAAGGCCTTCTGGCGCGGCGTGAAGATGCTGCGCTGGGTGTTCTTCCCGCCGCCGGACCGCCGCCAGCAGCTGGCGCGCGAGATCAATCTGTGGAGCCTGTCGGCGCGCCGCGACGGCCTGCTGTCGCTGGAACAGTACATGGCGAAGGCCGATCCGTTCATCCAGAAGGGCCTGCGCCTCGTCGTCGACGGCATCGCGCCGGACAAGGTGCGCAGCCTGATGCACACCGAGATCAATACCTACGAATTCCGCGAGCGCCAAGCTGCGCGGATCTGGGAATCGGCCGCCGGCTACGCGCCGACGGTCGGTATCATCGGCGCCGTGCTGGGCCTGATCCACGTGATGGAAAACCTCACCGATCCCTCGCGCCTGGGCGCCGGCATCGCCGTGGCCTTCGTTTCCACCGTGTACGGCGTGGGCCTGGCCAACCTGTTCTTCTACCCGGCCGGCAACAAGATCAAGGGCATCGTCACCGAACGCGTGGCCCAGTACGAGATCCTGGCCGACGTGTTCCACGACCTCGCCACGGGCGACTACACCCGCGTCATCGAGGAACGCATCGGCTGCCTGCTGTCGGAGCACTGAGGAGACCGCCATGGCGCGCCGCAAGCCCTACCAGCAGGATGAAGAGAACCACGAGCGCTGGCTGATTTCCTACGCCGACTTCATCACGCTGCTGTTCGCCTTCTTCGTCGTGATGTACGCGATCTCCGTCGTCAACATCGGCAAGTACACGGTGCTGTCGGAAGCGCTGGGCGATGCCTTCGGCGGGCGCGGCGCTTCCGTCAAGTCGAATACCCAGGTCGAGCTGGAAGCGCTGCCGCTGTCGCACATCCTCGCGCGCAAGCGCGCGGAAGCGGCCAAGCGCGACCGCGAGCGCCTGGACCTGCTGGCCCGCAAGCTCGACAGCGTGATGGCGCCGCTGGTGCGCAGCGGCAAGGTGCGCGTGATGCAGACGGCGCGCGGCGTCACCATCGAGATCAATGCGAGCGTGCTGTTCCAGGAAGGGCAGGCGGGCCTGTCCGCCAATGCGCGCGAGACGCTGGCCGCCGTCGGCGCACTGCTGAAGGACGACCCGCACGCCATCGAGGTCGAAGGCCATACCGACGACACGCCTATTGCTAGCTCTCTCTTTCCGTCCAATTGGGAACTGTCGGCGGCGCGCGCCAGCACCGTGGTGCGCCTGTTCGCCGAGAACGGCGTGGCCGCGCGCCGCCTGGCCGCCGTGGGCCGCGCATCCAATATGCCGATCGCGCCCAACACGGACGACGCGGGACGCGCGCGCAACCGGCGCGTGGCCGTCACCATCCTCTCGGGCAGCGCTCCCGTCGAGTAAATCACCCGTCCGCCCCGTCGGATAAAATGATGGCCATGATCCCACGCGCGACGAGGCGGGCGCTGCGCCCGGCCGTTCCTGCGCATAATCGATTCCATGAATGGAGTGACATGCAACGACGAACGATATTGTGCGCGGCCCTGGGCGCCATGCTGGCCGCGGGCTGTGCCGACAAGCCAAGGAAAGAGGAACCGATGAACCTGCATGCGAGCCTGAGCGTCGATGCGCAGCACGACAAGGTGCTCGTCACCGTCCGCTTCGAGAACCGCGGCGAGCGCCGCGTCTGGCTGCCGCGCGCGGTGGCGGCCGACGAACGCCTCACGGGCCGCCTGTTCGAACTGAGCGGAGCGGACGGCAGCGAGGTCGCCTACCAGGGTCCGATGGTCAAGCGCCTGCCGTTCACGGCGGCGGACTACGTCGAACTGGCGCCGCATTCGGCGCATGCGCACACGATCGACATCACCCGCTACTACGCCTTCGCGCCGGGTCGGCACGAGTACAAGATCCGCTGGTGGGGCCTGGTGCTGGGCGACGTCAAGCAGCTCGAGGCCTATACGGAATCGTCCACCGAGCCGGTGACGTTCACGCACACTGCACCTTGACGCCAACGGTGGGCATGTAATGCCCACCCTACGGCACCAGGGGTCGGAGTCCGGTTTTGCGGGTGGACTCCGACCCGGTGTTCAGCCACTAGCATGGCAGGCCCCGCGCCGGCGCTATTCAAGCGCCGGCGTGTTCTCGCCAAAGTACTCGTGCGAGTCCGCGTTCTCGATCGCGCGTGCCGGATTGCTGACGGCCAGCGCCGCCGCCGCCGATTGCCCGTAGGCCCAGTCGTCGGTGCTGGCAACGACGGTGAAGTGGCTCATCTCGTGCACCAGCGTGCCGCCCTTCGAATCGGTGCCCGTCAGCGGCGCGGCCCAGAAGGCCTGGCATACATAGATCTCGTAGGGCTGGTTCGGGTAGACGTAGGCGTAATAGGGCTCGTCGCAGCTGCAGTCGACCGTCACCGGCTTGGTGGCGAAGGCATCCTTGATGGCGACGAAGTGGCCCATCACGGTGGTCCAGCGAGTGGCGTCGAAGGCGCCGAACCAGCGGGTGTAGCGGGGGCCGCGCGTCTTCCTGTGCAAGTAGCTGTCCGCGTCGCTGGACATGGCCAGCGCCGCCTCGCTGGCCAGGGCGATCTGGCCCTGCTGGGCGGCCGAGCAGCTGCGGTAGCTGAGGCCGGCGCCGGCCGCCGGCGCCTGCAGTGCCGCCTGGCGGGCAGTGGGGCGCCCCTCGACGCGCATCGTGGCGCCCACCGCCGCCTCGGCCGTGGCCTTGGCGCGCGGCACGCCGGGCCGGCTGTACAGCGGCGCGCCGGCACGCCAGCGCACGCTGTAGGCGCCGCTCGCGCTCAGGTCGTACGAGGCGCCCAGGTTGACGCTGGCGCTGCGCGAACTGCCGGGCGCCAGCGCGATGTAGTCGGCCGCCGTCGGCGCCGCGCGCTTGACCTGGCGTCCGACGTAGGGGACGGCCAGGCCGTCGCGCGTGACCTCGAACAGCGGCGCCGTGGGCACGCCCGATGCACCGAGGGCAAACGGTGTCTGCCAGGCCAGCAGGTATTGCGTCTCGCTCGTCGTGTTGGTCACCGTGACGGTCACCATCACGTCCTCGGTCTTGGCCAGGCTCGGGCGCTCCGGCGTCACGCTCACCGTCACCCCCGATGCCGCCCAGGCCGCGTTCATGCCCAGCGCCAGTGCCGCCGCGACTGCCCGGCCGATCCTCTTGCGTTCCTTGCTCATGGCTTCCTCCGCTCGCGCGTGTCGAAAGCTTCGTTGTACCGTTGGCCGCCGCTGCCCACATTGCATAATCACAATGAAACGGCACGCCCATGGCTTGTTCCTGCGGCATGTCCACAACACTTTGATTACGGGTTGCAGGAACTTCTCGATCAACAGGCAACGCATTGATAGAATTAAATGATGCTGTAAAAACATGAAAATTTCGCAGCAGAATTAACCTCCCCCTTGTACAAGCACGTCGCCGGCTGCGACGGATGCACCCCACGGGCAGCTGGAACGGACAGACGATCTTGACGAACAAATACAAGGGCTTGCCCGGTGCCGCGGGCGAGCGCCATGGCGCGGCCCGCGCCGCCGGTCCCGGCCGGCCGGCGCCCGCCGCGCGCCCGAGCATCCTCGAGCCGGGCGACGACCACCTGGCGCGCCACTTCCTGGAGCAGGTGATCGAAGCCATGCCGGCCGGCCTGATGGTGGTCGACGCCGAAGGCTGCGTGCTGTCGATGAACAAGGCGATGAGCGACATGCTGGCGGTGTCCGACGACGTGCTGGCCGCTCGCCCGCCGCTCACGACGCTGATCCCGAGTCCCGAACTGGCCGAACGCGCCGCCGCCGCATTCTCGTCGGGGGCGTCGCAGGACGGCATCGTGGCCGCCGTCTCCGTGGGTGCCGAACGCGTGCGCTGGTTCGAATTCAATATCCGCCGCACGCGCCGCGCCGGCGGCTGGCTGCTGCTGCTGATCGGCCAGGACGTCACGTACCGGCGCCAGACGCGCCTGCGCCTGCAGGAGAGCGAGGAATTCTTCCGCCTCACCTTCAGCCAGGCCGCCGTCGGCATCGCGCTGCTGTCGCGCGAAGGACACTTCCTGCGCGTGAACCGCAAGCTGTCGCAGATCGTCGGCTTCACCGAAATCGAGCTGCTGCAGCGCTTCTTCCACCAGATCACCTGTCCGGACGACCTGCCCGAAGACCGCGCCCTGGTCGCGCGCCTGGTCTCGGGCCAGCTGCGCGACTACCAGCGCGAGACGCGCTACCGGCGCAAGGACGGCACGCTGGTGTGGGTCGCCGTCAGCGCCTCGACCATGCGCGAGGCGTCCAGCGGCCAGCTGCGCGTGATCCTCGCCGTCGAGGACATCTCGCGCCGCAAGGAGGCCGAGGAAGCGCTGATGCGCATGGCCAACCACGACGCGCTGACCGGATTGCCGAACCGCCTGCTGCTGCAGGACCGGCTGGCGCAGGCGATCGTCCAGGCCCAGCGCAGCGGACGCCAGGTCGGCGTGATGTTCGTCGACCTGGACCGCTTCAAGCACATCAACGACAGCCTCGGGCACGAGGCCGGCGACCGGCTGATCGTCGAGATCGGGCGGCGCCTGTCGGCGGCGCTGCGCGAGAGCGACACGGTGGCGCGCCAGGGCGGCGACGAATTCGTCGTCGTGCTGGCCGACCTGGAAGGCCCCGACGATGCCGCCACCGTCGCGCGCAAGGTGCAGGGCGGCCTGTTCCAGCCGATGATGCTGGCTGGCCAGGAAGTATTCCCGAGCGGGAGCATCGGCATCGCCATGTACCCGCGCGACGGCCAGGACAGCCACGCGCTGCTGCGCGCCGCCGACAGCGCCATGTACCACGCCAAGGCCGGCGGCGGCAACGGCTTCCATTTCTACGCGGCCGACATGCTGGCGCGCGCCGAGGAGCACCTGCGCCTGGAGACGGGCCTGCAGCACGCGCTGCAGCGCGAGGAATTCGTGCTGCACTACCAGCCCCAGGTCGATGCCGTGCTGGGCGAGATCGTCGGCGTCGAGGCGCTGCTGCGCTGGCAGCCGCAGGAGGGCGCGCTGGTGCTGCCGTCCGACTTCATCCCGCTGGCCGAGGAAACGGGCCTGATCGTGCCGATCGGCGAGTGGGCGCTGACGCAGGCGCTGCGCCAGCAGGCGCTGTTCGCGCGCAGCGGACTGCTGCTACGCATGAGCGTGAACCTGTCGGCGCGCCAGTTCCGCCAGCAGGACGTGGCGGCCCTGGTGGCGCGCCTGCTGGCGCAGGAGGGCGTCGATCCGGCCATGCTCACGCTGGAAATCGCCGAGAGCGTGCTGATGGAAAATTCCGACGTCGCGGCCGCCGCCATGGCGCGCCTGGCCGCGCTGGGCGTGCGGCTGGCGATCGACGACTTCGGCACCGGTCCCGCGAGCCTGTCGATCCTGAAGCGCTTCCCGATCCACGCGCTCAAGATCGACCGCTCGATCGTCGCCGACATCGGCGACGGCGAGGACGCGGCCATCGCCAGGGCCGTGATCGCGCTGGCCCGCTCATTGAAGCTGGAGGTGATCGCCGAAGGCGTCGAGGACGGTGTCCAGCAAGCCTTCCTCGACGCCCACGGCTGCCGCCTGATGCAGGGCTACTGGTTCGCGCACCCGCTCGACGCCGCCGCGCTGGAACGGCTGCTGCGCGTCCGGCTGGCCGAGGGGGGAAGGGCAGCATGAGGAGCAGCATGAAGGCGGACACGAAGTCGTCCCCGCGCCCCTGGCTGCGCCGCATGTCCACGGGCCGCCGCCTGGCGCTGCTGGTCGCCGCGCTGGCCGCGTTCACGGCCTGGCTGGCGCTCGGCGGCGCGGCCGTGCTGCCGTGGCAGCCGCGCTGGTACCAGTCGCTGCACACGGCGGTCGAGGTGTTCTCGGTGGTGGTGGCCCTGCTGGTGTTCAGCACCGGGTGGCACGGCATCGGCCGGCGCACTCCCGTGCGCGTGGCGCTGCTGGCGCCGGCCGCGCTGGCGGTGGGCCTGTTCGACCTGGGGCACCTGATGGCGGCGGAGGGGATGCCGGGCTTCGGCGGACCGGGGAACGCGGCGACGAACATGGCGTTCTGGCTGGCCGCGCGCACCTTGAGTGCCCTGGCACTGCTGGGTGCCGCGCTGGCGCCGCGCGAGCGCACGGTGGGACGCGCGCTGCATCGCGCGGCGCTCGTGGCGGCGCTGGGCCTGGTGTCGCTGGCGTCCTGGCAGGCACTGGGCGATCCGTTCCCGCTGCCGGCTGCCTGGGGTCCGGGGCGCGGCCTGGCGGCGTTCAAGACCGGCTGCGAGCTGGCGCTGATCGCCGCGAATGCGCTGGCGGCCTGCCTGCTGCTGGTGCGCGCCCTCGACACGGGCCTGCGCACCGACCGCTATCTGGCCGCGGCCGCCGCGATGCTGGGGCTGTCGAGTGCCACCTTCTTCATGTACGGCACGCCGGGCGACGTGTTCAACGTGGTCGGCCACGTCTACAAGGTGATTGCCTACCTGTTCCTGTACCGCGCCATCTACGTCGCCGCCGTGCTCTCTCCCTACCTGCGTTTGCAGCGCTCCGAGCGTTCGCTGGTCGAGAGCGAGAACAAGTTCCGCGGACTGATGGAAGCGGCGCCGGACGCGATCGTGCTGGCCGGCGCCGACGGCCGCATCGCCATGATGAACGCGCGCGCCGAGCAGATGTTCGGCGTCGCGCGCGAGGCGGCGGCCGGCCTGCCGCTGGAAATGCTCGTGCCGCCCGGCGCGGGCCTGGACGAGACCAGCTGCCGGCGCCTGCACGCGGGCGCCTTCCCGGCCGAGGTGCGGCGCGCGGCGCTGCCGACCGGGCAGCAGATGGCGGTGGTGCGCGACGTCTCCGAACGGCGCCGCCTGGAACGCGCCGTGCTCGAACAGCTGACCTGCGACGCGCTGACGGGATTGCCGAACCGCGCGCGCATCCTGGAAGCGCTGGACGAGTCCATCGACGGCGCGCGCCGCCTGGGCCGCACGCTGGCCGTGCTGGTGCTCGACCTGGACGAATTCCGCAAGATCAACAGCGGCTACGGCTGGTCCGGCGGCGACGACGTGCTGCGCGAATGCGCCGAGCGCCTGACGCTGCTGCTGCAGCCGGGCGACCTGCTGGCGCGCCAGGGCGGCAACGAATTCATCGTCGTGCAGAAGAACTCGGGCGCCGCGGCCGCGGAGGCGCTGGCCGGCAGCCTGCTGGAATGCATGCGCGAACCGTACGTGCTGCAGGGCCAGCGCGTGTTCCTTGCGGCGAGCGTCGGCGTGGCGCTGCTGCCGCCGCACCCCTGCGACGCCGAGGAACTGCTGCAGATGGCCCAGGTGGCGATGGGCAGCGCGCGCGCCGAAGGGCATGCGTACCGCTTCCACACGGCCGAGATGGCCGAGGCGATCCGCGAGCGCGTGGACATGGAGGCGCTGCTGCGCCACGCGCTCGAGTGGGGCCAGCTGGTGCTGCAATTCCAGCCGCGCGTCCGCGTGGGCGGCGGCGAGCGGGATGGCGCGATCGTGGGCGTCGAGGCGCTGGTGCGCTGGCGCCATCCGGTGCTGGGCCTGGTGCCGCCGGGACGCTTCATCCCGATCGCCGAAGAGACGGGGATGATCGAGGAACTCGATCTGTGGGTGCTGCGCGAGGCCTGCGTGCGCGCGGCCGGCTGGCGCCGCCGCGGCCTGCCGCCGCTGCGGGTGTCGGTGAACCTGTCGGCGCGCCAGTTCCAGCAGGCCGGCCTGGCGCAGCGCGTGCGCGCCGCGCTCGAGCACAGCGGCCTGCCGCCGTGCGCGCTGGAACTGGAAATCACGGAAAGCACGGTCATGCGCGACACCGGCGAGGCGGCCAGCGTGCTGCGTTCGCTGAAGGCGCTGGGCATCGCCCTGTCGATCGACGACTTCGGTACCGGCTATTCCTCGCTGAGCTACCTGAAGCGCTTCCCGCTCGACGTGCTCAAGATCGACCGCTCGTTCGTCAAGGACGTCATCGACGATCCGAACGACGCCGCCATCACCTGCGCCATCATCGCGCTGGCGCACGGGCTGAACCTGGAAGCGGTGGCGGAAGGCGTGGAAACCCGCGCGCAGCTGGACTTCCTGAAGGCGCACGGCTGCGACGAGATCCAGGGCTATTATTTCAGCCCGCCCGTGTGGCCGGAGCAGCTCGAGGAGATGCTGGAGAAGGAATCCGCCGCGAATGGGATGACGGTGAAATGAGCGTCCGCGGAACGCCGGGGACGGCGTCCAACGATCGGCACGGAACGTTGACCCCTCCGCGACGACGTAGGGTGGGCATCATATGCCCACCATCGCATCAACCGACCACGAAGCGCTTCGAGGGCCCGGCCGCCACGGTCTGGCCGCTCTTGCCGTAGACGCTCGCATTGCCGTTGGCGGGGCCGCGCAGGGCGCTCAGCACGCCCTGGGTATGGGCCAGCTGCTTGTTGAGCAGCATGCCGTTCACGCGGTTGAGCTCCTTGGCTTCGCGCGTCAGGTCCAGCAGGCGGTCCCAGTCGCCGCGTGCGTCGGCATTGCCGGCGACGGCCAGCCAGGGTTCCATGCCCGCTTCGCCGGCGATGAAGCCCGCCGCGCCGAGGGCGCGGTGGCGCAGGCGCGACAGTTCGGCCGCCTGTTGCGCCAGCTTCAGCTTTTCCGGCGTGAGGGTCGAGAGGCCATCGGCATCCGCACTGACAAGGAGCTGCTGCTCCGTCTTCATCAGTTCCACCATGGAACCGATCAGTTGCTGTTCGTCGCGCAGGGTTGCGCCAGGGGATGCTATGGCCATAAATGATTTATCGTTGGCGGGAATGCAGCAGGTCGCGTACCGTTTCCAGCAGGCCGTCCGCCACTTTCTCCGAATTTACCTGGAACTGGCCATCCGCGATGGCCGCCTTGATGCGTTCGACTTTCTTGGTGTCGAACACCTGGTTCGCGCTGCCCGTGCCGGCCAGTGCCTGGCCTTGCGAAGACAGCCTTACCGTGTCAGTCGCCGCGGGCGTGGTCCTGCTCGCGGCGGCCGCATCGTTCGCTTTTGCATTGGTGGTTGCCGGCGTGGTGGGGGCCGGAATACCAGCGTTGCCTTTTAATGTATCGTTGATTTTCACAGCATCATCCTTCTCAGGTCGAGCAGAAAGCCCGGGATCTGCCTGTGTTATCGGCGTCTCCGCCGAAAACTTTAGCATCTCCTGCAACTATCTGTAACCACCGGTCGATGCCGTGGCCTATCCGGTCAGAACGCCACCTCGACCATGCCGCCGCTGCGCGCCGTGCCGCTGACGATCGATCCCGACGGGGTGCGCACCTGCACCACCTGGCCGTCGCCGGCCGTGCCGATCGCCTTACCGTCGGCCGAGACGGAGAACCCGTTACCGTTCAACACCAGGCGCACGGCCTGGTTGGCCTGCACGACGGGCTTGCTCTTGAGCGTGTCCAGGCGCAGCGGCGTGCCGGCCGCCAGCGACACGGTCGGCGTGCGTCCGACGGCCTGTGCCATGTCCGTGATGATGCCGTTGGGCATCGCCGCGATGTCGCCTTTTACCAACACCAACTGGCCTTCCTCGATCGCCTGGCCCTGGGCCAGGGGGAGGGCGGCGGCCACGTACTCGGCCTGCACGCTCACCTGGGCCTGGACGAACAGCGTCCAGTTCGACGGCGCCGTGCAGCGCACGCCCACCGTGGTCTTGCCCCAGGGCCGGGCGCCCGGCTGCAGGAAGGCTTCCGGCGCCGGACAGGCCGCGACGGCGGTGCGCGGGTCGATCGCGCCGACCTTGACCGTCACGGTGCCCGGCAGGCCGGCAGCCTGCGTCTTGAGGAATTGCTCGATCACGGGCTTGAGCGCATTCAGGTTCTGGCGTGCCCCCGCGCCGGCGGGTTGCGCGCTCTGCGCGAAGGCGGGAACGCCTGCTATGGAGGCGGCCAGCAGCGCAATGGTGAACAACGTGCGTTTCATGGATGGCGATGGTGTGTGGTTTTACGACGGTTGCCATCTTAGAGTTCTTGATGCCCTACTGAAACATCGAATAGACTGGTTTTGGGGCCCCTTATTGCCCGATGGGAAGAGTCTCGGGGGCCGTATGATCCATGCTGTCCATCCACCGGAGAGCACCATGATCGGCAAACTCGACGACTACCTGCGTTTCAACGAAACGGCGCTGAGCCTGCGCGCGCAGCGCCAGGAAGTGCTGGCGTCGAACATCGCCAACGCGGATACGCCCAACTACAAGGCGCGCGACATCGATTTCGCCAGCGCCCTGCAGAATGCCGTCGCCAAGGGCGGCCAGGCCGGCGGCCCGCTGGCCACCACGGCCAAGACGCATTATCCGAACGGCGCGGCCGACGGCAAGGCGCTGGCCGATGGCACCCCGGTGCTGTACCGCACGATCACCCAGGGCGCCGTCGACGGCAACACGGTCGAGATGGATACCGAACGCACCCAGTTCGCCGACAACGCGCTGCGCTACGAAGCGGGCATTTCGATGATCAACCACCAGATCCGCGAGCTGATGACCGCGATCCAGTCCGGAGGCCAGTAACCATGTCCCTGTTTAATGTCTTCGGCGTCGCCGGCTCGGCCATGACGGCCCAGTCGATGCGCCTGAATACCACGGCCAGCAACCTGGCCAATGCCGACAGCGCCACCAGCGCCACCGGCGAAGCCTACCGCGCCAAGCAGGTCGTGTTCGAGGCCGTGCCGATGAGCGGCGCCAATGGCAGCGCCACCGCCGTCAAGGTGCGCGAAGTGGTCGAGGACCCGTCGCCGCTGAAGCAGGTGTACGACCCCAAGAACCCGCTCGCCGACGACAAGGGCTATGTCAGCATGCCCAACGTCAACGTGGTCGACGAGATGGTGAACATGCTGTCGGCCTCGCGTTCCTACCAGAACAACGTCGAGACGATGAACGCGGCCAAGACCATGCTGCTCAAGACGCTGACCATCGGCCAGTAACCTTTCCCTTTAGCCCAGAACCCGAGACGCTCCCATGGCGACGACCGTAACCAACAACACCACCTCGAACATCAACGACCTGATGTCGACCATGAACGCCAAGCCGGCCACCGCGACCGACAGCGTGCAGGCCGATACCGACAAGTTCATGACCCTGCTGGTCACCCAGCTGAAGAACCAGGACCCGCTGAACCCGCTGGACAACGCCCAGGTGACGAGCCAGCTGGCCCAGCTGCAGACCGTGACGGGCGTGAACAAGCTGAACACGACGCTGGAATCGCTCAAGTCGAGCTACCAGAGCTCGGAGTCGCTGCAGGCCACGAACCTGATCGGCCACGGCGTGCTGGTCGAGGGCAGCAAGGTGACCCTGTCCGGCAGCAAGGGCATCCTGGGCGTCGAGCTGGGCAGCGATGCCGACGCCGTGCAGGTGACGATCACGGACAAGGCCGGCAACGTGGTGCAGACCATGGACCTGGGCGCGACCAAGGCCGGCATCGTGCCGCTGGCCTGGGACGGCGTGCCCGACCCGAGCAAGCTGGGCAGCGACGGCAAGCCCGTCACCGTGGCCGACGGCACCTACAACATTTCCGTCACCGCCACGCGCGGCGGCGAGGCGCTGAAGCCGAAGGACGCCAAGACCCTGTCCTTCGACAGCGTACTGAGCGTCACCACCAATTCCACCGATGGCGTCAAGCTGAACCTGCCCGTGTCGGGCACGCTCACGCTGGCCGACATCAAGCAAGTCCTGTAAGCACGCCGCTACAGAACCTTTAAACCGCAGCATCCGAATCTCGAACACAGGAGCATCACATGTCTTTCCAACAAGGCCTGAGCGGCTTGAACGGCGCGGCGAAATCGCTGGACGTCATCGGTAACAACATCGCCAACGCGAGCACCGTCGGCTTCAAGGGCTCGACGACCCAGTTCGCCGACGTCTACGCCCGTTCGCTGAACGGCGCGGGCGGCAAGACCGCCGGCATCGGCGTCTCGGTCGCCGACATCGCCCAGCAATTCACCCAAGGCAATATCGAAACGTCGAACAACCCGCTCGACATCGCCATCAACGGTTCCGGCTTCTTCCGCATGGAAACCGACGGCCTCGTGCAGTACAGCCGCAACGGCCAGTTCTCGCTCGACAAGAACGGCTATATCGTCAATGCCCAGGGCGCCAAGCTGACCGGCTATGGCGTGGGCGCCAACAACCAGATCCTGGCCGGCACCCCGCAGCCGCTGCAGATCAACACGGCCGACCTGAAGCCGGTGACCACCACCAAGGTCGAGACGTCGATGAACCTGGATTCGCGCACCAAGCCGCCGACCAAGGTGCCGTTCAATGCCGACGATCCGGAAACCTACAACAAGCAGATCCCCGTGCAGGTCTACGATACGCTGGGCAATGCGCACACGATGTCGATGTACTACGTCAAGACCGATGCCGGTACCTGGGACGTGTACGCGGGCAGCGACGGCGTCGAGATCACGTCCGCCAAGGCGGCCTCGGCCAGCCAGGCAGATGCAGCCAGCGTCACCGCGCGCGACAAGTGGCTCGCGGCCACCAAGGCGTCGCCGCTCGTCCAGGCCAATATCGATGCCGCCGCCAAGGAATATGCCGATGCCGCCGGCAAGGCCGTCCTCGCCGCCGCCGACACCGCCAAGGCCAGCGACCAGGTGAAGGCCGCCATCACGGCCGCCGCCGCCAGCGCCGGCACCACGCCGGGCATCACGCCGGAACAGATCGACGCCCAGATTTCCGCCGCCGTGGCGGTGCCGGGCAAGCCGGTCGGCACGCTGAAGTTCGATTCGAACGGCGCCCTGTCGGCCGCCCTGATGGCGCCGCAGACCCTGCCGCTGACCATCAACCTGCCGATCAACCCGCCGACCGGCGCGAAGGACACGATGACGTTCACGCTGAACTTCGCCGGCTCCACGCAGTACGGCAGCGACACCAGCGAGAAGAAGACGGTCCAGGACGGCTACACGGCCGGCCGCCTGCAGCGCTTCTCGACGGCCGATGACGGCACCATCCTGGGCCAGTACAGCAATGGCCAGACCAAGGCCCTGGGCCAGGTCGTGCTCGCCAACTTCACGAACCCGAACGGCCTCGAGCCGCTGGGCAACAACGCCTGGGCGGAATCGTCGGAATCGGGCACGCCGCAGGTGGGCACGCCGGATTCGGGCAGCTTCGGCGTGCTGCAGTCGGCCGCGACGGAAGCGTCGAACGTCGACCTGACGGCGGAACTGGTCAACATGATCACGGCGCAGCGCGTCTACCAGGCGAACGCGCAGACCATCAAGACCCAGGACTCGGTGCTGCAGACGCTGGTGAACCTGCGTTAATCAGGTACCTGACGCACCTACATAACGTATAACAACGTCGTCCCTGCGAAGGCAGGGACCCAAGCCGCTCAGCGGGAGTCGCACATCCAGCGTTGCGGCGCCGTTCAACGACATTGGGCCCCCGCCTGCGCGGGGGCGACGTGGTAAAGAGGATACAACATGGATCGGTTGATTTACACGGCAGCCAGCGGCGCCAAGCACATCCTGGAAAAGCAGGCGACGACGTCGAACAACCTGGCGAACGTCAGCACCACGGGCTTCCGCGCCCAGCTGGATACCTTCCGTGCCGTGCCGGTCCAGAGCGAAGGCATGCCGACGCGCGCCTTCGTCGTCGACAACACGGTCGGCGCCGATTTTTCCGCCGGCGCCATCCAGGTGACGGGCCGCGACCTCGACGTCGCCGTCAAGGGCAGCGGCTGGATCGCCGTGCAGAACCCGGACGGTTCCGAAGCCTATACCCGCAACGGCGCGTTCCAGGTCAGCCCCAACGGCCTGCTGCAGACGAGCAGCGGCCAGACCGTGGCCGGCGAGGGCGGTCCCATCACGATCCCGCCCGACGTCACCATCTCGGTGGGCACGGACGGCACCATCGCCACGCTGTCGACCACCGACCGCCCGGCCGCCTCGACCGTGCTGGGCCGTATCAAGCTCGTCAATCCGAACCAGGCCGACCTGGTGCGCGGCGACGACGGCCTGTTCCGCCTGAAGGACGGCAGCGCCGCCCAGGCCGACGCCTCCGTGACGGTGACGGGCGGGGCGCTGGAAGGCAGCAACGTCTCGGCCGTGGAAGCGATGGTCGACATGATCTCGCTGGGCCGTTCCTTCGAGACACAGATGAGCCTGTTGAAGAACGCGGAGAATAACGCGGCGAAAGCCGCTCAGATCCTCTCTTTGACTTGATTGCCCCTGGGACATAATTTCATGGTGGGCGACGGGGTGTTCTCGTTGCCGTTTGGAGGACACCATGATCCGTTCGCTTCACATCGCAAAAACCGGCCTCGAGGCGCAGCAGACCAACCTCGACGTCATCTCGAACAACCTCGCCAACGTCAGCACCAACGGCTTCAAGAAGTCGCGTGCCGTGTTCGAGGACCTGCTGTACCAGAACGTGCGCCAGCCCGGCGCGCAATCCTCGCAACAGACGCAGCTGCCGTCCGGCCTGCAGATCGGTACCGGTGTGCGCACCGTCGCTACCGAGCGCATCCATACCCAGGGCAACCCGCAACAGACCGGCAACTCGAAGGACGTGATGGTCAACGGCGCCGGCTACTTCCAGGTGGCGATGCCCGACGGTACCCAGGCCTACACCCGTGACGGCTCGTTCCAGACCGATTCCAACGGCCAGCTGGTCACGTCCAGCGGCTACGTGCTGCAGCCGCCGATCACCGTCCCGCCGAATGCCCTGTCGCTGACCGTCGGCCGCGACGGCACCGTGTCCGTGACCACCCCGGGCCAGGCCGCCGCCACCCAGATCGGCGCGATCCAGCTGCACACCTTCATCAACCCGGCTGGCCTCGAATCGCTGGGCGAGAACCTGTACGCCGAGACGGGCGCCTCGGGCACCCCGAACGCCAACGTGCCGGGCACCAACGGCTCCGGCGTGCTGATGCAGGGTTACGTCGAAACCTCGAACGTCAACGTGGTCGAGGAAATGGTCAACATGATCGAGACGCAGCGCGCCTACGAGATCAACTCGAAGGCGATCACCACGTCCGACCAGATGCTGCAGAAACTGGCTCAACTCTAATGAACAATTTTTTTAAGATTAAAAATTGGATCCCCGCCTTCGCGGGGACGACGCTGCGCGTCGCCTTCGCAGGGGCGACGGTGGCTCTCGCCACCGTCGGCTGCGCTTCGACCCCGACGTCGATCGTCAAACAGCCGACTTCCGTCCGCCCGATGCTGGCCGACACCGGCACGCCGACGGAAGGCGCGATCTTCAACGTCAACACCTACCGTCCGATGTTCGAAGACCGCCGCGCGCGCCATATCGGCGACATCCTGACCGTGAGCATCGTCGAGAAGACGTCGGCCAACAAGAGCGGCGCCAGCAGCGGCAACAAGTCGGGCAGCGTCGACATGGGCATCCCGGGCCCGCTGCAGGGCAAGCTGGGCGCCAATATCGGCACCAGCTCGGGCACCAAGTATGCCGACGGCGACACCCAGACCGCCTCGAACGCCTTCACGGGCACGATCGGCGTGACGGTGTCCGAGGTGCTGCCGAACGGTAACCTGATCGTGGTCGGCGAAAAGCAGATCGCCATGAACAAGGGCGTCGAGTTCATCCGCTTCTCGGGCATGGTCAATCCGGACACCATCCAGGCCGGCAACATCGTGTCCTCGACGCTCGTCGCCGACGCCCGCGTCGAGTACCGCACCAACAGCCAGCTCGACCGTGCTGAAGTGACATCGATGATGTCGCGTTTCTTCCAATCGCTTCTCCCGTTCTGATTCCTTGACCGTCATGCGCCTGAACCTGAAACTGATCGCTCTCTGTGCCGCCCTGCTGGGCCCGGTCGTCGCCATGCCGGCCCACGCCGAACGCATCAAGGACCTCGCCAGCATCGGCGGCGTGCGCCAGAACCAGCTGTCCGGCTACGGCATCGTCGTGGGCCTGGACGGCACTGGCGACCAGACCACGCAGACCCCGTTCACCGTGCAGTCGATCATGGCGATGCTGCAGCAGAAGGGCATCAGCCTGCCGGCCGGCACCCAGCTGCAGCTCAAGAACGTCGCGGCCGTCATGGTCACGACCTCGCTGCCCGCGTTCGCCCAGCCGGGCCAGACCATCGACGTGACCGTGTCCTCGATGGGTAACGCGAAGAGCCTGCGCGGCGGCACGCTGCTGATGACCCCGTTGCAAGGCGCGGACGGCCAGGTGTACGCCATGGCCCAGGGCAACGTGCTGGTCGGCGGCGCGGGCGCCCAGGCGGGCGGCGCGTCGGTCCAGGTGAACCAGCTGGCCGTGGGCCGCATCTCGGCCGGCGCCACCGTCGAGCGCGCCGTCGCGTCGAACCTGGGCGCCGACAACCAGGTCAAGCTGGAACTGAACACGACCGATTTCTCCACCGCCAGCCGCGTTGTCGAGGTCATCAACGACAAGTTCGGCCCCGGCATCGCCACGGCACTGGACGGCCGCGTGATCCGCGTGCGCGTGCCCTCGTCGAGCGACCAGCGCGTGGCCTTCCTGGGCACGCTGGAAAACATGGACGTGCGTCCGTCCGAGGCGGCCGCCAAGATCATCCTGAACGCGCGCACCGGTTCGGTCGTGATGAACCGCAGCGTGACGCTGGAGCAGTGCGCGATCTCGCACGGCAACCTGTCGGTCAGCATCGGCAACGACACGCAGGTGAGCCAGCCGCCGGCCGGCTCGCGCGGCGCCACCGTCGTCACCCAGAACCCGTCCGTGTCGATCAAGAAGGATGCGGGCAAGGTGATCGCCTTGAACAACGGCGCTTCGCTGGCCGAGGTGGTGAAGGCGATGAACGCCATCGGCGCCACCCCGCAAGACCTGCTGGCGATCCTGCAGGCACTGAAAGCCGCCGGTTCGCTGCGCGCGGAACTCGAGATCATCTAACCGACCCCAGCAAAGAAGGATTACCATGCTCGGCTCCACTCCCGACCTGTCCGGCAAGTTCGCGCTCGACACCAACGCCCTCGGCGACATCAAGCGCGGCGCCAAGAGCGGCTCGTCCGACGCCCTGAAAGGCGCGGCGACCCAGTTCGAATCCATGTTCATCAACATGATGATGAAGAGCATGCGCGACGCCACGCCCAAGGACGGTCCGATGGACAGCCAGGAAACCCGCACCTTCACCACCATGCTGGACCAGCAGATGAGCCAGAAGCTGGCCAAGCGCGGCATCGGCCTGGCCGACGTGCTGGTGCGCCAGCTGGGCGCCCAGGAGCAGGGCAAGGCGGCGATGGCGCAGATGAATGCGCAGGCGCTGGCGATCGGCGCGGACGCGACGTCGGGCGCCACCGGCACCAGCCAGGCGCTGCAGGATGCGTCGCGCATGATGCGCGCGTCCGACACGATGTCGACCGACCAGCCCGCGACGTCGGCGGCGTCCGGCATCACGGGCAGCGCGCGCGGCACCAACAACGAGAACAAGCCGGCCCACGTGCGCGCCTTCCAGGAAAAGCTGGCCGACGCCGCCGAGGAAGCGGAACAGGCGACCGGCGTGCCGGCCAAGTTCATGCTGGGCCAGGCCGCGCTGGAAACGGGCTGGGGCAAGCGCATGATCCGCAATGCCGACGGCACCTCGAGCAACAACCTGTTCGGCATCAAGGCCGGCGGCGACTGGAAGGGCAAGGTCGCCACCGCCGTGACCACCGAATACGTCAACGGCCATCCGCACCGCAAAGTCGAGAAGTTCCGCGCCTACGACAGCCATGCGGACGCGTTCAAGGACTACGCCCGCATGATCGGCAACAACCCGCGCTACGAGAAGGTGCTGCAGCACGGCGGCGACGCCTCCACCTTCGCCCATGGCCTGCAGCGCGCCGGCTATGCGACCGACCCGCAGTACGCGGCCAAGCTGTCGCGCATCATCAAGCATTCGCTCGCTTGAACGTGATGGCAAATACGGCAACATTGCGTGGACGCTGAAAAAAACAATAAAGTTCCGGCGAAATTTGCCGTCAATGACACAACACACAGGTAAATACTATGTCCCTCCTCAGCATCGGCAAATCCGGCCTGTTCGCGGCCCAGGCAGCCCTCTCGACCACGGGCCACAACATCACCAACGCCAACGTGGCCGGCTATAGCCGCCAGGCGGTGGTGCAGGCGACGACGACGGCGATGCAGACGAGCGGCGGCTTCATCGGCACCGGCACGCAGATCTCCCAGGTCAAGCGCTATTCGGACGAGTTCCTGAACGCCCAGGTACGCACGGCCCAGGCCCAGACGAGCGGCCTGGAAGCGTACGAAGCCCAGATCAACCAGATCGACAACCTGCTGGCCGACAGCACCTCGGGCCTGTCGCCGGCGCTGCAGGATTTCTTCGCCTCGGTGCAGAACCTGACGGGCGACCGCGCCGGCGTGCCGTCGCGCGGCTCGCTGCTGACCTCGGCCGAGACGCTGACGGCGCGCTTCCAGTCCATGGACAAGCGCCTGGGCGAGATCCGCGAGGGCGTCAACACCCAGCTGACGGCCAGCGTCGAGACGATCAACGTCTACGCCAACCAGATCGCCAAGCTGAACGACCAGATCGGCAAGCTGTCCGCGGGCAGCGACCTGGACGTCCCGAACGACTTGCTGGACCAGCGCGACCAGCTGATCATGGACTTGAACAAGCAGGTCAAGGCCACCGTCGTCCCGGGCGACAACAACAGCCTGACCGTCTCGATCGGCAACGGCCAGCCGCTGGTCGTCGGCACCACGGCCTACCAGCTGGCGGCGATGCAGTCGCCGACCGACCAGACCCGCATCACCGTCGGCTACGTCAACGGCACCAAGACCACGCCGCTCCCGGAGAGCACGCTGACCGGCGGCGCCCTCGGCTCCGTGCTGGAATTCCGCACCAAGTCGCTCGACCTGGCGCAGAATTCGCTGGGCCGCATCGCCATCGCGATGGCCACCACGATCAACGACCAGCAGCACCTGGGCCTGGATGCCAACGGCAACCCGGGCGCCGACATGTTCACCGTGCCGGCGGCCGAGGTCACCAAGAACGTCAACAACAACATCACGTCGACCACCGAGATCAAGGCCAGCGTCCGCGACGCGACCCAGCTCACGACGAGCGACTACAAGGTCGAGTTCGACGGCGCCAACTACAACGTGATCCGCCAGTCGGACAACAAGAAGACGGTGATCAACCCGTATCCGCAGAACGGCACGCCGCAGACCATCGACGGCGTCGACTTCGCGATCACGGGCAACGCGGCCGCCGGCGACAACTTCCTCGTGCGCCCGACCATCAACGGCGCCTCGAACATGAAGCTGGCGCTGACCGACCAGTCGCAGATCGCGGCCGCGGCCCCGATCGCCACCAGCATCCCGCTGACCAACAAGGGCACCGGCAAGATCAGCGAAGGCTCGGTCGACAAGAACTACCTGGCCGCGCCGCTGACGGACGCCACGCCGGTGACGCTGACCTACGACGGCACCAGCGGCAACCTGACGGGTTTCCCGGCCGGCCAGACCGTCACCATGACCCTCAACGGCAAGACGACGAGCTATGCGGCCGGCGCCAACGTGCCGTTCAACGACGGCGCCAGCTACACCTTCGGCGGCATGACGGTCGGCATGACGGGCAAGCCGGCCAACGGCGACACCTTCAAGATCGCCCACAACACGGGCTCGGGCGACACCCGCAACGCCAGCCTGATGGGCGACCTGCAGTCGAAGAACATCCTGGACAACGGCAAGGCCACCTACCAGTCCGCCTACGCCAATATGGTCAGCACGATCGGCAACAAGGCGCGCGAGGTACAGGTCAACGCCGAGGCCGCGAATGCCCAGCTGCAAGCGGCCCAGACCGCCGCCAACAACGTTTCCGGCGTCAACCTGGACGAGGAAGCGGCCAACCTGCTCAAGTACCAGCAGGCCTACCAGGCCTCGGGCAAGGTGATGCAGATCGCCGACACCATCTTCGACACGCTGCTGTCGATCGGCCATTGATCGCCGCCTGACCACAAGGAAACCGCACCATGACCCTGCGCCTCAGTACCGCTTCCATCTACGCCACCGGCACCAGCCAGATCAATACGCTGCAGAGCCAGATCGCCAAGACCCAGATGCAGCTGTCGACCAACAAGCGCGTCCTGACGGCGGCGGACGATCCGATCGCCTCCGCGCGCGCCCTCGAGGTCACGCAATCGCAGTCGATGAATACCCAGTTCGGCACCAACCGCAGCGCCGCGCGCGCCTCGCTGTCGCTAGTGGACAAGACGCTGCAGGACGTGTCGGCCCAGATGACGGACATCCAGTCGCTGATCGTCACGGCCGGCAACGGCGGCTACACGCAGAGCGACCGCGAAGCGCTGGCCACGGAGCTGGAAGGGCGCCTGAAGGACATGCTGGGCCTGGCCAACACGGCCGACGGCACGGGCGGCTACCTGTTCTCCGGCTACAAGTCGACCACGCAGCCGTTCACCCAGACCACGACGGGCGCCACCTACCAGGGCGACCAGGGCCAGCGCAGCCTGCAGGTGGGCTCGACCCGCAAGATGCCGATCAGCGAGAGCGGCAGCGCGATCTTCGAGACCATCAAGACGGGCAACGGCAAGTTCCAGGCGCTGCAGGGCGATGCCAATACGGGTTCCGGCATCGTCTCGCCGGGCTCGGTCGTCGACAGCAGCAAGCTGACCGGCGACAATTACGCGATCAATTTCACCAAGACGGGCACCCCGGCCGTCACGACCTATACCGTCGTCGACACGAGCAAGAACCCGACCGTGAACGTGCTGGAAGACCAGCCCTACACGGCCGGTGCCAGCATCACCTTCGACGGCATGTCGCTCGACATCAAGGGCGAGCCGGCGGACGGCGACACCTTCTCCGTCAAGCCGAGCGAGAACCAGTCGGTGTTCACCACGATCACCGACCTGATCCAGACGTTGCGCATGCCGGCCGACGGCTCGACCGGCAAGGCCGAGCTGGCGAACCGCCTGGCGGAAGCGGGTTCGAACATGAAGAACGCGCTGGACAACGTGCTGACCGTGCAAGCCTCGGTGGGCGCGCGCGAGAAGGAGCTCGACTACCTCGACAGCACGGGCGACGACCTCAACATCCAGTACCAGAGCACGCTGGAAGACCTGACGGGCCTGGACATGGTGAAGGCGATCTCGCTGTTCTCGCAGCAGCAGACCACGCTGCAGGCGGCGCAGGTGTCGTTCAAGACGATGTCGGGGCTGTCGCTGTTCAACTACATCTCCTGACACCCGCAGCTTGAAAACCGTCGTCCCTGCCTTCGCAGGGACGACGTATTTCAGCGTGCGCGCGGCGCAGGCGGCACAGGCGCCGCCGGCGTTTTCTCTCCCGCCGTCCGCGGAATCCTTCTCCCCGCCTCGATCCCCTGGTTGAACAGGTTCTGCAGCGGCGTGTTCAGGTAGGGCAGGGTAATGCTGATCACCAGGAAGCCCGCGCCCAGCGTGATCGGGAAGCCGATGCCGAACAAATTCAGCTGCGGCGCCGCGCGGGTCAGGATCGCGAGGGCGATGTTGGTGACGAGCAGGGTGGCGACGACCGGCATGGCGATCTGCATGCCGGCCGAGAAGATGCGGCCGCCCCAGCGCGCCATCTCCAGCGGCGCCGCCAGCGACATCGGCGTGGCCGAGATGGGCAGCGTGTAGAAGCTCTCGACCAGCGCCTCGATCATGACCAGGTGGGCATTCGTGGCCAGGAAGGCCAGCGTGGCGACCAGCGCCAGGAACTGGCTGATGGCCGAGGTGCGCGCCGACGTGTTCGGGTCGAAGAAGCTGGCAAAGGACAGGCCCATGGTCTGGCTGGCGACCTCGCCGGAGAATTCGATGGCGGCGAACACGAGGCGCATGGCAAAGCCCATCGCCGTGCCGATCAGGATTTCCTGGATCAGGATCAGCGTGCCGGCCCAGGACATCGGGTCCACGTTCGGCACGGGCGGCAGGTTGGGGGCGACGATGCTGGCCAGTAGCGCACCCAGCGTCAGCTTGACGGTCTGCGGCACGCCGGTATTGCCGAATACGGGAGAGGCGGCCACCAGCGCGAGGATGCGCGTCAGCGGCCAGATGATCGTGCCGATCCAGGCGTACAGCTCGGTCGAGGTGAAGGAGATCACACCGACGTCAGCCGATCATTCCCGGGATGCCCGTGAAGATCGTGCGCATGTAGTCCGTCATCACGCCGATCATCCACGGCCCGGCCACGACCAGGGCGACGAAGATGCCGACCAGCTTGGGGATGAAGGACAGGGTCTGTTCGTTGATCTGGGTGGCGGCCTGGAAGATGCTGACGATCAGGCCGATGATCAGGGCCACCAGCAGCAGCGGGGCCGAGACCATCAGGCAGATTTCCATGGCCGTGCGGCCCATCTGGATCACGCTTTCCGGGGTCATCCGGCCTCCCTAGTAGAAGCTCTGGGACAGCGAGCCCAGCAGCAGTTGCCAGCCGTCGACGAGCACGAACAGCATCAGCTTGAACGGCAGCGAGATCACGGCCGGCGACATCATCATCATGCCCATCGACATCAGCACCGACGCCACCACCATGTCGATGATGAGGAAGGGGATGAAGATGGCGAAGCCGATTTGGAACGCCGTCTTCAGTTCGCTCGTGATGAAGGCCGGGATCAGCACGCGCAGCGGCACGTCTTCCGGTCCCTGCAGCGCGGGGGTGCGCGAGATCTTGACGAACAGGGCGAGGTCGGACTGGCGCGTCTGCTTGAGCATGAAGCCCTTCAGCGGCACGGCGGCCTTGTCCATCGCCTCGCCGAACTGGATGCGGTTTTCCTGCAGGGGGACGTAGGCCTCGGTATAGATGCGGTCGAACGTGGGGCCCATCACGAACAGCGTCAGGAACAGCGACAGGCCGATCATCACCTGGTTCGGCGGCGCCGTCTGGGTGCCGAGCGCCTGGCGCAGCAGGGACAGCACGATGACGATGCGGGTGAAGCTCGTCATCATCAGCAGGGCGGCCGGGATGAAGGTCAGCGCCGTCATGAACAGCAGCGTCTGCACCGGCAGCGAATACGTGGTGCCGCCGGGGCCGGCGCTGGTGGTGAAGGCGGGGACGCTCGGCGCGGCCAGTGCCGCGACCGGCAGCAGCAGCGGCAGGGCGATGCCGGCCGCCAGCAGGATTCGTTGTTTGGTGCGTATCACGTGCGTATTGCTTCCGCTTGTTACTTCCGTTTATCGAGCGTCTGTTTCAGCCAGTCCGCGAAATTGCCCGCGGCCGGCGCATGCGGAGCCAGTGTAGCGCCTTCGGCGGCGCCCGGGTGCACGCCGGCACTTTCCTGGCGTGGCATGGTCGCCAGCGCGTTCACGCGGCCGGGCGAGGCGCCCACCACGATCCACTGGTCGCCCACCTCGACCACCAGCAGGCGCTCGCGGCCGCCCAGGTTCAGCGAGCCGACGATGCGCAGGTTGGCCGTGCCGCCGCCCACCTTGGGACCGTAGCGTTTCAGGAACCAGGCCAGGCCCGCGAGCAGGGCCAGCACGGCGACCAGCGCGAACAATGTCTGCAGCAGGCTGCCCGTGGCCGAGCCGGACGGCATCGCGACGGGGGCCGTGGCGGGTGCCACCGGCGCCGTCGCGGCAGGCTGGGCCGGGGTGGTGGGCAGGGTGGCGTCGGCGTTCGTGCCCGGGCCCGCGGCGGCGTCGCCGTTGGCGTCCGGAGCCGACCCCGCGGTGCTGCCCGTGCCGGACTCGCCGACCGTGGTGCCGGCCGTCATGCCGGACGGGGCATCGGGCGCGGCGGCGCGCGGCGTGGTGGCCGCCGGCTGTTGCAGCGGGGCGACAGGAGCCGTGTTGTTAGCGGGCGCCGGAACGACAGATGCCGGCTTGGTGCCGGCATCGTCGTTGCGCGCTTGCGTTGCTGGTCCGGCGGGCGGTGTCGAGCCTCCCTGCTGGACCGCCGCAGCGGCCAGCGGGAAGGCGATGCCCACGGCCAGGAGGGTCAGCCGGCGCCTCATTTGTTGAGTTTGCGGATGCGCTCCGACGGCGTGATGATGTCGGTGAGGCGGATACCGAACTTGTCGTTCACCACGACCACCTCGCCCTGGGCGATCAGGCAGCCGTTGACGAGCACGTCCATCGGTTCGCCCGCCAGGCCGTCCAGCTCGACCACGGAACCCTGGGCCAGTTGCAGCAGGTTCTTGATGGCGATCTTGGTGCGCCCCAGTTCCACGGTCAGCTGGACCGGGATGTCGAGGATGAAGTCGATGTCGTTCGGGGTATCCGGACGCGGTCCCTTGTTCGAGAAATCCTTGAACACGGCGGCCGTGGCGGCCTGCTGCTGGTTGGCCAGCGCGGCCGCTTCGGCCGCCGCCTGTTCCGCGATGGCGGCGCCCCACATGTCGTCGTCGAGGTTTTCCTGGTCGTCTTGGGTATCAGACATGATTACTCTCCTGGGTTGCTCTGGAAGGGATTGGCGCTTCCTGCGCCCGGCCCGTCCTTGTTGAACGTGTCGCTGTTGGCCAGCAGCTTCTCGACCTTCAGCGCGTATTGTCCGTTGAAGACGCCGTAGCTGCAGTCCATGACCGGTACGCCGTCGACGGTGCCCTGGATGTGTTCCGGCACCGAGATCGGGATGACGTCGCCGATCTTCATGTTCAGTATTTCGTCGAAGTTCGCCTTGCCGTGGCCGAGCACGGCGACGAGTTCCACTTCGGCCACCTGGATCTGCTGCGTCAGCAGGCGGATCCAGCGCTTGTCGACTTCCAGGGCCTCGCCCTGCAGGCTCGACGTGAGCGTATCGCGGATCGGTTCGATCATCGAATACGGCATGCAGAAGTGGATCTGGCCGGAGACGGAACCCAGCTCGATGGTGAACGTGGACGATACCACGACTTCATTCGGGGTGGCGATGTTGGCGAACTGCGTGTTCATCTCCGAGCGGATGTACTCGAACTCGATCGGGTACACCGGTTCCCACGACTTCGCATAGGCCTCGAACACGATGTCCAGGATGCGCATGATGATGCGCTGCTCGGTCTGGGTGAAGTCACGGCCTTCCACGCGGGTGTGGAAGCGGCCGTCGCCGCCGAACAGGTTGTCGACCAGCAGGAACACCAGGCCCGGATCGAACACCATCAGCGCGGTACCGCGCAGCGGCTTCATGTGGATCAGGTTCAGGTTGGTCGGGACCACCAGGTTGCGGATGAATTCGCTGTACTTCGAGACCCGCACCGAGCCCACCGACACTTCGGCGCTGCGGCGCAGGAAGTTGAACAGGCCGACGCGCAGGTACCTGGCGAAACGCTCGTTGATGATCTCGAGCGTCGGCATGCGGCCGCGGACGATCCGCTCCTGCGTTGCCAGGTTGTAGGTGCGGACTCCCGAGGCGTCTTCAGGCGTCGCAATGTCGTCCTGGTCGCCGTTGACCCCCTTGAGGAGGGCATCGACTTCTTCCTGAGAGAGAAAATTATCGGCCATGCTGCTTGTCCGGGTGAGGCTGTTTACTGGATGATAAACGAGGTAAACAAGACGTCGGAAACTTCCTGTTCGTCGCCGTGCGCGTCGAAGGGTTCCTTGACCGCCGCCAGGATCTCGCCGGCGAGCTGCTGCTTGCCTTCGACCGTGCTGATCTCGGACGCCTTCTTGCCCGACAACAGCAGCAGCACGCGGCTGCGCACCTTCGCCATATTGTTCTTGACCAGCTCGGCCTGTTCGCCGCCCTCGACCTGCAGCGTGAACGCGACCTGCAGGTACTGGTCGCCGTTCTCCGGCTGCAGGTTGACGGTGAAGGGCTCGACGGCGATGTATTCCGCCGGCGCTTCTTCCTTCTTTTTCTTCTTCTTGGTTTCCTTCTTGGGCTCTTCTTCATGCGCCTCGGCGTCGCCGCTGCCGTGCATGAAGTACCAGGCCGCGCCACCGCCACCCAGGCCCAGCACCAGCACCGCCGCGCCGACGATCATCATCAATTTGCCCTTGCCGCCACCGGCTGCTGCCGGGGCTGCTGCTTCCGCCTTCGGATCGGCTTTCACTTTTGGATTCGCTTTCAAGTTATCTCTATTCCCGCTGTTCTGGATGGTGCCGTGATTATGGCATTATCGAGAAAAAGTGAGCAGCGGCAACGGTTGAAAAGAGGGGGGAACGAGGGTCATCTCGTTATTTTCTGATCGATAACGCGAGGACTGGGGGTTATCGTGCGCTTCGGTGGGCACATGGTGCCCACCCTACGGCTGCATCGGAGCCGCTACGGCTTCACGCAAAGGTATCGACCGCGCCGCGGCCGCCGCTGGCGACGCGGGCCGGACGGACCGTGGCTTCGCCGACGATGGCGCCGTCGTCGCGGCCATTGCCGTTGCCGCCGCGATTGCCACGGCCGAAGCCGCCGTCATTGCGCGCCGACTGGTCGCGCGCCTGGCTGCCGTCCGGCATGCCGGCGTTGACGGTGGCGTTGCCCAGCGTGATGCCGCTCTGGTCCATCATCTCGCGCAGGCGCGGCAGGGCGTCCTGCAGGGCCTGGCGTACTTCCAGCTCGTTCGACGAGAAGGTCACGTTGGTCTGGTCGTTGCTGACCGACAGCACGACCTGCATCGGGCCCAGGTCCGGCGGGTTCAGCGTCAGCGAGGCGGTCTGCTCTTCGCTGCCGACCATGTAGACGACCTTCTGCCCGATCTGGTTTTCCCAGGCCGTGGTGCCCACGCGCGCCGTCAGCTGTTCGCTGGCCGCGGCCGCGGCCTGCACGGCGGCCAGCGATGCCGGCTGGGCCGGGGCCAGTGCCGCGGCGGCCGGGGCCGCTTCCTTCTGGGCCGCGAGCAGGGCGGCGTCGCGCGCCTGCTGCAGCGTGAATTCCACTTCCGGCTGGGGCTGGCCTTCGGCCTTGGCGGCGCCCTGCAGCGCGCGCAGGTCGATCGCGCCATCCTTGCCGGCGGCGCTGGTGATTGCAGCGCCCGGGGCGCCCGCATCCGCGCCGGTCTTGGCATCGGCACCGAGGCCGGCGCCGGCCGCCGCCAGCGCCGGGTTCTTCGGCGTACCGGTGGCGGCGAAGGCCTTGCCGCCGTCGGCGCCCGTTTCCTTGGCCGTCGACTTGAGGGCCGCCTGCAGAGCGGCCAGCTGGCCGGCGTCGCTGCGCTTGCCGCGCGCGCCGTTCAGGGCATCCCAGGCCTGGCCCGCGGCATCCGCCGCGGCGCCCTTGCCGGTCGCCGCCTCGTCGGCCGGCTTCTGCAGGCTGGCCATCAGGGCAAGCATGGCGCTGGCCGCATCGGCCGGCGCTGCGCTGCCGTCGGCCGCGTCCTCGTCCTGGGCCGCAGCCTGGTCGGCGGCGTCCGCCTTGCCGGCCTCGTCGGCCTGCTGGGACTGGGTGGTCGCATCGGCGGCGCTGGCCTGGCTGTCGGCTTGCTTGGCATCGTCCGGCTGGGCCGGCTTGGCGGCTTCCTGCGGCTTGCTCGCCTGCTGGGGTTTGGCCGGGGCCGGGGCCGGGGCCGGCGCCGGAGCGGGGGCCGGCGCATTGCGCTCCATCTCGTTCGACAGCATGGCGCCGAACTGGGCGCCGTCGCTGGCGTTGGCGCCGCCATGGACGGCGTTGCGCTGGCTGGCGCTGCCGGTGGTATTGAGCTGGATGGGGAGATTCGTCTGCATGGTGTGTCGCCGCGGTGGTATCGCTCGTTGATCGGTACTAAGTTGATCTGTACTAAGTTGATCGGTACTAATTGCTGTTGCGGCGTGCCGAACGCGCCGCGTAGTCGTCCATCATTTTCTGGTCGCGCTTGTTGTCCAGCGCGAGCGCCTGGGCCGCCGCGCGCTCGGTCAGCGTGCGGTAGGACAGGCGTTTCCGCTCGCTTTCCTGCCAGGCCTTCTTTTCCTTCTCGGCCTTGCGCTGCGCATGCTGGATCACCTCGGCCTGGCCATTCACGGCCGCGTCCAGCTTGTCCAGGAAGGCGACGAAATTCTGGCGCGCGAACGGGGTGATGCCGGCCACCATGGCCGCGTCCAGCCGGTTCGCATAATCGTCGCGGTAGCCGTGCAGCATTTGCAGCTTCTGCTCCGCGTCCTCGACCGCCTTCATGGCGGCGGCCAGGCGCTTGGCGCAGGCGTCGGATTCGCGCTGGGCCAGGTCGATGAGTGTTTCGAGAGCGGACATGGTGGACATAATGAGGCCCAGTATATGCCCAGCTGCAACTTTTCAATCAGTCGAATAGCGAGGTCAATTCCCCCAAGCTCTGCAGCATGGTCGTGTTGTCGTGGATTTCCTGGCACAGGAAGCCCTCGATGCGGTCGTGCAGCTTGATCGCCTTGTCCAGCACCGGGTCGGAGCCGGCGGCGTAGGCGCCCACCGTGATCAGGTCGCGCGAGCGCTCGTAGCGCGAGTACAGCTGCTTGAGCTGGCGCGCCGCCATCTGGTGCTCGCGCGACGTGATGTTGTGCATGGCGCGCGAGATCGACTGCTCGATGTCGATGGCGGGATAGTGGCCGGCCTCGGCCAGGCGGCGGTTGAGCACGATGTGGCCGTCCAGGATGCCGCGCGCCGCGTCGGCGATGGGATCCTGCTGGTCGTCGCCCTCGGACAGTACCGTATAGAACGCCGTGATCGAGCCGCCCCCCTCGTGGCCGTTGCCGGCCCGTTCCACCAGCACGGGCAGCTTGGCGAACACGGACGGCGGATAGCCTTTCGTCGCCGGCGGCTCGCCGATCGCCAGCGCGATCTCGCGCTGCGCCATTGCGTAGCGGGTCAGCGAATCCATGATCAGCATGACGCTTTTGCCCTGGTCGCGGAAATGCTCGGCGATGGCGGTGGCATACGCGGCGCCCTGCAGGCGCATCAGCGGCGGGGAGTCGGCCGGCGCGGCCACGACGGCCGAGCGCGCCAGGCCTTCCGGACCCAGGATCTGCTCGATGAATTCCTTGACCTCGCGGCCGCGCTCGCCGATCAGGCCGACGACGATCACGTCGGCCGTCGTGTAGCGCGCGATCATCCCCAGCAGCACCGACTTGCCGACGCCGGTGCCGGCGAACAGGCCCAGGCGCTGGCCGCGGCCCACGGTCAGCATGGCGTTGATGGCGCGCACGCCCACGTCCAGCGTCTCCGAGATCGGCACGCGGTCGAGCGGGTTGATGGGGCGCGCGTTGAGCGGGCCCATCTCGGTGGTCTCGATCGGTCCCTTGCTGTCGAGCGGGCGGCCGGCGGCGTCGACGACGCGGCCCAGCAGGCCCCAGCCGACGGGCAGGTGGCGCGCGCGGTCGGCCGGGCGGCGGCGCGGGTGCGCCACGCTGCCGGGCTTCGGGATCGCCGGCTCCACCGGAAACACGCGCGAGCCGGGCACGACGCCTTCGACGTCGCTCTGCGGCATCAGGAACAGGCGCTCGCCCTCGAAGCCGACCACTTCGGCCTCGATCCTTGCGCCCGACGCCACGGGAATCTCGCAGGCGGCGCCGACGGCCAGCTTGATGCCCACGCATTCCATCACCAGGCCGGCCACGCGCGTGACGCGGCCCGAGACCTGCATCGGCTCGACGATGTCGAGCACGTTGCCGCAATCCTTCAGGTAGGCCTTCCAGCGGCCCGTGTGGCGGCCCGTGTGGCGGGCCGGGTCGGCGGCCGGGCCGGGGTCTTCGCCAGCGACGTGGCCAGCGAGGTGGCCAACTGCGTCGGCGGGCACCGCGCTCACTCCAGCCACTCCGTGTCTTTGCCCAGCGCATGCGCCAGGCGTTGCCAGCGCTGCGCGACCTGGGCGTCGATCTGGTTGCTGGCCGTCTCGACGCGGCAGCCGCCGCGCGCGATGTGCTCGTCCTCGACGATGCGCCAGCCGCCCGTCTCGAGCTCGTGCGCCATGCCGTTCTTGACGATGGGGACGTCTTCCGGATTCAGGAACAGGATGGCGGGGTGCTGCAGCGTGGGCAGGTAGTCGATCGCCTCGCGCACGATGGGGATGATCAGGTCCGGCTTCACGTCGAGCGCGATGCGCACCATGTTCCTGGCCAGGTTCAGCGCCAGTTCCAGCACGTCGTGCGAGATCGCCTCGTCGGCGTAGGTGACGGCGTCGCCGAAGCTGGCCGCCAGTTCCTTCAGGCGCGCCGCTTCCTCGGCCGCTTCCGCGCGGCCCTGGGCCAGGCCGTCCTGGTAGCCGGCGTCATGGCCGGACTGCAAGCCCTCGGCGTGGCCCTGCTCGAAGCCTTCCTGGCGCGCCGCCTCGTGGATCGCCTCGATTTCCTCGATGGTGGGCAGGGGAATGGCCGGCGCAGCCGGTTCCGGCGGCGGAGGAGGGGGCGCGGCGGCGGCGGCCGCCGCCGCTTCGGCGGCGCGGCGCTGGGCCACGGCGCTGGGACGTTCGTCGCCGAACGACGTCATCTCCCAACGCTGGTAGGCGGATTGCGATTCTTTCGAGATAGCCATTAAATGAACGAGTCTTCACCTTTGCCGCCAAGAACGATCTGGCCTTCGTCGGCGAGGCGGCGCACGATTTGCAGGATCTGCTTCTGCTGCGATTCTACTTCGGACAGGCGCACGGGGCCTTTCGATTCGAGATCCTCGCGCATCATCTCCGCCGCACGCTGCGACATGTTCTTGAAAATCTTCTCGCGCAAGTCCTGCGAGGCGCCTTTCAGGGCGATGATCAGCATCTCCGACTGCACCTCGCGCAGCAGCAGCTGGATGCCGCGGTCGTCGATGTCGATGATGTTGTCGAACACGAACATCTCGTCCATGATCTTTTGCGCCATGTCGTTGTCGTAGTTCTTGATGTTTTCCATCACCGAGCTTTCCTGGTCGCCGCTCATGAAATTCAGGATCTCGGCCGCGGTACGCACGCCGCCCAGCGAGGACTTCTTGATGTGCTCGTTACCCGACAGCAGCTTGGTCAGCACGTCGTTCAGCTCGCGCAGCGCGGCCGGCTGCACGCCGTCCAGCGTGGCGATACGCAGCACCACGTCGTTGCGCAGGCGGTCGGTGAAGTGCGACAGGATCTCGCAGGCCTGGTCGCGTTCCAGGTGCACGAGGATGGTGGCGATGATCTGCGGGTGCTCGTTGCGGATCAGTTCGGCCACCGACTGCGAGTCCATCCACTTCAGGCTCTCGATGCCGGACGCGTCCTTGCCGCCCAGGATACGGTTCAGCAGCACGGCCGCCTTGTCGTCGCCCAGCGCCTTGGTCAGCACCTGGCGGATGTATTCGTCCGAATCGAGGCCGACGGTCGACTGCAGGTCCACGCGTTCGCGGAACTCGGCCAGCACGGTGGTCACTTCCTCGTGCTGCACGGCCTTCATCTGCGCCATCGCGGCGCCCAGCTTCAGCACTTCGCGCGGGCCCAGGTACTTCATGACCTCGGCCGCTTCCGACTCGCCCAGCGCCAGCATCAGGATGGCTGCCTTGGTGGTGTCCTTGTCCTTGTCGCTCATTGTTCAGCTCCCAACCATTCCTTGATCACGTTCGCGACGATGCGCGGGTCGTTTTGTGCGAGGCTCTTCGCCATGTCCAGATTGTTCTTGTAGAGGATCACTTGCTTCTCTTCTTCCGCCTGGCGTGCCAGCTCGGCTTCCTCTTCCGGATCGGGTTCCGGTTCCGGCTCGGGTTCTTCCGGCTCCGGCTCTTCCGGCATCTCGACCGCCTTGTCGAAGGTCTTCATCACCGGCTTCAGGATCGGGCGCAGGATCCGGTAGTACAGGAAGGCCAGCACCAGGGCGATGAACAGGTATTTCGCGATGTCCTTGGCCAGCGGCAGGTTGGCCGGGTCCTTCCACCAGTCCGGTCCCAGCTCGGCCGGCTTGTCGACGCCGTCGAACGGGGCGTTGGTGACGTTCAGCGTGTCGCCGCGCTGCTGGCTGTAGCCCATCGCCTGCTTGACCAGTTCGTTGATCTGGGCCACTTCGGCGGCCGTCAGGGCCTTGATCGACACCTTGCCGGTGGCCGGGTCGACGATGCGGCGGTAGTTCACCACCACGCCCACGGTCAGGCGCTTGATGCCGCCCATCGGCTTCTGCTCGAAGCGCAGGGTCTTGTCGACTTCGTAGTTGGTGGTCGAATCCTTGTGCGTCGGCGCCGTGCTGGCGGCCGGCTGGGCCGGCGCGCCGCCTTCGATCGGCGCCGTGGCCACGCCCGGCGGCTGGTTCGACAGCGCGCCCGGCACGCCGGACGGATTGGCGCTGCCCGGACCCGTCGATTCCGACGTCTGCTGGCTGCGGATCGCCTGCGGCTCCGGCGGCGAATTCGGCTTGTACATCTCGGCGGCGGTATCGACCTGGGCGAAGTCCACTTCGGCGGTCGCTTCGGCGCGCACGTTGTTCTGGCCCACCAGCGGGGCGATGATCGACTCGACCTGCTTGACGATGTTCTGCTGCAGGGCCTCGACGTACTTCAACTGGTTCGGATCGAGCTGCTTGCCGGCCTTGTTGGCGGTGTCCGACAGCAGGGCGCCGTTCTGGTCGACGACGGTGACGTTGGCGGCCGTCAGTTCCGGGATCGACGAGGCGACCATGTGCACGATGGCGTTCACTTGCGACTGGTCCAGCGCGCGGCCCGGCTGCAGGTTCAGCAGCACCGACGCGGTCGGCTTCTGCTGGTCGCGCACGAACACGGACGGCTTGGGCAGCGCCAGGTGCACGCGTGCCGAGCTGACGGCCGACAGCGCCTGGATCGAATTGGCCAGCTCGCCCTCCAGCGAACGCTGGTAATTGACCTGCTCGACGAACTGCGAGGTGCCCAGCTTCTGGTTTTCCAGCAGCTCGAAGCCGACGTTGCCGGCGCGCGGCAGGCCTTGCGAGGCCAGCTTCAGGCGCAGGCTCGCCACCTGGTCGGCCGGCACCAGGATCGCGGTGCCGCCATCGGAGAACTTGTACTTGACCCCCATCTGGTCGAGCGACGCGGTGATCGCGCCGCCGTCGCGGTCCGTGTAGTTGGAGAACAGGACGCGGTATTCCGGCGCCGAGCTCCACAGCCAGATCGCGGCGACGACGGCCAGCACCAGGGCGGCCGCGCCACCGGCGACGACCTTCTTGCCCATCGGGGTTTCCCAGTACTTCGGCTTCGGCGCTTGTGCGCCGGCATCGATGTCGCTGTCGAGAGTAGGATCCGCTACGGTTGCCATGTTCAAGGTCGGAAGGAGGGTGTGTTTGGTATGGACGCCATTATGGAACCGTGCGGCAACATTCAAAGGGCCGAATAAGGCCATGTTTACCGCACTTCTCCCGGGCAACATTTTACCGCCGGCTGCTATTCTGGAAGCCTGAAACCGGTGCGTGGACATTCCTGCCACGCACGCTGCAAGCTTTTGGGAGGCACTCTATGAATATTGGCGGCATCGACAGCAGCCGCATCGAAGCGATGATGGCGCAGCTGAAGGCGGCGGCCACCAAGCCGTCCGCGGGCGCCTCCGCGGCCGGCGGCGCCGGCGCGGCGGGCGCCACGGGCGGCGTGGGCAATATCGGCGGCATCGGCGGCATCGGCAAGCCGGGCGCGGCCGAGTCGTCCAGCAAGGTCAGTTTTTCGGACGCCCTGAAGGCCCAGCTCGACAACGTCAGCAAGGCCCAGCTCGGCGCCGAGGACATGGGCAAGCGCTTCGCCTCGGGCGACGATTCGGTCAGCCTGTCGGACACGATGATCGCGATGCAGAAGGCCAGCATCAGTTTCCAGGCCACCGTGCAGGTACGCAACAAGCTGGTGTCGGCTTACCAGAGCATCATGAACATGCAGGTGTGATTGTCCGGCCTTGGACTTTCGGCCATTGCGGCTCGTAATCGTGCGCATTAGCATCCGGGAAACTGGTCATAATAACAAGACCAGTTTCACTCATTGCGCCGGAGTTGCCTTGCCATTCATATCCTCGAATCACCCGTCTCCCCTTGCCCTGGCAGTCACTGCATGAGGGAAGGGGAGTCGATCGCCTGCCACGACTGCGGCCGCCTGCACGGGTGGCATGCCCTGCGGGCGCACGAACGGGCCCGCTGCACGCAGTGCCGCCGCGAGCTGTACCGCTGGTACGCGACGGGGCCGGCCGTGCGTCCTTCGTCGATCGTGGCCGTGACGCTGGGCGCCATGCTCGTCTACCTGATCGCCCAGTGCTTTCCCATCGTGTCGCTGGAACTGTCCGGCCTGTCCACCAGCGTGACGCTGCTCGAAGCCATCGGCGTGCTGTGGCGCGAGCACATGCAGGTCATCGCCGTGATGGTGTTCTTCTTCGCCTTCGTGTTTCCCGCCCTCGAGTTCGGCGCCCTGCTGTACGTGGCGGGGGGGCTGTGGCGCGGACGCCGCGTGCGCGGCTTCGACGCCTGCCTGCGCACCGTGCAGGCGGCGCGCCACTGGGCGATGACGGAAGTGTTCATGCTCGGCATCCTGATCACCGCCATCAAGATGACGAGCCTGGCGCGCGTCGTGCCCCATCCGGGCCTGTTCGCCTTCGGCGCGCTGACCGTCCTGGCCGCCCTCGTCATGCGCTTCGAGCCGCGCTCGCTGTGGGCGCTGGGCGACCGCTACCTGCGCAAGGACCCCTACCGACCGGTGGCCCGGCCGCCCGGCGGCGCGCTCGTCGCCTGCCATGCCTGCGGCCTCGTCAATGCCACGGCAGCGGGCCCGGAACACGGGCAACGCTGCGCCCGCTGCAGCGCGCGCCTGCACCGGCGCATCCCCAACAGCATCGTCCGGACCTGGGCGCTGCTGGCCGCGGCCGCGCTGCTGTATATTCCCGCCAACATCCTGCCCGTCATGGTGACGGAGACACTGGGCAGCGGCGCCGAGGGCGACACCATCATGAGCGGCGTGGCGCTGTTCTGGAACACGGGCTCGCCAGGCCTGGCCATCATCATCTTCGTCGCCAGCATCGCCGTGCCCGTCATGAAGCTGCTGGCGCTGGCCCTGCTGGCCGCCACCGCGCAGTGGCGCTCCACCTGGGCGCCGCACGGCCGCACCCGCCTGTACCGCGTGGTCGAATTCATCGGCCGCTGGTCCATGCTCGACATCTTCGTCGTCACGCTCACGGTCGCGCTGGTGCGCTTCCAGCAGCTGGCGACCATTACCCCGGGACCGGGTGCGCTGGCCTTCGGCTGCGTCGTCATCCTCACCATGATCGCCTCGGCGCAGTTCGACCCGCGCCTGATCTGGGATCCCATCGAACCGAACGGAGAACACCATGCATGACGAGGAAGGCGGGAACGCCGCTTCCCCCCCACCGGCGCCGGCGGCGAAACCGCCATCGCCGGAAGTCGACCGGCCCAGCCGCTGGCTGCCGTCGCTGGTCTGGCTGATCCCCGTGCTGGCCGCCATCGTCGGCGCCGTGCAGGTCGCCAACTGGATGACCAACAAGGGCCCGAAGATCACGGTCAGCTTCAATACGGGGGAGGGACTGGAGGCGGGCAAGACCAAGGTCAAGTTCAAGGACGTGGACATCGGCCAGGTGACGTCGGTCAAGCTCGGCCCGGACGGCGCGCGCGTCGTCGCCACCATCGAGATGGCCAAGGAAGCGAAGCGCTTCGCCGCCGAGGACACCCGCTTCTGGGTCGTGAAGCCGCAGATCGGCGCGAGCGGCATATCGGGCCTGGGCACGCTGCTGTCCGGTCCCTACATCGGCGCGGCGCCGGGCAAGTCCGGCGTGACGAAGTCCGACTTCACGGGCCTCGAGAATCCGCCGCCCGTGCCGCCCGGCCTGAAGGGGCGCGAATACCGCCTGCACGGCGCCAACCTCGGCTCGCTGTCGGCCGGCTCGCCCGTGTACTACCGGCGCATCCGCGTGGGCCAGGTGGCGACGGCGGAACTGGACCGCGACGGCGACGGCGTCGACCTGTCCGTCTTCATCGAGGAACCCTATGTCGGCTTCGTGGGCACCAATGCGCGCTGGTGGCATGCGAGCGGCGTCGACGTGCGCCTGGACGCCAGCGGCTTCAAGCTCAACACGCAGTCGCTAGCGGCGCTGGCCACGGGCGGCATCTCGTTCGAATCGGAAAACGGCAGGAAACCGGCGACCCCGGCGCCGGCCGGCACCCGGTTCGTGCTGAGCGCCGACCGCGCCGCGGCGCTGCGTCCGCCCGATGGCCCGGCCGTGACGGCGGTCCTGTATTTCAACCAGTCGGTGCGCGGCCTGGCGCCGGGCGCGCCGCTCGACTTCCGCGGCATCGTGCTGGGCGAGGTGCGCAGCGTGGGCGTGGAATTCGACCGCGCGCGCAAGGACTTCCGCATGCCGGTGACGGTGGACATGTACCCGGACCGCCTGGGCAGTGCGTTCGTCGAGAACTACGGCGAGCGCGGCCGCCTCGACATCCTTGCCCGCATGGTGGGACGCGGCCTGCGCGGCCAGCTGCGCACGGGCAACCTGCTCACGAGCCAGCTGTACATCGCGCTCGACTTCTTCCCGAAGGCGCCGAAGGCGGCGCTGTCCGAGCGCGGCGAGGACATCGTGCTGCCGACGGTGCCGGGCCAGCTCGATGAACTGCAGAGCCAGCTTTCCAGCATCGCGGGCAAGCTCGACAAGATTCCGTTCGACGACATCGGCAAGAACCTGAACGCGACGCTGGTGCAGGCCAATGCGCTGCTCAAGAACCTCGACGGCAAGGTCTTGCCGGAGATGCAGCAGACGCTGGGCGAGGCCCGCAAGACCTTCGCCAGCGCACAGCACCTGCTGGAACAGGATTCGCCGCTGCAATCCGACCTGCGCCAGGCGCTGCAGGACGTGTCGCGCACCATGGAGTCCCTGAACAACCTGGCGGACTATCTGGAACGCCATCCGGAGTCGCTGATCCGCGGCAAAGCGAAGGAGAAGAAATGACTGTTGTGACCATCCTGCGCCGTCTGGGCCTCGCCGGTGCGGCCGCCGTGCTGGCGGCTTGCGCCAGCACCCCGCCAGACCATTTCTATACGCTCGGCGGAGGCGGCGCTTCCGTTGCCACGCCTGCGCCGGCCGCCAACCCCGTCTACATCGAAGTGATGGGCGTCGTCGTGCCGGCCCAGGTGCGGCGCAGCCAGCTCGTCGTGAGCGAAGGGCCGGGCCGCGTCGACCTGCTGGAACAGCACCGCTGGGCGGCGCCGTTGTCCGACGAGATCGGCCGCGCGCTGTCGCTGAAGGTCAGCGCCGAGCTGGGCGCCATCGACGTCTACCGCACGCCGGTGCCGGCCGGGGCGACGACGTACCGGATCAGCACCAACGTCCAGCGCTTCGAGTCCGCGCCGGGATCGTATGCATTGATCGACGCGACCTGGAGCGTGCGGCAGGGCACGACCGATGCGGTGCTGACGTGCCGCAGCGTGTTCAAGGAAGCGGTGGGGCCGGGCTACGAGGCATTGGTGGCGGGGCACCGGGCGGCGCTGGACAAGTTGGGGGCGGCGATTGCGGCGGCCATCAGGGAGCAGGCGCAGCGGGGCAGCCGCACGGATGCGGCGGTGAAGACGCTGGCGCCGATTTGCAGTCGGTAAGCCGAACGTCGCCCCTGCGCAGGCAGGGGCCTAATTTTGTACGCGTCGCCGCTGCGCACGAAAATTGGGCCCCTGCCTTCGCAGGGGCGACGCGTGTCAGGCTAGGCCGGCCAGCCTGGCGTTGCGCTCGCGTTCCAGCTTCGTGATATAGCGCTGCACGCCGGCCAGGTTGCCGCGCGAAATGTCGACGAACTGGCAGCCCAGGCGCCGCGTCGTCTTGTTGTTCAGCAGCGTCATGTCCAGCGAGTTGCGGATCTGCAGCGAGCAGGTGACGGGGCCGATCTCGGGCAGGTCGATGCGGCAACCGGCCAAGGTGGCGCCGACCGTGGTGCCGAGGCGGTGCTGGTTGTCGAGGATGGCGATGCCGCCCACGCTGATGTCGCCCAGCGGGAAGCTGGCGGTGCCGCCGCCGAGGTCGGCGGGCAGCGGGATCGTCGCCATCACGGGCGTCGAGACGGGGGTGGGCATGCGATAGTACTCGCGCCGCTGCAGGCGGATCAGGCTCTTCGGGATGTCGGCGCGCAGCGCGCTGCCGCCCTGGTAGGCGATCTCGCTCAGGTTTTCCAGCGCGAACAGGATGCGGATCTTGTCGAGCGAGGTTTCGCAGCGCACCTGGTCCGCCGCGACGATGCGCTGGTTTTGTTCCAGGTTGACGGAACGGTCGATGACGACGGTGTCGGTGTCGGGATCGACGTTCAATAGCGACGTCACGCAGACGTCGTTCTCTCCCTTGACCAGCAGGCGTACCAGCTGGTTCTTTTCGGCGATCTGGCGCAGCAGCGCGACGATCTCCCTGCGGGACTCGACTTCGTAGTCGTGCCAGGCTGCCAGTTCGGCATCAGTGATTGCTTGCATCGGTTCCAACCGGTTTTTCTTGTGGGGGCAGGAGGTGCGCCGTATCCGGAGGCGGGGGAGCGGCCTGGCCGGTAGCTTGCGCGGACTCAATATAATATAACCATGCCAGTAGTTCGGCAATGGCGCGGTAAAGGCCTGGCGGAATCTGCTTGTCCAGGTCGACCTGCATCAGCAGGGACACGAGTTCCTTCGATTCGTGCACGAACACACCGGCCTCCTTGGCGCGCCCGATGATCTGCTCGGCCACCAGGCCGCGGCCCTTGGCCACGACCTTCGGCGCCGGGTCGCCCGACCCGTAGGCGAGGGCGACGGCCGTCTGTTTTTTCCGTGCTTCCTGTTCAGGGCTGCTCATCGGCGGCTTCCCCGGGCGGCGCGGATGGTAGGGATGGCGCGGCCTTGATGGCCAGCGTCGACAGCGGCGTGCCGGCCGCCGCCAGGGCGTCGCTCAGGCGTTCGCGCGCGGCCTGCATCGCGTCGCCCGCTTCCCGGCTGGCGGCGTCGAGCTGGATGTGCAGCTGGTCGCCCGACAGCACGACGCGCGCCGCGATCTCGCCCAGCGCGCCGAAGCGCAGGCGCAGGCTGCTCTGCCAGGTGGGCGCCGCTTCGCCGCCGTCCCGGCTGCCGCCGCCATCGCGGGCATCGCGTTCATCGCGCTCGACTTCCCAATGCAGGTCCTGGCCCGGCCACAACTGGCCCTGCCAGGCGACGCGCCCCTGTTCGTGCGCGTTCAATTGCAGGTTGATGAACTGGGCCGTGGCCGGATCGGTGGGGGCCGGCGTGCCGCGCGCCTGCGGCTCGGCCGCCAGGTCGCCCAGCGTGCGTGCGCCCTGCGCCCAGTCGGCCACGTGCGATTCGTAGAACAGGCCGCTCTTGCCCAGGCCGTCCTGCAGCGCCGCGGCGATCCGGCCGGCGTCCGCGCTGGCGGCCGGCAGCAGGGGCGTGCGGCCCAGCGCCGCCGTCGCCTGGGTCTCGGCCTTCTGCGCGGCGGCGATGACGTCGCCGAGCGCCTTGCCTGCCGTGCTGATCGAGGCATTCGCGCCGTCGGCCGCGCCACCCGGCACCCTGGCCAGCGTCTGCGCGCTCGCGAGCAGGGCGGCCGTGCGCGTCATTGCGGCGGCCGCCTTGCCCTCCAGGTAGGTCAGCGGCGCATGCGCCGCGGCGCCCTGCGCGTCGGCCGCGGCGGCTTCCACGAACGCGGGCGTGCCTTGCTGGGTCTGGACCTGGAAGGTGGGACGGGGGTGGATGGCGACGAGCGTCAGCGGCACCTGGGTGCCCGGCTGCGCGCCGTTCGGCAGCGGCATGCGCGCCGCCATGTCGGCCACGCGCACCATGAAGCTGCCGTCGGGGAGTTTCGACAGCACCTCGGCCTGCATCGACTGGCCGAGCATGACCGAGAGCGCGCGCTGGAAGTCCTGCTGGCGCGGATCGGCGACGCCCTGCGTCGCCGCGACCGGTGCGGTACGGGCGACCTGCGGAATGGACAACTGGTCGCGCGACAGCATGGTTCAGGAAGAAGGGCTTACAGGCCGTAGGCGCGCGCCAGGCGGCGTTCGGTCTGGTTGTTGTTCATCAGGGCGGACAGGTTGGCCATCCACGGCTGCGTCAGGTCGCGGATCTTGCGGTCGACGGCCATCATCTTGCGGATCGCATCGACCTTGCGCACGCGTTCCTGGCCGGCGAGCGGCTGGCCGTCGCCATTGTCCTTCAGCTGGCGCACGCAGGCGGCGCACTGGTGCTCGAGCTGGACCAGGCGGTCCCAGTCGTTGCTGCTGGCCGCCGCCAGCATCTGGTCCGTGATGCCGACCATCGCTTCATACACCGAGACCACTTCCTGTCCGTTCATCATCATGGCGTGTCCCAATCAAGCGCTCACGAGCGTGGCTGCTTTCGGCATCGGCGACGGCGCGACGACCGGTTGATTCACCTTCTCGCCGATCTGCACCCAGGCGCCGCGCAGGTCCGCCAGCAGGCCGTGGATCTCGTCGAGGATGGCGACGTCGTTCTTGATGTTCGCGTGCAGCAGGCGGCGGCTCATGTAGTCGTACAGGGCGTCCAGGTTGGCCGCGATCTCGCCGCCGGCGTCGCGGTCGAGCGAGGCGCGCAAGCCGTTGTCGATGATCGTGATCGCCTTCGAGATCGCCTGGCCCTTGGCGGCGATGTTGTTGGCGGCGATATTCGTCTTGGCGCTGAGCAGCGCGACCAGGGCGCCGTCGTACAGCATGATGATCAGTGCGTGCGGCGAGGCCGAGGCGATACCGGTCTCGAGGCCCACGTTGGCGTAGGCGTTGACGCCGCGTTTCATGGTTCCAAACATCTTGGTTTCTCCGTGATTCAGTGTTAGCTGTTGGCGGCGATGGCCGCGAGTTGCTGGGTCAAATAACTTTGCGTGCTTTGCATCGACTGCAGCATGGTGTCGAGTGCGGTGAACTGGGCGCGGTAGCGGGCTTCGATCGCGGTCAGGCGGTCGCTGAACTTGTCGCGTTGGTCGGCCACCGATTTGATGCTGGCGTTGATGCCGTCGGTCTTGCCCTGCAGGAGACTGCCCTTGCCGGTGAAGGTGGCGGCCAGGTTGGTCAGCTGGTAGGCGTAGCCTTGCGAAAATGTGACGCTCCCGCGATCGCCGACCGTGCCACTCTTAATGGTCAGCTGAATCCCGTCTGCTGCTGATCCGCCAGCAGCCGTCAATGTCTGGCCGTTGCCGGTCGCGGCTACACCGCCGATCGTACCTTCGACATCGCTGCCTTTGACTGCAGTTGCACTGCCGAAAATTTCGCTGACCGTGGTGCCAGTAAGGCCCGAGATGGAGATGTTCGACATTTCCCCGAACTTACTGGACGATAATTTCAATTTACCCGATGCGTCCACTGACGTCTCGACAGTATCACCAGCGCCGGAGAATGTCGTATTGCCGTTGATCGACGCGCGCAGAATGGCTGCCAGTTGTGTGTTGTCGTAGGTGCCTGCAGGGATAGAAATATTCTGGACTTTGCTATCGGTCGCGGGATCCGTCTGGTTCAGCGTGACAGTCCAAGTAGTGTTCGATGCAATCTTGGTCGAGCCGGACAAGGTATTGGTACTCGTCAGTGATCCCTGTGTCGCCATCTTGGTGATGTTGACGGCATATTCGCCGGGTTTCGTTGCCGAGGACGACTTGTCGAACGTTATTCCGCCATCGCTGGCAGAACCCATCGCAGCGAATAATCCTCCGATGTCGCTGAAATTGTTCGTGATCGCATTATTTAACTTGGTCGAGTCCACGGCGAGGCTACCGTCCTTTTGGAAGGAAATACCTACCTGGCTGAGGTTGGTCAACTTGCCACCAAGACCTTCGACGGTAGTGCTGAGCTGGCGTCGCAGCTGCGTTTGGATCGAACGTACAGAGGAGTCGCCCTGTAGTGCGCCACTGGTCTTGGTATCTGCGTTGTAGCTAGTCAGGCCAGCGATCGTCGAGTTCAAGGTATTGTAAGCCTTGACGAAAGCGTTGATGGAGTCGGATACGCTAGTCGTATCCTTGGCAATCGTCAGAGTGCTGCTGCCGAGTGACGAAATGTCCAGACTCACGCCTTGGATGGCGTCGCTCACTGTCGTGCCTTTGCTGGTGACTTCGATGCCGTTCATGGTCAGCTTCGTATCCTGGGCACCACTGGTCTGCGTCAAGCCTTGCGTGCCAGCGGGATCGTAGCCCATCAGCGCAGCGACTGCGGGGTCGGCAGGTTGGCCGTCAACACCGTCAACACTGATCTTCATCGACGACTTGGCGCCGGTGGCATTCGAGGTGACGACGAGATGGTAGGGATTGTCGCCACCGTCCGAGACAATGGTCGCGGTCACACCGATATTTGCCTTATTGATGGCATCGCGGATTCCCTGCAGCGACTGATCCTTAGCGTCCAGCGTAACCGTGCCCATGTTCTGCGAGCCATCCTGGCTGAAGCCTGCACCGATATAGCTGCCGCTGCTGCCGGCTTTGAATCCAGCAGCAGAAGGGTTATTTCCACCAATAACAATCTGGCTTCCATCCGCCGAACTAAGCGTAACGCCGGCGGTGGCCGTGGTCGAGGAACCCTTATTGGCGTTGCCACTGGCCTGTCCAATACCACCGGTGACATCACCCGTGACGGTTTCAGCGACGTTGATGTTCGATCCGTCTGCAGCGATGAACTGAAGATCGCCATTTGCAGCCGAGCCAGTCACCGTGATATTGGCTGCTGCAAGTGCATTCTTGGTCGCGCTGCTGGCCAGAGAGCTGTCGATGCTCGCGGCGCTAACGGTTTCTCCGTCCTGCGCTGAGCCCAATTCGACGCCGCCAACCGACAGCTTGTAGCTGCCGCCACTGGCGACGGCCACGTCGCCGAAGGCCTTGAAAAGGTCACCGGCCGTGGTCGTGGTGCCGACTTTGGCGACGACGCCCGTGGTATCACTTTCATTGTTGATGACGGCAGCCAGATCACGAGCGCTGCGTGTCGTGCCAGACGTGGAGATGGCGGTGCCGTTGATCGTCAGGGAGCCGCTGGGAATGCCGGAAGAAGCAATGCCGAGTGCGAGTGCGGTGCCAGCCGTGCCGAAGGTTCCGCCCGTGACGCTGCCGAACTGGAACGTCAGCGTAGTCTTAGCCCCTGCCCCGATCATGGCACTGGTACTCGCTTTACCACCGGTGACAAGGCTCTGTGCCTGTGCAAGCTGCGTAACATTGATCTTGTACTTGCCCGCAACCGCGCCGGTGCTGGTGGAAGCCGTCAGCACATCCTTGTTACTGGCGGCAGCCGAAAGTGCGCTGAATGTCGACGTGGAGTTCAACGAAGTAAGCGCTGCCTGGAAGGTGCCGACAGCTGCGCTGACCTTGCCATAGGCGGACAACTTGGCTTGGTACCCAGCCGTCTTCGTATCGTAATTGTTGAGCGGCGCGGACTCGGCCGCCATCAGCTGGCTGACGAGGCTATCGACGGGGAGGCCTGAGCCAATACCGGATGAACTGAGTCCCACTTCTTTCTCCTGTGAAAGCGATAATGTAAGTCATTAACGGCAGCGGCAATTCGTACTTGAGAGCAGGAAATCCCATCCAATTCAAAATCGAACGGTTGAGCTGGTGCCGGAAAAGAAAAAGCCGCTGGCGCCTCAAGGGCAGCAGCGGCTTTCCAATGCGGTGTTGCCGGCAATCAGGCAGTCTGGTTGATCAACAGGCCACGCATCTTGTCGAGCGACTTGGCGATTTCCAGCGCTTCCTTCGACGGCATCTGGCGCACAACTTCCTTGGTATCCTGGTCGATCACCTTGACGACGATGTCCTTCGTGTCTTCGTCGATCGAGAATTGCAGGCTCTGCGCGGAGCCGAGCATGGATTCGTTGAGCTTCTTGACGGCATCGGACACGTCCTCGCGCGATGGTTCAGGACCCTCGCTCTTGGTTTTGCTTGCTACGGAAGACACAGCGCCTTGCTGGTCGACAGCCTGAGACGGGCGCTCTTCGATCTTCGTCGTAACGGGCGAACCAACGGGTTGGATATTCATTGTTGAGTTCCCTTAGCAAAAATTCCTCGGCTGAATTTCTTCAGCCGAGGAACCGATTACTGCACTAAAGTGTGGCTGGATTCAGCGATTAGCCACGCAGCAGCGACAGGACGCCGTTCGGCAGCGAGTTTGCCTGGGCCAGCATCGAGGTACCAGCTTGCTGCAGGATCTGGCCGCGGGTCATGTTCGCGGTTTCCGAAGCGAAGTCGGTGTCAGTGATGCGGCTCTTCGATGCCGACAGGTTCTCGGTCGAAGTTGCCAGGTTCGAGATTGCCGACGAGAAGCGCGATTGCAGTGCGCCGAGTTGAGCGCGCTGGCCGTTGACGTTCGACAGCGCTGCGTCTGCAATCTTGATTGCTGCCTGCGCGCCATCGAAGGTGCTGACGTCGATGTTGGCGACCGATTTCAGTTCCGAATTCTTGCCACCCAGGCCCCAACCGCTGGCCGTGGTACCGTCTTTCGTCGAGAAACCTTGTTCCGAATCCAGCGTAATGTTGCCTTTGCCAACGCCGGTGGTGTTGGTGGTGTTGTCCAGTACCTGTGCCGAAGCGCTCAGGGTCGTACCGTCTTTCTTGTACGAGTCCATGGTAGCGGTAGCGGTTGCATCGGCCGATTTGTTTTCCAGCTTGATGTCGTTACCGGAAGCGTTCGTCAGCTTCAAGCTCTTCGTGTTGGCATCGTAGGCAGCGGTCACGCCAGTCTTCGCGGTCTGGGCATTGACAGCGCTGATCGCCGACGAGTAGTCGTCTGCGGTGCCGGCCGAACCGACGGTGAACGAAACGCTTGCTGCAGTGGTGTTGTCCGAAGTCAGGTCGAAAGTGAACGACTTGCCTGCGGTCGCTTTCAGCGAGATGTCGGTCTTCGCAGTCGCGGTCACGCCGGTATCACCAGTGACGTTGTTGATTTGCGAAGCCGCAGTCTTGGCGCTGATGTCGGCGTCGAACGTAATGGTCTTCGAGCCTTGGTAGCCGTTGATGGTCAGATCGCCGGTAGCGACTTTGCCATCCTTGCTAACGCCGAGTGCGTCCTTGGTCAGGTTGTTATTGCCGTAGGTCGTCGTGGTGAAGTTCGAGCCGGTCATCGAGATCAGCTGGCCTGCATTGGCGCCGACCTGGAAGTTGGCGGTGCCCATCGTGCCATCCAGCAGCTTGGTACCGTTGAACTCGGTGGTACCGGCGATGCGGTTCAGTTCCGAGGTCAGCTGGGTAACTTCGGTCTGCAGTGCCTTGCGGTCGCTGGCCGAGTTCGATGCGTTCGACGATTGCACTGCCAGTTCGCGAACACGTTGAAGGATGTCGCCCGAGCTTGCCAGTGCGCCTTCTGCGGTTTGTGCCATCGACACGCCATCGTTCGCATTGCGGGTCGCCTGATTCATGCCCTTGATCTGCGAATTCATGCGGTCCGAGATTGCCAGACCTGCTGCGTCGTCCTTGGCGCTGTTGATACGCAGGCCCGAGGACAGGCGCTGGATCGAGGTGTTCAGCGAAGCTTGCGACGACGACAGATTACGTTGGGCGTTCAGGGATGCGACGTTGGTATTGATTACGGATGCCATGTTAGTCTCTCTCGACTTAGGTCTTGCGGGGTGTGGCGACGTGCCACTGGTTCACTTTGGTCTGTCACGCTGTTCAGTGACATTCAAACCGCTGTTGTTTTGGGTAACGGTGCCTTACGGAAAAAGTTTAGGATTTTTTTCGTCTTTTTTCGTTTTTTTTCGCTGCCTTCATATGAAGACAGCGCCAAACGACAGGCCCTGCAGAAACTTGAGGGGCAAACGCGCTTTTTCCTCGAAAAAAAGGTGGTCAGCTTCGCAAGAAGCTATACATTTTTTCCAGGTCAGTCCAACCACTGTCGTATAAAGACTGCATGATGCGGCTGTTGTATGCCGAGTCATGTTGGAAGCGCCGGCAATACACCTGGACGGTAGCAACTAGTGCATCTACTGACGGCAACGCCCCACTGGTATTACATTGTGCGGCCAGCATGAACCGCAGGAGGCCAAAGCGAGCGACCAATGCCACGTAGTCGATATAAATGTCGGATGTGCTGAATGGGAATAAGCGTACGAACAATTCATTGACCAGATAGTTCTCGAGCAGGTAAGGCGCTCCCGCAAGAACCTGGTCAAGACGCTCCAGGCCGCGCACATAGGACGAAACCAATGACTGCGCACTGGTCTGCCCGTTGACGTTCGCACCGAGGTTGGCAGCAATGCTGTCAACGACCTGCTGCTCCTGAACGCGCAGGCCGGTAAAACCGCGCTCGGCCCATAGCGCGGCAAACACGGTTGCCTGTATCGCATGCTGAGGTTGGACTGCTTCGAGCGCAACGGATAGGCTGCCATCTTCGACCGCGTGCGTGAATTTTTCGATGAGATCAGGCGCCGTTGCCTGTCGTTCCTGACGGGCCGCATTGGAAAGGTTTTCGCAAAACGCTCCCAAGATTGCAAGACGCTGCCAAATAGGCAATGCGCGCGATTGCATGACATTCAAGCAAAAGATGCGGATATCGTTCATGAACTCGACCGGAAATCCCTGGCGCATCTTGATCTGGTCGAGGGTGCCATCGCGTATTGCTAGTGGCACTTCGACGAATTCGAAAGCGTCTTCGGCAAGCAGTGCTTGGCGTGCTGCTTCTGGGCAGGATAATGTCAGGCCTTGCTCGACTTGCCCAGCGAACATACGCGTTTTGCGTGGATAGCTGAAGCAGGTATCGGGAAGATAACTTTCGCCGAGTGTCCGATGTACCGAGCACAGACCATCCTGCATCAGGTTGCATTCCTGTGCTTCTCCTCGCATGATCAAGTGCGCATATGAATTCGCGTCGGACGACTGCATTTCACGCTGGACGCTTTGCGCCAGCAGGTCACCCATTCCGGCGTCATCACTTTGGCGGTACGCTTTATAAGTTTTCTTATCAATCCGGATGTACCAACCTGCACAACAGGTGTCTTCGCAGGCAGGACCGATGCAACGGAAGCGTTCGGTGTAGCGCGGCACGAGAGCCGTCAGGTTACGGGTACGATGAAGAATGGCCATGATTGAAAGTCGGTTGAGCTGACGTTTATACGTTTACGCAAAATAAGAAGCGAGAGCACGCAATTCGCCGTGCCCATCCGCGCGATAGTCAATCTGCCACCACCACCCGATTCTTGCCGCTCTGCTTCGCCAGATACATCGCCCGATCCGCCCTGGCCATCAGCGACGCCTGTTCCTCGTTCTGGTGCCGCAACGCGACCCCACAGGAGAAGGTAATGAGCATCTTCTCGTTATCGTGCAGGAAGAAGTGGCGGGTCAGCTCGCGCTGCACCCGCACCATCGCGGCCGTGGCGGCTTCGACCGTCGTTTCGGGCAGCAGGATCAGGAATTCCTCGCCGCCGAAGCGGGCGATCACGTCCATCGAGCGCAGCGTGTCCTTGACCACCTTGACCAGATGGCGCAGGGCGCCGTCGCCGGCGATGTGGCCGTAGGTGTCGTTGAGCTTCTTGAAATTGTCCAGGTCGAGCAGGGCGACGCACAGCGGCGTGCCGCGGCGGTCGGCCCTGGCCGTCTCGCGTTCGAACACGTCGTCCAGGCCGCGGCGGTTCAGGCTGCCCGTCAGCTGGTCTTCGCGCACCAGCTCGCTCATGTGCTGCAGCTTGGCTTCCAGGTCGCGGATGCGCGCTTCGGCTTCCTGCACTTCCTGGTGCGCGGCGAGCATCTGTTCGCGCGAATCCAGCGCCTCGGCCTGCACATGGCGGGTCTCGCGCAGCACTTCTTCCAGCACCTCGTTCAATTCGTCGATGTTCGAGGCGCCGCGGATGCGTTCCGAGAAGCCGCCGATCTTTTCCTGGAAGTCGCCCGTCGACGCCGCCACCGAGCCGAGGCGGTCGATGAACGTCATCATCATGTTCTTGACGGTCGAGCGGACGTCGGCGATGCCGTGCTTGAGCTGGCTCTGCTTGTAGATCACGTCCTTCAGGCTGCGCGTGGCGTCTTCCAGCGCGCGCCCGTCGAGCGGGCCGGAGATCAGGTCCTGGACGGCGGCGATCTGGCCGCGCATCCAGCTGTCGTCGTCCAGCAGTCCGCTGACGTTTTCCAGCAACAGTTTGAACAGGCGCAGCAGCAATTCCTGCTGCTCGCCCAGGTCGCCGCTCTTGAGTTCGATCTGGTAGCACAGTTCCTTCAGGCGCCGCGCGATGTCCTGCAGCGCGTCATCGCCGTGCGCCGTCTTGAGCGCGGCGCCCAGCGCTTCCGCTTCGTTCGCCAGCGGCGACTTGGGCGGCAGCAGGGCGGCGACGGCAAACGTGAGGGTGCGGCCGAGGGCGTCGCGCAGCAACTTGGCTTCGGCGTCCTCGACGCCCAGCGCCATCACGGGGTGCGTGTGGCGGCGCAGGTGTTTTTCCGCCAGCTGCGCCAGCGTGCGCGCGTAGCCGTCCCAGTCGCGCTGCTTGGCGGCCCGGTGCAGGCGCGTGCCGAAGTCGGCCAGCTCGCCGGGCGTCTCCACGAGGCGCGTGGCAAAGCCGGACAGTACGTTCTCGGCGCCATGGTCTGGCGCCTGAGCCGGCTCGGGCGCGGGAGCAGGGGCGGGAACAGGGGCGGAAGCGGGCGCGGGCGCCACGCCCAGGATCTCGTGATAGATGTCGCTGTAGGCTTCGGGCGTGGGCGCGATGCGGCGCAGGGCCAGGCGCTTGAAGGCTTCGCGGGCAATGTCTGCCGGGTTCTGGCCGCCAGGCGGGTTCGTGGTGCTGGACATGATGGACGATGCGACTTCGAATAATTATGTCGCCCATGGTACTGGAAGTTGTAAGACTTGATTCATGGAAAAACCACGGAATTACATCGTAGTCTTGTCCTTACAACTTACGTGTGATCAAAAGATCAATCGACCAGCTGGTTACGGATGGCGTAATGCGTCAATTCCGCACTCGTTTTAAGTTTCATTTTGGATAAGAGTCGCGAGCGGTATTCGCTGACGGTCTTGACCGACAGCGACAATTCGCCGGCGATCTCGCTGACCGTCTTGCCGGAGGCGATCATGGTCAGCGTCTGGTATTCGCGGTCGGACAGGCCTTCGTGCGGGGCCGCCTCGTGGTCGTCGCCGACCTGGGCCGCCAGCACCTGGGCCAGCACGGGGCTCACATAGCGCTGGCCGGAAGCCACCTGGCGGATCGCCGTGACCAACTCGCGCGGCGCGCTCTGCTTGGTCAGGTAGCCGGCGGCGCCGGCCTTCAGCGCGCGGATCGCATACTGGTCCTCGCGGTGCATCGACAGCATGAGCACGGCCAGCTCCGGCTTCTCCTTCTTGATCTGCTTGAGCACCTCGATGCCGTTGCGGTCGGGCAGGGAGATGTCCAGCAGCAGCACGTTGCAGCGCGACTTGCGGAACAGCTTGACCGCATCCAGCCCCGTCTCCGCCTCGCCGGTGACGGCGATGTCGCGCTGTTCGGCGAGGATCTGTTTCAGGCCTTCGCGCACGATGGCGTGGTCGTCGGCAATAAAAACGCGGATGCTGGTCTTGTCGCTCATGCTGTCGTTGTCGAGGGTTGGCCGGCCGCCTGCGGGGCGTCCAGCCGGATCTTCACGGCCACCATCGTGCCGCCGCCGGGGCCCGGCGACAAGGTCAGGGTGCCGCCCAGGGCCCGGGCCCGTTCGCTCATGCCGCGCAGGCCGAAGGACTGCGGCTTGAGGCGGTCGGAAGGCGCGATGCCGCGGCCATTATCGCAGATGGTGAGGAGCAAGTCGCGGCCCTGGCGGTCGAGGTCCACGGTGACCCGGGTCGCCTCGGCGTGCTTGGCGATGTTCGTCAGCGCTTCCTGGAAGATGCGGAACAGGGCGGCCGCGTGGTCCGCGTCGAGCCCGACTTCCCTGGTGTTGCTGCAGAAGATGCAGGGAATGCCCATGCGCTTCTCGAATTCCTTGGCCTGCCAGTCGAGCGCGGCCACGATGCCCAGGTCCAGCATGGCCGGGCGCAGGTCGAGCGAGATGCGGTGCACGGCCTCGATGCTGCGGTCGACCAGGTCGTCCAGATAGCGCGCCTTGTCGCGCAGGGCCGGGTCGTCGGGCAGGCGTTCGACCAGCATCGCCAGCGCCATCTTGATCGCGGTGAGGTTGCCGCCCAGGTCGTCGTGGATCTCGCGCGCGATGCGGGCGCGTTCCTGTTCCTTCACCTGCTCGATGTGCTCGTTCAGCTCGGCCAGGCGCGCGCGCGAGGCGCGGATCTCTTCCTGCTCGAGGCGGCTGGCGGTGATGTTGGTCATGAAGCCGTCCCATTGCGTGCCGTCTTCCAGCGGTAGCGGGGTGGCGCGCAGGTTGATCCACTTGACGTCCTTCCAGGCGTCGATCCAGATGCGGCCTTCCCAGTTCAGCGTGGTCAGTTCGGATTGCGAGGCGGCCAGTTCGTCCAGGTAGTCGTTGCGGTCGTCCGGCAGGATCAGTTCCAGGAAGCGCTGCGGCGCTTCCTGCAGTTCCGCCGCCGACATGCCCAGCAGCGCGCCGCAGCCCTCGCTCAGGTAGGGGAAGGCGACGCGGCCGTCGTCATACTGCACGAACTGGTAGACGAGGCCCGGCGTGTGGTCGACCACGGCGTCGAAATGGGCCTGGTACTGTTCCAGCGCGGTGGCGACGGTGTACACCAGCGCCAGGTCGTCGTCGATCGCCAGCAGCAGGCGGCGGCCGTCGCGCACCACGCGCAGGAAGTGCAGCTTGGCCGGGTAGGTGCCGCCGTCGGCGCGCTGGAACTGGGTGCGCAGGCTGTCGTGGGCCCCGGCATCCTGGCTCAGTCCTTCCAGCAGGTCTTCCAGCTTGCCGCGCTCCAGTTCCGGCGCCAGGTCGAACGGGGTCATCGTGCGCAGCGTCTCGGCGTCGTAGCCCAGGCTGGCCTGCGCGCCGGCGCTGGCGTCGACCAGCAGCAGGTTGGCGGCATCGAACAGGTAGACGTCGGTGATGCCGGATTGCAGCTCGGGGGCGAGGACGGGCGACTGGGCGGTACCGGAAACGGGGAGGTTGAGGCTCATGACGGGCTCTTGGTCGGGAGGGAAGGATCAGCGGCGCCGCGCGCGCCACTGGACGATGAAACGGCGCAGCACGCGGGCCACGTGGCTGCCGTCGCGGCTGCCGAACGTGGTTCCGGGGCGCGCGCGCGAACGGCGGCGCCAGCGGCGCCAGTTCAGCCTGGCGGTGCGCAAGGCGCGCGTCGTCCTGACATAGGCGTTGCTGGCGCGCAGGTAGGCGATGCAGCGGTTCTTGATGCGCATGAAGGAGCCATGGCAGCGCGCGAACCAGCCCACCGCCAGCAGCGTCGGCAGCGTCAGCGCATACAGCCTGGCCACGACGGCCGCGCCGCCCAGCTTGGCGGCGACGAAGCAGGCGACGCCGGACGCCGCATGGCCCTTGGCGATCGCCCACAGGGCCAGCAGCTTGACGGGAAACAGCAGCAGCCCGGGCAGCAGGAAGGCGCACAGGGCCGCGTACGGCGGCAGCTCGCGCACACGCCGTTCCAGCGCGGCCAGCAGCGGCCAGCGCGCGAAAACGCGCGCAAAGCAGCGGGCAACTAGGCGGCATAAGCGCAGGCCGGCGTTCCAGCACCATTCCTCGAGCAGCAGCACGAGGGCTGCCAGGTAGACCAACGGTGCGACAAGGCTTCGTGTGGCGGGGCGAGTCATGCCTGAATGATACGGTAAATATGAAACGCGAACCCGGCCTAGCGTGCTCGCATCCCGGCCGCCCATCTGGCGCTAGAATGGCAACATGAACAAAGCATTCGTAAAAGAGTCGGACAACGACGACGATGACGCCGAAGCGCTGGCGCTCGCCCAGGCGATCCCCGCCGGCTCCAAGAACTACATCACGCCGGCCGGCCACAAGGCCATCAAGGACGAGCTGCTGCAGCTGATCGACGTCGACCGTCCCGAGGTCGTGCGCATCGTGCACTGGGCCGCGTCCAACGGCGACCGCTCGGAAAACGGCGACTACATCTACGGCAAGCGCCGCCTGCGCGAGATCGACCGGCGCATCCGCTTCCTCACCAAGCGCCTCGATTCGGCCTTCGTCGTCGATCCGTCGGTTCACTACGGCAATGACCAGGTGTTCTTCGGCGCCACCGTTACCTACGTCAACAAGGCCGGGGAAGAGCATACGGTGACCATCGTCGGCATCGACGAGCTCGATCCGCTGCGCGGCCGCATCAGCTGGGTGTCGCCCGTGGCGCGTGCGCTGACCAAGGCGCGCGAAGGAGACGTCGTCACGCTGAACACGCCGCTGGGCGCCGACGAGCTGGAGATCCTCGCCGTCGAGTATCCCGAACCGGTGGCGGATTGATGGACGGCTCCACCGATCTCGCACGCGGCCCCGACCCGCTGGCCGCGCTGCGCGCCGCCACTCACACGCGCCACGAGGAACTCGACAGCGGCCTGCCGATCGGCAAGGACGATGCGTCGCTGGCCGATTATGCGGCCCACCTGACGCTGCTGCGCGCCTGGCTGCTGCCTTTGCAGGACTGGCTGCGCCGGTTCGACGACGGTCCCCAGGCCGACGCCCGCTTCGCCAGCGACGCGCGGCTGGCGCTGCTGCAAGCTGATCTGGATGAGCCGGGCATGCCGGCATCCGCCGTGCCGGCGCACGCCGCGGCTTGGCCGGAGGATGCGAGTCCCGCATGGCGCTGGGGCGTCGCCTATGTGGTGGAAGGATCGCAGTTGGGCGGCGCCGTGCTGTACGGCCGCCTGCACGCGCGCCTGGCGCCGCATCCGCTGCGTTACCTGAAGGGAGACGAGGCCGGTCCGGGACCGCGCTGGCGCGCGTTCATGCAGGCGCTGGGAGCCCACGTCCGCTCGCCGGAGGAAATCGCCGACGCATGCGCGGGCGCGTGCGCGGCGTTCGACCGTTTGCTGGCCTTGCGGTCGAGTATGCCGTAGCGGCGGAGCACCGGGGTCAGAGTCCAACCATCAACACCGGACTCCGACCCCTCCCACCACCACGACACCAATCACGTGCGTTCGCGCTCCACGCGGTTCACGCCCGCCACGCGGCGCAGGTTGCGGATCAGGTGGGCCAGGTGCACGCGGTCCTTCACCTGGATGGTGAAGCGCAGCTGCGTCATCATGGCTTCGTCGTCCTCGTCCATGCCGACATAGGTGATGTTGGCGTCGGACTCGCCGATCTCGGCGGCCACGCGGGCCAGGATGCCCTTCTCGTTGTTGATGAGCAGGCGGATGCGGCAGTCGAAGCGGCGGTTCAGCTCTTCTCCCCAGCGCACGGCGATCCAGCGGTCCGGTTCCTTCAGGCGCAGGCGCTGGGCCTGCGAGCAGTCGGACGTGTGGACGACCAGGCCCTGGTCGCGGCGCAGCTGGCCGATGATCTGGTCGCCCGGAATCGGCAGGCAGCACGGTGCCAGCTGCACGGCCACGCCTTCGCTGCCGTAGATCGTGACGGGGTCGAGCTCGCCGCCGCCGCTGCTCGGTTGCGCGGGCAGGGCGTCGATGTCGCCGTCCATCAGGCCGAAGATGTGGCGCGCCACCAGCGCCGGCATGCGCTTGCCGATGCCGAGGTCGGCGTACAGCTCTTCCATCGACTTGGCCGAGGATTCGGCCAGCAGGCGTTCGATGGTCGCCGGCGTCAGCTCGGCCGTGACGCCCAGCTGGGCCAGCGCCTGGGCCAGCAATTCCTGGCCCAGTTCGACGGATTCGTTCAGGTTGACCGTGCGCAGGTGGTGGCGGATCGCCGAACGCGCCTTGCCGGTGCGCACAAAACTCAGCCAGGTCGGGCTCGGGCGCGATTGCGGATCCGTCTCGATCTCGACGATGTCGCCGTTGTGCAGCTCGGTGCGCAGCGAGGCCGGTTCGTGGTTGATCTTGACGCCCACCGTGTGGTCGCCGATGCCCGTGTGGATGCTGTAGGCGAAGTCCAGCGGGGTGGCGCCGCGCGGCAGGGCGATGATCTTCGACTTCGGCGTGAACACGTAGACGGAGTCCGGGAACAGGTCGACCTTGACGTGTTCGAGGAACTCGGCCGAGTCGCCCGTCTGCTGCTGGATGTCGAGCAGCGATTGCAGCCAGGCGTGGGTACGCTGCTGCAGGTCGGACATGTTCTGGTCGCCCGTCTTGTACAGCCAGTGCGCGGCCACGCCGGATTCCGCCGTGCGGTGCATGTCCTGGGTGCGGATCTGGAATTCGACGGGGGTGCCGTAGGGGCCGATCAGGGTGGTGTGCAGCGACTGGTAGCCGTTGATCTTGCGGATCGCGATGTAGTCCTTGAACTTGCCCGGCATGGGCTTGTACAGGGCGTGCAGGGTGCCCAGTGCCACGTAACAGTTCGGGATCGAGTCGACCACCACGCGGAAGCCGTACACGTCCAGCACCTGCGAGAACGACAGGTGCTTGTTGCGCATCTTCTTGTAGATGCCGAACAGCGTCTTTTCGCGGCCGTAGACTTCGGCCTGGATGCCGGCCGTGGCCAGCTGGTTCTTGACCGCGTCGAGGATCTTCTTGACCACTTCGCGGCGGTTGCCGCGCGCCGCCTTGATCGCCTTCGACAGCGTCTGGTAGCGCAGCGGGTACAGGTGCGAGAAGGACAGGTCCTGCAGCTCGCGGTAGATGTCGTTCAGGCCGAGGCGGTGGGCGATGGGCACGTAGACTTCCATCGTCTCGCCGGCGATGCGGCGCTTCTTGGCCGGGACCATGACGCCCAGCGTGCGCATATTGTGCAGACGGTCGGCCAGCTTGATGAGGATGACGCGCACGTCGGACGCCATCGCCAGCAGCATCTTGCGGAAGTTTTCCGCCTGCGCCTCGACGACGCTCTGGAACTCGATCTTTTCCAGCTTGGACAGGCCGTCGACCAGGTTCGCCACCTGCGGGCCGAAGCGCTCGATCAGCTCTTCCTTCTTGACGTCCTGGTCCTCGATCACGTCGTGCAGCAGCGCGGCCATGATGGCCTGGGCGTCCAGCTTCCAGTCGGCGCAGATCTCGGCGACGGCGATCGGGTGCGAGATATAGGGCTCGCCCGACTTGCGCACCTGGCCGAGGTGCATCTCGTCGGAGAAGCGGTAGGCTTCCTTGACCCGCTTGAGTTCGACGGGCGTGAGGTATTCGGCCAGCTTGTTGGCCAGGTGGGTGATCGACGCAACCCCCGGGGCGCTCGCCGTTTCGGCTTCCTGCGGCTTGGCGGAACGGCCGGGCCGGTTCCCTTGGGAAGTGCTGCCTGAGTGGACGGAGTCCGGTGAAGACAAATTCATACGCAATTTAATCAGCCGCTGTATATGGAAGCAGGATATCAGAATAACGCGCCGGTCGAATCCGGGTACCGGAAGTCGCTCGGCACGGGTGCTGCCAGGGGCCTTAACGACGTCGTCCCCGCGCAGGCGGGGACCCAAGTTGCATGCGTTGCAGAGGTGCTTGCAGCATTGGGTCCCCGCCTGCGCGGGGACGACGGGTGATCTTGACGATCGCTTAAACCAGAGTCATCCCTGGTCTATTACATCGGGACTTTCTTGAGCATTTCCAGACCGACTTTACCTGCGGCGATCTCACGCAGGGCGACGACGGTCGGCTTGTCCTTCGCTTCGACCTTCGGGGTGTGGCCCTGCAGCAGCTGGCGCGCGCGGTAGGTGGCGGCCAGGGTCAGCTGGAAACGGTTCGGGACGTTCTTCAGGCAATCTTCGATGGTGATACGGGCCATGGTGTGTGCTCCTAGCGGACTAATCAGAAAACGATGCTGGCGGGACGGCGGTTCCGACCCGGATTTCAGGTATTTGGTTGCAGTGCGTGGATTCCCAGCTGGGCGAACAGCTCGCAATTGCGGGCCGCTTGCTGGGCGAAGCGCAGGCGTGTCGCTTTGACAATTGCTTGCAGCTCGGAAAGGGCGACGTTGAACTCTTCGTTGATGATAGCATATTCGAACTCGGGAGCGTGAGCGATCTCGCCGCCCGCCGCCAGCAGGCGGCGCGTGATGATGTGCGGCTCGTCGGTGCCGCGCTTGTTCAGGCGCTCTTCCAGGGCCGCGATCGACGGCGGCAGGATGAAGATGCCGGCCGCGTCCGGGAACTGCTTCTTCACCTGGCGCGCGCCCTGCCAGTCGATTTCCAGCAGGATGTCGGTACCCGTCTTCATTTCCTGTTCCACGCTCAGGCGGCTCGTGCCGTAGTAATTGCCGTGCACCTCGGCCCACTCCAGGAACTCGCCGCGCTCGGCGCGGTTGACGAAGTCCTCGGCGCTCGTGAAATGGTATTCGCGGCCATCCTGTTCGCCCGGGCGCGGCGGACGCGTCGTGGTCGAAATCGACAGCTTGATGCCCGGTTCCTGCGCCAGCAGCGCATTGACCAGGGTCGATTTGCCGGCGCCGGAAGGGGCGGCGACGACGAACAGGCTGCCGGAGAAGGCGTTGGTGAGCATGGTGGGTTCCTTTTATTACGTTTGATTCGTGTATTGTCGCATTCCGGTATTGCAGAATGCAATTGAACGCGTGGACGGCAGCGCCATCCACGCGTTCAATACGGCGTTGGCGGCCGCGCTTCCTTATTCGAGGTTCTGGACCTGCTCGCGCATCTGCTCGATGAGCAGCTTGAGCTCCATCGACGCATCCGCCAGTTCCTTCACCGAGGCCTTGGCGCCCAGCGTGTTCGCTTCGCGGTTCAGTTCCTGCATCATGAAGTCCAGGCGCTTGCCGACCTGGCCGCCCTTCTTGAGGATGTGGCGGGTCTCGTTCAGGTGCGCGGTCAGGCGCGACAGTTCTTCCGAGACGTCGATGCGGATGCCGTACAGGGTCACTTCCTGGCGGATGCGCTCGAACACTTCCTGGCGCGTCAGCACGGTCGGGTTGCCGTGGCCGGCCAGGCCCAGCGCGTCCTGCATGCGCTCGACGGCCTTCTGCTGGAACTGCGAGATGACTTGCGGGATCAGCGGCGTGATGCGCTTGACGATGGCTTCCATCGCCTCGATGCGCGAGACCAGCATGGCTTCCAGCGCGGCGCCTTCGCGGCGGCGGCTGTCGACGAAGGCCGCGATCGTTTTCGCGGCGAGCGCGGCGACGTCGGCCTGGAGCGACTCCTGGCCGACCTGCGCCTCCTCGATGACGCCGGGCCAGCGCAGCAGCTCGGCCACGGTCATCGGCGGCGCCGACACGAAGTGACGCGTGACCTCGCCCTGCAGGCGGGCCAGGTCGGCCAGCAATTCGTGGTTCAGGACTTGCGACCCGGCCGTGGCCTTGCGGCCGAACGACAGGCGGACTTCGACTTTGCCGCGCGTGATGGCGGCCATGATCGCGGAGCGCAGGTCCGGTTCCAGCGCACGCAACTCGTCGTTGATACGGAACTGCAAGTCGAGGAAGCGTGAATTGACGCTCTTGATCTCGATCGTCAGTGTCCCGGCAGCCCCTTCGCTGGTGGCTACCGCATAACCTGTCATGCTAGAAATGCTCAATGGAATCCCCGGGTTTCATGGAATCTCGCTCACCACCGTGCGCCGCGCCGCCGTCCGCTGTTGGCCCCGCGCCGACAAGGGTTTGCCGATCTCCCTTTATTCTTTACAAAGCGGTGATTTATCCACACAATCGCCGTGTTTAGCAAGGAATACTTTTCCCTCATGGCGGCACAAAATAACGCACCCCTGCCCGACGGGCTGGAAATCGGTGGATATCGCATTGTAAAGAAAATTGCGTCCGGCGGGTTCAGTATTGTTTATCTTGCATATGATTGCGATGGCAATGCAGTTGCGATCAAAGAATATCTCCCCAGCGCCCTGGCCTTGCGCGAGCCCGGCGAGCTGGTGCCGGCCGTCGCCAAGCCCAACCTGCCGGTGTTCCGCATCGGCCTGAAATGCTTCTTCGAAGAGGGCAGGGCGTTGGCGCGCATCGTCCATCCGAACGTCGTGCGGGTGCTGAACTTCTTTCGCGCCAACGACACCGTGTACATGGTCATGGCCTACGAATCGGGCCACTCGCTGCAGGAATACACGGCGCGGCTGGGCGCGCGCGGCAGCCGCGCGGGCGAGGCCTTCATCCGCCGCATCTTCATGGGCGTCTGCGCCGGCCTGCGCGAGGTGCATGCCAACAAGCTGCTGCACCTGGACCTGAAACCGGCCAACATCTACCTGCGTACGGACGGCTCGCCCATGCTGCTCGACTTCGGCGCGGCGCGCCAGACCATCCATACGGACTCGCCGACGCTCACGCCCATGTACACGCCCGGCTTCGCGGCGCCCGAGCTGACCAGCAAGGGCGCGGCGCTGGGGCCCTGGACCGATATCTACAGCATCGGCGCCGCGCTGTATGCCTGCATGGCCGGCACGCCGCCGCAACCGGCCGACCAGCGCCGCGGCGGCGACCGCATGGACGCGCTGTGCGCGCAACTGGGCGGCTATTCGCCGGACCTGGTGGCGCTGGTGAGGTCTTGCCTGGCGCTCGATCCGCTGGCGCGTCCGCAAAGCGTGTTCGCCGTGCAGAAGACGCTGCAGGCCGGCCTGGCGCAGGCGCGCGGCGGCGACGAGCAAGGCGCACCGCAGCAGGAGCGGGAGCGGGAGCAGGAGCAGGCGCAGAAGGAGCCGGCGCCGGCATCCGGCTGGCGCGGCCTCGTCGACCGCATCGGCTTCGGCCGCGGCCGCGCCTGAGACAGGAGAAGGCGAGATGCAATTTTCGGTCTACCAGCAAAGCCATATCGGGGGGCGCGCGGTCAACCAGGACCGCATGGGCTATGTGTACACGCGCGAGGCGCTGCTGCTGGTGCTGGCCGACGGCATGGGCGGCCACGCGCGCGGCGAGGTCGCCGCCGCCATCGCCCTGCAAAGCCTGTCGGCGCTGTTCCGCGCCCAGGCCACGCCCTATGTGCGCAAGCCGGAACGCTTCCTCGAGGACGCGCTGCTGCAGGCGCACCAGGATATCGTGCGCTATGCGCGCGAGCGCGCCATGCCGGACAATCCGCGCACGACCATCGTCGCCTGCCTGGTGCAGCACAACTGCGCCGTGTGGGCGCATTGCGGCGATTCCCGCCTGTACTGGATGCGGCGCGGCCAGGTGCTGGCCAGGACGCGCGACCACTCGCACCTGGAGCACCTGATCGCCAGGGGGCTGGCCGATCCGTCCGAGCGCAATACCCACCCGGACCGCAACAAGCTGTACAGCTGCCTTGGCGCCAACGCCGCGCCGCGCGTGGAGTTGTCGCGCCAGGCCAGCCTGCAGCCGGGCGACATCCTGCTGCTGTGTTCCGACGGCCTGTGGTCGGTGCTGCCCGACACGGAGATCGCGCACCAGTTGTCCAGCCGCGGCGTCGTGCAGGCCGTGCCGGACATGGTCGCCATGGCGACGTCGATCGCCGGCAGCCGCGCCGACAACACGACGGCGCTGGCGATTCAGTGGCAGGGTGAGCACGCCCAGGGCGGCGCGGACGCTGCCGGCGTCGTCTCGACCCAGCTGCTGCAGGAAGGCGAGGTCACCACCCGCATGGCCGGCCGCGGCGATGGCAGCGGGGGCGAAGCCGACCCGTTCGACGAGGACGACATCGAAAAGGCGATCGCCGAGATCCGCGACGCCATCGAGAAGTCCTCGCAGCTGCTCAAATAAACGATTCATATTCACGAAGACAAAGGATTCCCATGAGCGTCACCACCCGCCCCAGCGGCCGCACCGTCGACCAGCTGCGCACCATCCGCATCACCCGCGCCTACACCAAGCACGCCGAAGGATCGGTGCTGATCGAGTGCGGCGACACCAAGGTGATCTGCACCGCCAGCATCGAAGAGAAGGTGCCGGGCTTCCTGAAGGGCAAGGGGCAAGGCTGGATGACGGCGGAATACGGCATGCTGCCGCGCTCGACCCACACGCGCATGGACCGCGAGGCGGCGCGCGGCAAGCAGTCCGGCCGCACCCAGGAAATCCAGCGCCTGATCGGCCGCTCGCTGCGCGCCGCCTTCGACCTGCAGGCCTTCGGCGAACGCACGCTGCACCTCGATTGCGACGTGATCCAGGCCGACGGCGGTACCCGCACGGCATCCATCACGGGCGCGATGGTCGCCGCCTACGACGCGTTCTCGCGCCTGGTGGCGGCGGGCCTGCTGCCGGCCGTCCCCGTCAAGCACTTCGTCGCCGCGATCTCGGTCGGCGTGGTGGGCGGCGTGCCGCTGCTGGACCTGGACTACGTCGAGGACTCCAGCTGCGACACGGACATGAACGTCGTCATGACGGAAGCGGGCCACTTCGTCGAGGTGCAGGGCACGGCCGAGGGCGAGGCGTTCGACCGCGCCGGCATGAATCGCCTGCTGGACCTGGCGGAAGGGGGCATCCGCGAGCTGGTGGCGCTGCAGAAGCGGGCGCTCGGCCTCGCGGCCTGAGACGCCGCGGGAGCGCATGGTAACTCGTCGTCCCCGCGCAGGCGGGGACCCAATTTTTCACGCGTACCGGCTGCCTGGACTTGGGCCCCCGCCTGCGCGGGGGCGACGGGCTCACGCTGCAGGCAGCTTCAAGCGCCCCGTGTGGTAATCGTACTCGTACAACTCCCCGTAGCGCCCCCATTCCACGGCCACTTCCAGCATCCGCCTGGCCTGCTCGGCCTCCAGCGTCTCTTCCAGCAGCGCCAGCACGCTTTCCTCGGCCAGCACGCGTTCCGGCTCCTCGCGCAGCTGGCGGCAGATGCGCGCCGTCAGCGGAACCTCGGTCAGCAGCTGGCGCCCGAACAGCGACTGGCGCAGCGCCTGGCCGGCGTGGACGTAGTGGCGTCCCAGCGCCGTCAGCGCGATGTCGCCGCCTTCGAGCTGGGCCAGGCCCAGCAAGGCCAGCGCCTCGTAGGCCGGGAATAGTTCCTCGTCCGGCAGCGCCGCGTCTTCCGACAGCTGCGGCAGGTCGGCGCGGCCGTCGTACGGGCTGGCGGCCAGCAGTTCCAGCACGCTCTCGATGCGCGCCACGTCGGCCGCCGGCAGGCGCCAGTCGGCGCCGGCGGCGGACGGACGGCCCGCCGGCGCGGGTGCCGGCGCGCGCATCGTCATCAGGCCGTAGACCTCGTCGATCAGCGCGCGCACGGCCGGCGAATCGGCGTCGCGCGGGCGCGGCAGGTCGATGCGCAGTTCGCTGCGCACGCGGCCCGGATCGCTGGACAGGATCACGATGCGGTCCGCCATCATCACGGCTTCCTCGATATTGTGCGACACCACCAGGATGCCGCGCGTGGGGATGCTCGCGCCGTCCCACAGGCCGAGGATGTCGTTGCGCAGCGTCTCGCCGGTGAGCACGTCGAGCGCCGAGAAGGCTTCGTCCATCAGCAGCACGTCCGGATTGGTGACGAGGGCGCGCGCGATGCCGACGCGCTGGCGCATGCCGCCCGACAGTTCGCGGGGCAGCGCGCCGCCGAAGCCGGCCAGGCCGATCAGTTCCAGCATGGCGTCGGCGCGGGCGCGCCGTTCGGCCGGCGCCACGCCCTGCGCCTCCAGGCCCAGCTCGACGTTCTGCTGCACCGTCAGCCAGGGGAACAGGGCAAAGGACTGGAACACCATCGCCACGCCCGCCAAAGGTCCGCCGATGGGGCGGCTGCGGTAGGCGGCGCTGCCGGCATCGGGGCGGGCCAGGCCGGCGACGATGCGCAGCAGCGTCGACTTGCCGGAGCCGGACTTGCCCAGCAGCGCGACGATCTCGCCGTCGTGCAGCGCGAAGTCGACGCCGTCGAGGACGGTGCGGGGGGCGCCGTCGGCGCTGCGGAAGGTCTTGGCGACCCCGGTCAGTTCGATGAGTTTGTCGTTCATGTGGTTCTCCTCGCGGTTGTCCTCGGATTCAGCGGCGGCGTTCGGCAAGCTCGTACAGCCGGCGCCAGAAAAAGCGGTTCAGCAGCATCACGAATACGCACATGACCCCGATGCCGAGGGCGATGCGGTGGAAGTCGCCGGCATCCGTCATCTGCTTGATGTAGCTGCCCAGGCCATCGGCCACCAGCGTGGTGTTGCCCCAGCTCACGTATTCGGCCACGATGCTGGCGTTCCAGGAGCCGCCGCTGGCCGTGATGGCGCCCGTGACGAAGCTGGGGAACACGGCGGGCAGGTAGACCCGCTTCCACTTGAGCCAGCCGGACAAGCCCAGGTTGGCCGCCGCCAGGCGCAACTCGCCCGGCAGCACGGAGGCGCCCGCGACCACGTTGAACAGGATGTACCACTGGGTGCCGAACACCATGAGGGGGCTCAGCCACACGTTCGGGGTCAGGTGCAGGTGCACCAGCACGTACACGACCAGTGGGAACATCAGGTTGACGGGGAAGGCGGCCAGGAACTGGGCCACGGCCTGCACCTTCTGGGCCCAGCGCGGGCGCAGGCCGATCCACACGGACACCGGCACCCAGAACAGCGACGCCAGCGCGATCAGCAGCAGCACGCGCGCCAGCGTGATGCAGCCCAGGCCGACGACGCGCAGCGCCTCGCCCCAGCCCACCTGCGCATGGATGAACACGAGGAAGCGCCAGGCGCCCAGCAGCGCCAGCACGACGAGCGCCGCATCCACGGCGCGTGCGTGCCAGGCCGGTGCCGGACGGGCCGGCTTCACGGCATCGGTACCGGGGAACCAGCCGAGCGTGCGCGCCAGCCGCGCCCATGCGGCATCGCTGACGGCGCGCATCCATTTGCTGCGGCGTCCCCAGTCCAGCAGCCAGGACCGGCGCACGGCCTCGCCTTCGACCGACTCCTCGAAGCGGAACTTGTCGGCCCAGGCCAGCAGCGGGCGGAAGAACAGCTGGTCGTACAGCACGATGCCGGCGAACATGGCGCCGATGGCCCAGGCGATGGCGGCGCCGTCGCGATGCTCGATGGCGACGGCGATCCAGGCGCCGATGCCGGGCAGCTTGATGTCCTGGCCGGCCACGGAAATCGCCTCGGCGGCGACGAGGAAGAACCAGCCGCCCGACATCGACATCATCATGTTCCACAGCAGCGCCGGCAGCGCGTACGGCAGCTCCAGGCGCCAGAAGCGCTGCCAGGCCGACAGGCGGAACACGCGCGCCGCCTCGGCCAGCTCGGGCGGGATCGTCTTCATCGACTGGTACAGGCTGAACGCCATGTTCCAGGCCTGCGAGGTGAAGATCGCGAAGATGGCGGCGCATTCGACGCCGAGCAGGCGGCCGGGGAACAGCGCGATGAACGGGGCGATGGCGATCGCCTGGAAGCCCAGGATGGGCACCGACTGCAGCACGTCCAGCAGCGGCACCAGGACCTTCTCGGCGGCGCGCCAGCGCGTGGCGGCGACGGCGAAGGCGCAGGTGAACACCAGCGCGCAGGCCAGCGCCGCGAACATGCGCAGGATCGTGCGCATCAGGTACCAGGGCAGCAGCGACGGATCGAGGACGATCGGTACGGGCTGGCCCAGCACGAACGGCCGGTCCATCTGCATGGCGCCCCAGGCGAGGATCGCCAGCAGCGCCAGCACGAGCGGCAGCAGGGCCCAGTCCCAGCGGTTGGGCATGGTTGCCGGCAGGGCGGCAAGACGGATGCGTGACATCGGGTTCTCCGGCAGTGCGGGAACCCTTTCAGTGCGTGATTCGATCGGTCGTGCGCCCGGTACGGGGCGCGACCGCGGGCCGCCCTCCGTAAAGGGCGGCGTGTGCCGGGTCGACGTGTAGAAAAGCGTCCCCCGGGGAGAAAGGGGACGCAAATGCCGTCACTCGCGCTGGGGCGAGACGACGGCAGGGAGAGAACCTGCGTTATCTTGCCGGGGCGCGGCCGGCACGACGCCGGCTACAACTGCCACTCGAACAAGTGCCCATGAAAGGGACTCCATAAAAAACGAAAAAGGGTATGTTCCGGCCGGCGATGTGCCGGTGGCGCCGACACTGACCGTGCCGGCGCATTCGGAATGAAGCCATCATAGTCCGCATGGACCTTGCAGTGGGTTACGGTTTGGTAATGATGCAATCCCTGTGGCGGCGGCGTCGCGCAGGCACTGGATATTACCGAACTGTAATAACCGGGAGGTGGACCCTCACCTATACTGGATCGACATCGTCGCTTCCACCTCAGCCGGAACCCCAGCCATGACTGCCATGCACGACATCAGCGAAATCGCCGACTGGCTGCACAGCCACGCCATCCACCACGCGTCCGCGGTGCACGACACCTTGCCGGATCCCGTGTTCCACGTCGGGGGCGAGGCGGCCGTGTCCTTCAGCACCAACAACTACCTCGCGCTGGCCAACCACCCGCGCCTGGTGGCGGCGGCCAAGGCGGGGCTGGAGCGTTACGGCGTCGGCAATTGCGAATCGCGCCTGCTGGGCGGCGACCTACCCGTGTACCGCGAGCTGGAGCGGCGCCTCGGCGCGCTCAAGCACAAGAGCGACGCGGTGCTGTTCGTCACCGGCTACATGACCAACATCGGCGTGCTGTCGACGCTGGTGAAGGCGGGCCTGCTGGCGCGCCTGCACGGCTTTCGTCCCAGCAAACGGCGCAAGTACGCCTATTTCACGGACGAGTACAACCACATCAGCATCCGCGAAGGCATCCTGATGTCGGGCGCGGACAAGCACACCTACCGCCATGCCGACATGGACCACCTGGAGTCGCTGCTGAAAAGCGCAGGCGGCGTCAGTCCGATCATCGTCAGCGACGGCGTGTTCAGCATGGAAGGCACGATCGCGCCGCTGCCCGAGCTGACGCAGCTGGCCGAGAAGTACGGCGCCATCCTGTACATCGACGACGCCCACGCCACCGGCATCCTGGGCGACAACGGCGGCGGCACCTCGGAACACTTCGGCTGCTACAGCGAGACCATCATGCAGATGGGGACGCTATCCAAGGCGCTCGGCGCCATCGGCGGCTTCGTCGCGCTAGAGCGCGAGATGGCCGACGTGCTGCGCCTGACGAGTTCCGCCTACGGCTTCACCTGCCCGCCGCCGCCGGACCAGGCCAATGCGCTGCTGACGGCGCTCGATCTGCTGCAGGAAGAACCGGAGCGGCGCCTGCGCCTGTGGGACAACCAGCGCTACTTCGTCGAGCGCATGCGGCCCCTCGGCTACACCTTGACCGCGACCGAGACGCCGATCGTGCCCGTGCTGATCGGCGCGGCCGAACGCTGCCAGCAATTCGCCCGCGCCCTGCGCGCGGAAGGCATCCACGTCGACGCGATCCAGTTCCCGGCCGTGCCGGTGGGCCAGGCGCGCCTGCGTTTCATGCTCAACGCCGCCCACACGCGCGCCCAGATCGACCACGTGGTCGACACGATGGCGCGCCTGGGCACCATGTTATAGTCGGGCGGACGTCAGCCGCCTCCCTGATTTCACCGTATCTCCCTATCCGTTATGCCAACCTGCCTGGTCATCGAAGACGACACCGAAACCCGCGACTACCTCTGCACCGGCCTGGCCGCCGCCGGCTACGCCGTCACGGTCGCCCTCGACGGCGTCGACGGCAACCGCCGCATCCAGGAGGCGCCCTGGGACGTCATCGTGCTGGACCGCATGCTGCCCGGCCAGGTCGACGGCGTCGACATCCTCGAGCAGATGCGCGCGCGCGGCGACACCACGCCCGTGCTGATCCTGTCCGCGCTGAACAGCGTCGACGAACGGGTGCATGGCCTGCGCGCCGGCAGCGACGACTACCTGTCCAAGCCCTTCGTCATGTCCGAGCTGCTCGCGCGCGTGGAAAACCTGGCGCGGCGCTCGGCCTGGTCGCGCGACGTCAGCCAGCTGCAGGTGGCCGACCTGCAGCTCGACCTGCGCACCCAGCGCGTGTCGCGCCAGGGCACCGTCATCAACCTGCAGCCGCGCGAATTCCGCCTGCTCGAATACCTGATGCGCCACGAGGGACAGATCGTCACCCGCGCGATGCTGCTGGAGTCCGTGTGGGAATACCACTTCGACCCGCAGACCAACGTCATCGACGTCCAGATCAGCCGCCTGCGCGGCAAGGTCGACAAGGACTTCGACACGCCGCTGATCCACACCGTGCGCGGCGCCGGCTATGTCCTGAGCAGCACCCCCGTCCTGGGCCATGCCAATGCGGAGCGCTGATGGGACGCGCTGATGCGCGCCTGAGCCTGCGCGGCTCCATCGCCGCGCGCCTCGCGGTCGGCTACGGCCTGCTGCTGGCGGCCACCGTCGCCGCCGTCTCGCTCGTGTTCTACCTTGGCACCGTGGGCGTGTTCGAGCGCGCCATCGACAACCAGATCACGGCGATCGCCACGCGCATGGCGCAGGCCTGGCACAGCCAGGGTTCGCAGGCGCTGCGCCACGAGATCGACCTCCAGCTCAACGACAGCATCGATAGCGACGTGGAGATCGTCGGCCTGGTGGACGACCGCGGCCGCGTCATGGCGGGCAACATCCCGCGCTGGAAGAAGCCCTTGCCGGCGTCCGGCGAACTGGCTTTCGCCACCATCGAGCGCGACGGCGCGCCCGTATCGGTGCGCCTGGTGGCGCTGCCGCTGAACGACGGCAGCCGCCTGCTGGTGGGGCGCGACCTGCGCGAACTGGATGCGATCCGCAGCGTGATCGAACGGGCGCTGGCCGCCAGCGCCGCCGTGTCCGTGCTACTGGCCTTCATCGGCGCGCTGGTGTTCCGGCGCAGTCTGGAAGCGCGCCTGGGCCGCATCCGCCGTACCGCCGCGCGCATCGCCGGCGGCGACATGTCCAGCCGCATCGCCGTGCAGGGCGACGACGAATTCGCGCGCCTGGGCACGGACATCAACCGCATGCTGGACCGGATCGAATCGCTGATGGAAGGCGTGCGCCACGTCTCGAACTCGATCGCCCACGACCTGCGCACGCCGCTGGGCCGCGTGCGCAACCGCCTCGACCGCGCGCTGCAGGCCAGCGCCGACCCGCAGGCCCTCGTCGGCGACGCGCGCCTGGCCATCGAGGACATCGACGGCCTGATCTCCCTGTTCGACAAGCTGCTGCAGATTGCCGCCGCCGAGGCGGGCATGCGCACCCGTTCCTTCGAGTCGCTGGACCTGGGGGAAATCGCGCGCGACATGGTGGAACTGTACGAGGCCGCCGCGGAAGAGCAGGGCGTGACCTTGCGCTACGTGGGCAGCGCGGCCGTGCACGTGCCGGGCGACCGCCACCTGCTGGCCAACGCGCTCGCCAGCCTGATCGACAACGCGATCAAGTACGCGCGCGCCGGCCAGTACGTCGACATCGACGTGCGCCAGGCAGAAACGGGCGTCGTCGTCAGCGTGCGCGACTACGGCCCCGGCGTGCCGGAAGCGGACCTGCAGAAGGTGACGGAGCGTTTCTACCGCGTCGACCAGAGCCGCCACCTGCCGGGCAACGGCCTGGGACTGTCGATCGTCACGGCCATCGCCCAACTGCATGCCGCCGCCTTCAGGCTGCGCAATGCGGGGCCGGGGCTGGAAGCGAGCATCGTGTTCCCGGGGGCCTAGCGCCTAGCAATACTCGACCCGCGACGCATTGGCCGGATACTCGGCCGCCAGGTCTGCCAGGCACTTCTTCATGATCCACGCGTCGTGCGGGAACCCCCGCTCGAAGCGCGTCCAGCCGACGAGGCGCAGCGTTTCCGGCATCGCCACCAGGCCGATGATCACGTCCCAGAAGGCGTCCCAGTTGGGGCCGTACCAGTCGGGGAAGTGCAGGGCGTCCGCCAGCAGGGCGTGCAGATCGCGCACGCTGCGGATGCCGGAGAGGTCGATGGTGACCAGCGGTTTGCGCGTGGACGTCATGGTGTGCGCGCCTGTGCGTCTTCCTGCGGTGCCGGACGGCTCTCGTACTCGCCGAACACCTCTTCCATGAAATCGACCACGGCCCGGATGCGCGCGCTCTTGCGCAGGCCGCCGTGCATTGACAGCCAGATCTCCTGGTCCAGTTCGGGAATCCGGGGGACGGCGGCGATGAGGTGCGGGTGGTCGTCCGCCAGGAAGGTCGCCAGCACGCCCAGGCCGGCGCCATGGGCGACGCCATCCAGGATGCCGAGCCCGTAGCTGCAGCGCATCCATGGCGCCGGCGCGCCGGGCAGGGCACGCAGCCAGCGGTCGGACTGGAACTCCGCGCGCGGCTCGTCGAAGCCCACGAACGGCACGTTCGCCCATTCCCCCTGCGCGATGGCGCCCGCATGGCGCGCCGTGATTTCCCGGTTGCCGTACAGGCCGAACGACAAGGTGCCGATACGGCGCGCGACGAGGTCGAGCTGTTCGGGACGATACGGCCGAATCGCGATGTCGGCTTCGCGCCGCGCCAGGTTGTAGGGGCGATGCGAGGTGACGATTTCCACGTCGACGTTCGGATGGCGGTCGTGGAAGCGCGCGAAGCGGGTGGTGAGGAAATAGGACAGCCACTCGTCGGTATTGATGCGCACGAGGCCGGAAACGGCATGCGCGTCCCGGCGGTCGCGCGTGCGCTCGACTTCCAGCGCGATCTCGCCCATCTGCTCGGCCAGGGCGAACACGTCGGTCCCGAACGCCGTCGGGATGCAGCCGCCCTGGAAACGCTCGACAAGTTTCTGCCCGACCGCTTCCTCGAGGTCGTCGAGCCGGCGCGACAGCGTGGCTGCGCTCAGGCCGGCCTTCCGGGCGGCGCCGCGCAGCGTCCCTTCCTGCGCGATGAACGACAGGAGGCGCAGATCATCCCAATTGAGGTGTTTCATATTTGAAGCATCATGCCTCAAATTTGCCTGTATGAATACATTTTTGGCTATGCGATCATGCGTGCCGATGACTGATCAGGCATCCGGCCATGTGTACCGTGATCGCCGCACCCTACAAGGACACCCATGCGACCATTCCGCGACCGCGTACGCCACGCGCTCCTGTTCGAGGCCGTTGCCCTCGCCATCTTCATTCCCGGCTCGGCCGTGCTGTTCGGCGAGCCGCTGGCCCATATGGGCGTGATCGGCATCGCCTCGGCAACCATCGCCACGCTGTGGAACTTCGTGTTCAACGTCGGCTTCGACCGCGCCATGGTGCGCCTGCGCGGCAGCGTGCACAAGACGATGCCGATCCGGGTCGCCCACACCTTCCTGTTCGAGGCGGGATTGGTAACGATGCTGGTGCCGATGATCGCCTGGTACCTGGGCATCGGCCTGTGGGCGGCGCTGCTGATGGATATCGCGATCGTCACCTTCTACCTGGTGTACGGGTTCCTGTTCAACATCGCCTACGACCGGGTGTTTCCCGTTGCGGCGCCGCGGACGGCCTGACGCTGGTCGTCGGCGTGTGCCGACGTACCGCGCCAGTGACCGTGCGCGTCAGCTGGCCGCGCGCTGCTGCGCTGGCCGATGGTAGGCTCTAACATGTACTGGAAACCTGGTGCATGCCATTTCCAGCTTACTTCCTGTCCTACCCGAACCGGCGCCATCCGACGACCGCGTTCACGGTGTTTGTCGCGGCATTGGCGGAGAGGTGTGAGCACAGGACGTGACGGGCCTGTGCCAGGCTCGTCAGCCGCGGCCCGGCCACGTCGACAGCGCCTGTTCCGCCACCGCGTCGAGGGTCGCGCGGTCGGCCCCGTTCCTGGCCTCGACGGCCATCCCGGACAGCATCGTCATGACGAAGGCCGCCAGCGCGGCACAGTGCGCGTCGTCCGGCAAGTCTCCTTCCTGCCTGGCCCGTTCGAGTCGCGCCACCAGCGCCGACTCGCCGGCCGCGCGCGCTGCGATCAGGGTCTGCTGGACGGGGACGGTATCGTCCGAGCCGACCACGGCGCCAAGCACCCCGAGGCAGCCGCGCCGCTCCGGATAGCGCGTGTGCAGTTCGGCGGCGCCACGCAGGATGCGGTCCACGACGCGGCGCGACGTGGGCTGTTCGAGCGCCTCGGGAAAGTAGCTCAGGTAACGCTGGTAGTAACGATCGAGCGCCAGCCGGAACATGGCTTCCTTGTTGCCAAACGCTGCATATAGGCCGGGGCGCTCGACACCGGCGGCCCGCGTCAGGTCGGTGTACGAGGCACCTTCGTAGCCTTTGCTCCAGAACACGTCGACGACGGCGTCGAGCGCCTCGTCGACGTCGAACTCGCGGTGACGTCCCATTTTCCAGCCTTCGCTCTCATTCAGTAACGACCGATATTAAATTTATCGACAGGCCGCGTCAACGGCTTGACAGGCTTACATCGATAAATTAACGTTCGTTACGATATCGATCGTTATTGAATTGTGCCGGCGTTGGCGCAAGGCGTTCGGTTGTCTGGAGAGGACAGATACACATGGAAAAAATCATGAACCGGCAAATCGTGCTGGCGGCGCGCCCGGAGGGCATGGCCAGGTTAAGCGATTTCAAGGTCGTGGAAACGGCGACGCCTGCGTTGAAGGAGGGCGAGGTCCTGTTCCGCAACATCCTGTTTTCGATCGACCCCTATCAGCGCAATCTCATGGGCAACGGCTCCTCGGAGTGGCCGACCATCGGGATCGGCGATCCAATGGGCGGGCCGACGGTCGGGATCGTCGAGGCGAGCAACAACGCGGCGTTCGCGGTCGGTGACCACGTGCAGTCCTGGTCGGGCTGGCAGACCCATGCCGTCTCGGACGGGACGGACCTGCGCAAGCTCGATCCCGCCGCGGCGCCGCTGTCGACGGCGCTCGGTCCACTGGGCCTGACGGGGTTCACGGCGTGGTACGGCACCACGAAGGTCCACACGTTCAAGCCGGGCGGCACCTTCGTCGTCACGGGAGCGGCCGGGGCGGTGGGCTCGACGGCGGCACAGCTGATGAAGTTGCGCGGCCATCGCGTCGTCGGCGTGGCGGGTGGCCCGGACAAGATCGCCTTCCTCGAGAACGAACTGGGCATCGACGCCGCCATCGACTACAAGGCGGTCGATTTCAAGGAGCAGGTGGTGCACGTGCTGCCGGACGGCATCGACGCCTTCTTCGAGAACGTCGGCGGCCCGATCTTCCCCGTATTGATGGAACACTTCAACCCGCACGCGAAGATGGTCGTCTGCGGCACGATCTCCGACTGCAGCGACGCCGAGCTGCCGCAGGGAACGAACTACCTGCCGCGTCTGATCACGCTGATCCACTACCGCTTCGTCGACATCAAGGCCTTCGCCACGCCCTATGTCATGGATACATTCCCCGCGTTCCTAGCCGAGATGACGCCGCTCGTCACGAACGGCAAGATCAAGTATCGAGAGGAATTCATCGACGGATTCGACAAGCTTCCCGCCACCTTGCTGACGCTGTTCAACGGCACGCACAGTGGCAAGAAACTGATCGTCAAGGCTTGAGCATCCCCGCAGCGAACATGATCGAACGCGCTGGGAAACGGGCCTGCGTCACCGGGTCCGTGCCGGCCGTCGATGGTGGATCCGACGCTTGACAGGCGAGCGGCCCGCACCTACCACTTGCAGCCACTGTCGTCGACAGCGTTCTTCGCCAGGTCCACGGCCAGCAGGACGACATTGGCCAGCAGGTTGGTGCTCTCGGCACGCGCCGTCTGGCAATCGACGCGGCGCGCGCGTTCGAGCGGGCTGACGACGCGGCGGTCGGCATTCGGGTCCACGACCGGCTTGCGGCTCTCCGTTGCCAGCAGGCCGTTGCCGCGTTCGCGCGCGACCAGGCGTGCGGTCGCGCGCGCGGCGGCCAGATCGACGGCCGGGGCCGCAGCGCCGGGAACAGTGGCGGCGCCGGGAGCGGCGTCCGCGCTGGCGGCCCCGCCGTCGGCGACGTGGTCGGCAGCGTGATCGGCAACATGGTCCGGGAGAGCGCCGCTTGTCGCTGCCGGCGCGGGGGAGGGCGCGGGCGCACGCGGCTGGCGCCGTGCCTGCGGTGGCTCGGCCAGCGCAGGCGCCGGTGCGGGACGGGAACGCGGCGCGTCTGCCTCTGGCGCCGGGACCGGATGCGGCGCTGCCGGAGCGAGCGGCACCAGCCGCACTTCCATCTGCCTCGCCGGGCCGGTGTCAGCGTCGATGCGCGGGGACAGGCCGGCATGCCACAGCCAGGCGACGGCGAGCACGTGGAACAACAGGCTGATGCCCAGGCCAAGCAGGGAACGGCGCGTGGCGGGCCGCTGCTGGAGGAGGGGGGCTGGACAGGCTGGCGGCGTGGCTCATCGATCCATTCTAGCCGGGTGATGCGCGCCAAAGTTCACACACTGTAACGGGCCAGGATGTCCTGACGTCGCTACGGTCGTGGACAACATCGACGGCTACCTGTCCAAAGCAGATCATGAGTGGCAAATACACTGGATCACAACATGGCGGAAATGCCGCATATTGTGAGGACTAGACCGACTAGCAGACCTGACAGAGAGGTGATCGTGGTCTTTGTCAATAATCCAGTCAACAGCGCGGCAATGAACAATGCAGCGATGGCGCAGAGGGCGATGAGGGGCAAGAGATAACCCGCATTGCCACCCACATTCGTTAGCCAAGTCATGATGCCGAGCGCAGTAACAGGGGCTGCGGCGCACCAGGACCAGAAAGCTGTCGTTGAGGAGGAGTTCATCGTCGTGTCCGTCGTCATTGCTTGCAATGTTAACCTTCAGTTTAAGACAGATATTGCCTCAAGATAAAACCAACACGCGTGCCGCAGGCATGGGCGCCTTCAGGGTTTGAACGCTGTTCAATCGAACAGCGCAATCTACTTGATTTGCAACTAACCAACATCGCGATCGAGCATTGGAAAAGCAGGCAAGGCCAGCACCCGGGCAGCCACGCAGGTAGAATGACGCCTTTCGGCGCCCGCTGCGCCTCCACTGACAGATACCGCGAACCCGTTTCGCGAACAGATACCGACCATGACCCAACGCCTCATCCTTGCCTCGAACAACGCGGGCAAGCTCAAGGAATTCGCCCAGCTGCTGGCCCCGATCGGCTTCGACCTGCATCCGCAGGGCGAGTTCAACGTCCCGGAAGCGGAAGAACCGTTCGGCACCTTCGTCGAGAACGCGCTGCAGAAGGCCCGCCACGCGGCGCGCCTGACGGGGCTGCCGGCCCTGGCCGACGATTCCGGCGTGTGCGTCAACGCCCTCGGCGGCGCGCCCGGCGTGTACTCGGCGCGCTTTGCCGGCGAGCCGAAGTCGGATGCCCGCAACAACGAAAAACTCGTCAAGGACCTGGCCGCGCACGCGGACAAATCGGCGTACTACTACTGCGTGCTCGTGTACGTGCGTCATGCGGACGACCCGCAGCCGGTCATCGCCGACGGCATGTGGCGCGGCCAGATCGTCGACACGCCGCGCGGCGCCAATGGCTTCGGCTACGATTCCTATTTCCTGATCCCGTCCCTGGGCAAGACCGTGGCCGAGCTGGAGCCGGCCGAAAAGAACGGGCTGTCGCACCGCGGCCAGGCCCTGCGTGCATTGGTAGAAAAACTGAAATGATCCCGATCAAACCGGTCGCCGACCTCCCGGGCGTGGAACCGCGCTCGCCGGCGGCGGCGGCGCTGCAATACCTGCAACCCGGTTCGCTGAGCCTGAAGGCGCTGCCGCCGCTGTCGCTGTACATCCACTGGCCGTGGTGCGTGCGCAAGTGCCCGTACTGCGACTTCAATTCGCACGAGTCGAACGGCCCGATTCCCGAGCAGGACTACCTGGACGCGCTGCGCGCCGACCTGGAGATGTCGCTGCCGCTGATCTGGGGCCGCAAGATCCAGACGATCTTCATCGGCGGCGGCACGCCCAGCCTGATGTCGGCCGCCGCGCTGGACCGCCTGATGTCGGACGTGCGCACGCTGCTCCCGCTCGACCTGGCGGTCGAGATCACGATGGAGGCCAATCCCGGCACCTTCGAGGCCGAGAAATTCCGCGCCTTCCGCGCCAGCGGCATCAATCGCCTGTCGATCGGCATCCAGAGCTTCAACGGCAAGCACCTGCAGGCGCTGGGCCGCATCCACGACGATGCGGAGGCCATGCGCGCCGTCGAGATCGCGCACACGCACTTCGACAACTTCAACCTCGACCTGATGTACGCGCTGCCCGGCCAGACGCTGCTGGAATCGCGCCAGGACATCGACAAGGCACTGTCGTTCGCGCCGCCGCACCTGTCGCTGTACCACCTGACGATGGAACCGAACACGGTGTTCGCCAAGTATCCGCCGCAGCTGCCCAGCGACGACGAGAGCGCCGACATCCAGGACATGATCTTCGAGAAGATGGCCGCCGCCGGCTACGAGCACTACGAGGTCTCGGCCTATGCGAAGCCGGGCCACCGCGCGCGCCATAACGTGAATTACTGGGAATTCGGCGACTACCTCGGCATCGGCGCGGGTGCCCACTCCAAGCTGTCGTTCCCGCACCGCGTGCTGCGCCAGGCCCGCTACAAGCAGCCGGCGTCGTTCATCGAGGCGGCGAAGAAGGGCAATGCGGTGGCCGAGGAGCACGAGATCGCGCGCGCCGACATGGGCTTCGAGTTCATGCTCAACGCCTTGCGCCTCACGGGCGGCTTCGATCCGAACCTGTTCGGCGAGCGCACCGGCCTGTCGATCACGGCGATCGAAAAGGCACTGGACGAAGCGGAGGGGAAGGGCCTGCTGTACCGCGACTTCAAGGTGATCCGGCCGACCGAGATGGGGCAGCGCTTCCTCAACGACGTGCAGGAGATGTTCCTGGCCGAGTAACGTGTAGGGCATGTGATGCCCGCACTGCCGCGCCGACCCGCCGGACCGTAATGCGTGATCGCTAGGGTAGGGCCACATGTCCACCATGCATGCGCCCCGCATTGCCGTCCCGGTCACTCGACTCTGTCAGCCATCGCGGTGGACGGTTTTGCAGCGGTGCTTGCAAAAAACGGTTCGCCACGATGTAGGCGACTTATGGGCTTCAGCAACGACCGCTTTTGACCCAGAGCGGCCGTTGGCGCCGTCGTTCAAGTCTCATCAACGAGATGGACCTGCGGTGCGTCACCCTGTTCCAAGCAAACAAAACCAGATGCCGCAAACCGGGTGCCTTTCTCGAAGGATCAATCAATCCGTTTGCTCCGCAAGCTACAAGGCGATCACGAACCGTCCATGAACGTGGTATGTGACCTCTCGCTACGAACTCCTGCCATAGGGCGATGGCATCTTCCATCCTGACCCCGGTTTCGGCCAACGCCAACGAATTGCGAAGATCGACAATTTTCTTTGCCGTTACTTCAGGCATTCTTCTTACCTGAACGATTTAGTGAATAACGGTAGATGTCGCTCCTTTGCTGCCATCCACGCCGCGTCCAGTAGCGGTTAGCGAGATCGTTGTCAACAAAGACGTCAATGTGGGTTTTTTCGATGCCTATCTTACCTAGCTCCGTCAAGCAGTGTTCGACCAGCTCATGAGCGATACCACGCCCACGGTATGAAGCATCGACGATGACATGCTGCAGATAGCCCCGGCGTCCATCGTGCCCGCACATCGCACAGCCTATGACTTGCGCGCCGTCGATACACAAGAAACTCATGCCAGGATTTCGCGCCAGGTAGCGTTCTGTGGCTGCTCGAGAATCAGCATCGCGGATCGACACACCCGGAGTTCTTTGCATCAGTGCGATGACATCGTCATAGTGGTCGATCGTGTAAAGGCAGATTTTCATTGCAAGTACCTGTCTTGGGGCGACCAATTCTGGTTGAACTCGGCCGTTCGTTAAGGATAATGTGACAGCTTATGTCATCCGCTCCTCAAGCGAAATGGCCGGAGCATCCAGCGACGCCGCGAGATGGTCAACGATCACCCGCACTTTGGCCGATGGCTTCCGGCCCGATGGAAAAACAGCATAAACCTGTGCCGGCTCCAGGTGGTATTGATCGAGTATCTCGACAACCTGCCCAGCACGTAGCTCGTCCTGCGCCATGACCCGGGTTCCAAGCGCTATACCCAGACCGGCTACCGCTGCCGCCAGGACGCCCGGGGCAGAGTTGATCCAAAGTCTTGGATGTACATCCACCGACGTAACTGTCTGGCCATGCGTGAAACGCCAACTCTCGCTACCGAACGACCCATGCTGAACGATGCAGTCGTGCCGAGCCAGGTCGGCAGGCGTAGCCGGCACGCCGTGCGCAGACAGGTAAGCCGGCGCCGCTATGACAATGCGCTCTACAAGTGCAAGTTTGCGCACCCCGAATGACGAGTCGTCCAAAGGTCCGACGTTGATCCTAATGGCGAGGTCCACTCCATCGGTGACGAGGTTTTGGCGGACATCGCTCATAAACAGTTCGACTTTCAGCTCCGGGTATTTTTTCAAGAATGGCGTTAGCGCCGGTATCACCGCGCGTGTTCCATACATCAACGGCATCGCGATCCTCACGACGCCATGCAGGGAATCGACGCCGCGCGTTGCCTGATCGGCTTCTTCCATCTCGGCCAACAAATGCTTTGCTCGCCCAAGATAGAGCGCGCCGGCATCGGTCAGCGAAATGCTGCGTGTCGTCCGCAACAGCAATTTCGTACCCAAGCGCCGTTCCAGCGTGCCGACGATGCGCGTCACTGAAGGCTGGGAGAGATTCAACGCGCGCGCAGCCCTCGACAGACTACCGGTCTCCGCCACGCGCACGAATACGTTCATCTCCTGCCAGCGATCACTCATTTGGAATTCGAATAAATGTTCTTTGAAAATAGGAGATTCTATACATTTTGTCGAACACCTATCATTGTTCTCACGGCATCTTCAGCGTGAAACGGAAAATGAGATGGCACTTCAGGCCACACTCGCCGCCATGCGTGAGAACTCGATAACGCACATCTTCCGTTTCTTATGCCGACGCAAACTCAACTTGGGCAACATGCAGCGCCCGTACCAGTCGGAGCTGGTGCGATTGCTTGACCAGTTGCGTGAGATCTCCCTCGTGAGTTTTCAATTTAACCTCAACATCAAGCTGATTAAAGGATTACCTGAATGTCCATCAAAATCTACGGCGACCCCGGCTCGGGTAGCCTGCGGCGTGTCAGCGCCGCCGCTGCCGCAATGGGTATCGACCTTGAGCGAGTGAACATTGACCTCTTCAATGGCGACAGTCACACGCCTGAATTCCTGGAGCTTAACCCGCACGGCCTCTCGCCTGTCATGGTAGATGGCGACTTCGTTCTCTACGAATCAGCCGCGATCAATCTCTATTTGGCTGACAAAGCGGGAAGCGATCTAGCAGGGCGTACAACCCGCGAACGGTTCGAGATCTTGCAGTGGATGTTCTGGTCTGGGGAGCAGTGGCGCATCTATGCGACGCTCACATTCGATGAGGTACTCGGGAAGCGCCTCATGAATCAGCCCGTTGACGAGACCATTGTTAGGCTAGCTGCCAACAAGATTCGCTCGGCGGCCGCAGTACTCGATGCTCATCTCGCAAAGCACGACTACATCGTTGCCGACCGGCTCACGCTGGCCGATTTCGATATCGCTGGTCCGTTCTCGCAGAACGAACGCACGAAAATTCCACTGAATGAGTTTCCTCACCTCGTCGCATGGCAGCAGCGCTTGCTAGAGAACGTACCTAGTTGGGCCGCCACGAAACGTGAAGTCGACGCCCGCATCGACGGTGCTCTTGAAGCCTTCGGCGTCAAGCTTTAACTACCGGACCAGAGCGGCCATTAGCGCCGCTTTCTAATTCAGGAGAACTCTGACGATATGTAGTGTGGCGTCCGCATTGGCCGAACCCGGCCGGTCGGAAAGCGTGGCAGGTTGCTGTTGAGGGAAAGTCGCGGACTGTCACGACAGCTGGGAACCGAGCCAAATCTGCCATCTGTTAAAGTGACGGCGGCAGTCAAGTCCGGATTTAAGCTTTCGCATAAATTTGCAGCCTCGACTGTAATAACAGGACGCACTCATGAAAGACCGAACCTCTACCGTATTACGCACCGAGCACACTGGGCTGACAGTCGCGTCTATCGATGACGTACTTGATTTCTGGACTGAAGTTCTCGGCTTCCAGCTCGTGTACCGCAAAGAGCTTGGCGGTGGGCACGCGATGGAACAAGTGGTCGGTGTGCCGGGAGCTTATTTAAGAAATGCTCTCTTAGAGGGCCCCGATGGATACAGAATTGAGCTGATTGAGTACGATTCACCAGAAGAGCGCTTAGTGCTGAAGCAACGCCCCTGTGATGTCGGCTCGGCTCACTTGACGTTTGCCGTGACCGATCTGCGCGCAATGCTAAATCGCATGCGCCCTTATGGATGGACGGCAACCGGCGAACCGCAAACCGCTCCTAGCGGAACAATCATGGTCTACACCCGGGGACCTGACGGCCACACTATTGAACTCATGCAGCATCCTGAGTGATTGCCGTCCTAAAATCGCCGGACTCGGCCGTTGATTTTAAGGCAGCAACTACCCTAAGCGGACCTAGCGAGCAGTGACGTGAAGCGTCGATTGACCAATGCTGTCCCTCCATCAAGAAACCGTAGGCGAAATCGCTGCAGACGCCCGAAGCGAGCCAGAAGCGAGCTGCAAACGTGAGTAGCGCACGGTTATTTTTCTTGAAACCGAAGATCAGCAGGAAAACACCTGCAACGAAGAAGAACAGCGCGATGAACGACATTTTGTCCTTAGCTGGACCGATTTGTATTTGTTGAGCGCCTGCCCGTGCTTTACAGAGCGCTTGGTGACCGTCTGCCCCTGGCCAATCTCGGCCGTTCGACGTATGCGTGGCAAGCACGCCGAAAAAAGCTGAGCTTCGTGTCGCCCGGATCGAGCCGCATGCGCTCCCGGGCAGGCAATCCGGCTTGGAGAAAGCGTGCCATGCATCGTCGTACAATGTTGTATATCCTTCCATTACGGCGTTCTCCGCGCCCCCGCTCCAGAAAACAATGCCATCATCGACGCCACAGCACCTCGACACGTCCGGCACCAGCTTCACCGGCTGCAGCTGGATGAATCCTCCCCCGGTATCGCGTATTGTCGACGACACGCTCCATGTGAGAACAGCCCACGATACGGACTTCTGGCGGATCACCAGCTACGGTTTTATCCACGATAACGGGCACTTTTTCGCGAAAGAGGTCAACGGAGGCTTCACAGCGCAGGTCCGGATCCATGCCGATTTCAGGGAGTTGTACGATCAGGCGGGGTTAATGGTCCGCATCGACGAGACAACGTGGATCAAGGTAGGGGCTGAATTTTCGGACGGACAGCCCATGTTCAGCACCGTGCTGACGAATGGGAAGTCGGACTGGAGCGTGATGCCTGCACCTGTCTGCAAGGATGGATTCTGGATCCGCATTACCGTCAGTGACGGCGTCGTACGGGCCCAATATTCCGTCGACAGGAAGAATTGGCCGATGCTCCGGCTGGCGCCGTTTCCGGAGGCGGCCCACTACGCCGTCGGTCCGATGTGCTGTACACCGAAAGGCAAGGGACTCGACGTCGCGTTCAGCGAATTCGTGGTGACGCGAGCGTTGAAGAAGGGCCTGCATGACCTGACCTGAGCTGAGCTGAGTGCTGGATCAACCTCGCTGTCCCGCTGCCAAGGCAATCAACGTCCTCGCCATCCCCGCCACCACCCGCCCGATGCCATCGTAGTCGCGCGGGTCGCGCCGTTCTTCACTGTCGAATCCTTCCTCGTCGTCGTCCTGGATCTGCCGGAACGGGAACTGGTCGAACGCCGTGTCCGTGACCGTCAGCGTAGGCATTCCGGCGCCCATCTGGCCGTAGGCGCCGGCGGACAGCGTCACGCCCTGCATGTAGGCCGGCGCGGCCAGGCCGTGGCCGTCCGGCTCGGTGCCGGCCTGGAAGGCCGCCAGCGCATCCTGCACGCGTCGGGCCGATCCCGGCGTGCCGACGTAGGCAATGAAGCTGCCGCTGCCCGGAAGCGGTTGCACCTGTGGCTGCACCCGCGGCCGCAGCGGCGATTGCCCACGTGGCCCGGCGAGGCGGCCATGGCGCTGGCCTGCGGGCCGTGCCGGCACCTGGACGGGGCGGGGATCGAGGAAGAACACGAAGCGGATTTCCGTGCCCGGGCTGGGACGCACGTCCTTCAGCAGGCGCGCCAGTTCCAGCACGGCGGCGGCGCCACCGGCATCGTCGCGCGTGGAGAGGGGAAAGCTTCCGCTGGTGCCGTCCGGTTCCGCGTCCAGCCGGAGCGGATCGAGGCGGGCGCCGATGACGAAGGTGTGTTCCGGCTGGCCGTGCGCGGGGACGTCGGCGGCGGTGCCAAGGGTGGCCTCGAGGTCGTGGCCGCCGCCGTCCGGCGGGGACAGTTGCCTGACCCGGTAGCCGGCCATGCGCAGCACGCTGCCGATATAGGCGGCGGCATCGGCGCGGCGCGCATCGGGCTTGTCGAAGGCGGCGGAAGATTGCAGCGCCATCACGTGCGCGCGCAGGCGCACGGCCAGCGGCGGTTCCAGCGTGGCGGCGCCCGGATTCACGGTGACGAGCGCCAGCAGGACCAGCAGGACGATGGCGACGAGGGCTTTCCAGTGTGATCGGAAAAAGCTGCGCATGGGTGGCGGGCGGCGCAAAAGGCGACCGCACCGGATCGACCGGGCCCGCTCGTTCAAGTTCCTGGGATGCGCAAAAGACCGGGGCCGGTCCGCGATTCCATGATACCGAAATCGCGAAGCCGGCCCCGGGCGGGTCCGTGCAATGGTGCGCGGAAAGTGCTTTAGCGCAGTGCCATCAGCGCGCCGCCGTCGCCTGGTTGACCGGCTCGCTCCAGCCGCCGCCGAGCACGCGGTACAGCACCACCTGGTTCTGCAGGCGCGCCAGGTTGGCCTCGATGGCCTGCTGCTGGGCCGTGAACAGCGAGCGCTGGGCGTCCAGCAGGTCCAGGTAGCTGGCCGTGCCGTTGCGGTAGCGCAGGTCGGACAGCTGGAAGCGGTCCGACTCGGCCGTCGCCACGGCCTGCTGGGCGCGCAGCTGTTCGCTGTAGGTCGCCTGGCCGGCCAGCGCGTCCGCCACTTCGCGGAACGCGGTCTGGATCGAACGCTCGTACTGGGCCACGGCGATGTCGCGGCCGGCACGCGCGCTGTCGACGCCGGCGCGCACGCGGCCGTAGTCGAAGATCGGCACGATCGCCTGCGGCGCGAAGGTCCAGCCGAAGGTGCCGCTCTTGAACAGGCCCGACAGTTCCGTGCTCGCGCTGCCGGCCGTGCCGGTCAGCGTGATGTTCGGGAAGTAGTTCGCGCGCGCCGCGCCGATGTTGGCGTTGGCGGCGATCAGCTGCTGTTCGGCCGAACGGATGTCCGGACGGCTGGCCAGCAGGTCGGACGGCATGCCGGCCGGCAGGTCCGGCAGGTTGGTCGTCGCCAGCGTGGCGCCTTGCGGCAGGTCGTTCGGGATCGGCGCGCCGATCAGCAGGGTCAGCAGGTTCAGGTCCTGGGCGCGCTGGCGCTGGGCTTGCGCCAGCGTCGTGCGCGCCTGTTCGACCAGCGACACGGCCTGCTGCAGGTCCAGCTTGGACGACACGCCGTTGTCGAAGCGCAGTTGCGTCAGGCGCAGCGATTCCTCGCGGGTCTTGAGGGTCTGCTGGGTCAGGCCCAGCAGTTCCTCGTCGGCCAGGTAGGCCAGGTAGGTCGTGGCCACTTGCGAGACCAGGCTGATCTGGGTGGTCTTGCGCGCTTCCTCGGTGGCCAGGTACTGGGCCAGCGCCGATTCGGTCAGGTTGCGCACGCGGCCGAAGAAGTCCAGTTCGAACGCCGATACCGCCAGGCCGGCGCGGTAGGAGCTGGTGATCGGCTGGTCGCGGCCCGTGGTGGCGCGGTTGCCGGTGACGGCCGCATCGATCGTCGGCAGCTGGTCGGCACGCTGGATGCGGTACTGGGCACGCGCCTGCTCGATGTTCAGGACCGACACGCGCAGGTCGCGGTTGTTGGCCAGGGCGATGTCGATCAGGCGCTGCAGGCGCGCGTCGGTGAAGAAGCGCTGCCAGGCCATGGCGGCCGGGGCCTCGGCGGCAACGGGGTTGCCGCTGTTGACCGTGCCTTCCACGGTGGGGAAGCCGGCGGCGACCGGGGCGGCCGGGCGCTCATACTTGGGCGCCAGGTTGATGCAGCCGGCCAGCGTCAGGGCCAGGGTCAGGGGGAGGAGTGCGATTGGTTTCATGTTCCGGATCAGACTTTCGATTCAGCAAGTTTATCTTCTTCCTGGTGCTTGTGCAGCGCCTGCTGGCGTTTACTGCCCTTGAACAGGGTGCGGATCACGACGAAGAACACGGGAACGAAGATCACGCCCAGCACGGTCGCGGTGATCATGCCGCCCATGACGCCCGTACCGATGGCATGCTGGGACGCCGCGCCGGCGCCGCGCGAGATCGCCAGCGGCAGCACGCCCAGGATGAACGCCAGCGAGGTCATGATGATCGGGCGGAAGCGCAGGTGCGCCGCTTCCAGCGCCGCATCGAACGGCGACTTGCCCTCGGCCTGCAGGTCCTTGGCGAATTCCACGATCAGGATCGCGTTCTTCGCCGCCAGGCCGATGATGGTGATCAGGCCGACCTTGAAGTACACGTCGTTGGACAGGCCGCGCATGGAGGCTGCCAGCAGCGAGCCAAGCACGCCCAGCGGCACGACCAGCAGCACCGCGACCGGGATCGACCAGCTTTCATACAGCGCGGCCAGGGCCAGGAACACGGCCAGCAGGGCGAAGCCGATCAGGATGAACACGGTGGAGCCCGACAGGATCTCCTCGCGCGACTGGCCCGTCCACTCGTAGGCGAAGCCGGCCGGCAGCTTGGCTGCCAGGCTTTGCATCTCGTCCAGGGCCTGGCCGGTCGAATAGCCCGGTGCCGGTTCGCCGGTCAGCTTCATCGACGGGTAGCCGTTGTAGCGGACGGTCTGCATCGGGCCGGTCACCCATTCCGTGCTGGCGAACGAGGACAGCGGCACCGGCTTGCCCTGCGTATTCAGGGCATTGATGCGCAGCAGGTCGTCCGGCTGCATGCGCTGGGGCGCATCGGCCTGCACGATCACGCGCTGCAGGCGGCCGGCGTTCGGGAAGTCGTTCACGTAGGACGAGCCCAGCGAGGTCGACAGCGCGGTATTGATGGCGGCGAAGGTCACGCCCTGGGCCTGCGCCTTGTCGCGGTCGATGTTCAGCTTGAGCTGCGGCGCGTCTTCCAGGCCTTCCGGACGCATGCCGGTCAGCACCTTGCTCTGCATGGCCATGCCCAGCAGCTGGTTACGCGCGGCCACCAGCGCCGCGTGGCCATTGCCGCCACGGTCCTGCAGGCGGAACGAGAAGCCGGTGCCGGTGCCGAGTTCCGGGATCGGCGGCGGGCTCACCACGAAGATGAACGAGTCGCGCAGCGCGCCCATGTGCATGGTGACGCGGCCGGCGAAGTCCTGCGCCGTGTGGCCGTCGCCCTTGCGCTCGTCCCACGGTTTCAGCGGGATGAAGGCGAGGCCCATGTTCTGGCCCTGGCCCGAGAACGAGAAGCCCGTCACGGCGACCATATTGGCCACTTCCGGCTGCTTCATGACGTAGTCTTCCATCGCGCGCAGCACGGTGCCCGTGCGCTCGGCGGTGGCGCCCGGCGGTAGCTGGATGTTGGCGATCACGTAGCCCTGGTCCTCGTTCGGCAGGAAGGAGTTCGGCAGGCGCGTGAACATCCAGCCGACCACGACGACCAGCACGGCGAACACGACCATCCAGCGGCCGGCGCGCTTGAGCAGTTTGGCGACGAAGCCCTCGTAGCGCTTGGCGCCGGCGGTGAACTTGCGGTTGAACCAGCCGAAGAAACCCTTCTTCTCGTTGTGGTGGCCGGCCTCGACGGGCTTGAGCAGCGTCGCGCACAGCGCCGGGGTCAGCGACAGCGCCAGGAACGCCGAGAAGCCGATCGAGGTCACCATCACGGCCGAGAACTGGCGGTAGATGTTGCCGACGGCGCCGGCGAAGAAGGCGAGCGGCACGAACACGGCCATCAGCACGACGGTCACGCCGATGATCGCGCCCGAGATCTGGCCCATCGCCTTGCGGGTCGCTTCCAGCGGCGGCAGGCCCTTCTCGGACATGATGCGCTCGACGTTCTCCACCACGACGATGGCGTCGTCGACCACGATACCGATCACGAGCACCATGCCGAACATGGTCAGCACGTTGATCGAGAAGCCCATCGCCAGCAGGCAGGCGAAGGAGCCCAGCAGCGCCACCGGCACCACGATCGTCGGGATGATCGTGTAGCGCAGGTTCTGCAGGAAGATGAACATCACGATGAACACCAGCACGATCGCCTCGAACAGGGTGTGCACCACTTGCTCGATGGAGATCTGGATGAAGGTGGTCGAGTCGTAGGGAATCGAGTACTTCATGCCTTGCGGGAAGTACTTCTGCAATTCCTTCATGCGCGCCTTGATCAGGTTCGCCGTTTCCAGCGCATTACCCGAGGGCGACAGCTGCACGCCGATACCGGCCGACGGCTTGCCGTTCAGGCGGGCGGTGGTGGTATAGGCCTGGCCGCCGATCTCGATGCGGGCGACGTCCTTCAGGCGCACGGTGGAACCGTCCGGGTTGGCGCGCAGCACGATGTTGCCGAACTGCTCGATGCTCGACAGCTGGCCCGTCACGACGACGGTCGCGCTGATCTGCTGGCCCTTGGCCAGCGGCAGGTCGCCGATGGTGCCGGAAGCCACCTGGGCATTCTGCTGGCTGATCGCCGTGGTCACGTCGGCCGGCGACATGTTGAAGCCGACCAGCTTGGCCGGGTCGATCCAGATGCGCATGGCGCGCTCGGTACCGAACAGCTGGGCCTGGCCCACGCCCTTGATCCGCTGGATCTCGGGCAGCACGTTGCGCGACGCGTAGTCGCCCAGCGCGATCGAATCGGTCTTCGGATCGTCCGAGGACAGGATCGTGAACAGCAGGAAGTTCGAGCGTGCCTTGTCCACGCGCACACCCTGCTGGGTCACGGCAGGCGGCAGGCGCGGGGTCGCGCGCGACAGGCGGTTCTGGACGTCGACCTGGGCCAGGTCCGGATCCGTGCCGGTCTCGAAGGAGATGGTGATCGAGCCGGTGCCGTTGGCCTGGCTGGTCGATTCCATGTAGATCATGCCCTGGGCGCCGTTCATCTCGCGTTCGATGATCGAGATGACGGAGTCTTCCAACGTCTGCGCCGACGCACCCGGATAGGTGACGCTGACGACGATCGACGGCGGCGCCACGGTCGGGTATTGCGCGATCGGCAGCTGGTTGATGGCGACGCCACCAAGCACCATGATGAACAGCGCGATCACCCAGGCAAAGATTGGGCGGTCAATAAAAAAACGTGCCATTGGAAAGTCCTGTTCCTTTCAACTTACCGGTTGCCGTTGGCCGGGGTCTGGGCGCCGGCCGTCGGGGTACCGGTGGCCGGGGTGCGTGCACCGCCGGCGGCGGCCGTGGCCTGGGCACCGGCCGCGTTCGGCTGGGCCGCCGGCGCACCGGCGGCTGCCGGGGCTTGCGGGGCGGCGGCCGGGGTCCAGGCGACCGGCTGAACCGGCGTGCCTGGCGGCATCATCTGCAGTTTCTGGAAGCCGTCGACCATCACCTTCTCGCCTTCCTTCAGGCCGTCGACGACGACCCAGTTCTCGCCTTGCTGGGAGGCGATCTTGACGGTGCGGCTGACCGGCTTGTTGTCGGCGCCCACGACCATCACGGTATCGCCGTTCTGGCCGCCGCGGGTGACGGCTTGTTGCGGCACCAGGATGCCCGACGGCAGCTCGGCCTGGGACAGGCGCACGCGCACGTACTGGCCCGGCAGCAGGGCATTGTCCGGGTTGGCGACCTGGCCGCGCAGGGTCACCTGGCCGCTGCTCTCGTCGACGGTCACGTCGGAGAACAGCAGCGTGCCCTTGCGGTTCAGCGTGGTGCCGTCTTCCAGCACGACGGTGACCGGCAGCGCCGCGTCGGCGCCCTTGCCGCCGGCCTTCTTGCGCAGGTTCTGCAGTTCCAGCGCGGACTGGGTGATGTTCAGGTACACGGAATCGGTCTGCTGGATCAGCGCCATCTGGGTCGCCTCGGTGGCCGAGACGAGGGCGCCTTCGGTAACCAGCGCGCGGCCGATGCGGCCCGTGATCGGGGCGTAGACGTTGGCGTAGTCGTAGTTGATCTGGGCGATCTTCAGCTGGGCCTTGGCCGAGTTGACTTCCGCCTCGGCCTGCTTGGCGGCGGCGACGGCGTTCGTGTACTCCTGCTTGCTGACGGCATTGGCCTCGACCAGCGGCTTGTAGCGCTCGACGACGGCGGACGTCGAGACCAGGGTCGCTTCGGCGCTGCCCACTGCCGCCTTGGCCGCGTTCACCTGGGCCTGGTAGGGTGCCGGATCGATCTGGAATAGGGACTGGCCCTGCTTGACGATGCTACCCTCGGTGAACAGGCGCTTCAGCACGACCCCGTTGACGCGCGCACGCACCTCGGCCGTACGGATCGCCTGGACGCGTGCCGGCAGTTCTGTTTCCAGCGCCACCGGCTGGAACTTGGTGGTGATCACGCCGACCTGCGGCGGCGGCATCTTGGCGCCGGCGCCGGCACCGGCCTTGGCGTCGTCCTTGGAGCCGCAGGCGGACAGCATGGCCACCGCAACCAGGGTGGCGGCGGCGATCCGGGTGAGGGAAGAGGATGGGGCAGAGCGCATTAATGCTTCCTTTTTGTTAGAAAAAGGATAAAACCGTCCTGCAGTACTTCTCTGGTACGGCATACGGTTTTATCGATAGCTTCATGAAAACCCGGCTATACTATCACGAGTGTATGTTTAAATGCTTCTCACTATTACATCTGGAGAACGTGGCTGATGGCCCGCAGAACGAAAGAAGAGGCGGCTGCCACCCGTGACAGCATCCTGGATGCCGCTGAAAAATTGTTCGTGGAACAGGGTGTTTCGCGTACCACGTTACAGCATATCGCAAGCGAAGCGGGCGTGACGCGTGGCGCCATTTATTGGCATTTCGACGACAAAAGCGCACTGTTCAATGCCATGATGGACCGGGTGCGCCTGCCGCTCGAGGCCGAGCTGCAGCTGCTGGACGAATCCGAGTCCGCCGATCCGCTGGACGACTTGCGCAGCTATGTGATGGCCGTGCTGCGCCGCACGGTAAACGACCCGCAGGCGCGCCGCGTGTTCGAGATCGCCACGCTGAAAGTGTAATTCGTCGACGAGATGGATGCCGTGCGCCAACGGCGCCAGCACAATATCAACGATTGGATGAGCCGCGCCGAGCGCCGCGTCGCGCGCGCCGTGGAAAAGGGCCAGATCGACGGCACGGGCGATGCGCGCACGGTGGCGCAGTCGATGTGGATCATGGTCGACGGCCTGATCCGCACCTGGATGTTCGATCCGCACAGCTTCGACCTGATCAAGCAGGGCGAGTGCATGCTCGATCCCTATCTCGACGGCTTGCGCAAGGGTTGTCCCAAGCTGGCCAGCCGCGCGGCGCTGAAATAAACCGGTGCCCTGAAACAGTCGTCCCCGCGCAGGCGGGGACCCAATCTCTGCGCGCGGTGCGAACCGCATGCAGAACCTGGATCCCCGCCTGCGCGGGGACGACGCCGTTGATTGCCCGGTATTACGAGATCAGCGCATTTCTTCGATCATCTTCTTCAGCTTGGCCGAATCCGCGCAGAAGGCACGGATGCCCTCGGCCAGCTTTTCGGTGGCCATGGCGTCTTCGTTCAGCATGAAGCGGAAGGTCTTTTCGTCCATCGCGATCTTCTCGATGTCGGCGGCGGCGTCGGCCGTCAGCTTGCGCTCGACGGTGCCGTCGGCATCGGCCAGCTTCTGCAGCAGGTCCGGCGAGATGGTCAGCAGGTCGCAGCCGGCCAGTTCCAGGATCTGCGAGGTGTTGCGGAAGCTCGCGCCCATGACTTCCGTCTTGTAGCCGAATTTGCGGTAGTACTGGTAGATGCGCTTGACCGACTGCACGCCCGGATCGTCCGAGCCCGTGTACTCGGTACCGGTCGACTTCTTGTACCAGTCGTAGATGCGGCCGACGAACGGCGAGATCAGCTGCACGTTCGCTTCGGCGCAGGCGATCGCCTGGCACAGCGAGAACAGCAGGGTCAGGTTGCAGCGGATGCCTTCCTTCTCCAGGATCTCGGCGGCGCGGATGCCTTCCCAGGTCGAAGCGATCTTGATCAGCACGCGTTCGCGCTGGATGCCGGCGGCTTCGTACAGGGCGATCAGTTCGCGGCCCTTGGCGACGGTTGCTTCGGTGTCGAACGACAGGGCGGCATCGATCTCGGTGGAGACGCGGCCCGGCACGTACTTCAGGATCTCGACGCCGAACGCGATCAGCAGGCGGTCGACGACTTCCTCGATCGAGCCGTCCGGCGAATCGGCGACGGCTTTTTCCAGCAGCGGACGGTATTCCGGCTTCTGGACGGCCTTCAGGATCAGCGACGGGTTGGTGGTCGCATCCTGCGGCGCGTAGGCCTTGATCGACTGGAAGTCGCCGGTATCGGCCACCACGGTGGTGAATTGCTTGAGCTGTTCGAGTTGATTCATGGTGCTGGGAAGGGATGGGTGGAAATTAGCGCGGTATTGTACTCGCTTGCGCGGCCACAGCCGCTTTTGGCGGTCCGGCAACGGTGGGCATGTGATGCCCACCCTACATTTCCCTGACGTAGGTGGGCATTACGTGCCCACCTTGCGCGTCAAGTATTCAGCAATCGGTCCCGTCCAGGAACGCCTGCACCATCGCTTCCAGGCCGGCCTTGTCTTCGTCCGAGAAGCGGTCCGGGGTCGGGCTGTCGATGTCGAACACGCCGATCAGCTTGTCGTCCTTGATCAGCGGGATCACGATTTCCGAGGCCGACGCCGAATCGCAGGCGATGTGGCCCGGGAAGGCGTGCACGTCCGGCACGACGATGGTCTTGCGCTCCACGGCCGTGGTGCCGCATACGCCGCGGCCGAACGGGATGCGGGCGCAGGCGGGCTTGCCCTGGAACGGGCCGACCAGCAGGTCCTGGCCTTCGCCCTTCTTGCTCGGCACGGTGAGGTAGAAGCCGGCCCAGTTCAGGTCGGCGATGGTGTCGTAGACCAGGGCCGAGAACTGCGATGCGTTCGCGGTGAGGTCGCGCTCGCCTTCGAGGACGCTGACGACCTGGCGTACCAGCAGGTCGTAGTCGGGGCGGGTGCTGCGTTCGGGATTGATGTGCATGGCGGACGGAAAGCGGTAAATGTCGAAACGGATATTTTACGGCAGCGCGGCGAGGCGTGCGCGGCCGCGGCCCGGCGGCATCTAGAATGGTCCCATCCTTCACCGACGACGAACGGGGGGCATCATGTTGCAAGGCAGTTGCTTGTGCGGCGGCGTGGCATACCGGGTCGATGCGCCCGTCAACGATGCCAGCCATTGTTATTGCACCATGTGCCGCAAGCAGCACGGCGCGGCCGCGGGATCGTACGCCAACGTGCCCAGTGCCGGATTCGCGCTCGAGCGCGGCGCCGACCTGGTGACGGAATACGCATCGTCGGAACACGGGCGGCGCGCCTTCTGCCGCACCTGCGGCTCCACGCTGTACTGGCGCAGCGAGGCCGAGCCGGACGTCATCTCCGTCACGCTGGGCACGCTCGACCCGGACTATGACGGGCCTGTCGAGCGGGAAATTTATATGGATACCAGGCCGCGCTGGCTGCCGACCGCGTAGTCCCAGCCGTGCGCGGACGGGCGGGAACGCGGTCTACAATGACCTGCCCAGCTTGAGCGCGAGGTGAACCGATGAATATCGAATCCCGCATTGATCCATTTCGCATTGCCCCCTTCCGCATCGCCATCCCCGACAAGGACCTGGTCGACCTCGACGAACGCCTGCTGCGCGTGCGCCTGGCGTCCGGCATCGACGACGCGGGCTGGAGCGAAGGCATCGAGCCCGGCTTCCTGCGCGACCTGCTCGAATACTGGGCTGCCGAATTCGACTGGCGCGTCCACGAGGAACGCCTGAATGCGCTGCCGCAATTCCTGGCGCGCATCGGCGAGCAGACCATCCACTTCGTGCACCAGCCCGGGACCGGGCCGTCCCCGCTGCCGCTCGTGCTGACCCACGGCTGGCCCGGTTCCTTCCTCGAGATGGAGCGCGTCATCCCGCTGCTCGCCGATCCCGGCGCCCATGGCGGCGACCCGGCCGACAGCTTCCACGTCGTCGTTCCCTCGCTGCCGGGCTACGGCTTCTCTCCGGCGCCGCGGGGCAAGGGCACGGGCGCCTGGGCGACGGCGGCGCTGTGGGCTGAGCTGATGGCGCAGCTGGGCTACACGCGCTTCGGGGCCCAGGGCGGCGACCTCGGCGCGGCCGTCAGCATCTGGCTCGGCCAGCGCTTTCCGGAGCGCGTCGTCGGCATGCACCTGAACTACGTGCCCGGTTCGCTGAAGCCGCCCATGGGGGAAGGCGAGGCGCCGTTGACGGCGGAGGAGCAGGAGTTCCACAAGCGGATCGCCGCCTGGGTCGACAAGGAGGGCGGCTATGCCCACATCCAGGGCACCAAGCCGGCGACGCCGGCCGTGGGCCTGAACGATTCGCCCGCCGGCCTCGCCGCCTGGATCGGCGAGAAGTTCCACGCCTGGTCCGAGCACTTCGACGCGACGATCGGCCTGGACACGCTGCTGGCCAACATCAGCCTGTACTGGTTCACGCAGACGATCGGTTCGTCGTTCCGCATGTACGTCGAAGGGCGCGCGAAGCCGCTGGCGCTGCAGGAAAAGGTGCGCCCGCCGCTGGGCATCGCGCACTTTCCCGCCGAGATCCCGATCCCGCCGCGCAGCTTCGTCGAGCGCGCTTTCGACGTGCGGCGCTGGACGACGATGCCGGCCGGCGGCCACTTCGCGGCGCTGGAGCAGCCGGAATTGCTGGCCGAGGAGATCAGGGCGTTCTTCCGGCCGTTGCGTGCTGGCTGAAGCGTTCCGGCAAGACCGTCGCCCCGGCGCAGGCCGGGGCCCAATTTCCCATGCATGCGTACTCCGCAAGCCTTGGGCCCCGGCCTGCGCCGGGGCGACGGCATGATCGTCAGCCGATAAAGGAGTCGAACTGCATGTCGAATTCCTGCAGCGCCTTCTGCGCGTTCTGCATCTTCTTGCGGAATTCGGGACCGCGTTGCAGCGCCAGGCCCACCGCCAGCACGTCGATGACGACCAGGTAGGCCAGGCGCGCCGAGATCGGCGTGTACGGGTCCGTCGCGAACACGAGGTCGATGGGGATCAGCAGGCTCGCCATGTCGGCCAGTTGGGTGCCGGACGGCGCCAGCACGATCACTTCGGCGCCGCCGCGGCGCGCCAGTTTCGCCGAGCGTACCAGCGAGGGGTTGTTGCCGCGCTGGGAGATGACGACCAGCGCGTCGCCTTCGCGCAGCAGGGCGGCGGCGATCGAGTGGATGGCGGGGTCCGTGTAGGCGACGGTCGGCACGCCCGAGCGGAAGAACTTGTGCTGCGCGTCGGCGGCGACGAAGCCGGACGTGCCCTGGCCGTAGAACTCGATCTTGTTGGCGCGCGACAGGATGTCGAGGGCCTTCTGGATCAGCTCCGGCTTGAGGTTGTTGCGCAGGTCGAGCAGGGTGTTGATCGAGCGGCTGCAGATCTTGTTCACGAGGTCGGACGCGAGGTCGTCCTGCGACGGCTGCTCGTTGGCGCCGGGCAGGGCGAGGGCCAGGCCTTGCGCCAGTTTCAGCTTGAACTCGTGCCAGCCGTCGTAGCCGAGCGTGCGGCAGAAGCGCACGACGGTCGGCTCGGACACCTGCGCGCTGCGCGCCAGCGCCGTGATGTTCTGGCTGACCGTGGCGCCGGGCGCGGCGAGCACCGCGAGCGCCACCTTGCGTTCGGACTTCGACAGCGAGTCGAGCTGGGTGCGGATCGAATCGAGCAGCAAAGCAGGTCCTTTTAGTCTTCCGGCAGCGGTGAAGCAGGGGTTTCGCGTTGCATGGCAACGCGCCTGCTGAACGGTCCGGCCATGCTTGGCCGGATTCCTTGCGCTCTCATATCAGTCCTCCGGCAGCGCTTCTTCGCGCCACTGCAGGCCGTCGCGGCCGATCAGCGCGGACGAGGAGGCCGGGCCCCAGGTGCCGGAGGTGTACGGTGCCGGCGTCGTGTCGTCCTGTTCCCAGTGCGCGAGGATCGGTTCGACCCATTCCCAGGCGGCTTCCAGTTCGTCGCCGCGCATGAACAGCGTCAGCTGGCCGCGCAGCACGTCGAGCAGCAGGCGCTCGTAGGCTTCCATGCGCGGGGTCTTGAACTGCTCGCGGAAATCGAGTTCGAGCTCGGCCTGCTTCAGGCGCATGGAGTCGCCCGGCGTCTTGGCCATCAGGTTCATCGACAGGCCTTCGTCCGGCTGCAGGCGGATCACGAGGCTGTTCGGCTGGAAGCTCGACGTCGGCTGGTTGAAGATCGAGTGCGGGATGATCTTGAAGCGCACGACGATTTCCGCCAGGCGGTCGGCCATGCGCTTGCCGGTGCGCAGGTAGAACGGCACGCCGGCCCAGCGCCAGGTATCGATTTCCGCCTTCATGGCGACGAAGGTTTCGGTCTTGGAATGCTTGGGCGCGCCCGGTTCGTCGCGGTAGCCCGGCACCGGCTGGCCGTCGACGTAGCCGGCGCGGTACTGGCCGCGGATGATGTTCTGCGACAGCGTGGTCGGGGTGAAGCGCTTCAGCGAGCGCAGCACCTGCAGCTTGGCGTCGCGCACGGCGTCCGGGGCGATCGAGGTCGGCGGCTCCATCGCCACGATGCACAGCAGTTGCAGCAGGTGGTTCTGCAGCATGTCGCGCAGGGCGCCGGAATTGTCGTAGTAGCCCAGGCGGTTGCCCACCCCGATCTTCTCGGCGATGGTGATCTGCACGTCCGAGATCCATTCGCGGCGCCACAGCGGCTCGAACAGGATGTTCCCGAAGCGCAGCGCCAGCAGGTTCTGCACCGTTTCCTTGCCCAGGTAGTGGTCGATGCGGTAGATCTGCGATTCGGCGAACACCTTGCCGACGTCGGCGTTGATCTGCTTGGCCGACGCCAGGTCGCGGCCCAGCGGCTTTTCCAGCACCACGCGCGAATTCGGCGTGGCCAGGCCCACCGCCGCCAGGTTGTCGCAGATGCGGGCGAACAGCGAGGGCGGCGTCGCCAGATAGTAGACGCGGGTCAGCGACTCGTCCTTGCGCAGGGCCTCCACCAGGGCGTCGTAGGTCGTCACGTCGCTGGCGTTGACGGCAACATAGGTGATGCGGGCCAGGAATTTCTGCCACGCCTTCTCGTCCACCGTTTCCTTCACGTTCGGCCGGGCGTTCGTCTCGACCATCTGCAGGAAGGCTTCCTGCGACATGGGTTCCAGGCCCACGCAGATGATGCGCGCGCTGGCTGGCAGGTCGCTGGCGACGTCACGGGCATACATCGCAGGGAGCAACTTGCGCATGGCGAGGTCGCCGCTGCCGCCAAAGAAAACGAGGTCGAAATCGGAAAGAGCCATGGTGTCTAACGCGGAAGGGTGATGAGTAATGTAAATTTACTACGCGATCCTTGATTTCGCAAGAAAATTTACTACGAACCGGGCGGGGAAGGGGCCAATGTGTAAGGTGGGCATCTCGTGCCCACCGCCGGCGCATGCGATACGCGAACATGGTGGGCACGTGGTGCCCACCCTACGACGGCGATAGGTGTTACGCGCGGTATTCCGGCTGTTCCAGCCCCGGCACCTCGACCGCGAACGCCAGCACCTTGCCCGTATGCGGATACTGCTCCAGCTCCGCATTCGAACGGCCGTGGCTGGCGCTGGTGACGTACAGCGTGCGCAGGTCCGGGCCGCCGAAGCAGACGGCCGTCGGGCAGCGCAGTGGCAGCTGGATCTCGGCCAGCAGTTCGCTGGTCGGCGACAGCTTGACGATGCGTCCGCCCTCGTACATGGCGACCCAGTAGTTGCCCTCGCTGTCCATCGCGGCGCCGTCCGGGCGGCCGCCGTAGTCCGGCGCCTTCTTGTCGTCCGCGAAGGCGACCAGGTTGCGCTGGTTCGAGGCGGCGCCGCTGGCCACGTCGTAGTCGTAGCAGTCGACGCGGTGGCTCGTCGTGTCGGCGTGGTACATGGTCTTGCCGTCCGGGCTCCAGGCCAGGCCGTTCGAGTTGGTCATGCCGCCGGCCCAGGCCTGGCGCAGCTTGCCGCCCTCGAACACGTACATCTCGGCCTTCTGCTGGTCGCGCGGTTCGTACATGGTGCCGACCCAGAAGCGCCCGGCCGGATCGACGCGGCCGTCGTTGAAGCGCATGATCGTCGTGTCGTACGGCGCCGGCGCCAGGTCCTCGACCTCGCCCGTCACCGTGTTCAGGTGGACGAAGCCGGCGCGGGTGGCGACGACCAGGTTGTTGTCCTGGTCGACGGCCAGCGCCGACGGCTCCGTGGCCATCTTCCACGCCGAGTGCTTGCCGCTGGCCGGGTGCAGGCGGTGCACCGTGAAGCCGTTGATGTCGACCCAGTACAGCGCCGATTCCACCGGGTGCCAGACGGGCGACTCGCCCACCTGCATGCGTTCGTCGTGGACGACCGTGAATTTTTCGCTCTTCATGCTTGCATCGCCTCCTTTGCCCACAGCGTAGCGTTTATACCGCGGCCTTGGCGCGCGCGATCAGGCCGTTGGTCGAGCCGTCGTGCAGCGCCGGCTGGGCGTCGCCGTTGAGTTCCGCCTCGATCTTCTTGGCCAGCACCTTGCCCAGCTCCACGCCCCACTGGTCGTAGCTGTTCACGTCCCACAGCGCGCCCTGCACGAACACCTTGTGCTCGTACAGCGCGATCAGGGCGCCCAGCGTCGCCGGGGTCAGGTAGTCGAGCAGGATGGTGTTGCTCGGGCGGTTGCCGGGGAAGGTCTTGTGCGGCGCCAGGCGCTCGATCTCGGCCAGGGCCAGGCCCTGGTCCTGCAAGTCCTTGCGCACCTCGTCCGTGGTCTTGCCCTTCATGAAGGCTTCCGACTGGGCGAAGCAGTTCGCCAGCAGGGCGGCGTGGTGGTTGTGGAACTCGTGGGCCGGGCGCAGGGCGGCGATGAAGTCGATCGGCGTGACGTCGGTGCCCTGGTGCAGCAGCTGGAAGTAGGCGTGCTGGCCGTTGGTGCCCACGTCGCCCCAGATCACCGGACCGGTCGCGTAGTCGACGATGGGGTCGCCGTCGCGGGTGACGCGCTTGCCGTTGCTTTCCATGTCGAGCTGCTGCAGGTAGGCCGGGAAGCGGTTCAGGTCCTGGTGGTAGGGCGCGATCGATACGGACGGGCAGGCCAGGAACTCGCGGTTCCAGAAACCGACCAGGCCCAGGATCATCGGCATGTTCTGCTCGACGGGGGCGGTGCGGAAATGCTCGTCCATCGCGTGGGCGCCGGCCAGGAAGTCGGAGAAATAGCCGAAGCCCACGCACAGCGCGACGGGCAGGCCGATGGCCGACCAGACGGAGTAACGGCCGCCGACCCAGTCCCAGAACGGGAACATGTTGGCCGGGTCGATGCCGAAGGTCTTGATGGCCTCGACGTTGGTCGATACGGCCACGAAGTGCTTCGCCAGCGCTTCTTCGGGGGCGCTCTGCAGGAACCAGGCGCGCGCCGTGTTCGCGTTCATCATGGTCTCGGCCGTCGTGAAGGTCTTCGAGGCGATGATGAACAGCGTCGTCTCCGGATCCACGCGCGACAGGGCCGCATCCATGTCATGGCCGTCGACGTTCGACACGAAGTGCATCGTCAGGCGCGGATGGGCGAACTGGCGCAGCGCCAGGAACACCATCTTCGGGCCCAGGTCCGAGCCGCCGATGCCGATATTGACGATGTCCGTGATTTCCTTGCCCGTGTGGCCCTTCCATTCGCCGCTGCGCACGGCGTCGGTGAAGGTCTTCACATGGTCCAGCACGGCGTGCACGTCGCCCGTCACGTCCTGGCCGTCGACCGTGATCTGCTTGTCGCGCGGGGCGCGCAGGGCGGTGTGCAGGACGGCGCGGTTTTCCGTGATGTTGATCTTTTCGCCGGCGAACATCGCATCGCGCAGCTGCTCGACGCCGCGCTCGCGCGCCAGGCTGGCGAGCAGTTCAAGCGTGCGCCCGTCCAGGCGGTTTTTTGAATAGTCTAGGAACAGCCCGGCGGCTTCGACGGAAAGGCGTTCGAAGCGCTGCGGATCCTGGGCGAACAAATCGCGCATGAGCCAGTCTTCGGCATCGATGGCGTGGGTCTGGAGGGCCTGGTAGGCGGCGCTGGCGGTCAGGGATGGTTGGGACATGATGTTGGACGGTATGATGTCATTGTGTGCAGATTATCGAATCATACAGGAAGCAAGCGTAAATTCACTACATAAAAGCGCGTGATCTCCGGGGCGGCCGGCTGCTGAAGGCAAGGCGGAAACCAGCGTTTACGATAGCTCATCAGCTGGAGCAATAATTGACGGCCGCATGCGGCCATTTTCATTTTGTAGTAAAATTTCAGAAATTAATTCACGAGGAACGATCATGGCGGTACATCCCGTAGTAGAACAGGTGACCAATCGGATCATCGAACGCAGCCGGCATTCGCGCCAGGCTTACCTGGCGCATGTGGAAGCCGCGCGCATCAAGGGCGTGCAGCGCGGCGCGCTGTCGTGCACGAACCTGGCGCACGGGTTCGCCGCCTTCCCGGCCAACGACAAGCTGAAGCTGCGCGAGCAGAAGCAGCCGTCGGTGGCGATCGTTTCCTCGTACAACGACATGCTGTCGGCGCACCAGCCGTTCGAGTACTTCCCGAAGGTGATCAAGGAAGCCGTGCGCGAAGTCGGCGCCGTGGCCCAGTTCGCGGGCGGCACGCCGGCCATGTGCGACGGCGTGACCCAGGGCCAGCCGGGCATGGAACTGTCGCTGTTCTCGCGCGACGCCATCGCCATGGCCACGGCCATCGCGCTGTCGCACAATATGTTCGACGCCAGCCTGTACCTGGGCATCTGCGACAAGATCGTGCCGGGCCTGCTCATCGGCGCGCTGCACTTCGGCCACGTGCCGGGCATCTTCGTGCCGGGCGGCCCGATGACGACGGGTATCTCGAACAAGGAAAAGGCCGCGATCCGCCAGCGCTACGCGAAAGGCGAGGCCACGCGCGAAGAGCTGCTGGAAGGCGAGTCGGGTTCCTACCACGGCGCCGGCACCTGCACCTTCTACGGCACCGCCAACAGCAACCAGATGCTGATGGAGATGATGGGCCTGCACCTGCCGGGCGCCGCCTTCATCACCCCGGGCACGCCGCTGCGCGATGCGCTGACCCGCGCCGCCGCCCAGCGCGCCGTCGCCATTTCCCAGCAGGGCGGCGAGTACATGCCGATCGGCCACATCGTCGACGAGAAGAGCATCGTCAACGCCATCGCTGCGCTGCACGCGACGGGCGGTTCGACCAACCACACGCTGCACCTGATCGCCATCGCGCGTGCCGCCGGTATCGTGATCGACTGGACCGACTTCGACGAGCTGTCGAAGGTCGTGCCGCTGCTGACCCGCATCTATCCGAACGGCGACGCCGACGTGAACCACTTCCAGGCCGCCGGCGGCCCGGGCTTCGTGATCCGCGAACTGCTGGACGCCGGCCTGGCCCACGAGGACGTCAACACCATCCTCGGCCGCGGCCTGCGCGCCCATTGCAAGGAACCGTTCCTGGACGGCGACAAGGTGGTCTGGAAGGACCTGCCGGCGCAAAGCGGCGACGAAGCCGTCGTGCGCCCGGCCTCGAACCCGTTCCGCGCGGACGGCGGCCTGATCCTCGTGAAGGGCAACCTGGGCCGCGCCGTGATGAAGGTCTCGGCCGTCAAGGAAGAGCACCACATCGTCGAGGCGCCGGCGCTGACCTTTGATTCGCAGGAAGACTTCATGCATGCCTACAAGGCCGGCAAGCTGAATCGCGACTTCGTCGCCGTACTCCGCTTCCAGGGCCCGCGCGCCAACGGCATGCCGGAACTGCACGCGCTGACCCCGGCGCTGGCGAACCTGCAGGACGCCGGCTACCACGTGGCGCTGGTCACCGACGGCCGCATGTCGGGCGCGTCGGGAAAGGTGCCGGCGGCGATCCACGTGTCGCCGGAAATCCTGGCCGGCGGTCCGCTGGGCCTGGTGCGCGACGGCGACATCATCCGCGTCGACGCGACCCAGGGCGTGCTGGAAGCGCTGGTGCCGGCCGACGTCTGGGCCGCGCGCAAGCAGGCCACGGCCGACCTGACGGCCAGCCACATCGGCATGGGCCGCGAACTGTTCGCCATCTTCCGCAACGCGACCAGCGCGGCAGAGGAGGGCGCGGCGACCTTCCCTTTGCCGTCCCCGAAGGACACGACCGTGCCCCTGCATGAAGGCGTCGACAGCGGCGACATCATGCCGGGATCCGACGAAGATTTCCTGATCCGTAAAAACAAGTGAGACGCCAATGACCACCGCTAACAACAACCTGCTCGACATCATGCGTTCGGCCGTCGTGATCCCCGTGATCGCGATCGACGATCCGGACCACGCCGTCCCCCTGGCCAAGGCGCTCGTCGCCGGCGGCATCCGCGTGCTCGAAGTGACGCTGCGCACGAAGCACGGCCTGGACGCGATCCGCGCGATGGCCCAGGTCGAAGGCGCGATCGTCGGCGTCGGCACCCTGACCCAGCCGGAAGAATTCGCCGCGGCGCGCGATGCGGGCGCCGTGTTCGGCGTCTCGCCGGGTCTGACGCCGGCGCTGATCGACGCCGCGAAAAAGAGCGGCCTGCCGCTGCTGCCGGGCTGCATGACCCCGTCCGAGGTGATGGTGGCGCGCGAAGCCGGCTTCAAGCAACTGAAGCTGTTCCCGGCCGTGCCGGCGGGTGGCGTGGGCATGCTCAAGGCGATCGCCGGCCCGCTGCCGGACGTGACCTTCTGCCCGACCGGCGGCATCTCGCAGGAGACGGCGCCGCAGTTCCTGGCGCTGAAGAACGTGGCCTGCGTGGGCGGCTCCTGGCTGACCCCGGCGGACGCGATGAAGACCGGCGACTGGGACCTGATCACCGACCTGGCCAGGTCGGCCGCCAGCCTGCGCGCTGCCTGAGGAAGTCGACAGCCCATGCGGCGCCTCGCGCGGCCGATGACCGCGAACGAGATCGGGATGGCGTCGCTGCTGTTCGGCGACGCCATCGACTATGGACGCGTGCGCGTCCATAACCGCCGCTACCTGCCGCTGGTCCAGCCGCGCAACTGCGCGATGACGCCCAACGGCAGCATCTATTTCCACCACTCCTGCTTCCTGCCCGACTACACGGCGGGCGACCCACCCACCATCCACTGGTTCATGCACGAGATGGTGCACGTGTGGCAGCACCAGCTGGGCTATCCCGTCAAGCTGCGCGGCGCCATCCGCATCGGCCTGTCGTACGGCTACGAGCTGCGGCCGGGCGCGCAGCTGTCGGACTACAATATGGAAGCCCAGGGCGACCTGCTGGCCGATTACTTCGCCCTGAAGCACATGCACCGCCCGCGCGTGATGCGCCAGCGCCGCCACGCGAGCCAGTTGCCGCTGTACGAGCAAGTCCTTTCGCGCTTCCTGGCCGATCCGTCGGACCGCGAGAACCTGCCGCGCGGGATGTCGCGCAAACTCATCCGCATTCCTGCCTGAGTCCGGGCCCGGACGGTCCGGGAGGACCCCGGCGTCGGATGATTGTCGGCATCGCAACTGCACCCTTATAATCGCCCCGTTTGGTGCCCGCGCGCTTTTCATGCGCGCAGTTAAACGGGAAACACATGGCTTGCCGGCGCCGCCGCCAGGCCAGGGTGTGCTGCCCCCGCAACGGTAAGCAAGCGTCGTCTCGCGACGACAGGCCGGCTCGATGACCACTGTGCGTTCGCATGGGAAGGTGAGCCGGTCCGCCTTGCCAGCCCGGATACCGGCCAGACGGGTGGTGCGTGCGTCGGCAGACGCGCGCGCTTTTCAATCGTGCCCACGGGGAGGTGGGCGGGATTGCGCTTCATTCATCCATCATGAAAAACACAATGATCCTCGCGATCGCGGGGGCGTCGTGCGCCATCGCGCATGCGCAAACCCAGGCCGGCAGCCAGACTGCGGAATCGACCGGACCCACTGGATTCACCAGCGCCGTCCACGTGCTGGGCCACTACGACAATGGCGTCGGCACGTCCGACGCCGCCAGCGAAGGCACCGTCACGGCGTCGCTGATCGCCAACCGTCCGGCCCTGCGTCCGGGCGAGATCCTCGAGTTCGTCCCCGGCGTCATCGTCACCCAGCATAGCGGCGACGGCAAGGCGAACCAGTACTTCCTGCGCGGCTTCAACCTGGACCACGGCACCGACTTCGCCACCTTCGTCGACGGCATGCCCGTCAATATGCGCACGCATGCGCACGGCCAGGGCTACACGGACCTGAACTTCCTGATCCCGGAACTCGTCGGCCGCGTCCATTACCGCAAGGGCCCGTACTACGCCGACGAAGGCGACTTCGCCTCGGCGGGCGCCGCGCACCTGGGGCTCGTCGACAAGCTCGATGCCGGCATCGCGGCGTTGACCGTGGGCGCGCACGACTTCCGTCGCGCCGTCGTCGCCGACTCGGCGGCCGCGGCGGGCGGCAACCTGCTGTATGCGCTGGAGCTGGCGCACAACGACGGCCCGTGGCAGGCGCCGGAAGCCTTCCACAAATCGTCGGCCCTGCTGCGCTACAGCACCACCATCGGCATCGACCGCTTCAGCGTCACGGCGATGGGCTACAAGGGCGGCTGGCATGCGACGAGCCAGGTGCCGCTGCGCGCCGTGCAGGACGGCGCCATCGATGCCTTCGGCGCCGTCGACCCGAGCGACGGCGGCCGCACGGCGCGCTACAGCCTGTCCACGGAATGGCGCCGCCGCACGCAGGACACGCTGACCGAGGCGCATGCCTATGCGCTGCGCTCCGACCTGGCGCTGTACAACGACTTCACCTACTTCCTCGACGACCCCGTGAACGGCGACCAGTTCCTGCAGACGGAACGGCGCAAGACGGCGGGCTTCGACGTTGCCCACACGTGGTTCGGCCAGCTCGCGGGCCGGCCCATGAACAATGCATTGGGCGTGCAGGGCCGCTTCGACCGCATCGCGCCGCTCGGCCTGTATGCGACGAGCGGGCAGCGCCTGCTGGACACGATCGCCGAATCGCGCGTGTCGGAATCGAGCGGCGCTGCCTGGTTCCAGAACACCGTGCAATGGACGCCATGGCTACGCTCCATCGCCGGCCTGCGCTACGACCGCTACCGTTTCGACGTCGCCAGCTCGATCGCGGACAACGCGGGCCGCGCTGACGACCACGTCGCCTCGCCCAAGCTGTCGCTCGTGTTCGGACCATGGGACAGGACAGAATTCTTCGCCAACTACGGCGAGGGCTTCCACAGCAACGACGCGCGCGGCACGACGGCGCGCCTGTCGCCGCGCGAACGGGTGCCGGTCGATCCGGTGACGCCGCTGGTCAAGACGCGCGGCGCCGAGATCGGCGCGCGCAGCGAGATCGTGCCGGGCCTGCAAAGCTCGGCGGCGCTGTGGACGCTGCGCTCGGCGTCCGAGCTCGTGTTCTCGGGCGATGCGGGCGACACGGCGCCCAGCCGCGCCAGCAAGCGTTCCGGCATCGAGTGGAACAACCATGTCGTGGCCAACCGCTGGCTGCTCCTGGACCTCGACCTGGCCTGGTCGCGCGCCCGCTACACCCAGTTCGATCCGGCCGGCGACCGCGTCCCCGGCTCGGTCGAGAAGGTGGCGTCGTTCGGCGCCACCGTCAACGACGTCGGGCCGTGGTCTGGCGCCTTCCAGATGCGCTACTTCGGACCGCGTCCCCTGGTCGAGGACGACAGCGTGCGCTCGGCCACGACGGCGATCGCCTACCTGCGCGTGGGCTACCGCGTCGACCGCCGCTGGCAACTGACGGCCGACGTGTTCAACCTGTTCGACCGCCAGGCCAGCGACGTCGACTACTACTACACGTCGCGCCTGCCGGGCGAGCCGGCGCAAGGCGTGGACGGCATCCACACGCACCCGGTGGAGCCGCGCACCGTGCGCCTGACGCTGCGCGCCAGCTTCTGAAGCAGCCGGGGCGGCGCCGGAGCTTGTGACCCGGCACCGTCCTGCACCGATCGCGGAGAGCCGTTATGCTCATGGCATTTCCCATTGCTTCGAGAGGACAGGCATGCATACCCCCTACAAGGCGCTCGTGGTCGGCGCCAGCGGCATCATCGGCAACGCCGTCGTGCAGGAACTGAAGGGACGTCCCGACTGGACGGTGCGCGCGCTGCCGCGCACCCTCGTGGATGGCGTCGAGAGCATCAAGGCCGACCTCACCGATGCCGCCGCCACCGCCCGCGCGCTCGAGGCGGCGCGCGACACCACCCACGTGTTCTACGCCGCGCTCAAGGGCGGCAGCGACCTGCTGGACGAGGAACGCATCAACGGCGGCATGCTGCGCAACCTGCTCGACGGCCTGAAGGCGGTCGGCGCGCCGCTGCAGCGCGTCGTGCACTACCAGGGTGCGAAGGTGTACGGCGTGCACCTGGGCCACGCCCACGCACCGTTCTACGAGGACGATCCGCGCCACGTCACGCCGAACTTCTACTATGCCCAGGAAGACCTGCTGCGCGAGCGCGGCGCGGCCGGCGACTTCGCCTGGTCGATCCTGCGCCCGGACGTGGTGGTCGGCGACATCGTCGGCAACCCGATGAACATCGTGATGGTGATGGGCGTGTTCGCTGCGCTCAGCAAGGAAGCGGGCGTGCCGCTGCGCTTCCCGGGTACGGACAAGGTCTACTCGGGCGTGCTCGCCCAGACGACGGATGCGGCCTGGATGGCGCGCGCCAGCGTGTGGGCCGCGCTCGATCCGGCGGCGGCCGGCGAGGCGTTCAACCTCGTCAACGAACCGTTCCGCTGGGAGCGCGTCTGGCGCCGCGTGGCCGGTGCCTTCGACATGGAGGTCGGCCCGCCGCAGCCGTTCGCGCTGGCGAAGCAGATGCCCTTGCTGGCCGACGCCTGGGCGCGCGTGGCGCAGCGTCAGGGCCTGCGCACGCCACCCTACGAGAAGCTGGTCGGCTGGTGGTTCGGCGACTTCGTCTTCAACACCGAGTTCGACATGGTCTCGGACATGGGCAAGATCCGCCGTGCCGGCTTCACCGAGGCGGTCGAGACCGAGGCCACCATCGTGGGCGCGATCGAGCGCTTGCGCGCTGCCGGGCAGCTGCCCTGAGCGCGACGCGCATGGCCGCTGGCGGGGCCATCGGGCAGTGCAACCATGTCGACATTGCACTATACTGTCTGCCCTGTCCAGTGGGAGGGTCGTGACCCTGTCCAATGGGTGGTAGACAAGTGCGGTCGTGCGTGATCGCGTATCGATATTGCGGGATCGGCGTACGAACAAGATGCATAGCGAGCAAAAAATCAGTAGCGAATGGCGCGCGGCGTTCGGCCCGTTCGTGCTGGTGCCTTCCGAGCGCCTGCTCGAGCGCGACGGCGTGCCGGTGAGGCTGGGCGGGCGGGCACTCGACATCCTGATCGCGCTGGTCGAATCGGCGGGCGAGACGGTCGGCAAGCGCGAGCTGCTGGCGCGCGTATGGCCGAACATGGTCGTGGACGAGGGCAGCCTGCGTTTCCACATCGTCGCCATCCGCAAGGCGCTCGGCGATGGCGGCGCCGAGCGCTACATCGTGAATACGGCCAACAAGGGCTATACCTTCGTGGCCCGGGTCGAACGCCTGGCGGCGCCGGCCGCCACGCCGGGCGCCGCCGCCATGCCGGCGGACGCGGCCCGGCGCCTGCCGGCGCTGTCGACGGCCGTGTTCGGACGCGACAAGGAAGTCGACGCGCTGGTCGCGGCGCTGCTGCAATACCGCCTGGCGACGATCGTCGGCGCGGGCGGCATCGGCAAGACGACCACGGCGATCGCGGCCGCGCGGGCCGCGTACCGGCACATCGGCGGCGACGTGCACTTCGCCGACTTCTCGTCGATCGGCAAGCCGGGCCTCGTCCACGCGACGGTGGCGGAAGCCGTCGGCATGCAGCAATCGCTGGACAACGCGCAGGCCTTGATGGACCGGCTCGCCGAACGCACCTGCCTCATCGTGCTGGACTGCTGCGAGCACGTGATCGACGAGGTCGCGGCCATCGCCGAGGCGCTGGTCCGGCATTGCCCCCATGTACACGTGCTGGCGACGAGCCGCGAGCCGCTGCGCGCGACGGGCGAATTCGTCTACCGTCTGCAGCCGCTGAATTTTCCACCCGAAGGGGAGGGATTGAGCGCCATGGCGGCGATGACCTATCCGGCGGTCCAGCTGTTCGTCGAGCGCGCCGCCGCCAGCGGTGCCGGCTTCGCGCTCACCGACGCCGATGCGCCCCTGGTCTCGCGGCTGTGCCGCGAACTGTCCGGCATCGCGCTCGCGATCGAACTGGCCGCCGGCCGCATCGAAGCCCTCGGCCTGAAGGAAATCGCGCTGCACGTCGATCCGTCCGTGACCCTGATCTGGCAGGGACGGCGCACCGCCGTGCCGCGCCACCAGACGCTGGGCGCGACGCTCGACTGGAGCTTCAACCTGCTGTCGGACGACGAGAAGCGGCTGCTGAGCAGGCTGTCGGTCTTCGCCGGCACGTTCTCGCTCGACGCGGCCCTCGGCATCTGCTGCGAGGGCTACGACCGGCTCGTGGCCCTCGAACTGGTCGCCAACCTGGTGGCGAAGTCGCTCGTGACCGTCGATGCCGGCGGCGCCGCGCTGCGCTACGGCATGCTGGACACGACCAAGACCTATAGCCGCGACAAGCTGCGCGCCGGCGCCGAGGAGGAGGCCGTGGCGCAGCGCCTGGCCGACCATTTCCGCGACTGGGCCGTGGACCATGCGCAGGCGGCCGATGCCGACCCCGAGGCATTCGCGCTCGAGTTGCCGAACCTGCGCCTGGCGCTCGACTGGTACCTGCGCGATGCGGGCCAGGCGGCCCAGGCGATGCGTATGGCGGCGGCCCTGTGCCCGCTGCTGCTGCGTTCCTCGCACGTGGCGGAATGCTCGCGCTGGGCCCAGGCCGCGCTGGCCGTACTGCCCGCCGAATTCGCCGGCTCGTCGTTCGAGCTGACGCTGCAGGGGACGCTGGGCCAGTCGCTGACCTTCTCCGGCATCGGCGCGCGCGGCAATGCCGCGCAAGCCTACCGCCGTGCGCTCGCCATCGCCGAGCAGCTGGGCGACTCGCGCAGCATGCTGCACCTGCTGTGCCAGTACCTCGTCCTGCTTCACCGCGAGGGCCGCTATATCGACGCGCTCGACACGGCGCGCCAGGCCCAGTCGCTGCTGCAGGAGCTGGACGATCCGGAAGCGCGCGCCGTGGTGGCGTCGCTGATGGGCGTGTGCCTGCACCTCGTAGGCAGGATCGACGAGGCGCTGCAGCAGTGGCAGCGTTGCCTGGCCTATACCGCGCCGCGCGCCGCCGAGCTGGGTTCCGGCCTCGCGTTCGAGTACCACATCCGCGCGTTGTGCGGCATGGCGCGCGGCGCCTGGCTGACGGGACGCCATGCGCGCGCCTTTGCCGTCGCGGCCGAAACGATCGCGCTCGCGAAACGCCACGGCCACGCCGTTACCTACAGCATTGCCCTGATCTGGGCCGGCTCCGTGTACGCGTATGCCGGCGACACGGCGCGCATGACGGCGGTCGCCGACGAGCTGGACCGGGTCGGAAAGGCGCACTCGCTGGAGCCTTACCGCTACACGGCCAACGTGATCGGCGGCCAGGTCATGCTGCTGCAGGGCGCGCTGGCCGAAGGCGTCGAGCGGATCCGCATCGCCGTCGATGCCCTGCATGCGGTGGGCTACGAGATGGTCAGCAGCGAGGCGCTGATCGCGATGGCCGGCGGATTGTGCGACATGGGCCTGCATGCGGCCGGCCTCGCGGCCTGCGAGGAAGCGGAAGCGATGATCCGTGGCGGCGGCGATTTCCTGCGCGAGCCGGAGCTGCTGGTCGTGCGCGGCCGCTGCCTGGCGGCCGTGGGACGCCGCGACGAGGCCGAGCAGGGCTACCGCAAGGCGATGGCGCTCGCCGGCGAACAGGGCGCCGCGTGGTGCAGGTTGCGTGCCGCCGTCGCGCTGGCCGGGCACCTCCGCGACGACGGCCGCGCGGACGAGGCGCGGGTCCTGTTGCAAGGCTGCCTGGAGGCGGGACTGGACGAATCGCCGGACCTCGCACGCGCGCGGGCACTGCTGGCATGAGCCGCGACGACCCGCCGCGCGCCGCGGCCATGCGGCGCAGGCGTGCCATCGGCGCCGCCGTGGCCTGCAACGTACTGGAATTCTTCGATTTCGTCGCCTATGCCTTCTTTGCCGCACAGATCGGGCGTGCCTTCTTCCCCAGCCGGGAAGCGGGCGCCAGCCTGCTGCTGTCCGTCGCCGTGTTCGGCGTCGGCTTCGTCGCGCGGCCCGTCGGCAGCGTCGTCATCGGCCGCTTCGCGGACCGCGCCGGCCGCCGTCCGGCCCTCTACCTGACGGCCATCCTGATGACGTGCGCGACGCTCGGCCTGGCATTCACCCCGGACTACGCCGCCATCGGCGTGGCGGCACCCATTATCTTTACCGCGCTGCGCCTGTTGCAGGGCTTTGCGCTGGGCGGGGACATCGGACCGTCGACGGCCTTCCTGCTCGAGATCGCGCCGCCCGGACGGCGCGCGTCCTACGTCGCGCTGCAGTTCGTCAGCCAGGGCCTGGCCGGCATGCTGGCCGCGGCGATCGGCCTCGCGCTGTTCGCGATGCTGGATGACGCCGCCATGGATGCCTGGGGCTGGCGCGTGCCGTTCGCGTGCGGCTTGCTGCTCGTGCCCGTGGCCGTGTACCTGCGCATCGGCATGCCGGAGACGCTCCCGTCGTCGTCGGCTCCCGTGCCGGCGCCCGTCCGGTGGCGTGTGGGCCACGTGATCATGGGCATCGGCGCCATCGCGGGCGGCACGGTCGCCACCTACGTCGCCAGCTACATGGCCACCTACGGCACGACGGTCTTGCACCTCCCGGCGGCCAGTGGGCTGCACGCGGCGCTGGCCGTCGGCCTCGCGACCGTCGCGGGCGGCGTCGCCGGCGGCTGGCTCGCGGACCGCTTCGGACGCTGGCCCGCGATGTTCTGGCCGCGCCTGGCCATGGCACTGGCCGTCGTGCCGGCGTTCATGCTGCTGGCGGCGCGGCGCGATCCGGCCACGCTATTGGCCGTCGCGGCCGCGCTGGCCTTCCTGACCGCCCTCAATGGCGGCGGCGTGTTGACGGCGATCTGCGAACTGTTCCCGTCCGCGCAGCGCGCCGCTGGGCTGGCGTTCGTGTATTCGGCGGGCGTCTCGCTGTTCGGCGGCGCCACCCAGTTCCTCGTGACGTGGCTGATCGGCGCGACCGGCGATCCGCTGGCGCCCGCCTGGTGCGTGGTCGCCGCCAGCCTGGTTTCCCTCGCCGCCATCCTGCGCATGCCGGAAACCCGCCCCGCGCCAACGGTGTGAGCGCGCGCCTCACAAGGCCCAACAACTGCTAACTCGACCTGCCACGCCCTTCCGGCGACACTGCTCACTAGGCTAGTGTTTGCCATATCAGTAAAGGAAGTGGAATGAGACAGCAAGAACCAGGACAGGCGATCGTCGTGTCCACCGACATCCAGGAACCGCTACTGCAGGCCGGCGTGCGCGCGGCGCTCGAACGGGAACCTGGCATCCGCGTCGTGGAGGGGGCGCCGGGCGTTGCCGTCGACGCCACAGTCGACGTTGCCGTCGTCGACGGCGAGCGCGCCTTTGCGCTGGCGGAAGCGGGACTGCCCCGTGGCGCGGCCGGGCGCCGCGTGCTCGCCGTCACGCGCACGGCGCCGATCGACGCCGTGCGAGCGGCATTGCGCCAGGGCGTGCACGGATTCGTGCTCAGCACGGCGCCGCTGCACGAACTGGCGGACGCCGTGCGCACCCTGGCGCGCGGGGGAAATTACCTGTGCCAGACGCTGACGTGGGAGATGGCGACGGGGCCGTCGGACGACATGCTCACCCGGCGCGAGGTGGAGGTGCTGCAGCTGCTCGTGCAGGGCGCCTGCAACAAGTCGATCGCCCGCGACCTCGGCATCGCCGTAGGCACCGTCAAATGGCACGTCCGCGCGATCATGATGAAGCTCGACGCCAGCACGCGCACGCAGGCGGCAAGCATCGCGCTGTCGCGCGGGCTGCTCGATGCGGCCGGTTTCGCCGGTGGCGCGGCGGCGGCCCGGAGCCGGGCCGCGGCCTGACCCCGGCGCGCCGCGCTCAGCGGCCGGGCACGAGCGGGCGTGGCGCCACGCCTTCGTTGGTCATCACGACCGGACGGATCGTCCCGTCCTCGTTGAAGAACAGGCGCTCGATGGCCATTTCGCGGTGGTGGCCATCCTTGTCGTTCAGCGGGCGGCGGTGGTAGGCGATGTACCAGTCGTCGGTGCCGGGGATGTTGACGACGGAATGGTGGCCCGCGCCGCGGGCGATCTTGCCGTCCTGCTGCAGGATCTTGCCGATGCGCTTGAACGGACCGTAGGGCGACGTGCTCATCGCGTAGGCCACGCTGTAGTCCGGCCCCGTCCATCCGCCCTCCGACCACATGAGGTAGTACACGCCCTTGCGCTTGGCCATGAACGAGCCTTCCACATAGGCCGGGTCGGGCGTGATCTCCTTGTAGGTCTGGCCGTCGGGGAAGGGGACGACGCTCAGCAGGTCCGGCGCCAGCTTGACGACGTTCGCGTGCTGCCAGCCGCCGTAATACATGTAGATCTGGCCGTCGTCGTCCTTGAACACCATCTGGTCGATCGGCTGGGCGCCGTTGCGGATCTCGCCGATGAGCGGCTTGCCGAGGGCATCCTTGAACGGGCCGTCGGGCCGGTCGCTGACGGCGACGCCGATGCCGCCGACCTGCTCGTTGCTCTTGATGTCGTTGGCGCCGAAGAACAGGTAGTACTTACCCTTGTGCTCGATGGCCGACGGCGCCCACACGGCGTAGGCCGCCCAGGCCACGTTCTCCACGTCGAGCACGTGCGGGTGCTTCGTCCAGTGCACCAGGTCGGGCGAGGAAAACGCGTTCAGGAAGGTCTGCTTCAGGTAGGGCGCCCAGATCAGCTTCGACTGGGCGCGCATGCGCTGCTGCTCGGGCGTGAAGGACCTGGAGCGGTCCGGCGCGCCGAAATCGTCCGAGTAGGTCGGATAGATCCAGTACTGCTTGTCGAAGATGCGGATCTCGGGATCGGCGTACCAGCCCTGCACGATCGGATTGGATGCGTGCGCAGGCAGGCCGACGGCGCACGCGGCGGCGACAGCGGCGAATAGCGCGCCATGCGCGAGAAACAGGCTGCGTTTTACTAAACCCGGGGTTGTCTTCATCTTGTGTGGCGCTCCATGGCGGGGAAGGGGCAATGCTCGTCCATTGTAGGCCGCATGGGTAAGGCGAACAACATCCCAGCAACGCTGCGCTAGGACTGTCTCGCGGCCACGAGCACGTCGATCATCGCACGCGTCGCGGCGGATTGGAGGCGATGCGGCGCATAGATGACGGAGAAGGGACGGGTGCGGCCGCGCAGCGCAGGCAGTACTTCCACCAGCTCGCCCTGGGCGATGCGCTCGTGGACGATGAAGTCATAGCTCTGCGCGATGCCCATGCCGGCAACCGCCAGCGACACGACGCCCAGCACGTCGTCCGATACCTCGATGCCGGGCGCCGGTTGCCATTCGATGTCCCGGCCGCCGTCGCGAAACAGCCAGGGCGCCACCCGGCCCGTACGCGGCAGGACGAAGGGGATGCAGCGATGTCGCTCGAGGTCGGCCAGCGCTTGCGGGACGCCAGCCCTTTCCAGGTAGGCCGGCGCCGCGACGAGGCATAGCGCCTCGTCGGCCAGCTTGCGCGCCACCAGGCCGCCGGGAGAAAAGTCACCGAGGCGGATCGCCAGGTCCACGCCTTCGGCGGCCAGGTCGACGTTGCGGTTCGTGATGTTCAGTTCCACCTTCACGTCCGGATAGCGGTGCGCGAAACGTGCCAGCAGGGTGGGAAGCCGGTAGTGGCCGTACGTGGTGGGCACGCTCATGCGCACCCGTCCGCGCAGTGGCCCCGCCTGCCCCTGGAGTTCGCGTTCCGCCTCGCCCAGCAGGTTGAATGCCGCGCGCGCCTGCTCCAGGTAGTGCCGGCCGGACTCCGTTAACGTGACGCTCCGGGTCGTGCGGCGCATGAGCTGGGCGCCGAGCCGTTGCTCCAGGCGCGTCACCGCACGGCTCAGCACGGACGGGGTCGTCGAGAGGCTCACGGCACCGGTCGTGAAGGAACCGTGTTCGGCGACCGCGATGAACGCTTCCAGGTCGTCCAGATAGTCGAATTGGCGGCTTATTTGGTCCTCCCTGGAACAAATGATTTCCCTGATGACCAGTTTATCTGCACGCGCAGAAACAATAAAGTCTGGGCTCGTTCAACAACAGCTGCCTACATCATGGATTTGCAACTGAAGGATAAGACGGCACTGGTCACGGGTGCGACCGCCGGCATCGGCCTGGCCATCGCGCGTACCCTCGCCCGGGAGGGCGCCGCCGTCGTCGTCACGGGGCGCGACCGTGCCAGGCTCGATCGTGCCGTGGCATCGATCGTGGCAGCGGTGCCAGGGACGCGCGTGACGCCGGTCGTGGCCGACCTGAGCGATGCGGCCGGCGCCGCGGCGGTGACGGACGCGGTGCCCGACGTGGACATCCTCGTCAACAACCTCGGTTACTACGAGGGCAAGCCGTTCGCCGAGATCAGCGATGCAGATTGGATGCGCATGTTCGACGTCAACGTCATGTCGGGCGTGCGCCTGGCGCGCCATTACTTCCCGCGCCTGCTGGACAAGGATTGGGGACGCGTGGTCTTCGTGTCCAGCGAAGTGGGTGCCTTCACGCCGCCTGACATGATCCACTACGGTGTGAGCAAGTCGGCGCAGCTGGCGGTGGCGCGCGGCCTGGCGGAGCTGACGCGCGGCACCGGCGTGACGGTCAACAGCGTCCTGCCGGCCGCCACGCGCTCCGACGACATTGTCGAGTACCTGCGCCAGACCGCCCCGCGGCCCGGCATGAGCGACGCGGAGATCGAAGCCCATTTCTTCGCGACCTACCGTCCGAGCTCGCTGATTGCACGCATGATCGACGCGGACGAGGTGGCCGCCATGGTGGCGCTGCTGGCCAGTCCGCTCGGCGCCGCGACCAATGGCGCGGCCGTGCGCGTGGAGGGCGGCAGCTACCGCTCGATCCTGTGAGCCCGCACGCGCGTCCGGCGGACTAGAGGACCGGCTTCCCGTCCGGCAGCGGCGCCGCCTCCGGCACCAGCCCTTCAGCGCGCAGCTCCTGCCAGAACTGCGCGGGGATCGCCACTTCCATCAGGGCCGCGTTGCGCTTCGCGTGTTCCGGGCTGCTGGCGCCGGGAATGGTAGCGGCCACCACGGGGTGCGCGAGGCCGAACTGCAGGGCGGCGGCGGCGAGGTCGATGCCGTGGCGGGCTGCTACCTGCTGCAGGCGTTCGCGCCGCGCGATCTTGTCCGGCGTGGCCGGCGCGTAGTCGTAGTGGTCGCCGCCGGCCAGGAAGCCGGAATTGAACGGGCCGCCCAGCACGACGCCGGCGCCGCGCTGCGCGCACAGGGGGAACAATGCGTCCAGCGGCGTCGTTTCCATCAGCGTGTAGCGGCCGGCCAGCAGGAAGATGTCGGGGTCGGATTGCTGCAATGCGCGCAGGCAGGGCTCGACCGTGTTCACGCCCAGGCCCCAGCCCTTGATGACGCCTTCCTCGCGCAGCTTGACCAGGCCTTCGAACGCGCCGCCGCGCCCGGCCGCGATGGCGAAGTTGCGGTCGAACTCGTTGCCGAAATAGTCGGGCGAGAGGTCATGCACGTAGACGATGTCGATGTGGCCCAGCGCCAGGCGCTGCAGGCTGTCCTCGATCGAGCGGCGCACGCCGTCGGCCGTGTAGTCGAACACGCGCTTGAACGGCAGCGTGCCGACGAAGGGGCTTTCGATGTCGCCGGCCGGGTGCGGCTTGAGCAGGCGGCCGACCTTGGTCGACAGCGTGTAGGCGTCGCGCGGGCGCCGCCGCAGCGCCTGGCCGAAGCGGTGCTCGGACAGGCCGGCGCCGTAGTGCGGCGCGGTGTCGAAGTAGCGGATGCCCGCATCCCAGGAGGCGTCCACGGCCGCCTGGGCCGCGTCCTCGCTCGTCGCATGGTACATGTCGCCCAGGCCGGTGCCGCCCATGCCGAGGCGCGTGATCGGTCGATAACGCTGGTTCACAGTCGCTCCTTTCTCGTCCGTTGGTGCAAAGGGCCAGTGCGCAAGCCTGGCCCGGTCTTTCACGCTACACCGCTGAGCGGTGCGCGGGCGCACGGTTGACGATGGGAATCGATGTGTTGCGCGATGTGTTGCGCGATGTGTTCCTGCGCAACGTGTTCCCGCGTGGACTATTGCATGGCCGGCGCCGCTTCCAGCGCGCCAAGGCGCTCGCGCGCGTGCAGGTGCGCGGGCTCCAGCGCCAGCGCCTGGCGGTAGCTGGCAATGGCGCCGGCACGCTCGCCCGCCGCTTCCTGGGCTTGTCCCAGGCCGTCGTACAGGAATTCGAAGCGCTCCGGATACAGGCGCACGCCCAGCGCGAACACTTGCGCGGCTTCGCGCGGGCGCCGTTCGCGCAGCAGCTTCATGCCCCAGTCGTGGACCTGCAGCGGATCGAGCGACAGCTCCGGGTTCTGCGCATGCAGCTGGTCGTAGATGGCGCCGATGCGTTCGAAACCCTGGCGGCCGAGCTGGTCGAGGAAGGTGTCCATGGTGGGCGCCGGGGTGGCTGCGCGGCGCACGGCGAACGACACCAGGCCGGGCGGGGTGGCGTTCGGCGCCAGGTCGGCGTCGAGCAGGCGCAGGGCGGCCGCGTCGTTCTTCAGGCGCGCGTCGAGGAAGCGCTGCACGGTGCGCGCCATCGCGCCGTAGGCGGCTTCCGCCTGGGCACGGGTGCGGCCGCGGAAGGCGCTGTCGGGCGCCATGCGCAGCGACCACGACGAGAAGTCCATGTGGCTCGCCGCTTCCGTGGTAGCCAGGTAGATGTCGGCGTAGCGCATGCGCGCCAGCAGGTCGGCGCCGATGCCGCTGTCGATCTCTCCTTTGTCCTGTCCGCCGCCCTGCAGGCGCGTCACGTACAGCAGCGGCACGGCCAGGCGCTCGGGCGTCACGTAGCGCGCCGCGCGCGGGCCGCCGTTCACGTATTCGAAGGCGGCGCGCAGCGAGCCGTCCAGGCTGACGAGGGCGCGGATGCGGTCGTCGCGCGCGGCGGCCAGCACGTTCGCCAGGCCTCCCCAGCTGTAGCCGACCACGCCGATGCGCGTCGTGTCGGCCTGCGCCAGCGTGTGCGCATAGCCGACGAGGAAGCCAATGTCGCCGGCCTGGGCCTCGGCGCCTTCTAGGTCGGCCGTCATCGCATGCGAACGGGCGCCCAGCGAGGCGCTGGCGAGCACGATGTAGCCGTGGCTGGCCAGGTATTCGCACAGGTCGGCGTTTTCCATCGCATACGCGCTGTGGCTGGGCGCATAGATCACGACGGGGAACTTGCCGGGCCGCTCGGGCGCGTCGCGCAGTGCGCGCATCCGCTGAGCCATGTCGGCCGGCACCTGGGGCACGCCCGCGGCGCGCTGCGCCACCAGCAGGTCGGTGGCCAGCCGCACCTGGTCCGCCGTGCGGCTGAATTCCTCCTCGGTGGCCACGGTGGCCGCGTAGTCACGGTAGGACAGCGGGGCGCCATGGCCGATCGCCGGATACCAGACGAGCGTCTGGACCGGCCGCGAACGGTCGCCGCCGTTGGCCTGGGCCGTGACCGGATTGCGCGCATGCTGGTAGACCCGCGCCCGGTCGTACTGCTGCTTCACGTGCAGGCCCACGCGGTAGGGGCCGGAGGGCAGGGCGGACGCGAAGTCGGCGGCGGTGGCGATGCCCTGCGCGAGCGTCAGCAGGGAGGCGAGCAGGATGGCAGGCAGGAATCGGGACATGGCGGTCGCTGTGTTTCTTTGGTTGCAACATTATAATGCCGAACCGGCAAAAACCTGTGCAAGGATTCGGCGGAAATACACGTCATATCCGCTAGAATGGCGGATTCTTTACTCCCACCAAGCACCATCATGACCCAGGACGAACTCAAGCAGGCAGTGGCCCGCGCCGCCATCGACTACGTGGTCGACGGCGAGATCATCGGCGTCGGCACCGGCTCGACCGCCAATTTCTTCATCGACGAACTCGGCAAGATCAAGGACCGCATCAAGGGCGCGGTGGCGTCGTCGGAAGCGACCGCGGCGCGCCTGCGCGGCCACGGCATCGAGGTGCTCGACCTGAACGACGTCGAAGCGATTTCCGTCTACGTCGACGGCGCCGACGAGATCGACGCCTCGGGCGCCATGATCAAGGGCGGCGGCGCCGCGCTGACGCGCGAGAAGATCGTGGCCTCCGTGTCCGGCAAGTTCGTCTGCATCGCCGACGGCTCCAAGCTGGTCCAGACGCTCGGGAAGTTTCCGCTGCCGGTCGAAGTGATCCCGATGGCGGCGAATGCCGTCAGCCGCAAGCTGACCCGGCTGGGCGGCCAGCCGCGCCTGCGCACCAAGGCGGGCGGCACGGACGCCTTCGTCACCGACAACGGCGGCTACATCCTGGACGTGGCCGGCCTGTCGATCACCGACCCGGTGGCCCTGGAAACGGACATCAACCAGATCGTCGGCGTGATCGCCGTCGGCCTGTTCGCCCAACGCGGCGCCAACGTCTGCCTGCTGGGCACCGGCGACGGCGTCAGGACGATGACCTTCTGAGCGGAACCGCCATGACACGCCTACTCGCCGCCTTCCTCGTGCTGACGCTCGGCGGTTGCGCCGCCTACCGCAGCGTGTTCCCGGAACCGGTCGCGCCGGCTCCAGTGCCCGTGGCCGCGGCCCGGCCGGAAGGCGACGCCATCCAGAAGATCCCGTTCCGCACCGGCGTGTCCTCGGCCACGGTCGAGAAGATGGCGCGCCAGCAGGCGTGCACGGGCGGGCAGGGCGCCGGCCTCGTCACCGAGCCGGGGCCCGTCGAGGTGTACCGCATGGTGTGCGACGGCGGCAAGGTGTTCATGGCGCGCTGCGAGCTGCGCCAGTGCCGGCAGATGTAGGCAGGATCACGGCAGCGTCTCGATCGACGTGCCGATGACGCCGACGAGGCCGATCTTTTCGGCCGAGTCGGCGAACGCCAGCAGCACCTGGCCGCGGTCGAGCGTGCCCGCGGCCAGCTGGTCCGTCCAGTACGACTTCTCGGCCGCGCTCTCCATGCGCCCCAGCGCCGTCCGGTACAGCATGTCCACGAACGCGCCGTCGTCGAGTTTCCCATGCAGCGATCCCGTTTCCGACGCGGCCACGAACCGGTCCGCGATGGCGCTTATCGACAGCCCGGTGGCGCGCACGTCCAGCCAGTAGTTAATGCCGGCTTCGTCAGGAGCGCGTTCGAACAGGGAGCTGTACACGCGCACCAGCGTGGCGACGTCGCTGTGGTTGAAGTCCAGCGCCGCTTGCTGCGCGCCGGCGCGGGCCAGCATGGCGTCCGAGTCGGCCAGCTGCAGCGCCAGGTCGGCGCGTCCCACGGCATGCGTCTCCAGCTGCGCCAGTGCGCCGGCGCGTTCGGCGTCGGTCGGCGCGCGGTCCAGCGCATTCCGGTAGATCAGGTCGACGAACCGGGCGTTGTCCAGGCCGGCCAGGGCTCTTCCTTCGGCAGAGCCGAGCAGGGAGCCGGCCACCGATGCCAGCGCCTGGTCGGCGGCGACATGGTGGTCGTTCCAGTAATCGAGGCCGGCCTGGTCGGCCTGGCGCCCCAGGACCGTCTGGTACAGGCGGCCGATGGTGCCGGCCGCCGTCATGTCCGCGCCGCCGGCGGCGAACTGCAGCAATTCCACGTTGGCCGCGGCGACGCTGCCGCCGGCGCCGCCCAGGTGCGTGAACACCGTCTTGCCGTCGACGATTCTGAGCGCGTAGTCGTGGATGGTGCCGCCTGCGAGGCGCAGCGTGTCCGTGCCGCCGCCGCCGTCGACGGTGTAGGTGCCGCTGCCGGTCGCGATGAGCTGGTCGGCGCCGTCGCCGGCCACGACGCGTGAACCGGCGCCGGCCGTGACCGTGAGCGCGCCGGCGACGGCAGCGAACTCCACGTTTTCCAGCGCGACTGCGAAACCGGCGGGCAGCGCGCTGCCGTCGATGACGAGCGCCGTGCGCGCCGCGCCGGCATCCTGGCCCTGGCCCTGGCCGACCAGCGTCAGCGGCTGCGCGGGCAGCGCCCCGGCGGTCACCGGGACGATGGTGTGGACCAGCAGCGGCGTGGCCGTGCCGAGATCCTGCAGGAAGCCGGCGCCGGCAGCGGCGAGGGCCCCCTGGCCGGACGGTGCTTCGTCGCTGTGCGCCTGGATTTCCGCGAGCAGCTTGGCGAAGGCGCGTTCGGTGGCCGGCGCCTGCGCGCCGCTCGCCTGCAGGCCGGCGCCGGTGGGCACCTGCGCCGCAAGCAGGACGGTGCCGCCGGCGGTCTTGACCAGCGGGATGTCGGCGACGGTATTGTTGCCCACCTGTTCCTGGCGCGTCGCCTGTACGACGGGGATCGTGGTGGTCAGGATCGTCGTGCCGTCGGCATCGACCCGGGCCGAGGTCTGCACGGCGACGCCGTCGATGGTGGCCGTGGCGGTGCCGGCGCCGGGCGGCACGGGTGCGGGCGCCAGGTTGCTCACGGCGGCACCGGACAAGGACGCCGCCGCGTTGCCGGCCACGTCGCGGATGGCGGCGGTATGGGAGATCGTCACGGCCTGGCCGCCGGCGATGGCCGATGCCAGCGTCAGTGTGACCGTCCTGGCGGCGCCGTCGATGGCGACGCCGCTCACGCCGACGGGATTGCCGCCGGCGGCGACGGCGAAGGCGCCCGCCGCCGGCACGTGGGCCGCGTCCAGTGCCTCGTCGTAGTGCAGCACCAGCGTGGCGCCGGCGACGGTGGCGGACTGGAGGTGCGGCGCCGCCGTGTCCAGAACATAGGAGCGCGACAGCACGGCGCCGTCGTTGCCGGCGGCATCGCTCACCTTGAAACGCAGGCCGGGTGTCGCCGTGCCCAGGGTGACGCCTGTCCACGTCACGGTGGTGCCGCTCGCCATGCCCGTGATGTCGATCCACTGGCCCCCGTCGACCGAGCTATACAGGCGCTCGCCGGCCTGCAGCGCGGCGGACAGCGTGACGCCCACGGTCTGCGCCGCGACATTGGTGGTGAAGTCGGTGGCCGACGCTCCCGTGTCGGCGGACAGCGTCACGCCGGACAGCGTGGTCGACGGCGGCGTGGTGTCGATGACGATGGCCTTGGCGGTGCCCAGCGAGCCCGCGGCGCCGGGAGTGGCCAGGGCCAGGGCCGCATCGGCGTGACCGCCGGCGCTACCCTTGATGGTGGCGCCGTTCAGGGCCAGCGCGGCGCTCGATGCGACATCGAGGTCGGCGCTGTTCTCGCCGCTGGCGACCGTATAGGCGAACGTCAGCGTGGACGTGCCGGAGCCGCCGCTGTAAACGGCGTTGCCGCCGCTGTTCAGGGCCAGCGTGGGCGTGCCGCCGCTGGTGTCGACGTCGACCGCGGCGCCGAAGTCGATCGCGATCGCGATCGTGCTGCCGGCTTTGTAGCTGCCGTTCGCCGCGGCCGAGGTGACGTTGCCGGCCTGCGGGCCGGTACCGTCCACGAGGACCGATGCCGTGCTGCCCACGCTATTGAGGGACGGAACGGCGTTGTTGCCGGCGGCATCGCGCAGCGTGCCTCCATGGAGCGACAGCCCGCCCACCATGATGCCGTTGGCATCCACTTCGCCGGGCGCCACCAGGTGACGGAACACGAGCGTGCTGGCGCCACTGCCGGACACGTAGTCGGCGTACACGGTGGCGCTGCCGTCGAGGATCAGCGCGATGCGCGGCGTGCCGCCGCCGCCGTCGACGGTGACGGCTTCCGAGAAATTCACGGAGAACTCGAGCGCCTCACCGCTGTAGTAGGTGCCGTTGGCCGGCACCGAGACCGAGACGACGACCGGCGCTTGCGTATCGACCAGCACAGCCGCCGCCGACCCCACGCCGTTCAGGGTCGTCGCCAGGGCGTTGCCGGCGGCGTCGGCCAGCGTGCCGCCATTGGCCGACAGCGCGCCGATCGTGATGCCGTCGGCGTCGTTGTCGCCGGCCTGGACGACGTAGCTGAACGTCAGCGCGGTTGTGCCCGAGCCGGACACGTAGCTGGCGTAGACGGTCGCCGTGCCGAGTGTGAGCGCCAGGTGGGGCGTGCCGCCAGCGGTATTGACCATGACCGCTTCGCTGGCGTGGACGACGACGTCGAGGGACTGGCCGGCGCCGTAGCTGCCTGGCGGCGGCGCGGCAACCGCGGTGACCGTCGGCGCGCCGGTGTCGATGGCGATGGCCAGGCCGCCCGAGGCGGTGGAAACATTGCCGGCCGCGTCGACGGCCTTGGCCGTCACCGTGTGGCCGCCGCCGGCCAGGACCGAGGACATGATCGACCAGGTGCCGCCGATCGCGGTGGTGCTGCCGAGGACGGTCGTGCCGTCGGTGTCGTACAGCGTCACGGTGCTGCCGCTTTCGGCCGTGCCGGTAAAGGTCGGCGTGGCGTTGCGGGTGATGTTGTCGACGTTCGAGGCACCGGTGTCGCTGGCGGCCGCCATGTCCGGCATGCTCGGCGCCGCTGGCGGCGTGTGGTCGAGGGTGTAGGAGGCGCCGGCCGTATAGCCGCCCGCGATGGCGACCTGATTGCCGTTGGCGATGCCGGTGCCGCTGCCGTTCAGGTCCAGGCGCAGCGTGCCGTCGCCGCCAAGGCTGTCGACGGTGACGGTGTAGGTCGTGCCGCTGCCGCTGACGGACGCGACGTGGCCGTTGGCCGTGCCCGTCGTCGTCAGGGTGAAATCGCCGGCGTCCACGCCGCTGACCGCCTCGTTGAACGTGACCGTATAGCCGACCGACCCGGTGGCGGCGGCGACGCCGGACGACGCGCCGCCGCTGCGCACGATGCTGGATACCGTGGGCGCATCCGCGACGGTGAGCACGAAGGCCTGGTTCGCCACGTTGCCGGCGGCATCGGTGGCCGCCAGGTAGAGGTGGTAGGTGCCGGCGGAGAGCCCGGCCCCACCGACGGCGAGCGTGCCGCCGCTGATGGTGAATCTGCCATTGTCGGCGTCGTTCGTGCCGTTGCCGGCAACCAGCGTATAGGCGACGGCCTGGCTGTCGGCGGCCGACAGCGTCCCGATCGCGGCGCCGCTGGTGGCGTTTGCCGAGGCGACGGTCGTGGCGCTCAGGGCGAAGCCGGTGGGTGCGGCCGTATCGATCGTGACCGCCAGGCCGGCCGACGCGGCGGAGCGGTTGCCGGCGGTATCGGTGGCGAGGGCGGTCAGCGTATGGCTGCCTTCGGCCAGGATCGAGGACGCGATCGACCAAGTGCCGCCCGTCGCGGTGGCGCTGCCGAGGATGGTCGTACCGTTGGTGTCGTACAGCGTCACGGTGCTGCCGCTTTCGGCCGTGCCGGTGAAGGTGGGGGTGGTATTCCTCGTGACGGCGTCGGCGTTCGAGAAGCCGGTGTCGCTGGCGCCCGTCATGGACGGCCTGCCCGGCGCCGCCGGCGCCGTCGTGTCGAGCACGTAGGCCTGGACTGCCGGAATGCCGGCATTGCCGGCGGCATCGACGATCTGCAGCCGCAGGGTGTTGCTGCCGGAGAGCGTCGCGCCGCTCCAGGTCAGCGTGGTGCCGGACACGCGCGAGGTGAGATCGCTCCAGCTGGCGCCATTGTCCAGCGAGCCGTAGACGGTGTCGCCGCTTGCCAGCGGCGCCGCCAGCGTGGCGCTGATGGTCTGCGCGGCCGTCTTGGTGATGAAGTCGACGGCGCTGCTGCCGGTGTCGGCCGACAGCGCCAGGCCGCCGATGGTGCCAGGCTTGACGTTGTCGATGCGGGCGTTGCTGGTATCGGCGGTGGTGCGGGCATTGCCGGCATTGTCGGTGACGGTGAAGGCCACGTTGCGGTTGTCGATGCCGTCCAGGGAGCCCGCCACGATCGTGTAGGTGGCGCTCCAGGTACCGCCCGAATTGGTTGCGGCCACGGCCGAGCCGCCGCCGAATTGACTGAAGTTGACGGCGACGCCCGCGATGGTGTCGCTGTTGTTGTCGCCGCCGGCCGTGTTGTTCCAGGTGGCGGTGACGGTGTCGCCGATCTTGTAGGTGCCGCCGGTGCCGCTGGCGCCGCTGATGGCGATGCGGGCATCGGTGACCGTCGGCGCGATGTTGTCGACGGTGGCATTGGTGCTGTCGGTCGTCGTGTTGGGGCCGCCGGCGTTCGTCGCGGTCACTGACACGTTGCGGTTGGTGGCGTCGATCGCGCCGGAGACGATGGTGTAGGTGGCAGTCCAGGTGCCGCCAGAATTGGTCGCGGCGACGGCGGCGGCGCCGCCGAACTGGCTGAAGTCGACCGTCACGCCGGTGATGCCGCTGTTGTTGTCGCCGCCGACCGTGTTGTTCCAGGTGGCGGTGACGGTGTCGCCGATCTTGTAGGCGCCGCCGGTGCCGCTGGCGCCGCTGATGGAAATCCTGGCGTCGGTGACGGTGGGGGCGATCGGCTTGACGTCGGTGATTTCCAGGTTCTGGAACAGGGCGTAGTCGTCGGCTGTGAAGGTGACGGACGTAACGTCGTTGAAGGTGGTCAAGCCAGCAAACGAGAAGGGGATACCAGAGGTGACGTTATAGGTCTGCGACAGGGTCATGCCGTTGTAGAAGACGGTCACTGTGCCGACGTCGCTGGCGCCCTGGAAACCAGTCAGATCGAACGTGTAGCCGGCCTGGACCTTGATGGTAAAGTCCACACCGCTGGATTGCGCGCGCCCGGAAAGGGCATAGATGCCGGTCAGGCCGCTGATGTCGTCCTGTTGAATATCGAAATAGATTCCCGCGTAGGCGGGCGAGCCGTCCGAAAAAGTGAAGTTGGCACCGCCGACGCTCCTGCTGAACGACAGGAAGGTGCCATCTGCGTCTTCGGAAGAGTGTTCGACAAAGGTAATGGTAGTCATCGCGGTCCCGGCATGGCATTGAATGGTTGCCGGGTTGGCGCTGTAGACACTGCCCGGCAGAGCGTGTTTCGCGACTATAGGTGAGTAATTGTTTGTGAGCAATAAACAATGCCCGTGGTGATGTACTCAAACCACAATGTATGAAGCGGAGGGGAGACAGAGAAGAAAGATAAGGGCGGCGCCGGACGGGCCGCCCGAGGGGGCAAGGCAGATCAGGCGCTCGGCGGCACGTAACCGGCAGCCTGGTCGGCCCCTTCGCCAAAGAAGTGGCGCTCCATCTGCGTGGCCAGGTACTTGCGCGCACGGGCGTCGGCCATGTTCAGGCGGTTTTCGTTGATCAGCATGGTCTGGTGCTTGAGCCAGCCGTCCCAGGCTTCCTTCGACACGCTTTCATAGATGCGCTTGCCCAGTTCGCCCGGGTACGGCGGGAAGGCCAGGCCTTCGGCTTCCTTGTTCAGTTTGATGCAGTGGACGGTGCGGGCCATGTTCTTGCTCCTGGTTGGATATTTTTGAAACCGTGATTATACGAGGAGTACGACAATTCCACCGGCAGCAAATCCGTCGCCCCGGCGCAGGCCGGGGCCCAGGTTCGGCGTTTGCGTACCGCTACATTGGGTCCCTGCCTGCGCAGGGACGACGCTGTTCAAGGTTCGTGGGTTACAGCTGCTTGATCAGCACCTGCGAGCGCCGTTGCCAGTTGTACATGTGCGCGCGGTCCTTCGGCAGGTCCTCGACGGTGGCCGGCACGAAGCCGCGCTTCTTGAACCAGTGCGAGGTGCGCGTGGTCAGCACGAACAGCTTGGTCATGCCGGCGGCGCGCGCGCGGTTTTCCATGTGCTTGAGGATGCGCTCGCCGTCGCCCTGGGCCTGGGCGTCGGGGCTGACGGTCAGGCATGCCATTTCCGCCATCTTGTCTTCCGGGAACGGATACAGGGCGGCGCAGCCGAAGATGATGCCGTCGTGGTCGATCACGGAGAATTGCTCGATCTCGCGTTCGATCAGCTCGCGCGGGCGCTTGACCAGGGTGCCGTCGGCTTCCAGCGGTTCGATGAGCTTGATAATTCCGCCGACGTCCTCAATTGTGGCCTTGCGCAGGCTCTCCAGGTTCTCGTGCGTGATCATCGTGCCCACGCCGTCGTGGGTGAACAGTTCGAGCAGGGCCGAGCCGTCCAGCTGGTAGGGGATGATGTGGGTACGGTCGACGCCGCTGTTGCAGGCCTTGATGGCGTGCTGCAGGTAGAACGAGGCGTCCGACGGCAGGAAGCCGGCCTGCAGCACGGCTTCGGCCAGGTGCGAGGACAGTTCGCGGATCTCGGCGCCGCCGGCATCCTTCATCAGCGAGGTTTCCGTGATGAAGATGAGTTTTTCGGCGTGCAGGGCGATCGCGGCGGACATGGCCACGTCTTCCATGGTCAGGTTGAACAGTTCGCCGGTGGGCGAGAAGCCCAGCGGGGACAGCAGGACGACGTTGTCCTCGGTGTCCAGGATGGTCTGGATCTTGTCGGCCGCGACCTTGCGGGTGACGCCCGTCAGTTCGTGGTCGACGCCGTCGATCACGCCCAGCGGGCGCGCCGTGACGAAGTTGCCGGAGACGACGCTGATGTGGGCGTTCGACATCGGCGTGTTGGGCAGGCCCTGGCTGAACGCCGCCTCGATGTCCAGGCGCAGTTCGCCCGCCGCTTCCTTCGCGCATTCCATCGCGGCGATGTCGGTGATGCGCACGCCGTTATGGAAGCGTCCTTCGACGTTGCGCAGCGCGAGCTGTTCGGCGACCTGGGGGCGCGAACCGTGCACGAGCACGATGCGGATGCCCAGGCCGACCAGCAGGGACAGGTCCTGGGCCAGCACCGGCAGGGCGCCGGCCGCGGCCAGTTCGCCGGGGAAGGCCACGACGAAGGTCTTGCCGCCGAATGCGTGAATGTACGGCGCGACGGAGCGCAGCCACTGGACGAATTGGGTAGGGTTTTCCATTTGCCGCATTATAATTCGCTGCGCGATTTGCGCACCAAATACCTCGTAAAAATCAATGTCTGAACAGAGTAACAAGCCTGCGCCGAATGCAGCGCGCGCCGCTTCCCCCGATCGCCATCCGAACCAGCGCCGCGCCGCCGCCCCCGGCCGCGGCGGCGCGCTGGCCGATGCGCTGGCGCAGGCCCAGGTGCGCACCACGCCAGCGCAGCCCGCGCGCGAGGACGCCCGCCAGGGCAAGGGCGGCGCGGGACGCGGTCCGCGCGAAGAACGCCCGGCGCGCGGCGCCCAGGATGACGCACGCCGCGGCGGCGGCGGCAACGGCAACGGCGGCGCCCCGAAGGATGGCGAGCGCAAGGCCGCGCCGCGCGCCGAGGCGCGGCGCAATCCGCTCCCGCCGATCACGTTCCCGGAAGACCTTCCAGTCTCGGGCCGGCGCGCGGAAATCGCCAAGGCGCTCACCGAGCACCAGGTGATCATCGTGTCCGGCGAGACCGGCTCGGGCAAGACCACCCAGCTGCCGAAGATCTGCCTGGAGCTGGGCCGCGGCGAGAAGGGCCTGATCGGCCACACGCAGCCGCGCCGCATCGCGGCATCGTCGACCGCCAAGCGCATCGCCCACGAACTGGGCACGCCGCTGGGCGAGCACGTGGGCTTCAAGGTGCGCTTCAACGACACGCTGACGTCCGGCGCCTGGGTCAAGCTCATGACCGACGGCATCCTGCTGGCCGAGACCCAGACCGACCCGCTGCTCAAGGCCTACGACACGATCATCATCGACGAGGCGCACGAGCGCAGCCTGAACATCGACTTCCTGCTCGGCTACCTGAAGCAGATCCTGCCGCGCCGTCCCGACCTGAAGGTGATCATCACTTCGGCGACGATCGACGCCGAGCGCTTCGCGCGCCATTTCGGCACGCCGGAAAAACCGGTGCCCGTGATCGAGGTGTCCGGCCGCCTGTACAAGGTCGAGGTGCGCTACCGCCCCGTCGAACGCGACCAGGAGTTCGCGCCGGCCGCTGACGGCAAGTCCGTCTCCAAGGCGCAGGCCGCGCGCGACAAGCGCGACCTGATGGATGCCGTCGTCGACGGCGTCGACGAATTGTGCCGCCTGGGCCAGGGCGACGTGCTCGTGTTCCTGCCCGGCGAGCGCGAGATCCGCGACTGCGCCGAGGCGCTGAGGAAGCACCATCCGCCGCACGTCGAGATCCTGCCGCTGTTCGCCCGCCTGTCCGTCGAGGAGCAGGACCGCGTGTTCCGCACGACGAACGCGCGCCGCATCGTGCTGGCGACGAACGTGGCCGAGACCTCGCTGACGGTGCCCGGCATCCGCTACGTGGTCGACTCGGGACTGGCGCGCGTCAAACGCTACAGCTACCGCAACAAGGTCGAGCAGCTGCAGGTGGAGCCGATTGCGCAGTCGGCCGCCAACCAGCGCGCCGGCCGCTGCGGCCGCGTGGCCGACGGCGTCTGCATCCGCCTGTACGAGGAAGAGGACTTCCTGCAGCGTCCCAAGTTCACCGAGCCGGAGATCCTGCGCTCGTCGCTGGCGGCCGTCATCCTGCGCATGAAGTCCCTGCACCTGACGGACGTGGAGACCTTCCCGTTCGTCGAGTCGCCGCAGGGCCGCGCCATCGCCGACGGTTACCAGCTGCTGCAGGAGCTGGGCGCCGTCGACGACGCCAACCAGCTGACCGCCATGGGCCGCAAGCTGGCCAAGCTGCCGCTCGACCCGCGCGTGGGCCGCATGATCCTGGCCGCCGTCGACAACACCTGCCTGACCGAGATGCTGATCATCGCGTCCGCGCTGTCGGTGCAGGACCCGCGCGACCGGCCCATGGAGTACCAGCAGCAGGCCGACGAGAAGCACAAGAAGTTCGCCGACGAGAAGAGCGAGTTCCTCAGCTTCGTCAAGATCTGGCGCTGGTTCGAGCAGGCCATCGAGAACAAGAAGACCAACCGCCAGCTGCAGGAAAACTGCCGCGAGAACTTCCTGTCGCAGGTGCGCCTGCGCGAGTGGCGCGACGTGCATTCGCAGTTGCTGACCATCGTGCGCGAGCAGGGCTGGCGCCTGAACGAGCTGCCGGCGACCTACGACCAGGTACACCTGGCGCTGCTGACGGGCCTCCTCGGCAACATCGGCTACAAGATGGAAGAAGAGGGCGCCGGCGGTGCCTACCTGGGCGCGCGCGGCATCAAGTTCCACATCTGGCCCGGCTCCTCGCTCGGCAAGAAGGCGGGCAAGTGGGTCATGGCGGCCGAGCTGGTCGAGACGACGCGCCTGTACGCGCGCTGCGTCGCCCAGATCCAGCCCGAGTGGGTCGAGAAGATCGGCGGCCACCTGTTGAAAAAATCGTGGGGCGAGCCGCGCTGGGAAAAGCGCACGGCGCAAGTGACGGCGTCGGAGCGCGCCACGCTGTACGGCATCGTCGTCTACAGCCAGCGCCGCATCAACTACGCGCTGCACAATCCGGCGGAAGCGCGCGAGATCTTCATCCGCGACGCGCTGGTGGCGGGCGACTACGACACGCGCGCGCCGTTCTTCGCCCACAACCACAAGCTGGTGCGCGAGATCGAGAACCTCGAACACAAGTCGCGCCGCCTGGACGTGCTGGTCGACGACCAGCTGATCGCCGCCTTCTACGACCAGCAGGTGCCGGCCGACGTCGTGAACGGCGCCGGCTTCGAGAAGTGGTACAAGGACGCGTCGCGCGACAACCCCAAGCTGCTCTACCTCGTGCGCGAGGAGCTGATGCGCCACGAGGCGGCCGGCGTCACGACCGAGCTGTTCCCGAAGACGATGAACGTCACCGGCATCGAGATGGGCTTGACGTACCACTTCGAGCCGGGCAGCCCGCGCGACGGCGTGACCTTGACGGTGCCGCTGTTCGCGCTGAACCAGATCCCGCAAGAGCGTCCGGGCTGGCTGGTGCCGGGCATGCTGAAGGAAAAGGTGCAGTTGCTCCTGAAATCGCTGCCGCAGAAGCTGCGCCGCCACTGCGTGCCGCTGCCGGAGTACGCGGCGAACTTCTTCGACCGCAACCAGGACCCCGTGCGCTTCGGCCGCGGCGACCTGGTCGACGCGCTGATCGCGGACATCCATGCCCACACGAGCGCGCGCGTGCTCACGACCGACTTCAAGCTGGAGACGCTGCCGGCCCACCTGTCGATGAACTTCAAGGTCGTCGACGAGCATGGCCGCCAGCTCGAGATGGGACGCAACCTGGCCACGCTGCAGGCGGAACTGGGTGGCCAGGCACGCCAGAGCTTCCAGCGCATGGCGGAAAGCGCGCCGGCGTCGGGTGAACGCATGCAGGCGGCGTTCGGCGGTGCGGGCAAGCCCGCCAAGGCCGGCGCGCCCGTGGCTGCCGCTGGTAGTGCTGCCGCGGGCAAGGGCGGTGCGTCCGCGCCGGAGCAGAAGGCGCCGGCCGTCAGTCAGCACACCAATATCACGGGCTGGACCTTCGGCGAGCTGCCGGAGCTGCTGGAGATCACGCAGGGCAAGCTGACGCTGATCGGCTTCCCGGCGCTGGTCGACAAGGGCAACCACTGCGACCTGGAAGTGTTCGACGACCCCAATGTGGCCGCGCGCACCCACCGCATCGGCCTGCGCCGCCTGTTCGCGCTGCAGTTCAAGGAACAGCTGAAGTTCGCGGAGAAGAACGTGCCGGGCCTGCAGCAGATGGGCATGCAGTTCATGTCGGTCGGCTCGCCCGACGAATTGCGCGAGCAGATCGTCAGCAAGGCCATCGACATCGCCTGCCTGCAGGATCCGCTGCCGCACGACGCGGCCTCGTTCAACAAGCGCAAGGACGAGGGCAAGGGCCGCCTCGGCTTGCTCATCAACGAGATCGCGCGGCTGGTGGGCCAGATCCTGGCCGAGTTCCACGGCCTGCCCAAGCGCCTGCAGGGCTTGCCGCCGGCCGTAGCCAGCGACATGCAGGCGCAGCTGCAGGGCCTCGTGCACAAGCGTTTCGTGGCCGAGACGGAGTACAGCCAGCTGGCGCACTTCCCGCGCTATCTGAAGGCGATGAACATCCGTCTCGAAAAGCTTCGCGGCAATCCGTCGCGCGATGCCCAGCTGATGGCCGAGTGGCAGACCGCCGCCTCGCAGTTCCAGCGCACGGTCAAGAACCAGCCGCTGAAGAACCTCGATCCGCGCATGATCGAGTTCCGCTGGATGCTGGAAGAGCTGCGCGTGTCGCTGTTCGCGCAGGAGCTGCGCACGCCGATGCCGGTGTCGAGCAAGCGCTTGCAGAAGGTGTGGGAGTCGATGCTGCGTTGAGCGTGGCGGGTGCGTATGACGGTCGGACTCAATCCGACGGGGGCAGCGTCAAAATGCTGTCCTTGACCCACCACGGCGCCCCCTTGCCAAGCTGGTAGCGCTTGCCGTCGTAGTGCAGGGTCCAGCGTTCCTTGCGCTTCTTGCCGGCGCCGATGTCGCTCATCTTTTCCTTGACGATCGCGGCCTGTACGGAAAGGTCGGCATAGCCATGCGTGGCCGTTTTTTCCAGCGCCATCGTCAGTTCGGCGAATTCAGCAACGACCGTATCGTCGCCGCCATGGCCCATGCAGCCCGCGAGCGCCCGCGCCTGGCTCATGGGCAGCGTCAGCACGGGACGGAGATGCACGCCGTCCGGCACGAACAGCGTCAGATCATCCTGGGCGCTGAAGTCGGCGCAGCTCGGTCCATGGGCTGCGCTGTTAAAGCGCAGGCCGATGGCGCGGGTCTTCTCGTCCAGCTGGTAGCGTGCCGTATCGAGACGCAGGCTGCTCGCGCCGATCTCGGTCGCGGAATCTTCGCCGATGTCCGTGCGGTAGCTGCGCAGGATACGCAGGGTTTTCTTGTCGAGCACGCCGACGAACAGCGTCTTGACGTCGTCACTGCCATAGGCGAGGGCGGCCAGCAGCGTGTTGTCGTCCTGCGGGGACGGCTTGCAGGTGGCGGCGACCACGGTGCCGCCCCGTTCGGCGGGCGCGAAGCGTTTCGCGTCCAATTGCGGTCCCAGCGCCTGGTACACGGCGGCCGGGCAGGCATCCTGCGCATGGACCGTGCCGGCCAGGCACAGGGCCGCCAGCGCCGCCAGCGCCGCAGCGGCCGCGCAGCGCAACGATGCCACCGCCTTCAATCTCCCATCACCGTTACCACGACCGAGCGATGTTGCTCGCCCGTGCGATGCTCCCACAGGAAGATGCCCTGCCAGGTGCCGAGCAGCAGCTTGCCGCCGCCGACGGGCACCGTGACGGCGGTCGAGGTCAGCATGGTGCGTGCGTGGGCCGCCATGTCGTCCGGGCCCTCGGTGTGGTGGCGGTAGGCCGGGTCGCCGTCGGGCGCCAGGCGGCGCAGGATGGTGTCGAGGTCGTGGCGTACGTCGGGGTCGGCGTTTTCCGTGATCAGCAGCGAGCAGCTCGTGTGCTGGACGAAGACGTGGGCGAGGCCGCACTGCACGCCGGACGCGGCGACCGCCTTCGCCACCGCATCCGTGATGTCGCGGCTGCTGCGGCCGAAGATGGAAAACGCGAGGGTGGTCTGGTGTGCCATGGGGACTCCTGGTATCGGGTCTCCCATGTTAGCGCGTTCGCTCCCGGTTTTGTCACTGTCTTATGGCGGTGTGATTACAAAGAAATACAAATGCCGAACAGATATGCACAAGGCTCTGGGTTAATGTTGGTCGCTTCATCAAAATTACTAAACACTTTCCCTAGGATGATCATGAAATTGAAGTTTCCCCTCGTCGCCGCATTCGCCGCCATCCTGAGCCTGAGCGCCTGCGGAGGCGGCGGTGACGGCGATTCGTCGGGCGGCGTCGTTGTCGCCAACCCGGCCGCGCTGACCATCACCGACACCGTCGTCGGCACCGGTGCCGAGGCCGCTACGGGCAAGACCGCGACCGTGACCTACACCGGCTGGCTGTACAGCGCCACGGCCGCCGACCACAAGGGCAACAAGTTCGACAGCGGCACGTTCCCCTTCGTCGTGGGTGCCGGCAACGTCATCAAGGGCTTCGACCAGGGCGTGCAGGGCATGAAGGTGGGCGGCAAGCGCACCGTGCAGATCCCGTCGAGCCTGGGCTATGGCGCATCCGGTTCGGGTTCGATTCCGCCGAACGCCGGCCTGGTCTTCGATGTCGAACTGACCGCCGTCAAGTAAGCGCCAGGGCCGTATGCCGAACGGAGCCTGCGGGCTCCGTTTTTTTCGTGACGTGGCCGGCATCGTAATAGTTGTACAATAGTAATATCTACACCGGAGAGTTGCATGCACGCCAAACGCCTGATCCTGATTGCCATTGCAGCCATCGCGGCAGGCTATACCCTGTTGTCGAGTGCCGGCTCGGCCATCGACGTCCCGCGCAGGCTGGCGCCGGCGACGGTGCAACACGACGAACTGGCCCGCTTCGACATCGCCTCCCGGCTGAAACCCTTGCCGCTGGCGCTGGCCAGCCTCGACTTCGAGCCGGTCGACCTGTCCGGCACGCCGCTGGCGGCGTGGACGAGCCTGGGCGGCATGGCCGAGGATGTCCAGGGCGCCCATGCGCGCCTGTACCGCAGCTTCCGCCTGCCGGACGGCCATACGGTGACGCTGGTCGAACACGACGTGCCGGTTGGCGGCACGGGCGACCCGCGCGTTCCGAAGAGCGCGCAGGAGCGCACTCATGCGAAGGATGCGCCGGAACTCGTCAAGGACCTGCCCGCGCGGCTGGACGTGCTGCACGGTAGCGCGGGCCGAGCCATGTCGGTCCTCAGCTGGCAGGACGGGCAGCGCGATTACCAGCTGTGGATCGATGCCGCCGTGCAGGGCGACGCGCGCCGGCAATTGTTCGCGCTGGCTGCTGCGCTGCCGACATCGGTGGGCGCGAAGCCGGAGGCGCCGGCCGTACCAGCCACCCCGGCCACCCCGGCCACCCCGGCCACCCCGGCCACGTAAGCAAGCGCCCGCTTCAGCCGATATTGCTGCCGCGCAGGCGGCTGATGTCCGTATCGTCGCCCAGGTTGCCGGCACGCGGGTCGGTGCTGGAACCGGCGCCGCTGCCCAGGTCCGCGCCGGCGCCCGTGGCCGTACCGCCCGCATGGCCCGCGCCCATCGACCCGGTGCCGGCCCCGACGCCCGCGCCACCGACCATCCCGCCCATTCCCACGTTCGAGCCCGGTCCCATGCTGGGGCCGGCGTTGCGGTTCGGGTCGGTGCCGTAGAAGGTGTGGACCTGGCTGGCCCACTGCGTGTCGGACATGTCGGGCCACGCGTCCTTGTCGAAGCCGGGGGCCTGCTGCAGGCGGTCCTTGGCGACATTCAGCACGAAGCGCTTGTTGGCGGTGTCCAGGTGCAGCGCCTGCCAGGGCACGGCGAACAGCTTTTCTCCCATGCCGAGGAAGCCGCCGAACGCCAGCACGGCGTAGGCGACCTGGCCGGTCTGCATGTCCAGCATGATTTCCTTGATGTCGCCCAGGTCTTCGTCGCTGGCATTGACCACGTCCTCGCCGAGCAGGGTATCGGCCCCCATCAGCATCGGGCCGGGGCCGGCGCTGCCGCCCTGTTTGTACATGCCGTATTTGTCGCGATCCGCATAGCTCATGGATGTCTCCTGTCGTGTGCCGTTTGAATGGATGGGCCGCCTGGTACGGCGACCCGCCAAGGGTAAATAGCGCGGGAGCCATCCATTTGAGATGGATCAACTGTGCAATCGTCGCTACTTATGCGAAATGCCGCACAGAATCTTTCAGGTAACGTGGCTATTCTGCCAATAAAAATTGGAGGACGAACATGCCCATTACCCAGCGTTGCAACTATGCCGGTTCCCTCGGCAGCCCCATCCGGACCCGTTCATTGGCCTCGATGGTCGTGTCCGCGCTGCGGGAACTGCTGCGCCGCTGAACCGGCGCAGCGCCACCCCGTGCTCAGGGCCAGCCGGCGCCGCCGGTCACCCCATACACCTGGCCGGTGGTAAAGCTCGATTCCGCCGCAGCCAGGACCACGTAGGCGCCCGCCAGCTCGCCCGGCTGGCCGGGGCGCTTCATCAGCGAGTCCGCACCGAATTTCTCCAGTCCTTCCTGGCTCTGGCCGCCCGTCACCTGCAGCGGCGTCCACACGGGGCCCGGCGCCACCGCATTCACGCGGATCCCCTTGTCGCCCAGCTGCTTGGCCAGCGCCTTCGTGAAGGCGACCTGGGCCGCCTTGGTCGAGGCATAGGCCAGCAGGTTCGGCGAAGGCTCATAGGCCTGCACCGAGGCGGTGACGATGATCGCGCTGCCCGGCTGCATGTGCGGCACGGCCGCCTTGACGATCCAGAACATGGCGTACAGATTGGTCTTGAAGTGCTGGTCCATCTCGGCCGTGCTCAGGTCCAGGATCGATTCGATCGATTGCTGGCGCGCGGCATTGCTGACGAGGATGTCGAGCCCGCCCAGCTGCTTGACGGCGTCGGCCACCAGGCGCTTGCAGAAGGCTTCGTCGCGGATGTCGCCGGGGATCAGTACCGCCTTGCGGCCGGCCTTGCGGATCAGGTCGGCGACGTCGCGGGCATCCGGCTCCTCGTGCGGCAGGTAGTTGATCGCCACGTCGGCCCCTTCGCGCGCATAGGCGATGGCGGCGGCGCGGCCCATGCCGGAGTCGCCGCCCGTGATCAGGGCGCGCCGTCCCGTCAGCTTGCCGCTGCCCTTGTAGCTGGTTTCGCCGTGGTCGGGCGGGGGAATCATCTTGCTGGCCAGGCCCGGCCATTCCTGCTTCTGGCGCTGGAACGGCGGCTTCGGATAGTTCGGCGGGGTCAGCGGACGCCCGGTCGATGCCGGCGCCTGCCCGCCGCCCTGCGATTGCGCCAGCGCCGGCGCGGCCAGGCCGGCGGCGACGGTGCCGACGAAGCGGCGGCGCGAAGGCTGGACGTTGTCGGGATCGGGCTTGTCGTTCTGCGAATCCATCGGGGTGTGCTCCTGGAGATAGGTTGGTAATTGAACAAAATACTAGACCCTATCGGTGCGGAGGCGCGTTCGCTAGACGGCTGGAAAGACTTCCCCGCGCAAGCCGGCGTACTGCGCGAAGGCGCGGCAGGCATCGCCGCGCAATACTTGGTGAGTTTGTGGTGGCTGTTGCTGGACTACTATGTCGGCCCTGATCCATCATGCGCTTCGTCAAATGTACGCATGACTAACGAAACCGAAGGAGAAACCATGAAGCGATTCGTCCTGGCATTCCTGATGTGTGCGGCCGGTGTCGCGCAAGCCAATTCGACCTGCGACAAGCCCAAGAAGGATTTCGACGGCCTGTATTGCCTGAACAAGGTCTACCAGGAAGCGGACAACGAACTCAATGCCAACTACGGCAAGCTGGCCGGCAAGCTCGATGCGGACGGCAAGAAGCGCCTGAAGGCGGGGCAGCTGCGCTGGATCGAGGAACGCAACGACAGCTGCTCGAAGCGCGAGGGCGATGCCTTCTACGTGAACCTGGAATGCGCGACGTCGACGACGATCCGCCGCGCCCAGTTCCTGCAGGACCGCGTGCGCGAGTGCACGAGCGCGGGCTGCCAGAACAGCAAGCTGTAAGGGCCACGGTTGCAGGCCGGTAGGAGGCCTGCAACCGGCGATGCGGATCAGTCCAGGTCCGACGCGTCGTGGCGCTCCAGCACCTGCTCCTCCGGCTTGCCGCGCACGCGGTTGACGCGGCGGCCGCGCTGCACGGCCGGGCGGGCCAGCACTTCGTCGGCCCAGCGGCGCACCTGCTGGTACTGGTGCACGGACAGGAATTCGCCGGCATCGTACAGCTCGCCCAGCACGAGGGCGCCGTACCACGGCCAGATCGCCATGTCGGCGATGGTGTACTCGTCGCCGGCGACGAAGCGGCGCTCGGCCAGCAGGCGGTCCAGCACGTCGAGCTGGCGCTTGGTCTCCATCGCATAGCGGTTGATCGGGTATTCCAGCTTTTCCGGCGCGTAGGCGTAGAAGTGGCCGAAGCCGCCGCCGACGAACGGCGCGGAACCCATCTGCCACATCAGCCAGTTGAAGGTTTCGGTGCGCGCCACGAGGTCCTTGGGCAGGAAGGCGCCGAACTTCTCGGCCAGGTAGACGAGGATCGAACCCGATTCGAACACGCGCACGGGCGTGTCGCCGCTGCGGTCGACCATGGCCGGGATCTTCGAGTTCGGGTTGATGTCGACGAAGCCGCTGCCGAACTGCGCGCCTTCGTTGATCTTGATGAGCCAGGCGTCGTATTCGGCGCCCGCGTGGCCGGCCGCGAGCAGTTCCTCGAGCATGATCGTGACCTTCTGCCCGTTCGGCGTGCCCAGCGAATACAGTTGCAGCGGATGCTTGCCGACCGGGAGTTCCAGCTCGTGGGTCTGGCCCGCGATCGGGCGGTTGATGCTGGCGAACGCACCGCCGGACTGGGTCGCGGGCGACCAGACGCGCGGCGGAACGTAGGGGGCGAACGGGTTGTTACTGTTGGACATTCCGATGACTCCTTCTATGCAATGGTATCGAAACGTCCATGATGCCGGAAAAGCCATCATCATGCAGGCGCGGATCGCGTTTCACGGATCGGGAACAGATCAGGAGATCAGTTTCAATCCGGGCGGCAAGGCATCGCCGAACATGCGCGTCGTCGCGGCCTGGTCGAGTTCCACCACCTCGCGCACCATCTCGCTCCACGACGGCGGCGCGCCCGCGGCGGCCAGGCGGCGCAGCACTTCCTCGCGCAGCGCGTCGTCGATGTCGCGCGAGCGGTCGCCCGTCCTGCGCGCGATGTGGGCGGCGGCGAAGCCTGCCGGCTCGATGCGCCGCCAGTCCAGCGTCAGCAGCTCGCCCAGCCAGCGCGCGGCGCTGTCCGCCGGCGCCACCTCGTGCGCGCTGCCGTGCAGCGAGCGGCGCGTGCCCACCCGGGCCAGCGCCCACAAGTAGCGCGCATAGGTGGCCGCCGCCTTCGGGTCCGGCTTGGCGGCGGGCGGGATGGCCATGATCCGCCCGATCATCCAGTCGCCGATCTCCGCCTTGTAGGCCGCGGGGATGCGTTCCAGCGACGCGCCCAGGCGCAGCATGTCGTCCTCGCTGCCGTCGACCAGCGTGGCCGGCCGGCGCGCGCGGTCCTCGGGTTCGGCCTGCAGGTTGAAGGCGAAATCGTCGAGCAGGCGCAATTGCATCTCCGTCGACAGGCCGCCGGCCACGCGCCGCCACAGCGTCCACCATTCGGCGCGCACCTGGCTGTCCCTGGCGTACTGCGCACCCGTCTCGAACAGGGGCCACAATTGCTCGATGCGCCAGCCGTCGAGCGGGTCGCCGAAGCCCGGGCGCAGGCACCAGCCGGCCAGGTTCAGCCACACGCGTTCGTGCTCGGCCGAGCGGCGCCGGCCCTTGGCGCGCTCCATCAGCGCGTCGAACAGGCGGCGCAGCAGCGGCGTGTCCCAGCGTTCGCGCCCGCCCAGCAGGTGTTCCAGGCTGCCGCGCAGCTGGCGCACTTCGCGCGCCTCCACCTGCTCCTTGCGCGCGCCGAAGATGCGGTCGATGCGCTTGATCGCGTCGCCGAGCTGCGGCGGCAGCGCGGCGCTTTCCCGGGCATCGTCGTCGGCGCCGTCGCCTTCCTGGCCGCGCAGCTGGAACGCGAGCTGCCAGCGTTGATGGCTGCCGTCCTGCGCCACGCACTGGATGTCCAGCGTGCCGAGCTCGGACAGGCTGGCGGCCAGCTGCACGGGGATCTCCGCCCTGGTACCGCCGGCGCGCAGCACGGTGGCCAGCGGCGGCAGGCGCACAATGTCCTGCGGATCAAGGTCGACGATGTCGCCCGCGCGCGGCGCCTGTCCGCCCGGATCGGCGACGCTGGAGGCGAGGTGGAAGCGCACGGGACGTCCCAGGCGCAGCGCGAAGGTGCGCCCGGCCAGCAGGATTTCCGCGCCGGCGCGCGCGCCGCGCGGCAGCAGGCAGACGGCGCGGCCGTCGTCCAGCAGCAGGTAGTAGTTGCGCGCCGAGCCGCTCTCGATGGCCGGCGCGGCGCCCGCCTGCGCCAGCGAATAGGCGACGGCGCCGCGTGCCACGGCCACGTCCGGATCGCGGTTGTGCAGCACGCGCACGGGCGCGCCGCGCCAGCCGGACAGCACGTCGGCAAGGCGCTGCGCCAGCACGCCGGCATTGAACACGCCGCCGTTCAACAGCAGTGTGTCCGGTACCGGCAGCGTGCCGTCGTCGGCATTGTCCTCATCGATGCCAAGGGCCTCGCGCGCGGCCGCCGCATGCTGGCGCAAAAAGCCGGCCAGGTGGCGCGTGACGGCCGGATCGCTCGCATACGGCAGGCCGAATTCGACGATGCCGGCGCGGGAGCGCTGCGGCCCTTCCTGGCCGGGGTTCAGGGGGAAGAAGCCGTCGACGACGATGCGCTCGACTTCTTCGCGGGTCAGCGTAGCCGAGCGGCTGGCGCCGACCAGGCGCGCGCCGCCGCCCAGCAGCGTCACGTTCACCTGTTCGGGCGCATCCGGGGCCAGCAGCTGTTCCTTGGCGGCGCGGCAGCGCTCCGTCAGCTGGGCCAGGCGGCTGGCGGACAGGCGTTGGCCGTCGACGGACAAACGCGGCTCGGCCAGGTGGGCCAGCGCCAGGTCCATGTTGTCGCCACCGAGGATCAGGTGGTTGCCCACGCCGATGCGTGTCAACTGCGGCATGCCGTCGGCCAGCGCGACCTTCACGAGGCTGAAGTCGGTGGTGCCGCCGCCGACGTCGGCCACCAGCACCAGGCGCGCATCCTGCAGGTCCTGGGCCAGCGTGGCGCGGTGGCGCTGCAGCCAGTCGTACAGGGCGGCCTGCGGCTCTTCCAGCAGCCGCAGCCGCGGCAGGCCGGCCAGGTGGGCGGCCTCGACGGTGAGGGCGCGCGCGCCTTCGTCGAAGGAGGCGGGAATGGTGAGGACGATCTGCTGGTCTTCCAGCGGACGGTCGGGATAGTGGTGGTTCCAGGCGGCGCGCAGGTGCGCCAGGTAGCTGGCGCTCGCGGCCAGCGGGGAAATCTTCGGGACGTCGTCGGGCGCGCCCCAGGGCAGGATCGGCGCCGTGCGGTCGACGCCGTGGTGCGACAGCCAGCTCTTGGCGGATGTCACCAGGCGGCCCGGCGACTGGGCCCCGAGCAGGCGCGCCAGCCGCCCGACCGCGGCCTGCTCGTCCGAGCGCCACGGCAGCTGCAGCTCGCCCGGCGCCAGCTCGCCGTCCAGCACGTGGTAGCGCACGGACGGCAGCAGGGGCGCCGCCGCCACTTCGCCGGGCGCCACCAGCTGCGCGATGGCGAAGGTCTCGATCGTGCCGTCGGGCAGCGCGTGGGCCAGCACCGTGTTGGTGGTGCCCAGGTCGATCCCGACCCGGGTCGGACCGGCTTTCGCGGATTTGCTCACTGGCCTTCGCTGCGGACGTCGAACTCGACTTTCCAGCGCTGGCCGTCACGGGCGACGGCCACCAGTTCCAGCGTGCCCGCTTCCGTCGCCAGCGCGTGCAGTTTGACCTGCACGACGTCGCCCGGCGTGCGGCCCTCGGCCGGCAGCGTGGCCTGGATCTCGTTCAGTTCCTGCAGCTCGTCCGGGGTCCAGGACGGCAGCACGTCGCCGATCCGGTCCTGGCGGCGGATGGTGGAACCGAAGAAGCGGAAGTGCACCGGCTCGCCGACGACCAGGCCGAATTCCTGGCCCGGCAGTTCCAGCTCGCTGCCTTCCTCCATGCCGAACGGCGCCACGCACAGCGCTTCCAGCGGCGGTTCGAAGCCGGGGATGGCGGGCATCGACGATTCCATGCCCACGTAGTAGGAGCGGGCCGTGCCGCCGCGGATGCGCACGCCGCCGCCGCGGCGCGCATAGCCGTAGTAGGCAGCGCCGCGTGCCACGGCCAGATCGAGGTCGGCGCCGTCGAGCATGCGCGCCGGTTCCGCGCCTTCCATGTACAGCCAGTCGTTGATGGTGTCCATCACGCGCTGCGACAGGATCTCCGACTTGAACACGCCGCCGTTGAACAGCACGGCGCTCGGGTGCAGGAAGGTATGCTCCGGATTCACGTTGCCGCTGAAGCCTTCCAGCTCCGCGGTGGCGCCGGCCTGGCGCGCCAGGAAGGCGGCCAGGTGGCGCGTGACGGCGGCGTCCTGGGCATACGGCAGGCCGACCTGGGTCAGGCCGGCGCGGGTGCGCACGGCCGGACGGGCGGACGCCTCCACGCGCGGGAAGAAGCCGTCGGTGATGAAGGAGGTGACTTCGTCGCGCGTGAGCTCCGTGCGGATCGAGCCGCCGATCAGCTTCGAGCCGCGGCTCGGCACGACGATCGGCCAGGCTGCCGCGTTGGCGTCGGCCAGCAGGTGTTCCTTGGCGCCGCGGCAGGCATAGGTGAGGGCGCGCATCTGCCAGGCGTCGAGCTGGGTGCCGTTCGCCTGCAGCTTGCGCGCGACCAGGTGCGCCAGCGCCAGGTCCATGTTGTCGCCGCCCAGCAGGATGTGGTCGCCGACGGCCACGCGGTGCGGTTCCAGGTGGCCGTCGCGTTCGAGGATGGCGATCAGCGAGAAGTCGCTGGTGCCGCCGCCCACGTCCACGACCAGCACGATGTCGCCGGCCTTCACTTGCTTCCTCCAGCGTCCTTCGCTGCCCTGGATCCAGCTGTACAGCGCGGCCTGCGGTTCTTCCAGCAGCGTGGGGCTGCCGTAGCCGGCATTGCGCGCCGCCTCCGCCGTCAGTTCGCGCGCGGCCGGGTCGAACGACGCGGGGATCGTGACGGTGACGGCCTGCTGCTCGAACGGCGCCTCCGGATGCGCGGTATTCCACGCGGCCTTCAGGTGCTCGAGGTAGCGGGTGGACGCCGTCAGCGGCGAGACGCGTTCGACTTCTTCCGGCGCATCGGTCGGCAGGATGGCGGCGCGGCGGTCCACGCTCGGGTGGCTCAGCCAGCTCTTGGCCGAGGACACCAGGCGGATCGGCGTGCCGGCGCCGCGGCTCCTCGCCATTTCGCCGACGACGGGCGCGGCCGCGCCATGGGTCCAGGGCAGGGCCAGCTCGCCGGGCGGCAGCTCGTCCGGGTGCGGCAGGTACATGAAGGAAGGCAGCAGCGGCAGCGCCTCGACGGTGCCGGGGGCGCTCAGCTGCGGGACCGGCAGCACGCGCTGTTCGGCCTTTTCGCCGTCGCTGGCCTGCAGGTCGACGTAGGACAGGGCGCTGTGGGTGGTGCCCAGGTCGATGCCGATGGCATAGCGTGCGGTGTTCTCGTTGGTGCTCACAGTTCCACCTCCGCGGGGGCGACGATGCTGGCGTCGTACTTGTCGGCCAGCTGCGGCAGGCGCACGTCGGACGCGCGCCAGCCACGATGGTTCAGGGTGCCGCTGAACGGCGGCTTGCCGACCACGTTGCCGGTCAGGCGCACGCTGGCGGCATCGAAGCCTTCCTGCAGCGTGACGCGCGCGCCTTCGTTCTCGGCGCGGACCGGCTCGATGGTGAAGTGCTCGCGCAGCACGCGCGCGCAACCCTCGTGCACGACGCGCGCGGCGGCGCCGATGTCGGCGTCCGCATAGGCGGCGATGTCTTCGTTGGCGAAGTCGATCAGGCGCGCCTCGCGCTGCAGGAGGCCCAGCAGCTGCAGGGCGGATTCCGGGGTATTCACGCGCAGCGGGGCGGCGGCGGGCGCGGGGGCCGGTGTCGGCGCCGGTGCGGGGGTGGGGGCAACGGGTGCGGCGATGGGGCCGACTTGATCGTCGCGCACGCGCGCGGCGAACTCGGCGTCGCCCAGGGTCTTGAAGAAGGCGCCGAAGGCGATGGACAGCCGGCTCCAGAAGCCGGGCAGGTTGGTCGGGTGGCTCATGTTCTTGTGGTATCCGTGGTGGATGCCTGCTTTCTTGCAGGCAGCAGCCCGGTGGGCTGCGGTCCTTGAAAGCGCGAATGATACCAGTTAGACAGGGAGCGGATGAACACCCTCCGCGTCGTCCCTGCGCCGGCAGGGACCTAATTTTGTATGCGTTACGGCACTGCGAGCGACATTGGGTCCCTGCCTGCGCAGGGACGACGGGGTGGTTTCTCAGGCCGGATCGGCTCCTTCGGCCTTTTCCACCCCCGCCAGCAGCGCCCGCGCATACGCCTCGACGTCGTCCAGGCCGCGCTTGATGATGGTCACGAGGGCCGGCAGCGGCGCATCCTGCAGGTCCCATTCGGCGCGGCAGAATTCGCCGGTGCGCTTGAGGTCCTCGGCCAGCGCCGGCTCGATCCAGCCGTGTTCGGCCAGCAGGGTGATCACTTCGCGCTCGTCCATGGCCGGGCCGAGGTCGCTGTTGGCCAGCACGTAGTCGCCCATCTCGACCGCCGCTTCCCAGGCGCGGATCACGTTCAGCGTGGCCGCGTCCTGGCGCGTGATGTCGCCCACGAAGGTGGTCGGGTCCTTTTCGTATTCGTCGCGGGCGCGCTTGCAGCAGCGCTCGATGGTGCCCGTCTTGTGGATCAGCAGTTCGTCGTCCATGGTGGTCCCCTTTCGGGCGCTACGTTACAGCAGGAACAACAAAGCCGCCGCACAGGTGGGTCCGAGGGCGCCCAGCAGCAGGCCGATGGCGCCGATCGACTCGTCGGCGAAGCCGCGCCGTAGCAGCGCGGCGCCGGCCGGATTGGGCGCATTGGCGATCACCGTCAGGCCGCCGCCGCCGACCGCGCCGGCCACCAGCATGTATTTCTCGTGCTCGGACAGGCCCGTGATCAGGGACCCCAGGTAGGTCAGGGCGGCGTTGTCCGTGATGGCCGTCAGGCCCAGCGCGCCGAAGAACAGCGCGGTCGCATCGAGGCTGGAGACCACGGGCTGCAGCCACCATTGCTGCATGCCGCCCAGGACCACGAGGCCGGCCAGGAAGAAGGCGACCAGCAGCGCTTCCTTCAGCACCAGCGGATCCTGGTAGCGCTGGTAAGCCTGGGTGAAGCCGAGGAACAGCAGGAACAGGCCGAGGAACAGCACCGGATGGTGCGCCAGCAGGACCACGGCGGCCAGGAAGCCCAGGTGGATGCAGGCGACCAGCGGCGGCACCGGCACCGCCGACTCGCCTTCCACGGACACGTCGAGGGGACGCAGGTGGGGGCGCAGCAGCAGCGTGATCACGGTGGCGTTGACCAGCACCGCGACCAGCGCGCGCCAGCCGATGTGGGTGAGCATGTACATGCTGTCCCAGCCCCATGGTCCGGCCACCATCAGCACGGGCGGCGCGGCATAGGCGGTGAGGGTGCCGCCGATCGAGACGTTCACGAACAGCACGCCCAGCGCGCCGTACTTCCATTTCTCCGGCATGCCGGGCCGGAACACGGACGGCGCCAGCATCAGCGCCGCCAGCGTCATCGCGGCCGGTTCCGTGATCAGCGAGCCGGCCAGCGGCAGCAGCGCGAGTCCGAGCCAGGTCTGCGCGACCTCGGCGCGCGCCGGCGCCAGGCGCGCCAGCAGGCGCACCAGCGCGCGCGCCGTCTCCAGCACGGGCCGCGAGGCCGCGATGACCATCACGACGAACACGAACAGCGGTTCCGTGTAGTGGCGCGATTCGACGTAGTCGACGGCAGCGGCCCCGCCATCGACGACGGCCATGAACGCCACCAGCACGAAGGCCCAGAAGCCGAACACCACCTCCACCTCGCCCAGCAGGTGGAACAGGCCGGCGTGGCGCGGGCTGCGGTGCGCCAGCACTTCGAAGAAATGGGTGGAAAAGGTGTGGAGCAGGGCCAGCGCGAACAGGACCAGGCCGATGGTCTGCATGGTCGTGGTCATCGGGCGCTTCCGTGCGGGGCGTGCAGCGTCATCGTGAGGTGCCTGTAAAGCGAACAGGCACCATTATTTCATTTTTCTTCGTGCAGGGCGGTCCTCATGCGGTGCGCAGGTGCGCGCGCACGCCTGTCACGCCGGGCGCGACGTCGTCGGCCAGCAGGTGGCGGTCCGGATAGTCGCCGCCGTTCTGGGTGCGATAGGGGATGGGCGCATCGTCGAACAGCCCGCGCATGCGCGCCGCCAGGCCGGCCTTGGCCCGCTCCACGCCGGCGGCGTCGATGCGGCCGGTGTCGTACACGGCATGCGTGGGCAGCACCTCCATGCCGGGAAAGAACAGGGTGCCGTGGGTGATCGGGAACAGCAGCTCGTCGAGCTGGCCGTTGATGCCGCGCGCCGCATAGTCGCTGGCCGGACCTCCCACGGTCACCGACAGCATGGCGCGCTTGCCGGCCAGGCCGCCCTCGCCGTAGCGGTAGCGATTGCCGGCGCCCTGGTAGCCGTAGGCCAGGCCGAAGGCGAACACGCGCTCGATCCAGCCCTTCATGATGGCGGGCATGCCGAACCACCACAGCGGGAACTGGAACACGACGGCGTCGGCGGCGAGCAGCTTGGCCTGCTCGGCGCGGATGTCGTCCGGCTGCGTGCCGGTGCGGAAGGCGTGGCCCGATTCCTCGACGAAGGACAGGCGCGCCGGGTCGAGGCGGTCCGGGAAGTCGTGGGCGTCGTAGACGGCTTTCCATCCCAGCGCGTACAGGTCGGACTGCAGCACTTCGTGGCCCTGGCTGCGCAGGGCCGTGCGCGCCGCACCGGCCAGTTGCGCGGTGAGGGAGGCCGGATCGGGATGGGCGTGGACGATCAGGACGGTCTTGGTATTCATGGCATCTCCTTGCGTGGAACCATGATTGTCGGACCGGCCGGCAAGCCCGGGAATGGCCGCCGGCTTTTGGGGTAGTATCCAAAAAATGGATATCAACCGCATCGACTTCAACCTGCTGGCGACCCTGGAGGCGCTGCTGGCCGAGCGCAGCGTGAGCCGCGCCGCCGCGCGCCTGGGCCTGAGTCAGCCGGCCCTGAGCGCCCAGCTGGCGCGCCTGCGCACGATGTTCGGCGACCGCTTGTTCATTCCCACCCACCGCGGCATGACGCCCACGCCGGTGGCCCTCCAGCTGCAGGCGCCGCTGGGCGCCGCGCTGGCGCGCCTGCGCGAGGTGGTCGCGTCCGCGCGCGTCTTCGATCCGGCCCGCGACGCGTTCACGGTGCGCATCGCTGCCTCCGACTACGTGCAGGCGGCGCTGCTGCTCGACTTCGCGCTGGTGCTGCGCGCGGAAGCGCCGGGCGTGCGGATCGCGCTGCTGCCCGCCAACGATACGCGCCTGGCGGGACAGATGGAGCGGGGCGAGGTCGACCTGGCCCTGCTCACGCCCGAGTACATCGCCGACACGCTGCGTTCGCGCCCCCTGTTCGAGGAGCGCTATGCCTTGATCGCGCGCCGCGGCCACCCGGCGCTGCGCCGCAAGCTCGACGTGCGGCGCTTCTGCGAACTCGATCACGTGATGGTCTCGCCGCGCGGCGGCGGTTTCACGACGCCCGTCGACGACGTGCTCGACGCCATGGGCCTGCGGCGCCGCGTGGTGCTGTCGGCATCGACCTTCCAGTCCGTGCTGGAGCTGGTCGCGCGCTCGGACCTGGTCGCCCTGGTGCCGGGCCGGCTGGCGGATGCGCGCGGCGCCAACCTGCGCGTGCTGGCGCCGCCGCTCGAGGTGGCCGGCTTCGCGATCCGCATGGCCTGGCACGACCGCGACCATGGCGACGTGGCGCAGCGCTGGGTGCGGGAGCGGCTGGCCGCCTACGCGGAGACGGCGCGGCGATAGCGCATCGCGACATTGCACCGCTCGTAGCGCGCACCGTAGCGGGCCATGATGCCGGCATCGTGCTGGAAGCCCAGCTTCTCGTACAGGTGCACGGCGGCGGCGCACTTGGCGTTGCTGAGCAGGTAGAGCGGGTCGGCCTGCAGGGACATGGCGCGCGCGATGACGGCTTCCAGCAGGAACTCGCCGGCCTTCAAACCGCGCGCCGATGCGCGCACGCCCATCTTGGTCAGCTCGAAGCTGGTGGGACCGGTCTTCTGCAGCGCGCAGGTGCCGACGATGCCCAGCCCCCGGGCTTCGACGAACAGGATGACGCCGCCGGCGTCGATGATCTTTGCGCGTGGATTCTCCAGCACCTCGCGGTCGGTGGCTTCGAGGCGGAACATGGCGTTGATCCACTCGGCATTGATGTCGTGAAAATGGACGGCCAGATCGTCGCTGTATTCGCGGATCGTGAGCGTGGCGTTGTCCGTGCGGGCGGCCAGCACGTCGATGGGGGTCGCGTCGAGGGCCGCTTCGATGGCGGCGAGCTGCGCCATGAAAGCGTCGCCGCGCTCCCCCAGCAGGGTGCGCACTGCATCGCCCACCTGGGGAAAGACATACAGACGGGCGCGCGCCAGCACGGCGCTGCCTTGCGGCGTCAGCGAGATCGTGCGCTGGCGCTGGTCCTCGCCCTGTTGCGACTGGACCAGGCCCAGCTCGATCAACTGGCCGACGCCGCGCGTGATGCCGGGCTGGCTGACGCCGATGGCCTGCGCCAGCTGGCCGACGGTCAGCGGCTGCGCTTCCAGCGCCGTCAGCAGGGGCATGTGGGCCGGCTGCACCGGCAGGCCGGCATCGGCGGCGACCTTGGCGGCGCCCGCCTGCATGCGTTCGCCCAGGCGCTTCAGCCTGCTGCCCAGGAAAGTGGGGCCCAGCTCTCTCAACAGATCGGTCATGGCTTGTCCTCGCTAATTACATAACACGGTATATAACACTATATGAATTAAGTGTGCGCGCTGTCAAGCGACAGCCGGCCGGCTACTTTGCATCCCGTTTTGCGGCATACCAAAAGATAAACCTTGCCAAAACCTGATGAGACTAGTACTGTATGTTTATACAGTATTTCTCTGCATCAAACATGAATTGCTCAGACTCAACATCTGCGGCGCCGGAATCCTTGCATCCGTCGCTCTGGCTCGCCTCGCAGCTCGCGCGTGCCAGTACGCACTGCATCGATACCGGCCACCCCTTGTTGTCGTCCCAGTTGCCCGGCGGCGGCTGGCCGACGGGAACGCTCATCGACCTGATGCTGCAGCAGCCCGGCATCGGCGAAATGCGGCTGCTGCGTCCGGCGCTGGAGCAAGTCGCCGCGCGCCGCATCGTGCTGCTGCAGCCGCCGCATCCGCCGCAGGCGCTGGCGCTGGCGGCGCTGGGGGTGCCGCCCTCGCAACTGATCTGGCTGCGCACCAGCCGCACGGCCGATACCCTGTGGGCGGCCGAACAGGTGCTGCGCAGCGGCAGTTGCGGGGCGCTGCTGTTCTGGCAGAGCCAGCACCTGCGCGGCGAGAACCTGCGCCGGCTGCACCTGGCCGCGCAAGCCGGAGAGACCCTGTTCTTCATGATGCGTCCGCTGACTGCCGGCCACGACGCGTCGCCGGCGCCGCTGCGCCTGGCCTTGCGGCCGCAGGCGGGCGGCATCGAGATCGACTTCGTCAAACGCCGCGGACCGCAGCGCGATGCGCCGCTGTTCCTGCCCCTGGGCTTGCCCTTGCCCCTCACCACTTACCTGCAACAACGCCATGCGTCTCTGGATCGGTCTGCACCTGCCCCGGTTGCCGCTCGAGGTCTTCGCTCCGAGCTGGTCCACTGACGCCGGCAGCGTCGTGCTCGAACAGGAGCGCGTGCTGGTGGCGTCGACCCTTGCCCAGGCGGGCGGCATCCGCACCGGCATGCGCCGCGGCGGCGTGCTGATGCTGCTGCCCGATGCCCGGCTGCACGAACGCGCCCCGTTGCTGGAAGCGGAAGCGCGCAACGCGGTGGCCATGGCGCTGTTGCAGTACACGCCGCAGGTGGCGGAAAGCGAGGAGTCGACCCTGTTGATGGACGTCGGCGCCAGCCTGCGCCTGTTCGGCGGCGTGCGCGCGCTGTGCCGGCGCGTGTCTGCCAACGTGAAGGCACTGGGTTTTTCCGCCTCGCTGGCCTGCGCCCCCACGGCGCGCGGCGCCTGGCTGCTGGCACGGGCGAGGGCGGGACGCGTGCTCAAGATGGCGTCGCTGCTGCGCCGCCTCGACCGCCAGGCCCTGCTGCTGGCCCCGCCCGCGCGGCCCTATGCCTCCTGGTTCGAGGGCATCGGCTGCGCCACGCTGGGAGAATTGCGCAGGCTGCCGCGCCCCGGCCTGCAACGCCGCTGCGGGCGCGAACTGCTCGACCTCGTCGATGCCGCCTATGGCCTCTCTCCCGAGCTGCACGAATGGATCGCGCCGCCCGAGACGTTCGACGCGCGCCTGGAATTATTCGACCGTATCGACGATGCCGAATTGCTGCTGGAGGGCAGCAAGCGCCTGCTGCTGCAACTGACGGGCTGGCTGTGCGCGCGCCAGCTTGCGGTGGAACGCATCACCCTGAAGCTGGAGCACGAGCGCGGGCGGGTGGCGCGTCCGCCCACCTGCGTGGAGGTGGCGCTGGCCGAACCGGCCTGGCGCGACGAGCACTTGATCCGCCTGCTGCGGGAGCGGCTGGCCAAGCTGGTGCTGGACGCGCCCGTGATCGGCCTCGGGCTGGAGGCGCAGCAGGTGCAGCCGATGGCGCCGCCGAACGCGTCGCTCTTCCCCGAGCCGGGCGGCACCGAGGAAGACCGCATGCGCATGCTGGAACTGCTGGTGGCGCGCCTGGGCCCGGACAATGTGCTGCAGCCGCTGCCGAACGCCGACTACCGGCCCGAGGCAGCGAACGCCTGGGTGCCGGTGCAGCAGAAGGTGAGGGAAGCGGCACGCAACGCGCGCATGCCGCCCGACGTGATGAGCCTGCCGCGTCCGACCTGGCTGCTGGCCAAGCCGATCGCCCTGCTGATGCGCGACCACCGGCCGTTCTACGGCTCGCCCCTGAAGATGGCATCGACGCCGGAACGCATCGAGGCGGGCTGGTGGAACGGCCCGCAGACGCGCGACTACTTCATCGCCGAAGGGCAGGACCACACGCTGTACTGGGTGTACCGCGAGCGCCTGGGCAGCGACGACGGGGAGCCGCGCTGGTTCCTGCACGGGCTGTTCGGCTAGGGGTGTCTGGCTGATTTCTTTCGCTGGCAGCGAGACCGTCGACCCCGCGAAGGCAGGGGCCCAAGCTCGTCGCGCCGCCGCGCCCGCAAGCCAGCCCGGCCGCGCGCCAGCGAACGGCCGGCGAGCCAGTCCCACAGCAGGGCGGGGGCAATGGGGCAGGGGCTGCGGCATGCTGCAACATCGTCATCGACATTCCTTTCCTCCGGCTCTGCATGACCCTTTCGGACGGCCGGCGGCCAAAGTCCGCCAAACGCGTTAGCATAGCGGCATCATCGCCAAGCAATCGTACCAGAGGACCCATGCTCACCGAACGCATCGACTTCCCCGGCCCGCACGGGAAAATCTCCGCCAAGCTGGACGCGCCGGACGGCACCCCGCGCGCCTACGGCATCTTCGCCCACTGCTTCACCTGCAGCAAGGACGTGCTGGCCGCGACCCGCGTCGCCCAAGGCCTGGCCGCCCACGGCGTGGCCGTGCTGCGCTTCGACTTCGCCGGGCTGGGCGCCAGCGCGGGCGATTTCGCCGATACCAATTTCTCGTCCAACGTCCAGGACCTGGTCACGGCGGCCGACTTCCTGCGCGCGAAGTTCGCCGCGCCGAAACTCCTGATCGGCCACAGCCTGGGCGGCGCCGCCGTGCTGGCCGCCGCCCACCGCGTGCCCGAAGCGCAGGCCGTCGTCACGATCGCCGCGCCCAGCGATCCGCACTACGTCGTCGACAACCTGCTGTCCGAGCACCTCGACACGATCACCAAGCTGGGCGAGGCGCGCGTGCGCCTGGCCGGCCGCAACTTCAACATCCGCCGCCACTTCGTCGAGGATGCGGCCCAGCACAAGATCCACGAGCACATCGCCAACCTCGGACGCGCGCTGCTCGTGATGCACGCGCCCCAGGACGATACGGTCAGCATGGACAATGCGAGCCGCATCTTCGAACTGGCGCAGCACCCGAAGAGCTTCATTTCGCTGGACGGCATCGACCACCTGATCACGGGCCGCGAGGATGGCGCCTACGTGGCCGGCATCATCGCGGCCTGGAGCGCGCGCTACCTGGCATAGGCCTGCCACGCCATGCGCTGCACCTGGATATGCGGGTGGCTTTCCAGCGGCTCCCATTCATCCAGGAACGCAAAGCCCTGACGCTCGTAGAACCGGACGGCGCGCACGTTGTCCGGCGCCACGTCCAGCACCACGCGCGCGTGGCCGCCCGCGACCGCATGCGCCTTGACCGCGTCGACCAGGCGCCGCGCCGCATCCGATCCGCGATGGCCCGGCGCCACCCACATGGCGATCAGGTTGTAGCGGCCCAGGGCATCGACCACGCCGCCCGCCAGTCCCACCGCTTCATCTCCCTCGATGGCCAGCCAGAAGCGCGACGACGCCCGGCCGGCCGCGCGATCCTGCCAATGCGCGTCGTCGTTGGCCGCCGCCTGCTGGTGGCGCACGCCGAATGCGGTGGGGGCGTCGCGCAGGGCGGCCAGGCGGATGGCTTTCAGGGCTTGCCAGTCGGCGGCTTCGGTGGGACGGATCAGCATCGACGAATTTCTCCTTCCATGGACAGGAAACCATCCTCTCATGCCGGCCAAGCGCCGACAACAAGCGGCAATATGCGACAATGCCGCCCCATTGAAGGAGGAGCATGATGCAGCACTTTGAACGGCGGCGCGACCGCTTCGACCTGTTCGACCGCATGGACAGCCCGGCGGTCAATATCTGCTTCACGATGGCGCTGCCGGACTTCCGGCCCTGGTGCAAGGAGCAGGGGCTGGCGGTCTTCCACGTGATGCTGTGCGCCGTGCTGCGCGCCGTACTGAAGATCGAGAATTTCCGCTACCGCATCCTGGACGGGGAGGTGATCGAGATCGAACGCCTGGTGCCGTCCTTCACCGTCATGAACCAGCACGGCGACCTGAATTTCGCCCAGTTCGACTGGAGCGACGACGTGCGCGAATTCGTCGCGCGCGGCCGCGCGGCCGGCGCCAAGGCGTCGGCCATGACGGAGCTGAACCTGAAATACCGCACCATGCTGCCGCGCGAAGCGAAGGAGCAGGTATTCGTCACCTGCATCCCGTGGCTGGACTTCACGTCGATCCAGCATCCGACGACGACACTGGCCGTGCCCGACATCCCGTCGCTGGCATGGGGACGGTTCCGCGATGCGGCGAACGGCCAGCTGCAATTGCCGTTCTCGGTGCAGGCGCACCACGGCTTCGTCGACGGCTACCACATCCACCTGCTGGCGCAGCAGATCGCGGCGGAGCTGGAGGCCATCATGCAGGGGCAGCCGGGCCAGGGGCCATCCGACTGAGTTTCTTCCGACAGAAAGACCGTCGCCCCTGCGCAGGCAGGGGCCTGATGTCGCGTGCGGCAGAGGACATCGGGCCCCTGCCTGCGCAGGGGCGACGTTCGGTGCCGCCAGTCGGCGACAGGCTTACTTCAACGCCGAGTAGATGCCGTCCAGGCGATCCTTGGTGCCCGGGATGCGTTCCAGGCGCGGATAGCGCAGGCCGCCGCGGTAGTCGAGCGACACGGTGCGCAGCACGTTGCCCTTCTTGACCAGCAGCTCGATCGGCTTGCCGTCCTTGGCTTCCCTGATCGCCTTCTTCAGCAGGTCCGCCTTGTAGCCGCGGTTGTTGACGGCGACGATGGTCGAGTTGGCGGCCAGGCCGGCGCGGAAACCGACGCCGTCCCAGATCACGCTGCGGATGCCGCCGTCGGCCGTCACGGTGAAGCCCAGCGAGTAGCTCAGGTCCGTCACCTTGTTGCGGTCGTCGGCGCCCTTGATCAGGTCCGTCGGGGTGTCGGTGTAGACCAGCTTCCAGCCGGCGCGCGCCAGGCCGTCGAGCGGGGCGCCCGGACCGTGGCCGTCCAGCTTGGAACGCAGGAACGTTGCCCAGTCGTAGGGCTGGACCTTGTTCAGGGCCGCGACCACGTCCTCGAAGGTGTAGAACTCGGGCAGGAAGCTGCCGTCCTTGATGCCGTAGAAGGCGCGCGCGAAGTCGTTCAGCGAGCGCTTGTCGCCGGACAGTTCGCGGATGCGGGTGTCGACGTCCAGCCAGATCAGCTGGCCTTCCGAATAATAGTCCTCGCTGCACTGCCAGTTGGCCCAGCCGAGCGGGCGGCGCGCGTTCAGGATCGGGTCGTTGACCGTGTCCTGCACGGCGCGCCAGGCGCGGCCGGCGACGTTGTCGTAGCGCGCGGCGGTGGCGGCCAGCGCATCGCGCGCGCCGGCGGCCGAGACCAGGCCCGAACGGGCGGCCAGCACATTGCCCCAGTACTGGGTCTGGCCTTCGTAGACCCACAGCAGCTCGTTCTGCAGCGGCGTGTTGAAGTTGGGGACGTTCTGGCCGGCCGGGCGGCGGAACTTGCCGTCCCACGAGTGGGTGTACTCGTGCGGCAGCAGGTCGCGGCCCGCTTCGCTCTTGGCCCAGTCGGTGAAGTAGCCCGGCTTGACGCCGTTCTCGCTCGACTGGTGGTGCTCGCGGCCGATGCCGCCGAATTCGTCCGACAGCGCGAACAGGAAATCGTAGTGGTTGTAGTGGTACGAGCCAAACAGTTTATACGCTTGCTGGACCAGCGCGCGGTGGGCGGCGATCTGCTCCGGCTTGGCGTCCAGGCTTTCCGGGGTGTCGGCGAAGACGTTCAGGCGCACCGGCACCTTGCCGCCCGGGTCGAGGTCGAACGTTTTTGCATAGCGTCCCGCGAACAGGGGCGAATCGATCAGCGTTTCCAGGTCGTGCGGCTTGAAGTGCACGTCGTCGCCCTGGCGGTCCTGGGTCTCGAGCGCGCTGGCGTACTTCCAGCCGGCGGGCAGCTTCAGGTTCGGCTGCACGGTGATGCGGCGCGCCACGTAGCCGGCCGGGTACAGCGTCACCGACGGCCATTGCACGCCGAGGATGTCGTCGGTCATCGTGATGCGGCCCTGGCTCGTGTCCAGCGGCGACAGGTACTGGTACTCCGCTTCCAGCGTGGTCGCGCCTTCCGGCACGGTGACGTGGAAGGCGAACACCTGCACCGGGTCGCGCGTCCACTCGACCGGCTTGCCGTTGGCCGTGAACTTCAGGCCGGCCAGCTGGGTGATCGGGCCGTTCGGACCGTGGTTGGCCGGCAGCCATTGCGGATACAGCAGCGTCAGCGGGCCCGGCTTGACGGGAATCGTCATGTGCATGCGGAAGATCTGCTGCGACAGGTTGGTCGCATCGACGTTCAGCACGATGGTGCCGGGGTAGGGCTGGTCGACGGGGGCCGGGACGTCGGCATGGGCCGGGAAGGCCAGTGCGATGGCGAGGGCAACGGTGGAGGCGGAACGCGTGGCCAGCGTCTTGAGGCGCTGTGGAGTACGGTCGGTCATGGCGATACCTGTGGGGACGAGGGAAACGGTGAAACGGGCCAGTGTAGCACGGGGTTATTGGACGAAAATCAAAGGAATTTCCAAGGTGCAGCGATGCAAATAAAATTCATTCACGGGGCATAAAAACCATATTTCGTATGTCTTGAAAACGCCCTGGCGGGACATTAGATTGGACTCAACGGATGCTCACGATGAGGTCCGGAAACTTATCGCTTGAATTTTTAAAGGATACTTACCATGCGTACTTTCGATCTGACCCCCCTGTACCGTTCCGCCATCGGCTTCGACCGCCTGGTCAACATGCTCGAGCAGCGCGCCGAATCGGCCCCGAGCTACCCGCCGTACAACATCGAGCTGGTCTCGGAAGACAAATACCGCATCGTGATGGCACTCGCCGGCTTCACCCGCAACGAGATCGATATCGTTGCCGAGCGCGACACCCTGCACGTCACGGGCCGCAAGAACAAGGACGAGCAGCAACGTACCTTCCTGCACCGCGGTATCGCCTCGCGTGATTTCGAACAGCGCTTCCAGCTGGCCAACCACGTGAAGGTCGTCAGCGCCGGCTTCGACAACGGCATGCTGACCATCGAACTGGTGCGTGAAGTGCCCGAAGCGTTCAAGCCGCGCAAGATTGCGATCGCGGACGCCAACGGCAATACCGACAACGTGCAAGTGCTGGAGCAACCGGGCCAGCAGCAAGCCGCGTAATCGGTAGGTAATCGTAGGGTGGGCACCACGTGCCCACCAACACAAGAGGCGCTGCGGCGCCTTTTTTATTTGCGGCAGCGGAAACGCATAGCGGGCACGTCATTGGTGCGCCCGGCATCGATGACCCACGCTACCTTAAGCCTGGCCTAATTTCGGGCCGAAAAAACTTAAGGATGATCTAAGACTGCTGGGCCACACTACTTCCTACCAAAACAGCTTCATCGAACCACTTTTTCCAATCCAGGAGTCGTCCATGCAAAACCAAGGTGCCACTGCCATCACCGCAAAACGTCTCACGCTGGCGCTGTGCGCGGCCGGCGTCATTGGCGGAGCGGTCGGCGCGGTCGCAGTCAATCACAATAACGCAGTCGCCGCCGCCGAGGCAGCCGCCCGCGCGCCCGCCGCCACCGCCGCCGCTCCCGCGCCGGTACCGGCCGCGCCGGCACCGGTCGCGGGCAACTCGCCCGCCGCGGCGCTGCCCGACTTTACCCAGATCGTCTCGCACAACGGCGCGGCCGTCGTGAACATCCGCGTGGTCGGCACCACCAAGGTGTCGCAGCGCCAGATGCCGCAGTTCGACGAGGACGATCCGTTCTTCGAATTCTTCCGCCGCTTCCAGCAGCCGCAGCAACCGCGCGGCGGCGGTCGCGGGGAAGTCGTCTACGGCGCCGGATCGGGCTTCATCGTGAGCCCGGACGGCGTCATCCTCACCAACGCGCACGTGGTGCGCGATGCATCGGAAGTCACGGTCAAGCTGAAGGACCGCCGCGAATACCGCGCGAAAGTCCTGGGCTCGGATACGAAGACCGACGTCGCCGTGCTGAAGATCGATGCCAAGAACCTGCCCGTGGTCCCGCTGGGTAACACGCGCAACCTGCAGGTGGGCGAATGGGTGCTGGCGATCGGCTCGCCCTACGGCCTGGAATCGACCGTGACGGCCGGCGTGGTCAGCGCCAAGGGACGCACGCTGCCGAACGACTCGGTGCCGTTCATCCAGACCGACGTGGCCGTCAACCCCGGCAACTCGGGCGGTCCGCTGTTCAACACGCGCGGCGAGGTGGTCGGCATCAACTCGCAGATCTACAGCCAGACGGGCGGCTACCAGGGCCTGTCGTTCGCGATCCCGATCGACGTCGCGGTGCGCATCAAGGACCAGATCGTCGCCACCGGCAAGGTGCAGCACGCCAAGCTGGGCGTGTCCGTGCAGGACGTCAACCAGAGCTTCGCGGATTCGTTCAAGCTCGATTCGCCGGACGGCGCGCTGGTCGCGACCGTCGAGCGCGGCAGCGCGGCCGACAAGGCCGGCCTGAAGTCGGGCGACATCATCCGCAAGCTCAACGGCCAGCCGATCGTGGCCGGCGGCGACCTGACGGGCATCGTCTCGATCGCCAAGCCGGGCGAGAAGGTCGCGCTCGAAGTCTGGCGCGAAGGCAAGATCGTGCAGCTGAACGCCACGCTGGCCAATGCCAACGACAAGCCCGACGTGGCGGACGGCGACAACCTGGCCAGCACCACCGGCGGCGCCAAGCTGGGCCTGGCCCTGCGTCCGCTGGAACCGCTCGAACGCCGCCAGTCCGGCATCACGGCCGGCCTCGTGATCGAGGATGCGGGCGGCGCGGCCGAAGCCGCCGGCGTGCAGCCGGGCGACGTGCTGCTGTCCGTGAACGGCAGGGCGGTGAACTCGGTGGCGCAGGTACGCGACGTGGTGAGCAAGTCCACCAAGTCCGTGGCCTTGCTGATCCAGCGCGGGGATGACAAAATCTTCATTCCCGTGCGGATCGGTTAAGGCAGCGTATGTCTTTCATCCGCATGGTTTCTGAGAATCGGGGGATTTGATGCGGCTGCTGCTGGTGGAAGACGATACGATGATCGGCGAAGTAGTGCTCGACCTGCTCAGGGCCGAGCACTACGCCGTCGACTGGGTCAAGGACGGCGAGATGGCCGACACGGCCCTGATGCAGAACCAGAACTACGACCTGGTGGTGCTCGACCTGGGCCTGCCGCGCAAGGACGGCCTCGAAGTCCTGCGCTCGATGCGCTCGCGCAAGGACCGCACCCCGGTGCTGGTCGCCACGGCGCGCGACGCCGTCGCCCAGCGCATCGCCGGCCTCGATGCCGGTGCCGACGACTACGTCCTGAAACCCTACGACCTCGACGAGCTGCTGGCGCGCATCCGCGCGCTGCTGCGCCGTGCCGCGGGCAGGGCCGAACCCATCTTCGAATACAAGAACATCTCCGTCAATCCCGCCACGCGCGAGGTGCTGGTCGACGGCCAGCCGATCGTGCTGTCGGCGCGCGAATGGGCCGTGCTGGAAGCGCTGGTGGCGCGTCCGGGCGCCGTGCTGTCGCGCGCCCAGCTCGAGGAAAAGCTGTACAGCTGGCGCGACGAGGTCAGCAGCAATGCCGTGGAAGTCTATATCCACGGCCTGCGCAAGAAGCTCGGCAGCGACCTCATCCAGAACGTGCGCGGCGTGGGCTATATGGTTCCGAAAGCATGAAGCGGGTATGAGGATGAAAGTGACGCACTCGCTGCGCGGGCGCCTGCTGTGGTTCCTGCTGGCGGCGATCACCATCGCCGCCGTCGCCCAGGCCTTCATCGCCTACCGCACCGCGCTGCAGGATGCCGACCAGATCTTCGACTACCACATGCAGCAGATGGCGCTGTCGCTGCGCTCGCGCATCCCGCTCACCAGCACCGAGGAAACCGCCAACGTCGAGACGCCCGTCGCCGGCAACGACGACCTCGTCGTGCAGGTGTGGTCGCCGGACGGCGTGCAGGTGTTCAAGAGCGTCTCGCACGCGCGCCTGCCGCAACGCGCCGTGCTGGGATTTTCCAATGTGCGGGCCAACGGCACGACCTACCGCATCTTCTCGATCCAGGCCAATAGCCAGACCGTGCAGGTGGCCCAGGACCTGGCTGTGCGGCGCAGCATGGCCAGCAACCTGGCCCTGCGCACGCTGGGGCCGATCGCCGTCATGATGCCGATCCTGATGCTGGTCGTGTGGTGGGTCGTCAGCGGTTCGCTGGAACCGGTGGCGCGCGTGCGCAAGCAGGTCGCATCGCGCCAGGCCGATGATCTGTCGCCCGTTTCCGAGGCCGGCCTGCCGGACGAGGTGCGCCCGCTGGTGCACGAATTGAACCTGCTGTTCGGCCGCGTGCGCACGGCGTTCGACGCCCAGCAGCACTTCGTCGGCGACGCCGCCCACGAGCTGCGCACGCCGCTCGCCGCCCTGAAGCTGCAGGTGCAGAGCCTGGAGCGCGCCAACGACAATCCGGAGGCGCGCCGCGTCGCCATCGGCCGCCTGGGCGCCGGCATCGAGCGCGCCACGCGCCTGGTCGAGCAGCTGCTGGTGCTGGCGCGCCAGGAGGCGAGCGCGACGCCGCACCAGGCCGTCGACCTGGCCGGCGTGGCCAAGCGCGCCGTGGCCGACCTGGCGGGCCTGGCGCAGGCGCGCAGCATCGACCTGGGCCTGCAGCGCGCCGACAGTGCCGACATCCAGGGCCAGCCGGACGCCTTGATGATCCTGGCGAGGAACCTGGTCGACAACGCCATCAAGTACACGCCCAACGGCGGCACGGTCGACGTGTCCGTCGTGGCCGACAAGGGCGCCGTGCGCCTGACGGTGGAGGACAGCGGGCCTGGCATTCCGCCCGAAGAACGCGAGCGCGTGTTCGACCGCTTCTACCGCGTGCCGGGCAGCGACGCGGCCGGCAGCGGACTGGGCCTGGCCATCATCAAGTCGATCGCGCAGCAGCACGGGGCGGCCTTGGCGCTCGGCGAATCCGCGCGTTTGGGCGGCCTCGAAGTGACAGTCACGTTCCCGGTGTGAATGGTGGGCATGTGATGTCCACCCTACCCATGTCCGGCATTACCGTCGACATTGAACGTAGGGTGGGCATCACATGCCCACCATTGCATGCACACCGTCACGGCGCTTACGGCAATTCGTACAGCCGGATCACCGCGCCGATGCCGTCGATCTTCTTGACGAGCCGGTAGCGGCTGCCCAGTTCCTTCATGACGATATCGTCCGGGTCGTACAGGTTCGCCAGGCGCTCGACCAGCCAGACGCGCCGGTGGCCTTCTGCGAGCGCACGCACGCGGGCGGCGTCTTCCGGCGCGATGTTCGGCGCGCCCGAGTTGCCCGTGTAGGTGCGTTCCAGTCCCAGCGCGGGGAAGGGGCCGGGCAGGTAGGTCACGGCCGGCCCCGTGCCCGGCTTCATGTAGTAGGCCACGGGCATCTGGATCTCGTTCGGGAAGGCGAGCACCAGGTCGCCGGGACGGCTCTCCTGCCGCAGCTGGGCCAGCGTCTCGCGCCAGTTCTCCGTCTGCGAACGGTAGAAGTTGACGACCGAATAGGCGGACAGCGCGAGGATGACGGCGATGGCCGGCAGGCGCCAGCGCGGGCGCAAGGCGTGGATGCCGAGCGCCAGCAATACCATGCCCAGCGGGGCCAGCCACTCGAACAGGCGCGACAGGAACACGGGCTTGAGCAGGAAGCTGTAGGCGGCCAGGGCCAGGATCGGCAGCGCCAGCACGCAGCCCAGGTGCCAGAAGTGGGCGCGCGCGTGCTTCCACAGCCAGGCAAAGCCGGCCAGCACGAGCAGCGCGACGGGATAATGCATGATCGGCGCGCCGCTGATCACGCTCCACGCGGCGATCGTGTTGGACGGCTTGAACTGGATCCAGTAGCTCAGCTTGGCCATGGCCGCGCTCTGCTTCATCAGCATCGGCACGAACGGCGACCACACGAGCAGCGCGCCGATGCCGGCCAGGCCCACGGCCAGCACCTGCGTGCGGCGCGGCCCGGACGTGCACAGCAGCAGGGCGACGACCATGCCCGTCCAGATGCCGAGGGCGGCGAACACGCCCGTGTTGTGCAGCCACATCGTCACGCCCGTGGACAGTGCCAGGCCGATCGTCCAGGTGCGCAGGCGGCCCGAGGGCCGGACGAACTCGAGGACGAGCATCGCCGAGAAGAACACGGCCAGCGAGCCGCTCAGCGCCTGGATGCCGTAGGGACGCGCCTGCTGGGCGAAATTGATGCTGTAGGCGTTCGTGGCCAGGAACAGGGCCGCGAGCAGGGCCACGCGTTCGGCGCGCGCACCCAGCCGCGCCAGGCGCGCGCAGGCGGGCAGCAGGAACACCGTCAGCACGCTGGCGAGGACGGACATGCTGCGCATCGCCACCTCGCCCGTGCCGAACAGCGCGGTCCAGCCCTTGAGCAGCGTGTAGTAGAACGGCGGATGGGTCTCGTACAGCGGCACGCTGGTCCAGAGTTCGTGCAGGGGCACGGCGGCAAACCAGGCGCTGTAGGTCTCGTCCAGCCACAGCGAGCGGCTGGCCAGCGTGGGCAGGCGCAGCGCCAGCGCGAACAGGGTCACGAGCGCGCACAGCGTCCAGAAGCGCGCGGCGGTCAAGGGGGCGGGACGGTCGACGCTGCGGTGGGCGCCGAGGCCGGCGGCCGTTGCATCAGTGGGATTGGCGAGCTTTGCTGACACGGAAAGTCCACATGGAGTTGATCACATAGGTCGCGCACATCAGGATGGCCGTCACCATCAGCTGGGCCAGGCGGTAGTCCAGGCGCAGGCCGTCGACCAGCACGGCCATCAGGGCGCCGTTGGCGAGGGCGGCCAGGCCCGCGGTGGCGAAGAAGCGCGCGGCCGTGCCCCAGTCGAAGTGGCTGCCCTGACTCCGGAACGTCACGGCCGCGTTCAGCACGAAGTTCACGACGGCGCCGACGACGGCACCCAGCACCGAGGCCGGTACCGGCGCCATCGCGCCCATCGACACGGCCGTCAGCAGGAAGGCATAGTGGGCGGCCGTGCCCGCCGCGCCGACGACGGCGTATAGCAGGAAACGACTGAGCAGGAAGCGCTTGAGCGCCGCGCCGTCACGCATGCGCCGCCGTCCTTTCGTAGCGCTTGCGCACCAGGTACACGGGGCGGCCCTTCGATTCGAGATAGATGCGGCCGACGTATTCGCCCAGCACGCCGATGCCGATCAGCTGGATGCCGCCCAGCAGCAGGATCGCGGTGGCCAGCGACGCATAGCCGGGTACGTCGACGCCGTAGATCATGGTGCGCACGACGAGCCAGATCGCACGGGTCATGGCGAAAATGGCGACGGAGACGCCCAGGTAGGTCCAGATGCGCAGCGGCAGCGTGCTGAAACTGGTAATGCCCTCGAGTGCGAAATTCCACAGCTTCCAGCCGGAGAATTTGGTGGTGCCGGCCGCGCGCGCTTCGCGCTTGTATTCGACCACGGCCGTTTTATAACCGACCCAGGCGAACAGGCCTTTCATGAAGCGGCAGGATTCCGGCAGCGTCTTCAATGCATCGCAGACGCTGCGGGTGAACAGGCGGAAGTCGCCCACGTTTTCCGGAATCGGCACGTCCGACACTTCGTTGTGGATGCGGTAGAACAGCAGGGCCGTCCATTTCTTGAGGGCGGAATCGGATTCGCGGTCGGCACGCTTGGCCAGCACCACTTCATATCCTTCGCGCCACTTGTCGACGAGTTTGCCGATCACTTCCGGCGGATCCTGCAAATCGGCGTCGAACGGCACGATCAGGTCGCCGCGCGCCTCGAAAATGGCGGCCGTGAGCGCCGCTTCCTTGCCGAAATTACGGGTCAGGTCGATCACGCGCACGCGCGCATCGCCCTGGGAAAACGAGACCAGGCATTCCAGCGTGCGGTCGCGGCTGCCGTCGTTGACGCACAGGATCTCGAAACGGATATTCGGAATGGCTTCGAGTTCGGGAATGACCCGCGCAAAGAAATGCGCGATCATTTCTTCCTCGTTATAGAAGGGGACGACCAGCGACAGCAATGGCATGGTATCCATGACCCGCTTCGCCTGCATGGCGTGTTCCGTCATTTCCCCGATAGAAAAGGAACGCTCTACAGGCGGTTCGGCAAGCAGCGTTTCTTTGGACAAGCTCATTTCGGATTCCTCCACATCGGCCTTGGCCTTTATGCATCAGCGAATCCAAAAATAGCACATCCTGCAATATCGTGATTTCACGTTGCAGTGCAATAGGGTGACGATGCCTGCAAGATATGGAATGTTCAGCTCAACAATAAAGTTTTCGAGGATAACCCAGCAATAAAAACGTCGTCCCTGCGAAGGCAGGGACCCAATTTTGCGAGCGCAGCGACAGCGCTCGAGAAATTGGATCCCCGCCTGCGCGGGGACGACGTGTTTGAATACAGCGGCTGGTTTAGAATTTGTGCGACAAGCGCGCAAAATACGCCGCGCCATTCAGGCCGAACTGCACGCTTTCGTACTTGAAGCCGTTATCGGTTTCGTTCGGATCCTGTTCGGTCGGATGCACGTTGAAGATATTCGTGCCGCCCACCGTCAGCTTGGTCTTGTCGCTGAAGGCCCAGGTAAAGGCCAGGTCGGCCGAGGTCTTCGACTTGTAGTGCTGGTTCGGCACCGGCGGGCCCGAGAACGTGCCCAGGGTCTGCGGACCGTAGTTCACGATGCGGAAGTCCGTTTCCAGCTGGCCCAGGATGTAGTCGAAGTCCAGCGTGACCTTGCGGCGCGGGCCGCCTTCCTCGATGAACAGGCGCTCGCGCTCGGACAGCAGCACGTCTTCGTAGCCGGCCAGCGCGGACGGCGCATGCACGCCCGTCACTTCGGTCTTGCTGAAGTTGGCGGCGAGGAAGGTGTTCAGCTTGCCGGCGCCCAGCTGCATGCGGTGCGATGCCGTCAGGTCCAGGCCGCGGGTGCGGGTGTCGACCGAGTTGACGAAGAACTGGGCCTGGCCCACGCCCAGGTTCTGCAGGATCGCGCCCAGCGCCGGGTAGTTGTCGGCATCGAAGCGGCCCGACAGCACGATGCGGTCGTCGATCGCGATCTGGTACAGGTCGGCCGTGACGGAGACCGACGACGTCGGGGTCCAGGTCGCGCCCAGCGTGAAGCTCTTCGACTTTTCTTCCTTCAGCTTCGGAATGCCGGCCGCGTTGGCGACGGTGCCGCCGTTCGGCGCCAGCACCACGTCCAGCGGCACGCCGCTGACGAAGTCGGTGAAGGTCGAGGAGAAGAACACCTGCTGCAGCGACGGCGCGCGGAAGCCCGTGCTGGCCGAGGCGCGCAGCAGGATGTCATCGGTCGGCTTGTACGAGCCGGCCAGCTTGCCGGTGGTGGTCGAGCCGAAGTCGGAATAATGCTCGTAGCGCACGGCGGCCTGCAGCTTGGTGCGCGGCGCCACGTCGGCCTCGAAGTCGAGGTAGGCGGCGCTGCTGTGGCGGTTGCGGTCGGTGGCGTCGCCCGGCTGGAAGCCCGGGAAGCCCTGGCTGCCGGCATTGCCGCCGAAGCCGACGCCGTCGGCGTCGATGTAGGAGCCCGGTTCGCCGGCGAAGATCTTGTAGTTCTCGGCGCGGTACTCGAAGCCGAAGGCCGCGTTCAGGCCGCCCAGCACGCCGTCGTAGAAGCGGCTGAAGTCGGCGTTGGTGGTCAGCTGGCGGAAGGCGAAGCCGCCGGCATTGAACTGCGAGGGGCTGATGCCGCGGCCGCCGTTGATCAGGTCCAGGTTGGCGATCGAGGCATTCAGCGTATGCGCCGTCGTGTAGCGCATGCGGTTGTAGCCGTAGGTCTGCGAGAAGTCGCTGGCCCATTCGCCCAGGCGGGTGCGGTAGCCGATGGTGCCGTAGCGGTCGTCGACGTCGGCGTCGATGAAGGGCACGAAGCCGTTCGGGTACATCGCCTCCGAGTTGCGCGACGGGATGTCGTCGGAGCCGACGCCGCCGCGGGCGAAGGCGGCCGAGGAGGCATCGCGGTCCTGGGCGCCGGCGGTCAGGTACAGCTTGCCCGGGCCGAGGGGGAATTCGCCGTTCAGGTAGACCGTCTTGTTCTTGACCTTGGAGTCGCCGATGATGCGCGGGTTGCCTTCCTCGGCACGGTTCGAGCGGCCGCGGTCCAGGTATTCGCCGGTGATGCCCAGCACGCCGCCGCCGACGGCCACGCCGCAATACGCCGAGGCGAGCCAGTTGGTGCCGTCGCCTTCCGTGTACTGGCCGGCGCCGAGCACGGATTCGCAGCCGAGCGTCTTCTTGAGCTGGATGTCCATCACGCCGGCGATCGCATCGGAACCGTACTGCGCCGCCGCGCCGTCGCGCAGCACCTGCACGTTGCTGATCGCCATCAGCGGGATCGCATTCATGTCGGTGCCCGTGTTGCCGCGGTTGCGCGCGCCGAACAGGTTCACCAGCGCCGTCGTGTGGCGGCGCTTGCCGTTGATCAGCACCAGCGTCTGGTCCGAGCCGAGGCCGCGCAGGGCGGCGGAGTCGACCAGGTCGGCGCCGTCGGCGCCGCTCTGGCGGGTCGAGTTGAACGACGGCGAGATATTGGTCAGCGTCTGCGCCAGGTCGAACTGGCCGCCTTGTTCGGTGACCTTGGTCATCGGGATGTAGTCGACCGGGACGACGGTGTCGGTGGCCGAGTTGTTGCCCACGCGGCGCGAGCCGACGATGTTCACGCTCTGCATGCCGCCATCCTGGGCGGCGCTGGCCGGCGTGACGGCCTGGGTCTGGGCGGTGGCGCTTGGCGCGAGAGCGAACGCCGCGGCGCCGGTCAGGCCAAGCAGGATCGCCTGGCGAATCGGTGTCAGTTTCAAGTAAGTGCTCCCCTGGGAAAAAATGAATCCTAATCAATTAGTCCCAGAGCACCAATTACTTCGTCTCATAAGTACAACAGGTTTGGTTATGCGCGCGAGAATCGCACCACGGATGAGCAAACCCAGCTCATCCGTGGTGCATGGATGCTCAGTCCGTGTGAAATTCTGGCGCCGAGGCGAACAGGTCCCAGGCGGCGATGAACAGCGCCGCGACCACGGGACCGATGACGAAGCCGTCCAGGCCGAACAGCGCCATGCCGCCCAGCGTGGACAGCAGCACGATGTAGTCGGGCATCTTGGTGTCCTTGCCGACGAGCAGGGGGCGCAGCACGTTGTCGACCAGGCCGATGACGACGCCGCCGTAGACGATCAGGCCGATGCCTTCCCACAGCGAGCCGGAGACCATGAAGTAGATGGCGACGGGGCCCCACACGATGGCGGCGCCGACGGCCGGCAGCAGCGACAGGAAGGCCATCACCACGCCCCACAGCAGCGGGCCCTGGACGTCGAGGAACCAGAACGCGATGCCGCCCAGCGCGCCCTGCGCGGCGGCCACCAGCACGTTGCCCTTGACGGTGGCGCGGATCACGGTGGTGAAGTTGTCGAACAGGCGCTGCTTGTACATGCGGCCCAGCGGCACGGCCTGGCGCACGCGGCGCGCCAGGTTGTCGCCGTCGCGCAGCAGGAAGAACAGCAGGTACAGCATGATGGTCAGGCTGACGAGGAAGTCGAGCGTCATGCTGCCGAAGTTCAGCGCGTACTTGCCGACGACCTGGCTGGCCTGGGCCGCGACGGCGGACAGCTTCTGCTGGATGGTCGCGAGGCTGGTCAGCTGGAAGCGTTCCAGCAGGCCGATCATCCAGTCCGGCAGCACGCCGATGACCTGGCGGAAGTAGGCGCCGAAGTCGATGTGGCCGGCACTGACCTTCGCGTACACGGCAACGGCCTGCTGGACCAGCGAGACGCTGATCAGGGCCACGGGGATCAGCACCAGCACCACGATCACGAGCAGCGTGAGCAGCGCGGAACCGTTCTTGCGTTCCACCCCCGTTTTCTCGTTCTTCGTGAGCACGACGAATTTGCGGTACATCGGCGCGAACAGGATGGCCAGCACGACGCCCCAGAACACGGCGCCGGAATAGGGCAGGAGGATCCAGCCGAAAGCGATGGTGATGATGGCGAGGAGGAGCAGGAAGACTTTTTGCTGGAGCGTGTATTCGGTCATGGGGAGGGTGGGATCCGGACAATCATGTGAATCAGATAATACGCTGACCCATGATAGACGATCCGGACGCTGGCGCACGCTGGGAGATGGCGCGTGCGCGCCGCCTCCTGCTCCGGGCGAGGCATGGGCCGGGCGCTAGCCGTCGTCGGCGGCGGACGCCGCGGGCGGCGCGTCCTCTTTCTTGCGCCGGCTGTGGTTCGCCGCCACCACGCCCACGCCCAGCAGGGCCAGGCTCAGCATGGTGCCGATCGAGGGGGCGGACAGCCAGCGCAGCGGCTGCTCGGGCGCCTCCAGCGGCGCCCGGCGCGGCGGATCGGAACCGGACGGCGCCGCGGCCGCCGACGGCGCATCCCCCGCGAACAGCGCGAGCATCTCGCGGATGAAGGCGTCGGCGTCCTGCGGGCCGCGGCTGGTGAGCAGCAGGCCGTCGCGCACCGCGTCCCGGTCCAGCCAGGCGGCGCCGGCATTGACGAGGTCGTCGCGGATGCCGGGCCAGGCCGTCAGCGTGCGGCCGCGCGCCAGGCCGCAGGACACCAGCACCAGCGGCGCATGGGACATCGCGGCGATCGGCTTGCCGAGGGCGTGGAAGTCGCACACGAAGTCGCGCGCCGGCGCCGACTGGCGCAGCAGGTCTGGACCGATGTAGCCGCCCGGGAGCAGCAGGCCGTCGTAGTCGGCGGCGCGCGCCGTGTCGACGGCCGCGTCGACCTTGAGGAGTTCCGCGGACTGGTGCACCTGCATGCCGCGGATGCGGCCGCGGCGCAGGGCGAGGAGGGTGGCCTAGGCGCCGGCGTGCCTGAGCGCCGCGAGGCCGGCTTCCAGTTCGGCCTGCTCGAAGCCGTCGGCGGCGAGCACGGCGATACGTTTGCCGGCGAGTCTGTCTGAATCCGTCATGGTATCTCCCGTGGACATGCAGCAGAGTCGTCAGGGAGGGATTTAGTTCCGGCGGATGAGCGCGAAATGGTGGCGCAATAAGCACGTCGTCCCTGCGCAGGCAGGGACCCAGTTTCGCATGCGCAGCCGATGTGCGAACAAAATTGGGTCCCTGCCTGCGCAGGGACGACGGTTATGCGCAGGGACGACGGTTATTGGCGCTGCCGTCCGATCATGCCATGAAGTCGAACAGCGACATCGGCTTCGTCAACCCCGCGCCGAACAGCGAGCTGCCGCCGGTACCGGCCGACGCGTACTGCTGCACCAGCAGGCTGGCCTGGCGGTTGATGGTGTCGGCGACCTGCTGCTTTTGGGTGTTGAGCTTGTCGACCTCGGCCTGCACCGTGGCAGCCTGGCTGGCGAGGGTACCGCCCTTGCTCATCTGCTGCGTGATGCGGGTCGCGAACTGGTCGGCCAGGCCCGTGCCGGACTTGCCGAACAGCTGCGTGACCTTGTCCGGGTCGGCGGCGATGGCCGCGTTCAGCTTGGCCTCGTCCAGCACCAGGCCGTTGCCCTTGCGCGTGATGCCCATGTCGGCCAGCGCCTTCGGGTCGGCCGCGTCGAGGATCCCGCCCAGCTGGTTCTGGACCTGGATGATGGCGGCGTCGCCGTCCGCATCGCCCGTCTTCAGGCCGGCGACCTTGGTGTTCATCGTATTGAGCGCGCCGACGAAATCCTTGATGTTGGCGGCGATGGCGGACGGTTCGCGCTTGACGGCGACCTCGCTCTTGCCCGTCGCCGTGAAGCCCAGCGAGACGCCGGCGATCGCCGTGTCCGACTTGTTGGTGCTGGACGTGAACGCCTTGCCGTCGACGGTGAACTGCGCGTCCTGGGCCGCGACCTTCTGCGTCATCGCGCTGTTCACGTCCGGGCCGTAGGACAGCAAGCCCGTCATGACGGGGTCGCCCGCCACGCTGATGCGCATGTCATTCGCCGCGCCGGTCTTGCCGGTCAGGCTCAGCGAATAGCCCTTGCCGTCCTGGACCACCTTGGCATCGAGGCCGGCGTCGCGCATGGCCTGGGCGATGCCGTCGAGCGTGTTGTTGCTGCCGTCGATGCGGACCGTCGTCGTCGTGGCATTGCTGCCCGTGCCCGTCTGGACCTTGATCACGGTGGCGGAACCGGTGCCGAGCGCCGCGCCCTTGTCGGGCAGCGCCTTGGTGGCCAGCTGCTGGCCCTGGGCGAGCTGCTTGACCTCCACCGCATGGCTGCCGGCGGCCGCATCCTTGGACGTCAGCTGGGCGCCGACGGCCTTGCCGCTGGACGTGGCCGCCATGTCGAGCTTGTCGGACGACAGCTTGCCGGCGCTGGTGCGGAAGTCGTCCAGCGCCAGCGCCAGCTTGCCGAGGCCGGACAGGCGCGCGCCGTCGCGCGTCAGTTGCGCATCGATGTGCTTGATGCCGGGATTCTGCGCCAGCAGCGACTTGGTCGCCGAGGTGTACAGGTCGGACAGGCCGTTCGTGCCGCCGAGGCCCAGGGTCGAGGATGAGATGGAGGTCGTCATATTGCCATTATGCGCCTCGATCTTGTCAATTTATGTAATGAATAGCACCCGAATGTCCGTTTAATTCAAGGCATCTCGAAAACCGTCGCGAGCGGCAGCAATGGTGGTCGAGAAGCCCAGCTGTACGCGAGTACAGCGAGCATCGGAGACCGCCAGTGCAACGCGCAGTAGGTTTTCGAGTTGTCTTTAAGGGGATGGCAGGGTTGCGACATGCGCCAGCACGGCGTCTTGGCGCCCTTGCGCGACCAGTTGCGCGGGCGTGGCGCCGTCGAAGGCGGCCAGCGGCGCGTTCATCCAGGCGTCGGCCGCATCGTCGCTGCCGGCGATGGGGCGCACGGCGTGCATGACGGTGTAATAGGCCTGCGCCTTGCGCGACTGGTCCTGGAAGCGCGCCTGCAGCGCGGCGAAGGCGTCGGTGGAGAGGGGTTTGTCTTGTTCCATCCGCGCAGTGTAACTCACATGAATGCCGCGGCGCCGCCGACCAGCAGCGCCGGACCGTCGATGCGGGTGCGGATCAGGCAGTCACGGCCGACGGCCCGGCCCTGGTACAGCACCAGGCTGCGGCCCAGTGCGGCCGCCAGGGCGCCTGCCCCCACGCCCGTCGCGGCATCTTCCAGCGCCGGGTCCAGGTGGTTGAAGTTGCGGCCCTCGTAGACGTCATCCTTGCAGCGGCACCAGGCATAGATGCCGTTGATGCCGTGCTGCTTGCTCCAGGCCGCGATCCAGGCCAGGTCGGGCTGCAATGCGTACAACGTGGCGGCATCGCGCACCTCGGCCAGCAGCTTGGGACTGCCGACCGAGGCCACGCGCGGCGGCGCGGCAAGCAGTGACGCCGCGGGCGCGGCACCCAGCAGCGCCGCCGCCTGCTCGGGCGTGACGTCCACCTGCGGCGCCGGCTGGGCGGCCAGGCGCACGAAGTAATCGTCTCCCTCGCGCAACAGCACCAGGCGCTGGCCCTGCATGGCCGTTTCGACCGTGATGGCGCTTGCATCGGGCGTGCGGCGGAACAGCACGGCCGCCACGGCCAGCGTCGCATGCAGGCACAAGGGACTGCGCATGTGCGGGTACCAGTAATCGACGCGCACCGGGCCACCATCCCCGTCTTCGTCGATGAAGACGCAGGTCGTGTCGCGCTCGTGCGCCAGGCGCTGGCGTACTTCTGGCGAGGGATCGCCCCCTTCGACGACCAGCGCCGGGTTGCCTTCGCCCGGTCGCGCACCGAAGCAAATCAACGCATGGATGTGCATGTTTCTCAATTGTCGGGTCCGTAAGTTATACTGTGTTTTTATACAGTAGTATTTTTGACCGGGTTCATTTTAACTTGCCGCAAACCGTCCATCGATGCCTAACGATCCACCTTCCGCGCAGGGATTGCCTGCCTATGCCGAGCTGTTCTGCCTGTCGAACTTCTCCTTCCTGCAAGGGGCGTCGCATGCGGAAGAGCTGGTGGCACGCGCGGTGGAACTGGGGTATGCGGCGCTGGCGCTGACCGACGAGTGCTCGTTGGCCGGCGTCGTGCGCGCCCATGCGGAAGCCAAGCGCGCCGGCCTGCCGTTCATCGTCGGCGCGCACTTCCACCTCGTGCAGCCGGACGGCTCGCCCGCCTTGTCGATGATCCTGCTGGCCCAGAACCGCAACGGCTACGGCAACCTGTGCGAACTGGTCACGCTGGGACGCACGCGCAGCGAGAAGGGCAGCTACCTGCTGCGCCCCGCGGACCTCGATGCGCCACCGGACCACCTGTCCCACCTGGCCGGCATGCCGGACTGCCTGGCGATCCTGCTGCCCGCGTATCCCGGCCACGAACCGGCCGACGTCGACCGCCTGCACGTGCAGGCGGCGTGGCTCGCGCAGACGTTTCCCGGACGGGCCTGGATCGGCCTGAACCTGCTGCACCGCGCCTTCGACGAGCCGCACCGCATGGCCGTCGAGGAAGTCGGCTGGCAGCACGGCCTGCCGATCGTCGCCGTGGGCCACGTCGTGATGCACGTGCGCTCCAGGAAGCCCTTGCAGGACACGCTCAGCGCCGTACGCATCGGCAAGCCCGTCACCGAATGCGGCTACCAGCTGGCGCAGAACGCCGAACAGCACCTGCGCTCGCGCGTGCGCCTGGCCAACATCTATCCGCGCGCGGCGCTGCTGGAAACGATCCGCATCGTGCGCAAGTGCACGTTCTCGCTGGACGAGCTGCGCTACGAATATCCGGACGAAGTGGTCCCGGCCGGCCACACGGCCGCCAGCTACCTGCGCCGCGAGACCTGGGCCGGCGCGCACCGGCGCTTCCGCGAAGGCATCCCGGCGAAGGTGCAGGCCCAGATCGAGCACGAGCTGGCACTGATCGCCGAGATGCGCTACGAGCACTACTTCCTCACCGTCTACGACATCGTGCGCTACGCGCGCTCGCAGCACATCCTGTGCCAGGGCCGCGGCTCGGCCGCCAACTCGGCGGTGTGCTACTGCCTGGGCATCACGGAAGTCGATCCGGCACGTGCCAATTTATTGTTTGAACGGTTTATCTCGAAAGAGAGGAATGAACCGCCCGACATCGACGTCGACTTCGAGCACCAGCGGCGCGAGGAGGTCATCCAGTACATCTACCGCAAGTACGGGCGCACGCGCGCGGCATTGGCGGCGGTGGTCATCAGCTACCGGCCCAAGAGCGCGCTGCGCGACAGCGGCCGGGCGCTGGGCGTGGACCTGGCCATCGTCGACAAGGTCTGCAAGCAGCACCACTGGTTCGACAGCAAGGCCGACCTGCTGAACCGCCTGGCCGAGAGCGGCCTCGATCCGGAAGCGCCGCTGTCGCAGCAATGGGCGTCGCTGGCCCAGCGCCTGCTCGGCTTCCCGCGCCATTTGTCGCAGCATCCGGGCGGCTTCGTGATGGCGCGCGGCCAGCTCTCGCGCCTCGTTCCCATCGAGAACGCGACGATGGCCGAGCGCAGCGTGATCCAGTGGGACAAGGACGACCTCGAGGAACTGGGCCTGATGAAGGTCGACGTGCTGGCGCTGGGCATGCTGTCGATGCTGCGCCGCGGCCTGGAACTGGTGAGCCTGCGGCGCGGCACCGTGTTCGAGATGCAGGACATTCCGCACGACGACAAGGCCACCTACGACATGATCTGCAGGGCCGATACGGTCGGCGTCTTCCAGATCGAATCGCGCGCGCAGATGAGCATGCTGCCGCGCATGAAGCCGCGCCAGTTCTACGACCTGGTGATCGAGGTGGCGATCGTGCGTCCCGGACCGATCCAGGGCGGCATGGTGCATCCCTACCTGAAGCGGCGCGAGCAGAAGGAACCCGTCGTCTATCCGAGCCCGGACATGAAGATCGCGCTGGAGCGCACGCTGGGCGTGCCGATCTTCCAGGAACAGGTGATGCAGGTGGCGATCCTGGCCGCCGGTTTCTCCCCGGGCGAGGCCGACCAGCTGCGCCGCGCCATGGCGGCCTGGAAGCGCAAGGGCGGGCTCGAGCGCTACTACGAGCGCATCGTCGGCGGCATGATGAAGAAGGGTTACGACATGGCGTTCGCCGAGCAGATCTTCAGCCAGATCCAGGGCTTCGGCGAATACGGCTTCCCCGAATCGCACGCGGCCAGCTTCGCGCTGCTGGCCTACGCCAGCTCGTGGATGAAGTGCCACGAACCGGCCGCCTTCCTGTGCGCGCTCCTCAACAGCCAGCCGATGGGTTTCTACAGTCCGTCGCAACTGGTGCAGGACGCGGTCCGCCACGGCATCGAGGTGCGTCCCGTCGACGTGACGGTCAGCGGCTGGGAGTCGGCACTGGAGGACCTGCACGATACGGCGCGCGCACAGCCGCCGGTGCGCCTGGGCCTGCACATGCTGCGCGGCCTGAAGCAGGAAGCGGGAGAACGCATCGAGCTGGCGCGCACGATCCGGCCGTTCGCCAGCGTCGCCGACCTGGCGCGGCGCGCCTCGCTCGACCGCCACGACCTGCAGGTACTGGCCGGCGGCAACGCGCTTGTCGGCCTGGCCGGCCACCGCCGCCAGGCGCTGTGGGAAGCGGTGGGCGCCGTGCCCGACCGCGACCTGCTGCGCCCCACGGTGCCCATCGAAGACACGCCGGCGTTGGCCGCGCCGTCGGAAGGCGCGGAAATCGTCGGCGACTACCGCGCCCAGGGCCTGACGCTGGGCCGCCATCCGCTGGCGCTGCTGCGCAAGCAGCTATTGGCCAAGCGCTTCCTGCCGGCCGAGGTGCTGATGGATTTCCAGAACGGCCAGCTGGCCCGCGCCTGCGGCATCGTCACCGTGCGCCAGCGTCCCGGCACGGCCAAGGGCGTGCTGTTCCTGACCATCGAGGACGAGACGGGCAACATCAACGTGATCGTGTGGGCCAGCCTGGTCGAGCAGCAGCGGCGCGAGGTGCTGAACGCGTCGTTGCTGGGCGTGTACGGGATCTGGCAGCGGGAAGGGGAGGTCAGGCACCTGGTCGCCAAGCGCCTGGTGGACATGTCGCACCTGCTGGGCAGCCTGGATACGCGCAGCAGGGATTTTTGCTAGGCGTTCCGGACTGCCGTGCGGCTAGGCGATCGCGCGCCCGAAGCTGGCCCCGAATCGTGCGGTCGGACGGACCACTCCAGCGTTCGCCGTATGGCCCCTGCTGGGGATGGAGCAAACGGGCGCAGGCGGCGGCCCGTCCGGGCGCACCACGCCGTCGACGACCCATCTCCGGTCCGCTCACCGGTCGTCGTCCGCTTGCCGGCAGCGCCTTCGCCGTGCGCGCCGCCGCGATGGCCGCGTCCAGCGTCGGGATGCCGGTCTCGACGGCGATGCCGTGGCGCGCTGTAAGGATTGTTAAACTCGAACGCCCCTGTTAGGCTGAAAGCGAGGCACCCAGCGATTCGTGCCCGCAAGCGATGTCCTCTTCCCCACCTCCGAAGTACGTTCAAAGAAGCGAGTTCCATGAAGCCTTCCCAGATCCTCCGCCACACCCTCATTGCCACCGCCATGGCCGGCGCCGCCGCCCACGCCGCCTCGCTGCCGGCCCCGTTTGCCGCCCAGCTGAACGCCGACTACCCGAAACTGGAAACCTTCTACCAAGACCTGCATGCCAATCCGGAACTGGGTTTCAACGAGAAGCAGACGGCCGCCAAGCTGGCCGAACGCGCCAGGGCGCTCGGCTTCGAGGTGACGACCGGCGTCGGCGGCACTGGCGTGGTCGCGCTCCTGCGCAACGGTCCCGGCCCGACCGTGATGCTGCGCACCGAGATGGACGCGCTGCCGGTGCTGGAAAAGACCGGCCTGCCGTTCGCCAGCAAGGTGACGACGAAGAATGCGGCCGGCGATACCGTGCCGGTGGCGCATGCCTGCGGCCACGACCTGCACATGTCGGCCTGGTACGGCACGGCGAAACTGATGGCGGAAAACCGCAAGGCCTGGAGCGGCACGTTGATGCTCGTGGGCCAGCCGTCGGAGGAGCCGCTGACCGGCGCCGCCGCCATGCTCAAGGACGGCCTGTTCACGCGCTTCCCGAAGCCGGACTACGCGCTATCGATGCATGACGACGCCAGCATGGCCTCGGGCACGATCATGTGGCATGCCGGCCCGTTCCGCGCCTCGGCGGACACCGTCACCATCACCATGTTCGGCCAGGGCGGCCACGGCGCCGTGCCGCACGAGACGCGCGATCCGGTCGTGATGGCCGCGCGCCTCGTGCTGGCGCTGCAGACCCTGGTATCGCGCGAGAACAATCCGCTCGATCCGGTCGTCATCACCGTCGGCAGCATCCAGGGCGGTACCCAGGCGAACATCGTGCCGGACCAGGTCAAGCTGGCGCTGACGGTGCGCACCTTCCGTCCGGAGGTGCGCCAGCGCGTGCTGGCCAGCATCGCGCGCGAAGCGAAGGGGGAAGCGATCGCCGCCGGCGCGCCGAAGGAGCCGCTGGTCGACGTCAAGCCGGGGACGGATTCGGTCTACAACGATCCGGAGCTGATGGCGCGCGCCGTCAAGGCCGTGACGGCGGCCGTCGGTCCCGAGTTCGTGAAGGAGATGCCGGCCAAGATGACGTCGGAAGACTTCGCGATGTACGGCCAGCAGCCGGGCGTGAAGGCTCTCCTGATCCACGTCGGCGCCGTCGATGCCGCGCGCCTGGACGCGGCGAAGAAGGCCGGCCAGCCGCTGCCGGGGACGCACTCGCCGCAGTGGGCGCCGGACCTGAAGCCGACGCTGACCAATACGATCAAGGCCGAAACGGCGATCCTGCTCGACCTGATGGCGCCGAAGCGCTGATGTGGCGGCGGCGCGCGCTCACGCGGCGCGCGTCGTTCCGTAGTGGGCGTGCACGGCGTCCATCCAGCCCTGGTCGGCCATGTTCGGCCAGTGGTCGGTGTCGAAGCCGGGCGCCGCATCGATGCGGTCCTTGGACACGTCCATCGTGAAGCGCTTGTTTTTCGTGTCGAGCGTAAGCGCCTGCCAGGGCACGGCGAACAGTTTTTCGCCGATGCCCAGGAAGCGGCTGGCCGACATCACGGCATAGGCGATGCTGCCGGTGTGCATGTCGACCATGAATTCCTTGATGACGCCCAGGTGTTCGTTCTGCAGGTTGTGGACATGGTCGCCGATCAGGGTATTCGCGCCCATCAATTCCGGGCCCGGTCCCTTGCCGTGCTTGTTCCTGTACATGCCATAGTCGTCGCGTTCCTCGTAGGACATTTTCTGCCTCCTGTGTTGGGATGGGAAGGATAACCCGAGCAAGGAAAAGTTCGGTTCGGGCGCACACAGAGCAGGGGAGCCGGCGCGTCGTCCCTGCGCAGGCAGGGACCCAATGTTGCGTGAACGCGTGGGCAATCAGGCCCCTGCCTGCGCAGGGGCGACGTTGTTTCAGGCAGCTTGAAGCGCCAGCCGCGACGGGCGTACCGCCCCCTGCCCATTCAGCTTGAACACATCCACCGCCTGCGCCAGCCGGGACGCCTGCTCCTGCAGCGATGCCGCCGCCGCCGCCGCTTCCTCGACGAGGGCCGCGTTCTGCTGGGTGGTCTGGTCCATCTGGGCGATCGCCTGGTTGACCTGTTCGATGCCCGTCGTCTGTTCCTGGCTGGCCGACGAGATCTCGGCCATGATGTCCGTCACGCGCTGGATGGAGGTCACGACCTGTTCCATCGTGCTGCCGGCCTGGTCCACCAGCTTCGAGCCCGTATCGACCTTGGCGACGGAGTTGCCGATCAATTCCTTGATCTCCTTGGCGGCCGCCGCCGAGCGCTGGGCCAGCGTGCGCACCTCGCCGGCCACGACGGCGAAACCGCGGCCCTGTTCGCCGGCGCGGGCCGCTTCCACGGCCGCGTTCAGCGCGAGGATATTGGTCTGGAAGGCGATGCCGTCGATGACGGTGATGATGTCGACGATCTTCTTCGACGATTCGTTGATGGCGTTCATCGTGGTGACGACTTCGCCGACCACGGCGCCGCCCTGGGTCGCGACCTGCGAGGCGGCGATGGCCAGCTGGTTGGCCTGGCGCGCGTTGTCCGCGTTCTGGCGCACGGTGGTGGTCAGTTCTTCCATCGATGCCGCCGTCTGCTCCAGCGCGCTGGCCTGTTCCTCGGTGCGGCTGGACAGGTCGAGGTTGCCGGCGCCGATCTGGTTCGATGCGGTGGCGATGGTGTCGGTGCCGCCGCGCACCTGGCTGACGATGCCCACCAGGCTGTCGTTCATGTGGCGCAGCGCGCGCAGAAGCGCGGCCGTCTCGTCCTTGCCTTGCGGGTCGATGCGGCAGGTGAGGTTGCCGCTGGCAACGTCCTCGGCCACGCCGACGGCGGCGCGGATCGGGTCGACGATGCCGCGCGTCAGCTGCCAGGACGAGAAGGCGCCGATGGCGACCGCGCAAGCCGTCAGCATGGCGATCAGCTCGATGGTCGTCGTCTGGCTGCTCAGGATCGCTTCGTTGTGCGCATCCATCTTGCTGTGCTGCAGGTCGATCAATTGGTCGAGCAGGGCCTGGAAGCGCTTCGCCGTCGGCGTGAACGATTCGTCGAGGATCTTGACGGCCTGCGCCTGGTCGCCGTCGGCCTTGGCCTTCATCGCGGCGTTCGTGTAGGTGCGGTACAGCGTGCGCTGTTCGGCGATCTGCTTGAGCAGCGCCTGTTCGTCGGCATCGGTCAGCAGCGGTTCGATCTGTTTCAGCAGGTCGGCCGACTTGCCGGTGGTGGCGCTGGCGTCGTCCTTGAAGTAGGCGCTCAGGGATGGATCGCTGCTCTTGACGATGGCGGCGGTGCGGCGGATCGCGCCGAAGATCTGGGTGTTCCAGTCGGTAATCAGGCGTTCCTTCTTGAGGGGCAGGGCCATGGCGCGGGTCGATTCCGCCACCTGGTGCATACGCCACATGCCGAACGAGGCAATCGCCACGGTGACGGCGAGGATCAACGTGAAACCGACGCCGAGCCGCTTGCCGATACTAAGATTTCTCACAGTGCATCCCTTTCTACGAATGAAAGTTGTTTGCCCCGCATTGTAAGGATGTTTCCCGACAGAAAACATTACAGGAGGGAATTTTTGTGATTAATGGTGTTTAAAGACAACGTCATTTGTCGTTAAACGAGGGATGCGGGAGGGATGTGCCGGGGATGCGGGAGGGATGGGCGGGGGATGCGGCCATCGTGCGGGCCGGGCAGTTGGGTGCCCGGCCCTCAAGCGGATCAGAACGTTTCCCACTCGTCGGCGGCAGCGACGGGCTCCTTGCGTTCCACCTTGCTTGCCGACCTGGGCGCCGCAGCGCCGGTGGATGCTGCCTTGCGGGCGGGCGCGGCACGCAGCTGCGCGCGGGCAGGGGCGGTACGGCCCGCGGCCGGTACGACCGCGCCGCTCCTTGCCGGCGCGGCAGCCAGGCCGGCCTCGACCTTGAACACGCCCACGGCCTCGGCCAGGCGCGATGCCTGGTCCTGCAGGGAGCCCGCGGCGGCAGCCGCTTCCTCGACGAGGGCAGCGTTCTGCTGCGTGCTTTCGTCCATCTGGCCGATGGCGCCGTTCACCTGCTGGATGCCGTCCGTCTGTTCCTGGCTGGCCGACGAGATCTCGGCCATGATGTCCGTCACGCGCTGGATCGAGGCGACCACCTGCTCCATCGTGCTGCCGGCCTGGTCCACCAGTTTCGAGCCCGCATCGACCTTGGCGACGGAGTTGCCGATCAATTCCTTGATCTCCTTGGCGGCCGCCGCCGAACGCTGGGCCAGCGTGCGTACCTCGCCGGCGACCACGGCGAAGCCGCGGCCCTGCTCGCCGGCACGGGCCGCCTCGACGGCCGCGTTCAGCGCCAGGATATTGGTCTGGAACGCGATGCCGTCGATGACGGTGATGATGTCGACGATCTTCTTCGACGATTCGTTGATGGCGTTCATCGTGGTGACGACTTCGCCGACGACGGAACCGCCTTGCACGGCCACTTCGGACGCGCTGATCGCCAGCTGGTTGGCCTGGCGCGCATTGTCCGCATTCTGGCGCACGGTGTCGGTCAGGTGGGCCATCGATGCGGCCGTCTCCTCGATGGCGGCCGCCTGCTGTTCGGTACGGCTCGACAGATCGAGGTTGCCGCTGGCGATTTCGCCGGCGGCGCCGTGGATGGCGCCCGTGCCGCCGCGCACGTCGGTGACGATGCGCACGAGGCTGTCGTTCATGTGCGCCAGCGCGCGCAGCAGGGCGCCGGTCTCGTCGCGGTCGTCGTTCGCCGCGATGCGGCGGGTCAGGTCGCCGGACGCGACGGCTTCGGCCAGTTCGACGGCTTCGCGGATCGGACGCACGATGCCGCGCGTGAGGAACCAGGCGCAGACGATGCCGATGAGGAGGGCGCCGGCGCTGAGCATGGCGATGGTGCTGGCGCTCTTGGTGATGGTCGCTTCGATGGCGACGGCGCTGGCGGCGATCTGGTCGCGCTGCATGTCGACGAGCACGCCGACGGCGCCTTCGTAGGCCTTGGCGGCCGGCAGGAATTCCTTGTCGAGGATGCGCGTGGCTTCGTCGCCGTTGCCGCTCGCCTTGGCCTTCACGGCGGCTTCCTTGGCGGCCGCGTAGACCTTGCGCAGGTCGTTGATCTTGTAGAACTGGGCCTTTTCCTTGTCATTCGACAGCAGGGGCTCGATCTTCTGCATCAGCTCGGTAGCGCGGTTGGCCGTCATTTCGGCGTCCTGCTTGAAGAAGCCGGCCAGGCTGGGATCCGAACTCTTGACGACGGCGATCGTGCGGCGCACGGCGCCGAAAGTCTGGGTGCGCCATTCGGCGATCATCTGCTGCTTGGCCATCGGCACGTCCATCATCGCGCGCGTGTCCGCAGCCATCGCGCGCAAGTGCCAGATGCCGGCAACGGCGATCGCGAGCGTCAATGCCAGCACGAGCGCGAAGCCCGCCGCCAGCCGTTTTCCGATACTGAGATTTGCAAACCAAGCCATAAAATGCGTCCCCTGTCTACATGTAAATATGAAGGGTCATTCTATGATGGTTTCCGGCAACCAAAACTCACCAATTGTATGTTTTGGTGCTTTGACGCAACACAATATGATGAAAATCATCTTATGGTTGGCCGGATGAGAGTGGTGGCGGAAAAAGTGGCCGGCGAGGCGGCCAACGAGGTGGCCAACGAGGTGGCCACTGAGGTAGCCGGGGGAGGGGCAGCGGAAAGGCGTCCGGCGTGGCCGGGCGCCTCGTTGAAGCGTGACGTCAGGCGACGACGAGGGCGGAACGCGTTGCCGCGGCGGTCTCGACCTTGAACACGCCGACGGCCTCGGCCAGGCGCGACGCCTGGTCCTGCAGCGAACCGGCGGCAGCGGCCGCTTCCTCGACGAGGGCGGCATTCTGCTGGGTGCTTTCGTCCATCTGGCCGATGGCGCCGTTCACCTGCTGGATGCCGTCCGTCTGTTCCTGGCTGGCCGACGAGATCTCGGCCATGATGTCCGTCACGCGCTGGATCGAGGCGACCACCTGCTCCATCGTGGAGCCGGCCTGGTCCACCAGTTTCGAACCGGCGTCGACCTTAGCGACGGAGTTGCCGATCAATTCCTTGATCTCCTTGGCGGCCGCTGCCGAGCGCTGGGCCAGCGTACGCACTTCGCCCGCCACGACGGCGAAGCCGCGGCCCTGTTCGCCGGCGCGGGCTGCCTCGACGGCCGCGTTCAGCGCCAGGATATTGGTCTGGAACGCGATGCCGTCGATGACGGTGATGATGTCGACGATCTTCTTCGACGACTCGTTGATGGCGTTCATCGTGGTGACGACTTCGCCGACGACGGAACCGCCTTGCACGGCCACTTCCGACGCGCTGATCGCGAGCTGGTTGGCCTGGCGCGCATTGTCCGCATTCTGGCGCACGGTGTCCGTCAGGTGCGACATCGATGCCGCCGTCTCCTCGATGGCGGCCGCCTGCTGCTCGGTACGGCTCGACAGGTCGAGGTTGCCGCTGGCGATTTCGCCGGCGGCGCCGTGGATGGCGCCCGTGCCGCCGCGCACTTCCGTGACGATGCGCACGAGGCTGTCGTTCATGTGGCGCAGGGCGCGCAGCAGGGCACCGGTTTCGTCACGGTCGTCGTTCGCCGCGATGCGGCGGGTCAGGTCGCCGGAGGCGACGGCTTCGGCCAGTTCGACGGCCTCGCGGATCGGACGCACGATGCCGCGCGTGAGGAACCAGGCACAGGCGACGCCGATGAGGAGGGCGATCGCGGACAGCACGCCGATCGTGGTGGCGCTCTTCGTGATGGTGTTTTCGATGGCGACGGCGCTGGCGGCGATCTGCTCGCGCTGCAGTTCGACGAGCTCGCCGACCGCATTCTCGTAGGCCTTGGCGGCCGGCAGGAATTCCTTGTCGAGCATGCGCGCCGCTTCGTCCGCATTGCCGCCCGTCTTGGCCTTCACCGCGCCGTTCTTGGCATCCGTGTAGACCTTGCGCGCATCGACGATTTTCTTGAACTGCGCCTTTTCCTCCGCCGTCGACAGCAGCGGTTCGATCTTCTCGATCAGTTCCGTCGTGCGGCTGACGGTCTTGTCCGCGTCTTCCTTGAAGAAGGGGCCCAGGCTCGGATCCGAGCTCTTGACGATGGCGATCGTGCGGCGCACGGCGCCGAAGGTCTGGGTGCGCCATTCGGCGATCATCTGCTGCTTGGCCATCGGCTTGTCCATCATCGCGCGCGTGTCCGCGGCCATCGCGCGCAGGTGCCAGATGCCGGCGACGGCGATCGCCAGCGTCATCGCCAGCACGAGGGCAAAACCGGCGCCGAGGCGTTTGCCGATATTCAGGTTTGAAAGCACAGCCATAAGATTGATCCTTTGAGCGACGTCATTACGAGACTCGATTTTACGGTGCTTTCGGGCAACAATCTTTTTTAACTGAAGGTTTTGATGCTACTCCACAACAGAAAATTCGCTTAAATTCTTGTTCGCTAACTAAAAATGGCGGCGCCGTCTCTCCGCGGCGCCTTCCATGCTTTAGAACGTTTCCCATTCATCATTGCCGGCGCCCACGGTCGCGCGTGCCGCGGGGGCGGCAGCCTTCCTGGCGGTCGCTGCCCTGGGGGCTGCCGGACGCGCCCCGGGCAGTGCGGGACGCGTGGCCCGTGCGGCGGCTGCCGGGGCAGCGTGGGCGGCCGCGGCGGCGGCATCGACCTTGAACACGCCCACGGCTTGCGCCAGGCGCGACGCCTGGTCCTGCAGCGAACCGGCGGCAGCGGCCGCTTCCTCGACGAGGGCGGCGTTCTGCTGGGTGCTTTCGTCCATCTGGCCGATGGCGCCGTTCACCTGCTGGATGCCGTCCGTCTGTTCCTGGCTGGCCGACGAGATCTCGGCCATGATGTCCGTCACGCGCTGGATCGAGGCGACCACCTGCTCCATCGTGCTGCCGGCCTGGTCCACCAGTTTCGAGCCGGCGTCGACCTTGGCGACGGAGTTGCCGATCAATTCCTTGATCTCCTTGGCGGCGGCCGCCGAACGCTGGGCCAGCGTGCGCACCTCACCGGCGACCACGGCGAAGCCGCGGCCCTGTTCGCCAGCGCGGGCCGCCTCGACGGCCGCGTTCAGCGCCAGGATATTGGTCTGGAAGGCGATGCCGTCGATGACGGAAATGATGTCGACGATCTTCTTCGACGATTCGTTGATGGCGTTCATCGTGGTGACGACCTCGCCGACCACCGCGCCGCCCTGGACCGCCACTTCGGACGCGCTGATCGCCAGCTGGTTGGCCTGGCGCGCATTGTCCGCGTTCTGGCGCACGGTATCGGTCAGGTGCGCCATGGACGCCGCTGTCTCTTCGATGGCGGCGGCCTGCTGCTCGGTGCGGCTCGACAGGTCGAGGTTGCCGCTGGCGATCTCCCCGGCGGCGCCATGGATGGCATCGGTACCGCCGCGCACTTCGGTGACGATGCGCACGAGGCTGTCGTTCATGTGGGCCAGCGCGCGCAGCAGGGCGCCCGTCTCGTCGTGCGCCTTGCCGGCGTCGATGTGGCGGGTCAGGTCGCCGGACGCGACCGTTTCGGCGAGGCTGACGGCTTCGCGGATCGGTTTCACGATGCCGCGCGTGAGCAGGAGTGCGCTGATGGCGCCCAGCGCGACGGCGCAGGCCGTCAGGGCCATGATGAGGGTGCGGCTGAAGCCGACGTCGGCCTTCAGCACCTCGGCGTCGGCGGCGATGCGGGCCTGCTGCATGGCGACCAGTTGCTGTACGGCTTCCTGGTAGGCCTTGGCGGTCGGCGTGAATTTCTCGTCGAGGATCTTGTTGGCCTGGTCGACGTCCCCGTCGGCCTTGGCCTTGGTGACGGCGTCGCGCGCGCTCGAATACGATTTGCGCAGTTCCGCGATGCGGTCCCACAGCGCTTTTTCCTCGCCGGCCGCGATCAGCGGTTCGATCTGCTTGACCAGGTCGGCCGAGCGCTTGCTGGTCGCGGCGGAATCTTCCTTGAAATAGGCGTTTAGCGACGGGTCGCTGCTCTTGGCGATGGCGGCGGTGCGGCGCACGGCGCCGAAGATCTGCATATACCACTCGGTGATCAAGCGTTCCTTGGCCAGCGGTTCGGCCAGGACGGAACTGGTGTGGTCGGATGACTGCTGCAGGCGCGACATGGCGAAGCCGGCGATCGCGACGGCCATCGCCAGCGTCAGTGCGAAACCGAGCGCCAGGCGCTTGCCGATATTGAAGCTGCTGAAGATACCCATCGTTTCCCTTATGAAAGAAATTCCTGGCGGAAATATCTCAAGTTTAGTGGTTTTTGTGGTCCTGTCATTACTCCTTTGGGGTCATTGAAGACATTTTTGTGCACTTTTCCAACACTTGGGTGTAGATACGCCTGGGTGATGGCTGATCCTTGTATTTTTGCCACCGACCTACATCGCGCCTGTGCCGTGTCCGTCTGTACCACCTTGCCGATGGCGACACGGAAGCGCCTATTTCATAATTGCAATAAAGAAGTATTTGCAGGTTTAAGGTATAATTTCAATTTCCCGCGCGTGCCGTTCGGCACCATCAGCACAATGACCAAATTCGTATTCGTCACTGGCGGCGTCGTGTCTTCCCTGGGCAAGGGAATCGCGGCCGCCTCCCTCGCCGCGATCCTCGAATCGCGCGGCCTCAAAGTCACCATGCTCAAGCTCGACCCGTACATCAACGTGGACCCGGGCACCATGAGCCCGACCCAGCACGGCGAAGTGTTCGTCACCGACGACGGCGCCGAGACCGACCTGGACCTGGGCCACTACGAGCGCTTCATCAGCACCCGCATGAAGAAGGTGAACAACTTCACCACGGGCCAGATCTATGAATCGGTGATCCGCAAGGAGCGTCGTGGCGAGTACCTCGGCAAGACCGTGCAGGTCATTCCGCACATCACCAACGAGATCCAGGACTATATCCGCCGCGGCGCCGAAGGCGTGGACGTGGCGCTGGTCGAGATCGGCGGCACCGTCGGCGACATCGAATCGCTGCCGTTCCTGGAAGCCGCGCGCCAGCTGTCGCTGCGTTCGGGCCGCAAGGGCGCGGCCTTCGTGCACCTGACCCTGGTGCCGTACATCTCGTCGGCCGGCGAGCTGAAGACCAAGCCGACCCAGCACTCGGTGCAGAAACTGCGCGAGATCGGCATTTCGCCGAACGCGCTGCTGTGCCGCGCCGACCGCCGCATTCCGGACGACGAACGCGCCAAGATCTCGCTGTTCGCCAACGTCGAAGAGCAGGCCGTCATCTCCGTGTGGGACGTGGACACCATCTACAAGGTGCCGCAGGTGCTGTGCGACCAGGGCCTGGACGACATCATCCTGGAAGCCCTCGACATCCAGGCCCCGCCGGCCGACCTGTCGATGTGGACCAAGCTGATCCACACCCTCGAGAATCCGAAGCATGAAGTGACCATCGGCATGGTCGGCAAGTACGTCGACCTGATCGAATCGTACAAGTCGCTGACCGAGGCGCTGCGCCACGCCGGCATCCACACGGAAAGCCGCGTCAACATCGAGTACATCGATTCGGAAGAGATCGAATCGACGGGCTGCGCCAACCTGTCCAAGTACGACGCCATCCTGGTGCCGGGCGGCTTCGGCAAGCGCGGCGTGGAAGGCAAGATCATGGCCGCCCGCCATGCCCGCGAAAACAAGATTCCCTACCTGGGCATCTGCCTGGGCATGCAGGTGGCGCTGATCGAATACGCGCGCCACATGGCCGGCCTGCCGAACGCCAACTCCACCGAGTTCGATCCGGAGACCGACCAGCCGGTCGTCGCCCTGATCACCGAATGGCAGAACCACGACGGCAAGGTCGAGAAGCGCGACACCAATTCCGACCTGGGCGGCACCATGCGCCTGGGCGCCCAGACCTGCGCCGTGAACCCGGGCACGCTGGCCGCCGAGATCTACGGCAACGTCGTGACCGAGCGCCACCGTCACCGCTACGAAGCGAACAATTACTACCTGCCGAAGGTCGAAGCTGCAGGCCTCGTGGTCGCCGCGCGCACCCCGAACGAAGACCTGTGCGAGATCATGGAACTGCCGCGCCAGGCGCACCCGTGGTATGTCGGCGTCCAGTTCCACCCGGAATTCAAGTCGACCCCGCGCCACGGCCACCCGCTGTTCAGCTCGTTCATCCGCGCCGCGCTGGCGCACCAGGCAGGCAATGCCAACAACCAGGCCGCCAATACGCCGGCCGTGCAAGGAGATGCAGCATGAAACTGTGCGACTTCGAGGTCGGTCTCGACCAGCCGATCTTCCTGATCGCCGGCACCTGCGTGATCGAATCGCGCCAGATGGCCATGGACGTGGCCGGCCAGCTGAAGGAAATTACCTCGGCGCTGGGCATTCCGTTCATCTATAAATCGTCGTTCGACAAGGCCAACCGTTCTTCGGGCAAGTCGTTCCGCGGCCCGGGCATGGAAAAAGGCCTGGAGATCCTGGCCGACGTGCGCAAGGAGATCGGCGTGCCGGTCCTCACCGACGTGCATGACGAAGAAATGATCCCGCACGTGGCCAGCATGGTCGACGTGCTGCAGACCCCGGCCTTCCTGTGCCGCCAGACCGACTTCATCAACGCCTGCGCGCGTTCGGGCAAGCCGGTCAACATCAAGAAGGGCCAGTTCCTGGCCCCGGGCGACATGAAGAACGTGATCGAGAAGGCCCGCGCCGCCGCGGCGGAAGCAGGCCTGCCGGACCAGTTCATGGCCTGCGAGCGTGGCGCTTCGTTCGGCTACAACAACCTGGTGTCGGACATGCGTTCGCTCGCCATCATGCGCGAATCGAACTGCCCGGTCGTGTTCGACGCGACCCACTCGGTGCAGCTGCCGGGCGGCCAGGGCACCTCGTCGGGCGGCCAGCGCGAGCACGTGCCGGTGCTGGCGCGCGCCGCGGTCGCCGCGGGCGTGTCGGGCCTGTTCATGGAAACCCACCCGAACCCGGCCTGTGCGCTGTCGGACGGCCCGAACGCGGTGCCGCTGGGACGCATGAAGGAACTGCTCACGACGCTGGTCGATATCGACCGTATCGTTAAAAAAGCGGGATTCATCGAGTCCAACTTCGAATAAGTACTACACGTAAACCGTCGCCCCCGCGCAGGCGGGGGCCCAATTTCTGCACATGTTTCGATGGTGCGAGCAAAATTGGGCCCCTGCCTGCGCAGGGGCGACGGTATCGAAGCCCAGGCTTCGATACCGTCGATTTCTTACTTTCTGGAGACTAAAGAACCATGAGTGCTATCGTTGATATCATCGGCCGCGAAATCATCGACTCGCGCGGCAATCCGACCGTCGAATGCGATGTGCTGCTGGAATCGGGCGTGATGGGCCGCGCCGCCGTGCCGTCGGGCGCGTCGACCGGCTCGCGCGAAGCCATCGAGCTGCGCGACGGCGATCCGAAGCGTTACTTCGGCAAGGGCGTCCTGCAGGCCTGCGAAAACATCAACACCGAAATCAGCGAAGCCATCATGGGCCTGGACGCCAACGAACAGGCATTCCTGGACCGCACCCTGATCGACCTGGACGGCACCGAGAACAAGAGCCGCCTGGGCGCGAACGCGATGCTGGCCGTCTCCATGGCCGTCGCCAAGGCCGCCGCCGAAGAAGCCGGCCTGCCCCTGTACCGCTACTTCGGCGGTTCGGGCGCGATGCAGATGCCGGTGCCGATGATGAACGTCATCAACGGCGGCGCGCACGCCGACAACAACCTGGACATCCAGGAATTCATGATCATCCCGGTCGGCGCCCCGTCGTTCAAGGAAGCCATCCGCTACGGCGCCGAGGTGTTCCATACCCTCAAGAAGATCCTGCACAGCAAGGGCCTGAACACCGCCGTCGGCGACGAAGGCGGCTTCGCCCCGTCGGTCGCGAACCATGAAGAAGCCATCAAGCTGATCATGCAGGCGATCGAGCAGGCCGGCTACGTGGCCGGCCAGGACATCGCCATCGGCCTGGACTGCGCCGCCAGCGAGTTCTACAAGGACGGCCAGTACGTGCTGGAAGGCGAAGGCGGCCTGAAGCTGTCGGCCCAGGACTTCACCAATATGCTGGCGACCTGGTGCGACAAGTACCCGATCATCTCGATCGAGGACGCGATGGCCGAAGGCGACTGGGAAGGCTGGGCCACGCTGACCCAGGCGCTGGGCCGCAAGGTGCAGCTGGTGGGCGACGACCTGTTCGTCACCAACACGAAGATCCTGAAGGAAGGCATCCAGAAGGACATCGCCAACTCGATCCTCATCAAGATCAACCAGATCGGCACCCTGACCGAGACCTTCGCCGCCATCGAGATGGCCAAGCGCGCCGGCTACACGGCCGTGATCTCGCACCGTTCGGGCGAGACCGAGGACTCGACCATCGCCGACATCGCCGTCGGCATGAATGCCCTGCAGATCAAGACCGGCTCGCTGTCGCGTTCGGACCGCATGGCCAAGTACAACCAGTTGCTGCGCATCGAGGAAGACCTGGGCGACATCGCCAGCTACCCGGGCCGCGACGCGTTCTACAACCTGAAGTAATCGCTTGACCGGATGACGGGGCGGCCCGATCGGCGATTGCCGTACGGGCCGCTTTGCGCATCCGCCCACGAATTTCCATGCGCATCATCACTCTTGCCCTTGCCGTCCTCCTGCTGCTGATCCAGTACCCGCTTTGGCTGGGGAAGGGCGGCTGGCTGGCCGTGGCCGACCTGGAGTCGCAGCTCGACGCCAGCCATGCCAAGACCGAACAGCTCATCGCGCGCAACGCCAAGCTGGACTCGGAAGTGCGCGACCTGCGCGACGGCCTGGGCGCCGTCGAGGAACGGGCGCGCTACGAACTGGGCATGATCAAGTCCAACGAGATCTTCGTGCAGGTGCTGCGCAAGGACGAGAAGCCGGCCGTCATGATGACCGAGCCGCCGCCTCCACCGCCGCAGAAGGACAAGAAGCAGCCGCAACGGCCGCTCGACGATTGATGACGCGATTGATGCCATGAGCGACCTGCCGCCTTCCGACCCGTCCAGCCTCGGCACGCTCGACGCGATCGCCGCCTACCTGGCCGCCGCCTTCGAGTCGGGCGACGCCGACCTGCTGGCCGACGCGCTGGCGAACGTGTCGCGCGCCGACGGCCTGCCGCACCTGGCGGCCGCCGCCGGCGTGCCGCGCGCCCAGCTCGCCGCGGCCCTCGCCGCCGGCGAAATGAGCCTCGATACCACCCTCGCGATCATGAAGGTGATCGACCTGCACATGCCGCCGTCCACGCCGCAGGCGTGAACATCTTTGGCATGCCGCCAACATTGGCGGCATGTACCACCGTCCGGTTCAGCGGCAGGCGTCCTGCTGCGGGAAGTAGCCGGGATCGAGCAGCCCCGGAACGGTTTCGCCTTCGACGACGACGATCTCGCCGATGCTTTGCGCGCGCGCGACGATACGGTCGCCGTTCGCCACGTGGCTGCCGACCAGCGCGATGGGACGGTCGGCGAAGGTCGACGCGTGACCCGCGCCCGAGACGATCACGCTCTCGCTGCCGTCCGGATAGCGCACCCGGTCGCCCACGCAGGCGACGCGAAAGTCGTCGGCCTGGTGGTCGTCACCGGCGAGCACCACCTGGCCGCCGCGCCCCGTGCGCGAGCCGATGGTGGCGATGGGGTAGCGCGCCACGATGCGGCGCGAGGGCGGCGGGACATCCGCGGGCCTTGTGTCGAGTACATCCGGTGTGTCGCTGCAATCGATGGTGTCTGTCTGGTTCATTCCTGACCTCCAAAAGATTGGAACAAGCCGGACAATGCGTGCTTGCATGAAAGCCACATTGTCCCGGTGCCACGTGCACGCATCCGTACACTGGCCGTTATTGGACCGTGTGCTTGATCTTACCCAATTGATTCAAGTCAACTTGCTAGGGGGCATTGTGCGAATAGCAGGAAATTCCGACGGCATTCTAAGAAATGACTGACCGACGTCTGTACAGTCGCCTGTCGGACATCATCTCAACGTGCGGAAGCGAACCAAACTCTGCCGGTATGTTCCGATAGAATTCTGGAAAACGTTGCCATTTCTACCATGATCGGATCCAGATGGCCCCAGAACTCACCCGCCTTGCGACAGGCATTCCCGAACTCGACGCCGTGCTGCGCGGCGGCCTGCTGCGCAACCGCATCCACCTGATCGAAGGCCGCCCGGGCACGGGCAAGACCACGCTCGGATTGCGCTACCTGATCGAAGGCGTCAAGGCCGGAGACAGCTGCCTGTACCTGACGCTGTCGGAAACCGCCGAAGAGCTGCACGCCACGGCCCATAACCACGGCTGGTCGCTGGACGGGATCGAGCTCGTCGAGATGCTGCCGCTGTCCCCGGACGCGCCGGCGCCGCAGTCGATCCTGCTGCCGACGGAAAGCGAACTGTCGGAACTCGTGGACCGCCTGGCCCAGCGGGTCGAGCAGTCCGGCGCGGCCCGCGTCGTCATCGATTCAATGGTCGAGATCCGCCTGCTGGCACGCGACAGCGCGCACTACCGGCGCCAGATCATCGCCTTGCGCCAGCGCCTGACGCAGATGGGGGCGAGCGTGCTGCTGCTCGACGACGTGACGAGCGATCCGCCCGACTTCGACCTGCAGAGCGCCGCGCACGGGGTGATCGCGCTGGAACAGATGGAGCGCAGCTTCGGCGCCGCGCGCCGGCGCCTGCGCGTGGTCAAGCTGCGCGGCGGCGATTTCCAGAGCGGCTGGCACGACTACGCGATCCTCACTGGCGCGGTGCTGGTGTTTCCCAGCCTGATCGCGCAGGAACACCAGCGCGATTGCCCGCCGCTGGAGATCAATAGCGGCATCGACGATTTCGACGCGATGTTCGGCGGCCCGCTCACGGCCGGCAGCTCGACCATGATCCTGGGCCCGTCCGGCGTCGGCAAGACCACGCTGGCGCTGCAGTATGCGCTGGCCACGGTGCGCGCCGGCCACGACGTCGGCTACTTCAATTTCGACGAGTCGGAAACGACGCTGCGTTCGCGCGTGGTGGCGCACATGGGCGAGGGCGAGGTCGAGAACGACGGCAGCAAGGAGGACGGCGAGCATCCGCGCCACTTCCACCTGCGCCGCGTGAACCCGTCGCGCATCTCGCCGGGGGAATTCATCTGGAGCGTGCGCCGCCTGGTCGAGGACCGCAATGCGCGCCTGATCATCATCGACAGCATTAATTCCTACCTCGATATCATCCGCGAGGAAAAATCGCTGCTGCCGCAGATGCACGAGCTGTTCTCCTATCTCAGCAACATGAAGGTGATGGCGATCATCGTCGGCGCCCATTCGGCGCGGCTGGACACGTCGAAGGAGCCGGATGCCCTGAGCATCATCACCGACAATATCATTTCGCTGCGCTACTACGAGCGCGACAACGACGTGCACAAGGCGATCTGCGTGTTGAAGAAGCGCCAGGGCAAGCATGCAACCGCGATCCACGCCCTGGAATTGACCGAGGAAGGCGTGCGCATCGGCGCGCGTATCGACGTCGCCGACCGTGAGGCCGGTGCTTCGCCGCTTGAAGCGTGACACCGCCCCCGTCGCCGTCTTCGCCCCCGCCGCGGGCGATGCGGCCTTGTTGCGCGCGCTGCTCGACGGCGAAGGCGTGGCCTGGCAGGACTGCGCCGCGGCCGCCGACCTGTACGCGGCGCTGGGCGACCACGCGCTGGCCGCGGTCGTCACCGAGGAAGGGCTCTCGCACTGTTCACCCGAAGGACTCGAAGCCGCGCTGCGCCGCCAGTCGTCCTGGTCCGACGTGCCGCTGCTGGTCCTCGCCGGCACCGGCGCCGTCGACACGGACCGCTTCGCGCGTCTGGCCGGCATCGGCAACGTGACCCTGCTGGCGCGCCCGACGACGCGCCAGGCGCTGTTGATGGCGATCCGCTCGGCGCTGCGCACGCGCCGGCTGCAGTTCGCGCTGCGCGACCGGCTCGAGGAGCTGCACAGCCACGCCGGCCGGCTCGAGGACGCCGTGGCCGAACGCACGGCCTCGCTGGAGCGCGAAGTGCAGGAACGCCGCCGCGTCGAACAGGCGCTGGCCGAGGCGCGCCGCCTCGAATCGCTGGGGCGCCTGACCGGCGGCGTCGCGCACGACTTCAACAACATCCTGCAGGTCATCTCGGGCGGGGAAACCCTCGTGCGCATGCTGCTGGACAAGGATGCGCAGGCGCGCGTCGGCCGGGCGCTGGACAGCATCCGTCGCGCCAGCGAGCACGGCGCCGCGCTGACGCAGCAATTGCTCGCCTATGCGCGGCGCCAGCCGCTGGCCACGATCGTGCTGGACCTGCGGGCGCACTTGCGCGCCACCGCGGAACTGCTGCTGCGCACGCTCGGCGCCGAACGCAGCCTGCGCAGCCGCGTGGCGCGCGACACCTGGCCGGTGCTGGCCGACCCGGCGCAACTCGATGCGGCGCTGCTGAATATCGCGGGCAATGCGCGCGACGCCATGCCGCGCGGCGGCACGCTGACGCTGGCCGTGCGCAACTGGACGCTGCCCGATCCGGCCCTGCCGGAGGCGGCCCATCTCGCGGGGGATTTCGTCGGCGTCAGCCTCACGGACGACGGCGAAGGCATGTCCGAGGAGGTGGCGCGCCAGGCGTTCGAACCGTTCTTCACGACCAAGCCGGTCGGCAAGGGCACGGGCCTGGGCCTGTCCCAGGTGTACGGCTTCGCCATCCAGAGCCAGGGCTTCGCCTACATCCGGCGCGAACCGGTCGGCACCACGGTCGGCATGCTGCTGCCCCGCAGCAGCGCGCCGACGGAAGCGGAGGCCGTGCCGGAACGGGAAGGGATCGCATCGCTGGACGGCGTGCGCATCCTGTGCGTGGAAGACGATGCCGAAGTGGCGGAGACGACCGCGGCGCTGCTGCAAGGGCTGGGCGCCCGCGTGTCGGTCGCGTCCAGCGCCGACGCCGCGCTGACCGCCGACCTGGCCGCCTTCGACGTGGTGCTGTCGGACGTGATGATGCCCGGATCCATGGACGGCATCGGCCTGGCGCGCTGGATCGCCCAGCACCGCCCGGAGTTGCCGGTGGTGCTCGTCAGCGGCTACATGGTGGAGCCGGAACGGCTGCAGTCGCTGGGCGCGCAATTCATCCGCAAGCCGTTCGCGCTCGACGCGCTGGCCGCCGCCCTGCGCGCCGCGGCGGACGGCAGCGACGCGCGGCGCGAGCGCTCGCCCGGCTGATCGGCCGCTCAGTCGATCAGCGTCTTGACCATCACCCGCCCGTCCGGCATCGGGCTTTCCTGGCGCACCATCAGCTGGCTGCCCTTGGCGAACCAGAACGTGGATTCGCTGCCCGGCTGGTTGTAGTCCGTCTTGACGACCCAGCAGTCGACGGGGCCGGCGGGACCGGCAATCGCCGCCGACCCCGTCACGCGGAAACGGTAGCGCTGCGGCGCGGCCTTGCCGCCCGGGTGGTAGAAATTGATGCGCGCATCGTAGCCTTCCGCCAGCGGCAGCGCCTGCAGCAGCTCGATGTCGGTCTCGAAGTTGTAGGTCGGCTCGCTCGACGGCACCGACAAGTCCTTTTGCGTGTTGTCCGCCAGGTCCGGCATGCCGGTGATCCTGTCGGGGGCGAACAGGAAACCTTCGACCGTGCGCTTGCCGTCCTTGTCCAGGATGCGCTCGTGGCTGAGCGGGCGGAAGGTGCCCGCCTCGAACCAGGAATCGAAGGTGCGCACGGACGGCGCCGGCAGCACGCCGTCCCAGCGCTGGACGATGTGCAGCTGCTCCTTGCCGCCGCGCCGCTCGAGGCGCACTTCGCGGGTCCAGATGTCGATCGGCTGGCTGGCGCCGCTGGCGGGGACGCGCAGGAAGCGCAGGTAGTGGTGGGTGCCGGGCTTGAGCAGCGCGATGCGCGGCAACGGCGTGCCGACGTCGACGTCCTGCACGGCGGCGTTGGCGGACAGCGTCAGTGCCGCGGCACAGGCGGCAAGGGTCAAGCGGCAGGGCAGGGATGGCATGGCTCGGCTCCGGACGGTGACGATGCCGTCGAGTATCGGGCCGGGATGATCAGTGTGGCAAGAAAAAATGGATATGCATGCGTGAGGACATGCGGCCGTCAACGACGTCGTTCCCGGCATTGCCGTAAACGACGTCGTCCCTGCGCAGGCAGGGACCCAATTGCATGCGTTCCAATGACGCGAACACAACTTGGGTCCCTGCCTGCGCAGGGACGACAGTGTTATGCCGTGCGGATTACGCCGCTTGGCCGCCGTTCTCCAGGAAGGAACGCAGCATCCACGCGTTCTTCTCGTGGATTTCCATGCGGTCGCTCAGCATGCCGGCGCTCGGCTGGTCGTTGGCGGCATCGGCGATGCTGAAGGCGCTGCGCACGGTGCGGATCAGGGCTTCCTGGCCGTCGACCAACTGGCGGATCATTTCCTGGGCGTTCGGCACGCCGGCTTCTTCCTTGATCGACGACAGTTCGACGAAGCGGGCATAGGTGCCCGGTGCGAAGTGGCCCAGCGCGCGGATGCGCTCGGCGATGTCGTCCAGCGCGTTCCACAGTTCGGTGTACTGGTCCTGGAAGGTGGTGTGCAGGGTCTGGAACATCGGGCCCGTCACGTTCCAGTGGAAGTTGTGCGTCTTCAGGTACAGCATGTAGCTGTCCGCCAGCACGTGCGACAGTGCGTCGGCGATCTTCGCGCGATCTTCGGTGGTAATGCCGATATTGATGTTCATCTTATGTTCTCCATTGCTTTGTTAATCCACAGCAGAAACGCTGCATCGATACATAACAGCTTAACATTGTTGGCAAAGCGATGCTGTTTATATTACCAATGCATAAGATAGGGTTTTTCGATGGCGCGGCTTTGAGGCGATAAAAAAGGTGGGCATATGCATGCCCACCTTCTGGTGTCTCAAACGGAGCGGCTGAACACCGGGGTCAGAGCCCCTTGAACAGCAACACCGGGCTCTGACCCCTCTAGTGCTTGACGCCCGACGCCGGCGCCACCGCGTCGGCCGTCGTCTCGCTGGCGAACAGCTGCGCGCAGTCGACGGCGTCGAAGCCGTAGTGCTTGCCGCAGAAGTCGCAGTTGATGCCCAGTTCGCCCAGGTCGTGCAAGGCGGATTCGACTTCTTCGCGGCCCAGCATCTTGAGCATGTTGCCGACCTTCTCGCGCGAGCAGGTGCAGTGGAATTCCGGATGCAGCGGGTCGAACACGCGGATCGTCTCTTCCCAGAACAGGCGCTTGAGCAGGGTTTCCACGTCGGTCGACAGCAGTTCTTCCTGCTTCAGCGTCTGGCCCAGCATCACGGCGCGGTTCCAGGTCTCGGCATCTTCTTCCTCGCTCGCTTGCGCGACCTGGCCTTCGATATTGCTGTTGCGCGGCAGCTTCTGCAGCAGCAGGCCGCGCGCGACCTGGTCGTCCGCCGCCAGCCACAGCTTGGTGTCCATCTGTTCCGAGCGCAGCATGTAGTTCTCGATGATGGTGGCGATATCGTCGCCCACGAGCGGCACCACGCCCTGGTAGGGCTGCTGGCCCGGCACCTTGTCCTGCGGGTCGAGCGTGATCACGAAGCGGCCCTGGCCGCCCGCATTGAGCAACTCCTCGACCTTGGCATCGTCCGCGACGACGGCGCCGTCGCGCAGCTTGGCGGTGGCGCGCAGGTGCAGGTCGGCGTCGCAGTCGACCACCAGCAGTTTCACCGGACCGTCGCCATGGATCTGCATGACGATCGAACCGTTGAACTTCAGGTTGGCCGACAGCAGCGCGGCCGCGGCGACCATCTCGCCCAGCAGGGAGCGCACCGCTTTCGGGTAGTCGTGGCGCGACTGGATCTCGCGCCAGGCGTTGGAAATCTCGACCAGCTCGCCGCGCACGGCGGCGTTGTCGAAGATGAATTTTTGCAGGGTGTCCTTGCTGGTATCAGTCGTCATTCTTTTATCCGATTTTCTTGAGTTCCGCCTTGTAGCGGTGGCCGCGCTCGACATAGCCGGCCGCAATGCTTTCCAGTTTGCCCAGGTCTTCTGCCGTCAGGGTGCGCGCGACCTTCGCCGGGCTGCCCAGGATCAGCGAATGGTCCGGGAATTCCTTGCCTTCCGTGACGAGGGCGCCGGCGCCGATCAGGCAACCCTTGCCGATCTTCGCCCCGTTCAGCACCACGGCCTGGATGCCCACCAGCGTGCCGTCGCCAATGGTGCAGCCGTGCAGCATCGCCTGGTGGCCGATGGTGACGTTCTTGCCGAGCACCAGTGGAAAGCCCATGTCCGTATGCATCACGGTGCCTTCCTGCACGTTGCTGTTCTCGCCGATCGTGATGCGTTCGTTGTCGCCGCGCAGCGTGGCGCCGAACCACACCGAGGCATTCGCGTCGAGCGTCACCTTGCCGATCAGGTTGGCCGATTCGGCAACGTAGGCCGATGCATCGATCTCGGGTGCATGTTCGCCCAGCTGGTAAATCGCCATGGATGTGCTCGCGGAAGAAAGGTTGGAATGCCGCTATTTTACGCCCTCGCGTCCGCATCCATCGGCAGACGGCGAAGATGGGGCCGTGCTCCGGGAATTCAAGCTTTGCGCTTATAATCCGAATCGATCCGAACGACCGTACTATTTTAGCGAGCCGAGAAAGCGCCATGACACCGTCCCGTTCCGAATTCCTTCCCGTCCGCGGCCTGCGCCTGCACGTGCGCCACTGGGGCGACGAGGGCGCACCGATGCTGTTCATGGCGCACGGCTGGATGGACATGTCGGCCTCGTTCCAGTTCGTCGTGGATGCGCTGGCGGGCAACTGGCACGTGATCGCCCCGGACTGGCGCGGCTTCGGCCTGTCCGAACGTTCCGGCAGCGACACCTACTGGTATCCGGACTACCTCGCCGACCTCGAAGCCATCCTCGACCATTACGCGCCCCAGGCGCCCGTCAATCTGCTTGGCCACAGCATGGGCGGCAATATCGTCAGCCTGTACGCCGGCGTGCGGCCCGCGCGCATCGCCCGCCTGATCAACCTGGAAGGGTTCGGCCTGCCGGCGACCAGGCCGGAGCAGGCCCCGGGACGCTATGCCAAGTGGCTGGACGAACTGCGCACGCCGCCGGCCATGCGCGGCTATGCCGACCTGGGCGAGGTGGCGGTGCGCCTGCAGAAGACCAATCCGCGCCTGTCGAACGCGCGCGCCGCCTTCCTGGCCGGACACTGGGCGGCCCGGAACGGGGAGGGGCTGTGGGAAATCCTGGGCGACCCGGCGCACAAGATCACGAATCCGCTGCTGTACCAGGCCGAGGAAGTGCTCGCGTGCTGGCGCCGCATCGAGGCGCCCGTGCTGTGGGTCGAGGCCGAGCACACGGACATGTGGCGCTGGATGGGGCCGAAGGAGGGGGCGCGCGCGGAGATCGACCGGCGCCTGGGCATGCTGCGCAACGTGACGCCGCACATGATGCCGGACGCCGGGCACATGCTGCACCACGACCAGCCCGAGCGGCTGGCGCGCATGATCGAGGACTTCATCGCCACCACTTAGGGGTCAGAGCCCGGTGTTGCTTTTCGAAGGGGCTCTGACCCCGGTGTTGAACGACCCCGGTGTCCAACGAAGCCATTGCATGCTTGGCAATCCGTCCGCGGTTTTTGCGTTCCGCGTACAATGTGATCCATGCTCAAAGTCGACCTTCACTGCCATTCCAACGTTTCCGACGGCGTGCTCGCGCCTGCCGCCGTGGCCGCCTACGCCCGCAAGGGTGGCGTTGATGCCTGGGCGCTGACCGACCACGACGAGGTCGGCGGCATCAAGGCCGCGCGCGCGCGGGCGCTGGAACTGGGCATGCGTTTCGTGGCCGGCGTCGAGATCTCGATCACGTGGGCGAACGAGACCGTGCACCTGGTCGGCCTGCAGGTCGACGAGGACAACGCCATCCTCAACCGCGGCCTGGCCGCCACCCGCGCGGGCCGCGATGCGCGCGGCCGCGAGATCGCCGCCCAGCTCGAGCGCGCCGGCATTCCGAATGCCTACGAGGGCGCCGTCAAGTACGTGGGCAACCCGGACCTGCTGTCGCGCACCCATTTCGCGCGCTACCTGTGCGAGATCGGCGCCTGCAACACGACGTCCGAAGTATTCCGCAAATTCCTCACCGAGGGCCGGCCCGGCTACGTGCCGCACCGCTGGGCCACGCTGGCCGACGCGATGGGCTGGATCCGCGCCGCCGGCGGCATCCCCGTGATCGCCCACCCGGGCCGCTACCGCTTCGACGAAACGGCGGAAGGCGCGCTGTTCGACGAATTCCGCCAGCTGGGCGGCAACGCCATCGAGGTCGTCACGGGCAGCCACACGCCGGACCAGTACGCGATCTATGCCGAAAAGGCGCGCCGCTACGGCTTCCTGGCCTCGCGCGGCACCGACTTCCACGCGCCGGGCGAGGCGCGCGTCGAATTCGACAAGCTGCCGCCGCTGCCGGCGGACCTGAAACCCGTCTGGCACGACTGGTTTTAACGAGCGAACTTGGGCCCCTGCCTTCGCAGGGGCGACGCTCTGGCGCTTGGAACGACCTTAACAAAGCCAATCGCAAAGCCGATCATCGCTTGAATTTCGTCCATCATGGCCTTATCTTGACGGTCTGATAAGCAGTATTCGTCCGGAGCGTCGCCGCCATGAAACGCATCGTCCTGTTCCTCGCCACTAACCTCGCGGTGGTGCTCGTCCTGTCGGTCGTGCTGAACCTGCTGGGCGTCGCGCGTCCCGTGAGCGGCGCCGGCATCAACGTGCCCGCCTTGCTGGTGTTCTCGCTGGTCGTCGGCTTTACGGGCTCGATCATTTCCCTGTTGATGAGCAAACCCATGGCCAAGTGGTCGACGGGCGCGCGCGTCATCGACCAGCCGGCCAATGCGAGCGAGTTGTGGCTGGTGAATACCGTGCGCGCGCTGGCCGAGCGGGCCGGCATCGGCATGCCGGAAGTGGCCGTGTACGAGGGTGAACCGAATGCCTTCGCGACGGGCGCCTTCAAGCATTCCGCCCTCGTGGCCGTGTCCACGGGCCTGCTCGCCAACATGAACCGCGACGAGGTCGAGGCCGTGCTGGGCCACGAGGTCGCCCACGTCGCCAACGGCGACATGGTCACGCTCACGCTGATCCAGGGCGTGGTGAACACCTTCGTCGTGTTCCTGGCGCGCGTGGTCGGCTTCTTCGTCGACAATATGCTGTTCCGCAAGGGCGAGGACGACCGCGGTCCCGGCATCGGCTACATGATCACCGTGTTCGTCTGCGAGCTCGTGTTCGGCCTGCTGGCCTCGGTCATCGTCGCCTGGTTCTCGCGCCAGCGCGAGTTCCGTGCCGACGCCGGTTCGGCGCGCCTGCTGGGCAGCCCGGTGCCGATGCAGCATGCGCTGGCGCGCCTGAGCGGCTTGCACACGGGCGGCCTGCCGCAATCGATGGCCGCTTCCGGCATTGCCGGCGGCGGTGGCGGCTGGGGCGCGCTGTTCGCCACCCACCCGCCGATGGAAGAACGCATCGCGGCGCTGCAGGCGCTGCGCCAGACCAACTATGCGCGTTGAGCGCCAACCGATACGATGAGCCAATATTTCGAGATCCACCCCGACAATCCCCAGCCGCGCCTGCTGCGCCAGGCGGCCCAGATCATCCAGTCGGGCGGCATCGTCGCCGCCCCCACCGACTCCGCCTATGCCCTCGTGTGCCGCCTCGACGACAAGGCGGCCGTCGAGCGGCTGCGCCGCATCCGCGGCGTCGACGAGAAGCACCACCTGACGCTGCTGGTGCGCGACCTGTCCGAGATCGCCCTGTACGCGCGCGTCGACAACCAGCAGTACCGCCAGCTGAAGGCCGTCACGCCGGGACCGTTCACGATCATCCTGGAGGCGACGCGCGAACTGCCGCGCCGCCTGTCCCACCCGCAGCGCAAGACGATCGGCATCCGCGTGCCGGAAAACACGATCCTGCTGGCGCTGCTGGACGAGGTGGGAGAGCCGCTGATCGGCACCACGCTGCAGCTGCCCGGCGACGACCACATGCTGTCCGACCCCGAGGAAGTGCAGGAGCGCCTCGGCAAGCAGATCGAGCTGGTGATCGACGGCGGCGCCGGCACGCTGGAGCCCACCACCATCGTCGACCTGACGGGACCCGAGCCGGCGCTGCTGCGCGAAGGGCGGGGGGGGCCGGCCGTGTTCGGACTGTAACTCACGATATCTAAAGTAAACCGTCATTCCCGCGAAGGCGGGAATCCATGCGGATATGCCGAAGTCGACCTGCCGGACGATAGTGGCATCCTTGATATAGCGAATCCGGTTGCTCGGCATGGGTTCCCGCCTGCGCGGGAACGACGTGGCTCTTTAGTTGCTTTTACTTACCACTTCTGGCTGTCCCGACCACACCCTCTGTTAGAATCGCAGAATGGATGAACTCATACGCAACCTAGCGGTCTACGCACTTCCCGTCCTCTTTGCGATCACGATGCACGATGCCGCCCAGGCATTCGTCGCCCGCCGCCTCGGAGACAATACCGCCCACGCCGCCGGCCGGACTACCCTGAATCCGCTGGCCCACATCGATCCCATCGGTACCGTCGTCATTCCCGCCGTCATGTATCTGATGACGAGCTTCGTGTTCGGCTACGCCAAGCCGCTGCCGCTGAACTACGGCCAGATGAAGCACCCGAAGCGCGACATGGCCCTCGTGGCCCTGTCCGGTCCGGGCGCCAACTTCCTGATGGCCTTCCTGTGGATGCTGCTGGCGATCTGCCTGCACGTGTTCGACGTCCAGGAAGATTTTCCCAGCCTCGTGGCCAGCGCCGGCATCAAGACCAATCTGTGGCTGATGGCGTTCAACCTGCTGCCGATCCCGTCCATGGACGGCGGCCGCATCGTGTTCAGCCTGCTGCCGCACAAGGCCGCCTACCAGTACGCGCGCCTGGAGCCGTACGGCTTCCTGATCCTGCTGGCGCTGATCCTGCTGAAGGTCGTCACCTACTGGCTGTTCTTCGTCGAGACGGTGGCCGGCATCGGGCTGCGGCTGCTGGCCATGCCGCTGCTGGCCCTCGTGGGCGGCAGCTGAGCGGCAGCGCGCGCATCGGGAGACGGCCATGGACCATCGTTTCGAAGACGCATCGCCCTGGGTACGGCGCTGGGCCCCGCTGATCAGGCAGGGCGAAGTGCTCGACCTGGCCTGCGGCAACGGCCGCCACGCGCGCCTGCTGGCGTCGCTGGGCCACGTCGTGATCGCGCTCGACCGCGACCGCGAGGCCCTGGCCGCCGCGGCGGGCGAGAACATCGAACCCATCGAGTACGACGTCGAGGCGCCCGGCAACCCGTGGCCCTTCGCGCCGCGCAGCCTGGCCGGCATCGTCGTCACGAATTACCTGCACCGTCCGCTGTTCGGGGCGCTGGCGGCCTCGCTGGCGCCGGACGGCGTGCTGATCTACGAAACCTTCGCGCGTGGGAACGAAACCTTCGGCAAGCCGTCGAATCCTGACTTCCTGCTCATGCCGGGCGAGTTGCTCGGCCTGGCCGGACGGGGCGGCCTGCGCGTCGTCGCGTTCGAGGATGGGGTGGTGCAAGGGCCGCGCCCGGCGCGCCTGCAGCGCTTGTGCGCCGTCGGCCAGGGCTTCGACCCGGCGGCGGCCCGGCTCGACCATTTATCTGGCGTGGAATGAACCATAACCGCGGGCTATCCGCTACAATCCAATTTTTATTTATTAATGGCACGGTCCAGAGATATGATTAAGGGCAGCATAGTAGCACTCGTCACTCCGATGTTCGAGGACGGCAGTCTGGACAGGGACACCCTGCGCAAGCTGATCGACTGGCACGTCGCGGAAGGCACGGACGGCATCGTCATCGTCGGCACCACGGGCGAGTCGGCCACCGTCAGCCCGGAGGAGCACTGCGAACTGGTCAAGCTGGCGGTCGATCACGTCGCCGGCCGCATCCCGGTGATCGCCGGTACCGGCGGCAATTCCACCGCAGAAGCGATCGCGCTGACCCGCCATGCCAAGGACGTGGGCGCGGACGCCACCCTGCAGGTGGTCCCGTACTACAACCGGCCGACCCAGGAAGGCATGTACCGCCACTTCAAGGCGATCGCGGAAGCGGTCGACCTGCCGGTGATCCTGTACAACGTGCCGGGCCGTACCGTGGCCGACATGAGCAACGAGACGGTGCTGCGCCTGGCGCCGATCGACAATATCGTCGGCATCAAGGATGCGACCGGCAACATCGGCCGCGGCATCGAGCTGCTGCGCGAAGTCGACCGTTCCTTCGCCGGCAACAAGCCGTTCGGCGTGTACTCGGGCGACGACGCGACCGCGATCGCGCTGATGTTCTGCGGCGGCGCCGGCAATATCTCGGTGACGGCCAACGTGGCCCCGCGCGCCATGCACGAGCTGTGCGAGGCCGCGATGGCGGGCCAGATCGGCCGCGCCACGGAAATCAACAACCGCGTGCTGTCGCTGCACGGCAAGCTGTTCATCGAGCCGAACCCGGTGCCGGTGAAATGGGCCCTGGCCGAGATGGGCAAGATGCCTGCCGGCCTGCGCCTGCCGCTGGCGCCGCTGTCGGCGCAATACCACGACACGGTCCGCGCCGCACTGCGCGAAGCCGGCGTCCTTTGATGAACGGTCTCCGGACCCTGGATCTGCCTTACCCGCTTTAACATATGACCAATCGCAAGACTATGACCCGCACCGTGGCGCTGACCGCCATGGCACTCAGCCTGGCAGCGTGCACGACCGTGTTCGAATCGGACAAAGTGGATTACAAGGCCGCGAAGAAGGCCGCCCCGCTGGACATCCCGCCCGACCTGACCCAGCTCCAGAAGGATAACCGCTATGCCGTGCCGGATGGCCGCGGCGTCGCCACCGCCTCCGGCTACCAGCAGCAGCACAGCGCCCAGGCGCCGGGCCTGCCGGCGGCCAGCGAGCAGGTCGGCCAGGTGTCGACCGAGGCCGTGCGCATCGAGCGCCAGGGCAACCAGCGCTGGCTCGTCGTCAAGCAGACGCCGGAACAACTGTGGCCGCAGCTGCAGGAATTCTGGGCCAACTCCGGCTTCACCGTGGAAACCGAGTCGCAGCAGACCGGCATCATGGAAACGAACTGGGCCGAGAACCGCGCGAAGATTCCTCAGGACTTCATCCGCCGCACGATCGGCAAGGTGTTCGACTCGGCCTACTCGACGGGCGAACGCGACAAGTTCCGCACGCGCCTGGAGCGCCGCGCGGACGGCTCGACCGAGGTCTACATCAGCCACCGCGGCGCCGAGGAAAAACTGGTCGGCACGCAGAACGAATCGACCACCTGGACCGCGCGCCCGAACGATCCGGAACTGGAAGCCGAATTCCTGAGCCGCCTGATGGCCCAGCTGACCGGCACCAAGGTCAAGGAAGCCAGCGCCTTCGTCGCCAACGCGCCGCTGGAAGCCCAGCACGCCAAGCTGGACGGCAACAAGGTCGTCGTGGACGAGGGCTTCGATCGCGCCTGGCGCCGTGTCGGCCTGGCGCTGGACCGCGTCGGCTTCACCGTGGAAGACCGCGACCGCGTGCAGGGCATTTATTTCGTGCGCTACGTCGATCCGGACGCGGTCAAGAAGGAAGGCTTCTTCAGCAAACTGTTCGGCAACGAAGACAAGAACAAGGAAGCGCAGAAGTACCGCGTCCTCGTGTCGACCGTGCAGGGTGCCAGCACCAGCGACGTGACCGTCCAGACCAACGACGGCAAGCCGGAAACCTCGGCGACCGGCGCCAAGATCCTGAAGCTGCTGGCGGACGAGCTGAAATAAGCTCGGTACTGTCCGAAAGAAAAAAACCGGCCTTCGAGGCCGGTTTTTTATTGGCGGAACGCGGTGGGCATGTGATGCCCACCCTACGATAGCGCGGCCATCGCGTAGGGTGGCAGCACGTGCCCCGCCGTGCCAAACGCAGGGGCGAAAAAAAACCGGCCCGAAGGCCGGTTCTTTCATCGACCGGGGTCGAATTACTTGGTTGCCGGAGCAGCAGCAGCCGAAGCAGCGTCAGCAGCAGCCGAAGCAGCCGAAGCAGCAGCCGAAGCGGCCGAAGCAGCAGCGTCAGCAGCAGCCGGCGATGCCGGTGCGGTTGCGTCAGCAGCCGGAGCGACCGGAGCAGCGGTGGTGTCAGCAGCCGGAGCAGCCGGAGCAGCGGTTTCAGCAGCCGGAGCGGCCGGAGCAGCTTCTTCTTTCTTCGAGCAAGCAGCCAGGGCAACAGCCAGCAGGGAAACGATCAGCAGAGATTTTTTCATGGTTTTTTCCTTAATATTCAAAAGGTGGTGCGATGAATAATTACCGGTAATTATCGCTCGTCAGGAATTCTCGTGGCTATTCATACTTTGATAAAAGTGCCTACAGACAACGGGAACCTTCCTAGCCCGATATTATAGCCAAATTTACTGAATCGCAATAGAAAACTCGTGTCAAGCTGTAACTATTGCCCGAACACCCAAGCTTCATATTGTTACAAGATGTGACCGCTGCTTAGATGCTGTTTTTCATAGGAAAAATTGCAAAAAGGCAGTGCTCAGAGACCCGTCACGGACGCCTGCAAACCGGGTTGCGATTCGCTCCAGATGGCCGTGAAACGTGTGCGTGGAACTTCTGTTTCTTGCGGCGCGTCAAAGGCTGCTTGGCCCCGCAGGTGCGCACTGTGAAAGCGGCGCACGACGTGCATATCGCCGGCGAGACAGAAGGAATCGGTCAGCTGGCGCAGGTGGCGCGGCGTCGTCCGGCAAGCGACGGCGTGGGAAAAATCGTGCAGCAGCCGGGGGAAGCGGGGTGCGTGCCGTTCCAGCCAGGCCGTCGAGTGCACGGCAACGCGCAACTGGCCGCCGCCGCGCAGGAAACGGCGCAATTCCGCGTCGACGTCCGGCGCGCCGAGCAGGAACAGCGAACAGTCCGGATCGAACAGGTCGAGCGTGGCGCGCGAGCGCGCGAATGCCGCGCGCAGCTGGTCCTGGAACGCGGCGCGGGTATCGAAACGCTGGAGCGCCGGCGCGGCCATCTTCGCCCTGTCCCTGTTAGCCCAGCTCGAGCCAGCCGTCCGAGTACCAGGTGTACAAGGCTTCCAGCACGTCGTCCGACGCCTGGTCGAGCAGGGCGCCGTCCAGGCCGCGCTCGTTGGCCAGCACGTCCAGCACGGCCTTGTCGGCCCGGCCCACGGCGAACGATTCGCCGTTGATGAACACGTGCTTGCCGCGGTACAGCATCAGCGTCTTGGGCGACAGTTGCAGGCCGCGCTTGGCCGCCTGTTCCATGAAACGGCCCACCGGCAGCGGCTTGGCCACCGGGGTGAAGAACACATTGTGCTTCGGCTCGGACAGGTGTTCGCCCAGGAAGATGGTGACGTCTTCCTCGTCCCAGCGCACCTTGTTGAGCTCTTCGGTGACGGTGGCGAGCATGTCGCGCGGGATCTCGGCCGGGTTCTTGGCCGGCGTCAGGTGCGGGTCGGCATAGCGGCCCGGCAGGTCGATCGAGTCGGCCATGAATTGCAGGAAGGCTTCGCCCAGTTCCTGGAACGAGGGCGAGCGGAAGCCGATCGAGTAGGTCATGCACTCGCCCTCGGCCACGCCGTCGTGGGCGTAGTGCGGCGGCAGGTACAGCATGTCGCCCGGCTCGAGCACGAATTCTTCTTCCGGTTCGAAGTTCGCCAGGATCTTCAGGGGCAGGCCTTCGACCAGCGTCAGGTCCTGCTGCGCGCCGATGCGCCAGCGGCGTTTGCCCTGCGCCTGCAGCAGGAACACGTCGTAGGAATCGAAGTGCGGGCCGACGCCGCCGCCGTCGGTGGCGAAGCTGACCATCAGGTCGTCCAGGCGCGCATCCGGCGCGAAGCGGAACTGGCGCAGCAGCGCGTCCGCCTTCGGCTCGTGCAGGTTGATGCCTTGCACCAGCATCGTCCATTCGCGCTGGGTACGCGGCGGCAGTTCGGTCAGCGGACCGTGCTGCATGTCCCATTGGCCGTCGGCCAGCGTGACGAGGCGCGACTCGACGTGGTTCTGCCGGGCCAGTTCGGCGAGTTTCTCGAACTTGAGCAGCGGCTTGAAGTTGGGGATCGCCTGGCGGATCAGGAGCGGTTTCTTGTGCCAGTAATCCCGCAGGAACTGGGCGGGCGTGATATTCCCGAGGAGCTGAAGTTTTTGCATGCGTCATTATACCCATGGGCGGGGCGGGGAAAAACGGTGATGGGGGTATAATCGGACCCTTACCCACGAAAGGAAGCGCAATGAAGATTGCCAAGAACACGGTTGTGTCGGTGAACTACAAGTTGTCCGACGCCCAGAACAACCTGATCGAAGACGGCGCCCAGCCGATGGTCTACCTGCACGGTGGTTACGAGAATACGCTGCCGAAGATCGAAGAAGAGCTGGATGGCAAGGATGTGGGCTACACGTCGACCATCCAGATCGAGCCGGACGATGCGTTCGGCGACTACGACCCGAACCTGGTGAAGGTCGAGGACCGCAAGCGCCTGCCGGAACCGATCGAAGTCGGCATGCAGTTCGAAGGCATGGCCGAGGGCGGCGACGACGAGCCCGTCATCTTCACCGTGACCGAGATCGCCGACGACAAGGTCGTCCTCGACGGCAATCACCCGCTGGCCGGCATGGCGCTGCGCTTCGAACTGTCGGTGATCGACGTGCGCGAAGCAACCGCGGAAGAAGTGGCCCACGGCCACGTGCATGGCGCCCACGGCCACCATGGCCACGCGCATGACGAGATCGAGGACAGCGAGCCGGGCGATCATTTCCGTAGCCAGCCGCTGCAGTAATACGTAGTACGGAACACGAGCACCGTCGTCCCTGCGCAGGCAGGGACGACGGGGTTACTTCTTGCCTGTTTTCAGGCTCTCCGCCTTCGGATGGTCTTCCTTCTTCCCATCCATCCCCTTGTCGACCTTGAACAGCGCCCGGTTCGCCGGATCGACCGCTACCTCGACCGCCTGCGCGCCCACCGACAGGTGTCCCACATTCCCCTGCCATTCGATCGCCGGCTTCACGCCCTTGGCCAGCCGTCCGCTGTCGACCAGCAGCACCTTGCCGCGGAATTTCTGCGCCAGCGTCAGCACTTGCCGCCGCGTCTCGGCGAAACCATCGTTTTCCGGCATGGCGCTGCGTAGCAGGGCGCGCAAGCCCGTCGGCTGGGAAAAGGCCTTCAGGTCGCCTTCCGAAAACAGCACCAGCGCTTCCAGCTGGTCGCGCCTGGCGATCGTGAACAGGCGGTTCAGCCAGAACCGGTTGGCGACGAGGCGGTCCTCGTATTCGCTGTTGCGGCCGGCCGCCGTCAGGTAGTGGTTGTTATCGGCCGGCATATTGACGGTGGCATACAGCACCTTGCCCACCGACCAGTGGGCGTTTTCCGCATAGCTGCGAAAGCGCGGGCTCGTCGACAGGCGCGTCAGCGACAGCTTGTGCGCGCCCAGCGCCGACGGTTCGCCGTAGTACAGCTCGCGGATGCGGTTCAGGCGTTCGATGGCGTTGGTGCGGCCGGCGCTGTTGCGGCATTCGGTCCAGTCGCTGCCGGCCGGCAGCACGACGACGGGGCGCCGTGCCGCCTCGACCAGCTCGCGCCGCTGCTGGTACAGCTTGTCGCTGCACGGTTCGGCCGTGCCTTTGATGCCGGTGACGACGAGGAAGGCCACGTCCTTGCCGTCGTTGTCGTCGAGCGCCTGCTTCAGGCGCTTGTCGCCGCCGTCCGCCGCACCGTGGCCGATGACGGCGAAGCGGTGCGCCGCTCCATGGTCGTCCTGCTTGCCGTCGCCGGCGGCGAACGCGCCGGCGGCGAGCAGGGCCACGCCCAGCAGGGCGGCCAGTCGGACGAATGGGCGGCGCTGGCGCATCAGCCGGCGGCCAGGCGCTTGAGCTCGTACAGGCGCTCGAGCGCCTCGCGCGGGGTCAAGGCGTCCGGATCGATGTCGTCCAGCAGCGCGAGCGCGGGGGAGGGCACGCTGGCCGTCAGCGGCGCCGGAGCGGCATCGGCATCGGCAGCCTCCAGGGCATCGTCGGCCGCATCGTCCGTTTGCGCCGGCGCGAACAGGTCCAGCTGCGGCGTCGCGTCGAGCGCCTGCGATTCCAGCCGCGCCAGGTGCTTGCGCGCGGCCCGGATCACGGCCGGCGGCACCCCGGCCAGCTGCGCGACCTGCAGGCCGTAGCTCTGCGAGGCCGGGCCGTCCTGCACGGCGTGCAGGAACACGATGCTGTCCTTGTGCTCGACGGCCGACAGGTGCACGTTGACGGCGCTCGGATGCGCTTCCGGCAGCTGGGTCAGTTCGAAGTAGTGGGTCGCGAACAAGGTGAAGCTGCGGCTCGCGTCGATCAGGTGGCGCGCGATCGCCCAGGCCAGCGCCAGGCCGTCGAACGTGGAGGTGCCGCGGCCCACTTCGTCCATCAGCACCAGCGACTGCTCGGTGGCGCCGTTCAGGATGGTGGCCGACTCCGTCATCTCGACCATGAAGGTCGAGCGGCCGTTGGCCAGGTCGTCGGACGCGCCGATGCGGGTGAAGATGCGGTCGATCGGGCCGATCGTCGCGCTGGCCGCGGGCACGTAGCTGCCGATGTAGGCCAGCAGCGTGATCAGGGCGACCTGGCGCATGAAGGTCGATTTACCGCCCATGTTGGGGCCCGTGATGAGCAGCAGGCGGCGGTCGTTCGACAACCGGCAGTCGTTGGCGATGAAGCGCTCGATCTGCTGTTCGACCACCGGGTGGCGGCCCTCGACGATGGTGAGGCAAGGATCCTGCACCAGCTGCGGCGCGCACCAGTTGTTGCGCACGGCGTGGCCCGTCAGCGCGGTCAGCGCATCGATCTGGGCGATGCCCGCGGCGATGCGCTGCAGGCAGCCGATGTGCGGCGCCAGGTCGCTCAGCAGCAGGTCGTACAGCAGTTTTTCGCGCGCGAGGGCCCGGTCCTGCGCGGACAGGGCCTTGTCCTCGAAGGCCTTCAGTTCCGGCGTGATGTAGCGCTCGCAGTTCTTCAGCGTCTGGCGGCGGCGGTAGTCTTCCGGCACCTTGTCCGCCTGGCCGTTGGTGACCTCGATGTAGAAGCCGTGCACCCGGTTGTACTCGACGCGCAGGTTGGCGATGCCGGTACGGGCGCGCTCGCGCGTCTCCAGGTCGACGAGGAACTGGCCCGCGTTCTCCGACAGCGCGCGCAGTTCGTCCAGCTCCGCATCGAAGCCGCGCGCGAACACGCCGCCGTCGCGCACCATGGCCGCCGGTTCCTCGGCGACGGCGCGCACCAGCAGGTCCAGGCAGTCCTCGGGAATGGCGAGCGCGTCGTGGATGTCGCGCAGCAGGCAGGAGTCGCCCGGGATGAAGCAGCGCGCCACTTGTTCGCGCAGGGCCGGCAACTGCTTCAGGCCCTCGCGCAGGCTGGCCAGGTCGCGCGGGCGCGCCGTCTGCAACGCAATGCGCGTCGTGATGCGCTCGACGTCCGGCACGTGGGTCAGCGTGGCGGCCAGGTCGTGCGCCGCCTCGTGCAGGGCCAGTGCGCCGATCGCCTCGTGGCGCGAGCGCGCCACGGACTGGTCGCGCCTGGCGTGGTGGATCCAGTGGCGCAGCAGGCGCGATCCCATCGCCGTGCGGCAGCCGTCCAGCAGCGAGAACAGCGTGGGCGATTCGTGGCCGCGGATCGTTTCCGTCAGCTCCAGGTTGCGGCGCGTGGCGGCGTCCAGGCCGATGAATTCGCTCTCCGATTCCACCGACAGGCTCTTCACGTGCTGCAGGCCGCGTCCCTGCGTCGACTGGGCATAGCGCAGCAGCGCGCCGGCCGCGCCGAACGCGGCGCCCATGCCGTCCGCGCCGAAGCCGGACAGGGTTGCGACGCCCAGCTGGTCCAGCAGCGATTTGTGGCCGTGGACGACGTCGAAATGCCACTCGGGCACGCGCGCCGTATGGCCGACGGGGCTGGCTTCGAACATGTCCGCATCGGCATCGGCGCGCAGCACCTCGGCCGGCGCGATGCGTTCGAGTTCCTGCACGAGGCGGGTGGCGGCCACGCGCGCATCGCCCGCGAATTCCATCAGGCGCAGCGCACCGCTGGCCAGCGACAGCCAGGCCAGGCCCGTCGTGACGACCTTGCGGTTGGCGACGGTGCACACGGCCAGCAGCGGACGCTCGGCCTTTTCCGGCAGCAGGTCCGAATCCGTCAGCGTGCCCGGCGTGACGACGCGCACGACCTTGCGCTCCACGGGACCTTTCGACAGGGCCGGATCGCCGATCTGCTCGCAGATCGCGCACGACTCGCCCAGCTTGACGAGCTTGGCCAGGTAGGGATCCAGCGAGTGGAACGGCACGCCCGCCATCTTGATCGGATTGCCGCCCGAGGCGCCGCGTGCCGTCAGCGTGATGCCCAGGATGCGCGAGGCCTTTTCCGCGTCTTCGTAGAACAGCTCGTAGAAGTCGCCCATGCGGTAGAAGACGAGCATGGTGGGATAGTCGGCCTTGATGCGCAGGTATTGCTGCATCATGGGCGTGTGCTTTTCGGTCGCGAGGCGTTTCGCCGCGTCGGCACTGATTTCGCGTGGGACGTTCATGTGGTCGATTCGAGTAGGCAAGGAAGAAAGGTCTTGCCAGGGCCGCCATTTTACCGCGATCGATGGCCGGCGGGCAGCCCGGCCGTATCGATCAGCGCCACACGAACGCGGTGCGGTGCGGCTATTCCCGCCGCCGTTGCGGCGAGGCCACCAGCCGCACCGCCATCATCATGTCGATATTGTGGCGCGCCAGCGCATGTGCCGCCGCCTTGGGGCCGGGCGTGCGCAGCACGGCGTCGATCGTCGCGGCCGTCTCGCGGTCGACGCGCCGTTCGCCCAGGGCCCGCTGGGGCACGCCGTGATCCGGTATATACAAGAATGTCATGCGTTTCCTCCATGGTTTAAGAGGAAATCTTCCTGCATTTGTTTGTTCGATTAATTAAAAAATCTCAAGCGCATCATGACAGTCGGGCATGGTTGAGGATGAGCCAGGCGACGGTAATCACCACCATCCCCGTCAGCGTCACGCACGACCAGGTAAAGAACCACGCCGACAGCAGGCCCGCCTGCAGCACTTTCTCGAACAGCACGCCCAGCGCGAAATCGAAGGCGGTCAGGAAGGACCAGCGGCGCAGGTAGACGGGCAGGTAGCGGCTCATCTTGCGGTTGTGCTGGCGGGCAGCGTGGCGCTCGATGCGATCGCGGGCGGCGCTGACGTCGCGGAACAGCCAGTCGAAGAAGAGGAACCGGTACAGCAGGCGCCGGAACGGCATCTCCGAGGCCGGATCGTCGGAAGGGGGCTGCGTGTGCTGGTCGAGGGTCATGGTCGCACCGTTGTCGGATGGGATGCTGGCGGCGCCGCGGCTCTGCATGGGTGGCGCGATTCTCCATACTATGTCAGAACGCGGGGCAGCCACGTTCGCTGCCTAACGTAGCGACCGGCCGTCCGCCATGTCGACGTAATTTACAGTTCGATGCGGAAAGTTTCCCTACTCCTTTGATTTGTTTTGATTTTTCTTCACTGGCACGATGTTTGCAATCAAGGTTATTGCAAATAATACAAGGAGCAGGGAATGACTATGACACGTATCAGGACTGCCGTCGCAGCATTGATAGCGGGCCTCGGCTTCAATGCTCAGGCGGCGGTCCTCGGGACCGATGCCGGCTATGCCTTCGTCGATGGCGACACGGCGACGCGCATCCTGTCCATCGGTCAGCACGGCACCGTCAGCGACGTCAACTTCACCGTCACCTTCGCCAAGTGCGACGACCCGGGCGTCCAGGGCGGCACGCAGTGCGTCAGCAATACGGGCTCGTTCGACGACGAGATCTTTTTCACCCTGACTTCGCCGACGGGCATCATCATCGACCTGGTGCGGCCGGGCACCTACAACAACACGGGTAACGGTACCGGCGTCATCTCCGTGATGTTCGACGACGAGGCCACGATGACGGTCGGCGACCGGGCGGTCAACGACGGCAATGGGACACAAGGGTCGTTCAAGCCCGTCGACCTGCTCAGCGCCTTCGACGGCATCGACATGTTCGGCGACTGGATCCTGACCATCGGCGACACGGGCTTCGGCGATCCGCTCGAGTATTTCAGCTCGGTACTGGAGATCAATGGACCGGGCAATGGTCCGGGGCCGGGTCCCGACCCGGACGATCCGGACGATCCGACGGATCCGACCGACCCGACCGATCCGGGCACGGAGCCGAATCCGGTGCCGGAACCGGGGTCGCTGGCCTTGCTGGGGTTGGGGCTGGCGGGAGTGGGGGTGGCGCGACGCCGTCGCTGATCGCGCCAGCAGCCCATCAACAAACGTCGTCCCTGCGCAGGCAGAGACCCAATCTTGCAAGCGTCTCGATAACGCAAGCAGAACTTGGGTCCCTGCCTGCGCAGGGACGACGGTTTTGAGGGGCTGGTAACCTCTGTGCTTACGCTTCGGCCACGCGCTTGGCGATGTGCGCCAGCGCCTCGTCGACCTGGTCGATCAGGATCAGGGACAAATCGCCCGGCTGCAGTCGCGCCAGCGCCTTGTCGATGGCGACGAACTCGCCCTTGATCTCGTCGATGTGGGTCGTGCGGGTGGCATCGGCCAGGCCCTGGCGCAGCAGCGCGACGACTTCGCCTTCGGTGCGGCCGCGCTGGCACTGGTCTTCGTACAGCAGCACGTCGTCGAAGGCGCGGCCCAGGATGCGGGTCTGGTCGCGGATGTCCTCGTCGCGGCGGTCGCCGGCGCCGGAGATCACCACCGAGCGGCGCTTGGCCGGCATCGATTCGACGGCGTTCACGAGGGCCTGGATCGCGTCCGGGTTGTGGCCGTAGTCGGCGATCACGGTGGCGCCCTTGTAGTCGAACACGTTGAAGCGGCCCGGCGCGTTGTCGCTCTCGCCCACGAAGGTCTTCAGGCCCAGGCGGATCGCATCCCACGAAATGCCCGTGGCCCAGGCTGCGGCCACGGCGGCCAGCGTGTTCTCGACCTGGAAGCCGACCACGCCGCCGCGGGTGATGGGCACTTCCGTCAGCGCCACGCGCTCCTCGAACGTGCCCTGCACGGCCACCAGGTAGCCGTTGTCGACGTAGACGATGCGGCGGCCGGCGGCGCGGTGCTTCTGCATCAGCGGCAGCGAGCAGTCCTTGGCGAAGTAGGTGACGTCACCGCGGGTGTTTTCGGCCATCGCGGCCACGATCGGGTCGGCCGCGTTCAGCACGGCCATGCCGCCCGGCGCCACGTTCTGCACGATCACGCGCTTCAGGACCGCCAGGTCTTCCAGCGTCGTGATGTAGTTCAGGCCCAGGTGGTCGCCGGCGCCGATGTTCGTCACCACGGCGACCTGGCAGCGGTCGAAGGCGAGGCCTTCGCGCAGCATGCCGCCGCGCGCCGTCTCGAACACGGCGGCGTCGACGTCCGGGTGCATCAGCACGTTGCGGGCGCTGCGCGGACCGCTGCAGTCGCCGCTGTCGATGCGGCGGCCCTGGATGTAGACGCCATCCGTATTCGTCATGCCGGTGCGCAGGCCGGAGCTGGCCAGCAGGTGCGCGATCAGGCGCACGGTCGTGGTCTTGCCGTTGGTGCCCGTCACGGCGACGACCGGGATGCGGCCGTCGTCGCCCGGACCGTACAGCGTGTCCATGATCGCTTCGCCGACGGCGCGGCCCTTGCCGAACGATGGCGAGATGTGCATGCGCAGGCCCGGCGCGGCGTTCACCTCGACGATGCCGCCATGCTGTTCCTCGATCGGTTTCAGGACGCTGTCGCACACCAGGTCGACGCCGCAGATGTCCAGGCCGACCATGTGGGCGGCGGCGATGCAGCGCGCCGCCACGTCCGGGTGGACGTCATCCGTCACGTCGGTGGCCGAGCCGCCCGTGGACAGGTTGGCGTTGTTGCGCAGCGTGACGCGCTGGCCCTTCGCGGGCACCGATTCCGCGTCCAGGCCCTGCTTCGTCAGGGCGGCGAGGGCGATGTCGTCGAAGCGGATCTTGGTCAACGCCGTGCCGTGGCCGCTGCCGCGGCGCGGGTCCTTGTTGACCTCCTCGACCAGCTGGCGCACCGTGTGCTTGCCGTCGCCGACCACGTGCGGCGGATCGCGGCGCGCGGCGGCGATCAGCTTGTTGCCGATGACGAGCAGGCGGTAGTCGTGGCCCGGCAGGTATTTTTCGACCATGATGTCTTCGCGGAACTCGGAAGCGGCGGCAAAGCCAGCGTCCAGCTGTTCGCGCGTGGTGACGTTGACGGTCACGCCCTTGCCCTGGTTGCCGTCCTTCGGCTTGATCACGACGGGCAGGCCGACTTCGAGCGCGGCGGCCCAGGCGTCGTCCGGATCGGACACGGAGCGGCCCAGCGGCACCGGCACGCCGGCCGCGTGCAGCAGCTTCTTGGTCAGTTCCTTGTCCTGGGCGATCGATTCGGCGATGGCGCCGGTGGCGTCGATCTCGGCGGCCTGGATGCGGCGCTGGCGGCTGCCCCAGCCAAATTGCACCATGCTGCCTTCGGTCAGGCGGCGGAACGGGATGCCGCGCGCGACGGCGGCCTGCACGATGGAGCCCGTGGAGGGGCCCAGGCGCACGTCCTCGTCGAGGTCGCGCAGTTGCGTCAGCGCCGCCTCGAGGTCGAACGGCTGGTCCTCGCGCGCCGCGATGCACAGCTGCTCGGCCAGCTTCAGGGCCAGGCGGCCCACGTCTTCCTCGGAGTATTCGACGACGACCTGGTAGATGCCCGGCTCCACGGTGGCCGTGGAGCGGCTGAAGGTGACGGGGCAGCCGGCCTGCGCCTGCAGCGCCAGGGCCGCCACTTCCAGCACCTGGGCCAGGGGGATGGTGTCGTCGTGGCCGGTCGGCTGCAGCGGCCAGATTTCCGGGAACAGGGCGCGCAGGCGCGTCTCGAAGCCGGCCAGGGCGCTGATCGACTCTTCCTCGGGCGTGCAGGAAACGATCGCTTCCACCGACGTGTGGTGGCTCCAGAGATTGGGGCCGCGCAGGGCCCGTACGCGTGATACTTCCATAAACCTATGATCCTTTGTTCGTATCTGTCGGTGCTCGGTGCTTGCTTAGTGCTTTGCCTTTTTTGCCGCCGGGTCGAAGGTGCGCAGGCCCGAGCAGATCAGGTCGGCGGGCACGTCCAGCGCCCAGCCGGCGGCGGCGGCGGCCAGCACGGCGCCCGGCTGGGCAGCCACGGCGCTCTTGAGCTTGTCCAGGCCCAGCAGGCGGGTTTCGCGTTCTCCCTCGGCCAGCACGATGTGGCCGTCGCGCACGAAGGCGACGCGGCCGCCTTCCGCGCGGTGCGCGGCCAGCACCGAGTTGGCTTCGTCCAGCGCGTAGAACAGCACGGCGCCGTCCGAGAGTTCGGCCAGTTCGGCCGTGCGCTCGTCGCCGGCATTCAGGACCGCGGCGCCGTCGGACAGCACGACGTCGACCTGGCTGCGCACCACGCCGTACAGGGCGTCCTCGTCGCGGATGTACAGGTCCTGCACGTCCGCCACGTCGCCCATGTCGGTGACGATGCCGACCAGGCAGCGGTCGTAGGGCAGGCCCTCGGTCAGGATCGAGCGCGCGTTCGATTCGAACACGCCCGCCTGCACGGTGCGGTTGATCAGCACGCGCTGGCCCGCCTCGAAGCGGGTGCCGTCGCGCGCGTCGACCTGGCGGCCGTCCAGGAACAGGCCTTCGCGGTTGGCCACGCCCACGTGCTTGCCGGCGTGGTGCAGCACGGTGCCGACCAGGCGCGCGGCCAGCGCGGCGTCCGTGGTACCGGTCACGCCCACCAGCGGGATGCGGCCCGTTTCGCCTTCCGCGAACAGGTGCTCGACGATGTGCTTGCCGACGTTGCGCGGCTCGCCAGACGCCGGCTTGATGTGGGCCAGCAGGCCCGGGCTGGCATTGACTTCGATGATGGCGCCGCGCTGTTCGTCGAGCGGGCGCGAGATGTCCTCGGCCACCAGGTCGATGCCGGCGATGTCCAGGCCCACGACGCGCGCGGCCAGGGCGGCCATGTAGGCCACGTCCGGGTGCACGAGGTCGGTGACGTCGTCGGCGACGTTGCCGTTCACCTGGATCAGCACCTTCTGGCCGGCCGGCGGCACGGAGGTCGGGGTCAGGCCCTGGCGCTTGAGCTGGAGCTGGTTTTCCTCGCTCTGGGCCGGCAGCACGGGGCTGAGCGGGAATTCCTCGGCTTCGCCGCGGCGCGGGTCGGTGTTGATCTGGCTGTCGCACAGCTGGATGACGGTCGAGACGCCGTCGCCCGTCACCCACACCGATTCGCCGCGCGCGGCCGCCACGACCTTCTGGCCGACGACCAGCAGGCGGTGCTCGTTGCCGGTGACGAAGCGCTCGACCAGCACGGAATAGGAGTCGCCCTCGTCGGATGCGATCTTGTAGGCCGCGTGGACGTCGGCCTCCGTCATGAGGTTCAGCGACACGCCGCGGCCGTGGTTGGCGTCGACGGGCTTGATGACGACGGGCAGGCCGATGTCCTGGGCTTCTTCCCATGCGGCTTCCGCGCTGCGCACCACGCTGCCTTCCGGCACCGGCACGCCGCAGGAGGCCAGCAGGGTCTTGGTCAGGTCCTTGTCGCTGGCGATGCTTTCCGCGATGGCGCTGGTGCGGTCGGTCTCTGCGGTCCAGATGCGGCGCTGGGCGGCGCCGTGGCCCAGCTGGACCAGGTTGCCGTCGGTCAGGCGCAGCGAGGGGATGCGGCGGTCGGTCGCGGCATCGACGATGTTCGCGGTCGAGGGGCCCAGGCAGTAGCGGTCGACCAGTTCGGTCAGTTCGAACACGGTGGCCTTCAGGTCGAACGGGGTATCGTTGATGGCGGCCATCAGCAGGGCGTGGCCTGCCTTCAGCGCGGCGCGGCCGACGATCTCGTCGCGCGTGCGGAACGCCATCTTGTAGATGCCGCGGTCGGCCGTCGAGCGGGTCTTGCCGAAGCCCGTCTTCATGCCGGCCAGGTTCTGCAGCTCCAGCACGACGTGCTCGAGGATGTGGCCGGACCAGGTGCCGTCGCGCAGGCGCTCGAGGAAGCCGCCGCGCTCGCCGACGCCGCAGCGGTGCTCGATCAGGCCGGGCAGCCAGGCGGTGAGGCGTTCGTACAGGCCGGGCAGGGCGTTGGAAGGACATTCCTCGAGTTCGCCGAGATCGAGCCAGGCTTCGATGACAGGACGGTAGGTCCAGATGTTCGGTCCACCCAGGTGGGTCACGCGAAGAATGTCGATGTCTTTCTTATTCGTCATGAATATATCTGGCCGCGCGGCGACCAACTCTCACCACAGCGGCATTTGCCTATGTTCGCGCATCGTGGCACAAATCTCCCGATTCCTGGGCATCTATGTAAATTTCCACAATGCACATGTTGTATACTTGCTGAAACGAAGCTTATCGTGCCGTACCGTTTATTGCCAGCCTCACCTGTCCGATAGAATACCGTAATTACGACGGCGCTCCAGCACATGCGGCTGTCAACCGTAATGCCTGCCGCCGCGTTCCAACGTACAAGATCTGCCTTCCGCAGCCCGACTCCCAATATCATTCAGATGGAAATCTTGCCCTACGGGGCGGCATCACATGACAACTCAACAACTCGTTCCCTCTGCGCCGCTGGCGATCGCCGCCAGTTTCCTGCCTGAGCACTGGCAGGCGGACGTCGAGAAGAAGCTTGCGCCAGGGGAAAACGTTCTAACTAGCGTCGAGGTTGACCTCGATACGAAATTACGTTTCACCAAGGGCCTGATCGTGGTGACGGACCGTCGCCTGCTGGCCCGCGCGCCCGGCGACACGGCCTGGCGCGACTGGGCCTACCGCGACGGCCTGGCGCTGCGTCATTACGACCATGCCGGCGTCGGCCACCTCGAACTCGTCGACGAACAGGGCCTGCTGGCCGACTGGCGCTTCACGCTGGGCCAGAACCTGCAGGCGATCCGCGTCGTCGACCAGTTCCGCGACCAGCTGGAAAGCCACCGCACCGGCATCGCCGTACAGCCGCCTGAACAGCATACCTGCCCCAGCTGCAAGGCGCCGCTCGATCCGGACCAGGAAGACTGCGCCATCTGCACCAAGGTGCTGCACACCCCGCCGTCGACCTGGACGCTGCTGCGCCTGTGGCGCTTCGCCAAGCCCTACCAGGGCCAGCTGCTGCTGGGCTTCCTGCTGCTGCTGGCCAGCACGGGCGCGCACCTGATTCCGCCCTACCTGACGATGCCGCTGATGGACAACGTGCTGATCCCGTATCAGAACGGCAAGGAAATCGACACCTCGCTCGTCTACATGTACATGGGCGGCCTGTTCGGCTCGGCCATCCTGGCCTGGGCGCTGGGCTGGGGGCGCACCTATATCCTGGCGCTGGTGTCGGAGCGGATGGGCGCGGACATGCGCTCGGAAACCTACGAGCACCTGCTGCGCCTGTCGCTGGAATTCTTCGGCGGCAAGCGCACGGGCGACCTGATGAGTCGCATCGGCAGCGGCTCGGACCGCATCTGCGTGTTCCTGTCGCTGCACCTGCTGGACTTCCTGTCGGACGTCCTCATGATCATCATGACGGGCGTGATCCTGTTCTCCATCAACGCCAAGCTGGCGCTGGTGACGCTGGTGCCGCTGCCCATCATCGCCTGGCTGATCCACATCGTGCGCGACAAGCTGCGCACCGGCTTCGAGAAGATCGACCGCGTCTGGGGCGAAGTGACCAACGTGCTGGCCGACACCATTCCCGGCATCCGCGTGGTGAAGGCGTTCGCCCAGGAAAAGCGCGAAGCCGCGAGGTTCCGCGAAGCGAACAAGCACAACCTCGCCGTCAACGACAAGCTGAACAAGGTCTGGTCGCTGTTCTCGCCCACCGTCTCGTTCCTGACGGAGCTGGGCCTGCTCGTGATCTGGTGCTTCGGCATCTGGCAGATCAGCAAGGGCGAGATCACCGTCGGCACGCTCGCGTCCTTCATCGCCTACAGCGGCCGCTTCTACGTGCGCCTCGATTCGATGAGCCGCATCGTGTCGGTGACGCAGAAATCGGCGTCGGCCGCCAAGCGCATCTTCGACATCCTCGACCACGTGTCGAGCGTCCCGGACCCCGTCAACCCCGTCAAGGTGGACAAGGTGGCCGGCAACATCACGCTGCGCGAAGTCGGTTTCCGCTACGGCAACCGCGCCGTCAACCGCGGCATCTCGCTGGACATCAAGGCCGGCGAGATGGTCGGCCTGGTGGGCCATTCCGGTTCGGGCAAGAGCACGCTGGTCAACCTGATCTGCCGCTTCTACGACGTGGCCGAGGGCGCGATCCTGCTGGACGGCACGGACATCCGCAGCTTCGCCGTGGCCGACTACCGCCGCCACATCGGCCTCGTGCTGCAGGAGCCGTTCCTGTTCTTCGGCACGATCGCCGAGAACATCGCCTACGGCAAGCCGGATGCGACGCGCGAGGACATCATCGCGGCGGCGCGCGCCGCGCATGCCCACGAATTCATCCTGCGCCTGCCGCAGGGCTACGATTCGATGGTGGGCGAGCGCGGCCAGGGCCTGTCCGGCGGCGAGCGCCAGCGCATCTCGATCGCACGCGCGCTGCTGATCGACCCGCCGATCCTGATCCTGGACGAGGCGACGTCCTCGGTCGACTCGGAGACGGAGAAGGAAATCCAGAAGGCCCTGGACAACCTCGTGCAGGGCCGCACGACGATCGCCATCGCGCACCGCCTGTCGACGCTGCAGCGTGCCGACCGCCTGGTCGTGCTCGACCGCGGCCTGGTGGTGGAAGAGGGCAGCCACGACGAACTGATGGCGCAGCAGGGCGCCTATTACCGCCTGTACGAGGCGCAGGCGCGCAACGTGGACCAGGACCCGGACGGGAAGGAAGACGAATGATGAAGACGACGAACTACGCTCCGTTCCAGCTGCGCCGCGACGCATTCGGCAAGCTGGTGCTCACCAACGCCGACGGCGAGGAATTCGTCGGCGTGATGCCGGTGCGCTCCTTCCCCGTCCAGGCCCCCACGCGCGGCATTTCGCTGGTGCGCGACGGGGGCAAGGAAGTCGCCTGGATCGACGACCTGGAAACCCTCCCGGCCGACCTGCGCGCCCTCGTGTTCGAAGAACTCGAGGGCCGCGAGTTCATGCCCGAGATCCTGTCGATCAAGAGCGTGTCGAGCTTCGCCACGCCCTGTACCTGGCACGTGCAGACGGACCGCGGCGACACCGAATTCGTGCTCAAGGGCGAGGAAGACATCCGCCGGCTGGGCGCATTCTCGCTGCTGATCGCGGACAGCCACGGCATCCACTTCCTGATCCGCGACATGTTCGGCGTGGACAAGAACAGCCGGCGGATCCTCGACCGGTTTCTCTAGGGCAGGCCGCGTCCCGGCATATCCAGTCCCGGCGCGAATGTCATATCGACATGGCGGGCCCGTGTAGGTACACTTCGTTGTTGCCAAAAAATAACAGCGAAGATGAGCCCCTCGACAAAACTCAATGCCCTGATCGCGAGTACGACTGTCTCCTTGATGTATGCTGCTATCAGCGCGGTGTCCAGGATCGAGCCCGGATGGAGCGACAATGCGCTCGTCTCCGCCGCGGTCGGCCTGCTGCTGTCGGCGGGTGTCTATCGACTACTGACGGTCGCCATCCGATGGCTGATGGAGCGGAACGAGCGCGTCAGGGCGCTGGTGCTGGGACCGTACTACCTCCACGGTACCTGGGTCGGGTATTTCAAAGGGCACAATAAAGACTTCCGCTATACGGTAGAGCATTACTCGCAAGACCTCGAATCGGTGGTGATCCTCGGGCGTTCCTACACCGAAAACCGGCAAGTCCACGGCTTCTGGATGAGCGATGCGGTGTCCATCGATGCTGCCAAGGGCAGCTTGCTGTTCACCTATGCATTCGACGTGGTGACGCGGGATACCACGTTATACGGTGTGAATTCGTCGATGTTCGAGCGCCGCGCGGCGCACAAGCCGCCCGTCGCGATTTCCGGGTTTGCCCACGACCTGAACGACAAGACCCGGATCGCGATGCATGCGGAAAAGGTGTCGGATGACCTTATCTCCTGCGACGCGGCTCTCGCGTTGGCAATCGAGAAATTCAGCAAGTTGAATGGGGGCGCACGGCTGGGCGACGCGGCCGGTTCGTCCGACCCGTCGTCAGGTTATCGCGTACAGTAAGGTCACCGCCTTTCGTACCGGGACTTCCGTTGCCAACCCTGCCGCCGCCCACCCACTTCGTCGTCGTCACCATCGGTTCGGCCGGCGACCTGTTTCCCTTCCTCGCGCTGGCCCTGGCGCTGCGCGGGCGCGGCCACCGCGTCTCCTTCCTCGCGCCCGAGCAGCACGCGCCCTACGTGGCGCCCACGGGCCTGCCGTTCACCGGCCTGCCCGCCGACGAAGCCGTGCTGCACGACCCCGACCTGTGGCATCCGACCCGCGGCTTCGGCGTCGTCTGGCGCGCGACGCGGCCGGCGATGGCGCGCATCGTCCCCTTCGTGCGGGCGCTGCCGGCCGACGAGCGCTGCGTGCTGCTCGCGCACCCGCTGGCGCTGCCCGAGGCGGACCTGTGCCGCGCGCTCAGGCCGGGCCTGAAGATCGCCGCCGCCTACCTGGCGCCGCAGAACCTGCCCACCGTGCACGACCCGCTGCTGGTCGGTCCGTGGCGCGTGCCGTCCTGGGTGCCGCTGGGCGCACGGCGCGCGCTGTGGCGCTGGGCGATGCGCACCTTCATCGATCCCGTCGCGCTGGCCGACGTGAATGCGGCGCGGCGCAGCCACGGGCTGGCGCCGGCGGCGACGCTGGCCGATGCCGTGTTTCCCGTGCCCGACTTGTCGCTGACGCTGTTCCCGGCCTGGTTCGCGCCCACGCAGCCTGACTGGCCGCAGCCGCTCGCGCGCGGCGATTTTCCGCTGTACGACCCGAATCCCGATGCGGCGCTGGCGCCGGAGCTGCAGGCTTTTCTCCAGGCCGGTCCGGCACCGCTCGCCTTCACCCATGGCACCGGCAACACCCAGTCCGCCGCCTACTTCCGGGCGGCGCGGGCGGCCGTCGAGCGGCTCGGCCGGCGCGCGATCTTCCTCACGCCGCACCGCGCCCAGCTGCCGGGCGACCTGCCGCCGTCGATCCTGTGGCAGGACTACGTGCCGCTGCGGCGCCTGCTGCCGCACCTGGCCTTGCTCGCGCACCACGGCGGCATCGGCACGACGGCCGAGGCGCTGCGCGCCGGCACGCCGCAACTCGTGGTGCCGCTGGCGCACGACCAGTTCGACAACGCGATGCGGGTCGCGGCGCTCGGCGCCGGGGAGAGCTTGCCGGCCGCGCGCGTGGATGGCGCAAAGCTGGCCATCGCGCTGGCGCGCCTGCTCGATCCGAACGCGGCCGAACGGGCCCATGCCGTGCGCGCGCGTTTCACCGGCGGCGATGCCGTGGCGGACATGGCCGTGCGGCTGGAAGCGCTGGCGGCGACGTAGTGCGCGGCAATGGGGTGCGGCAATGGCGCGCCCCGGCATCGCCCGTCCCGCGACAATGGAAGCGAATACACCCCATGACAACCCAAAGAGGATTCCTATGCAACGAAGCGCACTGGTGGTCGGCGCCAGCGGCATCGGCGGCCGTTACACGGCCCGCGAACTGCTGGCCCATGGCTGGACCGTGTACGGCCTGGCCCGCCGCCCGCCCACCGACCTGCCGGGCCTGATTCCCGTCCCGGCCGACCTGCTGGACCCGGCCGTGTTGACGCAGGCCTTCGAGACCGCGTTCGGCGGCGGTACGGACGGCCCCACCCACGTGTTCATTACCACCTGGATGCGCCAGGACAGCGAGGCCGAGAACATCCGCGTGAATGCGGGCATGGTGCGCAACCTGCTGGGTGCGCTGGCCCCGCGCAAGTCGCTGCGCCACGTGGCGCTGGTCACGGGATTGAAGCACTACCTCGGCCCGTTCGAGGCCTATGCCAGTTCCGGCACCTTGCCCGATACGCCGCTGCGCGAATCCCAGCCGCGCCTGCCGCTCGACAATTTTTACTATGCGCAGGAAGACGAGGTGTACGCCGCTGCCCAACGCGACCGCTTCACCTGGAGCATCCACCGGCCCCATACGGTCATCGGCCTGGCCGTCGGTAATGCGATGAACCTGGGCACCACGCTGGCCGTGTACGCCGCCATTTGCAAGGAGACGGGGCGTCCGTTCCAGTTCCCGGGATCGGAAGCGCAATGGAACGGCCTGTCGGACGTGACCGATGCGCGCATGCTGGCGAAGCAGTTGCGCTGGGCCGCCGATACCGATGCGGCGAAGGACGAGGCCTTCAACATCACCAACGGCGATTATTTCCGCTGGAGCTGGTTGTGGCGGCGGCTGGCCGCATGGTTCGGCGTGCAGGCGGCCGGCTATTCCGGCGAGATCCAGCCGCTGGAAAAGATCATGGCGGGCGATCGCGAGACCTGGCGCCACATCGCCCAAAAGCACGGCCTGCGCGAGCCGGACCTGGACCGCCTCGTCTCGCCCTGGCACACGGACCTGGACCTGGGCCGTCCCATCGAAGTGATGACGGACATGGCCAATAGCCGCCGCCTCGGATTTGCGGCGTGGCAATCGACCGAGGATTCCTTCTTCGACCTGTTTACTGCCTTGCGTGCGGAGCGCCTGATTCCCTGATAGCGCGCTACTGTGGACGGCCGCACGGACGGCCCCGCCCGCATGTGGTCCAATGCGGCCTCATGCAATGAAGCCGGAGAACGCGCATGCGCACGAAACACCAGGAACCGCGCCACGAATCCCATCAGGCGTCCACATCGGGCGCCGGCTTGCCGGGCCACGTGCGCGTGCGCGGCGCGCGCGAGCACAACCTCAAGAACGTCGACCTCGACATCCCGCGCGACGCGCTCGTCGTGTTCACCGGCGTGTCCGGCTCCGGCAAGTCCTCGCTCGCGTTCGGCACGCTGTACGCGGAAGCCCAGCGGCGCTACCTGGAATCCGTGTCGCCGTACGCGCGCCGGCTGTTCCACCAGATGCCGGTGCCGGAAGTCGACGACATCGACGGCCTGCCGCCCGCCGTCGCCCTGCAGCAGCAGCGCGGCACGCCGACGGCGAGGTCGTCGGTGGGCAGCGTCAGCACGCTGTCGAACTCCCTGCGCATGCTGTACTCGCGCGCCGGCGACTACCCGCCCGGCCAGGAACTGCTGTACGCGGAATCGTTCTCTCCCAACACGGCCGAAGGGGCCTGTCCCCAGTGCTCGGGCCTGGGCCGCGTCTACGAAGCGACGGAAGGCTCGATGGTGCCGGACGACAGCCTCACGATCCGCGAACGGGCCGTCGCGGCCTGGCCGCCGGCCTGGCACGGCCAGAACCTGCGCGACATCCTCGTCACGCTCGGCTACGACGTCGACACGCCCTGGCGCGACCTGCCGAAGAAGGACCGCGACTGGATCCTGTACACGGACGACACCCCCACGGTGCCTGTGTACGCGGGCCTGACCCCGGCCGAGACGAAGCGCGCGCTCAAGCGCAAGGAGACGCCCAGCTACCAGGGCACCTTCACGGGCGCGCGCCGCTACGTGCTGCAGACCTTCGCCAATACCGAGAGCGCCGCCATGAAGAAACGCGTGGCGCGCTACATGGTCAGCACCGAATGCCCGCTGTGCCATGGCAAGCGCCTGCGCCGCGAGGCGCTGTCCGTGACCTTCGCCGGCATGGACATCACGGAACTGTCGCGCATGCCGCTGGAACGGCTGGCGGAACTGATGAAGCCCTACGTGGCGGGTAACGAAAAGGGAAAGACTGGCAAGGCCGGCAAGGACAAGGACGCGCATCCGGAGCAGGTCATCGTCACCCAGCGCATCGCCGCCGACCTGTGTGCGCGCCTGGAAGTGCTGCTGGCGCTGGGCCTCGGCTACCTGGCGCTGGAGCGCAGCACGCCGACGCTCTCGCCCGGCGAGCTGCAGCGCCTGCGACTGGCGACGCAGGTGCGTTCCAACCTGTTCGGCGTCGTCTACGTGCTGGACGAACCGTCGGCCGGCCTGCACCCGGCCGATACCGAGGCGCTGCTCGATGCGCTGGCCAGCCTCAAGGCGGGCGGCAATTCGCTGTTCGTCGTCGAGCACGCGCTCGACGTGATCCGCCAGGCCGACTGGATCGTCGACGTCGGCCCGCAGGCGGGCGAGGGCGGCGGCCAGGTGCTCTACAGCGGCCCGCCCGACGGCCTGCGCAGGGTCGAGGGCTCGCACACGCGGCGCTACCTGTTCGCCGACCTGCCCGACGCGGCGCCCAGCCAGGCGCGTGAATCCCGTGCGCCGACCGGCCAGCTGCGCCTGGAAGGCGTCACCCGCAACAACCTCGACGCGCTCGACGTCGCGTTCCCGCTGGGCGTCATGACGGCCGTGACCGGGGTCTCCGGCTCCGGCAAGTCGACGCTGGTGAGCCAGGTGCTGGTCGACCTGGTGACGGAGGCGCTGGGCCAGGCCGCGCCCGAGGAGGAGCCGGAAGGCGAGGAGGCGCCCCTCTTGGAGGCCGAGGAGCAGGTGCGCACGCTGGGCCGCATCGCCGGCATGGACGGCATCAAGCGTCTCGTGCGCGTGGACCAGAAGCCGATCGGCAGGACGCCGCGCTCGAACCTGGCCACCTACACGGGCCTGTTCGACCAGGTGCGCAAGCTGTTCGCCGCCACGCCGCAGGCGCGCAAGAAGAAATACGATGCCGGGCGCTTCTCGTTCAATGTCGCCAAGGGCCGCTGCCCGCACTGCGCGGGCGAGGGCTTCGTGATGGTCGAACTGCTGTTCCTGCCCAGCGTGTATGCGCCGTGCCCGACCTGCGAGGGCGCGCGCTACAACCCGGACACGCTGGCGATCGCGTGGAACGGCCGCAACATCGCCGAGGTGCTGGCGATGACGGTGGACGAGGCGCACGCCTTCTTTGCCGCCGAGGACAGCGTGGCGCGCCCGCTGCAGGTCTTGCGCGAAGTGGGCCTGGGCTACCTGCGCCTGGGGCAGAGCGCCACCGAGCTGTCCGGCGGCGAAGCGCAGCGCATCAAGCTCGCGACCGAGCTGCAGCGCGCCACCCGCGGTGGCGCCCTGTACATCCTGGACGAGCCGACCACGGGCCTGCATCCGCTCGACGCGGACCGCCTGCTGGCGCAGCTGCAGCGCCTCGTCGATGCCGGCAATACCGTCATCATGGTCGAGCACACGATGCGCGTGGTGGCCGCCTGCGACTGGGTGATCGACATCGGTCCGGGCGCCGGCGAGGCGGGCGGCAAGGTGGTGGCCGAGGGACCGCCGGCACAGGTGGCGCGCGCACGGGGCAGCCGCACGGCGCCTTATCTGAAAGCCGCCCTGGAACGCTGAGGGCCCGGGAATGGGTGTAAATACCCGTCAAAAAAATCTGTTCAAAAGAACGCGCCCGATTTGGCGTATGCGTTACACTTTGGACATTTTTTTCACATGAGTTTCGAGAAAGCATGACCGGCACGAGTATCGATAGCACCCAATTCCGTCGAATTCTGTCCCGTAACGTCGCCATGCCGCTGGGAATGGGCGTCCTGAGCGCCCTCGTTTTCGTCGGCATCATCGCCTATCTGATCAACGTCCTGAGCTGGGTCGAGCACTCGGAGCACGTGATCGGCCGCGCCAACGAGGTCAGCAAGCTGTCGGCCGACATGGAAACGGGCATGCGCGGCTTCCTGCTGTCCGGCGACGATGAATTCCTGCAGCCCTACCGCTCCGCCCGGTCGCAGCTGGAGGTCGGCCTGACCGACCTGCTCGGGCTCGTGCGCGACAATCCGGTACAGACGGAACGGGTGCAGCGCATCCGCACGGCCCAGGCCCAGTGGCAGGTGTTTGCCGAGAACGTGATCGCCCGCCGCAGCAAGAACGAGGATTTCGTCGACCAGATCAAGAGCGGCCGCGGCAAGTCGCTGACGGACGAGGTGCGGCGCCAGTTCAACAGCTTCATCCTCGAAGAACAGGGTCTGTTGCAAGAACGCAACCAATCGTCGCGCGCCGTGATCGCCTGGTCGGTCGCCGCCTTCCTGCTGTTCAGCCTGATCGTCGCGGGCGCGCTGGCCATGTTCGGCCGGCGCGAACTGATGCACCTGTCCACGACGTACAACGAGACGCTCGAGCACGAGGCCCAGTACAACGCCAAGCTGCGCCACCAGGACTGGCTGCGCGCCGGCCAGACGGAGCTGGCCGCCAGGACGATGGGCATTAACGAGCTGGAGCCGCTGGCCCAGGCCGTGCTCGATTATGTGACGCGCTACCTGAACGGCGCCGTCGCCGCCATGTACGTGCGCAGCGACGAAGGCGTGCTGACCCGCATCGGCACCTACGGCTTCGCGCCGGACGCGCAGCACGCGCAGGTGATCCAGCCGGCCGAGTCGCTGGCCTCGCAGGCCGCCAACCAGGGCCGCACGATGACCGTGCGCGACCTGCCGGAAGGCTATGTGAAGGTCGTGTCGGCGCTGGGCGAGACGGCGCCGCGCGAACTCCTGATCGCGCCCGTCTCGAATTTCGGCAAGATCAAGGGCATCATCGAGATCGGCTTCCTGCACGGCGTGCGCGAGCGCGACATTGAATTCATGGAAGCGATTGCCCAGGGCGTGGGCGCCGGCGTGGCCTCCGTGCTGTACCGCCAGCGCCTGCAGGTGGCGCTGGAAGAGGCGCAATCGCTGAACGAGGAACTCCAGGTGCAGCAGGAAGAACTGCGCACCGCCAACGAGGAGCTCGAGGAACAGTCGCGCGCCCTGGAGGAATCGCAGAGCGCGCTGGAGAACCAGCAGGCCGAGCTGGAGCAGACCAACGAGCAGCTGGCCGAGCAGGCCGCCCACCTGGACACCAAGAATGCCGCGCTGGTACTGGCCCAGGACCAGTTGCGCGACCGCGCGCTGGAGCTGGAACGCGCCAGCCGCTACAAGTCCGAGTTCCTGGCGAACATGTCGCACGAACTGAGGACGCCGCTGAATAGCTCGCTAATCCTCGCCAAGCTGCTGGCCGACAATGCCGGCGGCAACCTCAACGAAGAGCAGGTGCGCTTCGCCCAGACCATTTATTCGGCCGGCAACGACCTGCTGAACCTGATCAACGACATCCTCGACATCTCCAAGGTCGAAGCCGGCAAGATGGACCTGGTGCCGGAAGAGCTGCCGCTGCGGCGCATGGTCGAGGGCATCACGCGCGTGTTCGAGCCGCTGGCGCGCCAGAAGGAGCTGGTGTTCGACCTGGACGTCGAGGCCAACGTGCCGATCGCCATCCACAGCGACCGCCAGCGCCTGGAGCAAATCCTCAAGAACCTGCTGTCGAACGCCATCAAGTTCACCGACAAGGGCAGCGTGGGCCTGTCCGTCAGCGCCACCGCGGACGGCTGGATCCAGTTTTCCGTGCGCGATTCCGGCATCGGCATCGCCCCGGACCAGCAGGACAAGATCTTCGACGCCTTCCACCAGGCCGACGGCACCATCAGCCGCCGCTTCGGCGGCACGGGCCTGGGCCTGTCGATCTCGCGCGACCTGACGTCGCTGCTGGGCGGCACCCTGTCCGTGGCCAGCACCCCGGGCCAGGGCAGCACTTTCACCCTGAGCCTGCCGCGCAACGGCGCCGTGGCGGCCACCCCGCCGGCCCCGCAGCTCGTGCATGCGGCGCCGCCGGTGCGCCAGCCGGCCCCGGCCCCGGCTCCCGCGCCGGCCGAGGAGATGCCGACGCACAGCTTCGCCGACGACCGTGCCCAGCCGGCCGCCGGCCGGCGCAGCGTGCTCGTCATCGAGGACGACCCGGAATTCGCGCGCATCCTGTACGGCCTGGCGCACGACATGGAATTCCGTTGCCTCGTGGCGATGACGGCGCACCAGGGCCTGGAACTGGCCGCCAGCGAGAGCCCGGACGCGATCCTGCTCGACATCCGCCTGCCGGACGGCTCCGGCCTGTCGGTGCTGCAGCAGCTGAAGGACGACCCGGCCACCCGCCACATCCCCGTGCACGTCGTGTCGAGCCAGGACAACGGCGGCGAGGCGCTGCACCTGGGCGCGATCGGCTATGCGCTCAAGCCGTCCACGCGCGAGCAGCTGGAGGACGTGTTCCGCAAGCTCAAGGACAAGTCCTCGCAGAAGATCAAGCGCGTGCTGCTGGTCGAGGACGACGAGCGCCAGCGCGACAGCGTGGTGCAGCTGGTGTCCGACGCCGACGTCGAGATCGCCGCGGTCGGCACGGGCGCGGAAGCGCTGGAGCTGCTGCGCAGCGAGATCTTCGACTGCATGATCATCGACCTGAAGCTGCCCGACATGCAGGGCAACGAGCTGCTGCAGCGCATGTCGATGGAAGAGCTGTGCTCGTTCCCGCCCGTGATCGTGTACACGGGCCGCAACCTGACGCGCGACGAAGAAGCGGAACTGCTGAAGTATTCGCGTTCGATTATCATCAAGGGGGCACGCTCGCCGGAGCGCCTGCTGGACGAAGTCACGCTGTTCCTGCACAAGGTGGAATCGAAGCTTTCCTCGGAACGCCAGACCATGCTCAAGAGCGTGCGCGGTAGGGACCGCGTGTTCGAGGGCCGCACCATCCTGCTGGTCGACGACGACGTGCGCAACGTGTTCGCGCTGACCAGCGCGCTCGAGCAGCGCGGCGCCCGGGTCGAGGTCGGCCGAAATGGATACGAAGCAATAGCCAAGCTGGACGAGAACGAAGCCATCGACCTCGTGCTGATGGACGTGATGATGCCTGGCATGGACGGACTCGAGGCCACGCGCCGGATCCGCCAGGACAAGCGCTTCACGCGCCTGCCCATCATCGCGATCACCGCCAAGGCGATGAAGGACGACCAGGAGCAATGCCTGGCCGCCGGCGCCAACGACTACCTGGCCAAGCCGATCGACCTGGCCCGACTGTACTCGCTGCTGCGGGTATGGATGCCCACACTGGAGCGCATTTGAAGTGAAGTACCAACCGAGCGACACCGACATCGAATTGCGGATGCTCGTCGAAGCCGTCTACCTGAAGTACAACTACGATTTCCGCGACTATACGGGGGCGTCGCAGAAGCGCCGCGTGCTGGCCGCGCTGCGCGCGATGGAGTGCGACACGATCTCCGAGCTGCAGGCCCGCGTCATGCACGACGCGGGCGCGTTCGCGCAGTTGCTGCAGTTCCTGACCATCCCTGTGACGGAAATGTTCCGCGACCCGGAATATTTCCTGGCGATCCGCCAGCAGGTCGTGCCTTTCCTCAAGACCTATCCTTCGCTGAAGATCTGGGTGGCGGGCTGCAGCACGGGCGAGGAAGTGTATTCGCTGGCGATCCTGCTGAAGGAAGAGGGCTTGCTGGAGCGCACGCTGGTGTATGCGACGGACATCAACCCGGAATCGCTGGATGCGGCGCGCCGTGGGGTAATGCCGCTGGACAAGATGCGCAGCTACACGGAGAATTACCAGAAGGCGGGCGGTACGCGCGCCTTTTCCGACTACTACACGGCGGCCTATGGCGGCGCGCTGTTCGACCGGGCGCTGGTGGAGAACGTGACTTTCGCCGACCACAGCCTGGCCACGGACAGCGTCTTTGCCGAGACCCATTTCATCAGCTGCCGCAACGTGATGATCTACTTTAACCGGCGCCTGCAGAACCGCGTTCTGGGGCTGTTCCACGAATCGCTGTGCCACCGGGGCTTCCTGGGGCTGGGCAGCAAGGAAAGCATCGACTTTTCCACGTATGCCCAGCGCTTCGAGCCGCTGGCGCGGCGCGAACGATTGTTCCGCAAGGTAGGTGCATGATGCGCCCCGCAGCCCAGACCCCGCTGCCACCCGTCGACCCCGCCCCCCTGCAAGCAGCCCTCCACGGACGCCGCGTCGATGCCGTCGTGATCGGCGGCTCGGCCGGCGGCGTCGACGCTCTGATCTCGCTGCTGCCCGCCATCCCGGCCGGCTACACGCTGCCCGTGTTCTGCATCCTGCACCTGCCGGGCGACCGCGAGAGCCGCCTGGCCGAGCTGTTCGACGAACGCCTGCCAGTGCCCGTGCGCGAAGCGGTGGACAAGGACGAGATCGCCCCCGGCACCGTGTATTTCGCCGGTCCCGGCTACCACCTGTCGGTGGAGCGCGACCGGACCTTCTCGCTCAGCTGCGAGCCGCCCGTGCACTTCGCGCGGCCGGCCATCGACGTGCTGATGGAATCGGCCGCCGAAGCCTACGGCGCCGGCCTGGCCGGCATCCTGCTGACGGGCGCCAACCACGACGGCGCGGGCGGCATGGCGCACATCCGCGCCTGCGGCGGCCTGACCGTCGTGCAGGAGCCGGGCGATGCCCAGGTGCCCGTCATGCCGCTGGAAGCGATCCGCCGCTGCAAGCCGCACCTGGTCCTGCCGCTGGCCGCCATCCAGGCCTTGTTGCCCATGTTGGAGAATAGACCATGAGCGCACACGATCCCAGCAAACTCCTGATCGTCGACGACCTGCCCGAAAACCTGCGCGCCCTCGATGCCCTGATCCGCGACGAGCAGCGCATCGTGTTCCAGGCCAGCTCCGGCGAGGAAGCGCTGTCGCTGCTGCTCGAGCACGAATTCGCGCTGGCGATCCTGGACGTGCAGATGCCGGGCATGGACGGCTTCGAGCTGGCCGAGCTGATGCGCGCCACCTCGCGCACCCGCAACATCCCGATCGTGTTCGTCTCCGCCGCCGGACGCGAGTTGAATTATGCGTTCAAGGGCTACGAGACGGGCGCCGTCGACTTCCTGTACAAGCCGCTCGACCCGGACGCCGTGCGCAGCAAGGTCAATGTGTTCGTCACGCTGGACCAGCAGCGGCGCGAGATGCGGCGCCAGATGGAGGCGCTGGAAGAGGCCCGGCGCGGGCAGGAAATCCTCGTGCGCGAACTGAACGATACCCAGGCCGAGCTGCAGCGCTCGCTGCGCATGCGCGACGAATTCATGTCGCTCGTGGCGCACGAGCTGCGTACGCCGCTGAACACGTTGTTCCTGGAAACCCAGATGCGCAGCCTGCAGCTCAAGCGCGGCAACCTGCCCGCGTTCAATGCCGAGCAGGTGGGCGGCATGATCAAGCGCGACGAGCGCCAGATCAAGGCCATGATCCGCCTCATCGACGACATGCTCGACGTCTCGCGCATGAAGAGCGGCACGCTGTCGATCCGCCCCGGCAAGGTCGAGCTGACGGCGCTGCTGGAACGCGTCGTCAGCGACCTGTCGCTGCAGGCGGCCGACGCCGGCTGCACCCTGGTCGTGCTACCGCATGCGCCGGTGGAAGGCTGGTGGGACGAATTCCGCATCGAGCAGGTGGTGGTCAACCTGATCACCAATGCGCTGCGCTACGGCGGCGGTGGCGAGGTCGAGATCAGCGTGCACGAGGAGGGCTGCAATGCCCGCATCGACGTGCGCGACCACGGCAAGGGTATCGCGCCGGACTTCCTCGAACGTATCTTCGAACCCTACGAGCGGGGCGCCCGCAGCGGCGAACCGAAGGGCCTGGGCCTGGGCCTGTACATCTCGCGCCAGCTCGCCACCTCGCACGGCGGTTCGCTGACCGTCGCCAGCGTGCCGGGGGAGGGGGCGACGTTCAGCCTGACGCTGCCGTGCACCGAGGTCATCGCCACGGTAGTCGCGTCGGCCTGACGGTCGTCGCCCCTGCGCAGGCAGGGGCCCAAGTTCTTGCCGAGCCACTGCACCAAGGAATTGGGTCCCTGCCTGCGCAGGGACGACGTCGATTGGCTTGTCATTTCCCCGTCATAGCGCCACGCTATGCTTGGCCGATAGTTAAAATCAATTGCTAAAATCTGATCAATTAATTTCACAAGCAACGGTGCGCGGGTTATAGTGTGCACCTAGCGTTTTTTTAACCACCCCCCTGAAGAGGAACGAGAACATGTCCATCATCAACAGCACGATCAAGCCGTTCAAAGCAACCGCCTACCATGACGGCAAGTTCGTCGACCTGACCGAAGCAGACTTCAAAGGCACCTGGTCGGTCCTGATGTTCTACCCGGCCGACTTCACCTTTGTCTGCCCGACCGAACTGGAAGACCTGGCTGCTTTCCAGCCGGAATTCGCGAAGATGGGCGTGAAAGTGTACGGCGTGTCGACGGACAGCCACTTCGCCCACAAGGCATGGCACGACACCTCGGAAGCGATCAAGAAGGTCAACTACCCGCTGATCGGCGACCCGACCGGTATCCTGGCCCGTAACTTCGAAGTCATGATCGAAGAAGAAGGCATGGCCCTGCGCGGTACCTTCGTCATCAATCCGGAAGGCCAGATCAAGCTGATGGAAGTGCACGACAACGGCATCGGCCGCGATGCATCGGAACTGATGCGCAAGGTCAAGGCTGCCCAGTACGTCGCAGCCCACCCGGGCGAAGTGTGCCCGGCCAAGTGGAGCGAAGGCGCCGAAACCCTGAAGCCGTCGCTGGACCTGGTCGGCAAGATCTAATACGGATCGCCACGCGGGCCGGATCGGCCCGCCGCAGTAAAAATGCAATCCCGGTTCGGGCCCGCCCCTTGCAGGGCCGGCTCGAGCCACCATCTCTTGATTCGCGCCGCATGATCCCGCCACGACGCTGGCGATCAAACTAGTCGATTTTGCCGCGCCAGATTTACTAATTTGATTGATGCACCTGGGGTGCGTCGGGGCCCCGCTACGCCCGAAATTTTTAACGATACGACCGAGGATATGACCATGAGCGTGCTTGACAACGACCTGAAGACCCAACTGGGCGCCTACCTGCAGCGTGTGCAGCAGCCTTTCGAACTGGTCGCGTCGCTGGACGACAGCGAAACTTCGAAGCAGACGCTCGAACTGCTGCAGACCATCCAGAGCCTGCGCGCCGACAAGATCACCCTGCGCACGGACGGCAACGATGCGCGCAAGCCGTCGTTCTCGCTGAAACGCGCCGGCACCGACATGAACCTGCGCTTCGCCGGCCTGCCGCTGGGCCACGAGTTCACCTCGCTGGTGCTGGCGCTGCTGTGGACGGGCGGCCACCCGCCGAAGGTCGAGCAGGACGTCATCGATGCCATCAAGGCGCTGGACGGCGAGTACAACTTCGAGATGTACATGTCGCTGACCTGCCATAACTGCCCGGACGTGGTGCAGGCGCTGTCGCTGATGGCCATCCTGAACCCGAAGGTCAAGACGACCGTCATCGAAGGCGGCGCCTACCAGAAGGAAGTCGAGCAGCGCCAGGTAATGGCCGTGCCGATGGTCTTCCTGAACAACGAACTGTTCGGCTCGGGCCGCATGATGATCGAAGAGATCGTCGCCAAGCTCGATACCGGCGCCGGCGCCCGCGACGCCGCCAAGCTGGATGCCAAGGATCCGTACGACGTGCTGATCGTCGGCGGTGGCCCGGCCGGCTCGGCAGCGGCCGTGTACGCGGCCCGCAAGGGTATCCGCACCGGCGTCGCCACCCAGCGCATGGGCGGCCAGGTGAACGACACCATGTCGATCGAGAACTACATCTCGGTCCTGGAAACGGACGGCCCGAAATTCTCGGCCGCGCTGGAAGCCCAGGTGCGCCACTACGGCGTCGACGTGATGACCCAGCAGGAAGCGGCGCAGATCATCCCGCCGTCGGCTCCCGGCGAGCTGGTCGAGGTGCGCTTCGCCAACGGCGGCTCGCTCAAGTCGAGCACCGTGATCCTGTCGACGGGCGCGCGCTGGAGGAACGTCAACGTGCCGGGCGAGCAGGAATACAAGAACGCCGGCGTGAACTACTGCCCGCACTGCGACGGCCCGCTCTATAAAGGCAAGCGTGTCGCCGTGATCGGCGGCGGCAACTCGGGCGTCGAGGCGGCGATCGACCTCGCCGGTATCGTCGAGCACGTGACGCTGCTAGAATTCTCGAGCCAGCTGAAGGCCGACGCGGTGCTGGTCAGGAAGGCGGAAAGCCTGTCCAACGTGACCATCCACGTGAACGCGCAGACCACCGAGATCACCGGCGACGGCAGCAAGGTGAACGGCATCGCGTACAAGGACCGCCTGTCGGGCGAGGAACACCACGTGCCCCTGGCCGGCGTGTTCGTGCAGATCGGCCTGGTGCCGAACACCGAGTTCCTGAAAGGGACCGTGGAGCTGTCGCGCTTCGGCGAGATCGTCGTCGATGCCCATGGCCGCACCAACGTGCCGGGCGTGTTCGCCGCGGGCGACGCGACCACCACGCCGTTCAAGCAGATCGTGATCGCGGCCGGCGAGGGTTCCAAGGCGGCACTGTCGGCCTTCGACTACCTGATCCGCATGCCGGTGGCCGTGGAAGCGGCTTAAACGATGGCAGGAGAGGTCCGGCGCGCGGCGCGTGCCGGACCTGTGTGATCGAAGGTTGGGAAAAGCAGCGTCTCCGCAAGGGACGCTGCTTTTTTTTATGGACGGCGTTCGCCGTGCGTGGAAGGGCGTGCGCCGCGCGGCTCGTTGCGGCGCTGGCTGCCGCAGCGGCGCTCGCGCCCCGTGCGCAGCAGCACGGGATGGGCACCCGTGCCGTCCAGGCCGAATTCGATGGCATGGCGCAGCGCAGGCACGGTGACGGGCATGTTGACGGTGCCGCTGAACTGCCGGTACTGCGGCGGCAACGGCGAGTCAAGCGGCACCATCAGGATCGTCGGCGCCCATGGCGCCAGGCGGTTCAATTCGCCGGGCAGGCTGCGACGGTCGCCGTCGCCATGCGTCTGGGTCGTGAGAATGAGGTCGAAACGCAGCGCGCGGGTAGCGTTCAGCGCGGCCGCCGGACTGTCGGTCTCCGCGACCGTGTAGCCGAGCGACTTGAGCAGTGCGGCGCTGTGGCGGCGCGATGCCACGTCTTCATCATTGAGCAGGGCGTACTTCATGATGGAGTCCTCCTGCTGAGTGTATGTGCTCCCATTGATTGTTATTCAACATTGAAATTGTAACGAATTAGTGGGTTGGGGAAGCAAGCGGCCAATGACGGGAGAGCGGGTGCGCACGGTTGGTTGCGCTACCGAGCGGCGATATGCCGCAAGGTGTAAACTCGGGTTCCGTCAATGGAAGAACAGCGAAGGCACGCCGCCCAGTGCATCCGTATTGCACAGCAGCCAGGTGGCGGCGCTGGTCACGCCGACGTGCAAGGCCGTCCAGGCTGTGGGAAAGATGCGGGTCATGGTGGCCTCCGTGGGTTCGCCGTTTGCGTTGATGTTGGAATCATCATAGTTTCTATGCTGCCGGGAAACTATCGGCTGGAATTCCGTGACCTTGTAGGAGTAGGCCTCGTCGAGCTGTCTGATCAATAGTCAGAGCTCATGGTTGGCTTCCTACGGCGGGCGTAGGCTGCGTCCTATAGCGTGCTCGAGTACTCAGGCTTACAGTGGGAGCCATCATGACGACCCACGACCCCAAACTCCTCCATAAAGGCGTGCTTGCGGTGCGCCGCAACACCATCCGTCGCCTGCTGCATACCGTGTTCGGCATCGAACACCTGCGCGACGGCCAGCAACGCGTGATCGATAGCGTCCTTGACGGCAAGGACACGCTGGCCATCATGCCCACCGGCAGCGGTAAATCGCTGTGCTACCAGATTCCCGCCCGCGTCCTGGGCGGCATGACCATTGTCGTCTCCCCCTTGATCTCGCTGATGCAGGACCAGCTCGGGAAGCTCGAGGAGATGGGCGTGCGCGCCGTGCAGGTCAACAGCAGCCTGTCCGCGGAGGAGGAGCGCGCCAGCCTGGCCGCCATCGCCGAGGAGCGCTGCGAGATCGTGTTCTGCACGCCAGAGCGCCTGTCCCAGCCGGAATTCGTCGCCACGCTCAAGGGCGTCAAGGTGGCGCTGGTGGCCGTCGACGAAGCCCACTGCATCTCGCAATGGGGCCACGACTTCCGCCCGGCCTACCTGGAGATGGCCGGCGCCATCGAGGCGATCGGCCGTCCGCCCGTGCTGGCGCTGACGGCCACGGCGACCGAGGACGTCATTGATGACATCGGACGGCAACTCAACCGGGCGCGCATGAACGTCATCAACACGGGCGTGTACCGTCCGAACCTGCGCTACGGCGTGGTGCAGGTGACGAACCCCGAGGAAAAGCTGCAGCAGGCGCTGCGCCTCGTGCGCGAAACGGCCGGGGTGGGCATCGTCTATGCCGCCACCGTCAAGGCGGCCGAGGAATTCCACGCCATGCTGGTCGAGGCGGGCGAATCGGCCGCGCTGTACCACGGCAAGCTGCCGTCCGCCGAACGCAAGGCCAACCAGGAACTGTTCATGCATGACGAACGGCGCGTGATGGTGGCGACCAATGCCTTCGGCATGGGCATCGACAAGCCGGACACGCGCTTCGTGATCCACCTGCAGATCCCGGCCAACCTCGAAGCCTATTACCAGGAATCGGGCCGCGCCGGCCGCGACGGCCAGGATGCCGACTGCACGCTGCTGTTCCTGCAGGACGACAAGCGCGTGCAGCAGTTCTTCCTCGTCAAGCACTATCCCACGGCCGAGGAAATCCGCAGCGTCTACGCGGCCGTCTGCGGCGTCGCCGAGGAAGGCGATGCGACCCCCGCCCGCGTGGAGGAAGCGGCCGGGGACGTGGCCGGCGCGAACCTGAAGGTGTGCCTGAAGCTGCTCAAGGATGCGCGCCTGCTGCGCCAGAACCGCAAGCTGTGCTGGCTGCCCACCAGCCATCCGCCCGAGGACAAGCTGTTCGCGGCCATGGCCGAGATCTACCGCCGCAAGCAGGAGCGCGACAAGGAAGCGCTGGAACAGATGGTGTCGTACGCCGTGAGCGGCTTCTGCCGCTGGAAGCTGCTGCTCGACTATTTCGGCGACGAAGTCGACGGCTTCGAGAAGTGCTGCCGCTGCGACAACTGCCAGAACCCGCCGGCGGCCGTGCTGACGGAGGACATTGTCATCCGCGACGACGAATTCGACCGCGAGCCGGATCCCGCGCACGACGCGTCTCCGCCCGCGTTCGAGGCCGGCGCCGCCGTGAAGGTGGCCAAGTATGGCGCCGGCACGGTGGTGTCCTGCGCCGGCGAGCAGGTGACGATCGCCTTCCCGGACGGCGAGCAGCGCTCCTTCCTCGCGAGTTTCGTCAAGCCGGCCAGGAAGCGCAAGGCCGTCGTGGAAGGAGCCGCATGAGCGACATGGTCGTCGTCCGCAAGGAGGGACTGTACTGCGTCCCCGGTGACTTCTACATCGATCCGTGGAAACCGGTCGACCGCGCCGTCATCACCCATGCGCACGGCGACCATGCGCGCTGGGGCCACCGGCACTACCTGGCCTCGCAGCAGAGCGTGAACATCCTGAAGTCGCGCCTGGGCGCCGACATCAACGTCGACGGCCTGGCGTACGGCGAGCGCATCGTGCACAACGGCGTGGCGATCTCGCTGCATCCGGCCGGCCACGTGCTGGGGTCGGCCCAGGTGCGCATGGAGCACGAGGGAGAAATCTGGGTCGCGTCGGGCGACTACAAGGTCGAGCCGGACGCCACCTGCGCGCCGTTCGAACCCGTGCGCTGCCACAGCTTCATCACGGAGTCGACCTTCGGCCTGCCGATCTACCGCTGGGATCCGCAGCAGGACGTGTTCGACGAGATCAACCGCTGGTGGCGCCGCAATGCCGACGAAGGCCGCACCAGCGTGCTGTATGCCTACGCGTTCGGCAAGGCCCAGCGCCTGCTGTCGGGACTGGATCCGTCCATCGGTCCCATCGTCTGCCACGGCGCCGTGGAGCCCCTGAACCGCGTGTACCGCGAAGGCGGCGTCGTGCTGCCGCACACGCAGCTGGTCAGCGAGACCGACAAGGCCGATTTGAAACGGGCGCTGGTGCTGGCGCCGCCGTCGGCTTCGGGCTCGACGTGGACGCGCCGCTTCGGCGACTACAGCGACGCCTTCGCCAGCGGCTGGATGCTGCTGCGCGGCGCGCGCCGGCGCCGCGGCGTCGACCGCGGCTTCGTGCTGTCCGACCATGCCGACTGGCCCGGCCTGCTGGAAGCGATCGCCGCCACCGGCGCCCAGCAGGTCGTCGTCACGCATGGCTCGATTCCCGTGATGGTGCGCTGGCTGTGCCAGATCGGCCTCGATGCGAAGGCCTTCGATACGGAGTACGGCGACGAGGACGACGAAGCCGTCGCCGCGGATGCGAACGCGCCGGCGGAACCGCAGGCCGAAGGGGAGCCACCTCGGGAAGGAGCGCCCGATGCGTGAATTCGCCCGCCTGTACGCCGAACTCGACGAAACCACCGCCACCAACCGCAAGCTCGAGGCGCTGCAGAACTACTTCAGCCACGCCGCTCCCGAGAACGCCGCCTGGGCCGTGTACTTCCTCGCCGGCGGCAAGCCACGCCAGGCCGTGCCCAGCAAGCTGCTGCGCCAGTATGCGATCGAGTACGCGGGCCTGGACGAATGGCTGTTCGAGGAAAGCTACGCCGCCGTCGGCGACATGGCCGAGACCATCGCCCACATCCTGCCCGCGCCCAAGCGCCACAGCGACGTCGGCCTGGCCGTGTGGATGGAGGAGCGCATCGGCCCCCTGCGCGGCGCCGACCCGGGCACGATCCGGGCCGCGTTGTTCGATTACTGGGACGAGCTGACCTGGCGCGAGCGCTTCCTGTTCGTCAAGCTGATCGGCGGGGGATTCCGCGTCGGCGTGTCGAAACTGCTCGTCACGCGCGCGCTGGCGGCGATCGCCGCCGTCGACGCCAAGCTGATCGCCCAGCGCCTGATGGGCTGGACGGACGGCCGCGTCAAGCCGACGGCGGCCGGCTTCCTGCAGCTGATCGCCGCCCAGTCCGATGACGAGCACAAGCAGCGCGGCGGCCAGCCGTATCCCTTCTTCCTGGCGCACCAGCTCAATGCCGAGCCGTCCACGCTGGGCGACATGGGCAACTGGCAGGTCGAGTGGAAGTACGACGGCATCCGCGCCCAGCTGGTGCGGCGCGGCGGCCAGAACTTCCTGTGGTCGCGCGGCGAGGACCTGATCACCGAGCGCTTCCCGGAGCTGGCGGCGCTGTCGCTGCCGGAAGGCACCGTCGTCGACGGCGAAGTGCTCGTGTGGACCGACGGGGATGCGCCGGCGCCGTTCGCCGACCTGCAGAAACGCATCGGCCGCAAGACCCTGTCCGCCAAGCTGCTGGCCGAGCTGCCCGCCGTCCTGCTGGCCTACGACTTGCTGGAACTGGACGGTGTCGACCTGCGCGCCTTGCCCCAGCACGAACGGCGCGCGCTGCTGGAGACGCTGGTCACGGGCGCGGCCCAGCCGCAATTGCGCGTCTCGCCGCTGGTGTCCGCCGACAGCTGGGACGACCTGGGCAAGCTGCGTGCCGAATCGCGCGCGCGCGGCGTGGAAGGCATGATGCTCAAGGCGCGCGACGCCCAGTACGGCGTGGGCCGCACCAAGGATGTCGGCACCTGGTGGAAGTGGAAGATCGACCCGTACGCCGTCGACGCCGTGCTGATCTACGCGCAGGCCGGCAGCGGGCGGCGCGCCTCGCTGTACACGGACTACACGTTCGCCGTGTGGGACGGGGAGGGCGAGGAGCGCAAGCTGGTCCCGTTCGCGAAAGCCTATTCGGGACTGACCGACGCCGAGATCCGCCAGGTCGATAATGCGATCCGCAAGACGACGGTCGAGAAATTCGGCCCCGTGCGCTCGGTGAAGCCCACGATGGTGTTCGAGATCGGCTTCGAAGGCATCGCGCTGTCCACGCGTCACAAGGCCGGCATCGCCGTGCGCTTCCCGCGCATCCTGCGCCGCAGGGACGACAAGCCGGTCGAGGAAGCGGACACGCTGGACACGCTCAAGGGCTTGCTCGAAGCGGGGCAGGGCGAGGTGGTTGGCGAGGTGACTGAATGACGAAGTCGCAGGCGGAAAGCGCCGTCGATGCCTGGTTCGCGGGGCGTGGCTGGAAAGTGTTTCCGTTCCAGCGCGCCGTGTGGAAGGCCGCGCAGGGTGGCCAGTCCGGGCTGCTGCATGCGAACACGGGCGCGGGCAAGACCTATGCCGTGTGGTTCGCGGCGCTGCTGCGCGGGGCGAACCGGACGCGGCGCCAGTCCAGCGGCCTGCGCGTGCTGTGGCTCACCCCCATGCGGGCGCTGGCCGCCGATACCCAGCGCTCGCTCGAGGTGTCCGCGGCGGAACTGGGCGCCGCGCATCCCGACATCTTCGGCAGCTGGAGCATCGGTGCGCGCACGGGCGACACGGGGTCGGCCGAGCGCGCGCGCCAGTCGAAATCGCTGCCGGGCGCCCTCGTCACGACGCCGGAAAGCCTGTCGCTGCTGCTCTCGCACGCGGGAGCGCGCGACCAGTTCAAGCACCTGGACATGGTCATCATCGACGAGTGGCACGAACTCCTGGGCAGCAAGCGCGGCGTGCAGGTGCAGCTGGCGCTGGCGCGGCTGCGGCGCTGGAACCCCGGCCTCGTCGTGTGGGGCCTGTCGGCGACGATGGGCAACCTCGACGAGGCGCGCGACGTGCTGCTCGGCGCCGGCGCCGCCGACCGGGGCGTGCTGGTCGAGGGCGACCTCAAGAAGCAGATCGTCATCGATACGCTGGTGCCGCACAACCCCTCGCGCTTTCCCTGGGCCGGCCACCTGGGCCTGGCCATGATGCAGCCCGTCGTCGACGAGATCGACCAGCACGGTTCGACGCTCGTCTTCACCAACACCCGTCCGCAGGCGGAGCTGTGGTACCAGAACCTGATCGAGGCGCGCCCCGACTGGGCCGGCGTGGTGGCGCTGCACCACGGTTCGCTCGACCGCGAGGTGCGCGAATGGGTCGAGAACGGCCTCAAGCGGGGCGAACTGAAGGCCGTCGTGTGCACGGCGAGCCTGGACCTGGGCGTGGACTTCCTGCCCGTCGAGCGCGTGCTGCAGATCGGCAGCGCCAAGGGCATCGCGCGCATCCTGCAGCGCGCCGGACGCAGCGGCCACGCGCCGGGACGGGTGTCGCGCGTGACGCTGGTGCCGACCCACAGCCTGGAACTGCTGGAAGCGGCGGCCGTCAAGCGCGCCGTCGCCACGCACCGCATCGAGGCGCGCCAGCCCCCCAACAAGCCGTTCGACGTCCTCGTGCAGCACCTGGTGACGATCGCGCTGGGCGGCGGGTTCCGCGACGAGGAATTGTACGAGGAGGTGCGCAGCAGCTGGTCCTACCGCGAGCTCACGCGCGAGGAATGGCAGTGGGCGCTGGACTTCGTCGCGCGTGGCGGCCAGAGCCTGACAACGTATCCCGAGTACCGCCGCGTGCTGCCCGACGAGGGCGGCGTGCACCGCGTGCCCGACGCGACGATCGGCCGGCGCCACCGCATGAGCATCGGCACCATTGTCTCCGACGCGCAGATGAAGGTGCAGTACGTGAGCGGCGGACGCATCGGCACCGTCGAGGAATCCTTCATCGGCAGGATGAAGCCGGGCGACCGTTTTCTCTTTTCGGGCCGGATCCTGGAACTGGTGCGCGTGCACGAGATGACGGCCTTCGTGAAGCGCTCGGAATCGAGCCGCGGCGCCGTCAGCCGCTGGAGCGGCGCCAAGGTGCCCCTGAGCGCCGAGCTGGCGCACGCCGCGCGCGAGGAACTGAAGCTGGCCAGCCAGGGCATCTACGACGGGCCCGAGATGCGCGCGCTGGTGCCGCTGTTCGAGATCCAGGAACGCTGGTCGGCGCTGCCCAGCAGCGAGGTGCTGGTGGTCGAGAGCATGAAGAGCCGCGAAGGCTGGCACCTGTTCGCGTATCCGTTCGCGGGACGGTCCGTGCACACGGGCCTGGCCTCGCTGCTGGCCTACCGCGTGGGGCGGGTGATGCCCAGCACCTTCTCGGTGGCCGTCAACGACTACGGCTTCGAACTGCTGGCGCCGGAACCGGTCGACTGGGAAGCGGCGTTCGCCGCCGCGACGGGCGCAGACGTCGCCCTGTTCGACACGGGCCATCTGCTCGAGGATGTGCTCGACAGCCTGAACGCGACCCAGCTGTCGCAGCAGCGCTTCCGCGAAGTGGCGAGGATCGCCGGCCTGGTATTCCAGGGCTATCCGGGCCAGCACAAGTCGATGCGCCAGGTGCAGGCCTCGTCGTCGCTGTTCTTCGAGGTCTTCCGCAAGCACGACAGCGGCAACCTGCTGCTGACGCAGGCCGAGCGCGAAGTGCTGGAGCAGGAACTGGAGCTGACGCGCCTGCGCGATACGCTGGTCGAGCTGCACGGGCGCCGCATCGCGTTTCGCGAGGTCAAGCGCGCGACGCCGTTCGGCTTTCCGCTGATGGTCGCGCGCTTCCGCGAAAAGGTCAGCACCGAGAAGCTCAACGACCGCGTGGCGCGCATGTTGCGCGAACTGGAAAAGGCGGCCGCGGCGTGACGATGGCAGGCGCCTTTCCGCTCGAAGTTGCCGGCGAGCGCCTCTGGCTGCTGCCGCAGAAGGCCGTGTACTGGCCGCGCCTGGAACTGCTGGCCATCGCCGACATCCACTTCGGCAAGGCGGCCGCCTTCCGCTCCTTCGGCATCCCCGTCCCGCACGGCACGACCAACGAGAACCTCGATGCGCTCGACGCGCTCGTCACCGCGACGGGCGCCACGCACGTGCTGTTCCTCGGCGACTTCCTGCACGCGCGCGCGGCGCACGCGGCCGCCACGCAGGCGGCGATGCTGGCCTGGCGCCTGCGCCGGCGCGAGCTCGTGCTGACCCTCGTGCGCGGCAACCACGACAAGCACGCGGGCGACCCGGCGGCGAGCCTGGCCATCGACCTCGTCGACGAACCGTACACGCTGGGACCGTTCTCGTTCTGCCACCATCCCGAGCTGGAAGAGGGCGCGCCCGGCTACGTGCTCGCGGGCCACGTGCATCCCGCCTACGTGCTGGCCACGCGGTTCGACGCGCTGCGCCTGCCGTGCTTCGTCGTCGGCCGGCGGCGCATGATCCTGCCCTCGTTCGGCGCGTTCACGGGCGGGCATGCGGTGCGGCCGGAACAGGGCGAACGGATCTACGTCACGTCGGGCGATGCCGTCCATCCGGTGCATCCGGGTCGTTAGCGTACGTTAGGGAGCGCACCGAGCCCTGCAATACAGCGGCGTAAGCTGGCCATATCGACAATCCGATTTTCCGGAGGACATCATGGCAAACGCCCGCCAGACCCTCGCCGCGGCCGTCGTGGCCGCGCTGCCGCTGCTCGCAGTGAGCGTTCCCGCCCAGGTACAAGCGCAGGAGCATCCGCGCGCCAGCACCCTCGGCCCGCGCATCGAAGGTTTCAACGTCGACGAAGTGCGCCGCCTCGATCCCGGCACCGAACTGAACTTCGAGCTGTACGGCAGCCCGGGCGGCGCCGCCACGCTGCGCATCGACGGCGCGACCCGCAACCTGCACATGAACGAGACCCGTCCCGGCACCTACCAGGGCACGTACACGATCGGCGTGCACGACCGCATCCGGCCGGACAGCGCCGTCACCGCGAACCTGCGCGTGAACAACCTGACCGCGACCCAGGTGCTGGCCGAATCCATCGTGCGCGGTCCCGGCGTGCGGCAGGACCGCGGCGGCGAGCTGGCGCAGGTGCCCCACGTGCGCACCTTCGACGTGGAAGCGAACGACAACCTCGGCCCCGGCAACGAACTGAAGTTCACGGTGCGCGGCACGCCCGGCGCCAAGGTCGACGTGCAAATCGCTGGCACGCGCGGCATCTTCTACTTGCCGGAAGTGCGCCCGGGCGAATACAGCGGCCTGTACACGATCCGCCGCGACGACCGCATCATGCCGGACGCGGCCGTGACGGCCACCATTCGCGCTAACGGCCGCTACACGACGGCCATGCTGGGCCGGCCGCTGCTGGCCGGCGGACCCGGACCGCGCGACCTGGCGATGTCGACGTCACCCGTGCGCACCGGCTACGACGGGCGCGATGAACGAGACGGGCGCCAGCAGCCGGTGGCGCGCTACTGCACCAACTGCGGCACGGTGGAGGCGGTCAATGTCGTCGACACCGCCAGCAGCGGTGCGCTGGGCACCGTGGGCGGCGCCGTGGTCGGCGGCCTGATCGGCAACCAGGTGGGCAGCGGCACGGGACGCACGGCAGCCACGGCGGCTGGCGCCGTCGGTGGCGCGCTCGCCGGGCGCAGCATCGAACGCAATGCGCGCAGCGGCCAGCGTTTCGACGTCATCGTGCGCTACGAGAATGGCGCGACGCAGACGATTCCCTACGATAACGATCCGGGTTTCCGCGTGGGCGACCGCGTCAAGGTCAGCGATGGCGTGGTGACGCGCGATTGATCGGGACGCACCCCGGGGACGGAGCCGATGGATGGAAGCGGTAGACGAAGACCAAGGGGGCGGGAGCGGCGTGGCAGGGCGTCGGGTGAGCCGAGCAAGGATTTGCTCAGTTAAAAGGGGGCTATGGAAAGTCCAAGGCCGAACGGCAAGCTTGAAGCGCAACCGAGTCTGCGGGTCCTCCCGGCCCGGACTCGACGGCGGCGGCGTTCAGGCCGTCGCCAGCACCTGGCCGTCGCCGGAATCGGCGTCTGCCTTGTGCTTCGCGTTCTGCTTGGCGCGCGAGCGCGACGGCGGCAGGCGGCGCAGCGTCTTCAGTGCTTCGGGATCCTTGATGCCGATAGTGCGCTGGTCGACCGTGATCAGGCCGATCTCATTGAATGCGGACAGCGTGCGGCTGACGGTTTCCAGCGTCAGGCCGAGGTAGCTGCCGATTTCATGGCGCGTCATGCGCAGGTTGAACAGCTTGCTCGAATATCCCATGGCGGCGAAGCGTTCGGCCAGCGAGATCAGGAAGCGGGCCACGCGGGCCTCGGCCGACAGCGCGCCGAGCATGCCGATCATTGCCTGTTCGCGCACCAGCTCGCGGCTCATGACGCCGTACATCAGGTTCTCGAGTTCCGCGTGGACGCGACCGAGGGCGGTCAGCTTCTTGAACGGGACCAGGATCAGGTCGCAGTCCGACAGGGCCACCGCTTCCGAGGCGTAATGGCGAGTGTGGATGCCGTCGACGCCGAGCATGTCGCCCTTCATGGGAAAGCTCAGCACCTGCTCGTTGCCGAATTCATCGATCAGCACGGTCTTGAGAAAGCCGGAGTTGACGATGTACAGGGTGTCGAAAGCCTGGCCGATGGTATGGACGCGCTGCCCCGTCTTGAATTGCACGTGCTGGAACAGCAGTTCCTCGGTGTTCATCGAGACGGCGGCCGGGATGTGCAGCAGGTCGCAGACCTCTTTCAGGTTGGACCACAGGCGACCCTGGCGCTGGCGTCCGGCTTCCATTTGCGACGAGTGCAGGGTCGATGGCGCGGCGTTGCGTTGTTCTGAAGTTAGCTGGGACTGCATACTCATCTCCAGGTTTAGGAATCAAGGTTTCTTGCGGCCTGCCCGGTCCAGCGTGGATGTCTGGACACGGATATAGACCGCGAGCAAGTCGGAACGCTGAAACCAGTATGCCAACACGAGTCCGGCATTCATATCAGCAACGGCTGAATGTGTAGGTAGGAGAGAGCGTCAGTTTGTAGGATTTTTCTTACCAGGCGTGTCGTTGCGTGAGCAGGTCCCAGAGTGGCGCGTCGCTGCGGCGGTGGTAGGAATAGTTCCATTGCCGCCCACTGCCCAGCGGAGGGGCAGGGCACGCGCCGTGTGGCAAGAATGTCGAATCGTGTTTAGTGGACGCCGGCTCAAGCCTTCATGGGGGCCAGCAGGCGGTGGGCGACGGCGTATTGGACCATCTCGGACAGCGAGGTCATGCCCATCTTCTGCATGATGCGCGTCTTGTGGGTGCTGACCGTCTTGACGGACAGGTGCAGGTTGTTGGCGATCTCCGTGATCGACTTGCCGCCCACCAGCAGCGAGAACACCTCGAATTCGCGGTCCGAGAGCTGTTTGTGCAGCAGCTGTTCGTTGGGCGCCATGATGTTCAGCGCCAGTTGTTCGGCGACTTCGGTACTGATATAGGGACGGCCGGACGCGACCTTGCGGATGGCGCCGACCAGCTGGGTGCCGGCGCTTTCCTTGGTGAGATACCCCTGGGCGCCGGCGCGGATGGCGCGCACGGCATACTGTTCTTCCTCGTGCATGGTCAGGATCAGGACGGCCAGCTTGGGCGATTCGCTGCGCACTTGCCGGATCAGGTCGACGCCGCTGCGTCCCGGCATGGACAAGTCGAGCAGCAACAGGTCGAAGCCGCCCTGGCGGACGAGCGTCAACACCTCGAAGCCATTGATGGCTTCGCCGACGATCTCGATGTCGAGCGCACCGTCGAGGATGCGCTTGAGGCCCTCGCGCATGATCGTGTGATCGTCAGCGATGACTATGCGAATCATAGTGGTTTCCCCAGCATGGAATCTTGAAAACGCAGCATAAAAGCTATCACATCAGCAACATTTTTGTTGCACTTTTTGTTGAAGATGTGTGATGCCGTGCTTGTTTAGTCGGCCGGCTCCCGGATCAGACGGTGTACCAGGACGGGAATGGTTGTCTGTGACAATACCTTGTTGGTTACACTGCCCAGCAGTAGTTGACCCCAGCCGCTACGGCCGTGCGAGCCCATGAAGATCAGGTCGCATTGTTGCTGCTGCGCGACGTCAACGATCTTGAGCGCGGCGGCATCGGAAAACGCCGTCATGCAGCCGTGCCGCAGTCCGGCCCGCTCGGCCGCACGCATGATCGAGCCCATGTATTCCTCGCCGGTGTGGCGCATCCGCTCTATATATTCTTCTTCGCTGGGGTAGGACGGCGGAATGATCTCGACGTACACGGGATACTGGTATTCCGGCGCCACGAACAGCGCCAGCACCTCCGCGCCCATCTGCTGGGCGAACTTCACGCCGGCGCAGGCGGTGTGCTGGGACACGGCGGAGCCGTCCGTGGTGATCAGAATCTTCCGGTACATGGTGAGTCCTCCCCCACAACACGTTACGATGTCATTGTAGTCCGCGGCGCCACCTTGCACCGGACGCAAACCCTTGATCTTTCTCAGCGTTGTGTTCGCTTATTCGCGGGAAACCATAAAAAGCCGCAATTGCCCCCGCGATAAAAAAATACAACACTTGCTTTGCGAAAATATTCAGAAAACGTTGTAAATAATCGTTTCAGAGGCAGGTTTACTGCGTTATCAGGCCCAGCGGCAGTCCAGAAGATTTACCTACGGCAACCACACTGCTACACTCTTCGAAAACTCGTACCGTCAGCGTATTGACGGCAGCAACACTTTATATGGGAGCCCTCCCGGAAGCCGCCGCGCCAGGAACGTCGCGCCGGCGATCATGGTTCCTACAGATCATCGCGACATTTACATTATGGAGAAGTAGGGACTATGACCGACGCCGCCGACGATTTCGACGCATTATTCGAGGAAGTGTCCGCGCAACGAGCTTCCGCTCCCGCTCCCGCCCCGGCCGCCGCGCCGGCGCCCGAACCCGCCGCCGGCGGGGAGAGCGGCGACAGTGACGACCTCGAAGCCTTGTTCGACCAGGTAGCAACCTCCTCGGCCCCGGCCGTGGTCGCCGCCGCCCCCGCCGTGGCCGCAGTCGCGGCCGCGCCGGCCGCCGATGTCGACGACAAGCAGAACCAGGGCATGTACGAGCGCCTCGGCGGCATCGTGCGCGTCATGCACGACTCGCTGCGCGAACTGGGCTACGACAAGGCGCTGACCGAGGCGTCTTCGCAGATCGTGGACGCCCAGGACCGCCTGGAATACGTTGCTTCGCTGACCGAACAAGCCGCCAACAAGGTGCTGAACACGCTGGACGACGGCATGCCGGCCCAGGACCTGCTGTCCAAGCAGGCCAAGGACATGGAAACCCGCTGGGGCGACCTGTTCGCGGGCAAGCTCTCGATCGAGCAGTTCAAGTCGCTGGCCGGCGACTCCAGGCAGTTCGCCCAGCTGGTGTCGGAAGCGACCGAAGCGGAAAAGGCGCGCCTGCTGGAGATCATGATGGCCCAGGACTTCCAGGACATCACCGGCCAGCTGATCAAGAAGGTCGTGATCATCACCAAGACCGTCGAGAACGAACTCGCCCAGCTGCTGCGCGACAGCGCCCCGGCCGACGTCAAGGAAAAGCTGGCGCAGAAACAGGCTGCACAGGAGCAGGAGCAGCCCGTGCAATTGATGTCGGGTCCGTCGGTGCCGACCGTGGCGCTGGACCAGGACAGTGTCGATGACCTTCTCGCCGATCTGGGGTTCTAATGGATGAAATGCTCAAGGATTTCGTTGTCGAGGCCCTGGATCTCTCCACCAATGTGGAAGAGCATCTGCTGCGCCTCGAACGCGATCCGGACAACAAGGAAACGCTCAATGCCGTGTTCCGCTCCTTCCACACCATCAAGGGCGGCGCGGGCTTCATGGGCTTGCCGGCGCTGGTGGCAGCCTGCCACCTGACGGAAAACCTGTTCGACGCGCTGCGCACCGGCGCGGCCCCGGTCACGCCGTCGGCGATCGAGGCATCGCTGGTCGCATCCGGTTTCGTCGCCGACCAGTTGAACGACCTGAATAACGGCGCCACGCCGGACCAGCTGGCATCGATGCCGGAAGAGCTGGAGCGCATGCTCAAGGATGCGATCGCCGGCAAGGATGCCGCGCCCGCAGCCGCACCCGCCGCCGCTGCGCCCGCGCCCGCCGTTGCCGCCCCGGTGGCTGCCGCGCCGGCCGCCGCGCTCGCATCGGCCGACGGTATCGACTGGGAAGGCATGTACATGGCCGTGGTCCCGCCGGGCACGCACACGCCGGCCGCCGCACCTGCCGTCGCTGCCGTTGCCACTGCCGCGCCGGTCGAGCAGGCCGCCGCGCCGGCCGCTGCCGCCGCCCCGGCCGCCGAGCACGCGCCGGCCAAGTCGGGCTGGGACGGCACCGAGCGCCGCGCCGACAGCAAGCCCGCGCAGAGCGCCCCGGCCAAGGACGAGAGCATCCGTATCGACGCCGTCAAGCTGGACGCGCTGCTGGAAGTGGCCGGCGAATCCGTGCAGGCCGCCAACCAGGCCGCCGTGCTGCTGGAACGCCTGTCGCAGTTCAAGTTCGAAGGCCAGGCCGCCACGCTGATGGCGACCCTGACGGAAACGCTGGAACGCGCCTCGCGCTACTCGGCCGAACTGCAGCGCGCCACGCTGGCGACCCGCATGCAGCCGGTCGGCCGTCTGTTCCAGAAGTTCCCGCGCCTCGTGCGCGAACTGGCCAAGGACCTGGGCAAGGACGTCGAGCTGACCATCGAAGGCGCCGAGACCGAAGTCGACCGCGTCGTCGTCGACAGCCTGTACGACCCGCTCGTGCACATGCTGCGTAACGCGCTGGATCACGGCGTTGAATCGCCGCAGGACCGCGTCGCCAGCGGCAAGCCGGCCAAGGCCTTCATCATGTTGAAGGCATGGCAGGAAGCCAACAGCGTCATGATCGTGCTGCAGGACGACGGCCGCGGCATGGACCCGTCCAAGCTGCGCCAGAAGGCGATGGAAAAAGGCCTGATCTCCGAGCACCAGGCGACGTCCGACGACGAAGCGTACCAACTGGTGTTCCTGCCGGGCTTCTCGACCAAGGAAGTGGCCTCGTCGGTCTCCGGCCGCGGCGTGGGCATGGACGTGGTCAAGACCGCCGTCGAGAAGAACCGCGGCGCGATCCGCATCGACTCCAGGCTCGGCTCCGGCACGAAATTCTCGATCCGCCTGCCGATCGAACTGTCGATCGTGCCGACCATGCTGGTGTCCACCTCGGGCGCCCAGCTGGCCCTGCCGATGGCGGTGGTCGAGCGCGTGGTCGAGCTGCCGGAGAACTTCATGCAGGTCGGCGGCGCCCCGGTGCTGAAGGACCAGGGTCGTCCGCTGCCGGTGCGTTCGCTGGCGCTGTCGCTCGGCTACGAGGAGTGCACCGAGCGCGTCGGCATCGTCATCAATGCGCCGCAACCCTACATCATCGCGGTGGAAGCGGTCGACGGCACCGCCGACCTGGTGATCAAGCCGATGACGGCGCTGCACGTCGACGGCATCACCGGCACGGCCCGCTCGGCCGAGGGTTCGCTGGTGCTCGTGGTCGGCCTGTCCTTCCTCATGGACGGCTGCCGCAACGCGGTGCGTCTCGCCGCGTAAGTGCACCAAAACGCGGCAGGAAGCCCCTGCCGCCTTGCTGCAACAAAACCATGAAAAGCCCGCGCATATCCTGCGCGGGCTTTTTTCTTGTAGTGTAGCCCGTTGAGTGCCGAACAATATTTGACGTCTCGTGTGTCGATTGGAATAATCGTGCTGGCGGCGGCCTTCTGCCGCATTGCACAACTATGGCATAATCAAAGACCAAGCCCGCATATGGCGGTCGTTCCAATGGACTTACCATGTTAAAAACGCTCTACGACAAACTCTGGGATTCGCATGTCGTGCGTGCCGATGCAGATGGCACCACCGTGCTGTATATCGACCGTCACCTGGTCCATGAAGTGACCAGCCCGCAGGCCTTCGAAGGCCTGCGCGTGGCGGGCCGCCCGCTATGGCGCACGTCCGCCAACCTTGCCGTAGCAGACCACAACGTCCCGACCACCGACCGCTCGCACGGCATCGCCGACCCGACCTCGCGCCTGCAGGTCGAGACGCTGGATGCCAACACCAAGGCGTTCGGCCTCACGTACTTCGACATGAACGACAAGCGCCAGGGCATCGTCCACGTGATCGGCCCGGAGCAGGGCGCCACGCTGCCGGGCATGACGGTCGTGTGCGGCGATTCGCACACGTCGACCCACGGCGCCTTCGGCTGCCTGGCGCACGGCATCGGCACCTCGGAAGTCGAACACGTGCTGGCCACGCAGACGCTGCTGGCCAAGAAATCGAAGTCGATGCTGGTGCAGGTCGACGGCCAGCTGCCGGCCGGCGTCACCGCCAAGGACATCGTGCTGGCCGTGATCGGCAAGATCGGCACCGCCGGCGGCACCGGCTACGCGATCGAGTTCGCCGGCCCGGCGATCCGTTCGCTGTCGATGGAAGGCCGCATGACCGTCTGTAACATGGCGATCGAGGCGGGCGCGCGTGCCGGCATGGTCGCCGTCGACGACACGACGATCGACTACGTCAAGGGCCGCCCGTTCGCGCCCGCCGGTCCACACTGGGACAACGCCGTGGCCTACTGGCGCACGCTGCACTCGGACCCGGGCGCGAAGTTCGACATGGTCGTGCTGCTCGACGCGGCCGAGATCCGCCCGCAGGTCACCTGGGGCACCTCGCCCGAGCAGGTGACGACGATCGACGGCCGCGTGCCCGATCCCGACCACGAAAAGGACCCGGTCAAGCGCGACGCGATGGAAAAGGCGCTCGTCTACATGGACCTCAAGCCGAACACGGCGATGGAAGACATCCGCATCGACAAGGTGTTCATCGGTTCCTGCACCAATTCGCGCATCGAGGACTTGCGCGCCGCCGCCGCCGTCGTGCGCGGCCGCCAGCGCGCCTCGAACGTGAAGCTGGCGATGGTGGTGCCGGGCTCCGGCCTCGTCAAGGAACAGGCCGAGCGCGAAGGCCTGGACAAGATCTTCAAGGCCGCCGGCTTCGAATGGCGCGAGCCGGGCTGCTCGATGTGCCTGGCGATGAACGCCGACCGCCTGGAACCGGGCGAGCGCTGCGCCTCGACCTCGAACCGCAACTTCGAGGGACGCCAGGGGCAAGGCGGCCGCACGCACCTGGTGTCGCCGGCCATGGCCGCCGCGGCGGGCATCGCCGGCCACTTCGTCGACGTGCGCGGTCTCTGATCAAAAGAAAACTAGGTAAAAACAGCATGAAGAAAGTCATCACCCTCGCACTCATCGCCTTCGTGGTCAGCGGCTGCAACACCATTTCCGGCATGGGCCGCGACGTGCAGAAGGTCGGCCAGGTCATTACTGGCGCAGGTGGAAAATAAATAAAGGGTTGGCCACTGCCGCGAACTTCGGGGTCAGAGCCCCTTGAGAAGCAACACCGGGATCTGACCCCGATGTTTGCAGCATGCGCCAAATAAGAGATCATGGACAAATTCACCGTACACGAAGGCCTGGTGGCGCCGCTGGATCGCGCCAACGTCGATACCGACGCCATCATCCCGAAGCAGTTCCTCAAGTCGATCCGCCGTACCGGCTTCGGCCCCAACCTGTTCGACGAGTGGCGCTACCTGGACCATGGCGAACCGGGCATGGACAACAGCAAGCGTCCCCTCAATCCGGACTTCGTGCTGAACCAGCCGCGCTACCAGGGCGCCTCGATCCTGCTGGCGCGCAAGAACTTCGGCTGCGGCTCCTCGCGCGAGCACGCGCCCTGGGCGCTGCAGCAGTACGGCTTTCGCGCCATCGTCGCGCCGAGCTTCGCCGACATCTTCTTCAACAACTGCTTCAAGGGTGGCCTGCTGCCCATCGTCCTGTCGGAAAGCCAGGTCGACCAGCTATTCAATGAAGTAAAAGCATTTGCGGGCTACAAGCTGGTGGTGGACCTGGAGCGCCAGACCATCGGCACCGCGAGCGGCAGCCTGGTGTTCGAATTCCAGATCGACGCGTTCCGCAAGTACTGCCTGCTCAACGGCCTGGACGACATCGGCCTGACGCTGCGCCACGCGGACGAGATCCGCGCCTTCGAGGAACGCCACCTGCGCAGCCAGCCCTGGCTCGCCAACACCATTTAAAAGAGCAAGAGCATGAAGATTGCGATCCTGCCGGGCGACGGCATCGGCCCGGAAATCACGGCGCAAGCCGTCAAGGTCCTGAACGCCCTCGACGAACGCTTCGAACTGGAGAGCGCGGACGTCGGTGGCGCCGGCTATGCCGCCCACGGCCACCCGCTGCCGCCGGCCACGCTGGCGCTGGCGAAAGCGGCCGACGCCGTGCTGTTCGGCGCCGTCGGCGACTACCAGTACGACAAGCTCGAACGGGCACTGCGTCCGGAACAGGCGATCCTGGGCCTGCGCAAGGAACTGGGCCTGTTCGCCAACCTGCGTCCCGCGATCCTGTATCCGGAACTGGCCGGCGCCTCGACGCTCAAGCCGGAGGTGGTATCCGGCCTGGACATCCTGATCATCCGCGAACTGACGGGCGACATCTATTTCGGCAAGCCGCGCGGCGTGCGCGAATGCCCGGACGGCCCGTTCGCGGGCCAGCGCGAAGGCTTCGACACGATGCGCTACGCCGAAGGCGAGATCCGCCGCATCGCCCACGTGGCGTTTCAGGCGGCGCGCAAACGCGACAAGCGCGTGACCAGCGTCGACAAGGCCAACGTGCTGGAGACGTTCCAGTTCTGGCGCGACATCGTCACCGACGTGCACAAGGAATACCAGGACGTCGCGCTCGAACACATGTACGTCGACAATGCCGCCATGCAGCTGGTGCGCGCGCCGAAGAAGTTCGACGTGATCGTGACGGGGAATATGTTCGGCGACATCCTGTCCGATGCGGCGGCGATGCTGACGGGTTCGATCGGCATGCTGCCATCGGCCTCGCTCGACGCGAACAACAAGGGCCTGTACGAGCCGTCGCACGGTTCGGCGCCGGACATCGCGGGCAAGGGCGTCGCCAATCCGCTGGCGACCATCCTGTCGGCCGCGATGATGCTGCGCTTCTCGCTCGGCAAGACCGAGCAGGCGGACCGCATCGAGAACGCCGTCAAGGCCGTGCTGGCGCAGGGCCTGCGCACGCCGGACATCTTCGAGGAAGGCACGACCCGCGTCGGCACCGAAGAGATGGGCGATGCGGTGGTCAACGCATTGGCAAAATGATGCGTTGATAGTCGGTCATGGCGGGCACTGCGTGCCCACCATCGCACGACGAATACATTCAATAAAATCCGAGGGAAGATAATGAAACTAGTAGGTCTGGTTGGTTGGCGCGGCATGGTAGGTTCGGTCCTGATGCAGCGCATGCAGGACGAGGGCGATTTCGCCCATATCGAGCCGGTGTTCTTCACGACGTCGAATCCGGGCGGCGCCGCGCCGAAGATGGCGAAGAACGAGACCACGCTGAAAAGCGCCACCGACATCGCCGAACTGTCCAAGTGCGAGATCATCATCTCCTGCCAGGGCGGCGACTACACGACCGAGGTCTATCCGAAGCTGCGCGCCGCCGGCTGGAACGGCTACTGGATCGATGCCGCGTCGACGCTGCGCATGAACGACGACGCCGTCATCGTGCTCGACCCGGTCAACAGCGACGTGATCAAGAACGCGCTCACGGGCGGCGTGAAGAACTACATCGGCGGCAACTGCACCGTGTCGTGCATGCTGATGGGCCTGGGCGGCCTGTTCAAGCACGACCTGGTCGACTGGATGACTTCGATGACCTACCAGGCCGCATCGGGCGGCGGCGCCCAGCACATGCGCGAACTGCTGACCCAGTTCGGCACGATCAACGCGGCCGTCAAGCCGCTGCTGGACGACCCGGCATCGGCCATCCTCGACATCGACCGCGGCGTGCTGGCGACCCAGCACGGCCTGTCTGCGGAAGAAACCAAGCAGTTCGGCGTGCCGCTGGCCGGCAACCTGATCCCCTGGATCGACAAGGACCTGGGCAACGGCCAGTCGAAGGAAGAGTGGAAGGGCGGCGCCGAGACCAACAAGATCCTCGGCCGCCACGGTTCGGGCGCGGTGATCCCGGTCGACGGCCTGTGCGTGCGCATCGGCGCGATGCGCTGCCACTCGCAGGCGCTGACCATCAAGCTCAAGAAGGACGTGCCGCTGGACGAGATCAACGACATCATCGCCAACGACAACCAGTGGGTGAAGTTCGTGCCGAACACGCGTGAAGCGTCGGTGCGCGACCTGACGCCGGCTGCCGTCACGGGCACGCTGACGATCCCGGTGGGTCGCGTGCGCAAGATGTCGATGGGTCCGGAGTATATTTCGGCCTTCACGGTCGGCGACCAGCTGCTGTGGGGCGCCGCCGAGCCGCTGCGCCGCATGCTGCGCATCGTGCTGGACAAGTAAGCGTCCGCTCGCGTTCCGGAAGGGCGGCCGCTGGCCGCCTTTTTCATTTTCGGCATCGGTTGATATGGAAGCGACATCGAATGACCCAAAAAAACATCATTTCGCCGAACAGACCGTCTGCGGAACTGAGCAATCCCCGGTGTTTCCCCCTGTAGAACTTGCATGCCACAGTGCATGATGATATGTTGCCGAGACCCCCGGGCTGCCTCGGCCCCCGTCAACCCACTCTGTCCCGAATCTATGCCTGTCACTCACCGCCTCCCGATGAAGTCGTCCGCGTTGAAGAAGCTCACCGCGGCGGTTGCCAGTGCGCTCGTCCTGACGTCGGCAGCCCATGCGGCCGGCCTGGGCAAGCTCACCGTGCTGTCCGCCCTGGGCCAGCCGCTGCGTGCCGAGATCGAACTGACGTCGGTGTCGCCGGAGGAGGCATCGGGCCTGGTGGCGAAGCTGGCGTCGCCCGAGGCTTTCCGCAGCGCCAATATCGAACTCAATCCGGCCCTGCTGTCGCTGCGCTTCGCCGTCGAGCAGCGCGGCGGGCGCCAGTTCATCCGCGTCAGCTCGACCCAGCCGCTGAACGAGCCCTTCGTCGACATGCTGCTGGAACTGACCTGGAATAACGGCCGCCTGGTGCGCGAGTACACCTTCCTGCTCGACCCGGCCGAACTGCGCGCGACGCAGCCGGCCCAGGTGGCGGCGAACGAGACGGCGCGCCCGCTTGCGGAAACGGCGCCGGCCCCGGCAGCGGCAGCGGCCCCGGCCACCGAACGGCCATCCCGCCCCGCGCGCGGCAGCGCGCCCGCGCCGGCACGCGACAACGGCCAGGCGGCCGAGTACCGCGTCAAGCGCGGCGACACGCTGGGCGGCATCGCCGGCGAGCTGAAGCCGGCCGACGTGTCGCTGGACATGATGCTGGTGGCGCTGTACCGCGCCAACCCGGACGCCTTCATCGGCAACAACATGAACCGCCTGAAGTCGGGCCGCATCCTCGCCGTGCCCGAGGCCGACGCGGTGCGCGCGACCAGCCCGTCCGAGGCGCGCGGCGTGGTCGTCGCCCACGCGGCCGACTTCAACGCCTACCGCAACAAGCTGGCCGGCCAGGTCGGGGCGTCGGAAGCCGTCAAGGCGCCGCCGGCGAGCCAGAGCGCGGGCGGCCGCGTCACGGCCAAGGTCGAGGAGCGTCCGACCGCCGTCAACGAATCGCAGGACAAGCTGCGCCTGTCGAAGGCCGGCACCGACGCCCCGGCCGGCAAGGACGCGGCCGGCAGCACCGGCGGTACCGAAGACCGCATCGCCAAGGAAAAGGCACTTGCCGATGCGCAGAAGCGCGTCCAGGAGCTCGAGCGCAACGTGGGCGACCTGGAAAAGCTGGCGACCGTGAAGAGCAAACCGGGCGCGGAGGCGGAGCAGAATGCCGCCAAACCCGCTCAGTCGCCGGATGCCGTGCTGGCCAAGACCGAGCCCGCCGCGGCGCCGAAGAAGCTCGCGCCGATCAAGCCCGCCGCCAAGCCGGCGGCGCCGGCGGAGCCGGGCGTGTTCGACTTCATCATGGACAACCTGTCGCTGGTGGGCGGCGGCGCGGCCGCGCTGCTGCTGGCCGGCCTGTTGGTCGCCCAGCGCCGCAAGAAGAAGGACGACAAGGCCAAGGCGGTCAGCGACACGTCGGTCCTGGGCATGCCGCCGGAGCCGTCGCACTCGCTGTTCGCCGAGAGCGGCGGCCAGAGCGTGGACACCAACAACAGCGTGTTCAATTCCAGCTTCGCGCCGTCCGCCAGCCAGCTCGACACCAACGAGGTCGACCCGGTGGCGGAAGCCGACGTCTACATCGCCTACGGCCGTGACGCCCAGGCCGAGGAAATCCTCAAGGAAGCGCTGCGCACCCATCCGGAACGCATGCCGGTGCGCCTGAAGCTGCTCGAGATCTATGCCGCGCGCAAGGACACGCGCGCCTTCGAGGCCCAGGCCAGCGAACTGTACGGCATGACCCGTGGCCACGGCGACGATTGGGCGCAGGCCGCCGCGCTGGGCCTGTCCATCGATCCGCTCAACCCGCTGTACGCGAACGGCGCCGCCGCCGCGGGCGCCGGTGTCGCTGCAGGCGCGAGCGGCGAGGAACTGGGCCAGCAGGCGCTGCTCGCCAAGGCGCTGGACGACGCCTACGGCACCCCGGCCGCGGACGAGCCGCCCGCGCGCGCGCCGATGAGCTTCGACGAGCATTTCGCCGACGCCATGGCGACCGCCCAGCCGGCGCCGGAACCGGTGACCAATGCGCCCGCCAGCGAGCACGCCAGCCAGCAGGCCGTCGACGACAATGCGCTCGACTTCGACCTGGGCGGTATGTCCTTCGAGCCGGCGACGCCGCCCGCACCGGAACACAAGATCGACCCGAACGACCTCGACTTCGACATGAGCGACTTCGCGCCGGCCGCGCCCGCGCAGGCTGCCGGATCGGCCGAAAGCGCGGCCGACACCGCGGCCGAGCGTGAGGCCGAGAAGCACCCGGCCGACGATCCGCTGGACTTCGCCTTCGACATGGACTTCGACGCGCCGCGCGGCGAAGGGCAGGCCGCCGAGCCGCCGACCGCCACGCCGGCCGCGCGCAGCGACATCGACATGGCCGACCTGGCCCGCGAATTCGACCTGCCGGAGCTGCCTGGCGAGGCGCGCCCGCCCGCTCCCGAGCAGGCCGCCGCCAAGGAGCAGGACGATCCGCTGTTCGACCTCGACACGATGAACTTCGGCCTGGAAGAGATGCCGGCCAAGGCCCAGGCCGCACCGCATGTGGATACTGAGGTGGACACTGCGGCAGACACGTCGCTGGACACTCCGCTGGCATTCGACCGCGCCGAGGCGCCGGCTCCGACGCTGGCCTCGAACCCGTCGCCGGCGCTGGACGACCCGCTGTTCGACCTGTCGCACCTGCCGGGCGAGCATCCGGAATCGCTGCCGACCGCCACCCCGGCGCCGGCCACCGCCTTCTACGCGGAAAGCGACAAGATCGCGCCGAGCGTCGACCTGTCCACGCTCGACCTCGACCTGCCGGCCGACGGCACGCTGCCGCTGCCGGAAGTGCACAGCCTGTCGGGCGGCGAGGGTGGCGACGGTGCGCTGTCGGCCATGCACATGGAAATGGAAACCAAGCTGGACCTGGCCATCGCCTACCAGGAAATCGGCGACAAGGAAGGCGCGCGCGAGCTGCTCGAGGAAGTCATCCGCGGCGGCAGCGACGAACAGGTGAACCGCGCCAACACCCTGCGCGCTTCGCTGGGATGAGGCATCGGATTTGACACGTATTGCAATGGGTGTCCAGTATGTGGGCACCGCCTGGAACGGCTACCAGAAACAACCCTCGCGCGACACGGTCCAGGACCAGCTCGAGATCGCCCTCGAGCGATTCGCCTGCGTGCCCCTGCACACGACCTGCGCCGGCCGCACCGATGCGGGCGTGCATGCGATCGAGCAGGTGATCCACTTCGACACGGAACTCGAGCGCGCGCCGCAGTCCTGGGTGCGCGGCACCAATGCCTTCCTGCCCGATTCGATCGTCGTGCGCTGGGCCCATGCGCTGGCGCCCGCGCCGGAGCGCGAGCAGTTCCACGCGCGCTTCTCGGCGCGCTCGCGCACCTACCACTACGTGCTGTACAACCATGCGAATCCGTCGGCGCTGCTGGCGGGCCGCGCCGGCTGGGTGTTCCGCCCGCTGGACGTCGAGCGCATGCGCGAAGCGGCGGCGCACCTGATCGGCACGCACGATTTCACGAGCTTCCGCGCCTCCGGCTGCCAGGCCAATTCGCCCATCAAGGACATGCAGCAGGTCAAGATCGAGCGGATGGGCGACATCATCGTGTTCACCGTGCGCGCCAGCGCCTTTCTCCACCACATGGTGCGCAACATCGTCGGCTCGCTGATCTACGTCGGCACCGGACGCAACGAGCCGGGCTGGATGGCCGAGGTGCTGGCCGCCCGTTCGCGCGACGCCGCGGCACCGACCTTCATGCCGGACGGGCTGTACCTCGCGGCGATCGACTATGATGCGAAGTGGGGGCTGCCGCAGGAACCGGCGCCGCCGCTGCCCTGGCTGTAAGCTTCCTTTTTTCGTCAGCTCATGAACGTCGTCCCTGCGGAGGCAGGGACCCAATGTTGTCGGCATATCGATAACGCATGCACAATTGGGTCCCTGCCTTCGCAGGGACGACAAGTGGATATCCCATGCACCGTACCCGTATCAAGATCTGCGGCATCACCCGCGAACAGGACCTCCAGGCCGCCGTGGCCGCCGGCGCCGATGCGCTCGGCTTCGTGTTCTACCCGAAGAGCCCGCGCTACGTTTCGCCGCAGCGCTTTTCCGAATTGTCCCGCCACCTGCCGCCCTTCGTCAGCGCGACGGCGCTGTTCGTCAACGCGTCCGTGGACGAGGTCCGGGCCGTCGTCGCGGCCGGTCCTGTCGCGCTGCTGCAGTTCCACGGCGACGAGACGCCGCAGGAGTGCGCCGCCATCGCCGCGGCCGTGCAGCGGCCGTTCGTACGGGCCTATCGGGTAAAGCCTGACACGACGGCCGCCGATTTGATAGAATCGGAAGCTCAATACCGCGCCGCTTCTTCCTGGTGCTCGGGCCTGTTGCTCGATACCTGGGTCGATGCCTACGGCGGCGCAGGAAAGGTTTTCGATTGGTCTCTTATTCCAAAAGAGCTCGCGCCTCGGGTCGTTTTGAGTGGTGGCTTGAGCGTACACAACGTGACTGGCGCGGTAGCGCTGGTACGCCCCTTCGCGGTCGACATCAGTAGCGGTGTCGAGGCGAGCAAGGGGATCAAGGATGCCCGCCTGATCGACGCCTTCGTCGATGCGGTGCGGGCCGCCGACGTCACGTTTGAAAGCCGAGCACACCATGAACACCCCATCGAACACCGGCGCTGAAGCGCTGTTCAAGACTTCCGACTACCAATTGCCGGACCCGTCCGGCCACTTCGGTCCCTACGGCGGCAGCTTCGTCGCCGAGACGCTCAGCCACGCGCTGGCCGAGCTGAACGACGCGTATGCGCGCTACAGCCAGGATCCGGAATTCCTGGAAGAATTCCGCTACGAACTGGCCCACTTCGTCGGCCGTCCGTCTCCCGTTTACCACGCCAAGCGCTGGTCGCAGCAGGGCGCCTCGGGCGACCTGGGCGCGCAGATCTACTTCAAGCGCGAAGACCTGAACCACACGGGCGCGCACAAGATTAACAACGTGATCGGCCAGGCGCTGCTGGCCCGCCGCATGGGCAAGCCGCGCATCATCGCCGAGACGGGCGCCGGCCAGCACGGCGTGGCCACCGCGACCATCTGCGCGCGCTTCGGCCTCGAATGCGTGATCTACATGGGCGCCGAGGACGTCAAGCGCCAGGCCCAGAACGTCTACCGCATGAAGCTGCTGGGCGCGACCGTCGTCCCCGTCGAATCGGGCTCGAAGACGCTCAAGGACGCCCTCAACGAGGCGATGCGCGACTGGGTCACGAACATCGAGAACACCTTCTACATCATCGGCACCGTGGCGGGCCCGCACCCGTACCCGATGATGGTGCGCGACTTCCAGTCCGTCATCGGCGAGGAATGCCGCGTGCAGATGCCCGCCATGACGGGCCGCCAGCCGGACTACGTGGTCGCCTGCATCGGCGGCGGTTCCAACGCGATGGGCATCTTCTACCCCTACATCGATGAGCCGGGCGTGAAGCTCGTGGGCGTCGAGGCGGCAGGCGAGGGCCTGGATTCCGGCAAGCACGCGGCCTCGCTGACGGCCGGCTTCCCCGGTGTCCTGCACGGCAACCGCACCTATCTGCTGCAGGACGACAACGGCCAGATCATCGAGACGCATTCCGTCTCGGCGGGCCTGGACTATCCGGGCGTGGGCCCGGAGCACGCCTGGCTGAAGGACAGCAAGCGCGCCGAGTACGTGTCGATCACGGACGACGAGGCGCTGGCCGCCTTCCACGACTGCTGCCGCATCGAAGGCATCATTCCGGCGCTGGAATCCTCGCACGCGATCGCCTACGCGGCCAAGCTGGCGCCGACGCTGCCCGCCGACCAGATCGTCCTGGTCAATTTGTCGGGCCGCGGCGACAAGGACATGCACACCGTGGCGCAACGGGCCGGACTCGACTTCGGTTGATCCGCGCGCCGTCACCCACAATCTAAGAAAAGGAAACAGCATGTCCCGCATCGCACAGACTTTCGACGCCCTGAAGGAACAGGGCAAGACCGGCCTCGTCACCTTCATCACGGCCGGCGACCCCGGCCCGGAACTCACCGTTCCGCTGATGCACGCCCTCGTCGAGGGCGGCGCCGACGTCCTCGAACTCGGCATCCCGTTCTCCGACCCGATGGCGGAAGGCCCCGTCATCCAGCGCGCCTGCGAACGCGCGCTGGCCTTCGGCATCGGCATGAAGGACGTCCTCGGCTACGTCCGCGCCTTCCGCGAAAAGAACCAGCACACGCCGATCGTCCTGATGGGCTATGCCAACCCGATCGAGCGCATGGGCCCGTCGGAATTCATCCGCCAGGCGAAAGAGGCGGGGGCCGACGGCGCCATCGTCGTCGACTACCCGCCGGAAGAGTGCGAGGAATTCGCGGCCGAGATGAAGGAGAACGACCTCGACCTGATCTTCCTGCTGGCGCCGACCTCGACGACGCAGCGCATCCAGCAGGTGGCGCGCCATGGCAGCGGCTTCTCCTACTATGTCTCGCTCAAGGGCGTGACGGGCGCCGGCGGCATCGACACGGCCGACGTCGCGCGCCGCGTGGCCGCCATCCGCGAACACGTCAAGCTGCCGATCGGCGTGGGCTTCGGTATCCGCGATGCGGCGACGGCCAAATCGGTGGCGCAAGTCGCCGACGCCGTCGTCATCGGCAGCCGCATCATTCAGGAACTGGAAAACACGCCCAAGGAGCAGGGACCGGCGGCGGTGCGCGCGTTCGTGGCGGATATCCGGGAGGCGCTGGACGCGCGCTGATGGCTGATGGCGCACAGGGTTTGATCGTTCCGATTTTCCTGATGGAAACGCCGGGATAGCGTGGACGGGTTGTTCCGATCAACCTATCCCAGCATCCATCATGAAAAAACAGATCGTCCAGATATCGTTGCTGCAGTCGGCCAAAGTCATCGCCGGCATGTATTTCGTACTCTCGCTGCCCATGGTGGTACTGGGTGCGCTCTCCTTCCTGCTCGCGGGTCAGCCGCTCTGGACACTGGCCGTCCTGCTGGCCCCGCTGCTGCTGATCGCCATGGGCTTCGTGGCCACCTTGTCGGGCGGGTGGCTCTACAACCTGGTCGCTGCCCGTGTCGGCGGCATCGAGTTCACCACCGCGGAGTCGCGGCTGGCGACGCAGTGAGCGGAGCGATCGTGCGTAAGAAACGGGGCCACGCGTCCTAATGCCGTTCAGTCAGCAACGTCGTCCCTGCGAAGGCAGGGACCCAGTTTTGCTCAAGCAGTCGAGATGCAAGCAGAACTTGGGTCCCTGCCTTCGCAGGGACGACGGTTTTTTAGCTGGTAATACGCTTAACTGAACGGCATTAGGCCACGCGCCCCGCTTTTGTTTGCGTCCTTGATAACCTGCGGTAGATTGTCGTTACCTTGGGCTATTGGAACGATACGACCATGTCGGTAGTGCGATTCACGATGCTGGCGAGCACGTCGACGAGCGGCGCGCGGCGATGGGCCTGGAACCGCTTGCGCAATACCTGAAGCACTTCGAAGAATGAGCACCCGCAAGCGCCTGACCTTCTGGTCCGCTGATGCCGACGACGACAGCCTCGTGCGCGCCGTCCTGGCCGGCCGCAAGACCGTCACCGCCGACCTCGTCGAGGACTACTATCGCGGCTACGGCGCGCTGGGCGACGGCGGCTACGCGGCCGGCGACCTGATCGACATCCTCGACCCGCGCGGCCGGCGGCGCGGCACGATCCGCGCGACGAAGGTCGAGGTCATCCGCTTCGGCGCCATTCCCGAGGCCGTCTGGCGCGGCGAAGGCTTCGACGGCGCCCGCGCGTTCCAGGAGTGCCACGTCGCCTGCATGCCGCAATACACGCTGCATGACGACGTCGAATTCGTCGCGCTGCACTTCGAACTCATCGAGGTCGCGCCTGTCGAACCCATGTAAAACCCGCCTGCTGAGCGGCTTTGCAAGCTTGCCGAACAGGCAATTGAATCCGGCTGGACATTAGAGCAAGCATTCGACAAGAGCATTCCGACCGGCTACACTACCGCCAAATTCAGATTTGCCGCAAAGGAGAACACATGAGTTGGTTGGAAAAACTGCTGCCCCCACGGATTCAGCGCTCCGATGCCGCCAAAAAACAGACGATGCCCGAGGGCCTGTGGGTCAAGTGCCCGTCGTGCGAGTCGGTCCTGTACCGCACGGACCTCGAGTCGAACCTCCACGTCTGCCCGAAATGCAGCCACCACATGCGCATCCGCGCCCGCGACCGCCTCGATGCGCTGCTGGACGAAGGTGGCCGCTACGAGATCGGTCAGGATGCGCTGCCGGTCGACACGCTGAAGTTCAAAGACAGCAAGAAATATCCTGACCGCCTGAAGTCGGCCATGGATGCCACCGGCGAAACCGATGCGCTGATCGTGCAGGGCGGTTCGATCATGAGCCTGCCGGTCGTCGTCGCCTGCTTCGAGTTCGAATTCATGGGCGGTTCGATGGGTTCCGTCGTCGGCGAGCGCTTCGCCCGCGGCGCCCAGGTCGCCCTGGAGCAGAAGGTGCCGTTCATCTGCATCACCGCCACCGGCGGCGCGCGCATGCAGGAAGGCCTGCTGTCGCTGATGCAGATGGCCAAGACCACGGCGATGCTGACCAAGCTGTCGGAGAAAAAGCTGCCCTTCATCAGCGTGCTGACCGATCCGACGATGGGCGGCGTGTCCGCCTCGTTCGCCTTCATGGGCGACGTCGTGATGGCCGAGCCGAAAGCCCTGATCGGCTTCGCCGGCCCGCGCGTCATCGAGAACACCGTGCGCGAAAAGCTGCCGGAAGGCTTCCAGCGCGCCGAGTTCCTGGTGCAGAAGGGCGCCATCGACATGATCGTCGACCGCCGCAAGATGCGCGAGGAAATCGCCCGCCTGCTGGCCCTGCTGCAGAGCCAGCCGGCCGACGTCATCGCCTGATCGTTCGTCCCGACGCGGCCGGCGCCTTGCGAGAGGTGCCGGCCGTTCGCGCTTGTTCAGCCACGCGTTCAGCCACACAGGCACCATCCGGATATCCCCATGCAAACTCTCCCCACCACCTTGCCCGACTGGCTGGCGCTGCTCGAGTCGCGCCACGCCGAAACCCATATCGACATGGGCCTGGACCGCGTGCGCGCCGTCAAGGAACGCATGCAGCTGGCGTTTTCCTGCCCCGTCATCATGGTCGCCGGCACCAACGGCAAGGGTTCCACCTGCGCGATGCTGGAATCGATGCTGCTGCACGGCGGCTACCGCGTCGGCCTGTACATCAAGCCGCACTTCCTCGACTTCAACGAGCGCGCCCGCCTGAACGGCGAGATGGCGTCCGACGCGGCGCTGATCGCCGCGTTCAACGAGGTGGAGGCGCAGCGCGGCGACATCGACCTGACGTATTTCGAGTTCACGACGCTGGCCATCATGCGCCTGCTGTCGACGTCCGAGATCGACGTCGCGATCCTGGAAGTGGGCCTGGGCGGGCGCCTGGACGCCGTGAACGTGATCGATGCCGACGTCTCCATCGTCACGAGCATCGACATCGACCACAAGGACTACCTGGGCGACACGCGCGAGCAGATCGGCTTCGAGAAGGCCGGCATCTTCCGTCCGGGCAAGCCGGCGATCTGCAGCGACCCGCAGCCGCCGCAATCGCTGATCGACCATGCGGAACAGATCGGCGCCGACCTGTGGCTGATCGGCCGCGACTTCAACTACCAGGGCGACAAGCAGCAATGGGCGTATGGCGGCCGCAGCCAGCGCCGCAACTCGCTCGCCTACCCGGCGCTGCGCGGCGCCAACCAGCTGCTCAATGCCTCGGCCGCGCTGGCGGCGCTGGAGGCGCTGCGCCTGCAACTGCCGGTCGGCGCCCAGGAAGTGCGCACGGGCCTGGCGCTCGTGGAGCTGCCGGGCCGCTTCCAGGTGCTGGCGGGCCGCCCGACTACCGTGCTGGACGTGGCCCACAACCCGCACGCCGCCGCCACGCTGGCCCAGAACCTGGCCAATATGGGCTACCACCGCTTCACCTATGCGGTGTTCGGCATCATGCAGGACAAGGACATCGAGGCCGTGGTGTCGCACATGGCGCCGTACATCGACCACTGGTGCGTGGCGGCGCTGCCGTCGCCGCGCTCGGCCGACGTCGGCGAACTGGCCGCGCTGCTGGCGGCGAAGAAGCCGGACGGCGCCAAGCCGGACGAATTCTCGGTGACGACATTCGCCGATCCTGCAGCGGCGTTCGCAGATGCAACTAGCCGGGCCGGACAGGATGATAGAATAGTGGTCTTTGGTTCGTTCTACACCGTGGCCGGCGTGATGGCGGCCCGTAAAAATTCTCTTCATTGACCTGAGATCGCATGGGCTTGTTCTCCCGTAAAGCCAAGCAGGACCGCCTTGCAGAAGACAGCGGCCGCTTCTACAGCAAGGACGACGATGCCGCTGCCGGCGCGCGTGCCCGCGCCAAGCGCGCCAGCAACGCGGGCGGCGGCGCCACCCGCCGTCCCGGCAACGACCCCCTGCTGCCCGAGAAGAAGCGCGCCCGCCGCCGCCTCGTGGGCGCCATCGCGCTGGCGCTGGCCGCCGCGGTAGGCCTGCCGATGCTGCTCGATTCCGAGCCCAAGCCACTGGCCGGCGACATCGCGATCCAGATCCCGTCCAAGGACAAGGCGGCGCCGCTGCCGGTACCCAGCGCCGACAAGGGCATTGCAGCCGAGGACAGCGTCGACCAGGGCGAGGAGATCGTCCCGGCCGAAACCGCCAAGCCCGCTGGCAAGCCCGCGGCCGTCGCCGCCGCGCCGGAGTCCGAACCCGCCCAGCCTGCGGTGCCGAAGGTCGAGGCCAAGCCCGAACCGAAAGTGGACACCCGCGCGGCCGAGCGCGAACGCCTCGAACGCGAGCGCGCGGAGAAGGAGCGCATCGCCCACGAACGCGCCGAGCGCGACCGTGCGGACCGCGAGCGTGCCGAGCGCGCCGAGCGCGTCGCAAAGGCCGAGCACGAGCGCGCCGAGAAACTGGCGAAGCAGAAGGCCGCCGAGGAAAAAACCGTCAAGCCCGCGGCCAAGCCGGAAGTCGATGGCGCCCGCGCCATGGCGATCCTGGAAGGCAAGGCCGCCGACAAGGCTGCCGACAAGGACAGGGCGGACGCCGCCGGCCAGAAGGTCGTCGTGCAGGTGATCGCCACGGCCAGCGCCGACAAGGCCGCCGAGGTGCAGGGCAAGCTGCGCGAAGCGGGCATCAGCTCGTACACCCAGAAGACGACCACGTCGTCGGGTGAGCTGATCCGCGTGCGCGTGGGCCCGTTCAGCCGCGACGAGGCGGAAAAAGTCCGCGCCAAGCTGGGCCGCATCGGCATGTCCGGCGCCATCACCCCGGTCTGATGCCGGATAACGCAGCGAAGCCGAACGCAGAGCCCCGTGACGATCTTCGACTACATCGTCCTGTTCATCCTCGTCTCGTCGGTCGTCATCAGCACGATGCGCGGCCTGGTCAAGGAAATCCTGTCGCTGGTGGGCTGGATCGCGGCCTTCGTCGTCGCCAATGCATTCGGCGCGAAGCTGGCGCCCATGCTACCATCGGTAGTTCCGGGCGAGGCATTGCGCCTGATCGTTGCCTTCATTGCACTGTTCCTCGGCGTGCGCGTATTGATGGGCCTGCTGTCGCTGGCCATCGGCGCGCTGATCGAGGCTTCCGGCCTGTCGCTCGCGGACCGTGGCCTGGGTGGCCTGTTCGGACTGGGCCGGGGCATTGTAATCGTGTTGGCCGGCGTCATATTGTGTGGGATGACATCGATTCCCCAGCAGGATTTCTGGAAAAACGCGCTGCTCTCTCCCATGGCGGAAACGGGGGCGCGCACGGTCAAGCCTTTCTTGCCTGCTGCCTTCGCGCAGCACGTGCAGTATTAGCTGTTCCCGCTGTATCGCTTTAGCAATTCCTTTGTCTAGTTTAGGAGCACACCATGTGTGGCATCGTCGGCGTCGTCTCGCAAGCCCCCGTCAACCAGCTGTTATATGATGCTTTGTTGCTGTTGCAGCATCGCGGTCAGGATGCGGCGGGCATTGCAACCAATCACAGCAGCATGTTCTCGATGTACAAGGCCAACGGCCTGGTGCGCGACGTGTTCCGCACCCGTAACATGCGTTCGCTGATGGGCAATTCCGGTATCGGCCATTGCCGCTACCCGACCGCCGGCTCCTCGAGCGAAGAGGAAGCGCAGCCGTTCTACGTGAATGCCCCGTTCGGCATCACGCTGGCCCACAACGGCAACCTGACCAACCAGGAACAGCTGAAGGACGAGCTGTTCCGTATCGACCGCCGCCACGTCAACACGGGTTCCGACTCCGAAGTGCTGCTGAACGTGCTGGCCCACGAGATCCAGACCGCCGCCGACGGCTATTCGCTGGATGCGGAAGCCGTGTTCAAGGCCGTCGCCAACGTGCATCGCCGCGTACGCGGCGCCTATGCCGTGATCGCCCAGATCGCCGGCCACGGCCTGCTGGCCTTCCGCGACCCGTTCGGCATCCGCCCGCTGTGCCTGGGCATCAACGAGACCCCGAACGGCCCCGAATACCTGGTCGCCAGCGAATCCGTCGCGCTGGAAGGCCTGGGCTTCCGCTTCGTGCGCGACATCGCGCCGGGCGAGGCGATCTGGGTCGACAGCGAGAGCCGCCTGCACACCCGCCAGTGCGCCGAGAATCCGTCGCTGAACCCCTGCGCGTTCGAGTACGTGTACCTGGCCCGTCCGGACTCCGTGATCGACGGCGCCTCCGTGTACGCGACCCGCCTCAAGATGGGCGAATACCTGGCCGACAAGATTCGCAAGGAAATCCCCGTCGAAGAGATCGACGTCGTCATGCCGATCCCGGATTCCTCGCGCCCGGCCGCGATCCAGCTGGCCTTGAAGCTCGGCGTCGAATACCGCGAAGGCTTCATCAAGAACCGCTACGTCGGCCGCACCTTCATCATGCCGGGCCAGGCGATGCGCAAGAAGTCGGTGCGCCAGAAGCTCAACGCGATCCCGTCCGAGTTCAAGGGCAAGAATGTGCTGCTCGTCGACGACTCCATCGTGCGCGGCACCACCAGCCGCGAGATCGTGCAGATGGCGCGCGAATCGGGCGCCAATAAAGTGTTCTTTGCCTCGGCCGCGCCGCCGGTGCTGTACCCGAACGTGTACGGCATCGACATGCCGACCCGCGACGAGCTGATCGCCCACGGCCGCACCGTCGAGGAAGTCTGCCGCGAGATCACCGCGGACCGCCTGGTGTACCAGGACCTGGACGCGCTGAAGAAGTCCATCATGGACGTCAACCCGGCGCTGACCAGCGTCGAGGCTTCGTGCTTCGACGGCGTCTACATCACGGGCGACATCACGCCGGCCTACCTGGACAGGCTGGAGAACCACCGCCACCAGTCCTCGGGTAAATCGTCGGACGATATCGTGCGCACGCAGCTGAACCTGAATCCAGCCGTCGCCGCCGAATAAGTTCCTGGGCGCCGCTGGCGCCCTTTTCATTTTGTAGCATCCAGAACATGAGCACCAAACAAACCGGTTTCACGACCACCATCCTGCACAACGACCGCCGCAAGCCGATCGAGCAGAATTCGCTGCACAAGCCCATCCACACCTCGGTTGCCTTCGGCTACACGGACGCGCGCCAGCTCGCTTCCGTGTTCCAGGGCAAGGAGCCGGGCTTCCGCTACGGCCGCCAGGGCAACCCGACCGTGTCGGCCCTGGAAGACAAGATCAGCAAGATGGAAGACGGCGTCGCCACGCTGTGCTTTGCCACCGGCATGGCCGCGATCGGCGCGCTGGCGCAGGCGCTGCTGCGCGACGGCGACCACGTCGTGTCCTCGTCCTTCCTGTTCGGGAATACCAACAGCCTGTGGAACACGGTGGCGGGGCAGGGGACCGAGGTGTCCTTCGTTGACGCGACCGACGTCGCCAACGTGGAAGCGGCCCTGAAGCCGAACACCCGCCTCGTGTTCGTCGAGACGATCGCCAACCCGCGCACCCAGATCGCCGACCTGGCCCGCATCGGCGAACTGTGCCGCGCGCGCGGCATCCTGTACGTGGTCGACAACACGATGACCACGCCCTACCTGTTCCGCCCGAAGGCGGTAGGGGCCGGCCTTGTCGTCAATTCGCTGACCAAGTCGATCGGCGGCCACGGCATGGCGCTGGGCGGCGCGCTCACCGACACGGGCCTGTTCGACTGGAGCGCGTATCCGAACATCGCCGACAACTTCCGCAAGCAGCCGGCTGCGGCCCAGGGCATGGCCCAGCTGCGCGCCAAGTCGCTGCGCGATTTCGGCGCATCGCTGGCGCCGGAAGCGGCCCACCACATCGCCGTCGGCGCCGAGACGCTGGCCCTGCGCATGGAGCGCACCTGCGCCAATGCGCTGGCGCTGGCGCGGATGCTGGAAGCGGATCCGCGCGTGGCGGCCGTGCACTACCCGGGCCTGCCCTCGCATCCGCAGCACGCCCTGGCGAGCACGCTGTTCCGCGCGTACGGCTCGCTGTTCTCCTTCGAGCTCAAGGATGGCATCGATTGCTTCGACTACCTGAACCGTTTGAAAATCGCCATCCCGGCCAGTAACCTGGGCGACACCCGCACTCTGGTCATTCCCGTCGCGCACACGATCTTCTTCGAGATGGGCGCCGAGCGCCGCGCCAGCATGGGCATCGCCGAATCGCTGATCCGCGTGTCGGTGGGCATCGAGGACACGGCCGACCTGCTGGCCGATTTCGGCGAGGCGCTGGACGCCTGAGCGCCGGCACGCGCGCCGTGTGGTAAAGCGGCGTAAAGATGCGGGGCAGGGCGGCCCCGGCGGTTGAGGAAGGGCGGCGCCGGGGTTATGATCTCGGCACCGCTATTTCTTTGACGCACTCACCTCCCAGCCCACGAGATGAAGACCTTCCTGTTCTGTGCCGCACTCCTGTGCAGCAGCGCCGCCCTCGCCGATGAACTGGCCGATGCCGACGCCCTGTTCGCCAAGAAAGCCTATCCCGAAGCGTTGCAGAAGTACACGAAGCTGGCCAATGCCGGCAACGTGACGGCCCAGCAGCACCTGGGCGAGATGTATTTCTATGGCGAAGCGGGGACCGTCGACATGGACAAGGCGACCGAATGGTTCGCCAAGGCGGCGTCGCGCGGCAATGCCGTGGCTGCCGCGTCGCTGGAGCTGATCAAGCAGCGCAAGGCGCGCCGCGCCGACATCGACTACTGGATCGCCAAATACGATGGCTCGGATTTGCGTACGGGCGACTACCGTTGCCCGGCGCCGCGCTTCCCGGCCATGTCCAAGGTGAACGAGGAAATCGACCGCTACAGCGCGCGCATGAAGGCCTGGCAGGATTGCCACAACCGCTTCGTCACCTACCTGAACGGCGAGCTGCCGCTGACCAAGCGCATCCCGGACGACATCGCCAAGCTGCTGACCAAGGACGAGATGGACAGCGCCACGACGCACCTGAAGGAAGTGGGCGAGCGCGTGTCCGAGGATACGCAGGTCAGCGGCAAGATGGTCGTGGCCGATTTCACGGCGTGGCGCACGGCCACCGAGGCCTATGTGGCCGAGCACAACGAGATGGTCAAGAACGCGCCGCCGCCGGAGGCCAAGAACTGACCCGCTGGCTGTCTGCCTGTCTGACGCAAGTTGTGAGCAGAAAAACCGTCGCCCCGGCGCAGGCAGGGGCCCAATTTCTTTACGCTGTCGAAACGCGTCAAACCTGGGCCCCGGCCTGCGCCGGGGCGACGTATTCCTGCCGTCGGCAACCGGCGGCAGGCGGTCAGTGCCAGGAACGCATCAGGCCGACGGCCAGGCCTTCCAGCGCGAACTCGTCGTTCTGCGGATCGACGGTGATGACGGAGAAGTCCGGGTTTTCCGGCAGCAGTTCGATGGTGCTGCCCGTCTTGCGGTAGCGCTTGACGGTGACTTCCTCGCCGATGCGGGCGACCACGATCTGGCCGTTCTTGGCGCTGTCGACCTTCTTGACGGCCAGGTAGTCGCCGTCGCAGATGCCGGCATCGCGCATCGACCAGCCCTTGACCTTCAGCAGGAAGTCCGGCTTGGCGGAGAACATCGCCGGGTCGACGGAGTAGGTCGCCTCGACGTGTTCCTGGGCCAGGATCGGCGAACCGGCGGCCACGCGGCCGACCAGGGGCAGCGACATCAGCGAGGACGGCAGGAAGGGCACCGCCATCGGGGGCACGTCGACCTTGGCCGCTGCGGCCGGCGCGGCGGCGCCGACCAGGCGGATGCCGCGCGAGGTGCCGGGCGAGATTTCGATGGCGCCCTTGCGCGCCAGTGCTTGCAGGTGTTCTTCGGCCGCGTTGGCCGAGCGGAAGCCAAGCTCCTGGGCGATTTCGGCGCGGGTCGGCGGGAAACCGGTATTGTCGATCGCTTCCTTGATCAGGTTGAGGATCTGTTCTTGCCGTGCGGTGAGCTTAAGCATGGTTTTGTCTGGTTATTACGAGAAACGCAATGTGGCACCGCGACGCTGACAAGCACAAGCGGGCGCAACCCATTGCCGGTATGAGATCAGACTGTATTTTTGTACAGTATTGCGTCTGGCGCAAGAGGGAAACGCGCTTTTTTTGCGCAGGCGCCGCCGGGCGCGAGGGGCGGGCGGGGCGGCAGCGGCGACAAAGCGATTGAGGTCTTGACGTTTTTACGGTTATAATGTTGGGCTTTCCCCTTCCCACACTCGTCTTGACGCCGAGGTGGGCATTTGTTTAAACGTCCTTAAGGAGTGTTTCATGCGTCATTATGAAATCGTGTTTATCGTCCACCCGGACCAGAGCGAACAGGTCCCGGCGATGATCGAACGCTACAAGACCACGGTCACCTCGCGCGGCGGCAACATCCACCGCGTCGAAGATTGGGGCCGTCGTCAAATGGCTTACCAGATCCAGAAGCTGCCGAAGGCACACTACATCTGCATGAACATCGAGTGCGACAACGAGACCCTGGTCGAGCTGGAAACCGCATTCAAGTTCAATGATGCCGTGCTGCGTCACCTGACCGTGAAGATGAAGAAGGCCGAAACCGCACCGTCGCCGATGATGAAGTCGGTCCAGCGCGAAGACGCAGCCAAGAGCCACCGCGCCGAGCAGGCCGCCGCTCCGGCCGCCGCCGCCTAAGTCGCGCGGGAGCACCACCCTGCAGTGAACGAGCTGTCGCTGGTCGCAAGCATCCTGGAACGCGACATCCTGCGCTATACCCCGGCAGGCATTCCCATCGTCGGCGGACTGTTGCAACACGGTTCGACCCAGACCGAAGCGCGGATTGCCCGGCAAGTCGAGTTCGAGATTCCCGCGCTGGCCGCGGGCGAGATCTCCGGACGATTCGCCAATGCCGAACTGGGCGCGATGTACCGCTTCACGGGATTCCTGGCCAGGAAAAGCCGTCACAGCAAGACGCTGGTGTTTCACATCATTGATTTCAGTGCCGCCTAATTCATCGGCACGTTTTTAGATACAGGAGCCAAAAATGGCATTCGGTAAAAAGTTCGACAAAAACAAAGCTAAAGAAAAACTGAAGCGCAAACAGCAGAACCCGCTGTTCAAGCGCAAGAAATTCTGCCGCTTCACCGCCGCTGGCGTGGAACAGGTTGATTACAAGGACGTCGACACCCTGAAGGACTTCGTCCAGGAAAACGGCAAGATCATGCCGGCTCGCCTGACCGGCACCAAGGCGCACTACCAGCGTCAAGTGGACACCGCCATCAAGCGTGCCCGTTACCTGGCCCTGCTGCCGTACACCGACCTGCACAACGCTTAATTGCGGTCCGTGTAGCTAGAGAACCTGGAGAATAATATGCAAGTCATCCTGCTGGAAAAAGTCGTCAACGTCGGCAATCTGGGCGACGTCGTCAAGGTCAAGGACGGTTACGCACGTAACTTCCTGATCCCGCAAAAAATGGCCCGCCGCGCTACCCAAGCCGCCGTCGCCGAATTCGAAGTCAAGCGCGCCGAACTGGAAAAGGCAGCTGCCGAGAAGCTGGCAGCCGCTCAAGGCCAGGGCGACAAGCTGAACGGCATGACCATCACCATCGCCCAGAAAGCCGGCGTCGATGGCCGCCTGTTCGGTTCCGTGACCAACTTCGACATCGCCGAAGCGCTGAGCAAGCAAGGTTTCGCCGTCGAAAAGGCGCAAGTGCGCCTGCCGACCGGTCCGCTGAAGACTACCGGCGAGCACCCGGTTGCCGTCGCGCTGCACACCGACGTCGTCGTCGATGTCACGATCTCGGTCGTGGGCGAAGCTGCCTAAATCATTCTTTAGAGAATGAACGAAAAAGCCGGGTTCGCCCGGCTTTTTCTTTTTTACAACACGTAAAAACCTTCTAAAACTCACCAATCATTTCAGCGGCCGATAGGGAACGGGTATAATGCCCGCCATGAACTCCCCAGCAGACCCGCAGATCGAGTCGCTCCGCATTCCCCCGCATTCCATCGAAGCAGAACAGTCCGTCATCGGCGGCCTGCTGCGCGACAATGCGGCGTGGGACCGCATTGCCGACTTCATGCATGCGGAAGATTTCTACCGCTATGACCACCGGATCATCTTCGAACAGATGGTTCGCCTGATCAATGCCGGCAAACCCGCCGACGTCATTACGGTCTACGAATCGCTCGTCCAGCTCGGCAAGGCCGAGGAAGTGGGCGGGCTCCAGTACCTCAACGCGATGGCGCAGAACACGCCGTCCGCCGCCAATATCCGCCGCTATGCCGAGATCGTCCGCGATCGCGGCGTGCTGCGCCAGCTGATTACCGTCGCCGACGAAGTGTCGGGCAAGGCCTTCAACCCGCAGGGCGCCGAGGTCAAGCAGATCCTCGACGAAGCGGAATCGCGCATCTTCGCCATCGCCGAGCAGGGCGCCCGCGGCGCCCAGGGCTGGCTGCCCGTGCAGCCGCTGCTGACCCAGGTGGTCGAGCGCATCGACGAACTGTACAGCCGCGACAACCAGGGCGAGATCACGGGCGTGCCGACCGGCTTCATCGACCTCGACAAGATGACCTCGGGCCTGCAGCCGGGCGACCTCGTGATCGTCGCCGGCCGTCCGTCGATGGGCAAGACGGCGTTCTCGGTGAACATCGGCGAGAACGTCGCCGTCGATGCCGGCCTGCCGGTCGCGATCTTCTCGATGGAGATGGGCGGCGTGCAGCTGGCCATGCGTATGCTGGGCTCGATCGGCCAGCTCGACCAGCACCGCCTGCGTACCGGCAAGCTGACCGACGAGGACTGGCCGCGCCTGACGCATGCGATCCAGAAGATGAACGACGCCCAGATCTTCATCGACGAGACGCCGGCGCTGAACCCGATCGAGATGCGCGCCCGCGCGCGCCGCCTGGCGCGCCAGTGCGGCAAGCTCGGCCTCATCATCGTCGACTACCTGCAGCTGATGCAGGGTTCCAAGCCGGGCGACAACCGCGCGTCCGAGATCTCGGAGATCTCGCGAAGCCTGAAGGGCCTGGCCAAGGAACTCGGCTGCCCCGTGATCGCGCTGTCCCAGCTGAACCGCTCGCTGGAACAACGCCCGAACAAACGCCCCGTGATGTCCGACTTGCGCGAATCGGGCGCTATCGAGCAGGATGCGGACGTCATCATCTTCCTGTATCGTGACGAAGTTTACAACCCGGACTCACCCGACAAAGGTACCGCCGAGATCATCATCGGCAAGCAGCGTAACGGCCCGATTGGTGCCATTCGCCTGACCTGGATGGGCATGTATACCAAGTTCGGCAACTACAGCGGCAACCTCGGTATTTACCAAGGTGATTAAGCCGATATAACACGCCGCGGCGCAGGCTGAACACCGGGGTCAGAGCCCTTTCGAACCCAACACCGGGCTCTGACCCTTCCGCGGCTTACCCAAGAAGTCCCAAGAGATCTACAACGGAGAACTACAATGTTTGGACGCCTCATGCCCACGGAGGGCAAGTTTTTTGATTTGTTCAACCAGCACGCCGCGCTGTGCGTGAAGGGTGCACACGAAATGGTTGGCCTGATGACCAACTTCGATGACCTGGAAAACCGCACCCACGCCGTGGAGAGCATCGAAAAACAGGCGGACAAGATCACGTACGCCACCGTCGACCTGCTGCACAAGACCTTCATCACCCCGCTGGACCGCGACGACATCCACAAGCTGATCACGCGCATGGACGACATCCTCGACATGATGGAAGACGCCGCGCAGACGATCTCGCTGTACGACCTGCAGGCCGTGACCCCGGAAGCGAAGCGCCTGGCCGAGCTGTGCCTGGCCTGCTGCGAAAAGGTCCAGCAGGCCGTCGGCATGCTGCACAACATGGACAACGCCCAGAAGATGGTCGCCATCTGCGAAGAGATCGACCGCCTGGAATCGGACGCCGACCACGTGATGCGCGCCGCCATGTCCAAGCTGTTCCGCGACGAACCGGACGTGCGCAACCTGATCAAGATGAAGGCCATCTACGAGATCCTCGAGACCGTCACCGACCGCTGCGAAGACGTTGCCAACATCATCGAAGGCATCATCGTCGAAAACGCTTAAGTCACAAGAACAATAATAACGATGGATTCTCTTCACATCAGCATCTATGTGCTGGGCCTGCTCGTCCTTTTAGCGCTGGTCTTCGACTTCATGAACGGCTTCCACGATGCCGCCAACGCAATCGCGACGGTGGTCTCGACGGGAGTGCTGAAACCCCAGACCGCGGTCGCCATGTCGGCCGTGTTCAACTTCGTCGCCATCTTCACCGTCGGCCTGCACGTGGCCGCGACGGTGGGCAAGGGCACCGTCGATCCGGCCATCGTCGACCACTACGTGGTGTTCGGCGCCCTGGTCGGGGCCATCATCTGGAACATCATCACCTGGTACTACGGGATCCCGTCCTCGTCCTCGCACGCGCTGATCGGCGGCCTGGTCGGTGCGGCCGTGGCCAAGGGCGGCACCGGCGCGCTGGTCGGCGGCGGCCTGATGAAGACCGTCATGTGGATCATCCTGTCGCCCTTGCTCGGCTTCGTGCTCGGCTCGATCGTCATGCTGGCCGTGTCCTGGATCTTCGTCCGCACGCCGCCGCGCAAGGTCGATACCTGGTTCCGTCGCCTGCAGCTGGTCTCGGCCGCGGCCTACAGCCTGGGCCACGGCGGCAACGACGCGCAGAAGACCATCGGCATCATCTGGATGCTGCTGATCGTGGCCGGCGTGTCGCAGGCCGGCGATGCGGCGCCGCCGCTGTGGGTCGTGATCTCGTGCTACACGGCGATCTCGATGGGCACGCTGTTCGGCGGCTGGCGCATCGTCAAGACCATGGGCCAGAAGATCACCAAGCTGAAACCGGTCGGCGGCTTCTGCGCGGAATCGGGCGGCGCGATCACGCTGTTCCTGGCGAGTGCGATCGGCGTGCCGGTCTCCACCACCCACACCATCACCGGCGCCATCGTCGGCGTGGGCTCGGCCCAGAAGGCCTCGGCCGTGCGCTGGGGCGTGGCCGGCAACATCGTGTGGGCCTGGATCTTCACCATCCCGGCGTCCGCCTTCATGTCGGCGATCGCCTGGTGGGTCGGGACGCACATCCTGTAAGCGCGCGAAGCAAAACAAAAGGCCGGGTATTCCCGGCCTTTTTTTCGGCTTGCGCCGGTACGCTCGTTTGCGCTTACTTGTACGAGTTGTTGGTTCCCGCGTTCATGATGCGCGCGTTTTCCATGTCCTGCTTGTCGGCCTCGATGGAATTGCTGGGGCGGTTCTTGTTCTTTTGCGGGAACAGGCTGCCCAGCGTGCGTTCGCCGTGGTCGGCAGAAGCGGTCTGCTGGCCGGCGGCATTGTCGGTCGGCTGGCTCGCGCAGGCGGACAGCAGGAGGGCGCCGGCGATGGCGGCCAGGGTAATACCTTTCATTGCTACTTCTCCCAGGAGGTGGATTTAATAAAAATCAAAAACAAATATAAGGCATATAACACCCGTCTTTTGTCACCAATTGTCTCAGGGGCATAGATTTTCGCCGCCCAGGCAACAGCCTGGCCTTTCGACAGGCACAAAAAAGCCTGCGACCCTTGCGGGGCGCAGGCTTTCGCGGCAAACAGTCTTGCCTGTATTTACAGCACGTCGCTCGCGTGGTCGGCCAGGCGCGAACGTTCGCCGCGCGCCAGCGTCACGTGGCCGCCGTGGCTCCAGCCCTTGAAGCGATCGACTACATAGGTCAGGCCGCTCGAGCCTTCCGTCAGGTACGGCGTGTCGATCTGCGCGATATTGCCCAGGCACAGGATCTTGGTGCCGGGACCGGCGCGGGTGACGAGGGTCTTCATCTGCTTGGGCGTCAGGTTCTGCGCTTCGTCGATGATCAGGAACTTGTTGACGAAGGTGCGGCCACGCATGAAGTTCAGCGACTTGATCTTGATGCGCGAGCGGATCAGGTCCTGGGTCGCGGCGCGGCCCCAGTCGCCGGCGTCGCCGTCCGACTTCATCAGCACCTCGAGGTTGTCGTCGAAGGCGCCCATCCAGGGCGACATCTTTTCTTCCTCGGTACCGGGCAGGAAGCCGATGTCCTCGCCGACCGGCACCGTCACGCGGGTGACGATGATCTCGTTGTACTGCTTGGTCTCGAGCACCTGCGCCAGGCCCGCTGCCAGCGCCAGCAGGGTCTTGCCCGTACCGGCCTGGCCCAGCAGACTGACGAAGTCGATCTCCGGATTCATCAGGAGGTTCAGCGCGAAGTTCTGCTCGCGGTTGCGCGCCGTGATGCCCCAGACATTGTTCTTATTGCTGGAGTAGTCGCGCAGCGTCTGCAGCACGGCCGTCTTGCCGTTGATCTGGCGCACCTGGCCGTAGAACGGCGCCTCACCACCCTTGCCTTCGAGGTAGACGAACTGGTTCACCATCAGCGAGGGGATGAACGGGCCCGTCACGCGGTACCAGGTCGACGAATAGCCGCCCTTGATCTCCTGCCACGATTCCATGCCCTTGCCGTGGCGGGTCCAGAAATCGTCCGGCAATTGCACGATGCCCGAATACAGCAGGTCGGTATCCTCGAGCACGTGGTCGTTGAAGTAATCCTCGGCCGCCAGGCCCATGGCGCGGGCCTTGATGCGCATATTGATGTCTTTCGACACCAGCACGATGGCGCGGCCTTCCTGGTCCATTTCCAGCGCGCGCACGACGCCCAGGATCTGGTTGTCGGCCTTGCCCGAGGGCAGGCCTTCGGGCAGGGTGGCCGCGTTCAGGCGGGTCTGGAAGTACAGGCGGCCCTTCGCATCCTTGTTGCCCAGCTTGGCCAGCGGAATGCCCGTCTCGATCGCGTCGTCTTCCGTATTGGCGATCAGCGCGTCCAGCGTGCGCGAGACCTGGCGCGCGTTGCGCGCGACTTCCGACATGCCCTTCTTGTGGTTGTCGAGCTCTTCCAGCGTCATCATCGGCAGGTAGACGTCGTGTTCCTCGAAGCGGAACAGCGAGGTCGGATCATGCATCAGCACGTTGGTGTCGAGCACGAACATCTTGGTCACGCCGGAGGTGTCGGCCTTGCGGCTGGCCGGCGACTTGACGTTGACCTCGACGGGCTTGTGCTTGGCGGGGTGGGGCGCATTGTTGTCGGTCTCGCGCAGCTTGGCCTGCAGGCCGTTCTTGGCAGCCTTGTCGGACTTGCCGGGCTTGGCCGGCGCTTCGGCGCGGGCGGGCGCTGCAATGGGGGCTGCGACGGGCGTATCCTCGCGCGCGGGCGCCTCGGCCAGCAGCGCCGCCTTCGACTTGCGCGCGCGGTTGGTCTTGGCGGCAGGCACGGCGGCACCGCTGATCAAGTCCTCGACCGGGTCGTTTTCCGCCTTCGCGGCGGCGCGCACGGGCGACTTGCCGGCGACGGGCTGGGGATAATCCTTGGTCAGCAGGATGGTTGCCGGCTTGGTTGGTATTTTTGGCAGTGGCATCAGGTTCTCAATCTAGAAAAGGTCGGAAAAAGCACCGCGCGGCGCACACGCGCCGCCGGGCGAACAGATGCAACTATGGGATGAGCTGCGAGGCGCCGGCCGGCCATGGGAGGGAATGGGCCGGCACCCAGATTGATGTGACGCGAGGGAGGTGCAACTATGACTCAAAATAGGCGTATGCTCGGTAACAGGTTAGCTGACCGGAGCCATCCATTACGGGGAGAAGCACGCGCCAAGTGATTCGGCCCTCAGGGCTGGCTCTGCAGGAAATCCAGCACTTCTTTTACGTGATCATTGACTTTCACGCCACGCCATTCTTTCACCACTTTGCCGTCAGCGTCAATGACAAACGTACTGCGCTCTACCCCGCGCACTTTCTTGCCATACATGTTTTTCATCTTCATGACGGCGAACTGGTTGCACACCAGCTCTTCGGGGTCCGAGATCAGGTCGAACGGCAGGCCCAGTTTGGCCTTGAAGTTCTCGTGCGAACGGAGCGAATCGCGGCTGATGCCGAACACGGCCGCACCTAACTTGGCGAATTCCTCGTGGTGGTCGCGGAAGGCCATCGCCTCCGTCGTGCAGCCCGGCGTGTTGTCCTTCGGGTAGAAGTACAGCACCGTGTACCTGGCGGGACGGCCCGCGAGTTCGAAGGTCTGGTCGCCCGTCATGGCGGCGCTGAAGTTGTCCAGCTTGGCATTGAGCGCTGGCGGGACGGGTGCTGCGGCGGTGTCTGCCGCAGGTGCTGCGTTTGGGCTGTCGGCCACGGGTCTCTCCTGAAGGAACCGGTTTTATTTTAGCGATGCGTGTCGAGCACGATCAGTTCGCCTGACCGGCCGGGCACCTGGCCCCACTGCAGCGGATACTGCGGCAGCGGGACATCCTTGATCTTCTCATGATAGTCGGCCATCGCGACAAGCCGGTAGCCCTGGGCTTTCCAACCTGACAATAGCCGGTCGAATATGGGGGCAAGTTTCTGTCCTTCAAGTTCCGCGTGCAAGGTATATACGTGGTCGCGCCGCTGTGCCGTCAGCGCCAGCAGGTGGTCGGCGATATTGTCCTCGTCCAGCACCTTGCCGCCGATCTCGCGGCCCAGTAGTTCGTCCAGCGTCGGCAGCGTGGTCGGCATCTGGATGCAGGACAGGCCCGTCAGGCGGTAGGGACCGGCCTGCGGATCGCGCAGGGAGCCGTCGTCGTTCAGCAGGGCGCGGCCGTCCGAGGCATAGCGGTAGCCGGCGTCGTCGTGGCGCGCGAACGCGGCCTCGTTCATCTGCCAGCCGGCCGCGCCGTGCGTATGCGGCGCCTGCCCGAACACCTCGCGGTAGCGCCGCTCGCTGCGTTCCAGCATGCGCAGCGTCCACGCGGCGTCACGCGTGCGCACGGCGTCCTGCCACAGCACGTGGTCCCAGGTGTGGATGCCGCATTCGAAGCCGGCATCGCGCACGGCGCGCATCTCGGCAGCGGCCCTGGCGCCGATGTCCGGGCCGGGCAGCAGCACGCCGTACATCAGCGTCTTCACGCCGTAGTGCTCGACCACGGAGGTGCGCGAGACCTTGCTGAAGAAGCCGGGCCGCAGCGCCCGCTTCATCGCCCGGCCCGTGTGGTCCGGGCCCAGCGAGAACAGGAAGGTCGCGCCGGCGCCGTGGCGCGCGAGCATGCGCGCCAGGTTCGGCACGCCCTCGCGCGTGCCGCGGTAGGTGTCGACGTCAATCTTGAGGACGAGCAGCGGTGCCACGGTTCAGCCTTTCGCGCCGGCGAGTTGCTGCCGCAGTTCGTTGGGGCCGATGCGCAGGCCGTCGGCCAGCAGGGCGTGGATGGCGATGGTGCGTCCGTCGCCGCAGACGCCGACGATGGCATCGCCCACGACGGCCAGTCCCGGCGGCAGGCCATCCGGCGCGGGGCCGCCGAGCCGTGCCCGTTCGATCGTGTAGCGGCGCGGGCCGACGTCGGTGAAGGCGCCGGGGTAGGGCGGCGCGACGGCGCGGTGCAGGTTGTAGACGTCCTGCGCGGGTTTGCTCCAGTCGATGCGGCCGTCATCCGGCTTGCGGCCGCCGAAGTAGCCGCCCCGCGTCAGGTCGTTGGGCGTGCGCGGCGCGCTGCCGTCCAGCAGGGCCGGCAGCACGCGGTACAGGGCCAGCTCGGCCGCCACCGTGACCTTGCCGAACACCTCGAACGCCGTGTCGTCGGGCAGGATCGGCACCGCCTGCTGGGCGACGATGCTGCCGGCATCCGGCTTGGCCGTCATCTCGTGCAGCGAGGCGCCCGCCTCGCGCTCGCCGTGCAGCACGGCCCAGTTCACGGGCGCGCGGCCGCGGTAGGCCGGCAGCAGCGAACCGTGCATATTGTAGGCCGGCGCCACGTCGAGGATCGCCTGGGGCAGCATGTGGCGGTAGTAGAAGCTGAACATCAGGTCCGGACGCGCCGCCTGCACGGCCTGCAGCAGTGCCGGTGACTTGGGGTCGGCCGGCGTGATGAAGGGGATGCCCTCCGTCTCGCACAGCGACTGGACGGATTCGAACCAGATGTTTTCCGTGGCGCTGTCCTCGTGCGTGACGACGAGGGCGACGTCGACGCCGCCGGCCAGCAGCACCTTCAGGCAGCGCACGCCCACGTTATGGTAGGCAAAGACGACGGCGCGTTTGCGGGGTTGGTTCATGATTTCCAATACAGTAATTGAGAGACCACCGTCGCCCCCGCGAAGGCGGGGATCCAATTTCTGCGTGCCGATCGATCAGGCGAAATTGGGTCCCTGCCTGCGCAGGGACGACGTGCGTATGATTCAGCGCGCCACTTCGCGCTTCTCTACAGCGTCGTCGTCGACTTTATCGTCCGGCACGCCCTGCAGGATCGTCGCCACCACGTAGCGCGGCCGTGCCCGCACCTGCTGGTAGATGCGGCCCACGTATTCGCCCACGAGGCCGATGCCGAACAGGATGACGCCCATGAAGAAGAAGGCGATCGCGAACAGCGTGAACACGCCGTCCGCTTCGGAACCCACGAACAGGCGGCGCAGCAGCAGCACGACGACGAGGATGGCCGACAGCAGCGACATCGCCATGCCCAGCAGCGAGAAGAACTGCAGCGGCACCAGCGAGAAGCCCGTCATCAGGTCGAAGTTCAGGCGGATCAGGCTGTACAGCGAATACTTCGATTCGCCGGCCGCGCGTTCCTCGTGCTCGACGACGATCTCGGTCGGCTTGCGCGCGAACTTGTACGCGAGCGCCGGCACGAAGGTGTTCACCTCGCCGCACTGGTTGACCAGGTCGATCACGTTGCGCCCGTAGGCGCGCAGCATATTGCCCTGGTCCGTGATGTGGATGTTGGTGATGCGTTCGCGCACGCGGTTCATGGCTTTCGATGCCACCGTGCGCCATGCGGAATCCTGGCGCTTGCGGCGGATCGAGCCCACGTAGTCGTAGCCTTCGCGCATCTTGGCGACCAGCTTGCGGATCTCTTCCGGCGGATTCTGCAGGTCGGCGTCGAGCGTGATCACGATCTGCCCGCGGGTCTGCTCGAAGCCGGCCAGGATCGCCATATGCTGGCCGTAGTTGCCGTTGAAGAGCACGACGCGCGTCACGTCCGGACGCTGCCGGTACTGCTCGGCCAGGATCGATACGGAGTTGTCGCGGCTGCCGTCGTTGACGAACACGATCTCGTAGGGCGCGCCCAGCGCGTCCAGCGCCGGGTACAGGCGCGCGAACAGGTTCGCCAGGCCCGCCTCTTCGTTGTAGACGGGGATGACGACGGAGATTTCCGGTTTGATGGCCACGACGCTCATTGCTGCTGCCCCTTCGGCTGCAGCACCTGCTTCACGGCCGCGACGACGCGCTCGACGTCGGCGACGGTCATCGCGGCGAACATCGGCAGCGTGACGGTCAGCCGGCCGATGCGCTCGGCGACGGGGAATTGCCCTTCCTTGAAGCCGCGCTGGCGGTACAGCGTGAACAGGTGGATCGGCGCGTAGTGGTAGCCGGTGCCGATGTTGAACTCCTGCTGCATGCGCGTCATGAAGGCGGCGCGCGTGCCGGGGCCGTCGTCCGGCAGGATGATCTGGAACAGGTGCCAGTTCGAGCTGCCGAAGGCCTGCACGGGCAGCTGGGCGCCGTAGCGCTCCTCGAAGTCCACGCCGAAGCAGTCGAAGTAGTGGCGCGCCAGGGCGGCGCGGTGGGCCGTCACCGTGTCCAGATGCTTCATCTGGCCCAGGCCGATGGCGGCCATGATGTCGCTCATATTGTATTTGCCGCCCAGGACATCGACGTCGATGCCGTCCACGCCGCTGCGCGTCACGCCCTGCAGGCGGTATTTCTCGGCCAGGCGCGCTTCTTCGAGATTGTTCAGCACCAGGCAGCCGCCTTCGCCCGTCGTGATGTTCTTGTTGGCCTGGAAGCTGAACGAGGCGAAGTCGCCGAAGGAACCGATGCGCTTGCCGTTCCACGTCGAGCCCAGGGCCTGGGCCGCATCCTCGACCACGCGCAGCTTGTGCTTTGCGGCGATGGCGTACAGGCGGTCCATGTCCACGGGCAGGCCGGACAGGTAGACGGGGATCAGCGCGCGCGTGCGCGGGGTGATCGCCGCTTCCAGGCGGTCGAGGTCGATATTGCGGGTGACGGGGTCGATGTCGGCGAATACGGGGGTCGCGCCCGTCTCGATGATGACGTTGGCCGTGGCCGGCCACGAGACGGGCGTGGTGATCACTTCGTCGCCCGGCCCCACGCCGGCGATGCGCAGTGCGATCTCCATCGTGCAGGTGCCGGAATTGAAGGTGCGCACGGGGCGGCCGCCGAAGTACTCGGACAGCTGCGCCTCGAAGGCGGCGTTTTTCGGTCCGGTGGTGATCCATCCGGAACGCAGCACGTCGCCGACGGCGGCGATGGTGTCTTCGTCGATCGTGGGCCGCGAGAAGGGGAGGAAGGGCAGCTCGGTGCTCATGGAGGCTCGTGGAACGGGTTGAAAACTGGGTAAAGTACGTGGGCGGAAATGGAAGCAGTGCGCCGTTCAGGTGCGCGCGAGCAGGATCACGCCCAGCATGATCAGGCCGATCGCCAGCAGGCGCTGGGGCGGGACCACCTCGCCCAGGAACATCCAGGCGCCCAGCGCGGAGACCACGTAGCCGAGCGACAGCATCGGGTAGGCGATGGTGACGTCGGTGCGCGACAGTCCGATGATCCAGACGACCAGGGACACGCCGTAGCAGGCCAGGCCGGCCAGGATCGGCAGCTGGGTCACGACCTTCAGGAAGGTCGGCAGCGCGTTCTGCGCGGTCAGGTGGATCGCGCCGCCCATGGCGTTGGTGCCGGCCTTGAGGAACAGCTGGGCGCAGGCATTGAGCAGCACGCCGGACAGGATGAAGGCAAAGGTGGTCAGGTTCATGGAAAAAAGCTCAGTAGTTCACGATCACGCTGCGCCGGGCGTCGCCGGCGACCACGCGGAGCGGCACGCCCTGGCGCCGCAGGTCCGCCACGAATTCCGGGCGGATGATGGCGACGTTGCGCCGGCCCGCGGCCGCGTCGTCACGCCAGCGCGCGACGAAGGCCGCCATCGACGGGATCCAGCGCTGCGGCTCCTGCTGCAGGCCGAAGGCGAATTCGTCCTCGAAGGCGACCAGGGTCACGGTGCGGTTCAGGTAGAAGGTCAGCGACTGTTCGTACAGCCCCACCGAATACACGGGCACGGCCGGATCCGTGGCGCCGGCGGCCTGCAGCGCGGGCAGCAGCTCGAGGCCGGCGCGCGCGCGGCCGACCGGCTCGAAGCCGGCCATGATCGCCTGGGTCGCGGCGAACGATGCCAGCGCGAGCACCAGCACCGACAGGTCGCTCAGCATCTGGCGCGCATACAGCAGCGCCAGCAGGCCGCCGACCAGCAGCACGATGCCGGCCGCCAGCACCCAGGGCTGGAACGCTTCGTACAGCGCGGCCTCGCCCGGCCGGCGCGCCAGGCGTTCCATGAAGGGCACCAGCGCCACGAAGGCCGCGCCCAGCAGCGCCGTCGAGCCGGCGGCCAGCATGCGGCCGCGCCGCGGTCCTTCGTCCAGGCGCTGCGCGACCAGCAGCGCCACGGCCGGGAACACGGGCAGGATGTAGGCGGGCAGCTTGGAATTCGAGACGCTGAAGAACAGGAAAATGAACACGGCCCAGACCAGCAGCAGCAGGCGCGGGCGGAAGGCCTGCGCCGGCCCGTCGCGGCGGGCGCCGCCGGCGAGGCTTTGCGCCAGCACGCCAAGCCAGGGCATGCTGCCCGCGGCCAGCAGCGGCAGGAAGTACCACCACGGTTCCTCGCGGTTGTGGCCCTTCAGCAGGAACCTGGCGAAGTGTTCGTGGACGAAGAAGAAGTAGGGCTGCTCGGGGTTCTTCAGGCCGACCAGCACGAACCACGGCGCCGTGATCAGGAAGAACAGCAGCAGGCCCTGGCCCAAGTGCAGGCGGGTCCAGATGCGCAGGTCGCGGGCGACGAGGGAATACAGTACCAGCACGGCGCCCGGCAGCACGATGCCGACCAGGCCCTTGGACAGCACGGCCAGCGCCATGCCGGCCCAGCAGGCCAGCATCCAGTTGCGCCGCTCGCGCGCGCCGGCGCCGTCGCGCTGGGCAATGAGGAGCCCGCACAGCGACAGCGTCATCGTCGCGGACAGGCTCATGTCGAGCGAGTTGGACTGGCTGCCGACGACCCAGAACACGGAGGAGCCCAGCACCAGGGCGGCGTAGAAACCGGTGCGCTCGCCGAACACGCGCGTGCCGGCGACGCCGGCCAGCACGATGCCGGCCAGGCCGCACAGGCCCGTCCACAGGCGTGCCTGCCATTCGCCCAGTCCGAACATCGCAAAGGTGAGGGCGTTCATCCAGGTCTGGAGCGGCGGCTTCTCGAAGTACTTGATGCCGTTCAGGCGCGTGGTGATCCAGTCGCCGCTGGCGAACATCTCGCGCGCCATCTCGGCATATCGTCCCTCGTCGGCCGGCACCAGCGTGCGCACGCCCAGCACGGAAAGGAGCGCGACGGCCAGGACGAGCAGCAGCGTCCAGCGCAGCGCCGCGTTCCGGTGCAGTTCGTTCATTCGGGGGCCTTCGCGCCCTCGATGATCAGTGCCAGGGTGGCCTTGCGGCCTTCGCCCATCAGGATGTTGTAGGTGCGGCAGGCGGCGTGGCTGTCCATCGACTCGACGCCGATGCGCTGGCTCGCCAGGCTGGCCACCAGCTTCGGATGCACGAAGCGCTGGCGCTCGCCGGTGCCGAGGATGACGACGTCCGGCTTGTCGGCGGCGATCATCTCGAAATGGGCGGGCGTCAGCTCGTCGAAGTGGGCCACGTTCCAGGCGCGCGGCGCCACTTCGGGCATGACCAGCACGCTGTAGTCGTAGCGCTTGGCGTTGATCTCGACGCCGGACTGGTCGTAGCCAGTGACGGTCTGGTATTTTTCGGTGCTGCTGGTATGGAGCTTCATAGGGAACCGGTAGCGGAAGCAGATGGAAGCAGATTCGCAGGTGCGGACGTGCATTTTAACCTGCGAATTTAATTTGCTGGATTACATTAAAGTTATGTTGGGTTGCTTAATATGGCGGCTTTCGGCAGAATGGAATTTCTTTTTCGCATTGCAACAAATGCGACGCGTGCCGGCAGCGAACCGCGGCCTGATTGAACAAGGTGATAGTGTGCGACCGATTTTGAAGTCCAATAAGCTGGATGACGTCTGTTACGAGATCCGCGGCCCGGCCCTGCAGATCGCGCGCCAGATGGAGGACGACGGCCACAAGATCATCAAGCTGAACATCGGCAACCTGGCCGTGTTCGGATTCGATCCGCCCGACGAGATCGTGCAGGACATGATCCGCAACATGTCCGGCGCGGCCGGCTACACGGACTCGAAGGGCATGTTCGCGCCGCGCAAGGCCGTCATGCACTACACCCAGGGCAAGAACATCGAAGGCGTCGGCATCGACGACATCTACCTGGGCAACGGCGCCTCCGAGCTGATCGTGATGGCCATGCAGGGCTTGCTGAACGGCGGCGACGAAGTGCTGGTCCCGGCACCCGACTATCCGCTGTGGACGGCGGCCGTGAGCCTGGCCGGCGGCAACCCGGTGCACTATATCTGCGACGAAGAGGCCGGCTGGATGCCGGACATCGACGACATGCGCCGGAAGATCACGCCGAACACGCGCGCGATCGTCGTCATCAACCCGAACAACCCGACCGGCGCGCTGTACTCGCGCGAGGTGCTGCTGGAGATCATCGAGCTGGCGCGCCAGCACCAGCTGATCGTCTACGCCGACGAGATCTACGACAAGACCCTGTACGACGGCGCCGAGCACGTCTCGATGGCCTCGCTGGCCGACGACGTGCTGTTCGTCACGCTCAACGGCCTGTCGAAGAACTACCGCTCGTGCGGCTACCGCGCCGGCTGGATGGTGGTGTCCGGCGAGAAGCGCCACGCCAAGGACTATATCGAAGGCCTCAACATGCTGGCCTCGATGCGCCTGTGCGCCAACGCGCCGGGCCAGTTCGCGATCCAGACCGCGCTGGGCGGCTACCAGAGCATCGCCGACCTGGTGGCGCCGGGCGGCCGCCTGGCGCGCCAGCGCGACCTGGCCCACAAACTCCTGACCGATATTCCGGGCGTAAGCTGCGTCAAGCCAAAAGCGGCGCTGTACATGTTCCCGCGCCTCGACCCGAAGATCTATCCGATCGCGGACGACCAGCAATTTATCTGCGAGCTGCTGTCCGAGGAAAAAGTCCTGCTGGTGCAAGGCACCGGCTTCAACTGGAAATCGCCCGACCATTTCCGTCTGGTGTTCCTCCCCAATTCCGACGACCTGACCGACGCGTGCGGCCGCATCGCGCGCTTCCTCGACGGTTACCGGCGCCGCCACGCGCGCTGAAACACGAAAACTTGTCCATGAAACCTATCCAAGTCGGCCTGCTCGGCATCGGCACCGTCGGTGCCGGTACCTTCCAGGTCCTCCAACGCAACCAGGAAGAAATCCGCCGCCGCGCCGGCCGCGGCATCGAGGTGGCCAAGGTCGCTGCCCGCAAACCGGAGCGCGCCCGCGCCATCGTCGGCGACACCTGCGCCATCGTCAGCGACCCGTTCGACGTGGTGAACGATCCCGCCATCGACATCGTCGTCGAACTGATCGGCGGCTACGAACCGGCGCGCGAGCTGGTGCTGCAGGCCATCGCCAACGGCAAGCACGTCGTCACCGCCAACAAGGCGCTGCTGGCGCTGCACGGCAACGAGATCTTCGCCGCCGCCCACGAGAAGGGCGTGATGGTCGCGTTCGAAGCGGCCGTCGCCGGCGGCGTGCCGATCATCAAGGCGCTGCGCGAAGGCCTGTCGGCCAACCGCATCGAGTCGGTCGCCGGCATCATCAACGGCACCACCAACTTCATCCTGTCCGAGATGCGCGACAAGGGCCTGGACTTCGCCACCGTGCTCAAGCAGGCGCAGGAACTCGGCTATGCCGAAGCGGACCCGACCTTCGACATCGAAGGCGTCGACGCCGCGCACAAGCTGACCATCATGGCCGCGATCGCCTTCGGCATCCCGATGCAGTTCGACAGCGCCTACGTGGAGGGCATCAGCAAGCTGCAGGCCGTCGACATCCGCTACGCCGAGGAGCTGGGCTACCGCATCAAGCTGCTGGGCATCACGCGCCGCACCGTCGTCGACGACGCCGAGGGCATCGAGCTGCGCGTGCATCCCACGCTGATCCCGACCGCGCGCCTGATCGCCAACGTCGAAGGGCCGATGAATGCCGTGCTGGTCCATGCCGACGCCGTCGGCACGTCGATGTACTACGGCAGGGGCGCCGGCGCGGAGCCGACCGCATCGGCCGTGATCGCCGACCTGATCGACGTGACCCGCCTGGCGACCGTCGACCCGTACTCGCGCGTGCCGCACCTGGCCTTCCAGCCGACGGAACTGGCTGACGTGCCGATCCGCCCGATGGCCGAGATCAAGACGAGCTACTACCTGCGCGTGACGGTGCAGGACCAGCTGGGCGTGATGGCGGACCTCACGCGCATCCTGGCCGACGCCGGCATCTCGATCGACGCCGTGCTGCAGAAGGAGCCGGGCGAGAAGACCCGCACCGACATCGTCATCATCACGCACCAGACGCGCGAGAAGAACGTCGACGCGGCCATCGCGAAGATCGAGCAATTGCCGACTACGGTGGGCAAGGTAGTGCGCATCCGCCTGGAAAGCCTGGGCTGATCCGGCCTGATGCCGTCGCCAGCCGGCGTCCGCGAGGACGGCCGGCTTTTTTCATGCCTGGTGACGGCGCGGCGGCGGCATGCGGAAGCACAGCGGGTAGTCGTCGGCGAACTCGTCCACGACCTGACGCGGCGCGCCGTCCGTGCCGTCGAGCCGGGCAATGGTGAGCGCGCGCAGTTCACGCTCGATCTGGTCGTACAGCGCATCGCGGGCGCTGACCTGCGAGAGGAAGTGGTCGGTAGGATTCATGCGCGCATTCTACCTGCGCTGCAGTGCACAAAAAGCGTGTCGGTCGGCATGTTTGAGCTGCTTCAAGCCATCGGCGGTTTGCCGCAAAGAATACTTGTCTCGGCACAATATACTGATGGATCCTAATCTCGGAAGGTGGCAGGCAGCGCTACCGAAAGGATAGTGTGGCGGTCTGCGTTACTTCGGGTATCAATCTGTACTACCTGGTTTGACAGTAAGCAATGCTGGATTTCCAAGGCGAAGCTTGTCCTGTAGATTACGCATCTCGTTCACGATCCGCGACATCCATGAGCTCCACGCCCCATACCAGCCAGTTCGCCCTGCTTGCCCAGCGCCGCTTCGGCCCCTTCTTCTGGACCCAGTTCCTGGGCGCCTTCAACGACAACCTGTTCAAGACGGCGCTGCTGACGGTGCTGACCTTCGATGCGGCGTCCTGGACCGACCTGTCTCCGGCGCTGCTGAACAACCTGGTGCCGGGCCTGTTCATCCTGCCCTATGTGCTGCTCTCCGCCACCGCCGGCCAGGTCGCCGACAAGGTGGAGAAGGGCAGGCTGGCGCGCTTCGTCAAGCTACTCGAAGTCGGCATCATGGCGATCGCCGCGATCGGCTGGCTGACGCACACGCTGTGGCTGCTGATCGCGGCGGTGGCGGGCATGGGCATCCATTCGACGCTGTTCGGCCCCGTCAAGTACGCCTACCTGCCGCAGCACCTGCGCAACGACGAGCTGGTCGGCGGCAACGGCGTGATCGAGATGGGCACCTTCGTCGGCATCCTGCTGGGCGAAGTGGTGGGCGCGCTGCTCGCCAGCCACGGCCACCTGGGCGCCGAACTCGTCGCCTTCGGCACGCTGGGCGTGGCCGCGCTCGGCCTGGCGTCGAGCTGGCGCATTCCCGCATCGCCGGCGCCTGTACCGGACTTGAAGATCAGCGCCAACTTCGTCGCCGAATCCGTACGCAACATCGCGTTCTCGCGCAAGAACCGCACCGTGTTCCTGTCCATGCTGGGCAATTCCTGGTTCTGGTTCTACGGCGCGCTGCTGCTGGCGCAATTTCCCCTGTACGCCAAGGATTACCTGCATGGCGACCACAGCGTGTTCGTGCTGCTGCTGACGATTTTCTCGCTGGGCATCGGCACCGGCTCGCTGCTGTGCGACAAACTGTCGGGCGGCAAGGTCGAGATCGGTCTCGTGCCGTTCGGCGCGATCGGCCTGTCGGTATTCGGCATCGACCTGTATTTCGCCAGCCTGGGCTATGTGAACACGGCGGCCGTCGACGCGCTCGGTCTGGTCGCCCAGCACGGCGCCTGGCGCATCCTCGTCGACCTGCTGCTGCTCGGCATGTTCGGCGGCTTCTTCATCGTGCCCCTGTTCGCGCTGATCCAGACCCGCTGCGACCCAAAGCACGTGTCGCGCACCATCGCCGGCATGAACATCCTGAACGCACTGTTCATGGTGGCGGCCGCCGGCGTGGCGATCTTGCTGGTGAAGCAGGGCTTCACGATCCCGGAAATGTTCCTGACCACGGCCTTGCTGAACGCCATCGTCGCCGTCTACATCTTCTCGCTGGTGCCGGAATTCCTGATGCGCTTCCTGGCCTGGCTGCTGATCCACACGATCCACCGCGTTTCCACCGTGGACGCGGCACGGATCCCGCGCGAGGGCGCCGCCGTGCTGGTCTGCAACCACGTCAGCTACGTCGATGCCATCGTCATCATGGCCGCCAGCCCGCGCCCGATCCGCTTCGTGATGGACCACCGCATCTTCAAGACGCCGCTGCTGGGCTTCATCTTCCGCACGGCGAAAGCGATCCCGATCGCGCCGGCCAAGGAAGACCCGTGGCTGATGGAAAAAGCCTTCGTCGACATCGCCCAGGCCCTGCACGAAGGCGACCTGGTCTGCATCTTCCCGGAAGGAAAGCTGACCCGCACGGGCGACATGAACGAGTTCCGGGGAGGTATCAGCAAGATCGTCGAACGCAGCAAGGTGCCCGTGATCCCGATGGCCTTGCGCGGCCTGTGGGGCAGCGTGTTCTCGCGCGACCCGGCCAACGTGTTCGAGCGCACGTTCTCGCGTGGCTGGCGTTCGCGGCTGGCGCTGGCCGTGGGCGTGCCCGTACCGCCGCAGGAGGTGACGCCGGAAGGGCTGTACGAACAGGTGCTGGCGCTGCGCGGGGACTGGAAATAAGCCGCATCAATCTTGCCTGTGCCAAAAGCTTAACCTTTGCGCGCGGCTTTGATATAATTGTGGCCCGAGTCGGGGCGTAGCGCAGCCCGGTAGCGTACCTGCATGGGGTGCAGGTGGTCGGAGGTTCGAATCCTCTCGCCCCGACCAATGAATTCAACGAGTTAGGCCAGCTTTCGAGCTGGCCTTTTTCGTTTGCGGCCATGCTCATGCCTCATGCGCTCAGCGCAACCCGCCACTCCCCGATGCGTTCCACCATCGCCGGCGTGCAGGAGAATGCAATCGTGGCGCACTTCGGATGCCCTTCGATCTGCAGCACACAGATGGGGGAACGGGAAATGGCGCAAAAGCAGGGTGTCGACGCGGCGATGAACCATCCGGAATACAGGCCGAATGCCGCGATGCCGTTGCTTTTCGCCTGAATGCGAAGCAGATCTGGCGACTCCACGATCCTGATCCCGGCAATCCGCTGTGCGCCGGCGGTCAACCGGACCGTGTAGAAGCTGTGCCGGATCGTCAAGCCATCCGGCGTGAACGTCACGGTACGCCGCGAAACGATGGCGACCAGCAGGAAGGCTGGTACGAGCAGCGACAGGATCGCCAGCACGTGGACCAGGATGGTGTCCGAGCCGGACGCGGCTCCGGTATGCGAGGACAGGTGAACGATGATCGCACTCCCGGCGAAGGGGAGTGCGATCACGGCTGCAATCAGCACGAGCTGGAAGGGAAGCAGTGGAATCTTTTCTGACGACATGAGGCTCCTCGGCCGGCCACGTCACGGCGGCAGGTTTTCGATACCGACAGCCTAGTCTACGCTTCCTGTTGGAAATGTCATAACGCCGCCCCCTGCTGGCGCCGCTTCCGCGCGTCGGCAAAGCGCTGCTTCACGGGTCCCAGCGCCTTCACGAATTCGAGCTGTTCCCCCTCCGGACCCTTGCAGTAGATGAGTTCCCAACCGTCGGACGGCGCCTCGGTCACCTTGTTGGTGTTCGTGTGCTGCGGCGCTTCCCGGCGCGCCTCCTCGGTCGTCACGCGGACGGTGCGGTTGGCGCGCACCTGGGTCATGCCGCGGCGCTGCGCTTCCGCTTCGAGGTCGGCGATGAACTGGTTGAAATCGACGTCGTCGCGCACATGGAAGCAGAAGTGCATCATGCGCGGGAAGGCCGGACTCATGTGTTCGACGGGTTCGGCGAACGACCTGGGACCGCCCATGGCCTGGTCGGCTTCGCGGTATTGCAGCAGTTCGATCACGACGTTGTCGAACTGGACGAAGCGTACGTCCATGCGCTGGGCGCCACCGCGCAGGTCGGGTACCCCGATCGTGTGTGGATGGACGCCCAGTTCGTTGGCGCGGATTTCCTGGTCCGCCAGCAGCGTATTGTGCACGGCGTCGCCCTGGAAATCGCCGTGGCGGAACACTTCGGTGCCGCCCAGCACTTGCGTATAGAACTCGAAGGCGCGCTCCATGTTCTGCACGGTCAGGCCCACGTGCTGCACGCCTTGCAGTCGGGGACCCAGTGCGTCACTACCGGCGGCTTCAGGCATATGCTTCTCCTTTCCTGGCATGAACGGATGCGCGATGGGAGGACGGCACCGTCGAACCCTCATCGATATGGACAATGGGCGGTGGCGATAGTTCGCGGTCTCGATACCGGCACGCCATCCACGATGGAAGCCCGGAGATGGCAGGTATTCTGCTGCCTGTTCGGCAAATCAAATGGACAAGATCGCCATAGAATTCAGATCATCATTCCAACACCGTTCGCATCGACGCCAATATGACGATCACACTCATCGGAGCATCCCGCAACATCCCGTTCGCAAGCGGAGCCGGCAAGCCGGGCAGTTCCGCCACGGGGTTCGCCGACGCCCTCGGCAAGGCGGGCGGCGCGAAAGCCACGGACGTCTACCAGGAACTGGATGACTACGTGAAGATGACCCCGGCCCAGCGCATGCGCGCCGACCTGTTGAAGAAACTGGGCTTGACGGAAGAAGACCTCGCGGCCAAGTCGCCGGAAGAGCAGCAGGCGATCCAGGCGAAGCTGACGGAGCTGATCCAGCAGCAGATGCAGCAGGCGCAGTCGAAGCAGGAAGGAGGGGCGAAGAAGATGGGGCAGTGGGTCGATACCGTCGCCTGACGATACGAAAAAAGCGTACCTGCACCCCATGCAGGTACGCTCGCATCAAGGCCGATCAGCCCTTGATGAAGGCCAGGATGTCGGCGTTGATGACGTCCGCGTGGGTCGTCGGCATGCCGTGCGGGTAGCCCTTGTACGTCTTCAGCGTGCCGTTCTTCAGCAGCTTGGCGGACAGCGGGCCCGAATCGGCGTAGGGGACGATCTGGTCGTCGTCGCCGTGCTGGACCAGCACGGGCAGGGTGATCTTCTTCAGGTCTTCGGTGAAGTCGGTCTGCGAGAACGCGACGATGCCGTCGTAGTGGGCCTTGGCGCTGCCCATCATGCCCTGGCGCCACCAGTTCTGGATGATGCCTTCCTGCGGCTTGGCGCCCGGACGGTTGAAGCCGTAGAACGGGCCGCTCGGCAGGTCGCGGAAGAACTGGGCGCGGTTGGTGGCGGTCTGCTGCTGCAGGCCATCGAACACTTCTTTCGGCAGGCCGCCCGGGTTGGACGGCGACTTGACCATCAGCGGCGGCACCGCGGCGATCAGCACGGCCTTCGCAGCGCGCGACTGGCCGTGGCGTGCCAGGTAGCGCACGACTTCGCCGCCGCCGGTCGAGTGGCCAACGTGGATCGCGCCCTTCAGGTCCAGGTGCTGCACGACGGCCGCCAGGTCGTCGGCGTAGTGGTCCATGTCATGGCCGGTGCCGACCTGGGTCGAGCGGCCGTGGCCGCGGCGGTCGTGGGCGATGACGCGGAAGCCCTTCTGGACGAAGTACATCATCTGCGCATCCCAGTCGTCCGAGCTGAGCGGCCAACCGTGCGAGAACACGATCGGCGTGCCGCTGCCCCAATCCTTGTAGTAGATCTGGACGCCGTCTTTGGTGGTGACGAAACTCGAGTTCATTTGCGGTACCCCCTTGGCTTGCGTGGATTGTGCCGCACCCGCGGCGTGGGCGGACGAAGTGGTGCTCATCCAGGCCAGCGGCAGTGCTGCCGCGCTGCCTGCGCCGACGATGACGTTGCGTCGTTTCAGGTCGAACTTATCCTTGTCTTGGGCTGTCATTTGTTTTTACTCCCGTATCGTATTTTCAACCGCCTGGGGCGGGGCCTGTGCAGCAACGGCCCATTGTCGGTTGAGGTTCGATTCCGGTCTAGTCATCCAAAGGTATAGGTAGGATGGCCGCCGAAGGGAGTGCCGGCCTGGCCGGAAGGCCGGGCCGGCCGTACGGCAGGTCAGTCGACGAGTGCGCGGGCCGCGCCCACCTGGCCGCGGTAGGCGTCGAAGATGTGGCGCAACGCGTCGGCCATCGTCGTGCGCGGCGCCCAGTCCAGGTCGGAGCGCGTGTTGTCGATCTTCGGCACGCGGTTCTGCACGTCCTGGTAGCCGGCTCCGTAGTAGGCGCCGGAACTGGTCTCCGTGACCCGCACCTGCTTCGCGCCCTCGGCGTATTCCGGGTACTGGGCCGCGAGGTCCAGCATCATGCCGGCCAGCTCGCGGATCGAGTGGTTGTTGGCCGGGTTGCCGATGTTGTAGATCTGGCCGCTGGCCTTGCCGTCCTTGTTCTCGATGATCTTGATGAGGGCGTCGATGCCGTCGTCGATATAGGTGAAGGCGCGCTTCTGGTGGCCGCCGTCGACCAGCTGGATCGATTCGCCGCGCACGATGTGGCCGAAGAACTGCGTCAGCACCCGCGACGAGCCTTCCTTGGGCGTGTGGATCGAATCGAGCCCCGCGCCGATCCAGTTGAAGGGGCGGAACAGCGTGAAGTTGAGGCCTTCCATGCCGTAGCCCCAGATCACGCGGTCCATCAGCTGCTTGGAGCAGGCATAGATCCAGCGCGGCTTGTTGATCGGGCCGTACACCAGTTCCGAGTTCTCCGGATCGAATTCGCTGTCGCGGGACATGCCGTACACCTCGGACGTCGACGGGAATACCAGGTGCTTGCCGTACTTGGCGGCGGCGCGCACGATGGGCAGGTTCGCCTCGAAGTCGAGCTCGAACACGCGCAGCGGTTCCTTCACGTAGGTCGACGGCGTCGCGATGGCGACCAGCGGCAGGATCACGTCGCACTTCTTGACGTGGTACTCGACCCATTCCTTGTTGATCGTGATGTCGCCTTCGAAGAAGTGCATGCGCCGCTTGTACTGTTCGTTGGCGAGCAGGTCGGCGATGCGATCCGTGTTCATGTCCATGCCATAGACTTCCCAATCGGTCGTCTCGAGGATGCGCTTGGACAGGTGGTGGCCAATGAAGCCGTTGACGCCGAGGATGAGGACTTTTTTCATAGCGAACTTTCGTGGAACGGAAAACGCACGGCCGGGCGCAAGAGGCGCCGGCATGCCTGCCGGGCTGGAAGAAAAGCGGCAACCCTGCGCGTTTGCCTTGCAACAATGTGTGATAAAGACGCCGCCATTGTGAATCAAAATTCCCGTCGGAAACCGGTCCGGCACATTACATTTCCGTAAGGTTCACGCCGTCGTTTTCAGCGCGATCCCGCTTCCGCCAAGGCTGGGCTTGCTTGCTGCCCTCTGCAGCAGCATGGCGACGGCATCGGCCACGCGTTCCGGGACGACCCCGGCCAGGCAGGAATGATGGCCGGCCCGGCAGGTGCTCTTATAGCAGAAACGACACGGTACGTCATGGAACAGCACGCGGTTCGGCACGGCCCACGGCGTGTGCTGGGGATTGGTCAGCGCATACAGGGCGACCAGCGGCGTGCCCACGGCAGCGGCGATATGGGCCGGTCCCGTGTTGTTGGCGACGGCGACGGCCGCCAGCGCCAGCGCGGCGCCCAGCTCTCCGAGCCCCAGCCTTCCGGCCAGGGAGACGGCCGGCACGCCGGCGGCGCGGCGGATGTCCTCGACCAGCGGCGCTTCGGCCGCGCTGCCGGTCAGTACCAGCGGCAAGCCGGGCCGCTCCGTCAGCAGGCGCAGGACCGCGGCCCATTGCGCCGGCGGATAGCGGCGCGAGGCGGCGCTTGCGCCCGGATGCAGCAGCAGCCACGGCGCGTCCGGATCGACGCCGTCCGCGCGCAGCAGCGCGCGCGCCGCCGCCACGTCGCGCGCGCGCGGCACGAAGGACAGCCGCGGGGACAGCGCCATGCCGGCCGGCGGACAGCCGACGCGCCGCACCAGGGCAAGCTGGCGCTGCACCTCGTGGCGCACCATGCCGGACGGCTCCGGATCGGGCGCCCAATCGGACAACAGGGCGTAGGGATTTTCGCGGCAGTGGGCCAGGCGCAGGGGAATGCCGGCCAGCTGGCACAGCAACGCCGCCGGCAGCGCGCTCTGCGTATAGGTGGTGAAGATCACGGCGCCGTCGAATGCGCGCGCGGCGAGCAGGTCGACCAGCGCCAGGCCATCGTCGTGGCCGGGGGCGTGGGAAGGCGCATCGGCAGCCGCGTGCGGATCGGCCTTCATCCACGCCGCGCGGTGGGCGATGACATCGTCGACCTCGGGGATGAAGGGCGCGGCTGCGGCGCCGGCCGGCGCGGTCAGCAGCGTCAGCGTGCGTCCCGGCACGGCGGCACGCAGCGCGCGCATGGCCGGGGTGCACATCAGCACGTCGCCCAGCGAGTCCAGGCGCACGCACAGGATGCGGCGCGCGTCCCGCCAGGCGCTCACGGCGCCGCTCCCTGGCTGGCGATCAGCATGGCGGCCGTGTACAGGTCGGGCGCCATGCGCGTCGGCACGCGGCGCGGACCGAGCCGCCATTCCGTTTCGTTGCCGTTGTCGATCAGGACCGTGCGGCAGCCGGCGCGGTTGCCCGCCTCGACGTCGTGCAGGATGTCGCCGATCATCCACGAGGATTGCAGGTCGATGCCGTGTTCGTGCGCGGCCTTGAGCAGCATGCCGGGCATCGGCTTGCGGCAATGGCAGTCGGCGGCATAGGACGCCACGCCGCCGTCCGGATGGTGCGGACAGTAGTAGAAACCGTCCAGCGCCAGCCGTTCGTGGAACAGCAGGTGCTGCAGGCGGTCGTGGACGATGTCCATGTCCGCCTCGCGCAGCCGGCCGAACGCGATGCCGGCCTGGTTGGTGACGACGAACAGGCGGTAGTCGAGCCGGGCCAGCAGGCGCAGCGCCGGGCCGGCGCCGCGGCACAGGGTGATGCGCTGCGGCTGGACGTTGTAGGGCAGGTCGTCGACGAGCGTCCCGTCCTTGTCGAGGAAGATGGCTTTCATGCGGGCGTATCGGTTCGGGCGTATGGTTCGGGCGTATGGGTCCGGGCATGTCGGTTCAGCCGCATGCGTGCGGCACCGGCGTCTGTCAGGGCCAGGACGTCTCCTGCATCGGCAGCACGGTCAGTTCCGCGACGACCGTGTCGCGCGGCAGCAGCAGCGCGTGCAGGATGGCGCGCGCCACGTCGGCGGGTTCCTGCAGGTGCGCCGGGTCGAGGCCGGGAAAACGGTCGAGCAGGAAGGGCGTGCGCATGCCGCCCGCCACCACCGCCGTCACGCGGATGCCGTGCGGGCGCAGTTCCGCGTGGAGCGCGTGCGACAGGCCGAGCAGGCCCCATTTGCTGGCGTGGTAGGCGCAGGCATTGGGCCAGGCGCGCTTGGCGGCGGTCGAGGCGACGTTGACGATGTCGCCGCCGTTGCCGCCGCCGTTGCCACGCATGTGGGCGGCCGCATGCTTGGCCAGCAGGAAGGGACCGTTCAGGTTGGTGCCGATGACGCGCAGCCAGTCCTGCTCGGACAGTTCGGCCAGCGGCAGCGTGACGTCGGTGCCGGCATTGTTGACGAGGATGTCGAGCCGGCCCATTGTGTCCAGCACGTGGCGGATGCCCGCGCGCGCGGCGCCGGGGTCGCCCACGTCGAGGGCCAGGCCGGCGGCGCGCACGCCGCGCCGGCGCAGCGCGGGCAGGGCGGCCTGCAGCGCATCGGCGCGAATGTCGGCGGCCACGATGTCCGCCCCGGCCGCGGCCAGCACGTCGGCCAGCGCGGCGCCCAGGCCGCTGGCCGCCCCGGTGACGAGGGCGACGCGTCCCTGCAAGGGGGCGGCAGGTGCCGGGGCGAACGAGGCGGCAGATGCGCTGCCGGATGCGGTGGCGGGCGCGCCGGCCGAAGGCGCCGCACCGGTGGGGTTGTCGGTCATGCCTGCTCCTGTTGTCGGGGACTGTCGATCGGGGCGCGCGTGTCGGCCAGCACGGCCGCGTACACGGCCATGAGCTGCCGGGCCACGGTGCGCCATGTGTAGTTGCGCCAGGCGCGACGCAAGCCCACCGCGCCCATCGCGCGCGCCAGCCGCGGGTCGCGCTGCAGGCGCAGCAGGCGTTCGGCCAGCGCCTGCGGGTCGCGCGGCGGCACGAGAAAACCCGTGCTGCCGTCGACGACGGTGCTCTTGATGCCGCCGACCTCCGCGCCGATCACGGGCCGCGCGCACGCCATCGCCTCGACCGGCGTGATGCCGAACGGCTCGTACCAGGGCGTGGTGGCGAAGGCGTCGGCGGCGCCGTACCAGTGGCGCAGCTGGCTGCGCGCACGCTGGCCGGCAAAGTGCACGTGGCCGGCGATGTCGAGCGCCGCCGCCAGCGCGCGCAGGCGCGCCAGCTCCGGCCCGTCGCGCACCGGACCCCGCGCGAGTTCGTCCGCCGCGCCGCCCGCGGTGGCGGCAGCGGTGGCGGCAGTAGCAGTGGTGGCAGTAGCAGCGGCGCCGGGCGCATCGCCGCCGACCACCAGCAGGCGGGCATCGATGCCGTGGCGCCGGCGCAGCAGGGCGGTCGCCTCGATCACCGTGTCCACGCCCTTGCGCGGCACGATGCGGCCCAGCTGCAGCACGGTAAAGCGGTCCGGTTCCAGGCCGAGCAGGGCGCGGGCCTGGGCGGCGTCGGTCGGCCACAGTTCCTCCGGGTCGAAGCCGCAGGGGACGATGGCGATGCGTCCGGGATCGGTGCCATACAAGGTCTCCATGTCGAGCCGGTCCTGCTGGCACTCGGCAATGATGCGGTCGGCGCTGCGCATCAGCCCGGCCTCGATGCCGGCGCGCTCCAGCGGAAAGGCGTCGGCGGCGCCCTGGGCCAGGCGGCGCACCTGGCCCAGGGCGTGGAAGGTGATGACGAAGGGAATGCCGAGCGCTTCCTTCAGCTGGCGCGCGACGATGCCGGACATGAAGAAATTCGCGTGCACGATGTCGTAGGGTTGGCGCTGCTGGCGCGCGAAGCGCACGACGAAGCGCGCGAAGGCCGGCATGCAGGACAGCAGGCTTTCCTTGGGCACGTGGCGCGCGGGGCCGGCCGGCACGTGCACGATGCGTACGTCGTCGTGCCAGGCCACCACCTGTTTCTGGCGCGGAGCGTCGCGCCGGGTGAACACGTCGACCGCGCAGCCGGCCAGCGCCAGTTCGCGCGCCAGCTGGGCCACGTAGACGTTCTGGCCGCCGCAGTCGATGCTGCCCGGCGCCGCGAGCGGCGACGCGTGGTCACTGATCAGGGCGACGCGGCGCGGCAGCGGGGCGGGAACGGCCAGCGCGGGATCGATGAGCTTCATGGCCGTCCTAGCCCGTCACCAGCTGCAGCGCGGCGTCCCAGTCGGCGCAGAAGCGCGCGATCGAGAAGCGTTCGCGGGTGCGGCGCCGGCCCGCTTCGCCCAGCTGCTGCGCGAGTCCGGCGTCGCGCAGCAGCGCGCGCATGGGCTCGGCCAGCGCGTCCTCGTCGGTGACGGCGAAGCCTGACACGCCGTGCTCGACGACGGTCGCCATCTCGGCCGTGGCCAGCGCCACCACCGGCATGCCGATCGCCATCGCCTCGAGGACGGCCAGGCTCAGGCTCGAATAGCGCACCGGCGCGAACAGGAAACGGTAGGCGGCCATGAACGGCGGCAGGGCGGGATGGTCGATCTCGCCCAGGCCGCCGAGTTCGGCGGCGCCCATGCCGACCAGGTCGAGCGGCAGCGCGTCACCGCCGTCGCGCAGGCGCAGGAACAGGTCGGCGCCCATGCGCCGGCCGCGCCGCGCCAGGTGGTTGGTGACCGTGAGGCCGCGCGCCAGCTCGCCGTGCCAGCGCACGGCGGGACGCACGGCGACGCCGTGTTCGATGACGCGGCTAGGGGTGCGTCCGCTGTTCCACATCAGGCGGTTGAACGGCGTGACATGGACCAGCAGCACCTCGGGATCGTCGACGAGGTGCGGCAGGTCGGTCGGCCAGGCGGTGGCGGCGGACCCTGCGCCGGCACCGGGGCCGATGCCCGGCGGTGCAATGCCTGGCGGATCGTGCTCCAGATAGATGCGCGGCAGTGCGCGCTGGGCCGGCGTCAGCAATTCGTACTGGTCGCGCAGCCAATGATGGTCTTCCTGGAACAGGATGCAGTCGAAGCGGCGTTCGCGCGTCTGCTCGGCCGGCAGGTCGTGCACGTTGGGGCCGAACGGGAACGGCCCGCAGCGCCCGCCGTAGCCGGGCGGGCGGCCGGGCTTGTACAGCACGTAAAAATCGTGCGGCGCGTGGGACAGGTAGTACAGGTAGCTGCCGTGCGTGTGCCAGGTGAGGACGTTCAGTCGGCGCATTCGCGGCTCCCCGCTCGGTCGATGACATCGATGGATGCCGCCGCAATGGCGGGCCGCACCGTCGCGTGGATCAGCGATGATGTGACTGGTTCGACAGGGAAGAGGGCGAGGGGGTTCCGGCGCCGGACGGGTGCCTGAACCTGTGTCAAGGATAGTGCGGGGAAGCCCAATACGGACGTGCCGCCGGCCTTTGCGAGGCGGGCGGCACGTCGGGGAACGTCAAGCGCGGATCAGCTCAGGGCTTGCGCTTGAAGCCGGTGTCGTCGTCCATGTTCTGGTCGCCGTGCAGCTTGTTCGCGTAGCCCGGGCTGCGCGGGTAGCCCCCGGCGGCGTCGTTCGACTCGTGCGCCGGCGGGCCGCTTTCGGCGCCGTCCGGTCCCGTCTGCGATCCCGGACGGTCCACGCTGCTGGCGCCGGCATTGCCCGGCGAGCGCGGCAGGCCGCCGGCCACGTCGTTCGATTCGTGCACGCCGTGGATGTCCGACTGCTGGTTGGCCATCGAGCGCGAGCCCGTCACGTCGAGCTGGGTATTGCCGCGCTGGGCCTCCTGGCCGCCGACGTCGCCATTGCCCGGACGGCTGGCCGGCCCCGGCATGCCGCCGCCGTCGCTGACGAAGCGGCGCGGCCGGTCTTCCGACTGGCGGTTGCCCATCGAACCCGTCTGCTCCGACGGGAAGCTGCTGCGCGAGCCCGGCATGCCGCCGCCCTGCGTCGACCCTTGCATATTGCCGGCATGCAGGTCGGGCTGGGCCGGATCCTGCGATCCCATCCGGCCGCGCACGGCGTCGCGGCCCATGTCGCGTTCCTGCTTCAGGTCGTAGCCCTGGTTCGGGTCGCCGGCGCTGAGCGGCTGCTGCAATAGGCCATAGGCGCCGGACTTCTGTTCCATCTGGCGCTGGTGGCTGTCCGTGATGCCCTGCACGGGGCCCGAGCCGCCGTTGATCTGGGTTTCCATCGAGCCGCCGGGGATGCCGGCGTCGTTGTCGTTGGCACGGCCTCCCATGCCGCCTGGCGCCGCGCCCGGGCCGGCGCCGCTCTGCTGCGTGCCCATGATGTCGCGCTGCTGGTTGCCTTGCTGCTGCACGCCCAGGCCCTGCGGATAGGTGTGGTCGAGCGGCTGGCCCTTGTCGGCCGTGTTGCCTTCGGAACCCGGCGTCCATTTTTCGTTGGCGCCGTTATTCGTCTGGTTGTTGATGCTGCTGCGTTGATTTGCGTCCATGATCGTCTCCTTTCGAGCGGGACCAGTGCGGGCCGGGCCCGCTACATGAAGAGCATGATGCGCGCCGCCCGACAAGTTCAGTATAGGAAGATGCACCGGGTATATGTAGGAGGAATACTGACGAGTAGTTAATGGTCGGAAAGCGGTCAGAAAGCCGACTGAAAGTAGTATTTCGATAGTGCATTTTCTGTCTCACGTTGTCCTACAAAGTCATCTGAAATGCTCCTATAGTCTCAGCCATCTGGCATGCCTAAGATGTTCCGACCGAGCGCTCAACGGTGACAATCGATGACATCGGCAGGCCTGCCGCAGGACGCGGCGGTTTTTACCGCGAAGAGGAGAGATAGCATCATGGCATCAAACAACCAGGGCAATAAACAAAGCGGCGGAACCAAGAATCGCGGTTTCGCATCGATGGATCCGGAGCGCCAGCGTCAGATCGCCAGCCAAGGCGGCAAGGCAGCGCATGAGAAAGGCACCGCACACGAGTTCACCTCGGAAGAAGCACGCCGTGCAGGCAGCATGAGCCACGGCAATCGCCAGTCGGCAAACAGCTCGTCGTCGCGCAACTCGTCGCGCGGCAACAAGCAGTAAATCGTCGCGCGGATGGACGGTGGCGGCGCCGTCCAGCCTGCCGAACAGCGGGGAGCTTCAGGCTCCCCGTTTTGTTTCTCTTTCACACAATTCCAGGATGGCTTGCGGTAGAATCGCCGGGCTTTTCAACCATTATTCATAGGAATTCGTCGTGAAATCTGCGGTCATTCGTCAAGTCAAGACCATGTCCATGTCCTGCGACAAGGTCGGCAACCTGCTGCTGGTCCGTTTCGCCACGGAGGGCGCCAGCGACGTGGGCGTTTTCGTACCGGCGTCGATCGTGTTCTTCCTCATCAAGAACCTGCCCGTGAACCAGGATCCGACGCTGCAGCCGCCGCCGCCGGGACCGCAGATCAGCGAATGGGACTGGCAGAATCCGAACATCCCGCGCGCCGCCTTCGTGCAGTGCAAGGTCTTGCCGGGCAAGATCAGCATGACCTTCAACCTCGACCGCAAACCGGATCTGACGGTGGTCCTCGACCGCAGCAACGTCGAACTGATGCGCCAGATCATGCTGGCCTACAGCGAAGAGCTGATCGACCTGGACGCATAAGCCGCCTCCGGCCATCCTGCGCCGGTGCCGTCTGCTTTCGTCATGCCGGGCATCGGCTATCATCCCTTTTTTGAACGGTTCTCAGAGGAACAGCCATGCCCATCAAGATCAGCCAGCTTTTCGATTCCGGATCGATCGACGTCGTCCAGGCCGCCGACCCGCGCCAGATCGACCTGAAGCTGCGCAGCGACTCGCACGCCGACATCCACCAGTGGTTCCACTTCCGCCTGCAGGGCGCGCGCGGCCAGGCGTGCACCATGCGTTTCCTGAACGCCGGGCAAGCCACCTATCCGAAGGGCTTCGAGGGCTACCAGGTCGTGGCCAGCTATGACACCGAGAACTGGTTCCGCGTGCCCACCAGCTTCGACGGCCAGGTCATGACCGTCGAGCACACGCCGGCGCTGGACAGCATCTACTACGCCTACTTCGAGCCCTACACCTGGGAACGCCACCTGCGCCTGCTGGGCGAGGTGGCCGAGAACCCGATCGCGCGCGTGCACGACATCGGCACCACGGTCGACGGCCGCGACATGAACCTGGTCGTCGTCGGCAATCCGCAGGCCGAGAAGAAGATCTGGGTGATCGCGCGCCAGCACCCGGGCGAGACGATGGCCGAGTGGTTCGTCGAGGGCATGCTGGACGCGCTGCTGGACGACGCCAACCCGGTGGCCAGGAAGCTGCTGCAGCGCTGCGTGTTCTACGTGGTGCCGAACATGAATCCGGACGGCTCCGTGCGCGGCAACCTGCGCACCAATGCCGCCGGCGCCAACCTGAACCGCGAATGGATGACGCCGTCGGCCGAGCGCAGCCCGGAAGTGCTGTGCGTGAAGGAACAGATCCACGCGACCGGCGTCGACATGTTCTTCGACATCCACGGCGACGAAGCGCTGCCGTACAACTTCGTGGCCGGTTCCGAGATGCTGGCCGACTTCACGCCGGAGCGCCTGGCGGCCCAGAACGCCTTCATCGACCGCTACATGGCGTCCAGCCCGGACTTCCAGAAGACCTATGGCTATGCCGCCAGCAAGTACAACGAGGAACTGCTGACGCTGGCCTCGAAGTACATCGGCCACACCTTCAAGTGCCTGTCGCTGACGCTGGAAATGCCGTTCAAGGACAACGCCAACCTGCCGGACGCCCACGTCGGCTGGAACGGCGCGCGCTCCGCGGCCCTGGGCGCGGCGATGCTGCAGCCGATCCTGCTGTCGCTGGACGACTGAGCGGGCCGGCCATGGGCATCGAGATCGAACGCAAGTTCCTGCTCGCGGGCGACGGCTGGCGCGGCCTGGGTACGCCCACGCTGATGCGCCAGGGCTACCTGGTCGCCGACGCCGTGCGCACGGTGCGCGTGCGCATCGAAGGCGAGCGCGCCGTGATCACCGTCAAGGGGAAAAGCACCGGCGCCAGCCGCGGCGAGTGGGAGTACGCCATCCCGGTGCCCGACGCGGCGGAACTGCTGGACGGGCTGTGCGAGCAGCCGCTGGTCGAGAAGGTGCGCCACCGCATCGACCATGCCGGCCACGTCTGGGAAGTCGACGAGTTCCTGGGCCTGAACGCGGGCCTGGTCGTGGCCGAGATCGAGCTGGGCGCGGAAGACGAGGCGTTCGACAAGCCCGACTGGATCGGCCAGGAGGTCACGGGCGACAAGCGCTATTACAATTCGAGCCTCATCCGCCATCCTTATTCCGAGTGGAAAGATAACGCATGATCCCCAGCCGCCGCGGCGTCCTGGCCCTCGTGGCCGCCATCCTCGTCGCCGGCACCGTGCCGGCATCCGCCGCGGCCCAGGCCGCCTCGTATTTCCCGCCGGCCGGGCAGTGGGCACGCAAGACCCCGGCCGAGCTGGGCATGGATCCGGACAAGCTGGCGGCGGCGGTCGCCTTCGCCCAGGCGCACGAGACGACGCGTGCGCGCGATTTCTCCGACCAGCAGCAGACCTTCGGCCAGCCGCTCGGGTCCCTGCCGACGCGGCGCGCGGCCACCAACGGCGTCGTCATCTACAAGGGCCATGTCGTGGCCGAGTTCGGCGACACGCATGCCGTCGACCCGACCTATTCGGTGGCGAAAAGCATGCTCTCGACGGTGGCGGGCATCGCCGTGCGCGACGGCCGGATCGCCGACCTCGATGCGCCGGTCGGCAAGACCGTGCAGGACGGCGGCTATGCCTCTGCCCGCAATGCGCAGGTGACGTGGAAACAGCACCTGCAGCAGGAAACGGAGTGGGAAGGCAGCCTGTGGGGCAAGAACGCCGACTTCGTCGGCAAGGAAGCGTTCGGCGCCGGCGAGCGCAAGCCGCGCGCGCTCGAGGCGCCGGGCAAGCACTACGAATACAACGACGTGCGCATCAACCGCCTGGCACTCTCGCTGCTGCGCGTATTCGGCAAGGCGGTGCCGGACGTGTTCCAGCAAGAAGTGATGGATCCGATCGGCGCATCCAGCACGTGGAAGTGGGTGCCGTACACCAATAGCTATGTCGAACTGGACGGCAAGCTCGTGCCCTCGGTCAGCGGCGGCACGCGCTGGGGCGGCGGCATGTGGATCGATTCCTGGGACATGGCGCGCTTCGGCTACCTGTGGCTGCGCGGCGGCAACTGGGCCGGCAGGCAGATCCTGCCGCCGGGCTATGTCAGGCAGGCGCTCGTGCCGAGCGAACACGGCCCGGACTATGGCTACCTGTTCTGGCTTAACACCAAGGGCAAGAACCTGCCGGGCCTGCCACCGACGGCCTATGCCGCGCTGGGCGCGGGCAGCAACGACATCGTCATTTCTCCCGAGCACGACCTGGTCGTCGTGTGGCGCTGGCATGCGGGCAATACGGCGGAATTCTCGCGCCGCGTGATCGAAGCGATCCGTTAAGTCGCCATTCGCGCTACCCATCCTTGGGTATAGGTTGTTTCTCCCTGCGCTTGCATTACCATGCTGCTTGCAATCCAATTAAGCTGGCGCGCGTCTGCCTGTTCATCGTAGCAGGCGCGGACATCGCCGGTCCGATGACCCTCATCGCGAATACACGAGACAGCCATGACCGACACCGCCACCGATTCCAGCCCCGAACCTTCCGTCATCGATCCGCGCTACCTGGTCGACCTGGCATCGCGCGGCCACCAGTTGTACCCGGTCCTCGGCGAGGACGACATCAAGCGCATCCGCCGCTTCGCCATCGAACGCCGCTGGCACGACGGCGAGACCGTGTTCCGCGCGCTCGTCGATTCGCCGGGGATGATCGTGGTCCTGTCCGGCCACCTGCGCTGCAGCCGCAGCAATGCGCTGGGCCATCGCGTCGCCGTCAATCTCTACGGCCCCGGCCAGTTCAGCGGCGAAGTGGCCCAGCTGTCCGGCCGGCCGCCGCTGGTCGACGGCGTGGCCGAGGGCGAGCTGGAGGCCCTCGTGCTGGATCCGGAAGCGCTGCGCGCCCTGTTGATGGGCGAGGCCATGCTGGGCGAGCGCGTGATGCGCGCCTTCCTGCTGCGCCGCGCGCGCCTGATCGGCGAGCAGCCGAGCGGTCCGATCCTGGTCGGTCCGCCGGGCCATCCGCGCGTGTTCGAGCTCGAGAATTTCCTGTCGCGTAACGGCCAGCCGTACACGCGGCGCGACCCCGCGTCCGATCCGGATGCGGCGCAACTGGTGCGCGAGCACTGGAGCAGCGAGACGGACTGGCCGCTGGTCGCCTTGCCCGACGGCTTCGTGCTGAAGAACCCGAGCCTGGCCGAAGTGGGCCGCTTCCTCGGCACGCTGCCGCGCATCCGGCGCGAGATGATCTACGACGTGCTGATCGCCGGCGCCGGCCCCGCCGGCCTGGCGACGGCCGTGTATGCCGCGTCGGAAGGCTTGTCGGTGATGGTGCTGGACCAGCGCGCCTATGGCGGCCAGGCCGGCGCCAGCGCGCGGATCGAGAATTTCTTCGGCTTCCCGACCGGCATCACCGGCCATGCGCTGGTCAGCCGTGCCTACGTGCAGGCGATGAAGTTCGGGGCCGAGGTCGCGATTCCCGCGCCGGCCATGCGCCTGCTGTGCAGCGAACGGCCGCTGCGCGTGGAACTCGACGACGGCACCTGCGTGCAGGCGCGCAGCGTCGTGCTGGCCACGGGCGCGCGCTACCGCAAGCCGGACCTGCCCGACCTGGCGCGCTACGAGGGACGCGGCGTGTACTACTGGGCGTCGCCCGTGGAGGCGAAGCTGTGCCGCAAGAAGACGGTGGTGCTGGTCGGCGGCGGCAACTCGGCCGGCCAGGCCGCCGTCTACCTGTCGGCCCATGCCGAGACCGTGCACCTGATGGTGCGCGGCCCCGGCCTGGAAGCGAGCATGTCGAGCTACCTGATCGAACGCATCGCCGCAACCGCGAACATCCAGCTGCACACCCACCTCGAGCTGGCCGCGCTGGAAGGCGACGACTCCGGCCTGAGCCGCGTGCGCTGCCGCAGCCGCAACGGCGGCGCGCCGGTCGTGTTCGACACCAGTTTCCTGTTCCTGTTCATCGGCGCCGATCCCAACACCGACTGGCTGCGCGAATGCGGCGTCGAGCTCGACCGCAAGGGCTTCGTGCTGACGGGCTTCGATGCGACGGGCAAGCATGGCGGGCGCGACCTGGAAACGAGCGTGCAGGGCGTGTTCGCGGTGGGCGATCTGCGGGCCGGCTCGACCAAGCGGGTGGCGGCGGCGGCGGGGGAGGGGGCGGCCGTGGTGTCGCAGATCCACGGGTTCCTGGCGGAGCAGGCGCAGGCGGACGTCAAAGCGGCCTGACGTTCAACACAACTTAAGCAACGTCGTCCCTGCTTTCGCAGGGACGACGGCTTTTGGGGGAGTGCTTCGTCCTAGTGGAAGTGCTCGTTCCCCGCCGGCGTATCCTCCGGCATCTCCGCATGCACCAGCTCGCCGGTCGGATCCGCGAACAGCGGCGCGCCGCAATCGTCGCAGTATTCGGCGACATAGCGTTCGCCGATGCGCTTGACGTGGGCGATGCCGACCTCGTTCAGGTGATGGACGATCTCGTCGATCGGCGCCAGCGGACGGGCGGGCACCGTTCCTTCCATCGGCGTGCCTTCCTCGTCTTCCTGGCCGTACAGGGGCCAGACGATGCCGTACACCACGTCCGACGACTGGCGCAGCGTGAAGCCGACGCGGTATTCGTCGACCTGGTTGTCGCTCGCCTCGTCGCCGAAGCCGGCCACGACGGCGCGCAGGTCGCCGGGTTCCACGCCCAGCGTGTTGGTGAGGTAGTGGACGGCGGCGCGGATCGAGACGGGACGGATGTCCTTGTCCGCCTCGCGGCAGGCCACGTAATACGCTTCCGGCAGCAGCAGGTCGACGCCGCAGCCCGGCAGCAGGCGCGCGATGTTGGGACCGGCCTGGGCGCGCCACTGTTCCAGCGCGTGCGTGCGTTCGGCTTCGAAATTGATCTGGTGCTGGGGTTCCTGCCAGCGGAACAGCGGGGCACCCACGGGCGCGACGATGGCGGCGATCAGGTAGCGCGTGTCGGCCAGGAACTGCGAGGTGTCGGGGCCGGGCGCGGCCGGCTTGATGTTGCCGCTGCCCTTGTGCGCGGCCTGGGCCAGCTTGTGGGTCAAGGCATAGGTCTCGGCATGGGTGCGCGGCAGCTGGTCGATCGAGTACAGCGTGGGCGCGATGGCGACCTGGGTGCCCTCGGCCAGCAGGTGGGCCGAGAAGTGGGCCGTCAGTGCCGACAGGATGTCGTTCGGGATCGTGCCGGACGGGATCGAGAAGCGGGTCCACGCCAGGACCGGCGCGGCAACCAGCAGGGCTTGCCAGGTGACGTCGGCGCCGTCGGCGCCCTGTTCGGTCATGGTCGAGGACTCGCTGACGGCTTCCACGCCATCCATCAGCACGTCGTACACTGCCAGGTCGCCCTTGAACAGGACGTTCAGGGCGGCGTCGATGCTGTCCTGGTGGTTGGACTTGAGCAGCTTCTGCAGCTGCTGGTCGAGGTTGCGTTCCCAGGTCCGTTCTTCGACGCGGCTGGCAGCCTGCACGATGGCGTTGCTGATGCTGACGAGACGCTGGCTTTCTGCCGATAGTTTGGGTGAGTCTTTGGAGGGGCGACGCATAGCGCTAGGGGAGTCTCTTCGGTAGTGATTGGATTCGATTGCTTGATGATGGACCGAAGGTCCAAGGGATCATCATAATCCCTTATCCCCGTTATTGTAGTTGATTCGGCCACACCCCTGTGACAGACCGGCAATCCCGCGTCAAGACCCTCCTTGCTGAATGGGAAAATGGCGCGCATAATGCGAATAATTCTCATTTGTATTGGTCTGAAGGAAGCGATCATGATGCTGCATATCCCGGGCGTGCTCAGTCCGGAACAGGTGGAGACGATGCGCGCGAAGCTGCGCGCCAGCGACTGGATCGATGGCCGCGCCAGCGTGGGCGAGCAGGGCGCCCGGGTCAAGCGCAACCGCCAGCTGGCCGAGGGGTCGCCGCTCGCGCTGGAGCTGGGCCAGGTCGTCAGTGCCGCCCTGATGGGCCATCCGCTGTTCTTCGCCGCCGTGCTGCCGCTGCGCATCCTGCCGCCCTACTTCAACAGCTACGCGGGCGGCGAGCATTACGGTCCGCACGTGGACGGCGCCATCCGCGCGAACCGGGGACAATCCGGCGGCGCCGCGCCCGTGCGCTCCGATGTCTCCTGCACCGTGTTCCTGAGCGAGCCGGACGAGTACGAGGGCGGCGAGCTGACCGTGATCGATACCTACGGGACGCACGAAGTGAAGCTGCCGGCGGGCGACGCCATCGTCTATCCGTCGACCAGCATCCACCAGGTGCAGCCGGTGACGGACGGCGAGCGCGTCGCGTCCTTCCTGTGGGTGCAGAGCATGGTGCGCGACGACTGGCAGCGGTCGATGCTGTACGAGCTCGATGCGAACATCCAGTCCCTGCGTGGCAAGCACGGCGACGGGCCGGAGCTCGTCGGCCTGACGGGGCACTATCACAACCTGTTGCGGCAGTGGGCGGAGGTGTAGGTGAGGGGGCAGGGCAGGGGTCAGAGCCCGGTGTTGCTTTTCAAGGGGCTCTGACCCCGGTGTTCAGCCGCGACGTCGGAAGCAAAAAGAAAAAAGCCGGGACCCGCGAGGGTCCCGGCCTTTTTGAGAACCGGGATCAGAGCCCTAACTGAAAAACCGGGCTCTGACCCCAGCTAGATTACGCAGCCAGCAGCTGGCGCAGCACGAACGGCAGGATGCCGCCATGCTTGTAGTAGTCGACTTCGATCGGGGTGTCGATGCGCAGCAGGACGGAGGTGGCCTTGGTCGTGCCGTCGGCGCGGTGGATCACCAGGGTCGCCTGCATCTGCGGACGGATCTCGCCTTCCAGGCCTTGCAGGTCGTAGGTCTCGTTGCCGGTGATGCCCAGCGACTCGACGCTGTCGTCGCCCAGGAACTGCAGCGGCAGCACGCCCATGCCGACCAGGTTCGAACGGTGGATGCGCTCGAACGAACGGGCGATCACGGCCTTCACGCCCAGCAGCTGGGTGCCCTTGGCCGCCCAGTCGCGCGAGGAGCCGGTGCCGTACTCTTCGCCCGCGAAGATCATCGTCGGGGTGCCTTCCGCGATGTACTTCATGGCCGCGTCGTAGATCGACAGCTGTTCGCCGCTCGGCTGGTGGATGGTGATGCCGCCTTCGACCGCGGAACCGTCTTCCTTCGGCGGGATCATCTTGTTCTTGATGCGCACGTTGGCGAAGGTGCCGCGCATCATGATCTCGTGGTTGCCGCGGCGCGAGCCGTAGGAGTTGAAGTCGGCCTTGATGACGCCGTGGTCCTTCAGCCATTTACCGGCCGGACCGTCTTCCTTGATCGAACCGGCCGGCGAGATGTGGTCGGTGGTGATCGAGTCGCCGAATACGCCCAGTGCGCGGGCACCGGCGATGCCGGCCGACGCGGCCTTCGGGGTCATCTCGAAGTCGCTGAAGAACGGCGGCTCGGCGATGTAGGTCGAGGTCGGCCAATCGTAGACCTGGCCCGACACCGACGACACGGCTTCCCACAGCGCGCCCGGGTTGCCCTTGACGTCCGCGTAGTTGTTCTTGAAGACGTCCGAGTTCATCGCGTACTGCATCAGCGCCTGGACTTCGTCCGAGGACGGCCAGATGTCGCCCAGGTAGACGTCGACGCCGTCGGCGCCCTTGCCGACCGGCTCGGTCATCAGGTCCTTGTTGACGTTGCCGGCGATCGCGTAGGCGACGACCAGCGGCGGCGAGGCCAGGAAGTTCGAGCGGATGTTCGGGTGGATACGCGCTTCGAAGTTACGGTTGCCCGACAGGACGGCGGCGGCGATGATGTCGTTCTGGGTGATCGTCGCGTTCAGTTCCGGGGTCAGGTCGCCGGCATTGCCGATGCAGGTGGTGCAGCCGTAGGCGGTCACGCCGAAGCCCAGCTTCTCCAGGTACGGCAGCAGGCCGGTGGCGGTCAGGTAGTTGGTGACCACGCGCGATCCCGGCGCCAGCGAGGACTTGATGTGCGGCGCCACGGTCAGGCCCTTCTCGGCGGCCTTCTTGGCCAGCAGGCCGGCGGCGATCATCACGCTCGGGTTCGAGGTGTTGGTGCACGAGGTGATCGCGGCGATCAGCACGTCGCCGTTCTTCACGCGCACGCCGTTGGTGGTCTCGTAGACTTTCGACAGGTCTTCGGCATGCTTGTTGAAGCCGTTGTCCTTGGTGGGCTTGGAGAACAGGTCGGCGAAGGTCGACTTCACGTTGCCCAGTTCGATGCGGTCCTGCGGACGCTTCGGGCCGGCCAGCGACGGGGTCACGGTCGACAGGTCCAGGTGCAGCACGCGGGTGTAGTCGATCTCGCCTTCCTTCGGCACGCCGAACAGGTTCTGGGCCTTGAAGTAGTTCTCGAAGGCGGCCAGTTCCTCGTCGGTGCGGCCGGTGCCGCGGAAGTAGTCGACGGTCTTGTCGTCGACCGGGAAAAAGCCCATGGTCGCGCCGTATTCCGGTGCCATGTTGCCGATGGTCGCGCGGTCGGTGGTCGACAGCGAGGCGGTGCCTTCGCCGAAGAATTCCACGAACTTGCCCACGACTTTTTCACGGCGCAGCATTTCGGTGATGGTCAGGACCAGGTCGGTCGCGGTGCAGCCTTCGCGCAGGGAACCGGTCAGGTTCACGCCGATGACGTCCGGGGTCAGGAAGTAGACCGGCTGGCCCAGCATGCCTGCTTCGGCTTCGATGCCGCCCACGCCCCAGCCGACGACGCCCACGCCGTTGATCATGGTGGTGTGCGAGTCGGTGCCGACCAGGGTGTCCGGGTAGTAGCTGTCGCCCTGCTTCATGACGCCGCGCGCCAGGTATTCCAGGTTGACCTGGTGGACGATGCCGAAGCCCGGCGGCACGACGCCGAAGGTGTCGAACGCCTGCATGCCCCACTTCATGAACTGGTAGCGCTCGTTATTGCGCTGGAACTCGATCTTCATGTTCAGGTCGAGCGAATCCGGGGTGCGGAAGTGGTCGATGGTGACCGAGTGGTCGACGACCAGGTCGACCGGCACCAGCGGCTCGATCTTCTTCGGATCGGCGCCGGTCTTGGCGGCGACGTTGCGCATCGCGGCCAGGTCGGCCAGCAGCGGCACGCCGGTGAAGTCCTGCAGCACGACGCGGGCGACGACGAACGGGATCTCGTCGACGCGCTGGGCGGTCGGGCCCCAGTTGGCCAGTTGCTTGACGTGTTCTTCGGTGACCTTCTTGCCGTCGCAGTTGCGCAGCACGGATTCCAGGACGATACGGATCGACACCGGCAGGCGCGACAGGTTCACGCCCAGTGCCTCGCCCAGTGCCGGCAGCGAGTAGAACTTGCCGGTCTGGCCCGCGAGAAGGGGGAATTCCTTCAGCGTGTTAAAAGTGTTATGAGACATACCAATCTGCTCCTTCAGTGGGGATTTTGTTGTTACAACAAACGCTCAGCGATACCGTCCGAGCGGCATCAGCCTTCTTTCTTTTCAGCGGGGGCCGCCGCCATCTGCGGCGCCGGCTCGGGTTTCTTGCACTCGTTGGCCAGCTGGCGGTTCAGCTTCGAATCGAGGAGGATGCCTTTCGACGGGATGCCGATCCAGATCAGGCCGAACTTCGGATTCTCGAAACGCTGGGCGCCGGTGGTGGTGCCGACGCGGTCCAGGCGGTGCAGCCGGTTCTTCCAGCGCAGCGCGATATGGCCATCGTCGTTCACGTTCGTGTAGATCGTGACCTTGTTGTTCAGCTCACAGGAATACTCGGCCACGACGCTATCGGTCACGTCCGGTTCCGGCTCGTCGGCGACGACGGGGGCCGCTTCTTCCTTCTTTTTCTTGCTCTTCTTGTGGGCGTCGGCCTTGGCCTTTTCTTTCAGGACCTTGGTCGCCTTCGGGTGGTCTTCGTGGACGGCGGCGGATGCCGGCGCGCACAGGCCGGCGGCCGCGAGCGCAAGGACGCAGGCGGCGGCGAGGTGGTGGAGGGTGGTGGCCATCAGGTGGATTCCGGTTGATTGACGAGTGCCGCGGCGGCATCGGGCAGCGCCAGGCCGGCCAGTTTCGCGCGCTGCAACACCGTCCAATAATATCGGTAGCTGGCGCGGTCGTGCAAGCGGCCATGCTGGGATATCGGCCCCCAGTCGGCGGCCATCGCGTCCACCAGGATGTGCGTCGCTTCGTTCACTTCCGACATGCGCGGCGTGAACGCCTTCACGATCGGCTTGATCTGGTCCGGATGGATGCTCCACATGCGCGTGAAACCGAACTCTCCGGCCGCGCGGGTGGCGTCGTTGGCGACCACCGCGCTGTCCTTGATATCCGTCGTCACATTATGCGAGGCCACTTTGTCATACGCGTGACATGCCGCCACCATCTCCAGCTTGGCGCGCACCACCAGCGGGTGCGTGAACTGGCCTGGCGTGCGCATGGCGGCCGCGGGAATCGCGCCGTAGTGACTGGAGACGAAATCCATGATGCCGAAGGACAGGCACTCGACCTGGGGCAGGGCGGCGATCTTGAAAGCTTCGTGCAGTGCGCCGTGGGTCTCGATGAGCACGTGCAGCGGCAGGAAGGGCCGTCCGGCCTTCGCCGCCGCGCGGTTCACGATTTCCTGGGCGCGCAGCACGTCTTCCAGGCCGTTCGGCTTGGGCAGCACGACGTAGGCCAGCTGCTGCGCGGCGCCGCCGACGATGATCTCGACGTCCTGCTCGAAGTGCGGGCTGGCGGCATCGTGCAGGCGGGCGCCGATGCGCTTGAAGCGGTTGTCCGCGCCGGCGACGAGGGTGGCCACGAGTTCCGCGTGGGCGCGCTCGCTGCCGGCGCTGGCGCCGTCCTCGCAGTCGAACGTGATGTCGAAGACGGGGCCAAGTTCTTGTTGCAGGGCCATCGATTTGCGCATCAGCTTCTCGCTGCCGGCGTAGTGGTCGCAGGCGGGGAGCAGCAGCGGCTGGCGTTGGCCCTGGAATAAAACCTCGGAAGGATGCATGTCGTGTCTGGGTGAAGATGGATAAGCCGGTGGCGGAACACCGGGGTCAGAGTCCTTTGAAAAGCAACACCGGACTCTGACCCCTCGGCTGCGGCGAACACCGGGGTCGGAGCCCTTTAAAACCAAAACCGGGCTCTGACCCCTACGATCAGCCCAGCAGGTGAGCGACGCCTGCGCGTTCTTCGTTCAGTTCGTTCAGGGTGTTATTGATGCGGTCTTGCGAGAATGCATCGATTTCCAGGCCCTGGACGATCTTGTACTCGCCGTTCTCGGTGGTCACCGGGAAGCCGAACACGACGCCTTCCGGAATGCCGTACGAACCGTCCGACGGCACGCCCATCGTGGTCCACTTGCCGTTGGTGCCCAGCACCCAGTCGCGCACGTGGTCGATGGCGGCGTTGGCGGCCGATGCGGCCGACGAGGCGCCGCGCGCTTCGATGATGGCGGCGCCGCGCTTGCCGACGGTCGGCAGGAAGGTGTTGGCGTTCCATTCCTGGTCGTTGATCAGGTCCTTCAGCGACTGGCCGCCGGCGGTGGCGAAGCGGTAGTCGGCATACATGGTCGGCGAGTGGTTGCCCCAGACGACCATCTTCTCGATCTCGCCCACGGCCTTGCCCGACTTGGCCGCGACTTGCGACAGGGCGCGGTTGTGGTCCAGGCGCAGCATGGCGGTGAAGTTCTTGGCCGGCAGGTTCGGGGCCGACTTCATGGCGATGTAGGCGTTGGTGTTGGCCGGGTTGCCGACCACCAGCACTTTCACGTTGCGCGAAGCGACGGCGTCCAGCGCCTTGCCCTGCACGGTGAAGATCTGGGCGTTGGCTTCCAGCAGGTCCTTGCGCTCCATGCCCGGGCCGCGCGGACGGGCGCCGACCAGCAGGGCGACGTCGGCATCCTTGAAGGCGGTCATCGGGTCGCTGTGGGCGGTCATGCCGGCCAGCAGCGGGAATGCGCAGTCATCGATTTCCATCATGACGCCCTTGAGTGCCTTCTGGGCCTTCTCGTTGTCGATTTCCAGCAGTTGCAGGATGACCGGCTGGTCTTTGCCCAGCATGTCGCCGTTGGCGATGCGGAACAGCAGGGAATAGCCGATCTGGCCGGCCGCGCCGGTGACGGCAACGCGCATTGGGGTTTTAGCCATGATGAATCTCCAAATAGTTGGGATAGAAAACGGAGCGACGCCGAGGATACGCCAGTTTGGCGAAACTGACATCATACCAAAAGGGCAGTCCGGTGGAACGGGGGTGTGACGTAGTCTTCAGGAGTACATCCACGCCCGATCGACCGCGAGTGTAGTCCTGTACAATTCCATCTGTCAATTGATATCATATGTCTTATATAAGACACATAATCTTGCCGCGTTCGCACTGGACGGGGCAGGGGATTTATGAAAAAATCGCGGTCTATGAACCAAGCTCCGTCCAACCCGAACAATCATGGCACCGCTGCAGGCGGGGCCGCAGGCGCAGGCAGCGCCACGGGCGGAGCGACTCCTTCCCAGACGGGCATGTCGCCGACCTTCTCTCCCCTGTACCAGCAGATCAAGGCCCTGATCACCCAGAGCCTGCAGTCGGGCGAGTGGAAGCCGGGCGAACTGATTCCCAGCGAAGTCGAGCTGGCCGCCCGCTACAAGGTGAGCCAGGGTACCGTGCGCAAGGCCATCGACGAGCTGGCCGCCGAGAACCTGGTGGTGCGCCGCCAGGGCAAGGGCACCTTCGTCGCCAGCCACAACGAGGCGCGCGCCCATTTCCGCTTCCTCAAGCTGATGCCGGACGAAGGCGTGCCGCACCAGCCGGGCCACGAATACCTCGAGGTCAAGCGCATCCGCGCGTCCGCCGAGGTGGCCCGCGTGCTCGACCTCAAGTCCGGCGACGCCATCGTCTACATCAAGCGCCTGATGACGTTCGACGGCGCCCCGACCATCCTGGAAGAGCTGTGGCTCCCGGGCCAGCTGTTCAAGGGCCTGACGGCCGAGCGCCTGGCCGAATACAAGGGCCCGATGTACGGCCTGTTCGAATCCGAGTTCGGCACGCGCATGATCCGTGCCTCGGAAAAGATCCGTGCGGTGGCGGCCGATGCGGGCGCCGCCGAGCACCTGAAGGTCCCGGAAGGCACGCCGCTGCTGTGCGTCGACCGGACCTCGTTTACCTATGGCGACAAGGCAGTGGAATTGCGCCGTGGATTGTATTTAACTGCGCAGCATCATTATCAGAACGAATTGTCATGAAGAGGTTTTGCGCTAGGTCTATGCTTGGTGCAGTAATTTGTTGTTGCGATTAGAATGAGTTGGTTTTGGGAAAGCGACGAGGTAGCCCGGTCGGCGCGTTCTCCCCGAGCTCCGGAGCCCCCCGCAATGGAGATTGGAGCAGGTCACAAAATCGGCGAAACTGCGGGTTTGATAACTTTAAGTAACAATGGAGGTGTTCCAAATGTCCGAAGCCGTGAGAGAGGCCCAGAAAAAGGGCCGGCCGGTAATTCGTAACGTCGATTTTGGCGACATTACGTACCGCGGGTACTACAAGCAGCCGCCGTCGGCGATCGTCTCGATCCTGCACCGGGTCAGCGGCGCCGGCCTGTTCCTGTTCCTGCCGTTCCTGCTGTACCTGTTCGAACAGAGCATCCGCTCCGAAATCTCGTTTGCGCATTTCGCCGGCATCGTCAGCCATCCGTTCGCCAAGCTGATCATCCTGGGCCTGTCCTGGGCGTATCTGCACCACTTCACCGCAGGCATCCGCCACCTGTTCATGGACAACCACATTGCCCTTGACAAGGATGATTCGCAGAAGACCGCGCGCTGGGTACTGGTCATCAGCCTGGCCCTGACCGTGCTGGTCGCTCTCAAACTGTTTGGAGTGTTTTAAATCATGGCAACCCCCAAGAACATCGGACAGCGCCGCCTCGTCGTCGGCGCCCACTACGGCATGCGCGACTGGCTGGCCCAGCGCGTGACCGCGATCGTGATGGTGATCTTCACCGTCATCCTGCTGGTCTCCTTCCTGACCGGCCAGAACTTCACCTACGAAGGCTGGGCCGGCCTGTTCGCCCGCCAGTGGTTCAAACTCTTCACCCTGGTCACGTTCTTCGGCCTGTACTACCACGTGTGGGTCGGCATCCGTGACATCTGGATGGACTACATCAAATCGGTCGGCCTGCGCCTGACCCTGCAGATCGCCACGGTGCTCTGGCTGCTCGCCTGCGCCGCCTGGACCGTGCAAATTCTCTGGAGCGTGTAATCGTGGCAGCAATCAAGAACGCAATTCCTACCCGCCACTTCGACGTGGTCATCGTTGGCGCCGGCGGTTCCGGCCTGCGCGCCGCACTGCAGTTGTCCGAAGCCGGCCTGAACGTGGCCGTGCTGTCGAAAGTCTTCCCGACCCGTTCGCACACCGTCGCCGCGCAGGGCGGCATCGGCGCCTCGCTGGGCAATATGAGCGAGGACGATTGGTACTGGCACATGTTCGACACCGTCAAGGGCTCGGACTACCTGGGTGACCAGGACGCCATCGAATTCATGTGCCGAGAAGCACCGAAGGTCGTGTATGAACTCGAACACTTCGGCATGCCGTTCGACCGCAACCCGGATGGCACCATTTACCAGCGTCCGTTCGGCGGCCACACCGCCAACTTCGGCGAGAAGCCCGTGCAGCGCGCCTGCGCCGCCGCCGACCGTACCGGCCACGCACTGCTGCACACGCTGTACCAGCGCAATGTGCGCTCGCGTACCCACTTCTACGTCGAATGGCAGGCGCTGGACCTGGTGCGCAACCAGGACGGCGACGTGCTGGGCGTGATCGCGCTGGAAATGGAAACCGGCGACGTCATGATGCTGCAAGCGAAGACCACCGTGTTCGCCACCGGCGGCGCGGGCCGCATCTTCGCCGCGTCGACCAATGCCTTCATCAACACCGGCGACGGCCTGGGCATGGCGGCACGCGCCGGCCTGCCGCTGCAGGACATGGAGTTCTGGCAGTTCCACCCGACCGGCGTGGCCGGCGCGGGCGTCTTGATCACGGAAGGCGTGCGCGGCGAGGGCGGCATCCTGATCAACTCGAACGGCGAACGCTTCATGGAGCGCTATGCGCCGACCCTGAAGGACCTGGCGCCGCGCGACTTCGTGTCGCGCTCGATGGACCAGGAGATCAAGGAAGGCCGCGGCGTCGGTCCGAACAAGGACCACGTGCTGCTGGACCTGCGCCACATCGGCGCGGACACCATCCGCAAGCGCCTGCCGTCGATTCTCGAGATCGGCCACAAGTTCGCCAACGTCGACGCGACCAAGGAACCGATCCCCGTCGTCCCGACCATCCACTACCAGATGGGCGGCATCCCGACCAACATCCACGGCCAGGTGGTGGCACCGGACGGTACCGGCGGCCAGAAGATCGTCAACGGCCTGTACGCGATCGGCGAATGCTCGTGCGTCTCGGTGCACGGCGCCAACCGCCTGGGCACCAACTCGCTGCTCGACCTGGTGGTGTTCGGCCGCGCGGCCGGCAACCACATCGTCGGCCAGAACCTGAAGGCCCAGGGCAACCGCACGCTGCCGGGCGATTTCGCCGACTACGCGCTGGACCGCCTGAACAAGCTGGAGAACTCGACCGGTGGCGAGAAGGTGCAGGACGTCGCCAACGCGATCCGCGCGACGATGCAGAAGCACTGCGGCGTGTTCCGTACCCAGGCGCTGATGGACGAAGGCGTCCGCGAAATCATGGCCCTGGACGAGCGCCGCAAGCACGTGTCGTTCAAGGACAAGTCGAAGGTGTTCAACACCGCCCGCATCGAAGCGATCGAACTGGACAACCTGATCGAAGTGGCCAAGGCGACCGTCATCTCGGCGGCGGCCCGCAAGGAATCGCGCGGCGCCCACGCCCATAGCGACTTCGAGCACCGCGACGACGAGAACTGGATGAAGCACACCCTGTTCTTCTCGGAAGGCAACCGCCTCGACTACAAGCCGGTCGTGACCAAGCCGCTGACGGTCGACACGTTCAAACCGAAGCCCCGTACGTTCTGATTTTCCAGACCGACGACAGAATTTATGGAGCCGGACCGCGGTCCGCTCCTCACTGATAGGTAAAACATGGCACGCACAGTCCAACTGAAGATCTACCGCTACGATCCGGACAAGGATTCGAAGCCCTATATGCAAGACATCACCGTCGAGCTGAAAGACACCGACAAGATGCTGCTCGACGCCCTGCAGCGCATCAAGGCCGACGTCGACGACTCGCTGGCGCTGCGCCGCTCCTGCCGCGAAGGCGTGTGCGGTTCGGACGCGATGAACATCAACGGCAAGAACGGCCTGGCCTGCACGACGAACCTGAACGAGCTGACCCAGCCGATCGTGCTGCGTCCGCTGCCGGGCCTGCCGGTCGTGCGCGACCTGATCGTCGACATGACCAACTTCTTCAAGCAGTACCACTCGGTCAAGCCGTTCCTGATCAACGACTCGATCCCGCCGGAGAAAGAGCGCCTGCAATCGCCGGAAGAGCGCGAAGAGCTCGACGGCCTGTACGAGTGCATCCTGTGCGCCTGCTGCTCGACCTCGTGCCCGTCGTTCTGGTGGAATCCGGACAAGTTCGTCGGCCCGGCCGGCCTGCTGCAGGCCTATCGCTTCATCGCCGACTCGCGCGACGAAGCGACCAACGCGCGCCTGGACAACCTGGAAGACCCGTACCGCCTGTTCCGCTGCCACTCGATCATGAACTGCACGGACGTGTGCCCGAAGGGCCTGAATCCGAACAAGGCGATCGGCAAGATCAAGGAATTGCTGGTACGCCGGGCAATCTAAGCGGCAAAGCGGTATGCGCCGTTTCCGGCGCATACCGAATATGGCGGGCAGCGCATGCCCGCCAGGCAGACGGCATACCCGCCAGGAGTTGCGTATATTCTGGCGGTATTCCATCGAAAATGTTGCAATAAATACAGTAAAACTACCGTACTGTCGCTAAACGGCAGCCGGAGTATAGTGTTGACCCAACAACGGACTCTAGAGTGATAACGCATCAATCCGACCCCGCCAACCGTGCCCGCCTGCGCTGGCGCGCACGCCGTGGCCTGCTCGAAAACGACCTGATCCTCACGCGCTTCCTCGATGCGCATGAAGAAGAATTGACGGACGACGACGTCGATGCGCTGACCCGGCTGCTGGACCTGGCGGACAATCCGCTGATGGACCTGCTGCTGGCACGCACCGAGCCCGAAGGCGAGGTCGACCGGCCCAACGTGCGGGCGCTGCTTGCGCGCTTGAGGCAAGCGTAAAACGGCTGAAAGCTCGAAGCATTCGATCTTTCAATGGTTCGTTTTAATTTTGTTTTGTAGACCCACCTCCAAGATAAGGAAGTGCCATGAACATCTCTGATACCAAAGCCACCCTGTCGTTCTCGGACGGCAGCCCGTCGGTCGATATGCCGATCTACAAGGGCACCATCGGCCCGGACGTCATCGACATCCGCAAGCTGTACGGCCAGACCGGCAAGTTCACCTACGATCCGGGCTTCATGTCGACGGCGGCGTGCCAGTCGGCCATCACCTACATCGACGGCGACAAGGGCGAGCTGCTGTATCGCGGCTATCCGATCGAGCAGCTGGCCGTCGGCGGCGACTTCCTGGATACCTGCTACCTGCTGCTGAACGGCGAACTGCCGAACGCCGAGCAGAAGGCCGCGTTCACCGAGAACGTGACCAAGCACACGATGATCCACGAGCAGATGCAGTTCTTCTTCCGTGGCTTCCGCCGCGACGCGCACCCGATGGCCGTGCTGGTCGGTACCGTCGGCGCGCTGTCCTCGTTCTACCACGACTCGCTGGACATCAACGATCCGAAGCAGCGCGAGATCTCGGCGATCCGCCTGATCGCCAAGCTGCCGACCCTGGTCGCGATGGCGTACAAGTACAACGTCGGCCAGCCGTTCATGTACCCGCGCAACGACCTGTCGTACAGCGCCAACTTCATGTACATGATGTTCGCCAACCCGTGCGAAGAGTACAAGGTCAACCCGGTGCTGGTGCGCGCGCTGGACCGCATCCTGACCCTGCACGCCGACCACGAGCAGAACGCATCGACCTCGACCGTCCGCCTGGCCGGTTCGTCGGGCGCCAACCCGTTCGCCTGTATCGCCGCCGGCATCGCATGCCTGTGGGGCCCGGCACACGGCGGCGCGAACGAAGCCGCACTGAACATGCTGAAGGAAATCGGCAGCGTCGAGAACATCCCGGCCTTCATCGAGAAGGTCAAGGACAAGAACTCGGGCGTCAAGCTGATGGGCTTCGGTCACCGCGTCTACAAGAACTTCGACCCGCGCGCCAAGCTGATGCGCGAAACCTGCCATGAAGTGCTGGAAGAACTGGGCCTGCACGACGACCCGCTGTTCAAGCTGGCCATGGAACTGGAAAAGATCGCCCTGAACGACGAATACTTCGTGTCGCGCAAGCTGTACCCGAACGTCGACTTCTACTCGGGCATCGTGCAGTCGGCCCTGGGCATCCCGGTCTCGCTGTTCACCGGCATCTTCGCGATGGCCCGTACCGTGGGCTGGATCGCCCAGTGGAACGAGATGATCGCCGATCCGGAACAGAAGATCGGCCGTCCGCGCCAGCTGTTCGTCGGCTCGCCGGCACGCGACGTGCCGGGTAACGACAAGCGTTGATGTCTGGATGCATGGTGGGCACCCTGTGCCCACCGTGTCGGGACGCCCCAACGAAAAGGCCGCCGGAGCGATCCGGCGGCCTTTTCATTTTCGTTGGCGTTGAATTATTGTTGGTAGTACGGCTCGACCGTGCCCTTCAGCTTGATCAGCATGGGCTTGCCCTTGCGGTCCAGCACCTTGCCGGCCGCGACCTTGATCCAGCCTTCGCTGATGCAGTATTCCTCGACGTCGACGCGGTCCTTGCCGTTGAAACGGATGCCGACCGGGTGCTTGAAGACTTCCGCATCGTGGTGCGGGCTCTTCGGGTCGATGGACAGGCGGTCGGGCAGGGGTGGGAGTTGGGTAGTATCGTTCATGGCCGAATTATCCATCATTCCGTGCCGGCACGCGAGTGTGCCGAGCACGATCATGCGTACCGTGTGGACGGGTTCGCACGTTTTGCTTATCCTGAATCCAAGTGTCAACTCAACCTCCGTCCCATGCCGCAGTCACCGGACCATACACAGTCCAACGCCCAGTCCACCCTCCGTTCCAACGTCTACCGGATCCCCCGGCGTTTCAACTGGACGTTCGTGATCGGCGGATTCGCCCTCGTCACCTTCGTGCTGATGGCCTGGCGCCTCGGCGGTAGCGCCTTCGATTCCCACGCCTACCTCGACACCGTGCGCTGGCTGCGCGGCGACCTGCCGCAGTCGGCGCTGCAGGCCCCGTTCTCCTACCGTCTCGCCGTGCCGGCGCTGGCCGCCCTGCTGCCGGGCCAGGCGGGCAACGTGTTCGGCCTGCTGAACTGGCTGTTCGTGGCGGCCACCGCCTGCCTGGCGACGGCCGCCGTGCGGCGCATGGGCTTCGGCACCCAGCGCGCGCTGGCGGCGGGCATGCTCGTCATGCTGTCGCTGCCGGTCGTCTGGTACGCGCCGACGGCGCTCGTCGAGCCGGGTTCCATCTGCATGCGCATGCTGTTCGTGTTCGCCGTGCTCACGGCCAAGCCGCGCCTGGCCCTGGGCGCAGCGCTGGCGGCGACGGCCATCAGCGAGGACAACATCCTGCTTCTCGGCTGGCTCGTGGCCACGCAACGGATCGGCCGCACGCCCGGCAGCGTCGCCCTCGTCGCCGCGCTGGCCTGGCTGGGCATCGTGCGCTGGTGGATCGAGGCCGATGTTCCCGGCACCGGCTGGCTGCCCGATCCCGTGGCCATCGCCGCCCGTCTCGGTGACTGGAAGGGATGGCTGGCGCTGCTCGGCTGCGCCGGCCTCGTCGTGCCGCTGGCGATGGCGGGCCTGCGCCGCGCGCCACCGCGCATCGGCGACCTGAAAGGACTGTTATTGCTGATGCTGGTGCCGGCGCTGCTGGGCGCCGTGTTCGGGCGCCTCGACGGGCGCCTGGTCTGGGAGCTGTATCCCTTCCTGCTGCCGTTCGCCGTGGCCGTCGGCATGCCGCGCGACGTCGAGCGCCAGCCGGACGTGCGCCAGCTCAGGACGGCGCGCCGTGCCTGAGCGGCGGGCGCTGCACGGGCGCCACCTCGTCCATCAGGGCCGCGACCCAGTCGATGAAGGCGCGCAGCCGCGGGCTGACGTGGCGGTGCGGCGCATAGGCGGCGTACAGCGGCATCGGCGCGATGCGCCAGTCGTCGAACAGCCGTAGCAATTCGCCGCGCGCCGCATGGGGCCGCGCCATGTAGTCGGGCAGCCAGAGCACGCCCATCCCCGCCACTCCGGCCGCCAGGTAGGCATTGCCCTCGTCGAGCGACAGCGTGTAGCGGCCCCGGACCGTCACTTCCTCTTCTCCGCGCACCAGCGCCAGCGGCACGTTGCGGCCCGTGCTGGCCCAGCGGAAACCGACGACGCGGTGACGGTCCTCGTCCAGTTCGCGCGGGTGGGCGGGCATGCCGGCCTGCGCAAGGTAGGTGGGCGCCGCGTACACGCCCAGCGTCAGGTCGGCGATGTGGCGCGCCGCCAGCGATCCGTCCCTGAGCGGGCCGCCGCGCAGCACGCAGTCGACGTTCTCGCGGATGACGTCGACGGGGCGGTCGCTCGCGCCCAGGTCGAGCTGGATGTCGGGATACAGCGCATGGAAGCGGGGCAGGGCCGGCACCAGCACCATGCTGGCGAGCGGGCTGGGCACGTCGATGCGCAGGCGGCCGCGCGGGCGCGTGTCGGCGCTCGGCAAGCTCGTCTCGGCGTCGAGCACGTCGGCCAGGATCGCCAGCACGCGCTCGTAATACACGGCGCCGTCGGCCGTCACATTCACCTTGCGCGTCGTGCGGTGCAGCAGCCTCACCCGCAGCTGCGCCTCGAGCTGCTGCACGAGCTGCGTCACGCTGGTCTTGCTCATGCCCAGCGTGAGCGCCGCCCTGGTAAAGCTGCCCGTCTCGACGACACGCGCGAACACGGTCATCGCATCGAATCGGTCCATCGGCTCTCCTCCTCGTGATTATTTGGATTATACGAATAGTGAGGTCGTCAATGGCTGGTTTATCCGCGCATGACAAACGACTACAGTGCTCGCATCCAACCACGAGGAGCAAGTGATGAACAAGCGCGATGTCGTCTTTCCGCCTGGACGCCAGGCACTGTATGAAAAGAACCGTTATTCGCCGGCGATCCGCTCGAACGGCTTCCTGTTCGTGTCCGGCCAGGTGGGCAGCCGCGAAGACGGCTCGCCCGAAGTGGACCTCGAATCCCAGGTCCGGCGCGCATTCGAGAACCTGAACGGCATCCTGGCCAGTGCCGGCTGCGGCTTCGACGACGTCGTCGACGTCACCGTGTTCATCGTCGATCCGGCCTCGAAGTTCGAGACGATCTGGAAGGTCGTCGGCGAGTACTGGGGCGAGGCGCCGCATCCGACGCTGACGGGCATCGGCGTCACCTGGCTGTACGGCTTCGAGTTCGAGATCAAGGTGATCGCCAGGCTGCCGGAAGCGGCCCGCTAGGCCGTCAGGTAGGCGCGCACCAGGCGGCGGAATTCGTCGAGCAGCGGCTGCTCCATGGGTCCGCCCTGCGGCAGCTGGCCGACGCCCTTGAGCAGGTGCAGCAGGGCCGCGGCCATGGGCGGGTATCGCGCGGGGGCAAGGTCGGGCAGGGCGGTCGCCAGCAGCTTGCCCAGGTCGGCCAGCATGGCCTCGCGCAATTGCATGCGGCGCGCTTCCAGGCCGCGCCCGTCGATCAGCGCCAGTGCTACGCTACGTTGCGTGCGCAGCTCCAGCATGAAGTCGACCAGGGCATCGGCCAGTCGTGCCGGCGCCAGCGGCGGCGTGTGCGCCTGCAGCGCGGCCAGCCCCTCGGCCAGGCGTTCGGCAAAGGTGCCCAGCAGCGCGTCGGCCACGCTTTCCTTGGAGGGAAAGAAGCGGTACAGGGAGCCGATGGCGGTACCGGAGCGGGCGGCGATCTCCGTCATCGTGACGGCCTCGTAGCCCTTGTCGAGGAACAGCGCCGTCGCCGCCTGCAGGATCGCGGCGACGCGCGCATGGCCGCGCTCGCGCTTCGGGGCGGTGCCCTGGGCCGCGCCGGGGCCGGTGTCGGATGGCGATGCTGTCATGCCGGCATTATAGGCCGGGCGCGTTGACTTATGCGAGGCCATCCTCTACTATCTTTTGCGAGGATGTCCTCGCAAAACCGCCGGGACACCTGACCTACCTCTATCGGAGCTCCCATGACCCAACTGAATCCCAAGACCACCGCCCTCGTGATGATCGACCTCCAGCATGGCAATGTCGTGCGCGAACTGGCGCCGTATCCGGCCGACCAGGTCGTGGCCAATTCCGTGCGCGTGGCCGAAGCCTGGCGCGCCGCCGGCGCCACCATCGTCTATGTGCGCGTGAGTGTCGGCGAGCTGGCACCGCACGTGGCCGACCGCGCGCTGCCGCGGCTGAAGGTGGTGCCGCCGAACCCGAGCGACCTCGTGCCGGAAGCGCAGGTGCAGCCGGGCGACTTCGTCGTCACCAAGCGCCAGTTCGGCGCCTTCCACGCGACGGAACTGGACCAGATCCTGCGCCGCCGCGGCGTCAAGGACATCATCATGACGGGCATCGCCACCAATATCGGCGTCGAATCGACGGCGCGCGTGGCGCACGACCTGGGCTACGACCTGGTGTTCGTGGAAGATGCGATGACGTCGATCGGCGAGGGCAACCACGAATTCGCCGTGCGCAACGTGTTCCCGCTGCTGGGCCGCGTGCGCACCACCGAGGAAATCGTGGCGGCCGCCGGGCAAGCCTGAGGCCGGGCCGCTCCCTTCAGGAACTGCACTTCAGGAACTGCACTTCAGGGACTGCACTTCCCGCGCACGATGGCCGCGGCCAGGAAGGGGAGCACGAAGATGCCGCCAATATTGATCGGGCCGATCTTCGGCGGCTGGTGCTTCATCGCGTCCGCGTGCCAGCACGAGGGCACCCGGGCTTCCTCCATCTCGCGCCCGAACGCCTCGTAGCGATCGGCGCGCAGGACCGGCCCCGCCTCCTTGCGCGTCGCCGGCGCTTCCGCCAGCGTTTCCCTGACCGCCTCCTTGATGACGTCGCCGGACAGCCGCGCGCGCAGCGAAGGTTGCGCCGGCGACGGCGTCTCGTCGGCCGCGGCGGGGCCGGCCAGTGCCATCATCACCATCGCGCTTGCGAATGCGGGAACGTTCATGTCGTGTGCATGTCGTGACGTCGTTAGCAAAAATGTACACTACGGCTACCCCGTGCGGTAGTTATCGCACGAGCTCGTTACACTTTGTTAACTGATATGCATGTCTCGATATCCCGGAAAGGATCGCCCATGAAGTCGTTCTTCCTCGCCTGCTGCCTGCTGGTGGCTGCCATCTTCCCCGTGGCCGATGCCGCCGCCGCGTCCCAAGCCGATCCGCGCCTGGTCAAGCAGGTCAACGACTTCGTCGACAGCTGGCATGACGATGCCGCGCACGGGCGCCAGGCCTATTTCGACAAGATCGCGGCCGACGGGGTCTATATCGGCACCGACCGCAGCGAATTGTGGAAACGCGATGCGTTCAAGGAATGGGCGAAGGGCTACTTCCAGGACAACAAGCCGGCCTGGACCTTCCGCGCCACGCGCCGCAACGTGTATGCGTCGCCGGACGGCTCGCTGATCTGGTTCGACGAATTGCTGGACACGGAAAACCTCGGCCACTGCATGGCCAGCGGCGTGATCCGCAAGACGGCCAAGGGCTTCGAGATCGTGCACTACCAGCTGTCGATCGCCGTGCCGAACCAGATCGCGAACCAGGTCACGGGCCTCGTCAAGGCGGCCGAGGCCGGTGCGGCCGGCGCAAAATAAGGCGAGGGAGCGTCAGAACAGGGAACCCGTCACCGGTCCCTGTTCCTCCACCTTCTTCGCTTCCTTCGGCGCCGCCCACGTCTTCATCGCCTCCGCCGGGAACGGCCGCAGGAAGCTGCGCGCCGCCTCGGGACTGCGGCATGCGAGCCAGTCCCCGACCTCGTCGGGCGGCAGGATCACCAGCGAACGCTTCTCGTCGCCCGGCTTGTGGAAGCGCCGCATCAGCGGATGCTCGTCGGCGTTGATGGTGATCTGGGTGAAGGAACTGCTGACCTGGCCGTCGGCCTCGGCCCACTGGCGCCACAGGCCGGCCACGTAGAACAGCGCGTCGTCCGCCATGCCGATGCCGAAGCGCTCGGCGCGGCCGCTCTCGTAGTTCGGTTCATAGAAACACTGCATCGGCACGGCGCACAATTGCGCGCGGCGCCAGGCCGGGGCGTAGGAGCGCTTTTCGCCCAGCGATTCGGCGCGCGCATTCATCGTGTCGAACGGTTTGACGCCGGGCGGAATATGGCGGCGCGGGACCATGCCGTAGCTGGCCAGGTCCAGCACGCGCCGGCGGTCCTGGTCCAGGCGCAGGATCGGCGCCTGGTAATCCTTCCAGGTCTCGCCGGGCCAGTCGAGGTCGCGGTAGAGGTCGACGAGGATGCCGAGCACCATGTCGAGCTGCTCGGGCAGCGGGGGACGGTAATTGACGCACATGGGGGCATGATAGCAGCGGCGTGGGCCGGTATGCTAAGGTGGCGCCTTCTTCCACCGACCATGCCGATGCAGTGAGCAATACCTCGTCTTCGCCTCCTTACGTGGGCCGCTTCGCCCCATCGCCCAGCGGCGTCCTGCATGCCGGTTCGCTCGTGGCCGCGCTGGCCAGCTACCTCGACGCGCGCGCCCACCAGGGCACCTGGCTGATCCGCATCGAGGACATCGACGAAGGCCGCAGCGTGGCCGGCGCCGCCGAGGAGATCCTGGCCCAGCTGCACTGGCTCGGCATGCATTCGGACCGCGAGGTCGTGTGGCAGAGCCGGCGCAAGCACCTGTACCAGGCCGCCTACGACAGCCTCGCAAGTCACGCCTATCCGTGCGGCTGCAACCGGCGTGAGATCGCCGATTCGCGCCTGGGCTTCGCACCGGACGGCGCCGCGATCTATCCGGGCACCTGCCGCCACGGGCTGGCGCCGGGCCGCAGCGCGCGCAGCCTGCGCCTGCGCGTTCCCGACAGTGGACAGGACGAGATCGCCTTCACCGACCGCTTCGCCGGTACCGTGCGCCAGCGGCTGTCGAGCGAGTCGGGCGACTTCGTGCTCAAGCGCGCGGACGGCTACTGGGCCTACCAGCTGGCCGTGGTCGTCGACGACGCCGAGCAGGGCGTGACGGACGTGGTGCGCGGCGCCGATCTGCTCGATTCGACGCCGCGCCAGATCTACCTGCAGCGTTTGCTGGGCGTGCCGACGCCGCGTTACCTGCACGTGCCCGTCGTGCGCAATGCCGACGGCGAAAAACTCTCCAAGCAGACCGGTGCCCCGGCCGTGCAGAGCGGCGGCAGCGAGGCCACCGCCGTGGCCGCGCTGGCCACGGCGGCCGGCTTCCTCGGCCTGGGCACCATCGAGGCCGGGTCGCTGGCCGCGTTCTGGCAAGCAGCCGTCCCGGCCTGGGCCAGGCTGCTTGCCGAGCGCGGCGCCACGCTGTTGCCGCCGGCCTAGGCGGCCAGCCCCGGCTCCGGCTGGCGCCGGCGCCGGGTCATCCACAACAGCCCGCCCAGGCCGATGCCCAGCATCGCCCACTCGGCCGGTTCGGGGATCGGCGCGGCCACCACGAAGCCGCGGATTTCGCCGTTCGGATAGGCATCGGTGTGGAAGTTGACATAGGCTTCGTTGGCGTTCATGCCGGCCAGCAGGGCCGCGGCGGCGCTCGCCGCCGTGCCGCCGTTGGCCGCCAGGAAGGCCGGGTCGTAGCTCGCATCGTCGCCCAGGTTGACGGCGGCCGAGTATTCCCCGGCCGAGACGCCGGTCGGGAAGCCGGTGAACGGCACGGCGATCGGGGCCGTGCCGGTGAACGCGTCGGCGGTGCAGCAATGGACATGGGCGCCCGTGGTGCTGCCGAGCAGGTCGCGGAACATCGCGTCGACGAACAACTGGCGGCCCGGGACCTCGAGCGCGACGGTGGCGTAGCCCGGCGAGGCGTTCGGCGGAGCCTCCAGCGCCCCGACCGCGACCGCCTGGTAGGTGCTGCCCCCGCTCTGGGCCAGTGCAGGGGCGGCCACGCTGGACGCGGCCGCCAGTGCAAGGATGGGTAGAACACGTTTCATGGATGCCTCCTGTTGAACATGGTGCTGCGCACCCCGTCCTGGGGTGCCATCCAAACTTAGCACCGGGTGTCCGGCCGGGCTCACACCATACGGCTGAGATAATGCCCGTTGGAGAGTATCACTGAGAAAGGGAGCAGGCAGCGAGGCTGGCCATCGCGGGATGTGCGGCGTCAGGTACGGGGAGGATCCGTCGCCGGCGGCCGCTTGAGCACGGTGATGCTGCCGTCCGGTTCCAGGAACGAGCATTGCATCTCGTGGCGGGCGCAGTCGGCCTGGCGCAGCGATTGCTCGATGTCCAGCTGGCCGACGCGGTTGCGCTTGCAGACCTTGTCGAAGAACACGCCGTCGCGTCCGATGAGGACGGCCTCGCCCTCGAACATCGCTTCCATCTTGCGGCTGTTGGCCGACAGCATGCCGATGCTGGCGTTGAGCGCGATCAGCGTGGCGGCGATGATCAGGCCGCCGGCTACGGAATCGTCGCCACCGGACAGGCCGTTCGACACGGCTTCCGACAACAGCATCACCACCAGCAGGTCGAACGGCGTCAGCTGGCTGACGGTGCGCCGCCCCGACAGGCGCACCATGAGGAGCAGGGCCAGGTAGACCATCGCCCCGCGCACAATAAATTCCCACCAGGGAAGATCCATGTCGAACATAGCCACTCCATGATGTCGGATACGATGCCACCATTGTAAGGACGTCCTGCAGGACTGATTGTTCGCCAGGGAACGCACCGGCTGTCGCATCCCGACGACGTTCCGCGGGCCCTGGCCTGGAGATCCGAGGTGCATGTTGACGTTGGCATGGACGCAATCTATCCTCGGGGCACTTTTTCGACCCCCTTCGCATCCATGACCCGCGTGCATCCATGACCCTGCGTTCGCCTATCCCTTCCGTCATCGGCATCGCTTGCCTGCTCGCCTGTGCCGGCGCGCATGCCGGCCGCCCGATGGTCGTCGACGATGCCACGATCGTCGATCCCGGCGCATGCCAGCTCGAGGCCTGGACCCAGCGCCCGCAAGGGCAGGACGAGTTGTGGGCCGTGCCGGCCTGCCGCGTCGGTGCCTGGGAGCTGGGCCTCGGCCTTGGCCGGATCTGGCCCGATGCGTCAGATGCCTACCACCTGCACGCCCTCCACGCAAAGACCGTGTTCCGCCCCTTGCAGCCGAACGGCTGGGCCGTCGGCCTCACGATCGCCGATCAGTACCGCTTCGGCAGCAGCCTGGCCGGCGATGTCACCGTGCTGGTGCCCTTGACGGTGTCGCTGCTGGACGACCGCGTGCGCGTGCATGCGAATGCCGGCTGGACGCGCTTGCACGCGACGCGGCAAAGCGGCGCGTTGTGGGCCTTGGGGTCGGAATGGGCGGCGGCAGGGCCGCTCACCCTGACGCTGGAAACCTACGGCTTCCAGCGTGGCCACCATTATGCGCAGGCCGGGCTGAGCGTCCAGGCGATCCCGGACCGGCTGGCGCTCGATGCCGGCGTGGGCCAGCGCCTGGGCCACGGCGGCCTCGAACGCTATGCCACGGTCGGACTGACCTGGGCGTTGCCGGGATTGTACTGAGCGGGATTGCGCTGAACGGGACGGCTCACGCGTCGGCGGCGCCGGGATGGCGCGCCAGCCACGCCGCCAGCGCCGCTTCGTAGTTCTCCAGCGCGATCTGGTACATGTCGAACACGCAGTGCACGCAGCCGCTGGCGCAGCAGTCTTCCAGCTGCGGCTCGCGCGGCGGCTGCGGACGGGGATCAACGGGTGGATGCGCGGGTGGATGCGCGGACGGACGCGCGGACGGATCGGGAGCGGACATGACGCCAGCATAGCGCCCGCGCGCCGCCGCGTCGAGCGCCATGCCGCCGTTCAGCGTTGCCGGTCGCCGTCGCGCGGCGGCGGAGGCGGCGGGGGCGGCGGCGAGTCGGGGCCCGGCGCTGCGGGCGGCGGCGGCAAGGCGCGCCCCGCGGGGAGTGCGGGTGGCGGCGGCAAGGCGTGTCCCGCAGGGAGCGCAGGTGGCGCGGGCGGTGATGGCGGTGCTGGCGGTGCCGGGGGCGCCGGCGGGGGCGGTGGTGGCGGGCACTTGTCCTCGCCGCCCTTGCAGTGGACCTTGGCGGGGACGTGATCGGGCGCGGCGGCGGCCGGCAGGGCGTAGCCGGCCAGCGCGGCCAGCAGCGGAACGATCAGAATGGCTTTCATCGGTTCTCCTCGTGTGCGGCCCGCACGATGCGGCAGGCCATGGACACAGCATGCGCGCCGAATGTGGAGAAAAAATGGATTTACGGATCGAAGCGGTAGCCCACGCCGTAAATCGAGCGGATCGGCTCCAGGCCCGGCAGGGCGCCCTCCAGCTTGCGGCGCAGGTTCTTCACGTGGCTGTCGATGGTGCGGTCGGACGCGTCGAGCGGTGCGCCGCCTTCGCGCGCCAGGTCGAGCAGCCGGGCGCGCGAAAACACCTGGCCCGGACGGCGCAGCAGGGCCGCGAGGATGCCGTATTCGGTCGGCGTCAGGTCGAGCGGCCTGCCGTGCGCGAGGATGGCATGCGCCGCCGCGTCGATGGCCAGCGCGGGAGCGGGAGCCTGCGCGGATGCGGGCGGTCCGGCGCGGCGCAGCACGGCCTTGATGCGCGCCATCAGCTCGCGCGGGCTGAACGGCTTGCACAGGTAGTCGTCGGCGCCCGCCTCCAGGCCGAGCAGGCGGTCGATCTCTTCCACGCGCGCCGTCACCATGATGACGGGGACGTCGCCGTCGGCGCGCAGCGCGCGGCACAGCGCCAGGCCGTCCAGGCCGGGAAGCATCAGGTCCAGCACCACCAGGGCCGGCGGGTCGCGCCGCAGCGCGGCGAGCGCCTGCGCGCCGTCGTGGAAGACCTCGGCCGCGTAGCCGGCCGCGCGCGCGTAGTCGGCGACCAGGTCGGCCAGTTCCGGCTCGTCTTCGACGATGGCGATGCGGGAGGACGGAGAAGCGTTCATGCGGATTCCGTGACATGGCGCGCCAGCGGCACGACGATGGTGGCGCGCAGGCCGTGCAGCGGCGAGTGGGAGAACTGCAGGCTCGCGCCCTGCGCATCGAGCAGGCGGCGGCACAGTGCCAGGCCCAGGCCGGCGCCGCCGTGGGCGCGGCTGCGCGAGGCGTCGACGCGGTAGAAACGGTCGGCCAGGTGTTCCAGCGCGCCGTCCGGCACGCCCGGCGCACTGTCGTCCAGGTGCAGCTGCAGGCGCTGGCCGTCGCTGTGCGCATGCAGGCGCACGCGGCCGCCGGGGGCCGTATAGCGCAGGCTGTTCTCGAACAGGTTGTCCAGCACCTGGCGCATGCGGTCGGGATCGGCCAGTACCGTGGCATCCGGCGGCGCCGGGCCCAGGTCCAGCGCCAGGCCCGCCGCGCGCAGGCGTTCGCCGAAGGCGCCGGCGTGGCTGCTGGCCAGCTCCCACAAGTCGAGCGGCGCCAGCTGGCAGTCGAGGGCGCCCACGTCGGCGCGCGCCAGCGCATACAGTTCGTCGATCAGCTTGTTCAGGGCGAGCACCTGGCGCAGCATGGCGTCGATCGTCGCCGGGGTGGCGCTGCGCACGCCGTCCTGCAGCGCCTCCAGCTGGGCGCGCAGCACGGCGAGCGGCGTCCGCAGTTCGTGCGAGGTGTCGGCCACCCACTGGCGCCGCGCGCTTTCCATGCCGCCCAGGCGTTCGGCCAGCGCATTGAAGTGGCGCGCCAGCTCGCCCAGCTCGTCGCTGCGGGCGGCGGGCAGGCGGGTGTCGAAGCGGCCGTCGGCCAGGCGCCCCGCGCCGTCGGCCAGCGCGCGGATCGGACGGCGGAAGTGGCGCGCCAGCAGCGTCGCCGCCAGCGCGCTCGCCAGCACGGCCGCCGCGGCGATGGGCCACAGGCTCTTGCGCAGTTGTTCCAGGAAGGCGATGGCCATCGCATCGCTGGGACGCGCGCCGCGCGCCACGGCCAGGTAGCCCACCGTGCGTCCCGCGACTTGCACGGGGCGGCGCGCCAGGCCGCCCGCCGTGCCGGCCGGCGGCTGGCGGCCGGCCAGCCAGGCGCCGTCGGCATCGAGCAGCGTGATGCGGGCCGGCAGCGGCAGTTCGGACGCGGCCGCCGCCGGCGGAAGCGGCGGGGCCGGTGCCGTTGCGCTACGTGCGACGGGCGGCGGGGGCAGGGGCGGCACGAGGGCGTCGGGAGCGGATGCGGGCGGTTCCGGTGGAGCGGGAGGCGCCGGCGGTGCCGGGGGCGCGGGTGGCATGCGCGTCGCCTCGCGCACGCGCTGCAGGCGCTCCAGTTCGGCGGCGATCCAGCCGCGCCGGTCCCCATCCGGGATGAAGCTCCAGCCGCTTGCGGTCCGGTAGCGCGCCGCCAGCGCGGCCGACAGCTCGTCCAGGCGATCGAGTTCGATAGCGACGGCATAGTCGCCGAAGCCGGCCAGCACGTTCTGGCGCAGCAGCAGCACGGCGCCCGCGGCGACGAGCAGGATCGCCAGCAGGACGGATGCGAACAGACGGAGGCCGATCGAGAATTTCAAGGCGGTAGGCAGGGTTGTAGGCAGGGTTGGACGCGACAGCCCATTCTAGGCCAAGCGTGGCCGGAGGTCACCGTCAGAGCGTCGCCCCTGCGAAGGCAGGGGCCTGGTTTCTGTATTCTGTACATCGGCAAAGCACGCGACATTGGGCCCCCGCCTTCGCAGGGGCGACGGGGTTGTATGTTAGCGCCCGAAGCGGGCCAGCGCCCTTGCCACGGCCGCATGGGCGCCCTGGTCGAGGATGGCATTGTGTCCCGTGATGACGCGCGTGAACGGCCAGCGCAGCACGGCACGGGCGCTGGCGGCGGCCTGGCCGCGGTCGCGCGTCACCAGGCGCACGGTGCGCGGCACGTCGAAGTGGTGGCGCACCCCCGTCACGCGCGCGTACAGCGCCGCCCGCCAGTCCAGCTTGCCGCCCCAGCATTGCAGCAGGTCGGTCGCGATCAGCGTGGCGGACGCCTTGTGGAACCATACGACTTCGTTGACGAAGGGCTGGCCGTGGAACCACACCTGGTCCAGCTCGTCCGCCCACGCGGGTTCGACGGTGTCGCCCAGCGCGCGCATGCCGGCCAGGTCGGGACGCTTGTCGGCCAGTCCCGGCGCGCCGTACAGCGCGGCCTGGGGAAACGCCCGCTGGCAGTGGCCGGCGAACATGTGATGAGCCTTGTTGGGCGCCACGATCCAGGCAACGTCTCCCAGCCGCGCCAGCTGCTCGCGCACGGCAGCGCCGAAGCGGACCGGCGAATGGATCCACAGCTTGCCGCTGGCGAAACGCACGACGGTCATGCGCGAGGTGAGGGGCAGGCCGGCCGTCGTGAGCGGGCACGTCATATGCCAGAGATTGGGTGCGATCTGGATTAGCATGGTGCATTCTATGCAATAAAAACCGGGTCGCGCGCCGCATTGAGCCTCGCGCCACCCGAAAATACACTTCGATACAATTCGTCTTCAAATGTTACGTTGCACACCGAACGGCCCTTTAAGCTTGTGTGGTTTTCCAGGAGCCCTCGCATGCCAGCATCGATCACCTTCCGGGTCCTTCCCGCCCAGATTCCGTACAAGACCCTGATGGCCTTCCGCAGGGATGCGGGCTGGGACAATACCGATGCGGCCGAGCGCTGCCACCATCCGGGCGGCCGCGTGCAATGGGTGACGATGGAGACGGGCTCGAAGGTCATCGGCATCGCACGCCTTGAAATCGCGCAGCCGCAGTTCTGCTTCGTGTCCGATTTCGTCGTGCTCAGCAGCCAGCGGCGACGGGGCCGCGGCCAGTGGTTCATGGGCCAGATCGAACAGTACTGCCGCCAGATTGGCATCCCGCACGTGCTGCTGCAGCCGACCGTCGCCAGCGAGGGCTTCTACGCCCGGCTGGACTTCGTCAGCGACACGCGCGTGGCCGGCTTCCTCAAGAAGGACATCCGTCCGTTCCCGCGCCGGCTGCCCATCCATTAGCCCTGCGACATCGCCCGGCATGCTAGGATCGCCGGATGGAACGACGATCCGACTACAAGACGGCGCTGCTCATCGATGCCGCCATCCACGAAGCGGCCGCCACGGGACGCTCCGCCGCACGCGACCTTGCCCTGATGGGCATCCCGTTCGAGACCGCCATCCGGGTACTGACCCGGCCCGACGAGCGCCGCCATCCGCAGCCGCCGGGCGTCGCCCGCTCGGTCAGCGCAGCTTGACGGCGGCGACCGTCGTCTCGCTGCCGACCTCGATGGCGGCGTCGCCGAAGTCCGGCGGGCCGAACTTGCCGCGCGCCTCGCGGCTGAAGCCGTAGTTTTCCTTGGGGATGCCGACGAAGTTGCGGTCCAGCTCCCCGTTCTCGTTCTCGTCCTGGTAGGCCAGCACGGCCCAGGTCCCGGCCGGCACGCCCGTCACGCGGATCACGTTGTCGCCGTCGCGCGCCGGCGCCGAGCCGCTGTACGTGCATTGCTTCAGGAAGCGTTCCTTGTCGCAGACGGCGACGTTGACCTTGCCCTTGCCGGCCGTGACGCCGGTGACATGGATTTCGACGGTGGCGGCATGGGCGGCGCCGGCGAACGCCAGCAGGGCCAGCGCAGTGCGCAGGGAAGTGGTCAATGAAGCAGTCGATGAAGCGGCCCGGGGGAGGTAGTGCATGCGGATTCCTTTCGAAGGGTGTGCGCCCAGCCGTGCGGCAGGGCGCTTGTGGTAGTCTGGTGGCATTCTTTTTCTGGTCGCTCGTTCAACACGCCATGCTGTTCAATGCCTTCGTCGTCGTGGTCACGGTCGTGCTGATGGAAGTGTTTTCCATCGTCGCGCACAAGTACGTCATGCACGGTTTCGGGTGGGGCTGGCACAAGTCGCACCACGAACCGCGCACCGGCTGGTTCGAGAAGAACGACCTGTACGCCTTCGTGTTCGCGGGCGTCGCCATCCTGCTGATCTGGCTCGGCACCGAAGGGCGCCATCCGCTCGAATGGATCGGCGCCGGCATGACGGCCTACGGCCTGCTGTACTTCGTCGCCCACGACGGCCTCGTGCACCAGCGCTGGCCGTTCCGCTACGTGCCGAAGCGCGGCTACCTGAAGCGCCTGTACCAGGCCCACCGCATGCACCACGCGGTGCAGGGCAAGGAGGGCACGGTGTCGTTCGGCTTCCTGTACGCGCCGCCCGTCGACAAGCTCAAGCGGCAGTTGCATGCGCTGCATGGCGGGGCGCCGCAGCGCCGTCCGGACGGCGCCACAGGCCGGGAGCGCGCGGCGGCGCACGCCGAACGCGCGAAATGAGCGCGTCGATGCCGCCCTTGCCCAGCAGCCGCAGCTTGGTCGCGCGCGAGGTGCCGGCCCGTTCGTCCCAGGCGCGTTCCCCGCGCCGCTTCACTTCGATCCCGATCTGGCGGTAGACGTTGCGCGCGCTGGCAATGGCCCAGGCCGAGCGCAGCGGCAGCGCGGCGATGCCGTGCGTGGCCGAGGCGTAGTACGGTTCGGCGTAGTCCACCAGGCGCGCGGCCACGCGCGCCAGCGCGGCGCGGTGACGGGGCTCCCCGAGCTCGTGCGGCGGGATGCCCGCTTCGCGCAGCCACTGCGCCGGCACGTAGCAGCGCCCCACGGCCGCATCCTCGACGATGTCGCGCGCGATGTTCGTCAGCTGGAACGCGATGCCCAGGTCGCAGGCGCGGTCCAGCACCGCAGCGTCGCGCGCGCCCATGATCGAGGCCATCATGAGGCCCACGACGCCGGCCACGTGGTAGCAGTAGCGCAGCGTGTCCTCGATGGTCTCGTACCTCGCCTGGCCGACGTCCATGCCGAAGCCGGCCAGGTGGTCGAAGGCGAAGCGCTGGGCGATGGCGTGCTGCAGCGCCACTTCCTGGAATGCGGCGAATGCAGGATCGGCCATGCGTTCGCCCGCGTAGGCGCGCCGCGTCATCTCTTCCAGCACGGCCAGCTCGCGCGCGGGATCGTGCGTCAGGGACGGTGCGGCATTGAAGCCCAGTTCCTGGCCGTCGACGACGTCGTCGCAATGGCGGCACCAGGCATACAGCATCAGCACGCTGCGCCGCGTGGCCGGATCGAACAGGCGCGCGGCGGCGGCGAAGCTCTTCGAGCCCACCTGGATCGTCTCGGTGGCATGCTGCATCAGCGCGGCGTCGCTCATGCCGTCACTCCTTCCAGCATCAGGCCCGCCGTCGCCTTGGCCGAGCCGATCACGCCCGGCACGCCGGCGCCCGGATGCGTGCCGGCGCCCACCAGGTACAGGTTCGCGATTTCCGCGTCGCGGTTGTGCGGGCGGAACCAGGCGCTCTGCGTGAGGATCGGCTCCAGCGAGAACGCCGAGCCCAGGTGGGCATTCAGGGTGTCGCGGAAATCGTGGGGCGTGAAGATGCGGCTCGTGACGAGCTGGCTGCGCAGGCCCGGCATGTAGCGCTGTTCGAGGTAGTCGAAGATGCGGTCGCGGTACAGCGGCCCCTCGACTTCCCAGTCGATCGGCGCGTTGCCCAGGTGCGGCACGGGCGCCAGCACGTAGTGGCTGCCGCAGCCCGGCGGCGCCAGCGACGGATCGGTGACGCAGGGCGCGTGCAGGTACAGCGAGAAGTCGTCGGCCAGCTGGTCGCCCTGGAAGATGTCGGCGATCAGTTCGCGGTAGCGCGGGCCGAAGCACACGGTGTGGTGCTGCAGCTGCTTGTGGTGGTGGTTCAGGCCGAAGTACAGCACGAACAGGGAATTCGAGAAGCGCTTGCCGGCCAGCGCCTTGCCCTCGGCCGCGCCGCGCGGGTGCTGGCCCAGCAGGGCGGAATAGGTGTGCACGACGTCGGCGTTGGAGGCGACGGCGTCGGCCGGGAACAGGCTGCCGTCCTGGGTGCGCACGCCCGTCACGCGCGCGCCCTCGGTCTCGATCTTCGCGACGGGCGCGTTCAGCTCGATGCGTCCGCCGATGTCCTCGAACAGCCTGACCATGGCGCGCACGAGGGCGCCCGTGCCGCCGCGCGGGAACCACACGCCCCACTTGCGTTCCAGCGCGTGGATCAGCGTGTAGATCGAGGACGTGGCGAACGGGTTGCCGCCCACCAGCAGCGAGTGGAAGGAAAAGGCCTGGCGCAGGTGCTCGTCCTCGATGAAGCGCGCCACCAGGCTGTAGACGCTGCGCCAGGCCTGCAGGCGCGCCAGTTGCGGTCCGGCCGCGATCATGTCGCGGAACGACAGGAAGGGCACGGCGCCCAGCTTGATGTAGCCTTCCTCGAACACGGCCTTGGAGTAGGCCAGGAAGCGCTGGTAGCCGGCCACGTCGGCGGGATTCCTTGCGTGGATCTGGCGGTCCAGCGCCTCCTGGTCGTTGGCGTAGTCGAAGTGGCTGCCGTCTTCCCAGCACAGGCGGTAGAACGGCGCCACGGGCAGCATCTCGACGTAGTCGGCCATGCGCTTGCCGGCCAGCGCGAACAGTTCCTCGATGGCGGACGGATCGGTGATGACGGTGGGACCGGCGTCGAACACGAAGCCCTGGTCCTCGTAGACGTAGGCGCGTCCGCCCGGCTTGTCGCGTTTTTCCAGCAGGGTGGTCTGCATGCCGCTGGCCTGCAGGCGGATCGCCAGCGCCAGGCCGCCGAAGCCGGCGCCGATGACCACGGCCTTTTTTGCTCCGCTCATTCTTGCATTCATTCTGGTTTCCTGATCTGACGAGGGTGGATCTTGCATGCGGCGGCCAGGGCCTGGCCGACCGGTACGGGTGGTTTGCCGGACAGGATGCGCGCCTTGTTCGCGAGGCTCAGGCGTCCGGCGTAGAAATTTGCGATCAAGGGGGCGGGCAGGCGGTAGAAGCGCTGCATCACGCGCCAGCGCTGCTGCGGGCTGCCGGCCAGGAACAGCATGCGGTTCAGCAGGCGGAAGAAGCGCTGGCGCCGCCAGGCATCGCGGGCCTCGTCGCGGATCGCGTCGAACACGGCGGGCGCGTCAAAGCCGTGCAGGCCGCACAGGCGGTCGGCCAGGCGCACCGCATGCGGCAGCGAATAGCCCGTCGTCGCGTGGAACAGGCCGGCGCGCAGGCCGGCGCAGGGCTGGCCCGCGATGTCGTCCCAGTAGCGCTCGATGTCGCCGGCCAGCACGATGGGCAGCGAGCCCCGTTCCTCGCGCAGCACGCGCGCGATGCGCCAGCCGCGCGAGTGCGCATAGGCGTCGATGTTGGCGCCTAGGCGCGCGGCGTCGAAGCCGGCGCCGTCGACGTAATGCGTGTCCTCGATCAGGATGCGGCGCGTGTCGAACGGCAGCAGGTAGACGAAGCGGTAGCCTCCTTGCTGCTCGACGGCGGCATCCATGATGACTGGTGCTGTCAGCTCATGAGGCGCGGCGAGTTCCACTTCGCGTCCCAGGAAGGTCTGCCAGCCCAGCGCCAGGCGGCTGCTGGCGCGCATGCCGCGGCCGTCGATCACGGCGCGCGCCGCGATGGTTTCGCCGTCTTCGAGCGTGACGGAGGTGGGGCCGACGTCGCGTACGCGCGCGTTCGTGCGCAGCGCGTCGCCCAGCGCCGGCGCGACCACGCGCGCGAAGTCGTCGGACGCGATGCTCGCATAGCCACCGTCGAGCGTGCGCGCCAGCTCGGGGAAGACGACGTCGTAGCGCGGCCAGCGGCACGAGACGAGCGGCGCCATCCAGTCGCGCTGGGCCGGCGTCAGGTCGCTGTCGTGGAAGGACCAGGTATGGTTGCCGCCGATGCGCTCGTCCTGTTCCAGCAGCAGGATGCGCAGGCCTGGGCGCTGGCGGCGCAGGCGCCAGGCGATCAGGCCGTTGGCCAGGCCGCCGCCGACCAGCACCAGGTCGTGGTTGCAGGCGCGCGTATCCATGGTCATGCCGCCGTCTCTTGGCGCCGCTCCTGACGCGGCGCCAGCCGCAATGCCGCTTCGATGATGTCCACGGCCCTTGCCGTGCCCCCCGCGCGCGCGACGGCGCCGGACAGCGCCTCCAGCTTCGGCGCGAAGCCGGGGTCGTCCAGCAGGCGCCGCAGCTTGCGCGCGATGGTGCCGCTGGTGGCGAAGCGGTAGGACGCATGCAGGCCCACGCCCGCATGCAGCATGCGCGCCGCCATGCCCGGGTGGTCGAAGGCGATCGGCAGCGCCAGGATCGGCGTGCGCGCGGCGATGGCGTCCAGCACCGTGTTCACGCCCGCATGCGAGATCACGGCGTCGGCCCGCTCCAGCACGGCGCGCTGGGGCGCGAACGCGCACACCCAGGTGGCGCCCGCGCGGCGCAGCGCGTCTTCCTGGCGCGCGTCCAGGCCGCCGCAATGGGCGACGAGCAGCTGCACGCCCTCGCGCCGGCAAGCCCTGGCGATGCGTTCGAACAGGCCGAAGCGGCCGCCCTGCATCGTACCCAGCGAGGCGAACACGAACGGCTTGCCGTCGGCCACGTCCGGCATCGCGTGGGCGTACGGGTCGGCGGCGGGACCCTGGGCCAGCGGGCGCAGGGGACCCACGTGGTGGAAGTGCGCGGGCGCTTCGCGGCGCGGGAAATCGAATTCGCGCACCGTCTGGCTGATCTGGGCCAGCGGCGACAGGCAGTCGTGCAGGGCGCTGCGCGGGCCCAGGCCGAAGCGCTGCGCGTGGTCGGCGATCACGCGCCCGTGCGCGCCCATCATCCAGTCGTAGACCCGGGTGCTGCCCTCGACCATGCGCCGTCCCTTTTCGCTGTCCTCGTAGGCGAACGGCATCACGGGCAGCGGGATGCCCGGCTCGCGGTTGACGGGCAGGGCGTTGGCGATGGAGACGAAGGGCAGCTGCAGGCCGTCGGCCACGAGGCCGCCGGCCGCCTCCATCTGGTCGGCGATGATGGCGTCGATGCCCAGCGCTTCGATGGCGGCGGGCAGCTCGCGGCACAGCATGTCGGTGCTGCCGGCCATGTCGGCGATCACGCGGCGCAGGCGCAGGGGACCGCCCGGATTAGCGGCGCGGCGCGCGACGGCGTCCAGCGAGCCGGGCGGGTGGGTGCCGGCGCCCACGGCATGGAAGCCGATGCGCGCATCGTCGAGGTAGGCGGCGGCGTCGGGGCGGTGCAGGAAGGTGACGCGGTGGCCGCGTGCGACCAGGGCCCCCGCGAGCGCCTGCAGCGCCTTGTAGTGGCTGTAGAAGGCGGGGGCGACGACGCCGAAGTGGGCCATGGCCGGATGCCTGGACGGGCGGCTCAGGCGCGCGCGGCGGCGATGCCGTCCGCTGGCGCGCGGGCCGGCCGCGCCGACTCGCCCGCGCGCGCCGCCGGCAGGGCCTGGCCGAACAGGCTGCGCAGCAGCTGGCGCGTGCCGTGGCGCGCACCCTGGCGCGCGCCGATGGCGGCGTCCAGGTGGCGCTCGGCCTCGAGCAGGTGGGCCAGCAGGCGCCGGCGCGCTTCCTCGGCGCCGAGGGTATTCACGAAGGTCGACTTGCCGGCGTCCTTGCCCGTGTCCTTGCCGGTGACGGCGCTGTCGTTGCCGGGGCCGTCCTGGAGGTCGTCGCGGATCTGGAAGGCCTGGCCGGCCGCGAGCGCGAAGGCGCGCAGCGAACGGGCGGTGCGCTCGTCGGCCTCGGCCACGATGGCCGCCATGTCGACGGCCGCGCCAAGCAGCACGCCCGTCTTGAGTTCATTGGTCTCGGCGATCTCGGCGGCCGAGCGCGCGCCGCCGTGCAGGTCGAGGAACTGGCCGCGCACGAGGCCTTGCGTGCCGACCGTCTCGCCCAGCGCGCACACGAGGCGGGTACGCACGGCGGCCGGGATGTCCTCGGCCGCGCTCAGGATGCAGAAGGCGCGGCTGAGCAGGGCCACCGAAGCCAGGATCGCGATGTCCTCGCCATAGGCCACGTGGATCGCCGGCTTGCCGCGGCGCAGGCGCGCATCGTCCATGCACGGCATGTCGTCCAGGATAAGCGAGGCCGCGTGCACCATCTCGACGGCGCAGCCGACGTCGACGAGGGCCGGCGAATCGCAGCCGAGGTCGCGCGCGACGAGCATCAGCAGCAGGGGACGCATGCGCTTGCCCGCGCCCAGGGTGCCGGCACGCATCGCATGCGTGAGCAGGTCCGCCTTGTCGCTGTCGGCGAGCAGTGCCGCCATGCGCTCTTCGATGTCCTGGCGCAGCGCGTCCAGGTCTTCTCCACCGTCGAGACCCTCGAACCGCCATGTCTGCTTGATCATGCGTTTCCTCCGCCGATGCCGGCCACGAAAAATTGATGAATTTAAAGTCCATGATACCGGAAACAAAGTTGAGGAATGATTAATCACATTCAAACGTGCGGACCCATTCAGCAAGCTATTTTTCGGTGGAAAGCGCGAGGCGGGACAGAGGCGGTCGATGGCCCGCAAACCCGCATGGACACTGGCTTGCGATGGTTTGTCTATACAGATTTGATGAAATCACCCACGCGGCATGGCGGGAGTAATGCGGAGAGGCAGGAGAGGATTTCTGAAAGATGCCGTAAGGAATCAGCGGGTCAACAGCGGGTCAGCATCCGGCCGGCCCATGAAAAAAGCCGGCACGGATGAACCCGTGCCGGCTTCGTGCAGCGCCGTGCGCTAAATCAGAACTTGACGTTGTACGCCAGGCCGACCAGCTGCATATGGGTCTTCCACGTACCGCGCGTGGTTTCGCCGTTGCCCGTGCAAGTCGTCGCCAGCGGGTTGCAGTTGTTGCTGTAGTTGCCGTTGGCATCCTTGAAGTCGAGGTAGCTGTAGGCCATGTCGAGCGAGGAGTTCGGGGTCAGCTTCCAGTTGGCGCCGAACGACAGCTGCATGCGGTCCGCGTCCGGCAGGGCGGCGTGGCGCAGCGCGTCGCTGCGGATCGGGGCGTCGTCGTGGGCGATACCGGCGCGCAGCGTGACGGCTTCGTTCAGCTTGTAGTTGCCGCCGAGCGAGACGCGCACGGTGTTCTTCCATTGCTGGCGGATGGTCTCGTCGCCTTCGGTGGTGCCGACGAACTGGATGTCGATGTTTTCCATGCGCGAGGTGCGCGACCAGGTCACGTCGGCCATGCCGGCCCACTTCTCGTCGAACTGGTGGAAGGCGTTGATCGACAGGGTTTCCGGCGTACGCAGGTCGACGCGCGCGGCCGAGTTGGCGCGGTGCGAGGCGTTCTGCAGCACGCCGTTCACGACGCGGTCGGACGTCACGCCGGAGAAGTCCCAGATCGCGCCGCCCTTCAGCTCGTGCTTGATCGACGAGCGGTAGGCGATGCCAAAGCGGGTGCTCTCGGTCGGCGAGTACATATAGCCCAGGTTGAAGCCATAGCCCCAGTCCTTGCCCTCGACGCTGCCGTGGGCGTCGCCGGCCGTGGCCAGCGCCGCCGGATTGCCGCCCAGCGCCAGGATCTGGCGCGCCAGCACGGCACCGGTGCCGCTCGCCTGCGCGGCGGCGACGCTGCCCGGCACGTCCACGCCCTGGCCCAGGCGCGCCTTCATGTATTCGGCGTCGACGCCGAAGCCGAACGCGTGCTGGTCGTTGACCTTGAACGACACGGACGGATTGATCGTCACGGCTTCCAGCTTGATGTTGGTCAGCGCGTAGCGGCCCGACCAGTTCCAGTCATAGTCCAGCTTGGTGCCGTAGGGAACGAACACGCCCACGCCGGCGGTCCAGCGGTCGTCGATCTTCTGGCTGTAGTACAGCGACGGCGCAGCCACCACTTCCGGCGCATAGTCGTCCTGCGAGGTCTTGCCGCCGGTCGGGGTGCGGGTGAAGCGGGTCGAGCCGCTGTCCTGGAAGGTCGAGTGCGGCACCAGCGCCGTCACGCCGCCCATGAACTGGCGGCCTTCGAGGCGCGACAGGCCGGCCGGGTTGGCGAAGATGGTCGAGGCGTCGGCTGCTTCGGCGCCGTTCGATTCGGCCGTGCCTTGCGCCGACACGCTCTGCGAGCCGAAGCGGTAGCCGGATGCGCCGGCATTCATCGAGGCAGCGCCCAGGGCCAGGGCGATGATGAGGGAAAGCTGCTTGGGATTCATTGTCTCACTCCTGTTATATCGAGGATGTTGCCCCCCGGCTTCGATGGCTGAGGCTGGCGGGCGCAAGCATATCATTTTTTGAACGACCGTTCTATTACAGTCTCGACGGAGTTTTGTATCGAATTTGTAGCGTTCACGCCGCCAGCCGCGCGGCGGCCTGCGCCGCCAGGTCGACGGTCCGGTAGCTGGCCTGTTCGGCGCCGCTGCCCGTGGTGATGAACTCGAGCGGGCGGCCGCCCTGGCCGCCCATGCGGTACAGCCGTCCGTCGCCGGGCGGGATCAGCACGTGCACGCGCGTCACCACGCAGGCCAGGTGGCGGTCGCTGGCGCGCACCACCATCAGGTGGGCGCCGCCATCGCCGCCGGCACCGTCCGCCCCGCGCAGGTCGGCCACGGGAATCGCCCGGCCCTGCCATTCCAGCGTGGCGGGCGCCGGCGCGGCGAGCGCCGTCACCTGTTCGACGCCGTCGATGGCCACCGCCTGCATGCCGTCCGCCTCGAACACGATGTAGGCCACCGCATTGCGCGTTTCCTGGGCGTCCGGGCCGCCCTGGCGTGCGGCCGGCGCGGCGTCGGCGGGGCGGCTGAGCGCCGCCTCGGGAAAGCGCGCGAACAGGCAGGCGGAGTCGAGCAGGTGCACGAGGCCGTCGGCATCGAACGCGCCGGCCACGCAGCCTTCGCCGGCCACGGCCAGCGCCGGATCGAAGCCGGCCAGCTGCAGGACGGCGTGGACGGGGATGCCCAGCGCCAGGCCGCCTCGTTCGAGCACGGCCAGCAGCGGGGCGGATTCGCCCGCCGCCAGCTCGGCGGGCAGGACGTCGGCGCCGGCCAGCACCGGCAGGTGGCGGCCGCGCCACATGCAGTAGGCGCCGCCCAGGCCGCCGATGCCGCCGATCTGCTCCAGCGGCGGCATCGGAATGACTTCGACCAGGTCGGCGGCCGGCACGCCCAGCCGCGCCCCGCCCGCGCGCAGCAGGGCGAAGGGAAGCTCGCATGCCGGGCCAGGATCGGCCGACCCCGCGGCCGCCGGGTCGGCGGCGCCCGTCGCGAGACCGGCGGCGTCGCTCCAGGCCGCGGCCAGCACGGCCAGGCGGTCGACGTCGAGCAGGCTCAGGACGCCGTCCTCCGCCGGCAGGCGCACGGCGCTGTGGAATACTTCGTCGGGATCGTCGTCGTGGTACAGGCGCGTGGCCGCGCCGGGCGCCGTCTCGACCACGGCGCCGACCGCGTCGACGCGCAGGCCCAGCAGGCCGCTGCCGGCGCGCAGCACGAGGACGTGCGGCTGGCCGGTGGGGGCCGGCGCGCTGCCGACATCGACCCAGCGGCCCAGGTCGACCACGGGCACCAGCGCGCCGCCATGGTCGACGATGCCGCTCAGGGCGCCCTGGCGGCGCGGCAGCAGCGTGCTGCGCCGGGGCGCGGGAATGGCCTGCACCACGGCCGCGGCCGGGATGCCGAGCCGGACGGCGCCGATGGTCGCTTCGGCCAGGCGCAGGCCGGGCAGGCCCATCACGTCGTCCGTGCCGTTCGTGCGGTCCGCAGGATGCGCATGCATGTCAGCGCTCCGTCGCGATGCTTTCCAGTTCCTGCAGCAGGGCCGACGCATCCTGCGTGGCGCCGGCCTGGGCGCTGGTCGAGGCGTGGATCCGGCCGATCGACGTGCTGGTCTCGGCGACCGACTGGACGATGCTGGCGAACGCCTCCTCGACCTCGGCGGCCAGGCGCGTGCCTTCGCCGACGCGGCCGACGGTCTCGTTGATCAGCTTGGCGATCTCGCGCGCCGCCTGCGCCGACTTCTCGGCCAGCTTGCGCACTTCGTTGGCGACGACGGAGAAGCCGGCGCCGTGGGTGCCAGCGCGCGCCGCCTCGATCGCCGCGTTGAACGCGAGCAGGTGGGTCTGGCCGGCGATGTCGCCGATGGTGTCGATGATCTCGCGCACTTCGCCGGACGAGGTCTGGATCGCTTCCATCGCATCGCGCGAGCGTGCCAGCAGCTTGCTGCCCTGCGCCGCCTCGCCCTGGGTCTGCTTGGCCAGGCTGGACGACTGCTGCGATGCCTGCGCGATCGAGGCGATCGACTGGGTCAGGCCGTTCAGCACGCCGGAGATCGCCTGGATCTTGTTGCGGATGAGCTCCTCGCGGTGCACCTGCTCGGTGACGTCCATCGCGAACTTGACCACCTTGTAGGGCTTGCCGTTGGCGTCGAGGATCGGATTGTAGGTCGCCAGGATCCAGATGTCGGCATCGTGCTTGCCGCGGCGGCAGAAGCGGCCCGACTGGAACTGGCCCTGCGCCAGGTTGGCCCAGAAATGGCGGTAGGCGGCGCTCTTCACGTGGGCGGGATCGCAGAACATGCTGTGGTGCTTGCCGATGACTTCATCCTCGACGTAGCCCATGGTGCGCAGGAAGTTCTCGTTCGCGGCCAGCACGTTGCCGCGCAGGTCGAACTCGATCATGGCCTGCGAGCGTCCGATCGCGTCGATCTTGCCGCGCGTCTCGGCGTCGCGCATCTTCTGCGCCGTGATGTCGGTGGCGAACTTCACGACCTTGACGGGCTTGCCTTCGGCGTCGAAGATCGGGTTGTAGGTCGCCTGCAGCCAGATCACGCGTCCATCCCTGGCGACGCGCTTGAATTCGCCGGCATGGAAGCGGCCGTCGGCCAGGTGCTTCCAGAACAGGCGGTAGTCGTGCGAGCGGCCGAACGCCGGTTCGCAGAACATCGCATGTTCCTGGCCCACGATGTCGGCCAGGCCGTAGCCCGTGGCGTCCAGGAAGTTCTGGTTGGCGTGCAGGATGCGGCCTTCGAGGTCGAACTCGATCACGGCCTGCACGCGGTCGAGCGCGCGCATGCGGCCTTCGAATTCGGCCTGGCGCACCTTCTCGGCCGTGATGTCGGTGGCAAACTTGATCACCTTGACGGGCTTGCCCTCGGTATCGAACACGGGGTTGTACGAGGCGCGCACCCACACGGTGACGCCGTTCTTCCCGACCCGGATGTAGTCGCCGCTGCAGGGATGGCCCTGGGCCAGCGCCTGCCAGAACACGGCATAGTCTTCCGAGGCCACGAAAGCGGGGGTGCAGAACGTGCGGTGGTGGCGGCCCGTCACTTCGGCACGGGTATAGCCCATCGTGTCGAGGAAGTTCTGGTTCGCGTGCAGCAATTGGCCGTTCAGGTCGAATTCGGCGACGGCCTGGGTGCGGTTGATGGCGTCCAGGGCAGCGAGTGCCATGTCCAGGCGTTTGTCGGTTTGGGAGGGATGGTGTTCCACGGTCGTCGTTTTCATGGTGGTCGGTCGGTTGTCCAGAGGTGAGTCCCGAAGCGCTGAGCACACACGAAAAATAGCCATCGGGAAACAAGTCTGTTAATTTAATCATTTTCCAAGTGGAAATACCACATCTATTTCAATCTTGTGCACGAAAAATGACGATTTCGTCGTATTGACGCCCGCGGACGGTTGCGCGCTGCATGATTGACGCCATGGCAACCCATGGTTAGCATCGGGACGCCTGCCGGGCGCAGCGTTCGCCCGGCCCTATACCTTTTACCGAGGAGACCCGTACGATGCCCCGTTCCCATTCCCTTACTTCGCTGGCGCTCGCGCTGGCATGCCTGGCCGCCGGCGGCGCCGCGACCGCGGCAGCTTCCGGTTCTTCCGCCGATGGGCCGCTCGCCAGGATCGACAGCGGCCAGGTGGCCGGCGCCAGCGCGGACGGCGTCGCCAGCTGGAAGGGGATCCCGTTCGCGCAGGCGCCCGTCGGCCCGCTGCGCTGGCGCGCCCCGCAGCCGGTGGCGGCCTGGGACGGCGTGCGCGACGCCCGCAGCTACGGCAGCGATTGCATGCAGCTGCCGTTCCCCAGCGACGCCGCGCCGCTGGGCACGGCGCCGTCCGAGGACTGCCTGTTCGTCAACGTCTGGAAGCCCACGCACGCCAAGGCCGCGGGCAAGCTGCCCGTGATCGTCTGGATCTACGGGGGCGGCTTCGTCAACGGCGGATCGTCGCCGCCGACCTATTCGGGCGCGCCGCTGGCCAAGCAGGGCGCCGTCGTGGTCAGCTTCAACTACCGCCTGGGACGCTTCGGCTTCTTCGCCCATCCGCAGCTGACGCGCGAGGCGCAGGCGGGCGACAGCCTGCTGGGCAACTACGCGTTCATGGACCAGCTGGCCGCATTGAAGTGGGTGCAGCGCAATGCCGGCGCCTTCGGCGGCGACCCGGCCAACGTCACCATCATCGGCGAGTCGGCCGGCGGCATGGCCGTCAACACCTTGCTGACGTCGCCGCTGGCGCAGGGCCTGTTCGCCAAGGCGGCCGTGCTGTCGGGCGGCGAGGGCCGCACCCAGGATCCGGGCCTGGCCAAGGCCGAACAGGCCGGCGTAACGTTCGGCGCCACCAAGGGCATCGCGGCCGACGACCCGCAGGCGCTGGAGAAGCTGCGCGCGCTGCCGCCCGACGCCATCGTCGACGGCATGAACCTGGCCGGGCGCGGCGCGGCGGGGCCGGAAGCCTTCACGGGGCCGTTCGTCGACGGCCGCCTGGCCGTCGATTCGCTCGCCGCCTTCAACGCCGGCCGCTTCGCGCGCGTGCCCGTGATGATCGGCGCCACCAGCGCCGACATCGGCGGCAAGACCGGCTTCATGGTGGCCGGCGCGCGCAGCCTGGCCGCCACGCTGGCGCGCCAGGGCGTGCCCGTGTACGCCTACCGCTTCTCCTACGTGGCCGATTCGCTCGGCAAGGAAGCGGCCGCGGGCGGCGCCCGCCATGCGACCGACATCCCGTACTTCTTCGCCACCACGGACGTCAAGTACGGCGAGCAGGCCACGCGCCGCGACATCGGCATGGGCAAGACAATGAGCGCCTACCTGGTGAACTTCGCCAGGACGGGCGACCCGAACGGCAAGCGCCTGCCGTCCTGGCCGCGCTACGACGCGGGCAAGGATGCCATCATGGACTTCTCGGCCGACGGCAAGGCGGTGGCCCAGCGCGATCCGTGGGGCGCCGACATCGACGCGGCGCGCGCGGCGCCGCCCGCGCAGGCGGCCGCCCGCTAGCGGCGGATCATGAGTCCGTGCGCATGCACGGACGGACGCGGCCCGTCGCCCTGGCGGGCATCGTAGTCGGCCTGGGCGCGCAGCAGTTCCTCCTCGTGCGCGCCGATCCAGTCGAACATCGTGCGCACCAGCACGTCGAGCGTGCGGCCCAGCGGCGTCAGGCTGTATTCGACGGTGACGGGCGCCGTGTCCATCACGGCGCGCGCCACCAGGCCGTTGCGCTCCAGGCCGCGCAGGCTTTGCGACAGCATCTTCTGCGATACCCCGTCGATGCGGCGGCGGATCTCGTTGAAGCGCAGCGGCCCCTCCAGCAACCCGTACAGGATCAGCGTGGTCCACTTGTCCGCAAGCTGCAGGTCCGCGAGCAGTTCGCGCGCGCGGCAGGGCGACAGCAGCGCTTCTTCGTTCGACATCTTCATGGTTGACTGGTTACCTCGGGGTGACCTGGTGACGGGGCGGTGCCTAATTGACGCCGTTTGCCCGAAATTTATCATGCGGCTTCCTTTTATGTGGAGAGCCATGATGGAACAAACGATGAAGACGGTGCTGGTGAACGGCCAAGGCGGACCGGAATTGCTGGAGGTGCACGAGGTCGCGCGCCCGGCGCCGGGACCCGGCGAAGTGCTGGTGAAGGTGGCATTCGGCTCCGTGAACGCGGTCGACAAGCGGGTGCGCGAAGGCTACCTGCGCGAGTACGCGCCGCGCCCGTACGCGGCCGGTTCGGATTTCGCCGGCACGGTGGTGGAGGCGGGCGCGGGCGCGGACCTGGCGCCGGGCACGCGCGTGTTCGGCGGCCTGATGCCCAACACGGGCGGCTATGGCGAATACGTGAAGGTGAATGCGGCCGACGTCGCGCGCATTCCGGACGGCGTCGGCTTCGAGCAGGCGGCGTCCTTGCCGGTGGCGGGTCTGACGGCATGGTCGGCGATCATCGCCCTGGGCGAGCTGCAGCCGGGCCAGCGCGTGCTGGTGCAGGGCGCGGCCGGCGGCGTGGGCCACTTCGCCGTGCAGATGGCGCGCCGCATCGGCGCCCACGTGATCGGCGTGGCGTCGGCCGGCAAGGCCGCCTTCGTGCGCGAACTGGGCGCCGACGAGGTGCTCGACTATGCCGACCCGCACTACGCGCGCGGCCTGCACGACATCGACCTGGTGGTGGACGGCGTCAGCGCGGCGAGCATCGCGCGCGTCTACCCGGCCATGAAGCCGGGCGGCCGCGTGTTCAGCCTGTTCGACCAGCCGCCTGCGCCGCCGGAGGGCGTGCGCGCCGCGTTCCTGGCCGGCGGCACGGGACCGGGCACCCTGCGCGAAAAGCTGGACAACGTCGTCGCCATGGTGGCGCGCGGGGAGCTGGTGCCGCACATCTCGCGCATCTACACGCAGGCGGAAGCGGCGCTTGCGCAGGAGGCGAACAAGACGGGCAAGGTGCTGATCCGGCCGTGAGCGGCGCTCAGTACACGTCGCGCCTGTAGCGCGCGGCGGTGGTGAGCGCGTCCAGCGTTTCCTCGCCCAGGATCTCGGCCAGCGCTTCGTGCACGCCGCCCGCCATGCCCTGCAGGCTGCCGCACACGTAGAGGGCGGCGCCGCGCTCGACCCAGTCGGCGAGCTGGCGGGCCTCGGCGCGCAGCAGGTCCTGCACGTAGCGGCGCTGCGCCCCGTCGCGCGAGAAGGCGAGGTCCAGGCGCTTGAGCCAGCCGGCGTCGGCCCAGCCCTGCAGCTCGTCCTGCAGCAGGAAGTCGTGCGCCGCGTTGCGTTCGCCGAACAGCAGCCAGTTGTCGTCCACGCCGGCGTTGATGCGGGCCTTGAGCAGGGCGCGCAGGCCGGCCAGGCCGCTGCCGTTGCCGATCGCGATGAGCGGGCGGCGCGCATTTTCTCCCAGGCGGAAGCGCTGGTGCGCGCGGATGCGCAGCTGGATGGCATCGTCGCTGGCGGCGCCTTCGCACAGCCAGCCCGAGGCGGCGCCCGCCGTGCCGTCCTCGCGCCGCTGCAGGCGCACCAGCAGTTCCAGCCGGCCTTCGGACGGGATGGAGGCGATCGAGTACTCGCGCGGGTGCCCCGGGTCGGACGGCGGGCTCACCTGGGCCAGGTCGCCCGCTTCCCAGGCGGGCAGGCTGCCGCTCACCGGCAGCAGTGCCAGCCGGTACAGCGGCGCGCCGGCGCTGCCGGGGTTCAGCAACAGGCGCTCGCCGATGCGCCATGCGCCGTAGGCCGGGGCCTCCCAGTCGGGCGCGTCGGCGGTGCCGGCCAGGCGGCCCACGTGGTGCTGCCACGCGGCCAGCGCGCGGGTGTCGCCGCGGTCGACGTCGATGCGCTCGAACAGGCGCGCGGCGCCTTGCTGCGCCAGCCAGGCGTCCAGGGCGCGGCCGAAGCCGCAGTAGTTCGCATAGCTGGCGTCGCCCAGCGCCAGCACGGCATAGTGCAGGTGCGCCAGGTCCGCGCCGGCGGCCATCAGGCGGCCGGCGAACGGCGCGGCCGTGTCGGGCGCATCGCCTTCGCCGTAGGTGGCGGCGATGAACAGTACGCGCGTGGCGCCGCGCAGCACGTCCAGGTCGAGCGTGGAGATGCAGGCGGCGCGGGCCGACAGTCCGCCGGTGGCGAGCAGTTCGGCGCTGCGCTCGGCCAGGTAGTGCGCGTTGCCCGTCTGGCTGGCGTACACCACCAGCCAGTCGGCCGGGGCGCTCGCCGCGGCGCGGTTGCGCCACTGGGCGCGCCAGATGCCGGCGCACAGCGCCAGGTAGCTGCCGGTCAGCGCCAGGGCGCCGCCCCAGCGCAGGGGTTCGGTCGTGAACATCATTCGAGAATCATTCGAGCAACTGCCGCCAGGCGGACGAGCTGGACTCGACGAGGCCGGCGCTGCGCCGCACCAGGAAGCGGGCGGCGATCGCCCGTTCCTCGGCGAAGGCCAGGCCGTCTTCCGGACCCAGCACGGTGAGCGCCGTGGACAGCGCGTCGGCCGCCATGCACGTGGGCGCCAGCACGGTGACGGAGGCGGTGTCGTGGGCGATGGGCCAGCCGGTGCGCGGATCGAGCGTGTGCGAAGCGCGCCGGCCCTGGACCGGCTCGAAATAACGGCGGTAGTCGCCCGAGGTGGCGATCGCCAGGCCATGCAGGGCGACGACGGCCTGCGGCGTGTCCGCATCCGGCACGCCTTCGACCTCGACCCACCATGGCTGGCCGTCTTCCTTGACGCCGGCGCCGCGCAGTTCGCCGCCCGCTTCGACGACGTGGTGGCGCAGGCCATGACGGTCCAGGCACAGGGTCAGGCGGTCGACGGCGTAGCCCTTCGCCACCGAGGACAGGTCGAGCAGGGCGCCGCCCGGTTGCAGCAGGCGCCGCCGTTCGCGGTCGAGTTCGACGCGTGCCGCCCCTCGCTGCGCCATGACGGCGGCGACGGCGTCGGCGGCCGGCGCGTAGAAGCCGGCCTGGTCGTACCGGCGCACGGGGCCGAAGCCCCACAGGTTCACCAGCGCGCCGGCGGCCGGGTCGTAGGCGCCGTGCGTATCGTCGCGCACCCGCAAGGCGTAGTCGATCACGTCGTAAAAGGCGTCGGGCAGGTCGATCCAGCTGCCGGCCGGCGCCGCGTTGAAGCGGGACAGCAACGAATCCGGCTCCCAGTGGCTCATCTGGGCCACCACGAGGTCGAGTTCGGCCTGCAGCAGGCGCCGCAGGCCGCCTTCCAGTCCCGGCGGCGCGGATGGGGGCACCATGAAGCGTGCCGACCAGCCCGTGCCCATCGACGTGCCCGCGAGCGTGTGCGGGCGGCTGCCCGAGGGCGGCAGCACGGGATCGATGGCGGCGGGGATCAGGACGGCGCGTTCCACGTCAGCGCTTACTCCGGCAGGATCTCGAACGTCGCGGAATAGCTGTAGCGCTTGGCCGGCTGTTCGACGCCCGGGCCGCGCGGCGCATTCGCCGGATACGCCGCACTCAGCCAGTACATGTTCGGCGCCGGCAGCGTGAAGCTCGCTTCGCCGTTGGCATCGGTCGTCAAGCGGGTTTCGTTGAGCGTGCCGCGGTACTTGACGCCGCCCGGGATCAGGCTGAACGGGAAGTTGGCCAGGGGCTTGCCGTCCAGCTGGAAGCGGAATTTGGCCGTTTCTCCGGCGCGCAGCTCGGTCGGGTTGCTCAGGGCGACCATCTCCAGGCCGCTGCCGGTGGGCTTGAGCGCACCGTCGCTGGACTTGTTGCGCGTGACGAAGGTGTCCTGGCGCTGGACGGTCGTGGTGGTCTTGACGTCTGTGGCGCCCGCCGGCGGGGCGTCGTTGCCGCGGAAACGCTTCGTTTCGCCGTTCAGCTTGTAGCTGCCCATGACGTTGTTGGCGCCGAGCGTGATGCGGTAGGTACCGTCCTTGGGCAGCAGGATGTCCACGCTGGAGCGGTGCTTGCCCATCACGGCGGCCGGGGCCGGGGCGGTGGCACCGTCCGGGCCCGTCACCGTCAGGCCGTCCAGCTTGAGCGGCATGAAGTCGTTCTCGAACAGGCCTTCGGAAATGGCGCCGTCGATCGTGACCCAGGCTTCGCGGTCGGTTTCGATGATGGACGTGTTCGGGATCATCCACGGACGGTGGGCCTGGGCCGCCACGGCGACGCCGGCCAGGGCGACGGCGATGGCGAGCTGCTTGATCATTTTGTTGTTGCGCATGCTGTCTCCTTATTGGATCGCGACGGCGACCTTGCCCAGTTCTTCCTTGCCGGACGCGTCCGCCGACACCTTGCCCTTGGCGGGCCAGGTGAACGGGACGCGCACCAGTTCGCGGCCGCCCCCTTCGCGCGCCGCTTCCACGACGAGCTTGTAGTCGCCCGCCGGCAGCTTGTCCAGCCCGGTGATGGCCGGGCCGAAATTCAGCGTATGGGTGCCGGCGGCGCGGGTGGCGCCGCTGACGCCGTCGATCGGCAGCTTGGCATCGCGGCCGGCCTTGCGCCACCAGGTGCGCAGGTCCTTGACCCATTTTTCGCCCGCATTATTGTTTTTCTTGACGTCGTACAGCACGGACAGGGTGGAAGCGACAGTCTGGTCCGGACGCTCGATCCAGATCGCCACGTAGGGCTTGTGGTATTCGGCCACGTTCAGCTGCGGCAGCTCGAACTTGACGGACAGGTCGGCGGCCACCGCCCAGCCGGACGCGAGCGGCAGGGTGAGGGCGAGCGAGTGGGACAGTTTCATAAGGCCTTTCGGACGGTGGTTGACGAAAATGGTTCGATGGACGGTTCAGTGGACGAACAGCAGCGCGATCACGGCCGGCAGCACGATGCCCAGGCCGATCACGGGCCAGGTCGAGGGCCGGTTGGCCGCGTGGTACTTCATGATCAGGAAACCCGTGATGCAGAACACGACGCAGGCGATGGCGAAGATGTCGATGAACCAGCTCCATACGGTGCCGGCATTGCGGCCCTTGTGCATGTCGTTCAGCCACGAGATCCAGCCGCGGTCGGTCTTTTCGTATTCGGCCTGGCCGTCCGCGCCGATGCGCAGCCAGGCGTCGCCGCCCGGACGGGGCAGGGCGACGTAGGCGTCCTCCTCGCTCCACTCGGCGCGCACGCCGCGCACGTCGACGGGGAAGGTGGCCTCGGCCCAGTTCGACAGTTCCGCCGGCAGCGGCAGCTTGGCGTCCGGGTGGCCTGCCGCGAATGCCTCCAGTTGGGCGCGCAACGGGGCCGGCAGCGTCGCCTTCTGGCGGACGACTTCCGGTTTCGCTTCGATCTGGGACGCGTGGTTCAGCGTGAAGCCGGTGAAGGCGAACAGCAGCATGGCCATCAGGCAGATGGCCGAGCTGATCCAGTGCCACTGGTGCAGCTGGCGCAGGAACAGCGCGCGGCGCGCGCCCGGCAGGGCGGGGGCGGCGGCGGTCGAAGCGGAATGGGAGGGGCCGATGGAGTCCATCCGTAAATGATAACCATTATCATTTACTGGGTCAACTCGGCAGGGGACCCGACTTTAGGCAGATGGTTTTGTGTAATTCCGCTAATAAAATACAAACGCGGGTAACTGTATTTTAGTAACAAATTAAATGTGGCTGCGGAGTCAACCGCTTTGACATCGTTGCGTTACAATATCGTGCGCAAATTAGGCAGTTCGCTGCATTGATGTGCCTCGAAGTTCTTACCAGTCCTTCCCCCACAACTTGAGTAGTAGTGCGATCCGCTAACCGGTCAGGCCGTGTCGCGGAAGGTTAGATTAACCCGCCCCAACCTCGCGAAACGCGAAGAAAGGTGAGCAAGAATGATGCAACAATATAACGCCAACTCATACCTGTTCGGCGGTAATGCGCCGTATGTGGAAGAGTTGTACGAAGCGTACCTGAGCAATCCGGGCTCGGTCCCGGACAACTGGCGCGCTTACTTCGACGCGATGCAGCACATGCCTGCCGTCGACGGCAGCGAAAAACCGGACGTCGACCACTCCTCCGTGATCGCCTCCTTCGCCGAACGCGCCAAGCAGGGCCCGATCCGCACCGTCTCCGCTTCCCCGGACGCCGAACTCGGCCGCAAACGCGTCGCCGTCACCCAGCTGATCGCCGCCTACCGCTACCTCGGCTCGCGCTGGGCCACGCTGGACCCGCTGCAGCGCCAGGAACGTCCCACGATTCCCGAACTCGACCCGTCCTTCTACGGTTTCTCCGAAGCCGACCTGGACACCGTGTTCAACATCAGCAACACCTACTTCGGCAAGGAAAGCGCTTCGCTGCGCGACCTGCTGAACATGCTGCGCGAAACCTACTGCCGCGACGTCGGCGCCGAATTCATGTACGTCAGCGATCCGACCGAGAAGCGCTGGCTGCAGGAAAAACTGGAGTCGATCCGTTCGACCCCGGCGTTCACCGCGGAAAAGAAAAAGCACATCCTCGAGCGCCTGACCGCGGCCGAAGGCCTGGAGCGCTACCTCCACACCAAGTACGTCGGCGCCAAGCGCTTCTCGCTGGAGGGCGGCGAATCCTTCATCGCCTCGATGGATGAAGTCATCCAGCGCGCCGGCGAGCAGGGCGTCCAGGAAATCGTCATCGGCATGGCCCACCGCGGCCGCCTGAACGTCCTGGTCAACACCCTGGGCAAGAGCCCGGCCGACCTGTTCGAGGAATTCGAAGGCAAGCACGCCGACGACCTGCCGTCGGGCGACGTGAAATACCACCAGGGCTTCTCGAGCGACATCTCGACCCCGGGCGGCCCCGTCCACCTGTCGCTGGCGTTCAACCCGTCGCACCTGGAAATCGTCAACCCGGTCGTCGAGGGTTCGGTCAAGGCGCGCATGGAACGCCGCGGCGACCGCAAGGGCAAGGAAGTGCTGCCGATCCTGGTGCACGGCGACGCCGCCTTCGCCGGCCAGGGCGTGGTCATGGAAACCCTGAACCTGGCCCAGACCCGCGGCTACGGCACCGGCGGTACCGTCCACATCGTCATCAACAACCAGATCGGCTTCACCACCTCGGACCCGCGCGACGCCCGTTCGACGCTGTACTGCACCGACGTGGTCAAGATGATCGAGGCGCCGGTGCTGCACGTGAACGGCGACGATCCGGAAGCCGTCGTGCTGGCGACCCAGATCGCCATGGACTACCGCACCGAGTTCCATAAAGACGTCGTCGTCGACATCGTCTGCTACCGCAAGCTGGGCCACAACGAGCAGGACACCCCGGCCCTGACCCAGCCGCTGATGTACAAGAAGATCGCCAAGCACCCGGGCACCCGCAAGATGTACGCGGACAAGCTGTCGGCGCAAGGCACCATCCCTGCGGACGGCGGCGACCAGATGGTCGCGGCCTACCGCAACGCGATGGACGCCGGCAAGACCACCGTCGATCCGGTCCTGACCGACTTCAAGAACAAGTACGCCGTCGACTGGGCGCCGTTCCTGAACAAGAAGTGGACCGACGCCGCCGACACCGCCGTGCCGCTGACCGAGCTGAAACGCCTGTCGCAGCGCATCACGACCGTGCCGGAAAACTTCAAGCTGCACTCGCTGGTCGAGAAGGTGCTGGCCGACCGCGCCACGATGGGCCGCGGCGAGATGAACCTCGACTGGGGCATGGGCGAACACCTGGCCTACGCATCGCTGCTGGCCTCGGGCTACGCCGTGCGCCTGTCGGGCCAGGATGCCGGCCGCGGCACCTTCGTGCACCGCCACGCCGTGCTGCACGACCAGAACCGCGAGCGCTGGGACCAGGGCATCTACCTGCCGCTGGCCAACGTCCAGGACAACCAGGCGCAGTTCACCGTGATCGACTCCGTGCTGTCGGAAGAAGCGGTGCTGGGCTTCGAATACGGCTACTCGACCGCCGAACCGAACACCCTGACCATCTGGGAAGGCCAGTTCGGCGACTTCGTCAACGGTGCGCAGGTCGTCATCGACCAGTTCATCGCTTCGGGCGAAGTGAAGTGGGGCCGTGCCTCGGGTCTCGTGCTGATGCTGCCGCACGGCTACGAAGGCCAGGGTCCGGAACACTCGTCGGCCCGTATCGAGCGCTTCCTGCAGCTGTGCGCCGACCACAATATGCAAGTGGTCCAGCCGACCACCGCGGCCCAGATCTTCCACCTGCTGCGCCGCCAGATGGTGCGCCAGTTCCGCAAGCCGCTGGTGATCTTCACGCCGAAGTCGCTGCTGCGTAACAAGGACGCCGGCTCGCCGCTGACCGACCTGGCCAAGGGCGGCTTCCAGACCGTCATCGGCGAACTGGACGACAAGATCGACGCCAACAAGGTCAAGCGCGTGATCGTCTGCTCGGGCAAGGTCTACTACGACCTGGTCAACACCCGCAAGACGCGCAACGTGACGGACACCGCGATCATCCGCATGGAGCAGCTGTACCCGTTCCCGCACAAGGCGTTCCAGGCGGAGCTCAAGCGCTTCCCGAACGCGACCGAAGTCGTGTGGGCGCAGGACGAGCCGCAGAACCAGGGCCCGTGGTTCCAGATCCAGCACAACATCTTCGAAAGCATGGAAGCCGGCCAGCGCCTGTCGTACGCAGGCCGCCCCGCTTCCGCCGCCCCGGCCGTCGGCTATGCCGACAAGCACGTGGCGCAGCAGAAGGAGTTGCTGGATACCGCGTTCGCGAAACTCAAGGGTTTCGTGCTCACCAAGTAAGCGTAACTAGCGCAGCGTCATGACCGGCCCCGCGCCTTCCGGCGCGGGGTTTCGCACAGAATAAATATTTGGAGTTTTAAATGGCACAAATCGAAGTCAAGGTACCCCAGCTGTCGGAATCCGTTGCGGAAGCAACCCTGCTGTCGTGGCACAAGAAAGTCGGCGAGGCCGTCTCGCGCGACGAGAACATGATCGACATCGAGACCGACAAGGTGGTCCTGGAACTGCCGGCCCCGAACGCCGGCGTGATCGTGCAAATCATCAAGAACGACGGCGCCACCGTCGTTGCCGGCGAAACCATCGCCATCATCGATACCGAAGCCTCGGCCCAGACCAGCCCGATCGCGATCACCGCCGCCCCGGTCGACAACGCCCCGGCCGTCGCCGCCGCGCCGCAATCGGCACCGGCCGCCGCCACCGGCGGTGCGAAGTCGGACGTCGCCATGCCGGCCGCCGCCAAGATCCTGGCCGACAACAACCTGACGACCTCGGATGCCAGCGGCACCGGCCGTGACGGCCGCGTGACCAAGGGCGATGCCCTGGCCGCCGTCGCCGGCAAGCCGGCCGTCGCACCGGCCGCCCCGGCCCCGCTGGCACAGCAGGCTGCCAAGCCGGCCCTGCAGCAAGTCGCCGCACCGGCCCCGAACCTGGGCGACCGTCCGGAAGAGCGCGTGCCGATGAGCCGCCTGCGCGCCCGTATCGCCGAGCGCCTGCTGCAATCGCAACAGACCAACGCGATCCTGACCACCTTCAACGAAGTGAACATGGCGCCGGTCATGGACCTGCGTAACAAGTACAAGGACAAGTTCGAGAAGGAACACGGCGTCAAGCTGGGCTTCATGTCCTTCTTCGTCAAGGCCGCCGTGCACGCGCTGAAGAAGTACCCGATCCTGAACGCCTCGGTCGACGGTAACGACATCATCTACCACGGCTACTTCGACATCGGCATCGCCGTCGGTTCGCCGCGCGGCCTGGTCGTCCCGATCCTGCGCAATGCCGACCAGATGTCGATCGCCGACATCGAGAAGAAGATCGGCGAATTCGGCGCCAAGGCCAAGGACGGCAAGCTGACCCTGGAAGACCTGACCGGCGGTACGTTCTCGATCTCGAACGGCGGCGTGTTCGGCTCGATGCTGTCGACCCCGATCATCAACCCGCCGCAGTCGGCTATCCTGGGCGTGCACGCGACCAAGGACCGCGCCGTGGTGGAAAACGGCCAGATCGTGATCCGCCCGATGAACTACCTGGCGATGTCGTACGACCACCGCATCATCGACGGCCGCGAAGCCGTCCTGGGCCTGGTCGCCATGAAGGAAGCGCTGGAAGATCCGGCCCGCCTGCTGCTCGACCTGTAATTCGCCGCTGGGAAGGGCCCGTGCCCGGTGCCGTGTTGTGTTGTCTGATGGAGGAAGACCATGATCTCCGATGAAATCAAGCGTTTGCACGAACTGCACCAGGCCGGCGCCCTGACCGACGCCGAATTCGAACAGGCCAAGGCGAAAGTCCTGGCCTCGGAACGCGTGAACCTGAACAAGACGGCGGCCGGCGACGGCAGCTTCGCCGCCGAGCTGAACGCGCTGCGGCGCTCGCGCACCGACCGCTGGCTCAGCGGCGTGTGCGGCGGCCTGGCTGTGGCCTCGGGCGTCGAGGCCTGGATCTGGCGCCTCGTGTTCACGCTGTTCACCATTACCTTCGGATTCGGTGCGGTGATTTACCTGTTGTTGTGGATCTTCGTGCCGGAAGAGTGATCGGCCGGTACGATCGAACGAATACGAAAACCCATGCACGTCGTCCCCGCGCAGGCGGGGATCTAAGTTGCCGGCCATGCCGAACAATTGGGGTGATAGTGCCAGTGGCACTAGCACGCCTCCGCAGGGGCGACGGTGGGTCCATAAAGGAATCGATTGATGAGCACTGAAAAACAATTCGACGTCGTCGTGATCGGCGGCGGTCCTGGCGGCTACGTCGCCGCCATCCGCGCAGCCCAGCTGGGCTTCAAGACCGCCTGCATCGACGATGCGGTCAATGCCAAGGGCGGTCCGGCCCTGGGCGGCACCTGCACCAACGTCGGCTGCATCCCGTCGAAGGCGCTGCTGCAGTCGTCGGAGCACTTCGAGCACGCCGGCCACGCCTTCAAGGAACACGGCATCAACGTGTCGGGCCTGGAGCTGGACCTGGCGCAGATGCTCAAGCGCAAGGATGGCGTCGTCAAGGCCAACAACGACGGCATCGTCTACCTGTTCAAGAAGAACAAGGTCACCTTCTTCCACGGCCGCGGCACCTTCGCGGGCAAGGAAGGCGAGGGCTTCACCATCAACGTGACCGGTCCGACCACGGACACCATCAGCGCCAAGAACGTCATCGTCGCCACCGGCTCGAACCCGCGCGAACTGCCGAACGCACCGTTCGACGAGAAGATCATCCTGTCGAACACGGGCGCGCTGGCGATCGACGCCGTCCCGGCCAAGCTGGGCGTGATCGGCGCCGGCGTGATCGGCCTGGAGATGGGTTCCGTGTGGCGCCGCGTCGGTGCGCAGGTCACCGTGCTGGAAGGCCTGCCGACCTTCCTGGGCGCCGTCGACCAGCAGATCGCCAAGGAAGCGCACAAGGCCTTCACCAAGCAGGGCCTGGCCATCCACCTGGGCGTGAAGATCGGTAACATCACCAAGGGCGACAACAACGTCACTGTGGAATACGCCGATGCGACGGGCGCGGCGCAGACCGCCACGTTCGACCGCCTGATCGTCTCGATCGGCCGCGTGCCGAACACCAACGGCCTGGGCTTCGACAAGGTCGGCCTGCAGCTCGACGAGCGCGGCTTCATCGCCGTGGACGACGAGTGCCGCACCGGCGTGCCGGGCATCTGGGCGGTGGGCGACGTCGTGCGCGGCCCGATGCTGGCGCACAAGGCGGAAGAAGAGGGCGTCGCGGTGGCCGAGCGCATCGCCGGCCAGCATGGCCACGTCAACTTCAACACCATCCCGTGGGTGATCTACACCTCGCCGGAAATCGCGTGGGTCGGCCGCACCGAAGAGCAGCTCAAGAAGGACGGCGTGGCCTACAAGGCCGGCACCTTCCCGTTCATGGCCAACGGCCGTGCGCGCGCGCTGGGCGACACCACCGGCATGGTCAAGGTCATCGCCGATGCCGCCACCGACGAGATCCTGGGCGTGCACATCGTCGGCCCGGTCGCTTCCGAGCTGATCTCGGAAGCCGTGGTCGCGATGGAGTTCAAGGCCTCGGCCGAAGACATCGCCCGCATCTGCCATGCGCACCCGACGCTGTCGGAAGCGACCAAGGAAGCCGCGCTCGCCGTCGACAAGCGTTCGCTGAACTTCTAATCCCGGCCGCATGACCGGGCGTGGGGTGGACGGCGTCGCCGTCCACCCCACATTTTTATGTTGTCCATCCCATGAACGTCCAAGAGTATTACCAGCACGCGCTGACCGAGCGCGGATTCAAGTCCGATGCCGCGCAGCAGCGCGCCGTCGACCGCCTGCAGCAGGCCTATGACGAGTGGGTGCAGTACAAGTCGCAGCGCTCGTCCACGCTCAAGCGCCTGCTCAACCGTCCCGAGGTGCCCCGCGGCGTCTACATGTGGGGCGGGGTCGGACGCGGCAAGTCCTTCCTCATGGACAGCTTCTATTCGGTCGTGCCCGTGGTGCGCAAGACGCGCCTGCACTTCCACGAATTCATGCGCGCGGTGCACCGCCAGCTCGACGAACTGAAGGGCGTCGAGGATCCGCTGGTCGAAGTCGCCAAGCGCATCGCCAAGAAATACCGCCTGATCTGCTTCGACGAATTCCACGTCAGCGACGTCGCCGACGCGATGATCATGTACAACCTGCTGTCCAAGCTGTTCGAGTACGGCGTCTCCTTCGTGATGACGTCGAACTACGACCCGGACACGCTGTACCCGGACGGCCTGCACCGCGACCGCATGCTGCCGACCATCGCGCTGCTCAAGGACAAGCTGGACGTGCTGAACGTCGATGCCGGCATCGACTACCGCCACCGCGCGCTCGAGCAGGTGCAGGCCTACTACACGCCGCTGGGCGCCAGCGCCGACAAGGCCCTGCGCGACACCTTCGCCAAGGTGGCCGATACGGCCGACGAGGATCCGCGCGTGCGCATCGAGCAGCGCGAGCTGAAGGCGCTGAGGAAGGCGGGCGGCGTCATCTGGTTCGACTTCGCCACCCTGTGCGGCGGCCCCCGCTCGCAGAACGACTACCTGGAACTGGCCAGCCAGTTCCACACCGTGATCCTGTCGGCCGTGCCGCGCATGTCCGCGTCGATGTCGTCCGAGGCGCGCCGCTTCACCTGGCTGATCGACGTGTTCTACGACCACAAGGTCAAGCTGATCATGTCGGCCGAGGTCGAGCCCGAGCAGCTGTACACGGAAGGCGCGATGTCGAACGAGTTCCACCGCACCGTGTCGCGTATCATCGAGATGCAGTCGCGCGAGTACATGCTGGCCGACCGCCGCGGCGCCGCCGATGCGCTGGCCTGATGCCTGTACGGCGATGTTTGATTGATGCCCACCAAGAGGAACCGATGATTAACCGTTTTTCCATCGGCAGCATCCTGGCCCTGAGCCTGACGATGCTGCTGGCCGCCTGCGGTACGACCCCCGAGGCCGTGCCGCACGAGACGCCGCCCCCGCCCGTGACCTCGGTCGCCGAGGCCGACCAGCAGCTGGCCGCCGTGGCGCGCGAGCGTGCCGGCATCGAGGCCCGCTTCAATGCCCGGATCACCGTCTGCTATGCCAAGTTCTTCGTGAATAATTGCCTGGACGAGGCCAAGGAACAGCGCCGCACGGCGCTGGCGGCCCAGCGCGCCATCGAGGTGCAGGCCCAGCGCTTCAAGCGCGAAGCCATCGTCGAGAGCCGCGACCGCCAGGTGGCCGAGGCCGAGCGCCGCTTCCAGGAGAAGGAAGCCGAGCTCGCCGCCCAGCCGCCGAAACCCACGGCGGAGCCGAAGCCGCCGGCCGCCCCGCCGACGCCGACGCTGGCCAAGCGCCAGGCCGACCACGCCAAGCGGGTGCAGGCGGACGAGCGCAAGGCAGCGCAGGAGGCGGGCAAGCGCGCCGAGAACGTCCGCAACTACGAGCAGCGCAAGGCCGAGTCCGAGCAGCGCCAGGCCAAGGTGGCACAGCGCAAGGCCGAGCGCGCGGCCAAGGAAGCGAAGGAAGCGGAGCAGAAGGCCAAGGACGCGGCTGCCGGCAAATGATGTGGCGTGCGCAGGGAGGGTGCGGCGTCCTTCCTACGCAGCGTCGACGAGTTTCACGATCGCCATCGTGCAGTTGCCGCCCTTGCCTTGCGAGCGTTCGCCGGCCTTGTCGATGAGCCTCCCGGACGCCTGGCGCGGCGTGTTGCGGGCCGTGACGGCGCCCAGCTCGGCGTCGGTGAAGAAGTGCCACAAACCGTCGGAGCACAGCAGGAAGACGTCGCCCGCCGCCAGGCCGGCATGGTGGCCGACCGTGATGAACGGTTCCTTGCGGCTATTACCCAGGACATTCAGCAGCAGCTTGGACTTGCGGTGGTTCCTGGCCGCGTCCGGCGGCAGGCGGTCGCTCGACACGAGGTGCTCGACATAGGCCGCGTCCCCGGTGCGGGCCACGCAGCTGCCGTCCCGGAAGTGGTACAGGCGGGAATCCCCCACGTGCGTCCAGGCCGCCTCGCCGTGCGGCGTCAATACGAGGCCGACGAAGCTGGCGTGGGCCTCGGCCTGCGTCGTCACCGCATTCATCTTGATGACCAGGTGGGTTTCCTGGACGATGTCGCGCAGCAACTGGTGCAGGCGCGCGATGGAGGGGCGGTCGCCGGGCTTGAACGCGTCGAATACCTGCCTGGCCGTGTGCAGCACCTGTTCGGACGCGTCCGCGCCGCCGATGCCGTCGGACAGGACGGCCAGCACATAGCCCGGCGCCCAGGCGCCTTTCATCAAGGCGGCCCGGTCGTTCTGGCGGGGCCGGTTGCCGATGTGCTGGGCGGTGCCTGCTTCGATTTTATACGGCATCATGAAACCATGGAAAATAAGGGACCAAAGCGTCGCTTTCCGGGGCCGCCTTGCCGATCTTTGTTGGCGGCAACGGCGGGGTAGATTAAACTATGCACCGAGTTGCACTATAGTTGCAAGCCGGTAATTGCAAGACGCTAATGCCCAGGAGCCGCTCCGCCACGGCTTGGCGGACCGCGCATCCCTCCCACCCCAGCCTTTAGATATTGTTCGGAATTGACATGATCGACGTCCAGGAGATCCAGCGCCGCATTATTGAACTCGACGTGGAACACCGCGACCTCGACGCTGTCATAGACATGCTGACCCGTGACGGTCACACCGATCAATTGCAGCTGCGCCGCCTGAAAAAGCGCAAGCTGCAGCTGAAGGACCACATCACGCTGCTGAAAATGCAGCTGGTGCCGGACGTTCCGGCCTGATCGAATTCCGCTTTCCCTTGACCGACCATCTTCCTCAAGCCGGCCTCGATGCCGGCGCACCGCTTTCTCCCGACACCGCCGGCACGGCGCCCGAGCAGGCGCCCGGCAAGTACGATGCCGAGGTCGACCGCATCTTCGGCGCCGGCGGCCCACTCGCGCCCGCCGTCGGCAGCTTCAAGCCGCGCCAGTCGCAGACCGAGATGGCCAAGGCCATCGCGCACGCCATCGGCACCCAGGGCACGCTGATCGCCGAAGCGGGCACCGGCACGGGCAAGACCTTCGCCTACCTGGTGCCGGCCCTGCTGTGGGGCGGCAAGACCATCGTCTCGACGGGCACCAAGAACCTGCAGGACCAATTGTTCTCGCGCGACATCCCGAACGTGCGCGCCGCGCTGCGCGCGCCCGTCTCGGTGGCGCTGCTCAAGGGCCGCTCGAACTACGTCTGCCACTACCACCTGGAGCGCACGCTGTCGAACGGGCGCCTGACCTCGCGCGACGACGTCGGCCACCTGCGCGAGATCTCGCGCTTCGTCAAGATGAGCCAGTCGGGCGACAAGTCCGAGCTGACCAAGGTGCCGGAAACGGCGTCGGTCTGGAACCTGGTGACGTCCACGCGCGAGAACTGCCTGGGCCAGGAATGCCAGTACTACCAGGATTGCTTCGTGATGAAGGCGCGCCGCGAGGCGCAGCAGGCGGACGTCGTCGTCGTCAACCACCACCTGTTCTTCGCCGACGTGGCACTGAAGGAAGGCGGCATGGCCGAGCTGCTGCCGTCGGCCAATACCATCATCTTCGACGAGGCGCACCAGCTGCCGGAAGTGGCCACGCTGTTCTTCGGCACCTCCGTCTCGACCTCCCAGGTGCTGGAACTGTGCCGCGACGTGCTGGCGGAGGGCCTGGCGCATGCGCGCGCCGGCGTCGACTGGGCCAAGGCCGTGACGACGGTGGAAAAGGCGGCGCGCGACCTGCGCCTGACTTTCCCGGATAGCGGCACGCGCCTGTCGCTGCCCCAGATCGCGCCGGATTCCGGGTTCTTCCCCGCGCTGGAAAAGCTGAAGGAAGAACTCGAAGGCCTGATCGACGTGCTGGAAGAAAACGCCGAGCGCGCCGAGACGCTGGAACAGTGCCGCGTGCGCGCCGTCGAACTGCTGGAGCAGTACAAGGCCTGGAAGTCCGAGCCGAAGAAGGGCAAGGAAATCGAGGGCGACGATGCCGTGCTGTGGGTCGAGGCCTTCGCCTCCGCGCTGCAGCTGCACAAGACGCCGCTGTCGATCGCGCCGATCTTCGCCGGCCAGCGCGCCGGCGCGCCGCGCAGCTGGATCTTCACGTCGGCGACGCTGGCCGTGAAGAACGACTTCAAGCATTTCACGGCACAGCTCGGCATGACGGGCGAGCCGGCCCACACCTGGCCCAGCCCCTTCAATTATCCGGAGCAGGGCATCCTGTACGTGCCGACCGGGCTGCCGGAGCCGAACACGATGGGCTATACGGACGCCGTCGTCGACATGGCGCTGCCCGTGATCGAGGCGGCCGGCGGGCGCACCTTCTTCCTGTGCACGACGATCCGCGCCGTCAACCGCGTGGCCGAGCGCCTGCGCCAGGAATTCGCCGACCGCGGCCTGGACTTCCCCCTGTTCGTGCAGGGCGAGCGCGGCCGTACCGAGCTGCTCGATTCCTTCCGCAACGCCGGCAATGCCGTGCTGGTGGGCAGCCAGAGCTTCTGGGAAGGCGTGGACGTGCGCGGCGAGGCGCTGTCGCTCGTCATCATCGACAAGCTGCCGTTCGCCCCGCCAGACGACCCGGTGCTGGCCGCGCGCATCGAAGTGATGGAAAAGAAGGGCATGAACGGCTTCGTCCACCACACGCTGCCGGAAGCCATCATCAACCTGAAGCAGGGCGCCGGCCGCCTGATCCGCGACGTCGACGACCGCGGCGTGCTGATGCTGTGCGACCCGCGCGTGATCAGCAAGCCCTACGGCCGCCGCATCTGGCAGAGCCTGCCGCCGTTCAAGCGTACGCGGGTGCAGGAAGAGGTCATCGACTTCTTCAAGAACCTGCCGCCGGCTGTTTGAAGCTGGCCCGCAGGGGGCAGGGCCCGGTGTTGCTTTTCAAAGGGCTCTGACCCCGGAGTTGCCTGCCGTCGATCAGCCGGGTCTTGCCCCGGACCTGATCAAGGCGCGATGACGACCTTGCCCGTGACCCGCCGCGCCGCCATGTCCTCCAGCGCCCGCGCCGTATCCGCCAGCGCATAGCGCTTCGACACCAGCGGACGCAGCTTCCCTTCCGCCATCCAGTCCAGCAGCGTGCGCATCGCCGCCGCATTGGCCTGCGGCTCCTTGCGCTGGAAATCGCCCCAGAACACGCCCACCACCGAGGCGCCCTTGAGCAGCACGACGTTCCACGGCACCTGCGGGATCGCGCCGTTGGCGAAGCCGATCACGAGGTGGCGTCCGCGCCAGGCGATCGAGCGCAGCGCCGGTTCGCTGTAGATGCCGCCGACCGGATCGACGATCACGTCCGGCCCGCGGCCGTCGGTGGCGGCGCGGAGTGCCGCGCGCAGGTCCTCGCGCTCGTAGTCGATCAGGACGTCGGCGCCAGAGTCGCGGCACACGGCCAGCTTGTCGGCGCCCGCTGCCGCCGCGATCACGCGCGCGCCCAGCGCCTTGCCGAGCTCGACCGCAGCGAGGCCGACGCCGCCGGCCGCGCCCAGCACGAGCAGCGTTTCGCCCGGCCGCAGTGCCCCGCGGTCGGCCAGCGCATGGTGCGCCGTGCCGTAGGTGAGGGTGACGGCGGCGGCGACGTCGAAGTCCAGGACGGCGGGCATGGGCACCAGCGTGGACACGGGCGCCAGCGCCAGTTCGGCGAAGGCGCCCGTGCGGGTGAAGCCGATCACGCGGTCGCCCGGGGCAAAGGCCGTGACGCCCGGCCCGACGGTCCGCACGATGCCGGCGAACTCGTTGCCCGGAGTAAAAGGCAGCGGCGGCTTGATCTGGTATTTGCCTTGCACGGTCAGCACGTCGGGGAAATTGACGCCGGCGGCGCGGACCTCGACCAGGACCTCGTCCGGGCCCGGTCGCGGGTCCGGCACGTCTTCCAGCACCAGGCTGTCCGGCGGTCCCCAGTTCTTGCAGACGATGGCTTTCATGTTTCTCTCCCTGTTATCGACTACGTAAACATCGCATTATGGGCCCGTCCGGCCTTCTGCGCTCCCGCAACATGCAGCACGGGTGAGTTGCTAGAGTCTTCCAGTCCCAGCGGTAGATGAATGGAAGGAGAGGCGATGACGATCCGGTACGGCTGTTTTTTCAGCTATGCCCATGGCCGGCACGAGCTCATGCAGCGCTTCAAGACCACGCTGGTCGATGCGCTGCGCTGCTATCTCGAGCCGTATTTCGACGACGAGGACGAATTGTTCATCGATTCCGAGCAGCTCGGCGGCGGCGACGACCTCGACCGCAAGATCGCGCGCGCGATGTGCGAGAGCGTCTGCATGGTGCTGATCTATACCCCGAAGTACGAGGCCCACGCATACACGCGGCGCGAGTATGCCGCCATGCGCCTGCTCGAAGCGGAGCGCGCCACCTGGTATCCGCTGCCCAGCCGGCTGATCATCCCGGTGATCATGACCCAGCACCCGGAGCGCCTGCCGCCCCAGGTCAGCGACGCCTCGTTCTACGTCGACTTCTCCCGCTTCACGATGGCGACGGCCGACTTGAAGTCGAACCCGGAATTCCTGCCCGACATCGCCAAGATGGTCAGGCGGATCGTCACCCACTACCAGTACCTGAAAAAGTGCACGCCGCCGGGGCATGACTGCAACCAATTCGTGCTCCCCGATGTCCCACCGCCATGGCGCGAGATACCGGATCCTACCTTCCCCAAAAAATGAGGAGCCCTATGGAAACCAACCGCATCACCGCAAGACCGGACGCATCCGCAGGCCAAGTGACGACGTTCTATTCCTACGACAGCGCCCCCGCGCGCAGCCTGGCCCTCGTGCACGCGGCCTGGCTGCTGGCCGGGCGCGAAGGGGCGAGGACACCCGTGCTCATGATCGACTGGGACCTCGAAGCGCCCGGCCTGCACCATTATTTCGGCGCCACCAGCCAGGCGTCCGGCAACCTGCGCGGCGGCGTGCTCGAACTGTTCGAAGCCTGCCGCGCGGGCCTGGACCGGGCAGCCTCCCATGCGCAGCCGCTGCGCGACACCGACGGCGCGGCCGCCGCGCAGGCCGCGCGCGTGCTCGACGCCCTCGACTGGGACGACTACATCGAACGCGTCGACGACAGCCGCCCCCTGTACCTGATGCGCGCCGGGCGCCTGGACGACAGCTACGGCGAACGCGTCGACCGGCTTGACTGGGACGGCCTGTTCGGCGCCTGTCCGGGGCTGTTCCGCGCCTTCGCCGCGCGCCTGGCCGGGCGCTTTACCCACGTGCTGATCGACTGCCGCAGCGGACGCTCGGCGGCGGCCAGCGTGTGCACGGCGCTCCTGCCGGACAAGATGGTGGGCCTGTTCACGCCCGACCCGCGCAGCCTGGACGGCCTGCGTGGCGTGGTGGCACGCGCCCTCGACTACCGCTGCAGCCACGAGGACGAACAGCGCCCGCTGCTGGTCTATCCGCTGCCCGCGCCGGTGGAGGCGGCGGGCGAGGGACGGCGCCGCTGGCGCCTGGGCGACGCGGGCCGCGGCGTGCGCGGCTACCAGGCCACGCTGGAAAAGATGCTGGGCGAAAGCTACGGACTGGCCAGCGTGACGCTGGACAGCTACCTCGACGAGGTGCAGTTGCCGCAGGCCGCCATCCTGGGGGCGCCGCTGCCGTGCGGACGCGCGCATCCGGGCCAGGGCGACCGCCTGGGTCCGCTGCGCGGCATCGAAGCCTTGCTCGAATGGCTGGAACCGGGCCATTTCCCCTGGCGTCCCCTGGCCGAGGTGCGCCTGCTGCAGGCGGCCGAGGCGCTACGCCGGCGCGCCGCCGATCCGCAGGCCTCGAGCATGGTGCGCGAGCTGGCGCGCCTGGGCCACCTGTACCTGGGCCAGCACGGCGAACTGGAGGCGGCGCGCCGCATCGAGCAGCACGTGATCGCGCTGGAAGCGGGCTTGCACGCGATGGAAGAGGGCAAGCGCGGCCATCCGGGCGCGCGCCGTGCCGGCGACGTGCCGGCCGGGAGCAGTGGAGCCGCCGGCAGCGAGGCGCCGGGCCCCGGCGCGGCCGGCAACGGCACGGCGGCGGGGACCGACGTGCTCGACGAGGCCCTGTCGCGCCTGCAGGAACTGATCGACAGCCGCAGTCCCCGGGAAGCGCGTGCCCTGGCCGACAGCCTGCGCAGCCGCGTCCTGCGCCCGAGTGTGGCGCATCCGCTACGGCGGCGGGCGGCCGCGATGATCAAGCAGGTGTACCTCCAGGAAGGCGACAAGGACGCGTTATTGGCCTTCACCCAGGACGAGGTCTCGTCCCTCGAAGGCGCGCTGATCGAGGCGGCCGTCGGCCGGCCGCTGGTCGCCGGCTGAAGGCCTGTCGCGGACGCGGCGCCGGCCGGCGCGGCCGGCGCAGTTGTGCAATAAATGTGCAGCACGATGGGGCGAACTGGCCGTTGCTTCAGGTAAAATCGCGGCATGCGTATCCTTATCAGTAACGACGACGGCTATCTTGCCCCTGGCATCCAGGCCCTGGCCGATGCGCTTGCGCCGGTCGCCGACATCGTGGTGGTCGCTCCCGACAGCAACCGCTCGGGCGCGTCCAATTCGCTGTCGCTGGACCGTCCGCTGTCGGTGTCGAAGGCTGCCAACGGTTTTTATTTCGTCAACGGCACCCCGACGGACTGCGTGCACATCGCGCTGACGGGGCTGCTCGACTATCGCCCGGACCTCGTCGTTTCCGGCATCAACAACGGCCAGAACATGGGCGACGACACGCTGTATTCGGGCACCGTGGCGGCCGCGACCGAGGCTTATCTGTTTGGTATCCCCGCGATCGCCTTTTCCCAGGTGCACGGCGGCTGGTCCGAGGTGGAGTCGGCGGCCCGCGTGGCGCGCGACATCGTGCAGCGCCGCTTCGACCTGATCGAGTCGCCGTTCCTGCTGAACGTGAACATCCCTAATTTGCCGTATGAAAACATGGGTGCGCTGGTGCCGACCCGGCTGGGCCGGCGCCACCAGTCCGAGCCCGTGATCCGCGGCCAGGACCCGCGCGGCCGCGAGATCTACTGGATCGGCGCGCCCGGTGCCTGCCGCGATGCGGGCGAGGGCACCGATTTCCATGCGACGGCCAGCGGCAACGTGTCGATCACCCCGTTGCAGGTCGACCTCACGCACCGCGAACAGCTCGACTTGCTGCGGCGGGGGCTGGGATGAGCGAGAAGCGCAGCAATTTTCCCTTGCCCCTGTCGTCGGTGACGGGCGGGACGACGCGAAAGCCTGCTGCGCCGGCGCCCGTGGCCACGCCGCAGACGGCGACCCAGAACGCCCGCTCGAACCAGGCTGGCCAGGCACCGGGCGCGCCCAAGCCGCCGGCCGGCGTGCAGCCGCAGCAGCCCCAGCAGACGCTGGCCCGGTCCGACCTGATGGCCACCGAGGCGCCGCGCCGCGCCATGGCCGCGCGCGTGGCACGCCAGGGCGTGAAGGATCCGCAAGTGCTGGTGGCGCTGGAAACCGTGCCGCGCCACCTGTTCATCGAGGAGGCGCTGTCGGCCCAGGCCTATACCGACGTATCGCTGCCGATCGGCCATAACCAGACGATTTCGCAGCCCTATATCGTGGCGCGCATGATCGAGCTGCTGAAGGGCAGCGGACGCCCGCTGGAGCGCGTGCTCGAGATCGGCACCGGCTGCGGCTACCAGGCCGCCGTGCTGGCCTGCGTGGCGAAAGAGGTGTATTCGATCGAGCGGATCAAGCCGCTGCACGAGCTCGCCAAGGCGAATTTACGCCCCTTGCGTATCGCTAACCTGCGTTTACAGTACGGAGATGGTATGCTTGGGCTCCCGCAGGTGGCCCCGTTCGACGGCATCATCCTCGCGGCGGCCGGACTCGACGTGCCGCGCGCATTGCTCGAGCAGATGGCCATCGGTGCCCGCCTCGTGGCCCCCGTCGGCGCGCAGGTCCAGCACCTGCAGCGTATTACCCGCACCGGCAAGTCGGAATGGACCAGCGAAACCCTGGAAAGCTGCCATTTCGTTCCGCTGCGGCCAGGCATTGCCTGAATGCCAGAATGTTGTAACAGAATTAAGAGAGAATGAAACCAACGCCCCGCTTAGCCCTGTTGACCCTTAGTCTTGGCGTGCTGTCCGCCTGCAGTACCGAGACCCGCGTCGCCCCCGTGATCGATCGTCCGACCTCGTCCGTCGCCATTTCGCGCCCGCGTCCCGCCGCGCCGCCGGCCGAGGACACCCGCCCGGATGCCGCCGGCACCTATACCGTGCGCCGCGGCGACACCCTGTTGCGCATCGCGCTGGACCACGGCCAGAACTACCGCGACCTGGTGGCCTGGAACAATCTTTCCGATCCGGACGACATCAAGGTTGGCCAGGTGCTGAAGGTGGGGCCGCCGGAGCGGGGCGGGAATACCGTCGTGACGAACCCGATCGCCATGCCGGGCGCCGACAAGCCGGCCGCGGTGCCGAAGAAGACCGAGCCGAGCGGCGCCAAGAAGCCGTACAGCGACACCGCGCTGGCCCAGAAGGAAGACAATCCGAAGGCGGAAAAGGTCACCGGCATCGCCGCCGGCAGCACCGTCACCGCCAGCGACGACGAGAAACTGAGCTGGATGTGGCCGTCCGACGGCCGCATCATCGCCACCTTCGACGAAGGCAAGAACAAGGGTATCGACATCGCGGGCAGGCTGGGCCAGCAAGTGATGGCCGCCGGGTCCGGCAAGGTGATGTATGCGGGCAGCGGCATCCGCGGTTATGGTAATCTCGTGATCGTCAAGCACAGCAACAGCCTGTTGTCGGCTTATGCACATAACCGAACGATCGTGGTCAAGGAAGGTCAGAACGTGACCAAGGGCCAGGTGATCGCGGAAATGGGCAATTCGGACACCGACACGGTCAAACTGCATTTCGAAATACGCCAGCAGGGCAAGCCGGTCGATCCGGCCAAGTTCCTGCCCAGCCGCTAGGGACGCCCATGAAACCGCCGCCCGATCCACTCGAACCAGATGTGCCGGATGATCCGGACGACCTGCCGGACGAGGCGGAGGAGGGCGGCGAGCGCCCCGGCGATACGCTCGCGGGCGCGGCCGACAATGCGCCGCTCGACGGCGCAGACGAGCTCAAGCACGTACTGCAGGCCGAACTCGCGACCGACACCACCCAGCACTACCTGAACCGCATTGGCGCCAAGCCGCTGCTGTCGGCCGAGGAGGAAGTGCATTACGCGACGCTGGCCAAGTCCGGCGACTTCGCCGCGCGCCAGAAGATGATCGAGCATAACCTGCGCCTCGTCGTCTCCATCGCCAAGCACTACATCAACCGCGGCGTCGTGCTGCTCGACCTGATCGAGGAAGGCAACATCGGCCTGATGCGCGCGATCGACAAGTTCGAGCCGGAGCGCGGCTTCCGCTTCTCGACCTACGCGACCTGGTGGATCCGCCAGAGCATCGAGCGCGCCATCATGAACCAGGCGCGCACGGTGCGGCTGCCCGTGCACATGGTGCGCGAGCTGAACCAGGTGCTGCGCGCCAAGTACCACCTCGAGGCCCAGCACCACGACGGCAAGGAAGCGGGCGCCGAGGACATCGCCAGCCTGGTCGGGCGCCCCGTCGAGGAAGTGCAGGACATCCTGGCGCTGTCCGAGCACGCGACCTCGCTTGATGCCCCGCTCGACAACGACCCGCAGAGCAGCCTGATGGACATGCTGCCGGACGAGGGCGACGTCAGCCCGGACGCCCACGCCGAGCAGCACGAGATGACGCTCCTGGTGCGCGACTGGCTGCAGAAGCTGCCGGACAAGCAGCGCGTGGTCGTGATGCGCCGCTTCGGCCTGGACAACGACGACCCGGCCACGCTGGAAACCCTGGCCGAGGAGATGGGCGTGACGCGCGAGCGGGTGCGCCAGATCCAGCAGGAAGCCCTCGTCAAGCTCAAGCGGGCCATGGCTGCCCGTGGCGTCGTGCGCGATTCCTTGTTATGATGCCCGCCGGGCCGGGAAAGGCCCGTTTTTATTGACGGCCCCAAAACCGTCGTCCCCGCGCAGGCGGGGACCCAATTTGGTTACCGCAGTCGCACCGTTCGCGTCCCGGCTTCGTCGAGCAAAATTGGGCCCCTGCCTGCGCAGGGGCGACGTGCCGAGAGTGCGGGCCGTCCTACCGATTGCGATCCACTCCGAATCCCTTCTTCACGACCATGCAAGAAACCTTCATCAACATCAAATCCCTCGACATGGACGCGCGCGGCGTCGGCCACCTGGAGAACGAGGACGGCACGCCGGGCAAGGTGATCTTCGTCGAAGGCGCGCTGCCGGGCGAACGCGTCAGCTTCGAGACCCTGCGCAAGAAGAAGAACTGGGAGTCGGGCCGCATGGTCACGCTGCAGAAGGCGACGTCGATGCGCGTCGAGCCGAAATGCCCGCACTTCTGGCATTGCGGCGGCTGCTCGATGCAGCACCTGGAGCCGAGCGCCCAGGTGGCGATGAAGCAGCGCGTGCTGGAAGATAATCTGTGGCACATCGGGAAGACGAAGGCCGAGAACATCATGCGCCCGATGTACGGCCCGACCTGGGACTACCGCTACCGCGCGCGCCTGTCGGTCCGCCACGTCGCCAAGAAGGGCGGCATGCTGGTGGGCTTCCACGAGCGCCATTCGTCCTACGTGGCTGACATGACCAGCTGCGAGATCCTGCCGGACCACCTGTCGGCCATGCTGGTGCCGCTGCGCGAACTGATCGGCTCCTTGTCGATCTACCAGCAGATGCCGCAGATCGAGGTCGCCGTGGGCGAGGAGAGCACCGTGCTCGTGCTGCGCATCATGGCGCCCCTGTCGCCGGCCGACGAGGTGCTGGTGAAGGCCTTCGCCGACAAGTGGAACATCCACTGGTGGCTGCAGCCGAAGGGTCCGGACACGGCCGCGCCGTATTATCCGGCGCAGAACGATCCCGCCTACAAGGAGCTGTACTACACGCTGCCGGAGTTCGGCATCAGGATGCCGTTCAAGCCGACCGATTTCACCCAGGTGAACCACCAGATCAACCGCCTGCTGGTGCAGAAGGCCTTGCGCCTGCTGGACGTGCAGAAGGACGAGCGCGTGGCCGACCTGTTCTGCGGCCTGGGCAACTTCACGCTGCCGCTGGCGACGCAGGCGCGCGAAGTGGTGGGCATCGAAGGCAGCACGGCCCTGACCACGCGCGCGCTGGAAAACGCCCGCGCCAACGGCCTGGATGCCAAGACCACGTTCTACACCCGCAACCTGTTCGAAGTGACGAAGGACGACCTGGTGGCACTGGGCAAGTTCGACCGCATGCTGGTCGACCCGCCGCGCGATGGCGCCGTCGCCCTGGCGCTGGCGCTGGCCGAGCTGCGCCAGACCAATCCGGACCTGATGCCCAAGCGAATCGTCTATGTGTCATGCAGCCCGTCGACGCTGGCGCGCGACGCCGGCATCCTGACGCACCGCGCCGGCTACGTGATGAGCAAGGCGGGCGTGGCGAACATGTTCCCGCATACCTCGCACGTGGAATCGGTGGGCGTGTTCGACCTGCTCGACGACTTCCAGCCGCGCGAGTTCGTGGCGCAGGAGCAGGCGCCGCAGGCGGATCCGCAGTAACGGCAAAACCGCCGCACCCGAAACAACGTCGTCCCCGCGCAGGCGGGGACCCAATCTGCAAGCCGTACGACAGCGCCTGCAAGATTGGGTCCCTGCCTGCGCAGGGACGACGTTGTCTTATCGTTGTTATATTTTCGCGGCCACCTGCCCCAGCAGCGCGAACAACCTGTCCGCATCCACCGGTTTGACGAAGTAGCTGTCGAAGCCCGCATACGCCGCGCTGGCCTGGTCCGATTGCTGGCCGTAGCCCGTGATCGCGGCCAGCGTCGCATGCTCCGCGCCCGGCACCTTGCGCAGGCGGCGCGCCAGTTCGTAGCCGTTCATGCCGGGCAGGCCGATGTCGAGCAGGAAGGCGTCGTAGCGCGCTTCTCCCGCGCGCGCCAGCGCGTCGGCGGGATTGTGCAGCACCGTTACCGCATGGCCGGCCGATTCCAGCAGCAGGCCCAGGGTCATGGCGGCGTCGACGTTGTCGTCCACCAGCATCAGGTTCAGGCTGCGCGTGGCGCTGCCGGCCCCGGCGCAGGCCGCGGTGCCGCACGCCGCTGGCGCGGTACGGGTGCGCAGGCGCGGCAGGCGCACCGTGAATTCGCTGCCCTTGTTGCGGCCTTCGCTCGTCACCGTCACCATGCCGCCGTGCAGTTCGACGAGGCTCTTCACCAGGGCCAGTCCCAGTCCCAGGCCGCCCTGGGCGCGGTCCGGCGTGCGTTCGGCCTGGGAGAACAGGTCGAACACGGTGGGCAGCAGTTCGGCCGAGATGCCGATGCCGGTGTCCGACACGCTCACCAGCACCTGGTCGTTGCTGACGCCCATCCAGACGGCCAGACGGCCGCCTTCCGGGGTGTACTTGGCGGCGTTGTTGAGCAGGTTGGCCAGGATCTGCACGAGGCGCTTGTAGTCGCCCTGCACGAAGGCGGCGTCCGGCGCCGGCGCGACGTGCAGCTCGAGCTGGTGGCGGCGTCCCTCGATCAGCGGGCGCACCTGCTCGACGGCGTCGGCCACCACGCTGCGCAGGTCGACCTCGTCGCGCGCCAGCACCACCAGGCCGCGCGTGACGCGCGAGACGTCCAGCAAATCGTCGATCAGGCCCGTCATGTGCGCCACCTGGCGCGCGATGATGGCGCTGGTGCGCTCCACGCGGGCGCCGTCCGGCGGTCCCATGTTCAGGAGCTGGGCGGCCGCGGCGATCGGCGCCAGCGGATTCCGCAGCTCGTGCGCCAGCATCGCGAGGAATTCGTCCTTGCGGCGGTCGGCCAGGCGCAGCGCGTCTTCCGCGCGCACCCGCTCGACGGCGCTCCAGGCGCGCTCGGCCACGTCCTCGATCAGGCGCACGATGTCCGCGTTCCACAGCCGCGGCAGGTTGTCGTTGATGAACATGCAGGACGTCAGCGCGCCGTTGCAGCTCAGCGGCACCATCACGCCCGCGCGGATCTGCAGCGAGACGAAATGGGGCCAGGTATCCGGCCCGCCCGTGCGCGCGTCGCGCTGCAGGTCGCTCGAGACCCAGGTGCCCTGCGACAGCGAGGCGAAGTTGGCGTTGCCGAACAGGGCGGCGGGGAAGGTGCCGTTCAGTTCGGCCACCATGCCGTCCGTGTAGTTCGAGTGGAAGGTGACGATCTGCTTGTCGGCGTCGTAGTCGCCGTACACCACCCGGCTCACTTGCAGGAAGCGGCCCAGCATGGCGCCCGTGCGCAGGAAGATCTCGTTCGGATCGTCGAGGCGGCGCAGCACGTCGGACACCTCGAGCCGGAACTCGTTCATGTCCAGCAGCGTGGTCTGGCGCGCCACGGCGTCGCGCAGCGCCTGCTCGGCGCGCACCCGGTCCAGCGCTTCCCAGCTGCGTTCGGCGATGTCGGTGGCCAGGCGCTGGGTTTCCTCGTCCCAGTCGCGGGCCTGCGATGCGTGGCCGACCAGGGCGCCCAGCAGCTTGCCGCGGCGTACCTTGGGCAGCACGAGGATGGCGCGCGCCCCGGCCGCGGCGTAGCGGTCGCCCCGCTGCGGCAGGCGCGGGTCGAGCAGGGCGTCGCGCACGGCCAGCGGCGCGCCCGTGCGCAGCAGGGCCAGCGCCTGCGGGCCGAAGTCGTCCAGGCGCGCGCGCCGGCCAGCCAGCGCCACGCCTTCGTCGCGCAGCCAGTCGTGCACGACCTCGAAGGTATTGTCGGTCTCGTCGGCCTCGACGTAGCAGGTGCTGGACAGGTCCAGCTGCTGGCCCAGCAGCGTGCAGGCGCATTCGACGATGTCGGCCGGGTGGTGCAGGCGGCGCAGGCTGTCCACCACCTGCAGCTGCACGGCATGGCGCCGTTCCAGCTGGACGCGCTGGGTCGTCTCGCTCGTCACGCACAGGACGCCGCGCACCTTGCCGTGCTCGTCGCGCAGCGGCGAATAGGCGATCGTGAACCAGCCGTCGTAGGGATTGCCGTCGCGCGTGACGGCCGTCGGCACGTCTTCGCCATAGGTCGCGTGGCCGGCCAGCGCGCGCTCGACGAGCGGTTTCATGCCGGACCAGCGCGCCGGCCAGACCTCGGCCAGCGGCATGCCGAGGGCGTCCGGATGGGCGACGTCCAGCAGCGGCGCGAAGGCGGCGTTGTAGAGCAGGGTGAGGCGGGGACCCCACGCGAGGTACATGGGGAATTCGGATTCGAGGATCAGGCTGGCCGCATTGCGCAGCGCCGAGCACCACGACTCGGGCGGACCGAGCGGCGACGCGGACCAGTCATGGTGGTGGTAGCCGGCGCGGATGGCGCCGGCGCTGCCGAGCAGATGAAAGTCGCACGCCGTGGCTTCCATGGTGGTCGCTTTCTAGTCCGAAAGCTTCATTCTATGTGCAAAAGAATGGCTTGGACCAGCCCTTGAGAAAAAAATACACTTGTCGGTCATACCCTGAAATTGACAGAAAAGGTATAAAAATTATCAGGCGGCATGCATTTTTGAACAATGGCATGCCGCCGTGACAAGATCCCCCGGTTTAGAACTTAGTGCGCACGCCGATCACGAAGTTGCGGCCCGGCAGCGGCGCAATATCCTTCAGCACCGAGGTCGACAGGCGGATGTCGTCGTTCAGTAGGTTCTTCGCCAGCGCGAACCAGGTGACGTCCGTGCCGCCGATGCGCTGGGTGTAGGAGATGTTGGCGTCGAGCTGGTTGTAGCCCGGCGTGTCCGTCGTCTCCGATGCCGCCAGGCGGTCCTGGCCGCGCGCGTGGATCAGCGACAGGCCGCCGCGCCATGCCCCTTCGCGGTAGCCGATGCTGGCGCCGATGCGGTCGGCCGGCTGCAGCGGCAGGTTGCCGCCGGCGTCGAGCTTGCCGCGCGAGGTGTCGCCGAACAGGCGGCCGGACCAGCCCGCGCCCGTCTGGTTGTAGGTCAGCTCGGCTTCGGCGCCGCGGATGTGGGCGTCGGCCTGCTCGAAGATGCGCGTGCGCAGCTCGTCGCCCGGATTGCCCTCGTCGTCGACCCGGTCGTCGGTGATGCGGCCGTAGATGTAGTTGTCGACGTTGTTGCGGTAGACGTTGGCCTTCCAGCGGATCAGGCCGGAGGTCTTGGCCAGCGACAGCTCGATATTGCGCGAGGTTTCCTTGCTGAAGTCCGGATTGCCGATGTCAAAGGTGGCCGTGGCATCGTGCGGACCGCCCGAATACAGCTCCTCGATGGCTGGCGCGCGCTGGGCGTACGACAGGGTCGCGCCCACGCTGTAGCCCGGCATGAACGGCCAGGCCGCGCCGAACGAGCCCGAGGTCAGGTCGAAGGTGCGCTTCTTGTTGCTGACCGGTTCGCGGTCGACGGATTCGTAGCGCAGGCCGCCCGACAGCTTCACGGGGCCGGCGTTCGCTTCCTCGACGAGGAAGGCGGCCGCCGTCTTCGAATGGGTCAGCGGCACCGTGTCGGGCCCGCCGTCCGGGCTCAGCGCCGAGAAGTGGGTGTTCTCGGTCTGGAAGCCGAAGGTGCCGTGCAGGCCGGCGATGGGCGCGTGGGTCAGCTCGGCGCGGGTTTCCAGCGAGCGGTTATGGAACAGCACTTCGGGGCCGTCCTCGCCCAGTTCCGCGTGCTCGTAGTCCGTATAGCCGGCCTTCACGCGCAGCGTCTCGAAGCCGGCCAGCGGCTGCTTGATCATGCTGTCGAAGTCGTAGCGGTCCTGCTTCTGGTCGATGCGCGACCCCTCGTCGCTGGGGATGCCGTACAGGTTCGACAGGTGGGAGGCCGAGATGCCGGCATAGCCCCAGTCGTCGATGTACGAGCCGCCGATGCCGATGTTCTTTTCCAGCGTGTCCGAATGCGGCAGGCGGTCCATGCTCGTCGACGGGTCGTTCAGCACGCGCGTCTCGGGGATCTTGTAGTCCTTCGTGTCGCGCCAGTTGCCGTCGATGTGCAGGGCGATGTGGTCGCCGACCTTGCCGTCGGCCGTACCGGACACGTTGCGGCCGTTGTCGACGGTGCTGTAGCGCGTCTCGAGCTGGCCGGTGGGCTTGGCTTCCAGCTCGGTCGGGATGCGTTCGTTGACGACGTTGACGAGGCCGCCGATGGCGCCCGAGCCGTACAGCAGGGCGGCGGGGCCGCGCAGGATCTCGATCTGGCGCGCCACCGCGCCTTCGGAAGCGACCGCGTGGTCGTTCGACAGGCCGGAGACGTCGGACGTCGCCATGCCGTTTTCCAGCATCTTGACGCGCGAGCCTTCCATGCCGCGGATGATGGGGCGCGACGCGCCGGCGCCGAAGGCCGAGGCGGACACGCCCAGTTCCTGGGACAGCGTCTCGCCGATCGAACTGCCGACCTTGTCGCGCAGCTCGTCGCCGGCCAGCACCTTGGCGGGCGTCAGGATCTGGTCGCTTTCGCTATTGCGGAACGGCGACGCGGTGACGATCACCTGGTGCACGGCATTGCCGGCGGCATCGGTGGTGTTGGCGGTCTGGGCGTGGATGGCCGGTTGGAAGGCGAGCAGGAGCGCGCTGGACAGCAGCGTACGTTGGATCTTCATGACTGGTTAAAACCTCAAGCGAATGGATAACGGTCCGCACGGCCGCGAGCGCTGCTCCGGCCGGGCGGTAAAAACGAAAACGGTGGGCGTTATCCGGCCTGGGGTGGGCCGCGCTGCTGGAACGGGCAGGCCGCCAGCAGGCAGATGCCGGGCGTGTCCGGCAGCGAAGGGACGGCATAGGCCAGTTCGGCGGGAACGAACTGGCGCAGCGTGTTCGGCAGCGCATAGGCGATCTGGGCGCTTGCCTGGCACTGGCCGCACAAATCGTGCAGGCCGGGCTTGGACGGCTTGCCGCCGTCCGGCACGCCGGCCTGGGCCTGCGCTTGCGCGAGGCCGATGCGCTCGCTGACCTCGCTCCAGTGCGTGTAGCCGTGCGCGAGCGACAGCTGCTGCGTGATCAGCAGCAGCAGCGACAGCAACACATGGGTCAGGCTACGTGGCATGGATGGGTCGGGTGAAAGCGAACGCGTATTCTACGCAGACACGTTGGATTCTGACAATTAAACTTTAGTTCACCCTGCGCGGCGCCGGGCGGCGGACGAAAAAAAACCGGTCTGAAGACCGGTTTTTCCGTGGCGGGCGAGCCCGCTGCGCTCAGTCCCTGTTGCCGAAGCCGATGCCCAGCAGCTGCAGCAGGGCGGTGAACACGTTGTAGATGTCCAGGTAGATCGACAGCGTGGCCGTGATGTAGTTGGTCTCGCCGCCGTTCACGATGCGCTGCACGTCGAACAGCAGCCAGGCCGAGAAGATGCCGACGATCATGACCAGCAGCACCAGGTGCAGGGCCGGGATCTGCAGGAAGATGTTGGCGATGCCGGCCAGCAGCACCACGATGGTGCCGGCGAACAGCCAGCTGCCCATGCCCGAGAAGTCGCGCTTGGAGACGGTGGCGATGGTCGCCATCACGGCGAACACGGCCGCGGTGCCGCCGAACGCGCCCATCAGCAGCGCGCCGCCGTTGGAGAAGCCCAGCGTGATGCGCAGGAGCGGCGTGAGCATCAGACCCATGAAGAAGGTGAAGCCGAGCAGCACGGGAATGCCGGCCGCCGAGTTCTTGGTCTTCTCGATGGCGAAGATGAAGCCGAAGGCGATCGCGAAGAACAGCAGCACGCCCAGGCCGCCCGTGAAGGCGGGCACGTGGAAGGTGATGCCGACGAAGGCGCCCAGCACGGTCGGGATCATCGACAGCGCGAGCAGCCAGTAGGTGTTGCGCAGCACGCGGTTGCGCGAGGCCTGGACGGCCGATGTGTCGTAGGTTTTCTGCAGGCTGGGAATCATGGTGCCCTCCGGTTGGTAAATGGCGTTACAAGCACTATATGGGGATCGTCGGCCCCCATCAATGGCAAAAGGATGGGTTTTAAGCATCCCCTAAGCGGGCGCCTGCATGCTGGCGGCGCCGCGCGCCCGCGCATCGGCGGGCAGGATATTGACAACATGACTGTAACATCGACTGCGCGGGCAGTCCAATCTCGGTAAGGCGGTCGATCTATGCTAAAATCGCCGGTTGATTGAGTTTTCAACTTCTCGATTTAAACCTTTCTTTTTATTGGAGTTTTACATGGCAATCGAACGCACCCTGTCGATCATCAAACCTGACGCCGTCGCGAAAAACGTGATCGGCCAAATCTACAGCCGCTTCGAAGGCGCAGGCCTGAAGATCGTCGCTGCCCGCATGGCCCAGCTGTCGCGCGCCGAAGCCGAAGGCTTCTACGCCGTGCACAAGGAGCGTCCGTTCTTCGGCGCCCTGGTCGACTTCATGGTCTCGGGCCCGGTCATGATCCAGGTGCTGGAAGGCGAAGGCGCGATTGCCAAGAACCGCGAACTGATGGGCGCAACCGACCCGAAGAAGGCCGACGCCGGCACCATCCGCGCCGACTTCGCCGACTCGATCGATGCCAACGCCGTGCACGGCTCGGACGCTGCCGAAACCGCAGCAGTCGAGATCGCCTATTACTTCCCGGCCCTGAACGTCTACTCGCGTTAATCGCCTGCGGCGCGTCGTCGCGGCGGTTTGCCGCGACAATTGCCGCAACAATTTTCTCGTGTTAATGCAGCCTGGCTGCGTTAACATACGCTGTATCCCCGCTCGCCCAGTGCTGTAGAGCCCGGCGGGCGGGCTTTATTTTGGAATCTACTGGAATCATTATGGCAACTCTCACCAACCTGCTGGACTTCGATCCCGCGCAGCTCGTCGCCTACTGCGCCGAGTTGGGGGAGAAGCCGTTCCGCGCCAAACAGCTGCAGCGCTGGATCCACCAGTTCGGCGCGTCGAATTTCGACGACATGACGGACCTGGCCAAGTCGCTGCGCGAAAAACTGAAGAGCCGCGCCGAAGTCCGCGCGCCGGCCATCATCAGCGACCACACGTCCGCCGACGGCACCCGCAAGTGGCTGGTCGACGTGGGCAACGGCAACGCCGTCGAAACCGTGTTCATCCCGGAAGAGACGCGCGGCACGCTGTGCATTTCCACCCAGGCCGGCTGCGCCGTCAATTGCCGTTTCTGCTCGACCGGCAAGCAGGGCTTCAACCGCAACCTGACGGTCGCGGAAATCATCGGCCAGCTATGGATGGCCGAGTTCGAGCTGCGCAAGACCAAGGGCATCGAGCCGGGCCCGAAGGGCGAGCGCCAGATCACCAACGTCGTCATGATGGGCATGGGCGAGCCGCTGCTGAACTTCGAGCCGACCGTCACCGCGCTCAAGCTGATGCTCGACGATAACGCCTACGGCCTGTCGCGGCGCCGCGTCACGCTGTCGACCTCGGGCGTCGTGCCGATGATGGACAAGCTGTCCCAGGAATGCCCGGTGGCGCTGGCCGTCTCCGTGCACGCGTCGAACGACCCGCTGCGCGACGGCCTGGTCCCGCTGAACAAGAAATACCCGCTGCGCGAGCTGATGGCCGCCTGCAAGCGTTACCTGGAGTTCGCGCCGCGCGACTTCATCACCTTCGAATACTGCATGCTGGACGGCGTCAACGACAGCGACGAGCATGCGCGCGAGCTGATCGCCCTCGTGAACGACCCGGAAGTGGGCGTGAACTGCAAGTTCAACCTGATCCCGTTCAACCCGTTCCCGGAATCGGGCCTGCTGCGCTCGAAGAACCCGCGCATCAAGGCCTTCGCCCAGGTGCTGATGGACGCCGGCATCGTGACGACGATCCGCAAGACCCGCGGCGACGACATCGACGCTGCCTGCGGCCAGCTGGCCGGCGAGGTCAAGGACCGCACCCGCGTCAACGAGCGCATGAGCAAGATGGCCGAGTACCAGAAGAAGTTCGGCGCCAACTTCGGCAAGATCGTGGAGATCGCTTCCTGATGGCGGGATCGGCCGGACGCCTCGCCAGCTGCGTCATCGCGGTGTCCCTGCTGTCGGCCTGCGCCGGCAGCGGTACCACCACGCAGGAACTGAAGACGGCATCCGACCAGACGGCCGCGGAGAAGCGCGCCTCCATCCGCCTGCAGCTGGCGATCGGTTACTTCCAGAACGGCAAGAACGAGATCGCCCTCGACGAGGTCAAGCAGGCCATCGCCGCCGACCCGGACTATGCCGATGCCTACGGCGTGCGCGCGCTGATCTATTCGGCGATGGGCGAGACGGGGCTGGCGGACGAGAACTTCCGCCATGCGCTGCGCCTGGCGCCGCGCAATCCCGACCTGGCCAACAACTACGGCCTGTTCCTGTGCGATGCCGGCGGCCGGCCCCGCGAAGCCATGACGTATTTCGAGAGCGCGCTGAAGAACCCGGCCTACGCGACTCCCGTCAAGGCGCTGTCCAATGCGGGCAACTGCAGCCTGAAACTCAAGAATATCGACGCGGCCGAGCGCTATCTGCTCGATGCGCTGCGTTACGACCCCGACCTCCCGGCGACCCAGGCCGGGCTGGCGCGGGTGTATTTCGAGCGGCGCGACTATACCCGCGCCGGGTTTTTCATCAACCGCCTGACGGAGACAGCGAAGCTCGACGCGCTGTCGGCCGACGTGCTGTGGCTGGCCATCCGGGTCAAGCGCATGCTGGGCGACCGGTCCATGGAAGCATCCCTTGCGGCGCAGCTGCGCAAGCGCTTCCCCGGCTCGCCGGAGTACGCGGCATTCGAGAGCGGTGCATTTTAAGCGAGAGAGACGACGACAATGAGTTCCGAGCGTGCAGATCAGCCGGCGACGCCCGACAAGCGGCACGGGGTCCCGGGCCAAACCCTTTCCGCGCAGCGCGAAGCGATGGGATGGTCGGTGGAGCAGGTGGCCGACCAGTTGAAGCTGGCCGTGCGCCAGGTGGTGGCGCTGGAAGCGGGTGACTACGCCTCGCTGCCCAGCCCTGCGGTGACGCGCGGTTTCGTGCGTGCCTATGCCAAGCTGCTGAAGATGGATCCGGCCCCGCTGGTGGCCCAGATCGAGATGGACACGCCGGCCCCGGTCGACAACAGCGCGGCCACCGCGGCGCGCCGTCCGGCGCCGGCCTCGTTCTCGGAATCGAAGTTCCCCAGCCACGGCAAGCGCTCCTCGCTGCCGCTGGGCTGGATCGCGGGCGCCGTCGTCGTGGTCGCCGCCGCGGCCGCGGCCTGGCAGTTCGGCCTGATCCCCCTCGGCCACCGCGATGCCGACGGCGGCCTGGCCGCCCCGGCGACGAATGGCACGGGCATCGCGACCGAGGCGCCGGCCGGCCATGCCGTCGAGACGCTGCAGAGCCCGTCGGTACCGCTGATCTCGGTGCCGGCTCCGGGCGGCGAGGCCGCGCCTGCCGGCTCGTCGACAACCGGCACGGCCGCCGCGCCGGCCGCCGGCCCCGTCGTGAACGTGCCGGCGACCACGGCCACGGGCGCGCCGCCTGCCGCCGCGCCGGCCGCGCCGGCGACCCCGGCCGCGACGCTGGGCAACGTGCCGGGCGCCGCCACTACCCCGGCCGCCGCCCAGGCCGCGGCCCAGCCGGCCGCGCCGGCCGGCGCCAATCCGCTGGTGCTGAACGTGCGCGAGGATTCGTGGATCGAAGTACGGCCGGCCAAGGGCGGTCCGGCGCTGATCTCGCGCCTCGTCAAGGGCGGCAGCACCGAGACCGTCAACGTGGACCAGCCGGTGCGCGTCGTGGTCGGCAACCCGGGCGGCGTGAGCGCCACGCTGCGCGGCAACGCCGTCGCGCTGCCGGCGGTGCCGGGCAAGACCCTGTCCCGCATTAATCTGCAGTAAAGCTGCCATCAACGGATTATCAGCAATATGAACGCTACGAATATGTGCGCCGAACCGATCCCGTCGGGCCCGCTCGCGCGCCGCGCCAGCCGCGGCGTGGTCGTGCAGCACGGCGCGCGCAAGGTGCAGGTCGGCGGCGACGCGCCGGTCGTCGTGCAATCGATGACGAATACGGACACGGCCGACGCGATCGGCACGGCCATCCAGGTCAAGGAACTGGCGCGCGCCGGCTCCGAGATCGTGCGCATCACGGTCAACACGCCGGAAGCGGCGGCCGCCGTGCCCGCGATCCGCGAACAGCTCGACCGCATGGGCGTGGACGTGCCGCTGGTCGGCGACTTCCACTACAACGGCCACCTGCTGCTGCGCGACTACCCCGAGTGCGCGCAGGCGCTGTCGAAGTACCGCATCAATCCGGGCAACGTGGGCAAGGGCGCCAAGCGCGACAGCCAGTTCGCCCAGATGATCGAGACGGCCATCCGCTACGACAAGCCGGTGCGCATCGGCGTCAACTGGGGCAGCCTGGACCAGGCGCTGCTGGCCCGCATCATGGACGAGAACGCCGCGCGCGCCCAGCCGTGGAGCGCCCAGGCCGTGATGTACGAGGCCCTGATCACGTCCGCGATCGAGAACGCCCAGCGCGCCGAGGAGATCGGCCTGGCGCGCGAGAAGATCGTCCTGTCGTGCAAGGTGTCCGGCGTGCAGGACCTGATCGCCGTGTACCGCGAACTGGGCAAGCGCTGCGACTACGCGCTGCACCTGGGCCTGACGGAAGCGGGCATGGGCAGCAAGGGCATCGTCGCCTCGACGGCCGCCTTGTCCGTGCTGCTGCAGGAAGGCATCGGCGACACGATCCGCATCTCGCTGACCCCGGAACCGGGCGGCGACCGCACCAAGGAAGTCGTCGTCGGCCAGGAAATCCTGCAGACGATGGGCCTGCGCAAGTTCACCCCGATGGTGATCGCCTGCCCGGGCTGCGGCCGCACGACGTCGACCGTGTTCCAGGAACTGGCCGACAACATCCAGACCTTCCTGCGCGAGCAGATGCCGACCTGGAAGCAGGAATATCCGGGCGTCGAGGCGATGAACGTGGCCGTGATGGGCTGCATCGTCAACGGCCCGGGCGAATCGAAGCACGCCAACATCGGCATCTCGCTGCCGGGCACGGGCGAATCGCCCGCCGCCCCGGTCTTTGTGGATGGCGAAAAGGTCGCTACACTGCGCGGGGAACGGATCGTCGAGGAATTCAAGACGATCGTGCTCGAGTATGTGAAGAAGAATTACGGGAAGCAGACGGAAGCTGCCTGATACGTCGCCCCTGCGAAGGCAGGGGCCCAATTTGCATGGGTCGCCGCGATGCCTGTGAAATTGGGTCCCTGCCTTCGCAGGGACGACGGTGCTGTTTGTACCATTACAATATACGCCGTCGTTCCCGCGAAGGCGGGAACCCATGCTGACTATCAGGATTCGCGCAAGCTACGAACCTGCAGTGCGATAGCAGCCAGAAGGAATTAGAAATGTCCGATAAAAAAGAGAAAATCGTCGCCATCAAAGGCATGAACGACATCCTGCCGGCCGACGCGCCGCTGTGGGAACTGTTCGAGAACACCGCGGAATCGGTCCTCAAGAGCTACGGCTACCAGAAGATCGTCACCCCGATCGTCGAGGAAACGGGACTGTTCGCGCGCGCCATCGGCGCCGTCACCGACATCGTCGAGAAGGAGATGTATTCCTTCACCGATTCGATGAACGGCGACCAGCTGACGCTGCGCCCGGAAGGCACGGCCGGCGTCGTGCGCGCCGTCATCGAGCACAACCTGGTCTACGACGGTCCGAAGCGCCTGTGGTACAAGGGCCCGATGTTCCGCCACGAGCGTCCGCAGCGCGGCCGCTACCGCCAGTTCTTCCAGTTCGGCGCCGAGGCGATCGGTTTCTCCGGACCGGACATCGACGCGGAACTGATCATGCTGTGCCGCCGCCTGTGGGACGACCTGGGCCTGCCCGAGATCCGCCTGGAACTGAATTCGATCGGCAACGCGGAAGAGCGCCAGCGCCACCGCGCCGACCTGATCGCCTATTTCGAGGCGAACATCGACGTGCTGGACGCGGAAGCCAAGCGCCGCCTGCACGCCAACCCGCTGCGCATCCTGGACACCAAGAACCCGGCGATGCAGGACCTGGTCAACGCCGCACCGAAGCTGCTGGACTACCTGGGCGAGGAATCGCTGGCGCATTTCAACGGCCTGAAGCAGATCCTGGACGCGAACAACGTCCAGTACACGGTCAACCCGCGCCTGGTGCGCGGCCTGGATTACTACAACCGCACCGTGTTCGAGTGGGTCACCGACGCGCTGGGCGCGCAGGGCACCGTCTGCGCCGGCGGCCGCTACGACCCGCTGATCGAGACCTTCGGCGGCAAGCCGACGCCGGGCATCGGCTTCGCGATGGGCATCGAGCGCCTGATCGAGCTGATGAAGACGCAGGGCGAGCCGGCCGAGCCGGCGCAGTGCGACGTCTACATGGTGCACCAGGGCGATGAAGCGCGCATCAAGGCCTTCATCCTGGCCGAGCGCATCCGCGACGCGGGCCTGGACGTGGTGCTGCACTGCGCGACCCCGGCCGGCGCCGGCAGCTTCAAGAGCCAGATGAAGAAGGCCGACGGCTCCGGCGCGGCGTTCGCCGTGATCCTGGGCGAGGACGAAGTCGCGAACGGCACGGTCGCCATCAAGGCGCTGCGCGAGGCCGATACTGGCGCCCAGCAGAACACGGTCGCCTTCGACGAAGCCGTCGACTACCTGGTCGACCAGATCGTGGGCGGCCACGATCACGACCACGACCATGATCACGTGCACTACCACCCGTAATCCATCCACCATCCTCCATCAATAAGAACGACGTCCATGGCATACGATCTCGAAGAACAGGAACAGATAGCCAATTTCAAGGCCTTCTGGAGCCGTTTCGGCAACCTCATCACCTGGGTGGTGATCATCGCGCTGGCCGCCTACGCCGGCTGGAATTTCTGGAACTCGCACCAGCGCAAGCAGACGGCGGAAGCGTCCGCGCTGTACGACGAGCTGGTCAACGCCAGCCAGGCCCAGGACAATGCCAAGACCCAGCGCATCGCCGCCGACGTCGAAAGCAAGTTCGGCTCGACCGCGTATGCGCCGATGTCCGCCCTGGTCGCCGCCAAGGCCGCGTTCGACGCCAACGACCTGAAGACCGCGAAGGCCCAGCTGCAATGGGCGATCGACCACGGCAACGACGAGTACAAGTCGATCGCGCGCCTGCGCCTGTCCGGCGTGCTGCTCGACGAGAAGGCCTACGACCAGGCGCTGGCGCTGCTGAACGGCGATATCCTGCCGCAGTTCGCCGCCGAGGCGCAGGACCGCAAGGGCGACGTGCTGGTCGCCCAGAACAAGATCGCGGACGCCCGCACCGCCTACCAGGCGGCGCTCGACAAGATGGACAAGAACCATCCGGGCCGCCAGATCGTCCAGGTCAAGCTCGATGCCATCGGCGGCGCGCCGGCGGTGACGGTCAAGCCGGCCTGATCGGCCGATCGCCGTCGTCCCCGCGCAGGCGGGGACCCAATGTGGCTGGCCTTGCGACAGCTCATGCAAAATTGGGTCCCTGCCTGCGCAGGGACGACGTGCTAGTGCATGCGCTCCCGCCCTTGCGGGAGCAAGGTATTTTCAAGAACAAGGTAAAAACAACATGCGTATTTCCCGCAAGCTCGTTGGTGTCGGTGTCCTTGCCCTGATGACGGGCTGCTCCACCTTAAGTTCGCTCAACCCGTTCTCGTCCAAGCCGAAGGGCAACCAGCCGGCGCCGCTGGTCGACCTGAAGGGATCGATGGCCGTGCGCACGGCCTGGAAGCTGGACGTCGGCAAGTCGCAGAACTACCTGATGGCGCCGGCGGTGGCCGACAACACCGTCATCGCGGCGGGCGGGAACCAGATCGTGCGCGCCGAGGCGGCCAGCGGACGCCAGCTGTGGCGCGTCAAGACCGATGCCGATCTCACCGCCGGCGTGGGTACCGACGGCAACGTGATCGTGGTGGGCGCCGCCAAGGGCCTGCTGCTGGCCTACGACATGGACGGCAAGCAGATCTGGAAGGCCCAGCTGTCGAGCGAGATCCTGTCGGCACCGGCCGTGGGCGAAGGCGTCGTCGTCGCGCGCAGCATCGACAACCGCATCGTCGGCTTCGACGCCAGGACAGGCGAGAAGAAGTGGACCGTGCAACGCACCTCGCCGCCGCTGACGCTGCGCCTGGCGCCGGGCATGATCGTGCACGACAAGGACGTGATCATCGCCCAGCCGGGCGGCAAGCTGCTGTCGCTGCTGCTGGCCACCGGCGCGCCGCGCTGGGAACTGGAAGTGGGCGTGGCCAAGGGCGCGACCGAACTGGAACGCGTGACCGACATCGGCGGCGCCCCCGTCATCATCGAAGGCGACGTCTGCGCGGTCACGTACCAGGGCCGCGTCGGCTGCTTCGACCTGTCGAACGGCAGCGCGCGCTGGACCCGCGACATCTCGTCGGAAGTGGGCATCGCCGCCGACCAGCGCTTCGTCTTCGTCCCGGACGACAAGGGCTCCGTATTCGCCTACCAGCGCGACTCGGGCACGAGCGCCTGGAAGAACGACAAGCTGGCCTACCGCCGCCTGTCCACGCCGGTGTCGTACGGCCGCGCCGTCGCCGTCGGCGACTACCAGGGCTACGTGCACTTCCTGTCGCGCGAGGACGGTGCCTTCCTGGCCCGCGCCGCCACCGACGGCAGCGCCATCGTGGCGCCGCCGCTGGTCGTCGGCTCGAACCTGATTTTTCAAACACAAAACGGAACAGTGACCGCCATCGCGGTCGAATAATATTTCAATGAAGCCGGTAATCGCACTCGTAGGTCGCCCGAACGTCGGGAAGTCGACCCTTTTCAATCGCATGACCCGCTCGCGCGACGCGCTCGTGGCGGATCTGCCGGGCCTGACACGTGACCGTCACTACGGCGAGGGCCGGATGGGCGAACGCCCCTTCCTGGTCATCGATACCGGCGGCTTCGAGCCGGTGGCCAAGGAAGGCATCATGCACGAAATGGCGCTGCAGACGCGCCAGGCCGTCGCCGAAGCCGACGTGGTCATGTTCATCGTCGACGGCCGCCAGGGCCTGACCCCGCACGACAAGACCATCACGGACTTCCTGCGCAAGTCGGGCCGCAAGGTCATGCTGGTCGTGAACAAGAGCGAGGGCATGAAGTACACGTCGGTCACCGCCGAGTTCTACGAGCTGGGCATGGGCGATCCGTATGTGATCTCGGCCGCGCACGGCGACGGCACGCTGGACCTCGTCAACGAGGCCATCGACCAGGCGCTGCAACAGCGTCCGGAAGAAGAGGAAGAGCTGGCGCCGGCGGACCACGGCGTCAAGATCGCGCTGGTGGGCCGCCCCAACGTGGGCAAGTCCACCCTCATCAACACCCTCGTCGGCGAGCAGCGCGTGATCGCCTTCGACATGCCGGGCACCACCCGCGATTCGATCGAGGTGCCGTTCGAGAAGGGCGGCCGCCACTACACGCTGATCGACACGGCCGGTATCCGCCGCCGCGGCAAGGTGTTCGAAGCCATCGAAAAATTCTCGGTGGTCAAGACGCTGCAATCGGTGTCGGAAGCGAACGTCGTCGTGCTGATGCTCGACGCCCAGCAGGACATCTCCGAGCAGGACGCCCACATCGCCGGCTTCATCCTGGAGACGGGCCGCGCGCTCGTCATCGCCGTCAACAAGTGGGACGGCCTGACGAGCGACCAGCGCGACCAGGTCAAGAACGACATGGACCGCAAGCTGGACTTCCTGGGCTTTGCCGAGACCAAGTTCATCTCGGCGCTGAAGGGCACCGGCATCAACCACCTGATGAAGTCCATCGACACGGCCTACGCCGCGGCGACGGCCAAGCTGTCGACGCCGCGCCTCACGCGCGCACTGGAAGAGGCGGTGGAGAAGCAGGAACCGAAGCGCAAGGGCGGCACCCGTCCGAAGATGCGCTATGCCCACCAGGGCGGCCAGAACCCGCCGATCATCGTCATCCACGGCAATGCCCTCGATGGCGTGACAGAGCCGTACAAGCGCTACCTCGAAAAGCATTTCCGCGATACGTTCAACTTGATCGGCACGCCGCTGCGGATCGAACTGCGCAGCGGGAAGAATCCGTTCGCCAAGGGTGAGTAATAATCAACCGACGTCGTCCCCGCGCAGGCGGGGACCCAATTTGCGCGCATATCGTCAACGCATGCAACGTTGGGGTGATAGTGCCGGGGGCACTATCACGCCTTCGCAGGGACGACGTTTTTGGTAGTGCGGCACATCGGGATTTAAGCCAGCTTTAACGGTAGCGGTACGACAAAGAAGACCAAAACAGGTTACAGTAGGTCTGTCCAACATTCACAACGTGAGAATGTCGGCCAACCCACTTGAAAACTGGCATCTCGCCACAATTTTGAAACTACAACAACATCACGGAGCTGTCATGAGCAACAAAGGGCAACTGTTACAAGACCCATTCCTGAACGCCTTGCGCAAGGAGCACGTCCCCGTCTCGATCTACCTCGTCAACGGGATCAAGCTCCAGGGCCATATCGAGTCCTTCGACCAGTACGTAGTCCTGCTGCGTAACACGGTCACCCAGATGGTCTACAAGCACGCAATCTCCACCGTCGTTCCGGCACGCGCCGTCAACCTCAACCTTGAGCAAGACGCCGAGTGAGGTCGATGGCTGACGCCTCCGTCATGCGCGCAGCATTGGTCGGTATCGACTTCGGGGCTGGCGATTTCAAAGCCAGCCTGGAAGAACTGGCGCTGCTGGCGCGCTCGGCCGGAGCCGATCCGGTCACCACGATCACCGCAAAGCGCAACAGTCCCGACCCCGCGTATTTCGTCGGCAGCGGCAAGGCCGACGAGATCGCCCAGGCGGCTCTCGCCGACAAGGTCGAGATCGTCATCTTCAACCACGCCCTGTCGCCCGCCCAGCAGCGCAACCTGGAGCGCAAGCTCAATGTGCGCGTGGTCGACCGTACCAGCCTGATCCTCGATATCTTCGCCCAGCGCGCCCAGAGCCACGAGGGCAAGCTGCAGGTCGAACTGGCCCAGCTGCAGCACCTGGCCACGCGCCTCATCCGCGGCTGGACCCACCTGGAGCGCCAGAAGGGCGGTATCGGCCTGCGCGGCCCCGGCGAAACCCAGCTCGAGACCGACCGCCGCCTGATCGGCGAACGCGTCAAGATGCTGCGCTCGCGCCTCGCCAAGCTGCGCAAGCAGCACGAAACCCAGCGCCGCTCGCGCGGACGCAACAAGACATTCTCGGTGTCGCTGGTCGGCTATACCAATGCCGGCAAGTCGACGCTCTTCAATACCCTGACCAAGGCCGGGGTGTATGTCGCGAACCAGCTGTTCGCGACCCTCGACACCACCTCGCGCCGCCTCTACCTGGGCGAGGAAGTCGGCAACGTCGTCGTCTCGGACACGGTCGGCTTCGTGCGCGAACTGCCGCACCAGCTGGTGGCGGCGTTCCGCGCCACGCTCGAGGAAACCATCCATGCGGACCTGCTGCTGCACGTGGTCGACGGTTCGTCCGGCGTGCGCATGGAGCAGATCGAGCAGGTCAACGAGGTGCTGCGCGAAATCGGCGCCGACCACGTGCCGCAGATCCTGGTCTGGAACAAGATCGATGCGGCCGGGCTGGAGCCCGGGGTCGAGCGTGATGAATATGGTAAGATCAGCCGCGTTTTCATCAGCGCCCATAGCGGCGCCGGCCTCGACTTGCTGCGCGACGCGATCGTCGAAGCGGCCCGTTCCGGCCCGGCACCCGCCGACGAGCTGGATATCGACGAGCGCGGCCTGGCGCATGACGCCGACGCCGGTTCGGTCGTGGGCCCGGTCGAGAACTTGTCTGCGATCACCCCTGTCGGACCACACCACTAGCCTATGTTCGTTTCCCTGATCAAGCGTCTCCGCGCCCGCGCGGGGGCGCGTCCCCGTACCCGGCTGTCCGGCATCGCGGCCGGCGTCAAGCTGTCGCTGAACGATCCCCGCTGGGGCCACAAGCCCGAGGGCGAGCGCAAGGCCCAGGAAGGCCGCCGTCCCAACAACCAGAACAACAACGACGGCCCGCCCGACCTCGACCAGCTGTGGCGTGACTTCAATCAGCGCCTGAACAAACTCTTCGGCAGCAAGCGGGGCAACGGCAACGGCGGCGACGGCTTCCGTCCGGACGCCCGCGGCGCCGGCCTGACCGCCGTCGTGGTCGGCGCCATCGCCGCCCTGATCTGGCTGGCGAGCGGCGCCTTCATCGTGCAGGAAGGGCAGGTCGGCATCGTCACCAGCTTCGGCAAGGTGTCGCATACGGCCACGGCCGGCTTCAACTGGCGCTGGCCGGCGCCGTTCCAGGGCCATGAGCTCGTCAACGTGGCCCAGGTGCAGACGGCCGAGATCGGCTATCGCGCCAACGTGCGCAACAAGCAGCCCAACGAGGCGCTGATGCTCACCAACGACGAGAACATCGTCGACGTGCAGTTCTCCGTGCAGTACAAGATCAAGGATCCGGTCGCCTGGGTGTTCAACAACCGAGACCAGGTCGAGACGGTGCGCGACGCCGCCGAGACGGTGGTGCGCGAGCTGGTCGGTAAAAGCAGATTGGACGACGTGCTGTCCGGCGGCCGCGACAAGCTGGCCGTGCAGGCACGTTCGGCCATCCAGCAGCTGGCCAACGGCTACGGCCTGGGCGCCGAGATCGTGTCCGTCAACATGCAGTCGGTGCAGCCGCCCGACCAGGTGGCGGGCGCCTTCGACGATGCCGCCAAGGCCCAGGAAGACCGCGCCAAGGCCAAGGCCGAGGCGCAGGCCTATGCCGACGACATCCTGCCGCAGGCCAGGGCCCTGGTCGCGCGCCAGATGGAAGACGCGGAAGCCTACCGCGCCAAGGTCGAGAACACGGCCGCCGGCAATGCGGCCCGCTTCGACGCGGTGGTGGCCGAATACGCCAAGGCGCCGGCCGTCACGCGCGAGCGCATGTACATGGACACGATGCAGCAGGTGTTCTCGAGCACCAGCAAGATCCTGATCGATGCCAAGACCGGCACCAACCAGCTGTACCTGCCGCTGGACCGCATGCTGGCCCAGTCGACCGCCAACGAAGCCGCCATCGGCAGCCGTTCCGGCCCCGTGATGGTGCCGTCGAACCAGCAGCCGACGGCGCCGGGCCAGCCGGCCGCGCCGCAGCAACAGCAACCGCAGCAACAACCTCAGCAACAAGCACCGGGCGCGCCAGCGCAGCCGGCCCAACAACCGGCGCAAGCGCAGCCGCAGCAACAGCAGCAGGAGGCCGCGCCGGCCCAGCAGCCGCAGCACCGCGACCTGCGCAGCCGCGAGAACGCACGCGAACGGGAGACCCGCTGATGAGCCGCCTGGTAACCCTGCTGGCCGCCGTGGTGGTGGCCCTGTACCTGCTGACGTCGAGCATGTTCGTCGTCGACCAGCACCGCTATGCCGTCGTCTATGCGATGGGAGAATTGCGCGACGTGATCAAGGAGCCCGGCCTGTACTTCAAGCTGCCGGCGCCGCTGCAGAACGTCGTCTACCTCGATAAACGTCTGCAGACGCTGGACACCCCGGACGGCGAGCACTTCGCCACCGCCGAGAAGAAGGACCTGCACGTCGATGCTTTCGTCAAATGGAAGATCGTCGAGCCGCGCCAGTACCTGATCCAGACGGCCGGCGCCGCCAGTGCCAACGAGCGCGGCGCCGAGCGTGGCGCCGCCAGGATGACGCAGCTGGTGCGCGGCGCCCTGGATGCGGAGATCGGCAAGCGAGAAGTGCGCGACGTCGTCGCGGGCCAGCGCGGCGACATCGGCGCGGCCGTGCGCCAGCGCGTGGCCCAGGATGCCCGTACGCTGGGCGTGGAAGTCGTCGACGTGCGCCTCAAGCGCGTGGAATTCACCGACCAGGCGAACAACGGCATCATCGAGCGCATGAAGGCCGACCGTACCCGCATGGCCGCCGAGCTGCGCGCCACCGGCACGGCGGAAGCCGACCAGATCCGCGGCGACGCCGAGCGCCAGCGCAGCGTGATCCTGGCCGAGGGCCAGCGCGATGCGGAGATCGTGCGCGGGGAGGGCGATGCGAAGGCCGCCCAGATCTACACGGCGTCGTTCGGCAAGAACCCGGAGTTCTACCGCTTCTACCGCTCGATGGAAGCCTACAAGGCGACCTTCAAGGGCAAGAGCGATATCCTGGTGCTGGATTCGAATTCCGAGTTCTTCAAGTATTTCAAAGGGCCGGGCGCGGGCAAATGACGCGTGGTGGGCACGGGGTGCCCACCCTGCGATATTCATCGTCGTCAACATTTGTAGGGTGGGCATCATATGCCCACCATCCGTAACGCCATCCCTACCCGCGACGCATCTGTTGTCGCAAAATCATTCGCTTCTACCATCTTGACCGCCAAACCTGCGTGGTTTTCGGTTAAAATCGTCGATTCGGCGCAAGGAATGCGTGCAAAGCCGCCTTCCTTGTTGCCCGACGTTTAACAACTTCCATCCGCTTTGCCCATGCCTACCTGGCTTCTGCCCGAGAATATCGCCGACGTCTTGCCGTCCGAAGCGCGCAAGATCGAAGAGCTGCGCCGCCTGATGCTCGACACGTTCCGTACCTACGGCTACGAGCTCGTCATGCCGCCCCTGCTCGAATACGTCGACTCGCTGCTGGCCGGCGCCGGCGAGGACACGGATTCGCGCACCTTCAAGCTGGTCGATGCGATGACGGGCCGCCTGCTCGGCCTGCGCGCCGACATGACCACCCAGGTCGCCCGCATCGACGCCCACCTGCTCAACCGCGACACCGTCACGCGCCTGTGCTATGCCGGCAGCGTGCTGCATACGCGTCCGTCCGGCCTGCACGCCACCCGCGAGCCGCTGCAGATCGGCGCCGAGATCTATGGCCACGCCGGCCTCGAAGCGGATGCCGAGATCCAGGAACTGGCGCTCGAATCGCTGCGCCTGGCCGGCTTCGACACGCCGCGCCTGGACCTGTCCCACGTCGGCGTGCTGCGCGCGCTGTTGGACGACGATCCGCTGGCCAAGCGCGACGAGCAGCTGCTGTACGGCCTGCTGCGCTCGAAGGACATTCCCGGCCTGCAGGAAGCCACGGCGAAGTACGCCCCGGCCACGCGCGACGCGCTGCTGGCGCTGCCGAACCTGTACGGCGACATCGAGGTGCTGGCCTGGGCCAAGGAACTGCTGCCGGCCATGCCCGGCATCACGCGCGCGCTGGCGGAACTCGCCGCGCTGGCCGCATCCGCGATGGGCCGCGCGCAAGTCGCGATCGACCTGGCCGACCTGCGCGGCTACCAGTACGAAAGCGGCGCGATGTTCGCGCTGTACGTGCCGGGCCTGCCGAACGCCGTGGCGCGCGGCGGCCGCTACGACCATGTGGGCGAGGCGTTCGGACGCGCACGTCCCGCGACCGGCTTCTCGCTCGACCTGCGCGAACTGGCGCGCCTGCTGCCGGTCGCCGATCGCAAACACGCCATTCGTGCGCCGTGGGGCAACACGCCCGAACTGCGCGAAAAAATCGCCGAGCTGCGCAAGGCCGGCGACGTCGTGATCCAGTCCATGCCGGGGCACGACAATGTACAGGACGAGTTCGAGTGCGACCGCGTGCTCGTCCTCGAACAAGGAAATTGGATTCTCAAAAACTTAGGTTAAGTGATGTCAAATACTGCTAAGAACGTCGTTGTCATCGGCACCCAGTGGGGCGATGAGGGCAAGGGTAAGATCGTCGACTGGCTGACCGACCACGCCGCCGGCGTGGTGCGTTTCCAGGGCGGCCACAACGCCGGCCACACGCTCGTGATCAAGGGCCAGAAGACGGCCCTGCAACTGATCCCGTCGGGCATCATGCGCGAAGGCGTGGCCTGCTACATCGGCAACGGCGTCGTCGTCTCGGTACCGGACGTGATGCGCGAGATCGACAAGCTGCAAGCCGCCGGCGTCGAAGTCGCTTCGCGCCTGAAGATCTCCGAGGCCTGCCCGGTCATCCTGCCGTACCACGTCGCCATCGACGTGGCGCGCGAAGCCAAGCGCGGCGTGAACAAGATCGGCACGACCGGCAAGGGCATCGGCCCGGCCTACGAAGACAAGGTCGCGCGCCGCGCCATCCGCATCGCCGACATGCTCAACGAGACCCGCTTTGCCGAGAAGCTGCGCGAGAACCTGGACTACCACAACTTCGTGCTGACCGGCTACCTGGGCGGCCAGGCCGTCGACTTCCAGAAGACCTTCGACGACGCGATGGCCCTGGTGCCGCGCCTGCGTCCGATGGTCGGCGACGTGTCGTCGGCGCTGTACGCCGCCCACAAGGCCGGCGGCAAGCTGCTGTTCGAAGGCGCGCAAGGCTCGCTGCTGGACGTCGACCACGGCACCTATCCGTTCGTCACCTCGTCGAACTGCGTGGCCGGCAATGCCGCCGCCGGTTCGGGCGTTGGTCCGGGCATGCTGCACTACATCATGGGCATCACCAAGGCCTACACGACCCGCGTGGGTTCGGGCCCGTTCCCGTCGGAACTGCCGACCGACGCCGGCGTCGGCGAGCACCTGTCGCGCGTGGGCCACGAGTTCGGCACCGTGACGGGCCGCGCCCGCCGCTGCGGCTGGTTCGACGCCGCGCTGCTGCGCCGGTCCGTGCAGATCAACGGCGTGACCGGCATGTGCCTGACCAAGCTGGACGTGCTGGACGGCATCGAGTCGCTGAAGCTGTGCACCGGCTACAAGATCGACGGCCGCGACGTGGACATCTTCCCGGTCGGCGCCGAAGAGGCAGCGGCCTGCGTGCCCGTGTACGAGGAAATGCCGGGCTGGAAGGAAAGCACCGTCGGCGCCAAGTCGATGGAAGAGCTGCCAGCCAACGCCCGCGCCTACATCAAGCGTATCGAAGAGCTGGTCGGCATTCCGGTGGACATGGTGTCGACCGGTCCGGACCGCGAAGAAACCATCGTGCTGCGCCATCCGTTCGCGGCATAAGAGAACAATAGGGATTACTGAACGATGAATACTCCTGCATCGACCGACAAGGACCTGTGGGTTTCCTGGGATGACTACAACCGCCTCGTCGAGCGCCTGGCACTGAAGGTCTACGAATCGAACTGGAAGTTCGACATGGTGCTGTGCCTGGCGCGCGGCGGCGTGCGCCCGGGCGACGTCCTGTCGCGCATCTTCGACGTGCCGCTGGCGATCCTGTCGACCAGCTCCTACCGCGAAGAAGCGGGCACCAAGCAGGGCAACCTGGACATCGCCAAGTACATGACGATGACCAAGGGCCCGCTGGCCGGCCGCATCCTGCTGGTCGACGACCTGGCCGATTCTGGCGTGACGCTGGTGAAGGTGCGCGAGCACCTGCAGTCGAACTACCCGGACGTCACCGAAGTGCGCTCGGCCGTCATCTGGGTCAAGGGCACCTCGTCGCTGGTGCCGGACTACCACCTGGAAGACCTGCCGCACAACCCGTGGATCCACCAGCCGTTCGAGGACTACGACGGCCTGCGTCCGCACCAGCTGTCGGCGTGGCTGAAGAAGTTCGAGCAGAAGTGATTGCGTTCGTGCCGCCTGCGGCATGAAGTGAAGGGCGGCGCCGGGGGCGCCGCTTTTTTTTGCCTGCGGCGCCTGACGGCGCTTGTATAGATCGGTTAAGATCGCTGCTGTTCCAAATGCCCGTACCCTTAGAACCGTCGCCCCCGCGCAGGCGGGGGCCTAATTTTCACGCATGCCGGCGGCGCAGCGACATTGGGTCCCCGCCTCCGCGGGGACGACGTGCAGGTGTTACCGGCCAACGCTCATCTGCCCTCGAAAACAACAACAACACGCCATGACCCAAAGCTTCTTCCAGACCTTCATCCTGCTGCTGCTCGTCACCGACCCCTTCGGCAACGTCCCCCTGTTCGTCGCAGCGTTAAAAGACACGGCGCCGGCGCGGCGCCCGCGCGTCGTGATCCGCGAATGCGCGATCGCCTTCCTGCTGCTGCTGCTGTTCATGTTCTTCGGCCGCCACTTCCTGAACGCGCTACAGCTCACCGACATTTCGCTGCGCATCGGCGGCAGCGTGATCCTCCTCTTGATCGCGATCCGCATGATCTTCCCGCATCCGGACGGCGTGCTGGGCAAGAGCGAGCACGGCGAGCCGTTCATCGTGCCGCTGGCGATTCCCGCGCTGGCCGGTCCGTCCGCATTGGCGACGGTGCTGCTATTCACCTCGGGCAGCGTGGAAGAGGTGATGGTGCACGTGGCGGCGCTGGCCGCCGTGGGCGTCGTCTGGCTGGCCGTCTTCCTCGGCGCCGAGCGCTTGCTGAAAGTGCTGGGGCCGCAGGTCATGACGGCGTTCGAACGGCTGATGGGCCTGATCCTGACGGCGATGTCGATCGAGATGCTGCTGGGCGGGGTGCGCGAGTTCGTCAAGACGCTGTAGCCGCCGTCATATGTTCGCATGTGTACGCCGTCCCTTCGTCGCCATCGCGGCCCTGCTGCTCGCGTGTCTTGCATCGGTGCGGGCGCAGGCGCAGGATGGTGCCGGTCCCGCATGGACGCCCCCGGCCGCCCCGATTCTGCTGAAGCGCTGGTTCGAAGTCCGGGGCGGAGCATGGCAGGTACCCGACGCGATGCTGAGCGAAATAGCGGCGGAGATGCGCAAGGAAGCCGGTGCCACGGTCGCGCCGAAACTGCACACGTATATTGTCCAGTACCAGGGTATGCTCACGAACGGCGTGCGCGTCATACGGGTGGCGGGCGCATGCGAGACGCTGGGCATGGACGAAACGCGCCTGAGCCAGGCGTTCCTGAACGTCCGCGACGGTGGCAAGTGCTTCTTCGATGCCACGTACGACCCCGACCAACGGCGGTTCACCGCCTTCCACTACCACGGCTACGCCTAACCGGAGGCCTCGAGGCGCGATGCCTCTCATGCAATGACACGGGCGATGTCGACAATCTTTCCACCCCGGTCGCCGCGTCTCCCATCTTCCTTGTTACCCACCTGGCATGTGCTAACGCCTGCGCCATAGGGCAGGCGTGCCGCAGCCCTCTCCCGCGACGTGCCAATCCGTCCATGCGCGTCGCATGAATCTTCCCAGAGGAAATCGACATATCCAAATGCCAAGCATTTATGCACTATTTTGTGACGTTTTGTCGAAGAAAATTACATAAATACAGCGAATTATTGCCATTGATTGCGCCTTGGCGCCTCAAGGTGTTGATTCCATGTAAATTTTTATCGTGGATAAACATTGGCATGGACGTTGCTCTGGGACTCCTTACCCGCTTCCAAGCGTCGCACCCGCGGGTTTCATAACCACGAGAGGGAGTCCAATGAAAGCCCTTAGCGCAATTGCTGTTGCCGTCGGCCTGCTGGCCGCTTCCCTGGCCCAGGCAGCCACCACCTCCACGCAAGTGAATGTCTCGAAGAATGCGCGCGCCGTCGACCTCGGCCTTGCGCCGCAGGGAGAAGTCCGCGCGATCACGCTGTCCCTGGCCGTGCGCAACCTGGCCGCGCTGGAAGCGTTCGTCGCGTCCACCGTCGATCCGGCCAGTCCGAACTACCGCAGGTTCCTGACCCCGGAACAGGTCGGTGCTCAGTACGGCCAGGATGCCGCGTCCGTATCCCAGGTCGTGAACTTCCTGAAGGCCAGCGGCCTCGCGGTGACCCGCGTGTACAAGAACAACCTGCTGGTGTCGGTGCAGGGCACCAATGCCCAGCTGGCCGCCGTGTTCGGCAGTCCGATCCACCGCTTCTCGCTGGCGGGACAGACCTACGAGGCCCCGCTGAGCACGACGGCGATCCCGGCGCAGCTTGCCGGCGTGGTGAAGGGCGTGCACGGCCTGAGCAGCCGTCCGCTGATGAAGAGCAATACGGTACGCCGCGTGAACGCCGGCGCCGCTGCCGCCGAAGGGCAGGTCGCGCCCACCAAGGTGCCGACCCCGGCCGCCGCTGCCACCGCCGAGCCCGGCTCGTACACGACCGCCGACCTGGCCCGCCAGTACAACATCACGCCGCTGTACCAGGCGGGCATCGACGGCGCCGGCCGCACGATCGGCATCGCCACGCTGGCCGACTACCGCCAGTCCGATGCCTTCGCGTACTGGGATTCGCTGGGCCTGGCGACGGCCCGCAACCGCATCACGGACGTGCGCGTCGATGGCGGCGCCAGCCCGGGCTACGGCGTCGGTACCGAGGGCGCGGGCGAGACCACGCTGGACGTGCAGCAGTCGGGCGGCGTGGCCCCGGGCGCGGACATGCGCGTGTACATCGCGCCGAACACGGAGCAGGGCTTCATCGACGTGTTCGCGCAGCCGGTCGACGACAACCTCGTCGACACGCTGTCGATCAGCTGGGGCTCGGCGGAAATCGCCAACTATCCTGAGTCGATGGCGGCGCTGCACACCGTGTTCCTGCAGGCAGCGGCGCAAGGCATTCCCGTGATCGCCGCATCGGGCGACGCCGGCGCCTACGACATCAACCGCAACTACACCTATCCGGACTGCACGACGCTGCTGAGCGTCGACTACCCGGCCGCCGATCCGATCGTGCTGGCCGCCGGCGGCACCACGCTGCCGCACGTGCAGCCGCACCTGTACGGCACCATCACGGTGAGCCAGGAACGCGCCTGGGCCTGGGACTACCTGCGCGACTACTTCGTCAAGAACTACGGCCAGGCCTACTACTACGCGAACATCTTCCCCGTCGGTGGGGGCGGCGGCGTCAGCGTCAACTTCGCGCGGCCGAGCTACCAGGCGAACCTGGCCGGCGTCGCCAACAGCGCGGCCGGCCAGACGCTGTACTGCAAGAACGCGTTCGTCGGCGAGCCCGGCAACGGCGTCCTCGACCTGATCGACATGCCCGGCAACTACGCGGGCCGCAACCTGCCGGACGTGTCCCTCAACGCTGACCCGTACAGCGGCTACTCGGTGTACCAGGAGGGCATGTGGGGATCGGGCAGCGGCGGTACCAGCTTCGTCTCGCCACAGCTGAACGGTATCTTCACCCTGATCAGCGCCGGCAAGGGCGGCCGCGTCGGCTTCCTGCAGCCGCAGCTGTACGGCGCCTTCAAGGCCAGGGGCTACGGTGCCGGCTCGCCGTTCCGCGCCATCACGGCCGGCACCGACTTCTACTACAGCAGCAAGGCGAGCTTCAATCCGGCGACGGGCCTCGGCACGCTCGACGTGGCGAACCTCGCGCGCGTCCTCGGCGTGCAGTTCTGAACGCTTTTGCTCACTTGAACAACGGAGAAAGACGACAATGAAATCGATCAAGCATTTCCTGCTGGGCCTGGTACTTGCCACCTGCACGGCCGCCACCGCCTTCGCCGCGCCGATCTATACCTACACGGGCTCCTCGTTCGTGTTCCCCGACATGTCGGGCGAGGGCACGGCGCAGACCTGGAACTTCGGCCTCGGCGATGCCTCGGTCCAGGCCGGCGAGACCTTCCTGTGGGAATTTCTGTTCAATACGCCGCCGTCGGCACCGACGACCTGGTTCGGCCTCAAGCTGCAGCCGGACAGCGCGAACGCCGTGACGTTCGAGGACGCCGGCTTCTTCGCGACGGGCGATCCCTACACGGACGTGCCCAACTTCCTGCTCGACGTCACTGGCGCCGCCATCGCCGGTTCCGGCTGGCTCGACAGCGGCACCTATTCGCTGATCCTGAGCGGCACCTTCCTCGTCGATGGTGCCGGTTTCAGCGGCTTTGCCGTGGACGACGTCGCCGCAGTGCCCGAGCCGATGAGCCTGGCGCTCGTGTGCATGGGCTTGGCCGGCCTGGTGGCTGCACGCCGCCGCCGCATGGCGCCGGCACCGGCCGAAGCCGCCTGACCGGTTGGGCGGGGAGGGCGCTGCCCGCGCGGACGCGCCGCCGCCCTTGTGCGGCGGCGCAAGCCCGGGGATACTGTCGGACTTGTCCAACAGATCCCGAAAACAACCATGAAATCGATGCTTACCGCAGGCGCCCTCGGCCTGGCAGTCGTCCTGACCCTGAGTGCCTGCGAGCGCAAGAAGAACGAGCCGCCCCAGGCGCCCGCCGTCGCCGCCGACACCTCGGCCCAGGAATTCAAGAAGATCGACACCGTCGAAGGAACCGGCAAGGTCGCCGCCGCCGGCCAGACCGTCGTCGTCAACTACACGGGCTGGCTGTTCGCACCGAGCCAGCCGGGCCAGAAGGGCGCCATGTTCGACACCTCCGTCGGCCGCGAGCCGTTCAGCTTCGCGCTGGGTGCCGGCCAGGTCATCAAGGGCTGGGACCAGGGTGTGGAAGGCATGAAGGTCGGCGGCAAGCGCACGCTGATCATCCCGGCCGCGCTGGGCTACGGCGACGACGGCATCGGCCCGATCCCGCCGAAGGCGAACCTGATCTTCGACGTCGAACTGCTCGACGTGAAGTAAGGTGATGCGCACCGCGATGAAATCCCTGCTCGCCGCCTGCGCCATCGGCATCGCGTTTGCGGGCATGCTGGCCGGCTGCGAGCGCCGCAAGGAAGCGCCGCCGCCGAAGCCCTTCGTCGCCGACACGTCGGCCATCACCTTCCAGAAGATCGACACCGTGGTCGGTACTGGCAAGGTTGCGAATGTGGGCGACCGCGTTACCGTGCACTACACGGGCTGGATGTACGACCCGAAGGCGCCGCAGCAGCGCGGCGAGGAGTTCGACAGCTCGCTCAAGCGCCTGCCGTTCACCTTCCGCATCGGCGGCGCGGCCGTGCTGAAGGGATGGGATGAAGGCGTGGCCGGCATGCGGGAAGGCGGCAAGCGCGTGCTCGTCGTGCCGTCGTCCATGGGCTACGGCAAGGAAGGGACGGGGCCGATTCCGCCGAACGCGAATCTCATCTTCGAGATCCAATTGGTCGAGGTGCACTGACCGACCCAGCGGTAGCGGCATACGCGACCCGGTCGTCAGCGTATGCCGCAGCCTCTAGATGGCGGCGCTTTCCTTCCCCCGACCGCTTTCGACGCTGGCAAACGCAGCGGCAGGTGCCGGCACCTGCTCGGTCTTCGTGATCATCATACTATCCCCGCCAGCGTAGATTCGCCGGTAGCGCAGATAGCCGGCGATCTCCCAGTTCTCTCGCCCGAATGTTTTCATTTCGGGGATGGTGCCTGTTTTCGCATAGTCCTTCGCGGCCTTTACCTGTTCTGCGTCGAGTCCCCCGTAATACGGCTTCGCCCCAGAAGACTTGGCACGCAGTTCGGCTGCTTCGACCGTATGCTTCCAGGTTTCCAACTCCTTGATCAGATCGGCCTCGTTGTCCTTCGCGTTTATTGCAATCTTGAACCAAGCGCGGGAGTCGTGGATATAGTCATCGAACAGCTTCAACACGGCGGCCGGTGCAGTTTCGTTTTTCTTCCACCAAAGTGCGATTTCACGCCATTCTTCGGCTTTGTCCTCGAGTCCTGGACCTTGAGGCTGGCTCGGGGCGCTGGTCTTTCCAGATGCAAGACTCTGTTCGAACGCGTCGACTTCGGCGTTCAGTTCCTCATACGCACCCCTGAGATCGTTTTTATCGAACATGGTTGCACGTTTGAAGCTGTCGGTTTCCGTGATGGGCGTCTTGCCGCCAATCCGACGGGTACGGTGATACAGGATCCGCAAATGCGCCTGCTCACGCATGATGTCGGTGAGCGAACCTTCCTTGACGCTACAGCACTCCAGATAGCTGTTGAGATCGTCGATGACGTTCTTCGAGATCGCAAATCGCTGTTTCGCGATTTCCGGTGCCCATTCGAGCTTCAGGGGGACGCCGCTCAAGCGTGCAGCCTTGTACATCATGATGAGTGGCACGCGCGCAAGCATGTCGGAGCCATCGTCGGTAATGCCTCTTCCCTGTTCCTTCGGGGTATAGCCGGAGCCGATGTCCGAGTGCACCCCGGGAATGACGATCTCGTTGCATTTATCGGGCAAGACCCCCCTGATCGATATGGAGTCGACTGGGAAGCTGCGCCGGATTTCATGGGCTGCGACCAAATGCAAGCAGGGTACGCCAGCAGGAATGCGCAAATTACGCTCGGAGTCTGCCCAATCGCCGTGTCCGTCGGCGAATCTGCCCCAGAATTTGTCGGCAAACGTAGCGCCAACCCCAACGGAGCCGACCGTGTCGAAGATACCGATAAAGTCAAACCGGACCGGAAAACCACCTAGGGTCCGCCCAGTTTTTTTGCACAGTTGCGCATCCAGTTCGCATAGGGCAATGAGCCAGTTTGCGAACGCACGAGCCTGGGTGGCGCCGCGCGAAAAACCAAAGATGGAAATATGAATGGTTTCTACAATGCCCGGATCTTTTTTCGCAGGAAGCTCGCCAGGGGCGTGCCAGTGTTGCTTGACTGCAAAATGCAACTTGCGCAGTAGAGCCGTGAGGTGCCTGCACGTGTCGCGATTGCTATCCGACATATCTTCGAATACAGGGTCTTGGAAGAACATGTTTTCGCGCTGCAGCCAACTGAACTTGGCACAAGTGGCTCTGTATTCTTCCTCTCCTGAAACCAGAGGCTGCCCCAAGAAAAAGCGATGGACGTTGTTGATCGCCTGGACTAACGCCCAGCCGATCCTGCTGCTGCCGCCGAGTCCCATTGCCCCACCGAACAGCGCTTGCCAACCTTTGCCTGGGTCTTTAATTTTGTCGAACGGGGTGGCTACTCCGGGAATATATGTTCTGAAGTAGTTTTTGAAGTCTTTGAACGTGTCGTCTTTGTATGTCCACCTTGCGTTGGGTAACACTCCTACGGCATCTGTGCCAGGGAAGCAGTCATATAGTCGAGCCACATTAGAGTGGCTTTTTGTATCCTCTGCTTTTATATAATTATTTCTCGTGCCGTCAAAGAAGAAACCGAAATATAGGTTTTCTCTACAGATGGCAAGAGGGGAATTTTGCGCAGGCTTTTCGATATTCTCGAGGTTTCGCAAAATTAATTGCTCTGTCTGATTGAAAAAGGAACTCTTGTCTGCCGATTTGGTAAATAACTCAGGGATTGGCGCGCATAGTCCGGTAGTCATGGCTTATAGTTTCTCAGATATTCAAGTTTTTCTCGGTCCGACTTCAGGAATTTTTCAGTGTCATCCTTTAGGCGATTCTGAAATTTCTTATCCTCAGGGCCAGTATAGTCTGAGGCTTTAATTATCCCGGCATCGACCAGCGCAGGCCACATCTTCCTAGCATGCGTTATTGAATCGACTTTAATCTCTTTTTCCTCTGCCTCAAGATTCCTTATACTATTTTCCGTTTCCTTAATCTCAGCCATTATTCTTTCACGCTTATATTCCGCAGAGGGGATTGGCCACCCTTTTATCGTCCCCGGCCACTTCTCATGATTCGGCTGATATCGACTTGAAACGACTGCATACGATCCATCCTGCTGCCGCAATACCCATAAATCACTTACCTTGTCGTCCGCATAGCGTGGCACCTCGACCGTATGAGTTTCCTTAATCTCAGGTAGCTGTCCATTAGCGTCTCGCTTCAGCCAATGTTGCGCTTTGATGAGCACTTTAATACCCGGATGCCAAGTTTTTGGTAAGGCATAGCAGCAAACTGTACCACCTCCTGAGAACCTCCCAACTAGTTCTCCAGAACCTCCGTTCTTGGGATCTTCCGGATCAATCAATGCAAAGCTAAAGTCTTCGTTGCTGTAATTAACGCCATGTATGCTCACCGGAATCTTTTGTTCGGCACGAGCCGTAAGCGGTAGCATCACGGTGAACAGTGAAACTAGGAAAAACGATGTCTTCATAAATCTTTTCATCATAATATATGTCCCGCTACAGAATATTTTATCTGCGGTAAGAAGCCGACGAATACTTCTCGTTAATGTTCTGCTTCGGCGAAAGCGTGGGCTTGCGTGGTCCCATGGAAAAATTAAAGATGGGAACATTTATCTTTTTTCCAATGTCAGGATCTTTCTATGCAGGTAGCGCACCAGCAGCATGCGAGTATAGCTTCATTGCCGAAGATGGTTTTCGCATTGGGACAGCGTAGTTTCCATATGTGCCGCGGTTACTGTCTTTTGAGCATCCGATAATTTTTTGGAACTGCGTTGCAAAGCTTCGCAATCATGGTTGGTACGCTTCTAATTGCTTAACTTTCTCGCGAAAGATTATTAAATTTTCTTCATTCTGCCCTCTAAGAAAATCCTGAAATTTTGTGTCTTCCGGACCCGAGTATTTTGAGGAATCGATTAAGGTCGTGTCTTTCATTATCTCCCACATCTTCCGCGAGTAGCCTACTGGATCCTGCTCCATGAGGACTCGTGCGCGTTCCGAATTTCTTACGGCCCTCTCTGCTTCTTTTAGTTGTAGCGCAATCCTTTCTAGTTGATATTCACGCGATGGTACGGGCCATCCTTTTACCTTTCCAGGCCACTTCTCATGATTCGGCTGATATTTACTCGAAACGACGGCATATGATCCATCCTGCTGCCGTAACACCCATACGTCGCTCGCCTTGTCATCCGCATAACGTGGCACCTCGACTGTATGGGTCTCGTTAATCTCAGGCAGCTTTCCGTCAGCGTCCCGCTTCAGCCAATGTTGTGACTTGATCAGGACTTTGATACCAGGATGCCAAGTTTTCGGCAAGGAGTAGCAGCAGACCGTACCACCACCTGAAAACCGCCCAACTAGTTCTCCGGCGCCTCCGTTCTTGGGGTCTTCCGGATCGACCAACGCAAAGCTAAAGTCCTCGTTGCTGTAATTGACGCCGTGTATACTCACCGGAACCTTTTGTTCGGCACGAACCTCAAGTGGTAGCATGGCGGTGAACAGTGAGACTAGGAAAAAAGATTTCTTCATGCATATTGTCATCACGGTATATCCCGCTATAAATTATTATTTTATCTACGGTAAGAAACCCGCTAATACTTGCCATTAGTGTTCTGCTTCAGCGAAAGCGCGGGCTTACGTAGTCCCGCGGGACAAAGCGAAGGTAAGAATACGTATCTTTTCTACGATACCAAGATCTCTCTTTGCCGAAGGAGGGTCATAAGCGTGCGAGTATAACTTGACGTCCGAATGTGGTTTCGCAGTAGAGCAATGTAGTATTCATATGCGTTGCGATCACTATCCAAATAATCCTCTAGTAGTCGAGTAGTTATGGCTTGCAATTCCGTAGAACTTTTCTATTCCCGGAAAAATAAGCAATCCTTTATTGCTGAATGACAATATTTTTTCTGGTGGGGCCGCAGAGATGCGTAATCATTTAGCCATATTCCTCAAAAGGCGAACTCGCTCTCTATAAAATCTCAGGTTGTCTTCATTTTGGTAATTAAGAAAATCCCGAAAATTTTCGTCATCTGGCCCTCGATATTTTGATCGATCAATTAATGGCCCGTCAGCCATCAGTGGCCACATTCTTTTTGCATGATCTCCCGGGTTTGTCTCTATTTCTCGTTTTACCTGCTCAGCAGTTTCGACACTGTCTTCGGCTGACGAGAGTTCGAGCTTTATTCTTTCTTGTCTGTATTCGAGTGACGGAACTGGCCATCCTTTGACTTCGCCGGGCCATTTTTGATGATCTGGTTGATAGCGACTCGAAATGACGGCATACGATCCATCCTGCTGACGCAATACCCAAAGATCGCTCACTTTATCGTCTGCATAACGTGGTACTTCGACCGTATGGGTTTCGTCAATTTCGGGCAACTTTCCGTCGGCATCGCGTTTCAGCCAATGTTGCGATTTGATGAGGATTTTGATGCCAGGATGCCAATTCCTCGGTAAGGCGTAGCAGCAAACCGTGCCGCCGCCCGAAAACCTGCCGACCAGCTCGCCGCCGCCTTCGTTCCTGGGATCCTCCGGGTCGACCAGCGTGAAGCTGAAGTCTTCATTGCTGTAATTAATGCCGTGAATACTCACCGGAATTTTTTGTTCAGCATGCCCCACCGCCGGAACCACTGCAGCACACATTGCCGCCAGCACGATCCATTTCCGCATTTCTGTATTCATGGTCGACACGCTGTCGTATCCCAAGAATCAGGCCAACTCGCGCCAGCCGTGCATCAATCCGGCAATCGCACGCTCGTCCTGCGGCGCTCCCGCCCGCACGAAATAGGCGCACCAGGCACGCCGGTCTTCCTCAGCGATTCCGTGTTGCTTGGCGATGTCCATGGCCGTCGCCACCAGCCGATAGCGCGCGAACGGCGTTGCCGGCAGCGCCGTGTCGACGGAGGACAGGCTCCGGACCGCTTCGTCGATCTCGGAATCGGCAAGCATCTGTGCGAACTGACGGCTGTTCAGCGGTTGGGGGCCATCCTTGTAGGGGGCCGCGATGCCGGGCAAGTCGAGTGCGTGCCAGGCGCCATCCCGGCCGATATAACGCCACGTCGTCGCGGGCCCGGCCAGCGATCGGCGTTGTTGATCGTCCAGCGCGGCGACGATGCCGGGCAGGCGACGGGTATCCGTGAAGCGGAAGTTGAACATTTGTCCGTCGTTGTCGACCAGGCACCACGCGGCCAACCTGCGCGCCAGATCGGGCAGGGCTTCGCGCGATTCGAGCACGCTCAGCATGGGCCAGCCGCTGCAGCGCTCCAGCACAGCAGCCAGACGTGGTTCGCCTTCCGGATAGCGCAGCAGGAACGGCGATACATCCCCGACCTCGTCGGTGTATCCGGCACGGCCTTCGAACAGCAGGCGGACCGCATCGGCGCCGAGCAGGCGCTGGAAGTCGCGATACAGGCCGGGGACGAACACGCCATCGATCAACAGGTAGGAAGCGCTGCCGTCCGGCGCGGCAGGGCGCGTAGCCAGTTCTTCGAGCCATCCGGGGGCATAGGTGTCAACGAACATCGCTTACTCCACCAGGGTAAATGCGGGGGCTGCGAACAGGGATTTCTTCAGGCATTCGATGCAGATGCTGGTCGGCATGGACGGCATCGGGTACGCCAGGCGGGTCGGGCCGATCAAGCTCTTCTTGCCGGCATGAACGGTGAGCTTGCCCGGGCACTGGACCGTGATGTTCCCGCCTTCGATCGTGATGTTGGCGCCGCCCGCCGTCGAGAGGCTGATGTGCTTTGCCGCCGCCCAGTCGACGTTGGCATTGGCGCTCACGACGTGGACGTCGTCGCGCGCCTGCACGGCCAATGCGTCGGCCTGGGCCTGGACGTCGATGGCGTCCTGCGCCGCGATCCACTGCATGCCCAAGCCGTCCGCCCCTGGCGCCACCGCGCCACCGAGCATGCCGATGGCTTGCCGGCTGTGCATCCGCAACTGGCCGCCGGCGATGAGCTGGCTGTCCGCGCCGCTCATCAGGGTCGTGGTTTCGTCGCTGGCGAGCTGGATCGACTGGCCCGCCGTCACGGACAGGCCGGCGCGCGCGCTGATCGCGACCAGGGGATCGGCGGTGTGGGGCAGGTCGCCGTCCTGCGCCGCCGTTTTCCTGGACGCGGCATCCTTGCGCGCCGCGTCGACGCCGCCGTTGCCGACCATGCCCGATACCGAAGCCAGCATGGCGGCGAGCGGCGCCGCCTTGTCGTCCAGCTTGCTGGCGCCGGCCTTGTGCGCACCGGCGTGGGCGGCCAGGCCCACGGTCTTGTGCGCGACGGCGGCCGCATCGAACGTCTCGCCCAGCTTGACGGCCTGTTTCAGCAGCGCGATGCCGGCCGCGTTGTCGCCGGCCGGGTCGCGCTCCTGTGCTGCGTGGCCGATGCCGTAGCTCGTCACCAGCAGGCCGGCGCCGGCGCGCACTGCGCCGTAGGCATCCGTGCGCAACTCGGCGCCCTGGCCGCGCAGGCTGCCGCGGTAGTTGTCGGCGGCGTGGATCAGGTGCCCCAGCGTCAGCTCGGACATCGCGGAGGTCGAGCGCAGCTGCACGCGTCCCTGGGCATCGGTATCGTCGAACAGCAGCTGGTTGTATCCCTGCGCGCCGAATTCCTTGCTGCGCACGCCCCATTGTCCGGCCGTGTTGCGGTGGGCGTCTGCGCCCGCCGCGGCGCCGTGCCATACCGGGCTGTTGCCGGCGGCAAGGTTGCCCTGCGATGAGGGTGCATGGTCCGCCGCCTGGCGGTACAGCGCGTCGGCATCGGCGCCATCGCCTGGCGCCGCGCCGCCCGGCGTGGGGGCAGCGCCGCCTTCGCCCTGGCCGTTGTACAGCGCGCCCACGATGATCGGGCGGTCGATGTCGTTCTCGATGAATTGCACCAGCACTTCCTGGCCGATGCGCGGCAGGAACTGGCTGCCCATGCCGCCGCCCGCCGTGCGCTGCGCGACGCGCACCCAGCAGGACGCATTGCCGTCGTCCTGCCAGTGGAAGCGGATGCGCACGCGCCCCAAGGCGTCGCAATACAGTTCGTCGGCGCCGGCCGGCTGGTCCTGGCCATCGGGGCCGATGACGATGGCGCTCTGCGCGCCCGCGGCCGTCGGCTTGGGTGCATAGTGGCCGTCGATGCCTGCGGGCGTGAAGCGCCAGGGCACGTCGGCGGCCACGGCGTCGAACACGTTGGCGTAACCGGCGTCGCGGGCCTGGGCGATGGCCAGTGCCATGCCGTCGATGTGGAGGTCGCACTCGCGCAGCACCTGGTCCAGCAACTCCGGGATCGGCCCGAAGAGCTCGGCCAGGCCGTGGGCCGCGGCGACGGGCAGGTTGTTGACGCCGACGCTCGTCACGCGCAGCAGTGTGAACGCGGGCGGGGTGTCCGGATGCGCGGAGGCGAGGGGACCTTGCGTGACGGCGAAGCGGGTGCCGGCGGCGAACGTGCGCACGGTCGAGCGGCCGTGCCAGCGCGCTTCCGTGGCCTCGCGCGCCTCCATGCGCACGCGCGCATAGTGATCGGCTTCGTCGGCGTCCGCCCAGGCATATTGTCCGGGCACGTCATAGCTCTCCAGCTGCGGCAGCGCGGCGCGCCGCCGGCTGGCCGGCACGCTGGCGCCGATCACCTTTTTCGATTTGTAGTCGTAGCTGAGGAGGGTGGTCATGCCGGAAACGAGCCGACGCCGTGCCTGCAGCGCCTGGATGGTGTCCTGCCGCTCGGCGGCCCGGGCGCCGTGGAAGCGGATGCCGGCGCCGGCCGCACTGCTGGCATCGTCCGGGATCGCATCCGCGTCCGTGCTGTCCGCGAACAGCACCAGGCACGCGCCTTCCGCGCCATGGTCGATCCGCCAGGCCAGGCCTTCCTCGGTGAGCAGGCGCAGGACGAAATCGTGGTCGGATTCGCGGTACTGGCAGCAGTAGCTGCGCGCCGAGACGCGTTCCATGAACGCCCCGACCTCGGCGCTCCAGCGCCACTGGGCGGCCGGGGCGTAGGCGGCGAAGACGTCGTCCACGATGTCGACGACGCTGCGGTCTTGCCAGACCCGGCTGTTGCGGACCTGCGTCAGCCGCCACAGCCAGCTCTGCACACGCAAGCGGTAGCGCGCAAAACCGCCTTCGCTGCCGAGCATGGCCGCATGGGTGATCTCGCCATGGAAGGCGGTGCGGCTGCCGTCCGCCAGGCTGACGTCGAGCGTTGCCTGGCGGCCGAGCAGCGAAGAGAGGGAAAGGTGGGCGCTGGTGGACAGGACGATCAGGTCGCGCGTGCCGGTGGACTGCAGCGCATCATCGGCCGCGAAGGCTTCGACGAGCAGGTCCGGCGAGTCGTCGCCGGCCAGCCGGAGTTCGTACAAGCGGGTATCCGCAGCGAAGCCGGCGAGCGCATCCGCGATCCGGTCGAATAATGTGGACGACATGGCATTCGGAATTCACAATGATGACCCGAATGTATCATGCTGGCTCGTGCATGCGCGCACGATTGTGTCCAAATGGCAACTAAGAGCGCCTGACAAAACCTCCAGGGCAAGGCGCAGCGTCGAAGACAGTCGCTGGTACCGCGAGACGATGCAACGCAGCCATGGAAGTTTTGTCAGGCGCTCCAGTGCTGCGGCACGAAAAAACGGCCGGATGATCCGGCCGTTACGCTGCTGGAGCGTGCAGTTACTTGCCCAGTATCGACACCACATTGTCCGCCCCCGGCGCCCCGAAGGCCTGCTGCTTGAGCACGTGCAGCTGGTCGCGCACCTGCGCCGCCTTTTCGAACTCGAGGTTCTTCGCGTGGTCGACCATGAGCTTCTCGAGGCGCTTGATCTCCTTCGAGATCTGCTTCTCGCTCATGCCCTCGACCTTCGCCGCCTGCACGGCATCCTGCGCGCCTTCCAGCATGTTCTTCGCGGCGGCGGCGCTGTAGACGCCGTCGATCATGTCCTTGATCTTCTTGTTCACGCCCTTCGGCACGATGCCGTTCGCCTCGTTGAAGGCGATCTGCTTGGCGCGGCGGCGTTCCGTCTCGTCGATCGCGCGCTTCATCGAGTCCGTGATCTGGTCCGCGTACAGGATCGCGACGCCGTTCAGGTTACGCGCGGCGCGGCCGACGGTCTGGATCAGCGAACGTTCCGAACGCAGGAAGCCTTCCTTGTCGGCGTCCAGCACGGCGACGAGCGACACTTCCGGCAAGTCCAGGCCCTCGCGCAGCAGGTTGATGCCGACGAGGACGTCGAAGGTGCCCAGGCGCAGGTCGCGCAGGATCTCCACGCGTTCCACCGTGTCGATGTCGCTGTGCAGGTAGCGCACCTTGATGCCGTGGTCGCCCAGGTATTCCGTCAGCTGCTCGGCCATGCGCTTGGTCAGCGTCGTCACCAGCACGCGCTCGTCCTTGGCGATGCGGTCGTTGATCTCGCCCATCAGGTCGTCGACCTGCGAACGGGCCGGCTTCACCATGATCTTCGGGTCGACCAGGCCCGTCGGACGCACCACCTGCTCGACCACGTTGTCGGCGCGCTGCTGCTCGTACTCGGCCGGCGTCGCGGAGACGAAGATGCACTGGCGCATCTTGCTCTCGAACTCCTGGAATTTCAGCGGCCGGTTGTCCAGCGCCGACGGCAGGCGGAAACCGTAGTCGACCAGGTTCACCTTGCGCGAGCGGTCGCCGTTGTACATGGCGTTCAGCTGGCCGATCATCACGTGCGACTCGTCCATGAACATCAGCGCGTCCTTGGGCAGGTAGTCGATCAGCGTCGGCGGCGGTTCGCCCGGCATGGCGCCGGACAGGTGGCGCGAGTAGTTCTCGATGCCTTTGGTGAAGCCGACTTCGGCCAGCATCTCCAGGTCAAAGCGGGTGCGCTGCTCGAGGCGTTGTTCTTCCAGCAGCTTGCCCTGCTCGCGGAACTGTTCGAGGCGGTCGCGCAGTTCGGCCTTGATCGAGTCGACTGCGCGCAGCACGGTCGAGCGGGGCGTCACGTAGTGCGAACCCGGATAGACGGTGAAGCGCGGGATCTTCTGGCGCACCTTGCCCGTCAGCGGGTCGAACAGCTGCAGCGAGTCGATCTCGTCGTCGAACATCTCGACGCGGATCGCGAGTTCCGCGTGCTCCGCCGGGAAGATGTCGATGGTGTCGCCACGCACGCGGAAGGAGCCGCGCGAGAAATCCATCTCGTTGCGCGTGTACTGCATCTGGATCAGGCGCGCGATGATGTCGCGCTGGGCCACCTTGTCCTTGTGGCGCAGCGTCAGGATCATCTTGTGGTATTCGTTCGGATTACCGATACCGTAGATGGCGGAGACGGTGGCGACGATGACGACGTCGCGCCGTTCCATCAGCGACTTCGTGCACGACAGGCGCATCTGCTCGATGTGCTCGTTGATCGACGAGTCCTTCTCGATGAACAGGTCGCGCTGCGGCACGTAGGCTTCCGGCTGGTAGTAGTCGTAGTAGGAGACGAAGTACTCGACCGCGTTCTGCGGGAAGAACTCGCGGAACTCCGCGTACAGCTGGGCTGCCAGCGTCTTGTTCGGGGCGAACACGATCGCGGGACGGCCCGCGCGGGCGATCACGTTGGCCATCGTGTACGTCTTGCCGGAGCCCGTCACGCCGAGCAGGGTCTGGTACATCAGGCCGTCCTCGATGCCTTCCACCAGGCCTTCGATCGCCGTCGGCTGGTCGCCGGCGGGAGGGAAGGGCTGGTGCAGCTTGAACGGCGAGTCCGGGAAGGTGATGACGGTAGGTTCGGGGGAATTTACGACCGATAAATCTGCCATGGGATCAGACCTTTGCTAGAATGAGAATCCGCCTGCGGCCCGCTTCGCGCCTTGCGATTTCGGTCACCGCTGTCTATACAACTGCTGCGAACCCAGCGACAAACCCAGTTTATCACGATGAATTCCACAGCTCCTGCCAGCATCTTCGGCGCCATCGCCATGGCCCCGCGCGACCCCATCCTCGGCATTACCGAAGCCTTCAATGCAGATACCAATCCGGCCAAGATCAACCTGGGCGTCGGCGTCTACTACGATGACAACGGGAAAGTACCTCTGCTGGATTGCGTGCGCAAGGCAGAAGCGAAACTGATGGAGCAACCGGCCCCGCGCACCTATCTGCCGATCGAAGGCCTGGGTGCGTACGACAAGGCTGTGCAAGAACTCGTATTTGGGGCCGACAGCCCGGTAATTCAAGAGAAACGTGCGATCACCGTGCAGGCCCTGGGCGGCACGGGCGCGCTGAAGATCGGCGCGGACTTCCTGAAGCGTTTCTCGCCGTCGTCCGACGTCTACATCAGCGACCCGAGCTGGGAAAACCACCGCGCGCTGTTCGAAAGCGCCGGCTTCACCGTCAACAACTACGCCTACTACGATCCGGCCACCCACGGCGTGAACTTCGACGGCATGCTGGCCGCCCTGAAGGCGATGCCGGAAGGCGCCATCGTCGTGCTGCACGCCTGCTGCCACAACCCGACCGGTGCCGACCTGACGTCCGAACAGTGGGGCCAGGTGATCGAGGCGGTCAAGGCGGGCGGCCTGATCCCGTTCCTGGACATGGCCTACCAGGGCTTCGGCTCGGGCATCGCCGAAGACGGCGCCGTCGTGCGCCGCTTCGTGGACGCGGGCGGCCCGCTGCTGGTCTCGAACTCGTTCTCGAAGTCGTTCTCGCTGTACGGCGAGCGCGTGGGCGCGCTGTCGGTGGTGGCATCGTCGGGCGAGGAAGCCGCGCGCCTGCTGTCGCAACTCAAGCGCATCGTGCGCACCAACTACTCGAACCCGCCGACCCACGGCGGCAAGGTGGTCGCCACCGTGCTGTCCACGCCGGAACTGCGCCAGACCTGGGAAGACGAGCTGGCCGGCATGCGCGTGCGCATCAAGGAAATGCGCGAGGAACTCGTCAAGAAGCTGGCCGAGAAGGCCCCGGGCAAGGACTTCGACTTCGTGCGCAAGCAGGTCGGCATGTTCTCGTATTCGGGCCTGACCAAGGAGCAGGTCGAGCAGCTGCGCGCCGAGTCGATCTACGCCGTGGACACGGGCCGTATCTGCGTCGCCGCACTGAATTCGAAGAACATCGATCGCGTCGTTGACGCTATCGCAAAAGTTCTCTAAAATCCTGGCTCTTCCGGTTCAGCACATGCTGAGCTGGAAGACGATTCCCTGATAGCTCAGTCGGTAGAGCGACGGACTGTTAATCCGCAGGTCCCTGGTTCGAGTCCAGGTCGGGGAGCCAAGTTTCAAGCCTTGGCGCAACATGCACGATTGGCAATCAGCCTGTGCAAGGAGCGATGGGGCGGTTATAATAGCAACACAATTCCCTGATAGCTCAGTCGGTAGAGCGACGGACTGTTAATCCGCAGGTCCCTGGTTCGAGTCCAGGTCGGGGAGCCAGAATTCCAAAAGGGGCATCGAGTGATCGATGCCCCTTTTTCGTTGGCCGCGCCACGGCGGCCAAGGCCGGTCACTTCTGGCCGGTCATGTCGGCGATCCGTTGTGCCAGCACGCCCAGTTCGAACGGCTTGATCAGCACCTGCGTGTTGGCATCGAAACTCCCGTGTTCGACCAGGCGGGCTTCGGCGTAGCCCGTGATGAACAGGATCTTCAACGCGGGCCGTGCAGCCCGGGCCGCTTCGGCCAGTTGTCGTCCGTTCATTCCGCCGGCCAGGCCGATGTCGGTAACGAGCAGGTCGACGGGAATCCCCGCATCGAGTGCGCGCAAGGCGCCGGCGGCGTCGCCGGCCGTCGTGATCGCATGGCCGAGGCGCTCCAGCGCTTCCGCCATCACGGCACGCAACGGCGCCTCGTCGTCCACCAGCAGGACGGAGGCGCCGGCCGCGACGGGGCGGATCGCCGGGACGGCCGGTTCCGCCGTGCGCTGGGCGGCGTCGCGGCAGCGCGGCAGGTACATGCGCATGGTCGTGCCCTGGCCCGGCGCGGAGTCGATCAGGACGGTGCCGCCGGACTGGCGCGCGAAGCCGTAGATCATCGACAGGCCCAGGCCCGTGCCTTGTCCGATCGGCTTGGTCGTGAAGAACGGGTCGAAGGCCTTGGCGGCGACCTCCGCCGTCATGCCCGTGCCCGTGTCCGATACGCTCAGCAGCACGTAGTCTCCCGCCTCGAGGTCATGGCGCGGCGCATCGGCGGCCACGACGGTGGCGTTTTCCATGGCGATGCGCAGGCGTCCGCCGTCGGGCATGGCGTCGCGGGCATTGATGCACAGGTTCAGCAGCGCATTTTCGAGCTGGTTGGGATCCACCAGGATCGGCCACAAGCCGTCCTCGCTCGACACCTCGAGCACGATGGCCGGGCCGATCGTGCGCCGTACCAGGTCGAGCATGCCGGCGACGAGGCGGTCCGCGTCGCTGGGGCGCGCATCGAGGGGCTGGCGGCGCGAGAAGGCCAGCAGGCGGTGGGTCAGGGCGGCGGCGCGCCGGACCGAGGATTGGGCGATGCCCGTGAAGCGGTCGAGTTCGCGCAGGTCGCCGCTCTTGATCCGTAGCGCCAGCAGTTCCAGGCTGCCGCCGATGCTGGCGAGCAGGTTGTTGAAGTCGTGCGCCAGGCCGCCCGTGAGCTGGCCCACCGCTTCCATCTTCTGGCTGTGGCGCAGCTTTTCCTCGATGGCGAGGAGGGTGGCCGCGTGTTCCTTGTCCTGCGTGACGTCGCGCCCGACCGCCGCGATGAGTTCGCCGTCCTGGCTCGCTTTCCACGAGATCCAGCGGTAGCTGCCGTCGCGGTGCCGGTAGCGGTTCTCGAAATAGGCGGTCAGCCTCCCCGTTGCGGCCAGCTCGGCGGCGGCATCGATCGTCGCCGGCAGGTCCTCGGGATGGATCAAGCCGCCCAGCTGCGCGCCCAGCAGTTCCTGCTCGGTCCAGCCGAGCGTTTCCTCCCATGCCGGGTTGACGGCCATGACCCTGCCGTCAAGCCTCGCGACCAGCATGATGTCCTGCGACAGGTTCCACAGGCGGTTGCGGTCGGTCGTCGTCTCGGCGACCTGCCGCTCGAGCCGCTGGTTCAGGGCACGCAGTGCCTGGGTGGCGTCGGCACGCGTGATCTCCGCCCACAGGCGGTCCGCCACGCCCTTGACGAAGTCGATCTCTTCGCGGGTCCACGTGTGCGGTTCGACGTGGTGCCCCAGGAAGACGCCCGCCAGGCCGCTCGCACCCATGAGCGGGACGTTCAGCAGCGCCCCGATGTCGAGCGCATGCAGCGCCGCGCTCGTCGCGGCGGTACGCGGGTCGTGCGCGACGTCGGCGATGGCCACGACGTCGCCGCGCAGCAGGTCGGCGAGATAGGAGCCGTAATGGGCAAAATGGTGCAGGCCGGCGACACTCGCGATCCCAGGATCCGCGCACCACTCGGGCATGATGTCGACGGTGGCGGCGACCGGGTCGATGAGGCCGAAACCGGCTCGCGCCACGCCGAGGACGTCGCCGACGATTTCCGACGCGATCGCCGTCGCCTCGAACGCATTGTCGACCAGGCGCAGGCGGTCGCCCAGGCGCAGCAAGGCCGCCTGCCGGGTTTCGCCGCGCTTGCGCTCCTCGATGTCGACGAGCACGCCGGGGAAGGTGACGGGACGGCCGGCCTGGTCGTGGGCCACGTGCCCGTTGGCCTCGATCCAGCGGTAGCGCCCATCGGGCTGGCGCACGCGGTACTCCGCCCGGTAGCGTCCGCCCTGTGCCAGCGCCTGGCCGATGAGGCCGGCGACCCTGGCCTCGTCGTCCGGATGGATCGACTGGACGACTTCCGCCAGCTTGACGCCGCGCCGCATCGCCAGCGGATCGAGCGAGAAGCAGCGCGCGAAGCGGGTGTCCGCCGTGAAGTGGTCGTTCACGACGTCCCAGTACCACGTGCCTGCCACGGCCCCGGCATCCAGGGCCATCGCGACGCGCTGGTCGGCGCGCCGCAACTCTTCGGCGGCGCGCTTCTTTTCCGTGATGTCGCTCGCCGCGCCGAACCACTCGCGGATGGCGCCGTGCTCGTCGAACAGCGGCACGGCGCGCGACCGCATCCAGCCGAGCGTGCCGTCGGCCCGCGGCGCCCGATGTTCGAGTTCGAACGGGCTGCGCGTGCGCACCGCCCGTTCGATCGCTGCGTGCATGTCGGGCTGGTCCTCGGGATGGACGTAGCTGCCCATCCAGTCCGGCGTCGACAGGGCGTTGTCGCGCAACACGCCCTGGCCGTCGAGCTGGTGCATCTCGCTCCAGTCCGGGCTCATGCGGTAGACGACGCTGGCGCTGGCGCTGGCGAATGCCCGGAAGCGTTCGTCGTTCAGCTGCAGGTCCCCGGCGACCCGTTCCCGGTCCGTCACTTCGATCACGGTCGCCATGACGCCCTGGATGGCGCCATCGTAGGCGGGACTCATGGACGAGTCGAACCAGGCATCCTCGTCGACGCCCTTGCGTTGCAGGACCAGGTGCTGGCGCGCCAGGGTGACCGATTCGCCGGCGAACACGCGGGCGTACAGCGGCTCGGCGAAGCCGCGTACCTCCGGCCAGCATTCGTGGGTCGGCTGGCCCAGGGCACGCGGATGGCGCGGTCCGCAGATCGTCGCGTAGGCATCGTTGTAGAGCTGGATCAGTTCCGGTCCCCACATCAGCAGCATCGGGATCGGCGAGTGCACCACCAGGTCCACCAGCGTGCGCAGCGCCACCGGCCATGCGTCGATCGGCCCGAGCGGCGTGGCGGCCCAGTCGTGGGTGCGAATGAGCGCGCCGGTCTCGCCGCCGCCGGCGGGCCAGTTCGAAAATGCGGGGAGGAGGTCTGGCTTCATGTGAGGTCGTGGTCGCGCCGGCCGGTATCGGCTGGCATGACTGGATACGTATTTACGATGGGGTGCTGCATTGTATGCGAGGCAGGGGCAAGCGGGTGTATCTCTGCAGTATCAACACCTAAAAAAAAGCCGCCCCGGCTGGAGCGGCCTTGCAGGGAGGGTGGTGTCTCAGCGCTTGCCGGACACCGGCTTCACCTTCGACGCCGCCTCCAGCGCGCGTGCCCGTGCCGTCTCGACGTCAGCGGCCGTCGCAAGCGCCACGCCCATGCGGCGGCGCGCGAACGATTCCGGCTTGCCGAACAGGCGGATGTCCGAGCCCGGCACCTTCAGCGCCTCGGCCACGCCTTCGAACGCGATGCCCGGCTCGTCCAGTTGGCCGTAGATGACGGCCGAGGCGCCCGGCGCGCGCAGCGCCACGTCGACGGGCAGGCCCAGGATGGCTTTTGCGTGCAGCTCGAATTCGCTCTGGTTCTGGGTCGCCATCGTCACCATGCCCGTGTCGTGCGGGCGCGGCGAGACTTCCGAGAACCACACCATGTCGTCCTTGACGAACAGCTCGACGCCGAACACGCCCTGGCCGCCCAGGTTGCCCGTCACCTGCTCGGCGATGTGGCGCGCATTGGCGAGCGCGCCCGGCGTCATGCGCTGCGGCTGCCACGACTCGACGTAGTCGCCGTGCACCTGCTTGTGGCCGATCGGTTCGCAGAACTGCGTTTCCACCTGGCCGCTGGCGCCGATCGCACGCACGGTCAGCAGCGTGATCTCGTAGTCGAAGTCGATGAAGCCTTCCACGATCACCCGGCCCGCATCGACGCGGCCGCCGGCGGCGGCGTACTTCCAGGCGTTCTCGACGTCAGCGGCGCTGTCCAGCTTCGACTGGCCCTTGCCCGACGAGGACATCACCGGCTTGACGATGTTGGGGAAGCCGATCTCGGCGCAGGCGGCCCGCAGCTCTTCCAGGCTGGAGGCGAAGCGGTAGGGCGAGGTTGCCAGGCCCAGTTCCTCGGCGGCCAGGCGGCGGATGCCTTCGCGGTTCATGGTCAGCAGGGCCGCGCGCGCGGTCGGGATGCACGTGATCTTGCCGGCGGCTTCCAGTTCCGCCAGCTTGGGCGTGGCGATCGCCTCGATCTCCGGCACGATCAGATCCGGCTGTTCCTGCGCGATGAGGGCGGCCAGCGCTTCGCCGTCGGTCATGTCGACCACGTGGAAGCGGTGCGCCACCTGGTGGCCCGGCGCGTTGGGGTAGCGGTCGACGGCGATCACTTCGACGCCGAGGCGCTGCAGCGAAATGATCACTTCCTTGCCGAGCTCGCCGGAACCGAGCAGCATGACTTTGGTGGCGGAAGGGGAGAGGGGCGTGCCCAGGATGCGTGGGGTGGTCATGGATGACAGGATGGTGGAATGGTGGGAAAACAGGGGCGACTATAGCAAACGGCGCCCGCCGGCGCACGGCGGCATGATGCTATTGGCATCCTAGGATTTCCTGCTATAATATTGCCTCAATTCCCTGATAGCTCAGTCGGTAGAGCGACGGACTGTTAATCCGCAGGTCCCTGGTTCGAGTCCAGGTCGGGGAGCCAGAATTCCGAGAGGCCGCGTGTGAACGCGGCCTTTTTCGTTCTTGGAGTCCATCAGCGATGTCCATCCTGTCCCGCCGCGATACCGACCGCATCGCCCGCCACGCCGCCTGCGCGGACGAAGCGCGCTGGCTGCATCCCGTCCAGCAGGCGCTGGTTCACCGGCGCGGCTGGCTGCGCATGCTGGCGCCGCGCGCGCTCGGCGGGCAAGAGCTGGCCTTGCCGGACGTCGTGCGGCTGGAAGAAGCACTGGCCCGCGTCGACGGCAGCCTGGCCTGGACCGTCACCCTGTGCGCGGGCGCCGGCTGGTTCGCCGGCTTCCTCGATCCGGATCTCGCGCACGCGATCCTGGCGACCAAGCGCGTCTGCCTGGCCGGCAGCGGCGCCCCGACCGGCCATGCGGACCGCGACGGCGAGGGCTGGCGCATCGACGGCCGCTGGGACTACGCCAGCGGCGCGCCGATGGCCACCCACTTCACCTTCAACGCCATCCTGCGCGACGGCGGCCGGCCCCTGCTCGACGACGCCGGCCAGCCGCGCATGCAGGCCTTCGTCGTGCCGGCCTCCCTCGTGCGCATCGTGCCGAACTGGCGCACGATGGGCTTGCGCGCGACGGCTTCGCACGCCTACGAGGTCCGGGACCAGTGGGTGCACGCGCGCCACGGTTTCACGATCGATCCGCTCGCCGCGCGCGCGGAAGGGCCCCTGTACCGCTTCCCCTTCATGGCGTTCGCCTTCGTCACGCTGGCGGCGAACGTGGCGGGCATGGGGGAGCATTTCGTCGACCTGGCCATGGCGACCATCGCGCAGCGGCGCGACCGGTTCAACGGCGGTGGGACGCTGATCGAGACGGCGGCCGTGCGCGCCGTGCTGGATGGCGCACGGGCAGGGCTGGACGAGGCGCGCGGCCGCCTGTATGCGCTGCTCGACAGCACCTGGGAACTCGCCGCGGCCGGCAGCCCGGTCGACGCGCACGATGCCGCCCGCCTGCAGTCGCTGGCCATGGGCTGGGTGAGCGCGAGCCGCCGCGCCGTCGATACCCTGTATCCGTACTGCGGGCTGACTGCGGCACGCGAGGACAGCGAGATCAATCGGGTGTGGCGCGACTTCCAGACGGGCTCCCAGCACGCGCTCCTGATGCCTTGAGCTTGCTTTTGCGGAACAGGACTGGTCAAACGGGAAACGGGCCGCTATAATGCGGCCTCCATTCCCTGATAGCTCAGTCGGTAGAGCGACGGACTGTTAATCCGCAGGTCCCTGGTTCGAGTCCAGGTCGGGGAGCCAGAATTCAGAAGGCCCGCTTCGCAAGAAGCGGGCTTTTTCGTTTTTGCGAATCCGCCAGCGAGACGACCTCAAGCTTCCTATAATGGACGCTTTTGCCCGGGATCGCACATGGAAAACGCCGTCAATACGCCACCTCAGGATGCGGACGGACTGCCTCCCGGCCCGCGCGGCCTGGCCATCGTCGCACTGGCCCTAGGCGTCGCCATGGCGGCGCTGGACACGGCGATCGCCAACACGGCGCTGCCGGCGATGTCGGCGCAGCTGCACGCGACGCCGGCCGATTCGGTCTGGATCGTCAACGCCTACCAGCTCGCGATGGTCGCCACGCTGCTGCCGATGGCGGCGCTGAGCGAGACCGTCGGCTACCGCCGCGTCTACGTCTCGGGCATGGTGCTGTTCACGATCGCGTCGCTGGCCTGCGCGCTGGCATGGTCGCTGCCCGTGCTGATCGCCGCCCGCCTGTTCCAGGGCCTGGGCGCCAGCGCCGTGATGAGCGTGAACACGGCGCTGATCCGCGCCATCTATCCCAAGCGCCTGCACGGGCAGGGCTTCGGCAACAATGCGCTGGTCGTGGCCGTCGCCTTCGCGGTCGGCCCGAGCCTGGCGTCGATCATCCTCGCGACCTCCTCGTGGGAGTGGCTGTTCGGCATCAACGTGGTGCCGGGCATCCTGACGTTCTTCCTGGCCCAGAAGGTCCTGCCCGAGACGCACAAGGCGAGCCACCGCTTCGACCGCGTCGCCGGCCTGTTCAACGTCGCCGCCTTCGGCATGGCGATCCTGGCGCTGGGCGACGCGGCGCACCGCGTCGGCCTGCGCACCCTGTTGCCCGAGATCGCCGTCGCGCTGGTGTTCTTCTTCCTGCTGCTGCGCCGCCAGCGCGGCCATCCGGCGCCGCTGCTGCCCGTCGACCTGCTGGGCCGTCCCCTGTTCGCCCTGTCCACCGTGACGGCCGTATGCACCTTCGCGGCCCAGGCGCTGGCCTTCGTCGCGCTGCCGTTCTACTTCGAGACGACGCTGGGCCGCTCGCCCATCGAGACGGGCTTCCTGATGACGCCGTGGGCCGTGCTGGTGGGCATCATGGCGCCCGTGGCCGGCCGCCTGAGCGACCGTTATTCGTCGGGCCTCCTGGGCGGCATCGGCCTCGCGATCCTGTCGTTCGGCCTGGTCACGCTGATGCGCCTGCCGCACGGCGCCACGGCCTTCGACATCTGCTGGCGCATGGCCGTGTGCGGCGTGGGCTTCGGCTTCTTCCAGGCACCCAACGTGAAGGCGATCATGGGGAGCGCTCCGCCGCAGCGCAGCGGCAGCGCCAGCGGCATCGTCGCCACCGCGCGCCTGTCCGGCCAGGCCATCGGCGCCGCGCTGGTCGCGTTCTGCCTGACCGTGTCGCACATGCAAGGGCCGTGGTACGCGCTGGGGCTGGCGGCGATGTTCGCGGCGGCAGCGAGCGTGGCCAGTTTTTCGCGGATGGCGGTGGCGGCGCCGGTGTTCTAGGCGCTCCTTTAAACGGCCTGTTCCGGCCTCACATTGAATACGGGCGCCGCACCCGCGGCGCCACGTACCGATGAGGCCAGCATTGAGCGACGAGCGCTGCCCCTTGTGCGGTCGCCCGCTGGGAACGGTCAACGTCGACCGCCACCACCTGGTGCCGAAGACCTTCAAGGGCAAGGAACAGTTTCCGATCCATAAAATCTGCCACCGGAAGATCCACGCGACCTTCTCGGAGCGCGAGCTGCTGCGCGCCTATCACACCTGGGATGCGCTCAAGGGCGATGCCGACATCGCCTCCTTCATCGAGTGGGTCGCCAAGAAGCCGCCCGATTTCTATACCCGCACGTTCACGTCGAACAAGAAGAAGGGCCGCTGACGTCCATGCGGGCAAGCGCTTCAGGCGACGGCTTCCGCCACGCGCTCGGGAACGTCGCTGCGGTAGGTGCACGCGGGGAAGCGGGTGCAGCCGTGGAAGGACTGGCCGGCCTTGGCGCCGGTCTTGTACGTGTATTCGTCGACGGCGCCGCCGCATGCGGGGCAGTCGCCCCGGTCCTGCGCGCGGGCCGTGGGCGCGGCGCGTGTGCCGCCCGCGCGCTTGCCGGCCAGCAGTGCCTGGACGTGGCGCACATGCGCCTTGTGCGTCGCGCGGGTCGGCGCCAGGCGGCCCGTGCGGATCCTGTCCAGCACCTGCGCCACCTCGCCATCGCTCAGCAGGACGTCGTCGCGGCCGCGGATCGCCGCCAGGCAGGCCGCCAGTTTGCCGACATTGGCCGGCATCGGCGTCTTGAACGTGCAGTTCCCGACGAAGACGATCTGCGAGAACAGGGCGTTGTCGTCGAGTCCCGTCAATTCGGCCAGCGTCCTGACGTGCTTGTCGTTCTGGCGCAGCGGGTTCTGGAATGCGCTGCTGCGGCCCGGGAATTTTTGCGTCCACATCTTGTCTTCCGGCTTGCCGAAGATCCAGCCGCCATAGTTCTTCGTTTCGATCACGAAGACGCCGTGGCGCGACACGACCACGTGGTCGATCTGCGTGCTGCCGTCCTTCGTCGGCAGCGTCACGTTGCGCATCAGGTGGTAGCGCGCGCTCGGGAGCAGGAGGCGTAGGCCCGTGTGGAGGATGGTTTCGCCGACCCAGCCCTTCACCGTCGGCAGGCGAAGCACCACGGTCAGCAAGGGGATCAGGAGCAGCCACCAGAATGGCGCCAGCACGTGCTGCAGCAGGGAAAACGGGTCGAACATGATTGCTCCGCGGAAAAACGTATGATATACGCTGGGCAACAATCTTGTCGCCTTGATTATTGGTTGCCGGGCCGTGAAGTGACCATTTGTCACATTCAGCATTCATGACGACAGGTGAGGTGCCATAAAGAGCATGAAATATCCTGATTTCCGAAGTATTTACGATATTTCATCGTGTATTTGTGGCCATTATCAGAATTGCATTTCACCCGGCGCACAATTGAACTAAACGCATGCTGTTAAGCTTGGTGTAGAATGAATGCTTACCAATTTGCAATTCGTGGTGTAGGCGGCCGCGATCTACCCGTAGTTGCAATGACCCAAAATGAAACGAGCACTTGCTCGGTACTCCTGATCGACGACGAATCCTTTGCCGAGGACATCATTTCCCACGGCATGAAAGGATGCGACGCCTATACCCTGCGCTTTGCCAGCCAGCCCGAGATGGCCGTGGAACTGGCCAAGGAAATCGATGCGACCGTTGTCCTGGTCGACCTCCGCATGCCCGAGATCGACGGCTTCGAGGTCACTCGCCGGCTGCGTGCCGACAAGGAGACCGAGCATGTCCCCGTCATTCTCCTGTCCTCGGAAGAGGATCCCGAGATCAAGGCCAAGGCGTTCGCCATCGGCGCCAACGACTACCTGGTCAAGTGGCCCGATCCGCGCGAACTGGTGGCGCGCGTGCGTTATCACAGCGATGCCTGCATCGCGCGGCGCCAGCGCGATGCCGCGTTCGTGTCGCTGCGCCATAGCCGGGAGCAGCTCGCCGCCAGCCAGTCGGCGCTGCACCAGGCGCAGAAGATGGAGGCGATCGGCCAGCTCACCGGCGGCGTCGCCCACGACTTCAACAACGTGCTGCAGATCATCGGCGGCAACCTGCAATTGCTCAAGCTGGTCGGCAACCTGAACGAGGCCGGCAAGACCCGCGTCGACATGGCGCTGGCGGGGGTCGAGCGCGGCGCCAAGCTGTCCTCGCATCTGCTCGCGTTCGCGCGGCGCCAGCCGCTGCAGGCCGTCGTGATCAATCCCGGCCACCTGCTGCGCGAAATGGACGACATGGTGCGCCGCGTGCTCGGTCCGCGCGCCCGCGTCGCGACGGATATCGCGCCGGCGCTGGGCAGCACGATGGTCGACCCGAGCCAGCTCAACAACGTGCTGCTGAACCTCGCCATCAACGCGCGCGACGCCATGCCCGGCGGCGGCACGCTGACGATCCGTGCCAGCAACGTCGACCAGGGCTCGTCGCTGACGAGCAGCGTCCCGATCGGCAAGTGGGTGCTGATCGAGGTGGCCGATACGGGCAAGGGCATGCCGCCTGAGGTGCTCGAGCGTGCGTTCGAACCGTTCTTCACCACTAAGCCGACCGGGCAGGGCACGGGCCTTGGCCTGTCGATGGCCTATGGCTTCGTCAAGCAGTCGGGTGGCGAGATCCTGCTCGACAGTGCGCCGGGCAAGGGCACCAGCGTGCGCATCTACCTGCCCAGGAGCGACGCCGAGCCGGCGGCGCTCGACCAGCCGGCCGCCGGACCGCTGCTGGGCGGCCTGGAAACGATCCTGGTGGTGGAAGACGAGGAAGACGTGCGCAGCACGACCTGCGGCATCCTGTCGGCGCTGGGCTACCACGTGCTGGAAGCGCCGGACGCCGCCGTGGCCGTCGAGATCGTCGAGAGCGGCCAGCACATCGACCTGGTGTTCACCGACGTGATCATGCCGGGCCCGGTGAGCAGCCTGCAGCTGGGCGAGAGGGTGCGGGAACTGCTGCCCAACGCGCAGGTACTGTACACGTCGGGCTATGCGGAAGGCGTGCTGGCGCACGAAGGAAAGCTTGAAGCGAGCGTGAATCTGTTGCAGAAACCCTATCACCCGGACGCGCTCAGCGCGCGCATCCGTCATTTGCTGCGGCGCCGTCAGGCCGTGACCTACTAGGGCGTTCGGCGCCCCCGCGCGACGCCGGCGTCAGGCCGGCGGATGCGCGGGAGCGCGATCGCTGCCCACGACACCCATCGACCCATCCGAGCTTATTTGACCGGGCGCACGTAACGCTGCGACCCCGGCGGCGGTTCGTTCAGCACGGCCCAGAAGATGCCCAGGTCGGCGATCGCGCGCACGAATTCCGTGAAGTCGACCGGCTTGACCACGTAGGCGTTCACGCCCAGTTCGTAGCTGCGCACCAGGTCCTGCTCTTCGCGGGACGAGGTGAGCATCACCACGGGCAGGGCCTTCAGGCTGTCGGTGCTGCGGATTTCCTTCAGCACTTCGAGCCCGTCCACCTTGGGCAGCTTCAGGTCGAGCAGCACCACGGCCGGATTGCCGGCGGGGCGCTCGGCGTATTCGCCGCGCCGGTGCAGGTAGTCCAGCGCCTCGGCGCCGTCACGCACGACGATGACCTGGTTGGCGAGCTGGCTCTTGGACAGCGCGATCAGGGTGAGCTCCAGGTCGTTGGGGTTGTCTTCCACCAGCAGGATGGGCTTGAGCATAGATACCTTCAAAAACGTCAATTGTCTGAATTCTTCTTCGGAATGGTGAACGAGAACGTCGCGCCTTGGCCTTGCACGGAATCGGCCCACACGCGGCCGTGATGGCGCTCGACGATGCGGCGCACGTTGGCCAGGCCGATGCCGGTGCCCTGGAAGTCTTCCATGCGGTGCAGGCGCTGGAACACGCCGAACAGCTTGTGCACGTATTCCATGTTGAAGCCGGCGCCGTTGTCGCTGACGTGGAAGATGGTTTCCTCGGGCAGGTCTTCCGCACTCACGCGGATGACGGCCGGATCGCGCTGGCCGGTGAATTTCACGGCGTTCGCCAACAGGTTGACCATGGCTAGGTGAACGAAGGTCGGGTCGGCCCAGATCGTCGGCAGCGGGGCGATGTCCCACTCGATGTTGCGGCCGCGCGCCTCGCGCATCACCTGTTCGCGGCAGCTCGCGACCAGGTCGCTCATGTCCACCTGGGTCGGGCGCAGCGAGGCGCGCCCCATCTGGGAGAACGACAGCAGGTCGTCGACCAGCTTGCCGGCCAGGCGCGCCGCTTCCTTGATGTTCTTGAGGAAGCGCTGGCGTTGCACGGCGTCTTCGCTGCCGGCCGATTCGATCAGGAGGTCGGCAAAGCCGACGATGTGGCGCAGCGGCGCGCGCAGGTCGTGCGAGACGGAGTACGAGAAGGCCTCGAGTTCCTTGTTGGCGCGGCCCAGTTCCTCGGCCAGCGCCGCCATCTGCTCGGCGCGCTCCAGGGCGATGCCGAGGAGGGCCGTGCGGAATTCCAGCGCCAGTTCCAGTTCGCCAGCGTGCCAGGGCACGCTGGCGCCGTGGATCGTCTCGCGCCAGGCGACGAAGCTGCTGCGCGGCGACAGCTGGGTCGGCGCACCGGGCACGTCCTCGGCCTTGATGTTCAGGATGACGGCCTTGGCGTGCGGATTGCCGGCCCATTCGATCGTGTGCACGTACTCGGGGCGGAACCACAGCAGGTAGTGCTTGTGGATGCGCGAGATCGGCATCGCCAGCAGGCCGCTGGCATTGCGCACCAGCTTTTCGCCCTGCGGATACACGGAGGAGAGCCGGTCGGTATGGAACAGGTCGCCCTGGTCGTGCACGGTGAGCCACTCGACCAGGGCGAGGATATCGTCGTGCTCGGGCGTGTCGCCATAGGGGAGGATATGGTCGTCCACGACGATCGCCACCCCGGAGGCGCGCGCGAAGCGCAGCAGTTCCGGGAACACGCTGGACAGGTTCTCGATGAAGTTGCTGCCCTGCGTGAGGCCGGCCAGCATCGACACCATGATGCGCCGCACCTCGAGGCGGAACTGCAGCTCGGCCGCGTCCTCGCGCGACTCGATGCACAGCGCCAGGATCTGCGCCAGCTGCTCGCAGGCCGTGCGCTTTTCGAAGTCGACCGGATGCGGCCCCTCGTTGTGGCACGAGATCAGCCCCCACAGCTTGCCCTTGACCATCAGCGACATCGACATCGACGCCAGCGTGTTCATGTTGCGCATGTACTGCAGGTGCACCGGCGAGACGCTGCGCAGCGCCGCGAACGACAGGTCGTTGGCGCGGCCCGTGACGGGGTTGGTGGCAGGCACCAGCGGCGCCGGCGTGTAGTTGGCGTCCTGGATCAGGCGGATGCGCGACAGGGCGTACAGGTCGCGCGCCTGGGCCGGGATGTCGGACGCCGGGAAGTGCTGGTCCATGTAGGAGTGGTAGCCTTCGGCCTTCGATTCCGCCACCACCTTGCCGTGGCCGTCGGTGTCGAACTGGTAGACCAGCACGCGCCCGAAGCCCGTCACCGAACGCACGCGCCGGCAGGCCTGCTCGGCCAGCGACTCGATGCTGGCCGCGTCGTTCACCTTCAGCAGGAAGTCGCCCAGCAGCGGGTACAGGTGGCGGAAGTCGGCCGCCTGCGTCCGTTCGATCGCCTCGAATTCGATGATGATGAGCCCGTCCCAGCGGTGGCCGAGCACGTCGAAGTGGCGGCCGTTGGCGGTAGCAATCACGCCCAGGTAGAAGGGGCGCGGGCCCAGCGACGTGGCGATCTCGGGGGCGAGCCGCTGCATGGCCTCCGTGCCGATGACGGCGTCGAGCGGGCGGCCGAGCACGTCATGGACGCCGATGCCGGTCCAGTCTCCGAGGTTGGCGCTGGCCTGCAGCACGTCCAGTCCTTCGGACAGGGTCAGCAGGAATCCATGCGGCTGGATGCTGCCGGGCGTGCGGATCGGTTCCTTGTCGCAGGTCGACAGATCGATCAGGAGGGGGATGGGGTCCTGGCTCATTGGGGTGAATGGCGCTTTTTCGGGGTGAGCAAGTTCATCATTTTACATTGAAAACAATATCGAAGAACGCCGGCGCGGCCCCTTATACGGACAATATGTTGTAGCGGCGTTGCACTGCCCCAATGGCGGGGTGCTCAGATCCGACAAATCCTCGGGCATCCTGGTACGTAAAAACGGGCCGCGCGCCCCTGCTATTGACGAAAATTGTTGTGCTGTGAAAACGGCCGAAACGGCGTACTGGCGTGCACGTCGAAGACACCCTGGCGGTGTATCATTAGCAATGAATTTGGATCAATGCACCCGTAGCCCGCGGACACAACCGGCAGCGCCATGAACGACCTTTCGCAACAACCCTGGGCCAACGAACGCCGGTACCAGTACCTGATTTCCGGCATCAGCGACTACGCCATCTACATGCTCGACCAGGACGGCCTCGTCTGCAGCTGGAATGCGGGCGCCCAGCGCTTCAAGGGCTACCTGGCGCCCGAGATCCTGGGCCAGCACTTCTCGCGCTTCTACACGGACGAGGACCGCGCCGTCGACCTGCCGGCCAAGGCCCTGCGCCGCGCGCTCGAGGAAGGCAAGTACGAGGCCGAAGGCTGGCGCGTGCGCAAGGACGGCTCGCGCTTCTGGGCCCACGTCGTCATCGACCCGATCTACGACGAACACCACGTGCTGCTGGGCTTTGCCAAGGTCACGCGCGACGTCACCGAACGCAAGCGCACCGAGGACGCGCTGCGCGAGAGCGAGCAACGCTTCCGCCTGCTGGTACAGGGCGTCATCGACTACGCCATCTACATGCTGTCGCCGGAAGGCACCGTCACCAACTGGAACCAGGGCGCCGAGCGCATCAAGGGCTATGCCCAGCACGAGATCGTCGGCCAGCACTTCTCGCGTTTCTACACGGACGCAGACCGCGAGGGCGGCCTGCCGCAGCGCGCGCTGCGCACCGCCGCCGAGACGGGCCGGTTCGAGGCCGAGGGCTGGCGCATGCGCAAGGACGGCTCGCGCTTCTGGGCCCACGTGGTGATCGACGCGATCCGCGACGACAGTGGGGAACTGCTGGGCTTTGCCAAGATCACACGCGACCTCACCGAAAAGAAGAAGGCCGACGAGGCGCTGGCGGCGGCCGATGCGGCCCTGTACCAGGCCCAGAAGATGGAATCGATCGGCCAGCTGACGGGCGGCATCGCCCACGACTTCAACAACCTGCTGTCCGTGCTGTCGAGCGGCCTGGAGGTGCTGGCCCTGCGTGGCGACAGCGACGCGCGCACCGTCGAGAGCATGCGCCGCGCAGTCGACCGCGGCGCCCGCCTGACCCAGCAATTGCTGGCCTTCGCGCGGCGCCAGCCCTTGCAGGCCGAGACGCGCAACCTGAACCGCATCATCGGCAGCTTCGAACCGGTGCTGCGCCGCGCCGTCAACGCGGGCATCGACTTCACCATCGAACTCGACCGCAAGGCGGCCAGCGCCGTCATCGACAGCGCGCTGTTCGAGTCCGCCCTGCTGAACCTGGTCGTGAACGCGCGCGACGCCATGCCGCAAGGGGGACGCCTGACCATCTCCACGGCCAACGCGACGCTGGGACCCGGCGCGGCCGGCGCGCTGGCGCCGGGCGAGTACGTGCGCGTCTCGGTGGCCGATACGGGCAGCGGCATGGCGCCGGAGGTGGCGGCGCGCGCCTTCGAACCCTTCTTCACGACGAAGGAAGTGGGCAAAGGCACGGGACTGGGCCTGTCCCAGGTCTACGGCTTCATCCGCCAGTCGGACGGCGACGTCGTCATCGACACCAGGGTAGGCGAGGGCACCACGATCTCGATCTACCTGCCTGCGGTGGCCGCCGGCATGGCTGATGGGGAAGGCGACGCGGTGTCCGAGGCGACCGAAGACCATACGGAACGCGTGCTGATCGTCGAGGACGAGCCGGACCTGATGGACGTGGCCGCCTCGCTGTTCGCCAGCATGGGCTACGACGTGCTGACGGCCGCCAGCGGCCAGGAAGCGATCGACCTGATGGAGCGGCGCAACGTGGACATCCTGTTCACGGACGTCGTCATGCCGAACGGCATGAACGGCATCGAATTGGCCAGCTATACGCGCGAGCACTATCCCAGCACCAAGATCATGCTGGCCTCGGGCTACCCGCTGCCGGCGCTCAAGCAGCGCCATGGCCGCGAATTGAGCGAGTTCGCGTTCGTCAACAAGCCGTATCGCCTGTCCGACCTGGCGCGCACGCTGCGCACGACGATGTGATGGTCGTGGCGTGGATGGTGGGCACCACGTGCCCACCGCCACATTAATCCAATCCAAAAATGATGTCGCAGATGCGCTCGTAGACCGGGTCGGCCGACGGCGCCTGCGTCGGCCAGTTCAGGATGTCGAAATGGTCGTAGCCGCGGTAGGTGCCGAGGAAGTTCCAGGTGCCGCGCTGCGCCTTGCCGTCGTAGTCGCGTACCGGATGGCCGTCCGGCGCACGCATGCTGATCGTGTTGACCACGCCGTCGCTGGGAAACCAGGCGCTGTCGATGCGCACGCGTCCCGGCGCCGACTGCGTGTACGACCCCATGCCGGGCTGGGCCAGCGAAGGCACGATCCATTCGCCGGCGAACAGCTTGAAGTAGGGGATCATGTCCGTGCGCGGATACTGGAAGTTGGCGCTCTGGATGGGGGCGATCGCGCGGTCCGTGTGGTTGCAGCACCAGGCGCCGGCCTCCGTGGCCAGCGTGCCGACCGAAAAATAATAGACGGCGGGCGAGGTCAGCGCCCAGCGGTTGAATTCCCGCGCGCCGTCCGGCGCCAGCTCCCAATTCGCCAGGCGGTTGTCCAGGATATCGCGCAACGGGCTGCGCAGTTGCGGCAGGATGTTCAATACGGCGTCGCGCAGCGTGGTGCCGTTGTGCGGCGCCGAGATCGTGACGGCGCTACGCACCCAGCCGACCCGTCCACCCTGGAACAGTTCCCCGCCGCCTTCGTCGCCGTTGGGCGAACCGTGTTCGAGCAGCTGGATCAGCGCGCGGATGGTCGTGCCGCCCTGGCTGTGGCCGACCAGATGGATCGGATGGTCGGCATCCCATTGCGGATACAGGGCCAGCGGGTAGCCGTCCGGATTGTTGGCCGGATCGGCCGCCCAGCACTTGCCGGGCGGCTTCTGCACCTGGCCGGGGTAGCCGTCGCGTGCCACGTGGGTGGCGCCGTAGTCCGTGCAGCCGCCCTTGATCTGCGCGTACAGCTCGGCGGCGCGGTCCCAGTTGGTGCTGATGGCGCCGACCCCCGCCGCATACACGGCATGCGGCCCGTGGTACAGCTGCATGTGCGCGGCGATGTTGTTGTAGCCGCCCCAGTACAGGAAGCCGCTGCCGGGATAGCTGTCCGGGCCGAAGCCGAGGAAGCCGTGCACCAGCACGACCGGATAATTGTTGGCGGCTTGCGCACTGCCGTCCGCGCCGGGGACGAGCAGGGCGGCGAGCGCGACTAGTGCGCAGACGCAAGCCTTTTGTATTGACAACATGTGGAATCTCCAGCTGTCGGAAGAAACCCTATTGTCGGTTTGGTATACGGGCTGGAGTTTGCGCTAACTCTGTTGGAAATCGTGGGATGTGCTCGGGTATGCCTGGTGGGCATGTGATGCCCACCCTACGGATGGACGAGTGCCATTAAAACATCAGGTAGGGTGGGCATCACATGCCCACCAGACGCTTAGTTCGTCGCGACCTGGGTGCCGCCCAGCGCCGCGCTGCCGCTGCCATCGCCGGCCGCTGCCGGTGCCGGCGTGTTCGACGCCGTCACGGCCGCCTTCTCGGCCAGGTCCGGATTCCACACGACGTGCTCGTCGACGGAGTAGAGGCGGCACGGCTTGTCGCTCTTGGCCGAGCAGGTCGCCAGCGCGCGCGCTTCCGGGTCTTCGCCTTCCTCGGCCCAGGTCCAGGCGCCGCTGGGGGAGACGGCGAAGGCGCGCGGGGTCATCTTGGTGAGATATTCACGGTAGGCGCGGCGGCCGTTCTCGCTCAGGAAGGGAACGGCGTCGACGTCGTCCAGGCCGGCGAAATTAGTCGGCTGCGGCATCGGCGGCAGCGGCACCTTGTTGACCACCTTGGTCGGCATGCCGACGCTGTCCAGGAATTTCATGGTGTCGGCCAGCCATACCTTCTGGCCGTCGCGGCTGGCCAGCATTCCGTGCGAATCTCGCTTGAACGGCGCATATTCGACCAGCTTGGCGCGGCCGCCGGCCTGTTCGAAGGCGTCGTGCATGCGCGCCACCAGGTCGGGACCGAACAGCGAATCGTTCTCGCCGTACATCCACAGGCTGGGGATCTTGTTCTGTGAGCCGTATTCGGCAAAGGCCGAGACGAGCGCCGAGCGCCAGCCGCAGCCGTTGCTGTCGTCGCGCAGGCCGCCGGCGAAGTTGATCAGGCCACGCACGCCCTGCAGCGCCTCGGTGCCCAGCGCCATGGTCGCCAGGCCGCCGTAGGACTGGCCGGCGACGACGATGCGGTCGGCGTCGACCCACTTCTGTTCGCGGGCGTAGGCGAGGGTGTCCAGGATGTCCTCGGCCTGGGTATAGCCGTTGGCCGTCATGTCGCAGCCGCGGTCGCGGTAGCGGCCGGTCGAGTTGGCGAAGCCCTGGCGCATCGGCACCATGACCGCATAGCCGCGCTCCACGAAGGCATGTGCCATGTGGTAGAAGCGGTCGCGCGGCTGCAGGTTGGGGCGGCCCGGATCCTTGCCGTGGTTGATGATGATGAGCGGGAAGGGGCCGGGGCCGTTCGGCTGGAACACGGTCGTCTCCAGGCGTGCCTGGTGCGCCTGGCCGGCGGGGACCAGGACGATGTGTTCGTTGATGCGATAGTCGAGCTGCAGCTCTTGTTCGATGGCGACGCCCGGCAGCAGGGCCAGGGTCGCGATGAAGGCGGCGGTCAGTTTGCGAACAGAAAAACGTGCTTTGGACATGAATGGCTCTGGAACGGCATCCCCCCGGCAGGCGGCTACTGGGGAACTGATTGCTTAGCGGAATGAATTGATTCTAAGCACTGTGATTTTCCAGAGCAATACCTCTTTAACCAATTCTCGAATTAAATATTTGCGTGTGGACAGAATTGCCATAGCGTACGGATCGTCAGTCAAGCTAATGATTTGCTACTCTATGGTTTTTGAAGGGCACCTTCTCGCAAGCCATTGACTGCCGATGAGTGGACATCAGGACGAACGTTTCATGCAGGAGCTGAATGGTGCCGCCCGGGCCTGGCGCGCCGCGCTCGAGCGCCAGCTCAAGGCCAATGGCCTGACCGCGGCCGGTTGGAGCGCCTTGTCCGCCGTGGCCGCCAGCAGCGCGCCGCCGTCGCAACGCGAACTGGCTGGCCAGCTGGGCGTCGATGGCGCGACGCTGGTCGCCACGATCGACCGCCTGGCCGCGCGCGGCCTGGTGCAGCGCACGGCGGCCAGCCACGACCGCAGGATCAAGCTGATCGTCGCCACCCCCGCCGGCCAGGCGATGACGGCGCGCATGGAACAGGAGGCGGAGACACTGCGGCGGCGCACGCTGGAAGGCATCGACGGCGAACGCCTGGCAGCGGCCGCGGACGTGCTGGAAGTGCTGCGCCAAGAACTGGAGGGCGCATGAGCGACGCGGTGACGACCGGCGACAACAAGTACCAGCAGCGCCAATGGGACCCCGACGAACGCCCGACGATGCCGGGCGGGCCGTCCTTTCCCAAGCATTCGAATCCGCGCCGCCTCGCCTACTTCCTGCTCGGCACGCTGGTGACGCTGACCGGCGGCCTCGGCAACGCACTGGTGACGGTCAACCTCGTCAACCTGCAGGGTTCGCTGGCCGCCTTCTCCGCCGAGACCAACTGGCTGCCGGCCGCCTACGTGATGACCAACGCCTCGATGAACCTGCTGCTGGTGAAATTCCGCCAGCAGTTCGGCCTGCGCGCGTTCACCGAATTCTTCCTGGTGCTGTATGCACTGGTCACGTTCGCCCACCTGTTCGTCAACGACCTCGGTTCGGCCATCGCCGTGCGCGCGGCGCACGGCATGGTCGGCGCCGCCTTGTCCACGCTGGGCCTGTACTACACGCTGCAGGCGTTCAAGAAGGAGACGCGCCTGAAGGGCATCGTGATCTCGACCGGGGTCTCGCAGCTGCCGCAGCCGATCGCCTACATCTTCTCGACCAGCCTGCTGCAGCTGGCCGAATGGCGCGGCCTGTACGTGTTCGAGCTGGGCCTGACGCTGGTGACGCTGGGCGGGGTGCTGTGGCTCAAGCTGCCGCCCGGCGACCGCTTCAAGGCGTTCCGCCCGACCGACTTCGTCACGTTCGCGCTGTTCGCGCCCGGCATCGCCCTGCTGAGCGCGGCCCTGACGTTCGGACGGGTGCTGTGGTGGACGGAGCAGCCCTGGGTCGGGGTCGCGCTGGCGATCTCGATCGTGCTGATCCTGGCCGCCATCGCCGTCGAGCACAACCGCAGGAATCCGCTGCTGCAGACGCGCTGGATCTCCACCTGGAGCATCGCCCGGATGCTGTTGGCGATGATGCTGGTGCGCGTGGTGCTGTCCGAGCAGAGCGTGGGCGCGGTCGGCTTCATGCGCCTGGTCGGGCTGAACAACGACGAGCTGACCGCGCTGTTCACCGTGGTACTGCTCGCCACCATCGCCGGCATCGTCGTCTCCGCCATCACGATCAACCCGGCCCACCTGCTGGGGCCGCAGGTGGTGGCGCTGTTGATCATGGCGGTCGGCGCCTGGATCGATTCGCATGCGACCAACGTCACCCGTCCGGCGCAGATGTATGTCAGCCAGGGCATGATCGCGTTCGGCGGCACGCTGTTCCTGGGCCCCTTGCTCGTGTCGCTGCTGGGCCAGGTGCTGGCCAACCCCGCCAACCTGATCAGTTTTTCCGTGCTGTTCGGCCTGACCCAGAACCTGGGCGCGCTGATCGGCTCCTCGCTGCTGGGCACCTTCCAGGTGGTGCGCGAAAAATTCCATTCCTCCGTGCTGGCCGACCAGCTCAGCGCGCTCGATCCGCTGGTCGCAGCCCGTATCGCCCAGGGCGGCGCCGCCTACGGACGCGCGCTGGCCGACCCGGCCGCACGGACGCGCCAGGGCGTGTCCGTCCTCGCACAGGCGGCCACGCGCGAAGCGAATATCCTGGCCTACAACGACGTGTTCCTGCTGATCGCGGCGATCGCGGCGACGCTGGCGCTGCTGATCTTCGCGCGCGCCCTGTTCGGCGTATGGACCAAGCACCGGGCCGCGCAGGCCGGCGAGCCGCCGGCCGCGCCGCCGGCGCCGATGCCGCGGCCCACCGATTCCCCCGTTGCCACGCCGTCCGGCGACCGCCGTGCCGATGAGCGCGACGCATCCGAACCGGCAACCACTTGATGTTTACCCGATGACCACCTGACCAGCACCATGGCCGACACCACGACTTCCCAGCAACGCTCCAACCGCAACGTCATCGTCAGCGGCATCCTGTTCGCGCTGATCGCCCTGATCGGCGTCCTGATCGTCCTGTATGCCTGGAACCTGCCGCCGTTCCACAGCGCCGTCCAGAGCACGGAAAACGCGACGGTACGGGGCCAGGTGACCATCATCAGTCCACAGCTGTCCGGCTATATCGTCGAGGTCGACGTGCAGGATTACCAGGCCGTGCGCCAGGGCCAGCTCCTGATGCGCATCGACGACCGCATCTACCAGCAGCGCCTGGAGCAGGCACGCGCCCAGCTCGCGGCCCAGCGCGCGGCGCTGGCCAATTTCACGCAGACCCAGAAGACGGCGCGCGCCACCATCGCCCAGAACCAGGCGGCCGTCGCCAACGCCACGGCCCAGGCCCAGCGCGCCGCGGCCGATTTGCGCCGCGTGGAAGAGCTGGCGGCCGACGGCTCGCTGTCCGCGCGCGAACGCGACGCCGCCCGCGCCAACGGGGCCCAGACCGTGGCCGCGACCGAGCAGGCACGCGCCGCGCTCGAGATCGCGCGCCAGAACCTGCGCAGCGTCGACGTCAACCGCGCCTCGCTGGAGGCGGCCGTGGCGAACGCCGAGGCGGCGGTGAAACTGGCGGAGATCGACATGTCCAACACGCGCATCGTCGCCCCGCGCGACGGCCAGCTGGGCCAGGTGACGGTGCGCCTTGGCGCCTTCGTGAATGCCGGCACCCAGCTGACGGCGCTGGTGCCGCGCACGATGTGGGTCGTCGCCAACATGAAGGAAACGCAGATGGCCGACGTGCGCCTGGGCCAGAGCGTCACCTTCACCGTCGACGCGCTGAACCATGCCCGCCTGCGCGGCCACGTGGAGGAAATCGCGCCCGCCACCGGTTCCGAGTTCTCCGTCATCACCCCGGACAATGCGACCGGCAACTTCGTCAAGATCGCCCAGCGCATCCCGGTGCGCATCAGCATCGACCCGAACCAGGAGCTGGCGCGGCGGCTGCGGCCCGGTATGTCGGTGGTGACCAGTATCGACACTTCGGGGAAAGGGACGGCCCGATGAGGCGCGGTGTCGCGATCGGCGCGGCGTGTGCCTTGTTGCTGGCCGGCTGCCGCATCGCCGTGCCGGATGCGCCGCCATCGACCCTGGCCGTACCGCAGGCCTGGCGCGCGCAGGCGCCGCTGGTCGGTCCCGCCGGCCCCGTCGAGGGGCAGTGGTGGCGCGCCTTTCGCGATCCGGCGCTCGATGCGCTGGTGGCGCGCGCGCTGGCCAGCAATGCCGACGTGCGCACGGCCCAGTCGCGCCTGCAGGAATACCAGGCGCGCATCCGCGTGGCGGCCTCCGCCCAGCAGCCCAGCGTGACGGTGGGGATCACGCCGCAGCGCGCCCGCGCGATCGGGCCGCTCGGCACGCCCATCGAAACGACCTCGGTCCAGGGCAATGTGCAGGCCGCCTACGAGCTCGATCCGTTCGGGCGCCTGCAGAACACCACGCGCGCCGCCGAATTCGACTATGCCGCCCAGCAGGCGGCGGCGGACGCCACGGCGTTGTCGGTGGCGGCCAGTACGGCGTCCGGCTACCTGAACCTGCGTGGCCTGGATGCCCAGCTCGCGCTGGCGCGCCAGACCCTCGCATCGCGCCAGCGCTCGCTGGACCTGGCGCGGCGCCAGTTCGAGGTCGGCTACAGCTCGCGGCTGGAACTTGCGCAGGCCGAAGCCGAGTACCGCACCACGGCCGGCGTGGTGCCCCAGCTGGAGCGTTCGATCACCCAGCAGGAAAACGCGCTGGCGCTGCTGCTGGGCGCGAGCCCGGGTCCGATCGCGCGCGGTGCCGACCTCGGCGCGCTGAATGCGCCGGCGATCCAGCCGGGCCTGCCGTCCGAACTGCTGCGCCGGCGCCCCGACATCGCCCAGGCCGAGAACGCGATCGCCGCCGCCGATGCCAGCCTGGCCAGCGCGCGCGACCAGATGCTGCCGTCGCTGCGCCTGACGGCGTCGGCCGGCGGCTACGCGCACAACCTGCCCGACCTGCTGGGCTCGGGCACGGGATTGTGGAGCGTCGGCGCGAGCATCCTGGCACCGGTCTTCGACGCCGGCCGCCTGCGCGCCCAGGCCGAGATATCCGCGTCCCTGCGCGACCGCGCCGTGTTCGCCTACGAAGCCGTGGTACGCAATGCCTTCGCCGAAACGGAAAACGCGCTCACCGCCATCGAGCGGCTGCGCCAGCAGCTGGACGAGGCGGAAGGACGCCGCGTCGCCACCGCCGAGGCGCTGCGCATCGCCCACAACCGTTACCGCAACGGCTATTCCTCCTACCTGGAAGAGCTGGACGCGCAGCGCAATTCCTTCAGTGCCGAGACGAATGTGCTGCAGTTGCGCGCGAGCTGGCTGCAGGCCCACGTCGACCTGTATCGCGCGCTGGGCGGCGGATGGGCGCCCGGGCCGCGTGTCCAACCATAAGAAAATATATTGGGCAATATATAAAAAGAATAGGGTGGAATAACCATCCGGGGAATTGCGGCGTAATTACATCTTTTGGCGGACCCGGTTGATCGAACATTACAGAAATTTAATGCATACTTTAATGAAAACCGGATTTTTATAGGTAGAATTTCGCTATCTTTATCCGGTAATCGAGTATGTCCACGTCGTTGTCTTCCCCCCGCCAATTCAATTACACCATGCCGGTAGGCCTTGGAGCGACGGGGCGCCAGATCTTGCGCATGTTGTCCGTCGAGCCCGGCATCAGCCAGGCCACCATGACGCGGCGCTCGGGTTATTCCCAATCGACGGTAACGCGCTTGACCCAGTTATTCCAGGTCGAGGGCATGCTGGTGGAAACGGGGCGTCATCATGACGGTCCGGGAAAACCCAGCGTCAATCTCGCATTGAATCCCGATTATGCATTTTCCTTCGGCATAGCCATGCTCGGGGATACGCTGTCGCTGCTGCTGATGGACTTCAGCGGCCGCCAGCGCGCCGTCCGCTATGCGCCCATGCCGGCATCGCGCGCCGCGGTCGTCGACCTGCTGGTGCGTTTCCGCGACGACATCCTGCGCGAAGTACCGCAGGCGCAGCGCATCGTCGGCGCCGGCGTCGGCATTCCCGGCTTCTTCGTCGACGGCGGCTTCCTGAACACGCCGAAGGCGCTCGGCGAGTGGGCGCTGGTCGACATCCGCCAGCTCCTCGAGGATGCGCTGCAGATGCCCGTGGAGGTCGAGAACGATGCCACGGCGGCAGCGGTGGGCGAGAGCCTGTTCGGCATGGGTCGGCGCTACCGCAACTTTGCCTATCTTTATCTCGGCAACAGCTTCGGCGGCGGCATCATCGCCGACGGGCGCCCATTCCGCGGCCATCATGGCAACGCCGGCGAGTTCGGCGCGATCTCGACACTGCTGGGCGGCGACTACCCGAGCCTGGAGTCCTTGCGCCTGTCCCTCGCCGCCCGCGGCCTGGCATTTGACGACGCGCAAGCCATGTGCTCCAGCATCGACATTGGCACTCCGGGCGTCGAGGAGTGGGTGGAGCAGGCCGCCCAACCGTTCTCGATGCTCGCCGCCGTGCTGGCCAGCCTGTTCGATCCCGAATTCATCGTGCTGGGCGGGCGCTTGCCCGTGTCGATTGCCGAAGCGCTCGTCGACCGGATGCGCATTCCGACGCCGGCGTCGCGCTGGGGGCGCTACCCGCCGCAGCCCAAGCTGGCGCTGGCGCAGGTGCGCACGCATCCGGTGGCGGTCGGTGCCGCTGCGCTGCCGATGCAGCGCCTGTTTTTCGCCTGAACCGGCGGGCCGTATTTTCTCGACTTCGCGATGTAACCAAATGTCGCCGGAATGTATTTCATTTGTACGAAAACGTCCCTGATTATTTTTAATTGACGACAAATGAAATGTCGATGATTTTTGCAGAATTTATATCGTCTTTTAATCGGAATTAGATTCTCCATTAATGATAATGGCATGTGTTGTTTCTGCGCATTTCGCTAATTCTGTTTTATTGACACTTTTCCTTTTGTTATGGTTTTATGAATGAATCAGTATCGTCTGATACTGATCAAAGCTGATCGAGCTTATTTACTTTCCAAGCAAGTCGGGTAAATACGCTAGAAGAAATCGTAAAACCATTGAGAGTAATCCACGAAGGAGAAGTTTTCATGACGTTCAAGTTGAAGTCGTTGCCGTGTGCAATCTCGTGCATCGTCGCGAGCGGCGCCCTGGTGGCCGCCGCAGCACCTGCAATGGCACAGACCACCGAAAGCGGCGGCGCCTCGGCCGCCCCGCAACGCGTGGTCGTGACCGGCTCGCTGATCAGCCGCGCCGACACCGAGACCCCGACCCCGGTCCAGGTGCTGACGGCACAGGACATCCAGAAGAGCGGCAAGACCTCGGTCGCCGAGCTGCTGAACGACCTGGCCGCCAACGGCGCAGGCACCCTGGGCACCGGCTTCTCCGGCGCATTCGCCAACGGCGCCGCCGGCGTCTCGCTGCGCGGCCTGACCGTGGGCTCGACCCTGGTCCTGATCGACGGCCACCGCATGTCGCCGTACGCGATCGGCGACGACTCGCAGCGCTCCTTCGTGGACGTCTCGAACATCCCGTTCGACGCCATCGACAGCATCGAGATCCTGAAGTCCGGCGCTTCGTCGCTGTACGGTTCGGACGCGGTCGCCGGCGTGGTGAACATCAAGCTGAAGAAGAACTTCCAGGGCACCCGCTTCGCAGCCGAGTCGGGCGACACCCAGCACGGCGGCGGCCAGACCCACCGCGCTTCGCTGAGCAGCGGCATCGGCGACATCGATACCGACGGCTACAACGCCTTCTTCACGGCCGAGTGGCGTCACCAGGGTGCGATCAAGATTTCCGATCGCCTCGGCCGCGACTGGACCAATCTCGACTGGCGTACGCGCGGCGGCAACGACCTGACCTACGGCGTGCCGACCTCGCGCCTGGGTTACCTGACCGCGGCCAGCTCGCCGTTCCTGTACAACCCGTCGGGTGCGGGCGGCGTCAACAACGCGGCCAACTTCCAGTTCCTGGATCCGAGCTGCAACTACGGCAAGTACATGGCAGGCGGCTGCGCAGTGACGGACAACGTTGGTTATATCCAGCCGGAAACCGAAAACCTGAACATCCTGATCGGCATGACCAAGAAGCTGAACGCGGACTGGGAACTGGCGTTCAAGGGTTCGATGTTCAAGCGCGACAACACCAACAACCGTGGCATCGGCCCGACCTACAGCCAGATCAGCTTCAACGGCTATAACGTCATCAACGGCAACACGCTGATCCCGGCACTGGGCGCGCGCACGACCACGTTCGGCAAAGGCGCGCAGATCGGCGCCGGCCTCGTCAACCCGTTCGGCGACGGTACCCGCCTGTACGGCTACATCCCGGGCGTGCCGGAATCGTCGGCGCAGGACAACAGCGCCACCACCACCCGCTTCGCGCTCGACCTGACCGGCCACGCCTACGGCTGGGACCTGCAGTTCGCCGGCGGCCTGACCAAGTCGAAGGCCGACATCGACTACAGCGGTTACGTCAACCGCGTGGCCCTGTACGACCTGATCGGCGCAGGCAAGTGGAACGTGCTGGGCGGGAATTCGCCGGACCTGCTGAACCAGGTCGCGCCGCACTTCTCGAACACCCTGGAATCGAAGCTGAACTACCTCGATGCCGTCGGTTCGCGCGAACTGATGCAACTGGGCGCCGGCCCCCTGGCCCTGGCTGCCGGCGTGCACTGGCACAAGCGTACCTGGGATGCGCCGCCGTCCGAACTGACCCGCATCGGCGCCGTCGGCAACACCTCGGCCTTCGTGATCGGCGACGAAACCAATACCGCCGGCTTCGCCGAACTGCAGGCGACCCCGATCAAGAACCTGGAACTGCACGTGTCGGGCCGCTACGACCATTACGACACCTACGGTCACTCGTTCACGCCGGCGGCCAGCTTCAAGTGGACGCAGTCCGAGAAGTTTGCCCTGCGCGGCACCTTCGCGCGCGGCTTCCGCGCACCGAACCCGGCCGAGACCGGCAACTCGGGCTCCTTCTTCTCGTTCAACGGCATCGACGACCCGATCCTGTGCCCGACCGGCAACCAGAACGCGGCCGGCACGCCGAAGACCGGTGCCTGCGGCATCCAGCCGACCTACGTGCAGCGTCCGAGCTCGGATCTGTCGCCTGAGAAGTCGAAGTCCTACACCCTGGGCGTCGTCCTCGAGCCGTTCAAGGGCCTGAACGCGACCGTCGACTACTACAAGATCGACGTCAAGAACCAGATCGTGACCGCGGCCGGCAACGACCCGAGCTACGTCCCGACCTTCGTGCGCGGTGCGCCGGTGCCGGTCGACATCTCGGACGGCAAGGGCGGCACCTACCTGGGTACCCCGGCGGTCGGCCCGATCCTGTTCGCCGAATCGGGCTACGTGAACGCCGGCTCGACCAAGACCGACGGCATCGAAGCGGACATCGGCTACCGCTGGCGCCTGCCGAGCGACCTGGGCACGCTGCGCGCGAACCTGAGCGCCGCGCACACCTTCAGCTACGAGCAGGAAATCGCCGGCAAGACCTACCAGCTGGCCGGCACCCACGGCCCGTCGGTGGTCTCGGGCGCGACCGGTTCGCCGAAGAACCGTGCGCAATTCACCCTCGGCTATGCCAAGGGTCCGCTGGACGTGAACGCCACGGTGAACTACACCAGCGACTTCTCGGCACTGGATCCGGCCGCCGGCTATACCGACTGCGCGACGATCGCACGCGACATCACCAGCCGCAACTACTTCCAGAACCTGGTTCAGCCGGATGCGTTCTGCCACGTTGCCTCGTTCACCACGACCAACCTGAACGTGCAGTACAAGCTCAGCGAGAACCTGACGCTGCGCGGCGCCATCCTGAACGTGTTCGACAAGCAGCCGCCGCTGGATCCGAACACCTACGGCAACTCGACCGTGCAGACCGCGTACAACGCGTCCCTGCACCAGGCCGGCGCCGTGGGCCGCTTCTTCAGCCTGGGCCTGGCCTACACCTTCTGATTGCCTGGCCTGAAGTAGTTCGCATGACGTAGCATCGGCGGCACGACCTCGCGGTCGTGCCGCCTTTTTCTTTCTATCGGGCGCGCCCGATCCCGCTCCATCCCTAGAATCGATATCAAATCGACATTTACAGGGAGGAGCACATGCTGAATATCGGAGTGATCGTCGGCAGCACCCGCCCGGGCCGCAAGGCGCCGGCCGTGGCGAACTGGGTGATGGACGTGGCCGGCATGCGCGGCGACGCGATCTACGAACTGGTCGACATCGCCGACTTCGACCTGCCGCTGCTGGACGAGCCCGTGCCGCCGTCGCAGGGCCAGTATACGAAGCCCCATACGCAGGCCTGGGCCGCGCGCATCGCCAGCTTCGACGGCTTCGTGTTCGTGACGCCCGAATACAACCACGGCACTTCCGGCGCGCTGAAGAACGCCATCGATTTCCTGTACAAGGAGTGGAACAACAAGGCCGCCGGCTTCGTCGGCTACGGCAGCGTGGGCGGCGCCCGTGCCATCGAAAGCCTGCGCCTGGTCATGGGCGAGCTGATGGTGGCCGACGTGCGCGCCCAGGTGATGCTGTCGCTGTTCACCGACTTCGCCGACGGCAAGGTCAATCCGCCCGAGCGCCAGGTCGAGGCCCTCGACGCCATGCTCGACCAGGTGGTGGCGTGGAGCAGGGCGCTCCAGCCCCTGCGCGGCCCGACGCCGCCCGACGATGCGGCCGACGGCGCGCCGCCGCACGGACGCCGGGTGAGCAGCATGTGATGCGCTCCCGTCATGGGCGGCGCTACAATCGCCGCCCATGACGATCCCTTCGATTTCCCACCGGCGCGCGACCTGCGTCGCCTGCCTGCGCGCGCAAAGCGACTGCATCTGCCGCTGGGCGGCGCCCGTCGACGCCGCCGTCGAGCTGCTGGTGCTGCAGCATCCGCTCGAAGTGCGCAATGCCAAGAACAGCGCCCGCCTGCTGCACCTGTGCCTGCCGGGCAGCCGCCTGGCCGTCGGCGAAGCCTTCGACGCGGACGAACTCGCCCGCCTGCTTGAAGAAAGCGGCAAAACCCCCATCCTGCTGTATCCGGACACGCCCGGCGACGCGGCCCGCGGCATCGCGCCGCCGCCGGCGCTGGACGAGGCCTTGCTGGCGCAGCCGAGCCTCCTGCGTCTCGTGGTGCTGGACGGCACCTGGCGCAAGAGCCGCAAGATGCTGTACCTGAATCCGGCGCTGCAACGCCTGCCGCGCCTGGCGCTGCGCGACGTGCCGCCGTCCGGCTACCGGATCCGCAAGGCCCACGCGCCGCACCAGCTGTCGACGCTGGAAGCCGCGGCGCACGCGCTTGGACAGATCGACAACGATCCCGCCCGTTACCGGCCTCTGCTGGCCGCGTTTGACGGTTTTGTGCAACAACAAGCCGCAAAAACACCGCACTTGAACCCTTCCTGACATCGGCGTACTATACTGTATAAACATACAGTACTTTTCAAGGAGCGCCGTGTGAACCGGGCAAAAGCCAGCATGATCGCAAATCGTGGCCGCGTGGAAACGCAGGTGATGTTGCCGTTCCCGCCCAAAGCTGCCTCAGTGGTGCCGTTGAAAGGTCGCGGCGCCGTCACCAATATCCAGGGCCGTTACGAAGTCAACGGCCGCGAACGTTTCGACGACGGCTGGAGCGTGCCGGGCGTGGCGGAAGACACGCCGGCGCCGCTCAAGACCGAAGTCACGGACGAGATCGCAAAAAGCATCCTCAGCCGCAATACCTCGCCAGACATTCCGTTTAGCGTCTCGCTGAACCCGTATCGTGGCTGCGAGCACGGCTGCATCTATTGCTTCGCGCGGCCGACGCACGCCTACCTGGGCCTGTCGCCCGGCCTGGATTTCGAAAGCCGGCTGTTCGCCAAGGTGAATGCCGCCGACCTGCTGCGCCAGGAGCTGGCGCGTCCCGGCTATGTGCCCGAGAACATCGCCATCGGCGTGAACACGGACGCCTACCAGCCGTGCGAGCGCGAGCGCCGCCTCACGCGCGAGGTGCTGGAAGTGCTGGGCGAGTGCAACCACCCCTACGGCCTGATCACGAAGTCGGCCTTGATCGAGCGCGACATCGACCTGATCGCGCCCATGGCGGAGAAGGGCCTGGCCTGCGCCGCCATCACGCTGACGACGCTGGACGGCGAAATCTCGCGCACGCTGGAACCGCGCGCCGCGGCGCCGGCCCGGCGCCTGCGCGCGATCCGGACGCTGACGGAAGCGGGGATTCCCGTCAGCGTCAGCGTGGCACCGATCATCCCCTTCGTCACGGAACCGGAAATCGAGCGCATCCTCGAGGCTGCCAAGGACGCCGGCGCCGTCGGCGCCCACTACACGGTGCTGCGCATGCCCTGGGAAGTCAATCCGCTGTTCCAGCAATGGCTGCACGCCCACTTCCCGGACCGTGCGCAGCGCGTGATGAACCGCATCCGCGACATGCGCGGCGGCAAGGACTACGACAGCGACTTCGGCAAGCGCATGCAGGGCGAGGGCATCTGGGCCGACCTGATCCGCCAGCGCTTCACCAAGGCCGTGAAACGCCTGGGGCTGGAAGGCCGCATGAGCCGCTTCAACGTCAGCGACGGCACGCAGTTCCGCCGCCCGCTGGTGGTGCCGAAGTCGGTCGTCAAGCCGAGCAGCGCCAAGGCGGCGCAGATGGACTTGTTCTGATCGGAGCGACTTGCCGGTGCGCGTTGCCGGCTGCTCGCTAGGACAGCCGCGGCCTGTCGCCGGGAACGAGCGACAGCACATGTGCGGATACGGCTGCGCCATGCAGCTGCAGCCGCTTGCGTGCCAGGCATTCGTAGACGGCGCCGGCCTTGCGGGCAAGGGTGAGGCTGGGCAGGTTGCCGTCCGCGACGACGATCTCGACCCGGTGCTGGTGGAGCTGCTCGAATGCGTAGTCGGCCAGTGCACCGACGGCGGCCAGGCCGGCGCCCTGCCGCTGGGCGGATTCGCGCACCCAGTAACCCAGATTGCAGAAGCCGTTCAGGCGGTTGAACTGGTTCAAGCCGGCGACGCCGACGAAGGCCTGGCCGTCCGAACGGAAGATGCCGAACTCGTGGGCGCTGCCGTCGGCGCGGCCGGTCTCGCACAGGGCGACCCAGTCGAGCGCGTCCGCCTCGCTGTAGCCGCGATGGGCCCAGCTCATCCATTTGCCGACGGTGGCTTGCGACTCGCGTACCGCCGCCGCCATCGCAGGCGCGTCGGCCGTCGTGAGGGGACGAAGCAGGAAAGCGGTGGCGCGAAGCTGGGTCATGCTGGACCTTTCGGGGCGAGATATTTCTTGTTGCCATCATAACCATGGGCGGTAGCAGGGGCAACACGCCATCGTTGCGTCTCCGCTGTCCCGTCAGTGGCGTTGTAAGCACGATCGCTCTCGGCTACGATGACGCCTTTTAATATCGGATTCTCCACATGGCGACGCAGCAGCGCAACACGGCCGGCATCTCACCGGCGGCGGAGGCGGACGGCGTCCGCATGGTCGTGTTCGTCGGCGCCGAATCGACGGGCAAGTCGACGCTGGCCGAGTACTTGGCGCGCCACTACGGCACCGTGGCGGTGCCGGAAATCGGCCGCTTCATCTGGGAAGAAAAGCAGGGCAGGCTGGGGCCGGAGGACTACGTCGAGATCGCCGTGCGGCACCGCCAGGCCGAGGACGCGGCGCGCCAGCAGGCACGGCGCTGGCTGTTCGTCGACACGAACGCCCTGACCACGCTGCTGCTGGGCATCCAGTTCCGGCAAGTCGGCGACCCGCCGCCCGCGGAACTGCTGCGCTGCGCGGACGAGTGCAGGACGCGCTACGCCCACACCTTCGTCTGCGCCGACGACATCCCGTACGAGGAACAGGACGTGCGCGAGGACGAAGCCTGGCGCGGACGGATCCAGCAACTGGTGCTGCAGGACCTGGAAGCGCGCGCCATTCCCCATACCGTGCTGCATGGCAGCGTCGAGGAACGGGCGCGCCAGGTGCGGGCCGTGCTCGACGCCGCTTGAGTCGATGGCCGATGTGGGCGAACGACATGGGCCAACGACCGGTTCGGCGCCGACGCGCGCGCCGTGCTGTATGATGCGGCTCCCGCAAACGAAGCCCGCATATGCTCATCCTTACCATCAAGCAGGGCAAAGAAAAGAGTCTGCTGTCCGGGGATCCCTGGATCTATCTCTCCGCCATCGACAAGGTCGATGGCCGTCCGCAAGAACGTGCCAAGCCCGGGTTTACCGCGCTCGTGCAATCGTCGTCGCGCCAGTTCCTGGCCCGCGCGGCCTATAACGCCAAGTCGCAGGTCGCCGCCCGCATCTGGACGCTGCGCAAGGACGAGCCCGTCGATCACGCCATGATGAAGCGCCGCGTCCAGGCGGCCGTCGCGCGGCGCGCCATGGCCGTGCGCGGCGCCGATCCGCAAGCCCTGGTCCTCGTGGTCGATGGCGACAAGGACGGCCTGCCCGGCTTGCTGGTGCACAGCTATGGCGGCACGGGCGGCTACCTCGTGTGCCAGTTCAATGCGGCCGGTGTCGATTTGTGGAAAGTGACCATCGTCCAGGCCCTGATCGCTGCGACGGGGTGCGCGAATGTGTTCGAACGCAGCGACGAACTGATGCGCAAAGGCGAGGGGCTCCCCGTCATCTGGCGTCCGCTCGCCGGCGACGAGCCGCCGCAGCGGCTCATGGTGCGCAATGGCCAGCGCCTCGTGCCGACCGACATCCGCACCGGTTTCGTGTACCCACGCTGACCGACCGTCCCGCTCCTCGGACGTATTTCCTTGCAAGGCGTGACGGCGCAGCACCTGCGTGCCCCGTCCTCGACGCCAGATGTACCTGCGGCGGCATGCCGCAGTTCACCCGCGCAGGTCACCCATGCAGTTCATTCGCGCAGTTCACTCGCGCAGTTCACTCGTCATCCCAGTCCCCGCCGGTCTTCACGCAGCATCGATGCGCTGTCGCGCCATCGCGACGGTACGCAATAGAGGTTGACTTCATCAACCTCTATCTATATCTTAAGATACATCTTACGATATAAAGGATGCAGATCATGCCTCACCACAAGCACCACCACGACCATCACCACGGCCACCACCACCATGACGACGAGCACGGCCATCACCACGCCGGACCGCGCCATCGCGGCGGCGGTCCCCACGGCACGCACGGACGCGGCGGCCGCGGGCCCGGCGGCTTCGGTTTCGACGACGAGGGCGGGATGCCGCGCGGCCGCAAGCTGTCGTCGGACGACCTGCAATTGCTGCTGCTGGCCCTGATCGGCGAGCAGCCCAGCCATGGCTACGAGCTCATCAAGGCGCTGGAGACGCGCTCGAACGGCTTCTACGTGCCCAGCCCGGGCATGATGTATCCGGCCCTGGCCTTCCTGGAAGACCGGGGACACGTCGAAGTCGTGCTCGAGGGGACGCGCAAGCGCTATTCGCTGTCCGGCGACGGCCGCGCCTACCTGGACGAGCACCGCGAGCGCGTCGACGCGATGCTGGCCAGGCTGCAGCACATGGCCGAGAAGATGGCGCGCATGCGCAGCGCCATGGCGGACGAGGAGGGCGAGGGCCCGGCGATGACGAAGGAGTTCGCCGACGCGCGCCATGCCTTGCGGCACGCGCTGCGCGGCCGTGCCGGCGCCTCCGCCGAGGAGCAGCAGCGCATCGCCGCCATCCTGGCGCGTGCCACGGCCGAGATCGAAGCGGGCGGCAAGGACGCCTGAGTCAGCCGGCCTGCGCGGCCGTCCCGCGGCGCAGCAGGCGGTCGCGCAGGAGCAGGCCCGGCCGCTCGACGGCCAGGTAGAGCAATGCCGCCACCGCCAGCGCGGCCAGGTTGGCGATGGCGAAGGCGGCCCATGGCGCGCTGCCGACCAGGTGGACGAGCGGCGCATCGAGCCAGGCATAGACCTGGCGATGCGTCAGGTACAGGCTGAACGCCAGCACGGCGAGCGGCCGCGCGCCGGGCAGCGCCACGCGCGCGAACGGCAGGCGTGGACTGACGGCCGCCACCAGCAGGCAGCCAAAGCCGAGGCCCAGCAGCGGATACAGCAGCAGGGTGCCGACACGGCCGACGGGATCGATCCGCACTGCCAGCGCGATCGTCGCCAGGCCCAGCCCCAGCAGCAGCGGCGCGCGGCGTAGCAGAGAGGCCCACCAGGCGGGCCGGAATGCCCGCACCATGGCGAGCAGCACGCCGGCCAGCAGGCCGTCGAGATGCGTCCACGTCGGCGCATAAATCGTTTCCGCATGGCGCAGGAAGGCGCCGGCCGCATCGCCCGCCGCCAGCAGCGGTGCGACCTCGTGCCGCCACAGTCCATCGCGCAGCAGCATGCCGCCCGCCGCCAGCAGGACGAAGGCGGCGATCGTGCGCGCCTGGCCGGGCCGTCGCGCCAGCAGGCCGACGGCGAGCGGGAACAGCAGGTAAAAATGTTCCTCGACGCACAGCGACCACGCGTGCGAATAGGCGCGATAGCGCGCGTAGTCGGGGAACAGGTTCACGGTGAAGGTCAGGAATTGCCAGGGCGGGGCCATCGTCTCCGCCTCGCGCCACGCCGGCACCGCCAGGTAGACGGCCAGCACCGCCCAGTAGGCCGGCAGCACGCGCAGCGCGCGCCGCAGCCAGAACGTTCCCCATCCGGCAGGCGCGCCGGCGGCGATGCGGCCCAGCACCTGCCAGCCGATCAGGTAGCCGCTCAGCACGAAGAACAGGTCCACGCCCATCCAGCCGTGGTGGCCGATGCGGGGCAGGTCGAAGCCGTGGCTGGCGATGTGGTACAGCATGACCGTGACGATGGCGGCGGCGCGCAGCAGGTCGAGGCCCGGCTCGCGGGGCGGTGTCGAGGATGAGGTCATGGCGCGCTAGTCTACCCGAGCGTGTTGGCAGGGCATGCCGTTTATCCGTATGCTGGCCGCGATCCCGCCACCACATCACACCACACCCGCCCATGCCGCGCGACCCGATCGTCGATACCAGCAAGCTGCTCAGCTATGTGCTGCGTCACCGCCCGGACAGTATCGGCATCGTCCTCGATGCGCAGGGCTGGGTCGACGTCGGCGCGCTGCTGGCGGCCCTGCAGAAGCACGGCAAGCCCGTCGATCGCGACCTGATCGAGCGCGTCGTCGCCGGCAACGACAAGGCGCGCTTCGCCTTCAGCGCCGACGGAGCGCGCATCCGCGCGAGCCAGGGCCATTCGGTCGCCGTCGACCTGGGCCTTGCGCCTGCCGTGCCGCCCGCCGTGCTGTACCACGGCACGGCGAGCCGGTTCATGAAGGCGATCCTGGCCGGCGGCCTGAAGCCCGGCGCGCGCCGGCACGTGCACCTGTCGGCGGACGTGAACACGGCGAAGCGGGTCGGAGCGCGGCACGGGTTTCCTGTCGTGCTGTGCGTGGATGCGCAGCGGATGCTGGCGGATGGCATGCCGTTCTATTTGTCGGACAACGGCGTGTGGCTGAGCGGGGCGGTGCCGCCCCGTTACCTGAAGGTGCTGGGCTAGTCGTGAACTGGAGGTCAGCGTTCGTTGGTGGCGGCGGCCAGCAGGGCCGTCGTGTCGGTCGCACCCATCGTGCGCGCCGCGTCCAGGATCGAGTGGCCGTCCGCATCCAGGCGGAAGGCGTCGGCGCCGCGCGCCAGGAACAGCTTGACGATGTCGACGCGGTTGAACATGGCGGCGAACATCAGCGCCGTCTTGCCGTTCGGGCCGGCGTTGTCGACCTTGGCGCCGTGGTCCAGCAGCAGCGTGGCGATGGCGATGTCGCCCTTGAAGGCGGCGCCGTGCAGCGGGGTCTGGCCGGCGTCGTTCATGATCTCGGGATCGGCGCCGCGCTCCAGCAGCACGCGCGCGGCGTCCTGGTGGCCGTGGTAGCAGGCCAGCATCAAGAGGCTGTCGCCGCGTTCGTTGCGCAGGTTGGGCGGCAGGCCCTGGTCGAGCAGCGCGGCCAGCTCCGCGGCGTCGCCGGCCCTTGCGGCCTGGAAGACCTTGCGCACGAAGGCGAGGGTGGCTTCGTCGAGTTCGTCGGGATTCGGTGTCGGCTGCTGGGGTTGCATCAGGGTCTCCTGGGTTGATCGTCAAGCAAGACGATTAGACCATAAATCGCGGGGACGCATCGTGCACCCGTCAAGCCTCGGCCTGGAACGCGAGCAGGTGTTTTTCGATCTCGGCCACGTGCGCATCGAACTTACCCAGTTCGCGCAGCGCCTTGGCCAGCTCCAGCAGGTATTCGCTGTTCGGGCCGCTCGGGCCGCGCGCGCGGGCGATCTGAAGGGCGATGTCGCGCTCGCTGGCCGGGCCGAGATAGGCCGCGTTCTCGTGGGTGGCGATGTAGACCAGGCCTTCGATGCTGCTGCCGTCCTCGAAGCGGATGTCGGTGGCCAGGCGCAGGTAGCCGTTCTTCTCGCGGTAGTCGAGGTGGGCGAATTCTTCCGGCGTGACGAGGTAGGCCATGCCGTGGCAGACCGCGCCCGGCTCCGGCGCCAGCGTGACGACACGGCCCGGCGCGCTTGCCGTGCCGCGGTGGTCGTGCGACCCCTGCCAGAAGCGTCGCGTCCATCCCGTGATGCTGGCCGGGCGCCGCTCGATGAAGGGAAAGTCGGCCTTGAAGATCAGCGAGCCGTAGCCGAACAGCCAGACGCTGGCGTGGCCGTCGAACTTGTCCATGCGCTGGTTGATCGCGACGGTATTGAGGGACATGGGGGAGACGAATGAATGGACGATGGGGAATTCTAGCGCGGCAGTGGCGCCGTTGCAGCGGCCCGGTCCGCCACGAAGTCGAACAGGAAGGCGATGAACGCTTCCGCCGCCGGCGTCAGCGAGCGTTGCTCGCGCGTGTAGACGAAGAAGCGCCGCGTCAGCACGGGCCCGGCCAGCGGTACCGCCGTCAGGCCGTGCAGGCGCACGAGCGGCGCCGCGTAGGGCATGCCGACCGTGATGCCGAGGCCGGCGGCCACCAGCGCCAGCGCCGTCGTCATATAGGTCACTTCGTGGGCGGGCTTGAGCGCCAGGCCGGGAGGCGCCGCGTCCATGTCCGCCAGCAGGCGTTCCGTGAACTGGCCGCGCAGCGAGATCAGCGGCCAGGCGGCGAGGTCGGCCCAGGCGGCCCGCGTTCTTCCGGCCAGCGGATGGGAAGGCGGCACGACGGCCTCGAACGGCATCTCCATCAGCAGGCGCGCCTGCAACTGCGGGGCGGCGTCGCGTTCCGGCCCGATGCCGAAGTCCGTTTCCCCGGACAGCACGCGCGCCGTCACGCCCTCGACGGGGGAGTCGGACAGGCTGATGCGGATGTCGGGGTGGCGTTCGCGCCACGCCGCGATGACTTGCGGCAGCAGCGTGCAGGCCATCAGCTGGGGCACGGCGACCCGTACGATGCCTTTGCGCAGTTGCGCCTGGTCCGCAATGTTCGCAAGCGCACCGTCCAGATCATCGATCATCTGGCTGAATAGGGGGTACAGCTCATTCCCGGTGCCGGTGAGGGCGATGCGGCGCGTGCTGCGGTCGACGACGCGCACGCCCAGCGTCTGCTCCAGCTCCTTGATCAGGCCGGACAGCGCGGACTGCGTGACGTGCAGGTAGTCGGCGGCGAGGGTGAAATTGCCGGTCCTAGCCAGGGCGACGAAGGCGCGCATCTGGCGCAGCGTGGGATTCATCAGATAGTCCGATAAATTGAGCAGAAAATATTGTTTGTATGATAGTCCGTTTTGCTTTGTAATGCCGTGCATCATCGTTTTTACGCCAAGGATTGCGCATGAAACTTGCCTCCCTCAAAGCCGGCGGCCGCGACGGCACCCTCGTCGTCGTCAGCCGTGACCTGGCCACCTGCCACGCCGTGCCCTACATCGCGCGCACCTTGCAGGCGGCGCTGGACGACTGGGACAAGGTCGAGTCCAGCCTGGAAAAAGTCTATGGCCAGCTGAACGACGGCATCGCCGCCGCGCCGCAGCCCTTCCGCGAGGAAGACTGCGCCTCGCCGCTGCCGCGCGCCTACCAGTGGGCCGACGGCTCGGCCTACATCAACCACGTGGAGCTGGTGCGCAAGGCGCGCGGCGCCCAAGTGCCGCCGTCCTTCTATACCGATCCGCTGATGTACCAGGGCGGGTCCGACTCCTTCGTCGGTCCGCGCGACCCGATTGCGGCGTTGTCGGAAGACTGGGGCATCGACCTGGAAGCCGAGGTGGCCGTCGTCACGGGCGACGTGCCGATGGGCGCGACGCCGGACCAGGCGCGCGCGGCGATCCGCCTCGTCATGCTCGTCAACGACGTCTCACTGCGCAACCTGATCCCGAGGGAACTGGAAAAAGGCTTCGGCTTCTACCAGTCCAAGCCGGCCAGCGCCTTTTCCCCGGTGGCGGTGACGCCGGACGAGCTGGGCGACGCCTGGCGCGACGGCAAGCTGCACCTGCCGCTGCAGGTGGCGCTCAACGGCCAGCCGTTCGGCCGCCCAGACGCGGGCGAGGACATGACCTTCGGCTTCGGCGAGCTGGTGGCCCACGCGGCGAAGACGCGCGAGCTGGCCGCCGGCAGCATCATCGGCTCCGGCACCGTGTCCAACAAGCAGGGCGGCCTGCACGGCTCGAGCATCGCCAATGGCGGCGTCGGCTACTGCTGCCTGGCCGAGCTGCGCATGTACGAGACGATCGAGCAGGGCGCGCCCGCCACGCCGTTCCTGCGCTTCGGCGATACTGTCCGCATCGAGATGCTGGATGCGGGCGGCGCCAGCATCTTCGGGGCCATCGACCAGCAGGTCGCCCGTTACCAGGGGAGGGAAGGATGAAGCTGTATACCTATTTCCGCAGCTCGGCCGCGTACCGGGTGCGCATCGCGCTGAACCTGAAGGGACTCGCCTACGACGCCATCCCCGTGCACCTGCTGCGCGGCGGCGGCGAGCACCTGAAGGACGAGTACACGCGCATCAACCCCAGCGGCCTGGTGCCCGCCTTCCAGGACGACTACATCACGCTCACGCAGTCGATGGCGATCCTGGAATACCTCGAGGACGAGCATCCGGACGTGCCCCTGCTGCCCAAGGATGCGATGGGCCGGGCGCGCGTGCGCGAGATCGCCCAGATCATCGCCTGCGACATCCACCCGGTGAACAACCTGCGCGTGCTGCGCTACCTGGTGGACGACCTGGGCCTGTCGGAGGACGTCAAGAAGCAGTGGTACCGCCACTGGCTGGTGGGCGGCCTGGAGATCCTGGAAAAGCACCTGGCGCGCGACCCGAGCGCGGGTCCGCTGTGCCACGGCTACCTGCCGACCATCGCCGACTGCTGCCTGGTGCCGCAGGTCTTCAATGCCCAGCGCCATGGCATCGACGTGTCCGTGTATCCGAACATCGCGCGCATCAATGCGGCGTGCGTGGACATTCCGGCGTTCGTGGCGGCGCATCCTTCCAATCAGCCGGACGCCGAGTAAGCTCGACCGGACGTCGCCCCTGCGCAGGCAGGGGCCCAATTTGTCGCGCAGTCGCTACGCACACAACATTGGGTCCCTGCCTGCGCAGGGCGACGTGCGTGCGTCAGTGGCGCGTCTCCGTCCCCACCGTCGAGCGGTCCGGCTCCGACGGCGTCGAGATCTCTTCCAGCGTGTGATCGATCCCGGCCGAGTGCTTGGCCGCCATGTCGCCCAGCGACACGATGCCGATCACCACGTGGGAATCGATGTCGACCACGGGCAGGCGGCGGATCTGGACGTCGCCCATCTCGTCCAGCACTTCGTCCACGGTCTGGTTGGGCGTGCAGGTGCGCACGTCGGTGCTCATCACGTCGCCCACCTTCGCCTGGTCGGGCGCCTGGCCCGCGGCCGTCGAGCGCACGGTGATGTCGCGGTCGGTGATCATGCCGACCAGCTGTTCGCCGTCGAGCACGGGGATCGCGCCCACATTGAGTTCGTCCATCAGCTGCGCGGCGCGCTGCACGGTTTCCTGCGGGGCGATGCTGCGCACGTCGGGGGTCATGATGTCTCGGATGGTCTGCATGTCGGTCTCCTGGTTGGCAAGGTTGAACGCAGTGGATGATGCGCCAATGCGTCCGCGAGGGCCGCCACCTTGAACTGCGGAACGGCGCGCGAAAAAAGGCGGGCAGGAGGTCTTGCGAAGGCCGGCGTCGGCTACAATCTGCCCTTTTTTCGACTGGCGCCTTTGCAATGTCCGACACCACGATTCCTGCAGCGATCCTCGATGCCCTGACATTGGCCGATCCGTCCTGGCGCGCGCATCTGCAGGCCGGCCTGGAAGCGATGATGCGCGCCACGCCCGACTACCTGCCCGCACTGGCGCAGGACGACTACCTGCCCACCGGCGGCCGCCTGTTCGCCGCCTTTGCCCTGCCGCTGGACCAGGTGCGCTACGTGCTGGTGGGCGAGGGCCCGTACCCGCGGCCGGAGAGCGCGACCGGCGTGTGCTTCATGGACGGCGCCGTCGGCCCGCTGTGGTCGGACACGGGCCTGTCGAAACCCGTCAACCGCGCGACCTCGCTGCGCAACTTCATGAAGATGCTGCTGGTGGCGGACGGCCGCCTGTCCATCGACGACACGGGCGGCGCCGCGCTGGCGCCGATCGCGAAGGCAGCGGGCACCGATGGATCGATCGCGCGCCTTGCCGAGCTGCAGGACAACCTGCTGGCCGAGGGTTTCCTGCTGCTGAACGCCTCGCTGGTCTTCCGCAAGCACGTCGCCCCGGTCGCCGATGCGCGCGCCTGGGTCCCGTTCCAGCAAGCCGTGTTCGCGGCGCTGGCCGGCTGCGCCGTCAAGCCGACGCTCGTCCTGTGGGGCAAGATCGCCGAGCAATTGAAGAAAGTGCCGGAAACGGCCGGCTTCCCGCAGATCCACGCCGAGCACCCATACAACCTGAGCTTCATCGGCCATGAAGGCATGCAGCACCTGTTCGGCCCGATGCACCTGCTGCGCCGCCGCTGACCCAAATTCGGGGTCAGAGCACATTTTTGGGCTATTTCATCGGACCAAGAAAATGCCGAAAGACTGGCTCGGCACGGCACTTGGTGAAGGAGATTTCGCCAGAATGACTGTGGCGACATTGCCAAAAAAAGTGCTCTGACCCCGAATTGTCGACTTGGCAGCGAGGTGCCGGCCGTTTTGGAGGGGGCCAAGCAAATGATTTCGATTTGCGCTATACTTGACTAATTCGATCAACTAATCAGGTTTTACGCAACGCCGCAGAGGTGGGCGTGGATGGGTCGGTTGAAGAGAAGCAAGATTTTAACACTGTTTGTACACCAACCGGGGTTGTGATGCGTCTGACCACCAAAGGCCGTTTTGCTGTTACTGCGATGATCGATCTGGCGCTCCGCGAGGGCAACGGACCGGTCACGCTGTCGGGCATCAGCCAGCGCCAGGCCATTTCGCTGTCCTACCTGGAGCAACTGTTCGGCAAGCTGCGCCGCCACGAGATCGTGGAATCGGTGCGCGGCCCGGGCGGCGGCTACAGCCTGGCACGTACTGCCGACAAGGTGACCGTCGCCGACATCATCATCGCCGTCGACGAGCCGATCGATGCCACCCAGTGCGGCGGCAAGGAAAACTGCCATGGCGCCGATGCGGCGGCCGGTACGCGCTGCATGACCCACGAGCTGTGGGCCACGCTGAACGCGAAGATGGTCGACTTCCTCGATTCCGTCACCCTGCAGGACCTGGTCGATCAGCAGAAACAGAAAGAACAGAACGTCGTGGTGATGCACCGCCACGCCGCCGTCTGACAAAACCAAGCAGCACATCGATGGAGTGAACACATGAACGCGCCCCTGGACAAAAAAATCGAGCAGAGCTTCGCGACTGCGCCGCATTTCCCGATCTACATGGACTACTCGGCTACCACGCCGATCGATCCCCGTGTCGCGGACAAGATGATTCCGTTCCTGCGCGAGCAGTTCGGCAATCCGGCCTCGCGCAGCCACGCCTACGGCTGGAGCGCCGAAGCGGCCGTCGAGGAAGCGCGCGGCCACGTCGCCGCCCTGGTGGGCGCCGATCCGCGCGAGATCATCTGGACCTCGGGCGCGACCGAATCGAACAACCTGGCGCTGAAGGGCGCCGCGCACTTCTATAAAACGAAGGGCAAGCACATCATCACCGTGAAGACCGAGCACAAGGCCGTGCTGGACACCGTGCGCGAACTGGAACGCCAGGGCTTCGAGGCGACCTACCTCGAGCCGCAGGACAACGGCCTGGTGTCGATCGAGCAGCTGGAAGCGGCGATCCGCCCGGACACGATCCTCGTCTCCGTCATGTTCGTGAACAACGAGATCGGCGTGATCCAGCCGATCGCGGAAATCGGCGAACTGTGCCGCAAGAAGGGCGTCATCTTCCACTGCGACGCGGCGCAAGCCACCGGCAAGGTCCACATCGACCTGAACGAACTGAAGGTCGACCTGATGACCTTCACCGCGCACAAGACCTATGGTCCGAAGGGCATCGGAGCCCTGTACGTACGCCGCAAGCCGCGCATCCGCCTGGAAGCGCAGATGCACGGCGGCGGCCACGAGCGCGGCCTGCGTTCGGGCACGCTGGCGACCCACCAGATCGCCGGCATGGGCGAAGCCTTCCGCATCGCCAAGGAAGAGATGGACGACGAACTGGCGAAAGTGAAGGCGCTGCGCGACCGCCTGGCCAAGGGCCTGCTGGAGATCGAAGAGGTCTACATCAACGGCGACATGGAACACCGCGTGCCGCACAACCTGAACGTGTCCTTCAACTTCGTCGAAGGCGAATCGCTGATCATGGCCGTCAAGGACCTGGCCGTGTCGTCGGGTTCGGCCTGCACCTCGGCGTCGCTGGAACCGTCGTACGTGCTGCGCGCCCTGGGCCGCAGCGACGAACTGGCGCACAGCTCGATCCGCTTCACCATCGGCCGCTTCACGACCGAGGAAGACATCGACTTCGCCGTAGAGCTGCTCAAGTCCAAGGTCGGCAAGCTGCGCGAACTGTCGCCGCTGTGGGACATGCACAAGGAAGGCATCGACCTGAACACGATCCAGTGGGCCGCCCACTGATCGCCGCACGCGGTACGCTGAACATCGAACACTGAACGGAACAAGGAGCACCAAATGGCTTACTCGGACAAAGTACTGGACCACTACGAAAACCCGCGCAACGTGGGCGCCTTCGACAAGAACGCCGATGACGTCGGCACCGGCATGGTCGGCGCGCCGGCCTGCGGCGACGTGATGAAGCTGCAGATCAAGGTCAACGACCAGGGCCTGATCGAAGACGCGAAGTTCAAGACCTACGGCTGCGGCTCGGCGATCGCCTCGAGCTCGCTGGTGACCGAATGGGTCAAGGGCAAGACCCTGGACGAAGCGCTCGCGATCAAGAACACCCAGATCGCCGAAGAACTGGCCCTGCCGCCGGTGAAGATCCACTGCTCGATCCTGGCAGAAGACGCGATCAAGGCGGCCGTGGCCGACTACAAGACCAAGCACGCGAGCGAAGTCAAGGCCGCGTGACGTCATGGTGGGCACACGGTGCCCACCCTACGAATGGAATCCGGGCGATGTCTCGCCCGTAGGGTGGGCATGACATGCCCACCATGAGCAGCAACAAGCAACGACGTTGGAGATAAGCACATGGCAATCACCCTCACCGAAAAAGCCGCCCGTCACATCACCCGTTACCTCGAACGCCGGGGCAAGGGCGTCGGCCTGCGTTTCGGCGTGCGCACCACGGGTTGCTCCGGCATGGCCTACAAGCTGGAATACGTCGACGAGCCTGGCGCCGAGGACAATGTGTTCGAATCGCATGGCGTGAAGGTCTTCGTCGATCCGAAGAGCCTGGCCTACATCGACGGCACCGAGCTCGATTTCGCCCGCGAAGGCCTGAACGAAGGCTTCCGCTTCAACAACCCGAACGTCAAGGACAACTGCGGTTGCGGCGAAAGCTTCCGTATCTAGTCCGATGCAGAACCACTTCGACCTGTTCCAGCTCCCGGCCCGCTTCGACGTCGACCAGGATGCGCTCGACAGCGCCTACCGCGAAGTGCAGGGCCGCGTCCATCCGGACCGCTTCGTGAACGCCAGCGACGCCGAGAAGCGCGTCGCCATGCAATGGGCCACGCGCGCCAACGAGGCCTACCAGACCCTGCGCAATCCCCAGAAGCGCGCCCAGTACCTGTGCGAGCTGAACGGCGTCGACCTGCAGGTCGAGTCCAACACGGCCATGCCGATGGACTTCCTGATGCAGCAGATGGAATTGCGCGAGGCCCTCGCCGACGCGCGCGCGGCCAAGGATGCTGCCGCCCTCGACGAACTCGATGCCCAGGTGCGCAGCGAAAAGAAGAGCCGGCTGGCCCAGGTGGGCAAGCTGCTCGACGCCGGCGACTACCAGCAGGCGGCGCAGGGCGTGCGTGCGCTGATGTTCCTCGACAAGTTCGGGGATGAATTGCATTACGCGTTCGAGGCGTTGGAGGGTTGATCGTCCGTGCATGGTGGGCAGGTGATGCCCACCCTACGCGCCCTCGTGATCCATCGAGAATGCGTCATGTCGTAGGGTGGGCACCATGTGCCCACCATCGTGCGCCCACGATACGCAACCCGATCCACAAGAATAAAACCAGGTAACACGACCATGGCACTACTGCAGATCTCCGAACCCGGCATGTCGACCGCGCCGCACCAGCACCGGCTGGCGGTGGGTATCGACCTGGGCACCACCAACTCGCTCGTCGCGACCGTCCGCTCCAGCATCCCGGAAGTCCTCAGCGACGAGGATGGCCGCGCGCTGCTGCCGTCCATCGTGCGCTATCTCCCGAACGGCAACGCGAATATCGGCCACAAGGCCCAGGCGTTCCAGACCACGGACCCGAAGAACACGATCGTCTCCGTCAAGCGCTTCATGGGCCGCGGCCTGAAGGACATCGCGCACGCCGAGAACCTGCCGTACGATTTTGTCGATGCGCCGGGTATGGTGCAGGTGAAGACGGTGGCCGGCATCAAAAGCCCGGTCGAGACCTCGGCCCAGATCTTGGCCACGCTGCGCCAGCGCGCCGAGGATGCATTGGGCGACGACCTGGTCGGCGCCGTGATCACCGTGCCCGCCTACTTCGACGATGCCCAGCGCCAGGCCACCAAGGATGCGGCCCAGCTGGCCGGCCTGAACGTGCTGCGCCTGCTGTCCGAACCGACCGCCGCCGCCATCGCCTACGGCCTGGACCACGGCAAGGAAGGCGTGTACGCCGTCTACGACCTGGGCGGCGGCACCTTCGACATCTCGATCCTCAAGCTGTCCAAGGGCGTGTTCGAAGTGCTGTCGACGGGCGGCGATTCCGCGCTGGGCGGCGACGACTTCGACCAGCGCCTGTTCTGCTACATCACCCAGCAGTCCGACCTGGCGCCGCTGTCCGACGTCGACACGGCGACGCTGATGGTCAAGGCGCGCCAGGCCAAGGAACTGCTGTCGACGAACGAAGAGACGACCGTCGAGGCGATCCTGAAATCGGGCGAACTGGTGCAGGTGACGATCACCGCCGCGACCTTCGCCGAGATCACCCAGCCGCTCGTCGCCAAGACGATGAACGCGGTGCGCAAGGCGATGCGCGATGCCAACGTGTCGGTCGAGGACGTCGACGGCGTCGTCATGGTCGGCGGCGCCACGCGCATGCCGCACATCCGCCGCGCCGTCGGCGACTATTTCAAGACGATCCCGCACGCGAACATCGACCCGGACAAGGTCGTCGCACTGGGCGCCGCCATCCAGGCCAACCTGCTGGCCGGTAACCGCGCCGCCGGCGACGACTGGCTGCTGCTGGACGTAACCCCGCTGTCGCTGGGCATCGAGACGATGGGCGGCCTGGTCGAGAAGATCATCCCGCGCAACTCGACGATCCCGTGCGCGCGCGCCCAGGAATTCACCACCTTCAAGGATGGTCAAACTGCGTTGGCTGTTCATGTCGTGCAAGGAGAGCGCGAGCTCGTGTCCGACTGCCGCTCGCTGGCCCGTTTCGAGCTGCGCGGCATCCCGCCGATGGCGGCCGGCGCGGCGCGCATCCGCGTGACGTACCAGGTCGACGCGGACGGCCTGCTGTCCGTGTCCGCGCGCGAGACGCGTTCGGGCGTGGAAGCGTCCATCACCGTCAAGCCCTCGTACGGCCTGGGCGACGACGAGGTGGCGCGCATGCTGCAGGATTCCTACAATGCCGCGCAGGTCGACATGGCCGCGCGCGCGCTGCGCGAGGAACAGGTGGAGGCCGAGCGCATCCTGCTGGCCACGGCCTCGGCGCTGGAGACGGACGCCGACCTGCTGAGCGCCGAGGAACGCGCCGCGGTCGCCGTGCTGGAGCAGGGCGTGCGCGATGCGCAGGCCCGCTCGAACGATGTGGCGCTCGCCATCGAGGAACGCCAGAACAAGCTGCACGACGCCGTGCAGGCGCTGGCCCACGGCACCGAGGAATTCGCCGCGCGGCGCATGGACAAGAGCGTGCGCAAGGTATTGGCCGGCAAGTCGCTGGATCAGGTGTAAGCGCGAACACGAAATAACGCCGTCCCCGCAAAACAACGTCGTCCCCGCGCAGGCGGGGACCCAAGTTTGCAAGCATTGCGGTAACGCGTGCTGAAATTGGATCCCCGCCTGCGCGGGGACGACGATACCATTACAAACGAGGTCAAGAAGTGCCACAAATCGTCATCCTCCCCCATCCCGTCTTCTGTCCCGAAGGCGCCGTGCTCGAAGGCCCGGCCGGCAAGTCCATCTGCGACGTGCTGCTCGAGAACGACATCGAGATCGAACACGCCTGCGACCGCGTGTGCGCCTGCACCACCTGCCACGTGATCGTGCGCGAAGGGTTCGACTCGTTGAACGAGCAGGAAGAAAAGGAAGAGGACATGCTCGACAAGGCCTGGGGCCTGGAGCCGAACTCGCGCCTGTCCTGCCAGGCCATCATCGCCGACGAAGACCTCGTCGTCGAGATCCCGAAATACACGATCAACCACGCCGCCGAGAACCATTGAACGCCGGCGCCATCGCCGACCTCCGACCATGAAACACGCTGCCAAAGCCGGTGCCCGGCCTGCCGCCAAGCCGGCGCCGACGATCTACGAACTGGCCCCGGAGATCAAGCCGAACCAGTCGATCGAGCTGCTGAAGGAACTGCACATCCTCACGCGCGACGGCAAGTTGAACCAGGACAGCCGCCGCAAGCTCAAGCAGGTCTACCACCTGGTCCAGTTCATCGAGCCCCTGCTGAAGGACGTGCTGGCCGACCACGCCGACGTGTCCGTCGTCGACCACGGCGCCGGCAAGTCCTACCTCGGCTTCATCCTGTACGATTTGTTCTTCAAGGGCCGCGAAGACCAGTCTCGCATCTACGGCATCGAGACGCGCGAGGAACTCGTGCAGAAGTCGACGGAGCTGGCGCAGCGCCTGGACTTCCCCGGCATGTCCTTCCTGAACCTGTCGGTGGCGGAATCGACGGCATCCGACAAGCTGCCTGCCACCATCGACGTCGTCACGGCGCTGCACGCCTGTAACACGGCGACCGACGACGCCATCGACTTCGCGCTGAAGAAGCAGGCCAAGCACATCGTGCTGGTGCCGTGCTGCCAGGCGGAGGTGGCCTCCGTGCTGCGCAAGAACAAGGGCCGCGACCTGGGCCGCAGCGCGCTGACCGAGATCTGGCGCCACCCGATCCACACGCGCGAATTCGGCAGCCAGATCACCAACGTGCTGCGCTGCCTGCAGCTGGAAGCGCACGGCTACCAGGTGACGGTGACGGAACTGGTGGGCTGGGAGCATTCGATGAAGAACGAGCTGATCGTCGCCACCTATAAAAACCTGCCGCGCCGCCGTCCCGCCGAGCGCCTGCAGCAGGTGCTGGCCGAAGTCGGGCTGGAAGAGCTGAAGGAACGCTTCTATACTGGACAGCCCGTCGCAGAAGCGGAAGCGACCCCTCACTGAAGAGACCCATGAGCGACCACCAACACCCGATCGACCTGCGCAGCGACACCGTCACCCAGCCGTCCGCGGCGATGCGCGCCGCGATGGCGGCCGCACCCGTCGGCGACGACGTGTATGCCGACGACCCGACCGTCAACCGCCTGCAGGACTACGCGGCCGAGCTGTTCGGCTACGAAGCGGGCCTGTTCGCGCCGAGCGGCACGCAAACGAACCTGATCGCGCTCATGGCCCATTGCGCGCGCGGCGACGAGTACCTGGTCGGCCAGGAAGCGCACACGTACAAATACGAAGGCGGCGGCGCCGCCGTGCTGGGCTCGATCCAGCCGCAGCCGATCGCCAACCAGCCGGACGGCAGCATCGCGGTGGCCGACATCGCTGCCTACATCAAGCCGGACGACATGCACTTCGCGCGTTCGCGCCTGCTGGCGCTGGAAAACACGATCGGCGGCCGCGTGCTGCCCCAGGACTACGTCAAGGCCGCCACCGACTTCGCCCACGCGAAGGGGCTCGCCACGCACCTGGACGGCGCGCGCATCTGCAATGCGGCCGTCAAGAACGGCATCAGCCTGCGCGAGGCCGTCGCCGGTTTCGACACCGTGTCCGTGTGCCTGTCGAAGGGCCTGGGCGCGCCCGTCGGTTCCGTGCTGCTGGGACCGAAATCCTTCATCGAGCAGGGCAAGCGCCTGCGCAAGATGCTGGGCGGCGGCATGCGCCAGGCCGGCGTCATCGCCGCAGCCGCGCACTATGCGCTGGAGCACAACGTCGAGCGCCTGGCGGACGACCACCGCAATGCCGCCGACCTGTCGGCCGGCCTGGGTGCGATCGCCCCGCTGAAGGTGACCACGCCGCAGACGAACATCTTCTATGTCGAGATCCCGGAAGCCGCCTGCGCGCCGCTGCGCGACGCGCTGGCCCGGCAGGGCATCCGCGCCTCGATCGGCCCGCACACGCGCCTCGTGACCCACCTAAACGTGAGCAGCGAGGACGTGCAGACGGTGATCGCCGCGTTCCAGGCATTCTTCAAGGATTGGCGCAACTGATGAGCGAGCAAGCGATGACCGACGACGCCATCCGCCTCGCCAAGCGCGTGGCCGAGACCGTGCCCTGTTCGCGCGGCGAAGCCGAGCGCTACATCGCCGGCGGCTGGGTCACGGTCGATGGCGACGTCGTCGAGGACCCGGCCACGCGCGTGCTGCCCGCGCAGGCCGTGGCGCTGCTGCCGGGCGCCGAACCCGTCGAGCCGCTGCCCGTGACGATACTGCTGCACAAGCCGGCCGGCATCGACATGGACGGCGCGCTGGCGCTGCTGTCGGAACAGACGCTGGCGGCGGACGGGAAGGGGACCGACGGAAAGGGAGCACCGCGCTTCCTGCGCCGCCACCTCGTGAAACTGGCGCCGGCGGCGCCGCTGCAGGCAGCCGCCAGCGGCATCGTCGTGTTCACCCAGGACTGGCGCGTGCAGCGCAAGCTGGTCGAGGACGGCGACCGCATCGAGCAGGAATTCGTGGCCGAGACGACGGACTACGTGTCCGACGAGGCGCTGGCGCGCCTGCAGGCCGCAATCCGGCCGAACGTGCCCATCAAGGCCAGCCGCCAGAGCGAGGCGCGCCTGCGTTTCGCCGGCAAGCGTATCCGTCCCGGTCAGCTGGAAGAACTGTGCGCGGCCGCCGGCCTCACGCTGAAATCGCTGCGCCGCCTGCGCATCGGCAAGGTGGCGCTGTCCAGCCTGCCGGCGGGACGCTGGCGCTACGTCAAGGAATTCGAGCACTTCTGATTGCAGGCGTACCGATCCGTCGCCCCGGCGCAGGCCGGGGCCCAAGTTAGCCGGCATGTGCAATGCTTGTGAGATTGGGCCCCGGCCTGCGCCGGGGCGACGTTGTTTTGTCAGGAAGCTTCAGGCGTCGCCTCGGCCGGCGTGGTCGGCGCAGTGGGTCCCGCCGCCTGCGCCTTCGGAATCGCCACGATGCGCGTGCCCGCCAGGCGGTCATGCAGGAAGCGGCGGTCCTTGTCGAACAGGGCAGTCATGCTCCAGGCGGCGATGCCGATGGCGAGCGCGGCGGCCATCTGGCCCTTGCCGTGCAGGCCCGCGAGCCAGCACACGAGGAGGGCCGGCAGGAACCAGCCCCAGGCCGCCAGGTAGCGCAGCATGGCCGTGCGCAGCGGCAGGCGGGCGCCGCCGTCGGTGACCACGCACAGGCGCCAGGTCTTCATGGCCAGCGTATGGCCGCTATTGGTCCACGAATAGACGAAATAGGCGCCCGTGACGAGGAACAGCCAGGCTTTCAGGCCGTGCTGGAACGCGGGATCGTGGCGGTTGCCCGTCACGACGAGCCACAGCGCCACCGCCAGCATCTCCACCGCCGCCAGCAGGAAGGTCTCGTAGACCATCGCGGTCAGGCGGCGCTTGATGCTCGGGGTGGGCGTCATGGGTATCCTCGGCGTGATGCGTCAGGCGTTGTTCGGCGTGATGCCCCAGTTGGACGGGACCGGCTTTTCCTGCACCGGCGGGGGCGGGGGCAGCGGCACGACGGGTTGTGCCTGGGGCGCGGGCGGCGGCACCGGCGCGGCCACGCACGGCGGCGTGGCGGAGACGGTGTTCTTGACCGTGCCGACGGGGCAGGAGGTCAAGCCCTTCACGACCGGCGGCGCGGGCTTGGCGTCGCGCTGGGCGTCGGCCGCCTTGCGTGCGCTCGATTCGGCCAGCTTGCGCTTCTGGTCGTCCGACAGCTGCTGGTAGTTCTGCCAGGTGGCGTTCTTCTGGTCCGGCGTGATCTTGCGGGCCTTCATGTAGGTCTCGCGGGCCAGCTCGCGCTGTTCGGGGGTCAGCTTGACCCAGGCGCGCATGCGCTCGGTGACGCGCTGGCGCTCTTCCGGCCGCATCGTCGCGTAGCGCTTGGCCAGTTCCACCCACTTGGCGCGGCGCGTGCCGTCCATGCGGCTCCATTCGCCCTGCAGCGGCTGCAGGATGGCCTGCTGGGCCGGCGTGAGGGCACTCCACGGCAGCTTGTCGCGTTCCTTGCGCGCGCCGTCGCGGCTGCGGCCGGACGGGTCGGCCGCGGCAGATGCGGCCGCGCCGCCGTCCGGGGAAGAGAAGCCGCCATAGCGCCCGACGGCGAAGGCTGCCGCGCCGGCAAGAACGATCACGGCGACGGAGCCGGCGACCTTACGCTTGTTTGCCGCCATCCTTTACTGGGCTCGCTTCGGCTGTTGTTCCTGTTGCACCAGGTAGGCCTTGAAGCCGGAGTCGGTATAGGCCGTCAGCGGCAGCTCGTCCGACATCACGGCGGCGTCCAGCTCGGCCAGCTCGCCGACGTGCTGTTCGTGCTCGGCCTGGTAGACGCCCACCAGGCCGGCCACCATGGCGACCAGGGGCGCGACGACGGCGAGGCGGCCCAGCATGGGCATGGCGAACAGCGCGCGGACATCGAACCCGCCGCGGCGCGCCGGCGCCTCGGCCTTCTTGCGCGCGAGCGCCTGCGCGCGCGCGGCGGCAAGGCGCTCGGTGGTCGAGGCCGGCAAATTGTCGAGGTTCTCGTTCAAGGCATGGCGGATCTTGTACGCCAGGTCGATGTCGTCGCTGTTCATAATTTTATTCCCTTGGCCTCGAGGGCTGCTGCCAGAGTGTGCGTGGCGCGAGAACAATGCGTTTTCACGCTGCCCTCGGAGCACCCCATTGCTTCGGCCGTTTCGGCCACATCCATATCCTGCCAGTAACGCATGAGGAAGGCCTCGCGTTGACGCGCCGGGAGCTTTTGTATTTCGTCGTCGATCAGGCGCAAGGTTTGCGCGCGTTCGACCTGATCGGCGCTCGACTCGGCGGCGGCCGTGCCTTCCTCGGCCTCGTAGGAGTTCAGTATATCAAAGTCCTCATCGTCGTCTTCCCTCCTTCCCAGCCCCCCGAAGAGGCTGACCCAGGTATTCCTGACCTTTTCGCGGCGGAAGTAGTCGAGGATCGTCGTCTGCAGGATGCGCTGGAACAGCGCGGGCAATTCGGCCGGCGGCTTGTCGCCGTATTTCTCGGCCAGCTTGATCATGGCGTCCTGAACGATGTCGAGCGCTGCCTCGTCCTTGCGGACCGCGTACGCCGCCTGCTTGAAGGCGCGCCGCTCGACACTCTCGAGGAAGTCGTTTAGTTCTTTGTCAGTGGCCATGCGATATGTTGGAGCCACGGGTACGTCGCCTGTGGCTTTTCGGAAAACTTTCGAATGCTAGCAAAAATCGGGGAGGACCGCAGCCGTCATGGCCAGCCGCAGGATTATAGCTGGCGAACGTGTCCAGATTGTTGCAAGCCTCGATGCACCAATAGTGTGCGAAGCGGTGCCGGGATGCGCGGGAGCACGCGCGCGGACGGGCAGCTCTACAATGGTGCCATTCACACGATTGGAGGCAGTATGTTGCGTATTCTTGGCAAGGCCACGTCGATCAATGTCCGCAAGGTGCTGTGGACCTGCCGCGAGCTGGGCCTCGCCTTCGAGCGCGAGGACTGGGGCAACGGCGTCCGGTCCATGCAGGACCCGGCCTTCCTGGCGCTGAACCCGAACGCGATGATGCCGGTGCTCGTCGACCACAGCCCCGGCGCCTCCGGCGAGCTGGCGCTGTGGGAATCGAACACGATCTGCCGCTACCTGGCCACGCGCTACGACACGGGCGAGCCGGACAGCCTGCTGCCCCGCGACCCGGCGGCCCGCGCCCGCGTCGAGCAATGGATGGACTGGCAGGCGACCGAGCTGAACAACGCCTGGCGCTATGCCTTCATGGCCCTCGTGCGCGGCAGCGAGGCCCATCGCGACGCGGCCCAGGTCGCCGCCAGCTGCGCGGGCTGGAACCGCCACATGGGCATCCTCGCGCGCCAGCTCGACCATACGGGCGCCTTCGTCGCCGGCGCCAGCTTCTCGCTGGCCGACGTGGTGCTGGGGCTGTCGGCCAACCGCTGGCTGATGACGCCGATGGAAAGGGAAGCGTATCCGGCCGTCGATGCCTGGCTGGCGCGGCTGGAAGAGCGGCCCGGTTTTGGCGAATTCTGCCGCAACGGCATCCCCTGAGCTGCCGCGCCGCAATTTTATTGCTGTGCAGGGTCGTTGCACCAAATAAGAAAATAATTTTTTTGTCTTGACCAGAATGGTGCAACGCAGTAAGGTATGGAACGCTTTGCAACCCGAAGCCCATGGTCATCCCCGACCGGCACACAAGGCCCGTCCCGGCGTGACAAGCTTTCACAATGTAGGCAGTTTGCTCCAACCCGTGCCACAAGCGCGAGGGATCCGCATTCCGCTACAGGTACTCACGCCGAACGAGTTGCGCCCAGCGCCGGTTCGTACGCCACCCTACGGGGGCCGAAGGATCGCCGTGACCGCAGAAAGAAGGGAAGCATGAGCACTGTTGCGTGACACGTATCTCGCCAGGAACGAGCATCCGATCAATCTCCCTATTGGGTCTTGAAAGGAACGTATCATGAACCACGCATCAGCTCCCATCACGGGCGCCGAGATATTGGTCCGTTGTCTGGCGGAAGAGGGCGTGAAGCACGTCTTCGGCTACCCCGGTGGCGCCGTCCTGTACATCTACGACGCCATCTTCAAGCAGGACAAATTCCAGCACATCCTGGTACGCCACGAGCAGGCAGCCGTGCACGCGGCCGACGCGTATTCGCGCAGCTCGAACGAAGTGGGCGTGGCCCTCGTCACGTCCGGCCCGGGCGTGACTAATGCCGTCACCGGCCTGTCCACCGCCTACATGGATTCGATCCCGATGGTGATCATTTCCGGCCAGGTGCCGACCCATGCGATCGGCCAGGACGCGTTCCAGGAATGCGACACGGTCGGCATCACCCGCCCCGTGGTCAAGCACAACTTCCTCGTCAAGGACGTGCGCGACCTGGCCGAGACCGTCAAGAAAGCCTTCTATATCGCCCGCACCGGCCGCCCCGGCCCCGTGCTGGTCGACATCCCGAAGGATGTCAGCATGCAGAAGGCGAACTACGCGTATCCGAAAGAAATCGAGATGCGCTCCTACCGCCCCGTCGACAAGGGCCATGCCGGCCAGATCCGCAAGGCCGTGCAATTGCTGCTGGCCGCCGAGCGCCCCATGATCTACACGGGCGGCGGCGTGATCCTGGCCAATGCCTCGGAAGAACTGAACCGCCTCGTCGACAAGCTCGGCTTCCCCGTCACCAACACGCTGATGGGCCTGGGCGCCTACCGCGCCTCGAGCGGCCACTTCGTCGGCATGCCGGGCATGCACGGCACCTATGAAGCGAACATGGCGATGCAGCACTGCGACGTCCTGATCGCCATCGGCGCCCGCTTCGACGACCGCGTGATCGGCAACCCGAAGCACTTCGCCAGCAATCCGCGCAAGATCATCCACATCGACATCGACCCGTCGTCGATTTCCAAGCGCGTCAAGGTCGACATCCCGATCGTCGGCAACGTCAAGGACGTGCTGGTCGAGCTGCTGTCGCAGCTGGAGGCCAGCGAGGCGCGCCCGAACCCGGCCGTGCAGGACTGGTGGCGCCAGATCGGCGACTGGCGCGGCCGCGAATGCCTGAAGTACCCGACCTCCGACGAGGTCATCAAGCCGCAGTCCGTCATCGAGACGCTGTGGCAGGTGACGGGCGGCGACGCCTTCGTCACGTCGGACGTGGGCCAGCACCAGATGTGGGCCGCGCAGTACTACCCGTTCAACAAGCCGCGCCGCTGGATCAATTCGGGCGGCCTGGGCACGATGGGCGTGGGCCTGCCGTACGCGATGGGCGTGCAGATGGCGAACCCCGGCGCCACCGTCGCCTGCGTGACGGGCGAGGGCTCGATCCAGATGAACATCCAGGAGCTGGCGACCTGCAAGCAATACCACCTGACGCCGAAGATCATCCTGCTGAACAACCGCTTCCTGGGCATGGTGCGCCAGTGGCAGGAGCTCGACTACAACTCGCGCTATTCCGAGTCCTATATGGATTCGCTGCCGGACTTCGAGAAGCTGGCCGAGGCCTACGGCCACGTCGGCATGCGCATCGAGAAGCCGGGCGACGTGGAAGGATCGCTGCGCGAAGCCTTCGCGATGAAGGACCGCCTCGTGTTCATGAACTTCATCACGGACCGCAGCGAGAACGTCTGGCCGATGGTCAAGACCGGCAAGGGCCTCAGTGAAATGCTGCTCGGCTCGGAGGACCTGTAATGCGACACATCATCTCCGTCCTGCTGGAAAACGAAGCCGGCGCCCTGTCGCGCGTGGTCGGCCTGTTCTCGGCCCGCGGCTACAACATCGAGACGCTGACCGTGGCGCCGACCGAAGACGCGACGCTGTCGCGCATGACGATCGTCACGAGCGGCTCGGACGACATCATCGAGCAGATCACCAAGCACCTGAACCGCCTGATCGAGGTGGTGAAGGTGGTCGATTTGACCGAAGGCCAGCACATCGAGCGCGAGCTCATGCTGATCAAGGTGAGGGCGGTCGGCAAGGAGCGCGAGGAAATGAAGCGCACCGCCGACATCTTCCGCGGCCGCATCATCGACGTGACCGAGAAGACCTACACGATCGAGCTGACCGGCGCGAAATCGAAGCTGGACGCCTTCATCGACGCCATCGACCGCGCCTCGATCCTCGAGACCGTGCGCACCGGCGGCTCCGGCATCGGCCGCGGCGAACGCATATTGAAAGTTTGATGCCGCGAGACGCATGGGGGGGCATGTGATGCCCACCCTACGGCCGACACCACCGCAATTTGAATCATGAATGCGTAGGGTAGGCACCCCGTGCCCACCAGACACCCGAATACCACGAAAAATACAGGAATAAAAATGAAAGTTTTCTACGATAAAGACTGCGACCTCTCCCTCATCAAGAACAAGAACGTCGCCATCATCGGCTACGGCTCGCAAGGCCACGCCCACGCCCAGAACCTGACCGAATCCGGCTGCAACGTCACCGTCGGCCTGCGCCGCGGCGGTGCCTCCTGGCACAAGGTCGAGCAGGCCGGCCTGAAGGTCGCCGAGGTGGACGAAGCGGTCAAGAACGCCGACGTCGTCATGATCCTGCTGCCGGACGAGAACATCGCCGAGGTCTACAAGAACAACGTCGAACCGAACATCAAGCAGGGCGCCGCGCTGGCGTTCGCGCACGGCTTCAACGTCCACTACGGCCAGGTCGTGCCGCGCGCCGACCTCGACGTCATCATGATCGCGCCGAAGGCCCCGGGCCACACCGTGCGCGGCACCTACCGCCAGGGCGGCGGCGTGCCGCACCTGGTCGCCGTCTATCAGGACAAATCCGGCGCCGCGCGCGACATCGCGCTGTCCTATGCCATGGCCAACGGCGGCGGCAAGGCCGGCATCATCGAGACCAACTTCCGCGAAGAGACCGAGACCGACCTGTTCGGCGAGCAGGCCGTGCTGTGCGGCGGCACCGTGGAACTGATCAAGGCCGGCTTCGAGACCCTGGTCGAAGCGGGCTACGCGCCGGAGATGGCCTACTTCGAGTGCCTGCACGAACTGAAGCTGATCGTCGACCTGATCTACGAAGGCGGCATCGCCAACATGAACTACTCGATCTCGAACAATGCGGAATACGGCGAATACGTCACCGGCCCGCGCATCGTGACCGAGGACACCAAGAAGGCGATGAAGCAGTGCCTGACCGACATCCAGACGGGCGAGTACGCGAAGAGCTTCATCCTCGAGAACAAGGCCGGCGCCCCGACCCTGATCTCGCGCCGTCGCCTCACGTCGGAACACCAGATCGAGCAGGTCGGCGAGAAGCTGCGCGCGATGATGCCGTGGATCGCCAAGAACAAGCTGGTCGACCAGTCGAAGAACTGACCAGCTTAGCCGCCTGAATGGGGCGGCCGCGGCGCCCTTGATACCCCGGGGCGTGGGCGAGTCCGCCTACGCGCCGGCCAGGGCGTCGGGCGCGGCCGACACCAGTTGCCGGATCAGGTTCTTCACCGCCGGCGCGCCTTCGTTACGCCGGAAAATGGCGGCCAGGTCGGACGTGATGGCCGCTCCCGCGAGCGGTTTGTAGACGACGTCCGGCAGTACCACGCTCGGCACGACGACGTCGGGAACGATCGCCACGCCCATCCATAACGACACTTCCGTCAGTACCGCCAGCAGATTGCCTGGAATGGCAGTGATGCGCGGTGCGAATCCTCCGCGCCGGCCGACTTCGCGCGTACCCAGGTCCTGTTCCGGCACGACGAAATCGTCGCCTGCGAGTTGACGTGCGTCGACCGCTTGGGCCCCCGCCAGGCGGTGGCTGGCAGGCAAGGCGACGCAGAATCGATTACGCTGGAGTATGTGGCTCGATAATCCCGTCGGCAAGGTCATCGGCAGGCGCACGAATCCCACATCCACCTGCCCCTCGGCGACCAGCTCCGGCAAGCGTCCCATCGACTGTTCACTGGCCTGCAATTGGACCATGGGCCAGTCCGAACGAAACAGCCGCATGTGCTGCTGCAGCACCCCGGCTAGCGCGGCCGACCCCACATAGCCGATCATAATGCGCCCGAGCTCCCCGCGCCCCGCGCGCCGCCCGACACCAAGCGCCTGCTCGAATTGAAGCAGGCTGGCCCGTGCCTGCTCGAGAAAAAGCTCCCCGGCGCTGGTCAGGCGAACGCTGCGCTTGCTACGTTGCAGCAGGCGTGCCTGCAAGGTGCGCTCGATCTCCTGGATCTGGACCGTCAGCGTCGACGGCGCGATGCCGAGCCGTTCCGCCGCGCGGGCGAAATGCAGCTCCTCGGCCACGGCAATGAAATAGCGAAAATGTCGGATCTCCATGGAGGACGCCTGCTCTAAATTCGGTGAGGACGAATTATTTCATCTTTTTACGTTAATGATCCGAATTCAGGAATCGGGTGTAATGGCGTTTTTGGATTCATCCCGACTTAATGCGAATGCACCCGCCATCCTCCACACAGGCCATCTGCGGTACCGCGCCCTCATCCATGCCCTTGCTGCTGACCGCGTCGCTGGGTTGCGCCGTCACGGTGCTCGATACCAACCTGGTCGGGATCGTCCTGCCGACCATCGCCCGCGACCTGAACGCCACGTTCGGGGACATCGAGTGGGTGATCAGCACCTACCTGCTGTGCTTCGCGGCGCTGCTGCTGCCTGCAGGCGTCGTCGCCGACAGGATCGGACGCAAGCGTCTGCTGCTGCTGGGACTGTTCATCTTCGGCCTGGCTTCGCTCGCCTGCGGCGTGGCCGGCAGCGCACAGGCACTTTACCTGGCCCGCGCCGGGCAGGGGGCCGGCGCAGCCTGCCTGCTCGCGCCTTCGCTAGCGGTCATCGGCCATGCGTTCCGTGGCGAGCAGGAGCGCGCGCGCGTATGGGCATTCTGGGGAGCGATCATGGGAACGACCATGGTGCTGTCGCCGCTGGTCGGCGGTGTCATCAGCCGATGGCTCGGATGGCGCTGGGCTTTTTACGTCAATCTCCCGGCCTGCGCCGTGCTGGGACTCGCGGTCGTCCGCTGGATCCCGGAGTCGCGCAGCCCTGTCCCTCGTCCGTTCGACATCCCTGGCATCGTCCTGTTCGCATCGGCCATGTTCACGTTCACCTGGACGCTCATCTCGGGCCCCGCGGAGGGATGGACGAGCATGCCGGTGCTGGTCAGGGCCGCGGCGGCGCTCTGCATGCTGGGGTGTTTCCTTGCGGCCGAGCGCCGGGTGGCGCAGCCGATGCTCGACCTGGAGCTGTTCGCGAACACACGTTTCGTCGGTGCCGTGATCGCCATGCTCGCGTATGCCGGGGCCGCCCAGGTCATGGCGTCCCTGCTGCCTCTCTACTTGCAGAACGCGCGCGGCGCCACCGCACTGGAGGCGGGTGCCGGCATGCTGCCGTTCGCGCTGGCAATGCTGCTGCTACCGATGCTGGGGAGGCGCCTGGGCGCATTCATGGCCGGTTACCAGATCCTGGCCCTCGGCTTGGCGATCGTTGCGCTCGGCAACCTCGTCATGATGTGGGCGGCGTCCATGCCGGGACTGCGTGCGCTGGATGTGCTCGGCATGGCGATCCTCGGCTCGGGAGGCGGCTTGCTGAACGGAGAAACGCAGAAGGCGATCATGGGGGCCATCCCGGCGGACCGTGCGGGGATGGCATCCGGCATCAGCACGACCTCGCGCTTCTGTGGAATATTGTTGGGCTTCGCCAGCCTCGGTGCCGTGCTGTCCAGCGGCACGCGCGCGACCCTGCTGGCCGGCTTGCCGCGCCTCGGTCAGCAGGCCCGGCCGGAGTTGATCGAACAGCTCGTGGCGGGTGACGTGACGGGAGCAGCGGGAACGGGAGGCGCCATGCCGGCAGGTCTGGCGGCGCTCTTGCAGCACGGTTTCGAAACGGGCTTTGCGCATGCCTTCCTGGCAGCTGCGGCCGCATCGGCGCTGGGTTGCGTGGTGGTGTATGGATGCATGGGCGGTGCCAGGTCTTGATCCGACCGGCCGGTCCATCGCCACGAAAGCGCAATTGCTGCCAATTGCAACCTTTTGCAACTCTTCATTACAGTCGCCCGTTCCCGAGCGGAAACCGGTTATCGTTCTCCTGCCGCGGCCCTTGCCGCAGAAACACAATAAGGAGAGAACGACGATGCCCTTCAAGAAACTGATCCTGCTGTCCGCCCTCGGCTTGGCACTGAACGCGCACGCCCAGAGCACTTCCGCGCCCGCAGAACGTGCCGCGCTCACTGCCGGCACGCTGGTCGTGGTGCCGGCCTTCGGCGAGGTCCGCCACGCCAACGACGAGGCGACAGTCACGTTCGCCGTCGAGGAACAGGACAAGGACCGCGCCGCCGCCACCGCACGCGTCAACCAGAAGATGAAGCAGGGCACCGACATCGTGAAGGGCGGCGACCCGCAGGCGCAACTGAAGACCGTCGGCTACTACACCTATCCCGTCTATCCGGAAGTGCCGGACGGCCCGCGTCCGCTGTCGACGCCGGCCGCGCGCCGCGTGCCGATCGGCTGGCGCGTGGGCCAGTACCTGGAAGTCACGACGCGCAACCTGCAGAACCTGCCGAAGGTCGCGGCCGCGGCCCAGAAGGTGCTGAACCTGAACGGCGTCGACTACCACCTGAGCAAGGAATTGCAGAAGCGCCTGGACGACGAACGCATCGCCGCCACCTACGCCAACTTGAACGAGCGCATCGCGTCGATCGCGAAAGCTATGGGCCGCGGCGTGAACGACGCCACGATCGACACGGTCGACTTCGAGGGCAGCGGCAACTACGTCGGCGAAGCGGCGCCGCAGGCAGCGCCCGCGATGATGATGCGTGCCGCGCGCGCCGATGCCGGCGCCGTGCCGGAGCCGAGCTTCGAGCCGGGCGAGACGACGCTGTCCATGCGCCTGGTCGGCAAAGTCCGGTTCCGCTAGGCGTGACGGTTCGCTAACACGGGGCGCGGGCCACTATAATGGCGTGGTCCGCGCCCCTGGCGCATTGTTACCTCAGTGCAAAGAACAACAACCATGCCCACGCTCCCCCGTCGCAGAAAGCCAGGCGCCGTCAAGGCGCCCCGATTCGCCCGCTTCGCCCGCACGCGCAAGACCGACGTCGTGTCGGCCCGCCCGCGCCGGGGCATCTACCTGCTTCCGAACGCCTTCACGACGGCCGCGCTGTTCGGCGGCTTCTATGCCATCGTGATGGCGATGAACCAGCGCTTCGACCACGCCTGCTGGGCCGTGTTCATCGCCATGGTGCTCGACAGCCTGGACGGCCGCGTGGCGCGCCTGACCAATACCCAGTCCGAGTTCGGCGCCCAGTACGACAGCCTGTCCGACATGGTGTCCTTCGGCGCCGCACCCGCGCTCGTCATCTACGAATGGTCGCTGCGCGGCCTGGGCAAGCTGGGCTGGATCGCCGCCTTCGTCTACTGCGCCGGCGCCGCCCTGCGCCTGGCCCGCTTCAACACGAACATCGAAGTCGTCGACAAGCGCTACTTCCAGGGCCTGCCCAGCCCGGCGGCGGCGGCGCTCGTGGTGGGCTTCGTGATGATGATGACGGACCCCGACATCAACGTCAGTGCCCGTAGCGTCGACTGGATCTCGTGGTGCATCGCGCTGTTCGCGGGCATCACCATGGTCACCAACGTGCCGTTCTACAGCTTCAAGGACGTCAATTTCCGCAAGTCGGTGCCGTTCATCGTCGTGTTCCTGATCGCGCTGCTGCTGGCGCTGCTGGCGATCGACCCGCCCAAGGTGCTGTGGCCGCTGTTCGTGCTGTACGGCCTGTCGGGCTACGGCGTGTTCCTGTGGCGCCTGGCCAAGGGCAAGCCGGTCAGCATCGTCCAGACCGAGGAAGAGACGTTCGATCCGAGCGAGCGGCGCTGATCAGCATCCCGTTCAGCCCCCACCCGGCGCGGCCTGTTTGCGCCGTTCCCGGGCCCGGTCCGCGATGCGCCTGGCGGCAGCCTGCTCGGCGTCGCGCTGGGCCGGCGTCAGGTCTGCCTCGTCGTTCATCCTTGCCATCGGATGGTTCGGCCCGAACATGTCCGCATAGATCATCGCCATCGCCGTCGTGTAGCGGTAAGCCAGCAACGGGTCCCGTGCCGTCAGGCCGGAACCGTTGAAGTTCTCCCCCGCCAGGTAAGCCAGTGCGGACAGGTCCGCATCCATTTCAGCGGCCTGCGCGAGCTGCCCGGCCGCCCGGGTCTTCCACTCCTTGACCAGCGGGTCGTCGGGCCGCGTCTCCAGCGCACTCGGATCGCCGAACGGCCCTTCGCGGGCATAGGCGATGGCGGCGCCGGGCACGTCCGCGGCGGCCGCGATCGCGAGGTAGTCGAGGCGCGACTGGCGCTCGCGTTCGGTCATGCCGTCGCACACGCGGGCCTCGCGTTCTTTTTCCGGTGCGGTCATGCCGCGGAAGCCGGGCACCGTGTCGCCTTTCCAGTGCTTGAGTTCTTCTTCATCGAATACGGGTGCATCGTGTTCGACATTGAACGCGGCGCAGCGGGCGACGAGTTCATAGGCGGCAAAGGCGTCGTGCGGATCGTGGCTGGCCAGCAGCCGCTCTACCTGGATGCGCTGGTTGGGCGGCGTGTCCGCAGGCACGGGCAGCGACGACCGCGCTGGCGCCGGTGCCTGCGCGGGTGAGAGGGGGCGTTGCACGGAGGGTGGCGCAGCGGGGCGAACCTCGGCCGGCGTGGCATCGTCGCGCCGTGCGAACCAGCCTGCCGCCACGATCCCGGCTGCCAGCGTACCGAGCAGCCACCTGTCGAGCCGATCCAGTCGCATCCTGTCCTCCGATTCAATCGCGTGGCTTGCCTGCGCTGGCCGGCAGCCGCGGGGGCTGCGGCGGAAGGGTAAGCGGACTGGGCATGTGCGAAAGTATAGCCAGCATGCCGGCCGTATTAGTCACACATTGTTGCGGCTATCGGGAACCTCAGCGGAACCGGAACCGGTCGTCGTACATCGGATCCGGCCCGTTGAGCATCTGGCGCACGACGCCCTGCTGGTCGAAGTGCACGTGCATCAGCGAATTCCACACGCCCGCTTCCTTGTAGCGGTAGGACCAGACTTCGTAGTCCTTGTAGGCCACGCGCGAGGTCTCGGCCGGGCGGCCGAAGTGGCGCAGGATGTCGTCCTTGGTCCAGCTGTCGATTTTCACCTTGCCGAAGTTCTCGCTGGTGAGTACCTGCTCGAAGGAGACCAGGCGGCCGTCCGCGCCGATGCGGGCCATGTGCTGGAACTGGCCCATCGGCTGGCCGCGGTATTCGAGGATCTTTCCGCCGTCCGGTTCCGGATAGACGGCGGCCGGCTGGCCCAACGCCTCGGTGACGGCCGCCAGCGGGGCGCCGACCGGCGGCGGCTGGCGGAAGACGGAGCAGGCGGACAGCGACAGCGCCGCGAACAAGGACAGGGCGGCGCAGGCCGCGGACGTCGTTCTCTTGGTCAAACGGGTCATGGAAGGCTCCGTGCGCGGCCGGGCTGTGTCAGAAGCCCTTGTAGCGATCGTCGAGGATCGGGTCGGGGGTCTTGGCGGTGTGCAGCACGACGCCGCGGGCGTTGAAGTACACGCTCATCATCGCGTTCCACACGCCGTCGTCCTTGTAGCGGTAGGACCAGACTTCCGCATCGTCCGGGAAGGGACCGGTGGCGCGCGCCGGCGAGATATCGGCCGGATGGCCGAAGCTGCGCAGCACGTCGTCCTTTGTCCAGCGCTTGGTGCCGAGCTTTGCGAAGTTTTCGTTGGTCAGCACCTGTTCATAGGAGATGAGGCGGCCATCGGCGCCGATGCGCGCCATGTGCTGGACCTGGCCCATCGGCTGGCCGCGGTATTCGAGCACCTGGCCGCCGTCCGGATCCGGATAGACGGCGGCCGGCTTGCCCAGCTTGGCCGTCACGTCGGCCAGCGGCGTGCCGGCGGCGGGGGCCTTGGAGAAGGTGGAGCAGGCGGACAGCGCCAGCGCGACGGCCAGCGTTGCGGCGATGGTTGTTGTATTTTTGATCAGTTTGCTCATCAGTAAAGTCCTTTAGGCATGCCAATGCGGCATCGCCAACCCGTGAATTCTAGCGGATGCGGCCAAAACGCTGGCTCCCCGACGCATTTTCCCCTATACTTCCGGGTCTTGGCCTCCAGGCCAGGTTTTTTAACAACTCACGGTGCGCTGGGTTCCGACTCTTGCACCGCATGTGAAAGGTAATATCATGTCCGTAGAACACATCAACAAAGCCGCGATCATCGCGGACAACGCACGTGGCGAAAAAGACACCGGCTCGCCGGAAGTGCAAGTTGCGCTGCTGACCGCACGCATCAACGAACTGAACGGCCACTTCAAGGAACACAAGAAGGATCACCACTCGCGCCGCGGCCTGATCATGATGGTCAACCGTCGCAAGAGCCTGCTGGCCTACCTGAAGAACAAGGACCTGAACCGTTACCGCGACCTGATCGCCAAGCTGGGTCTGCGTAAGTAATTGTTGCGCATCGAGCCAAAAGCTTGATCGAGAAATGCCTGCGTCAGCTCGACTGCGCGGGCATTTTTTATTTCCAGCCTTTTGGGGTCAGAGCACGGATTTCACGCTTGTGCTCTGACCCCAACTGACTAGAAAAAGACGCCGCACCAACACGGCGTCGAACGAACTGAGGTGAGGTGAACGACAGCGCCTGAAAATCTGTCGGCAAATAGAAAGGGATACCCCATGTTTAACAAAGTTACGAAAACCTTCCAGTACGGCGACCACACCGTCACCCTGGAGACCGGCGAGATCGCGCGCCAGGCCAGCGGCGCCGTCGTCGTGTCGGTGGAAGACACCGTCGTGCTGGCGACCGTCGTCGCCAAGAAGGACGCCAAGCCGGGCCAGGACTTCTTCCCGCTGACCGTCGACTACATCGAGAAGAGCTACGCCGCCGGCAAGATCCCGGGCGGCTTCTTCAAGCGCGAAGGCCGTCCGTCGGAGAAGGAGACCCTGACGTCGCGCCTGATCGACCGTCCGATCCGCCCGCTGTTCCCGGAAGGCTACCTGAACGAAGTCCAGGTCATCATCCACGTCCTGTCGGTCAACCCTGAAATCGATCCGGACATCCCGTCGATGATCGGCGCCTCGGCCGCCCTGTGCATCGCCGGCATCCCGTTCAACGGCCCGATCGGCGCCGCCCGCGTCGGCTACGCCAACGGCCAGTACATCCTGAACCCGACCACCACCCAGCTCAAGACCTCGCAGATGGACCTGGTCGTCGCCGGTACCGAGCACGCCGTGCTGATGGTCGAATCGGAAGCGCAGCAGCTGTCCGAAGAAGTCATGCTGGGCGCGGTCGTCTACGGCCACGAGCAGATGAAGGCCGTGATCGACGCGATCCACGCGCTGGTCGAAGAAGGCGGCAAGCCGGAAGTCGAATGGGCGCCGGCACCGAAGAACGAAGCCCTGATCGCCCAGGTCGCGCAACTGGCCGACGCGAAGATCCGCGACGCCTACCAGACCCGCGAGAAATCGGCGCGCCAGCAGAAGCTGAAGTCGCTGTCGAGCGAAGTGCTGGCCGGCCTGGCGGAGCAGGGTGTCGAAGCGGATGCGGCCGAAGTCGGCAACATCCTGTTCGACATGGAAGCCAAGGTCGTGCGTTCGCAGATCCTGGACGGCGAGCCGCGCATCGACGGCCGCGACACCCGCACCGTGCGTCCGATCTCGATCCGCACCAGCGTGCTGCCGCGCACCCACGGTTCGGCCCTGTTCACCCGCGGTGAAACCCAGGCCCTCGTGATCGCCACGCTGGGCACCGGCCGCGACAGCCAGAAGATCGACGCGCTGATGGGCGAGTACACGGACGACTTCATGATGCACTACAACATGCCTCCGTTCGCCACCGGCGAAACCGGTCGCGTGGGCACCCCGAAGCGCCGCGAAATCGGCCACGGCCGCCTGGCCAAGCGCGCGCTGGTCGCCGCGCTGCCGTCGCCGGAAGAGTTCAGCTACTCGGTGCGCCTGGTCTCGGAAATCACCGAGTCGAACGGTTCCTCGTCGATGGCGTCGGTCTGCGGCGGCTGCCTGGCACTGATGGACGCCGGCGTGCCGATGAAGGCGCACGTGGCCGGCATCGCCATGGGCCTGATCAAGGAAGGCGGCAAGTTCGCCGTCCTGACCGACATCCTGGGCGATGAAGACCACCTGGGCGACATGGACTTCAAGGTCGCCGGCACCACCGCGGGCATCACCGCGCTGCAGATGGACATCAAGATCCAGGGCATCACCAAGGAAATCATGCAGGTGGCACTGGCCCAGGCCAAGGAAGCCCGCCAGCACATCCTGGTCGAGATGCAGAAGGCCGTGCCGAGCGTGAAGACCGAACTGTCGGACTTCGCACCGCGCCTGATCACGATCAAGATCAACCCGGAGAAAATCCGTGACGTGATCGGCAAGGGCGGCGCCGTCATCCGCGCGCTGACCGAAGAGACCGGCACCCAGATCGACATCACCGACGAAGGCATCGTGACCATCGCCTCGGTCGACGCCGCCGCCGGCCAGGAAGCCAAGCGCCGCATCGAAGAGCTGACCGCATCGGTCGAAGTGGGCAAGACCTACGACGGCACCGTGCTGAAGCTGCTGGACTTCGGCGCCATCGTCCAGGTGATGCCGGGCAAGGACGGCCTGCTGCACATCTCGCAGATCGCCAACGAGCGCGTCAACGCCGTGGCCGACTACCTGAAGGAAGGCCAGCAAGTGCGCGTGAAGGTCCTCGAGACCGACGAGCGCGGCCGCCTGAAGCTGTCGATGAAGGCAGCCGATCCGGTCGAGGGCGCGGCGCAGTAATCCTGCCTGCTCCGGTCTCCGGAAAAACCGCCAGTGCGTGAGCCTGGCGGTTTTTTTTCGGCTGGAAGAAACCGTAAAACCGAAACCGGGTAAATCTTTTCAGCAATGAAACTTTCATTGCATTATCTGTTTCGCCGATTTGTCACAAATCGTCGCGACAATGCAAAATAAATACGCTGACGTTTCGCAATTGTGACTAGTTGCAATGTCAATGAATGGTATAGTTGGCCATTTACCAGAATGCCCGACGTATGCACATGACAAGGGCAGGGCTTCCACCAGACTAAGGACCGATAGATGACCACTCAGGACTACGCGACCCGTATCAGCCAGCTTATCCAGGATCACCAGGCCGAGATCGGCGCGGCGTGGGTGGCCCAGCTCGAAGCGCTGACGGTGCGGACGAACGTCGTCTCGCGCGAGCAACTGCGCAACCATTGCCAGCAATTCCTGTCCGCCTTCACCAATGCCACCCGTAGCGGCGAACTGCAGAACATCGAACACCGCGCCTGGGACGAAGTGCGCGACCTGCTGAGCGAGATCTCGTCGGCGCGCGCCAAGAACGGCTCGACCCCGAGCGAGACCGCCACCTTCGTGTTCTCGCTCAAGCAACCGCTGTTCGCGCACCTGCGCGCCGGTTTCGACGGCGATGCCGAAGCGCTGGCCGACGCGTCCTGGACCATCACCACCCTGCTCGACAAGCTGGGCCTGTACACGATCGAATCGTTCCAGCGCACCCGAGACCAGATCATCGTGCGCCAGCAGCAGGAACTGCTGGAGCTGTCGACCCCGGTCGTCAAGCTGTGGGACGGCATCCTGGCGCTGCCGCTGATCGGCACGCTGGATTCGGCGCGCACCCAGGTGGTCATGGAAAACATCCTGCAGAAGATCGTCGATACCGGCGCCTCGATCGCCATCATCGACATCACGGGCGTGCCGACCGTCGACACGCTGGTCGCCCAGCACCTGATGAAGACGATCGCCGCCGCGCGCCTGATGGGCGCCGACTGCATCATCAGCGGCATCCGCCCGCAGATCGCCCAGACCATCGTCCACCTGGGCGTGAACCTTGAAGACGTGATGACCAAGGCGACGCTGGCCGACGCCTTCGTCGTCGCGCTGGAGCGTACCGGCACCGCCGTGGTGAAGTCGCACGGCAAGGCATAAGGACCGCACATGGAACGCATCCCCATCCTGCGCATGGGCAACCTGTTGCTCGTGACGATCCAGGTCGACATGCACGACCGCCTCGCGATGACGCTGCAGGACGACCTCACCGAGCGGATCGTGCGCGACCGCGCCAAGGGCGTCCTGATCGACATCTCGGCGCTGGACCTGGTCGATTCCTTCATCGGTCGCATGATCAGCAACACCGCCGCGATGGCGCGCGTGCTCGACGCCCAGACGGTGGTGGTCGGCATGCAGCCGGCCGTCGCGATCACGCTGGTGGAACTGGGGCTCACGCTGCACGGCGTGAAGACGGCCCTGAACGTCGAGAAAGGCATGGCCCTGCTGGGAAAGACTGACTTCTGATGAGCGCCGCTCTGAACAATGCGGTCGCCTTCGATTCCCGCTTGCTGGCGTTCCGCGGCCAGTTGCGCACCGGCCGCACGACCTTGCCCCTGCGTTCCGACGAGGACGTGGTGGCCTTGCGCCGCCACGTGCGCGAGCGCGCGGTGGGCATCGCGCTGTCGCTGGTCGACCAGACCAAGCTGGTGACGGCGGCGAGCGAACTGGCGCGCAACACGATCAAGTACGGCGGCGGCGGCGAAGTGCACCTCGACGCCCTCGCCGACGGCTTCAAGCAGGGCGTCGGCCTCGTCTTCGTCGACGACGGTCCCGGCATCGTCGATCTCGAACTGGCGCTGCGCGACGGCTACACGACCGGCGGCGGCCTGGGCCTGGGCCTGTCCGGCTCCAAGCGCCTCGTCGACGAGTTCGACATCGATTCCCGTCCGGGCGAAGGCACGGCGGTGGCAGTCATCAAATGGAAACGCTGATTCACTCCCTCGCGCCACAACACGTCTTCCCGATCCACCACGCCAGCGATGTGTCGGCCGCGCGCCGGGTCGGCCAGAAGCTGGCCGACGCGCTCGGCTTCGACGACGTCAAGGCGGGCCGCCTGGCGATCGTGATCACGGAAGCCGCCACCAACATCCTCAAGCACGCCGGCGAAGGCGTGCTGTACATCATGCGCAGCCAGTCGGGAGCATCCATGGCCGGCGTGGACGTGCTGGCGGTCGACGAGGGCCCCGGCATCGCCGACCTGGCGTTCAGCCTGCAGGACGGCATCTCGACGGCCGGCACGGCCGGCACCGGCCTGGGCGCGCTGCGCCGCCAGGCCGACGAGTTCGACGTCTGGAGCATGCGCGGCAAGGGCGCCGTGTTCTTCATGCGCCTGTGGTGCGGCCAGGAACAGCCGGATCCCTGCGCCATCGAGGCCGGCGCGCTGTGCGTGCCGCTGGCCGGCGAGGACGCCAGCGGCGACGGCTGGGCGCTGGCCTGCGAAGCGGGCGGCGCCACGCTGCTCGGCGTCGACGGCCTGGGACACGGTCCGGAAGCGGCCAAGGCGGCCGCCGGCGCCATCGAGGCGCTCGAGCGGCGTCCTTCGGCAGCCCCGGCCGAGGTGCTGCAGTCCGCCCACGACCTGCTGCGCATCACGCGTGGCGCGGCGGTGTCGGTGGCGCGCATCGACTATGCGACGGATACCCTGCGCTTCGCCGGCATCGGCAACGTCAGCGGCGCCGTCGTCGAAGGGGCGGGGCGGCGCACGCTGGTCTCGCACAACGGCATCGTCGGCCACAATATGCGCACCGTGCGCGAATTCGACGTCGCGTTCCCGGCCGGCACGCTGTGCGTCCTGCATTCGGACGGCCTGCAGACCCAGTGGGACCTGGCGGCCTATCCCGGCTTGTTCGCGCGCGCCCCGGCCGTCATCGCGGCGGTGCTGATGCGCGACTTCATCCGCCGCCGCGACGACGCCATGGTGCTCGTCGCGCGCCGCGCGCATTCATAACAAGGACCACGGCATGCAGCGCATCCTCCATATCGGCATCGCCAACGAGCAGGACGTCGTGCTGGTGCGCCAGCGCGCGCGCCAGGTTTCCAGCCTGCTCGGCTTTTCGCAGCAGGACCAGGTGCGCATCGCCACTGCCGTCTCCGAAGTGGCGCGCGGCGCCTGCCAGGTGAGCCTGGGCGGCCGGGCCGCGTTCGGCATCGCGGAGTTCGAGCGCGGGCAATGCCTGCAGGTGACGATCGGCGCCGGCAACGTGACCTCGGGCCCGCTGCCCGACGACGCCATCGTCACCGCGCACCGCCTGATGGACGACTGCACGGTGGAGCAGGGCGCGCACGGCCCCGCCGCAGTGACGATGCGGCGCGCGCTGCCGCCGCAGCCCCCGGTCGGAGCGGCGCGCCTGGCCGAGATCGCCGAGCAGCTGGCCAAGGACAGCCCGGTGGCCAACACTTATCTGGAAGTGCACCTGCAGAACCGCGAACTGGCCGCCACGCTGGCCGAGCTGCGCGAGCGCCAAGAAGACCTGCTGTCGCTGACGCGCGAGCTGGAAGACACCAACCGCGGCATCGTCGCCCTGTACGCGGAAATCGAGGACAAGGCCGAGCGCCTGCGCCGCGCCGACGAGATGAAGTCGCGCTTCCTGTCGAACACCAGCCATGAATTGCGCACGCCGCTGTCCTCGATCCGGGCGCTGGCCAAGCTGCTGCTGGACCGCATGGACGGCGACCTCACGGCCGAGCAGGAGCGCCAGGTGCGCTACATCGAGACGGCCGCCAACGACCTGTCGGAGCTCGTCAACGACCTGCTCGACCTGGCCAAGATCGAGGCCGGCAAGGTCGAGGTGCAGATGGCGCCCGTGGTCGTCGACAACCTGTTCCGCACCCTGAAGGGCATGCTGCGGCCATTGGTCGACGAGGCGCGGGTCGAGCTGGTGTTCGAGCCTTCCGGCCTGACGGGGCCGTTCGAGTCGGACGAAGGTAAAATTGCCCAGGTGTTGCGCAATTTTATTTCGAATGCCCTGAAATTCACCGAGCAGGGGGCGGTGCGCGTGTCCGCGGACGTCGACGGCGGCGCCGGCACCATCGTCTTCGCGGTGGCCGATACCGGGATCGGCATCAGCCCGGACAACCTGCAACTGATCTTCGAGGAGTTCAGCCAGATCGAACATCCGCTGCAACGCCGCAGCAAGGGCACGGGCCTGGGCCTGCCGCTGTGCCGCAAGCTGGCCGAGTTGCTGGGCGGACGGGTCGAGGTCGAGAGCCAGGTCGGCGTCGGTTCGACGTTCCGCCTGGTGCTGCCGCTGAGCTTCCCGGCCGCTTCCGGCGCGGACCACGACGGACATTGATGGACTTACGATGACGAACCCCACCCTGATCCTGAACGTCGACGATAACGACGGCGCCCGCTACGCCAAGACCCGCATCCTGCAGAGCGCGGGCTTCTCCGTGGTGGAGGCCACCAACGGCACCGATGCGCTGGCGATCGTCAAGCGCGGCGAAGTGGCGCTCGTGCTGCTCGACGTCAAACTCCCCGACATTAACGGCATCGAGGTCTGCCGCCGCATCAAGACCGACCCGGACAGCGCGCTGGTGCTGGTGCTGCAGACCTCGGCCGCGCTGACGGGCCGCGCCGACAAGATCCGCGGCCTGGAAGGCGGCGCCGACAACTACCTCGCCGCGCCGATCGAGGCCGACGAACTGGTCGCCAACGTGAACGCGCTGCTGCGCATGCGCCAGACCCAGAGCGCCCTGCGCGACAGCGAAGAGCGCTTCCGCCAGCTCACCGACAACGTCGAGGACGTGTTCTGGATGTTCTCGGTGCCCACCCGCGCCCTCGAATACGTGAGCCCGGCCTATGCGGCCATCTGGGGCCGCAGCGTCGATTCGCTCGAACGCGAGCCGGACAGCTGGCTGGACGCCGTCCACCCGGACGACCGCGCCGACATCGACGCCCTGTGGGGCGCGCTGCAGCGCACGCCGCACTACGACGCCGAATTCCGCGTGATGATGCCGGACGGCAGCGTGCGCTGGGTGCGCGACCGCCTGTTCCCCGTGCGCGACCGTCGCGACGAGGTCTACCGCGTGGCGCGCGTCACCAGCGACATCACCCGGCGCAAGGAGATGGAGGCGCTGCTGCGCGCCGCCGACAGCAACAAGAACGAATTCCTGGCCACGCTGGCGCACGAGCTGCGCAATCCGCTGTCGCCGATCCGGAATGCGGCCGCGCTGCTGGGCGCCAGCGGTCCCGGCGCCATCGAGCGCCAGGCGCGCGCGCGCGAAGTCATCACGCGCCAGGTCGACCACCTGGCGCACCTGGTCGACGACCTGCTCGACGTGGCGCGCATTTCGGAAGGCAAGATCGCGCTGCGCCAGGAAGCCGTCGACCTGAAGGGCGTGATCGCCCAGGCGATCGAGACGGCCGGCCCCCTGATCGCAGCGCGCGAGCACCAGCTCGAGGTGCGCGAGCCGCAGCAGGACATCTGGGTCGCGGGCGACCCCGTGCGCCTGGCCCAGTCGATGGGCAACCTGCTGCACAACGCCGCAAAGTTCACGCCCAAGGGTGGCCGCATCAAGGTCGAGGTGACGCTCGCCGACGACGTCGTGCGCATCGCCGTGCAGGACAACGGGATCGGCATCGCCGAGGACAACCTGTCGCGCATCTTCGGCATGTTCACCCAAGCGGCCGTGCCGCCGGACCGGGCGCCGGAAGGCCTGGGCATCGGCCTGTCGCTGGTCTCGCGCCTGCTCGAGATGCACGGCGGGCGCCTGTCTGCGACCAGCCCCGGCATCGGCCTGGGCTCGACCTTCACGGTGGAGCTGCCGGTGCTGCGCACGGCGGCCGAGCCGCAGGCGCCGCTCGCCGGGACGCCCGCGCCCGCGGCCGCCGCAGCGGACGAACCGGCCGGCGGGACGGGAGCGAAGCGCCGCGTGCTGCTGGTCGACGACAACGTCGATGCGATGGAAATGATGGCCTTCCTGCTGACCGAGATGGGCTACGACACGGCCACCACGGCGGACGCGTCGCAGATCGTCGAGATGGCCACGGCGCGCCGCCCGGACGTGATCGTGCTCGACATCGGCCTGCCCGGCGTGGACGGCTACGAGCTGGCGCGCATGCTCAAGCAGCATCCGCAGCTGGGCACGATCCGCCTGGTCGCGCATACGGGCTACGGTTCGCCGGAAGACCGGCGGAAGGCGCAGGAGGCGGGTTTCGATGCGCACCTTGTCAAGCCGGCCGAGCTGGCGGACCTGGAGAAGGCGCTGCAGGGTTGACGCAGGTGGCTGAAAACCGGGGTCGGAGTCCAGCCATCAACATGGGACTCCGACCCCTGCACCATGCCTCCAACGTGTGTCACCGCACGAACCTGGCTGCGCAAGGGGACTAAGCTGGCCTCGTCAATCCAACCGATGGAGGTCGTCATGCCCCGTGGAGCCAGCCCGAAACGCGAACGCGAGTACAAGAAGCTCGAGACCGAATTCAAGAAGGAACACCGCTACCCCGGCCGCGAGGAAGAGGTCGCGTCGCGCATCGTCAACAAGCAGCGTGCCGAGCACGGCGAGAGTAAGCAATCGTCGGGCGGCGGCTCGAAGCAGTCCTCGAAGAAATAAGCGCCGCCAGTAAAAAAGCCTCCCGGGCTTGCACCCGGGAGGCTTCGTCGCGTCCGAGGGCCGCGCTTACTTGTCGGTCACGGTGAATTCGCCGAAGGCCTTCAGCTGTTCGCCCACGGCCTTCGGATCGCCCACGACGACGATCGACTGCTTGTCCGGCGCAAAATACTTCATCGATACCTCGCGCACCTGCTGCGGCGTGACTTTCTCGATCAGCGGCACGTACTGGCCGAGGAACTCCGCCGGCAGGCCGACCAGCCAGTTCGTGGCCAGCGTGCCGGCCACGGCGCGCTGCATCTGGTTGCTCAGCAGGTAGCCGCCGGCGACGTAGCGCTTGTGCATCTTCATCTCGTCCGCCGGCACCAGCTCGGCGCCGATGCGCTTGTACTCGTTGAAGTACTCGCCCAATGCCGCCCCCGTCACCTCGTTGCGCACGTCGGCGCCGCCGACGATGCTGCCGCCTTCGCGCAGCAGGCGCGCGCCGGCCGAGGCGCCGTAGGTATAGCCCTTTTCCTCGCGCAGCTTGATGTTCACGCGGCTGGAAAAACCGCCGCCCAGGATCGTGCTGGCCATGCGCAGCGGGATCTGGTCGGCCGCCGTGGCCGCGATGCCGGGGCTGCCCAGGCGGATCGTCGACTGCACGCTGCCGGCGCGTTCCAGCACCAGGCGCGCCGGCTTGGCGGCGGCCGGCGCCCTGGGCGTGGCGGGGGCGGCCGGGCCGCTCGCCTTCCAGTCGCCGAACGCCTGCTGCGCCAGCTTCATCGCCTCCGCTTCGCCGATGCGGCCGGCGACCACGAGCAGCGCGCGCTCCGGACGGAAGCGGCGCGCGTGCTCGCTGCGCAGGAAGGCCTCGGTGGTGGACTCGATCGATGCCACGGTCGGGTCGGTATGGCCGTAGGGGTGGTCGCCGTAGATGGCACGGCTCATGGCGCGCTCGGCGCGAAAGCGCGGCTGGGTCTCGGACACGCGCAGCGCCTGCAGCGCATTGGCCTTGGCCAGCGCCACTTCCTTGGCCGGGAACGACGGCGTGCGCGCCAGTTCCGCCAGCAGCGCCATCATCGGCGCCGCCTGCGAGGCGAGGGCGTTGGCCGAGACGAGGATGCCGTCGGCGCTCGGGCTCGCAGCGACCGAGCCGCCCAGTCCCTGCGCCGCTTCGGCGATGGCGCGCGAGTCGCGCTTGGCCGTGCCCTCGTTCAAGAGGCCGGCGAGCATGGCGGCAAAGCCGGGATACGAGGCGTCGTCGGCGCCGTAGCCGGCGTCGCGCACGGCCAGCACCATGTCCACGCGCGGCACGCCTTCGCGTGGCACCACCCACACCTGCAGGCCGTTGGCCAGCGTCTTCTTGCCGATGTGCGGGACGGGCAGCGGCTTGTCGACGCCGTAGCCCGGCATGGCGCCGGCGCCGCCGGGAGCCGGGTCCGCGGCCAGCGCGGCCGGATGGATGGCGGCCGTGCCGAGCGCGGCGACGGCCAGTGCGAGCAGCCGTTTTTTCATCGATGCGTTCCTCATTGTTTGTCTCCGGTGGCCGGCGCGGCGGGTGCCGTCGCGGCGGCGTTCGCGGGCGTCGGCACGGCGGGATTGGCGGGGGCCTTCACGGCCGGCTTGCGGTCGATCACGGTGCGGTTGGTCCTGACCAGGTACGTGGATGCCACGCGCTGGATATCGCCCGAGGTCACGCCCTCGATCCAGCCCGGCACCTTGTTGACGACGTTGGCGTCGCCCCACAGCGTCTGCAGCTTGGCCAGCATGTCGGCGCGGTTCAGGAAGTTTTCCAGGCGGTTGTTCCAGTCGGCCAGCATGCGCGTCTTCACGCGCTTCAGCGTGGCGTCGTCGACCCCGTTCTTCGCGACCTTGGCGATTTCCTCGTCCATGGCGGCGAGCATGGCGTCGGCGCTCGAGTTCGGCTTGTACAGGCCGGTCACGGTGAACACGGTCGGGCCCGCGTATTCGAACGGGCCGGTCAGGCCGAAGCCGCCTTCGACGTTGAGGGCGATCTCGCGGCCCTTCACCAGGCCCTGGTAGAACAGCGAGGCATCGCCGCCGGCCAGCAGCTGGGCCAGCACGGCCATCGGCGCCTGGTCGCGGCTGCCTTTCTCGGGCACCTTCCAGGCCGCGGCGACGGCCGGCACCTGGGCCAGCGCATCGCTCTGCGCAATGCGCTTTTCCTCGGTATTCAAGCCTTCCGAGAAATCGGTGCCCTTCGGCACGGGACGGCTGGCGATGCCGCCGAAGTATTTCTGCGCCAGCGCGAACGCCTGTGCCGGGGTGACGTCGCCGGCGATCGACAGCACCGCGTTGTTGGGGCCGTAGTAGTCGCGGTGGAAGGCGCGCACGTCGTCCAGGCTGGCGCCCTCGAGGTCCTCGAAGCTGCCATAGCCGTCGTGGTTGTTCTCCCACTTCTTGAAGGCGAGCTGGTTGATGTCGATCCAGTCGAAGCCGCCGTAGGGCTGGTTCTTGACGTTGACGCGGATCTCTTCCTTGACCACGTCCTGCTGGTTCTTCAGCGTCGCCGGGTTGAATTCCAGCGTCTTCATGCGGTCCGCTTCGAGCCACAGGATCGGCTCGATGCTCGACACGGGCGCCGTCTCGATGTAGTTGGTGAAGTCGGGACGGGTGGAACCGTTGTTGCGGCCGCCGCCGCCCGTGATGGTGCGGTCGAACACGCCCTTCGGCGCATTCGGCGTGCCCTGGAACATCAGGTGCTCGAACAGGTGGGCGAAACCGGTCCGGTTGCGCGGCTCGAGCCGCATGCCGACGTGGTACACGACCGACACGCCGACGGTCGGCGAGCTGTGGTCTTCGGAGACGACGACCGTCAGGCCGTTGTCCAGTTTCTTGACCTCGACCGGCAGGGTCCACTGGTCGCTGCGCGCGGCGAACGCGGACAGCGATAGCGACAGGCCGGCCAGGGCCAGGCAGAGTTGGCGCTTGCGCATTGATTGACCTCTTCGTGAATTTTTATCATCCCATGACGCCCGGGATCAATTTATCTTAGCGCAGACGCATGCAGAAAAGTAATTATTTGATTTAATGCAATATGACATTCCAAGATCCGGAATGCGGGCTGTACCGGCTTTTTTGCAGTTCGTCGCATTTTGCTGGGCAGTGCCAGGACTTGTCGTTAATCTGTCTGCATGGCTATTTTGGAAATGATTCGGAGAAACGGATGAACAAGATGTTTTCGCTGGGCCTGGCATTCGCCGGCCTGTGCGCCTTTTTCGGGATCGCGCGTGGCGCCGACAACGTCACCGAGACGCGCTCCGTCGACGCGCGCATCGTGCGCGTCAAGTTCGACGGCGCCATCAACCTGCGCATCCGCCAGGGCGGCACGCCGGCCCTGACGCTCGTGGGCGACGCCGACTGGCTGCCGCGCGTCAACACGGCGCAGGACGGCGATACGCTGAGCATCGACACGCAGGGACGCGGGCGCGTGCGCATGGGCACGATGCGCGTCGACCTGGTGCTGCCGGCGCTGCGCGAAGTCGTGTCGGAAGGCCTTGGCTCGACCGAGGTGTCCGGCTTTTCCGGCGAGGAGCTCGAGCTGACGCTGGACGGCGCCGGCTCGATGAAAGTGGCCTGCAACTACCGCGTCGTGACGGCCAACCTGGGAGGCATCGGCAGCATGAACCTGCAGGGCCTGAGCGGGGACGGGGTGGCGTTGAACCTGGGCGGCGCCGGCACGGTCAGGCTGAGCGGACGGGCCAAGTGGCTCAAGGCAGACCTCGGCGGCCTCGGCAGCCTGGATGCCCAGCAATTTAGCGCCGACAACGTGAGCATCGATCTGTCCGGCCTCGGCAATGCCAGCGTTACCGCGCACCAGAACGCCAACCTGAACCTGTCCGGCATGGGGTCCGTCACGGTGTACGGCAAGCCGCTGAACCGCAAGGTGGCGGTCGACGGACTGGGCAAGGTCAGCTGGAAGTAAGCCCGTATGGCGCTGTACCGAAGCGCAGGCTGCAGAGAAGCGGAAAACGCGCTGCGCGACGCGCATCCACCAACAGAACAAGAAAAACAGCCTGAGAAGGCAACCGTTCCGAACAAGACGATGAGAAAACTGACCATTGCGATCCTGTTCGCGCTGGGCCTGCACGGTAGCGCGATGGCGGGCTTTGCCGAGGGCGCCAGCGCCTACAATGCGCGCAACTATGCGCAGGCGCTGAAGGAAATCTCCCCGCTGGCCAAGTCCGGCAATGCCGACGCCCAGCACTTGCTGGGGCTGATGTACTACATGGGCCGCGGCGTCGCGCGCGACTACAAGCAGGCTTTCGCGTGGCACTACAAGGCGGCGCTACAGGGCAAGGCCGATGCCCAGTACGTGATCGGCGCGATGTACTACACGGGCAATGCCGTGCCGCAGGACCAGAAGCTGGCCGTGCAGTGGTTCCGCAAGGCGGCCGAGCAGGGCCACCCGGACGCCCAGCACGCGCTCGGCCTGATGTACCGCTACCACGTGGCCGGCATGCCGCAGGATGTCGTGATCGCCTACATGCTGTGGAACCTGGCCGCCGCCAACGGCCACCGCAATGCCACCGAGCAGCGCGCCAGCATCGCGCGCCAGATGACGCAGGAACAGATCGACGAGGCGCAGGCGCTGTCGCGCAACTGGAAGCCCGGCACGCCGCTGCCCACGCAATCGCGGACGGGCGCCGCCAGTTCCTGAACGGCTGGCCCGACGAGGCCGACCCCATCGTGGCGCGCGCGCCTACATCGTGAACACGGCCGATGGACTTAGGATGGCGGACCCCTCCGGACGCCGGCAGGCGCCCGTTTCCGGGGTTCCCAACCAGTGGAGGCACCATGGCAAATCAAGGCAACAAGCAGGGCGGCGATACCAGCAACCGGGGATTCGCATCGATGGATCCGCAAAAGCAGCGCGAGATCGCGTCGGAAGGCGGCAAGGCCGCGCATGCATCCGGCAATGCCCACGAATTCACGTCCGAGGAAGCGCGCCGGGCCGGATCGATGAGCCACAAGAACGATCGCAGCAGCCAGAGCGGCAGTGGCGGCAGCCAGCAGAGCGGCAACAGCGCCCGCGGCGGCACGCCGGAGCAGCATGCCAAGGCGGGTTCGCAAAGCCACAAGAACCAGAAGTAAGCCCCGAACGGACCGGATCCCGCGTACGCCGGCCATGCCGGCGAGGTCGCATCGGGGCCCGTGTGCCGTTAGCATCACACCGTCGCCCCGGCGCAGGCCGGGGTCCAATGTCGTTTCGCGCTGCGGCAAATGGGCCCCGGCCTGCGCCGGGGCGACGTCATTCGCACCGGGGCGACGTTATTGGCGCTGGTGCGGCGTCATCGACGGCGTGTCGTCGTCATTGACGTGCTGGCGCCATCTCCGTTTTCCCTGTCTTGAGCGAGCGGAACAGTTCGAGCGGCACCGCATTGCCCATCGCCTGGTAGCCCAGGTCGTTCGGATGCAGGTGGTCGCCGCTGTCGTAGGCCGGCAGGAAGCGGGCGGGATTGGCCGGGTCGCGGGTCACGCGGTCGAAGTCGATCACGCCATCGAAGGCGTCGCCGGAACGGATCCAGGCATTCACCGCCTGGCGCACGACTTCCTTTTCCGGCGAGTAGTAGCCGGCGCCTTCGAACGGCGTCAGTGTGGCGCCGTACACGGCGATGCCCTTGGCGTGGGCGCGCGCGATCACCTGGCGGTAGCCGGCGATCAGGTCGGTGGCCGTGACCGGGTTCGTCTCCGAGCTGTTGCCGATGTCGTTGATCCCGATCATCAAGGTCATGTAGCGCACGCCGTTGGTGGCCAGCACGTCGCGGTCGAAGCGCTCCTGGATGCTGCGCCCGGCCAGCGAGCCTTCCGGCGGATTCGACAGCAGGCGGTTGCCGCTGATGCCGCGGTTGACGACGCCCAGGCGCGCGTTCAGGCCGACCACGGGGTCGCGTACGGTCTGCAAGCGCCGCGCCAGCCAGTCGGGCCAGCGGTTGTTGGTGTCGGGCGTGCTGCGGGTGCCGTCCGTGATCGAATCGCCCAGCGCGACGATGGCCGCGCCGCCGCCCCCGCTGCCGCCATCGACGGCGACCTCGGTGAGGAAGGGCCAGGACAGGATCGTGCGCTGGGTGGGGAAGGTCGGGGCCGCCGTAAAGTCGCCCGGCAGCGACACGTAGTTGGTCTGGCTGGCCGTGCCGTGGATGGTCGTCGCGCCGACCGTGCCCGGCAGGTAGAGGCTGACGGCCAGGTCGGACAGGGCGGCCACGTCGAGGTCGACGGGGTCGGACAGCGCCGGCGCGCCGGGCGGCAGCACGACCCAGGCATTGCCGCCGAAGGTCAGCGGACGGTCGCTGCCGGCGACGATGTCGGCCCCGGCCGCGCGCAGGGCGACATGGGCGGCGCCGATGCGCAGCGGTGTCGTGCCCATCTCGTTCGAGACGCGGATGCGCACGCGCTTGCCCCCGATGCTGGTATGCACGACCAGGCGCAGCGTCTGGTCGGTGAAGGTCTGGGTCGTGGCCGGCAGCGGCGGCCCGCCCGGGCCGGCGCCCCAGGTGCCGGTCCAATGCTGGTCGTGCCAGTCCTGGCCCAGCGCGGGCAGGCACGGCAGCGCCAGCGCCGCGCCCAGCGTCAACGCGGCCGCGAGCAGGCGGCGGCGCCCCTTGTCCAACGACGCGTGCAGTCTCCAATCCATGGTGTTCTCCTCGTGTGGTCGGGCCCGACGCCATCGACCCGGCGCCGGATGCGCCATGCAGCAGGCATGGGCCCGTCGAGCCAATCTAGGCGGGCTCGGCATTATCGGCAAGGAGAGGGTAAGCTGGAAATTTGCGCCAGCGCAGCCGAATGCGTGATGGGCATGCAAAAGAGCATGGAATTGCGCGTTGTTAGCGATAACAGCAATGTCCGGCCTGACGCGCGCTTGGGACGTCGCCGTTCACTCGCGTACAATTGCTCTTTATTTAACTAGGTGAACTATGCGAGCTATCGAAATCACGCAGTACGGCGGCCCGGAAGTGCTGCAGCCGTGCGAGCGGCCGCTGCCCCAATTGAAGGATGGGGAAATCCTGATCAAGGTCCACGCCGCCGGCATCAACCGGCCCGACGTGTTCCAGCGCATGGGCCAGTATCCCGTGCCGCCCGGCGCCTCCGACCTGCCGGGCCTGGAAGTGGCCGGCGAGATCGTCGACGGGGACCTGTCCGGCAGCGATTTCAAGAAGGGCGACCTGGTCTGCGCGCTGGTGCAGGGCGGCGGTTATGCCGAATACTGCGCGGCGCCGCTGGCGCAATGCCTGCCCGTCCCGCAGGGCATGAGCATGGTGGAGGCGGCGGCGCTGCCGGAAACCTTCTTCACCGTGTGGAGCAATGTGTTCCAGCGCGGCGGCTTGAAGGAAGGCGAGACGCTGCTGGTGCAGGGCGGCAGCTCGGGCATCGGCACCACGGCGATCCAGGTCGCCAAGGCGCTGGGCCACCGCGTGTTCGCCACCGCCGGCAGCGACGACAAATGCCGCGCCTGCGAACGGCTGGGTGCCGAACGCGCCATCAATTACAAGACCGAGGATTTCACGGCCGTCATCAAGGAACTTACGGACGGCAAGGGTGTCGACGTGGTGCTGGACATGGTCGGCGGCGACTACGTGGCCCGCGAGATCAACTGCCTGGCCGACGATGGCCGCATCGTCATCATCGCCCTGCTGGGCGGCGCCAAGGCCAACATCGACCTGGGCCAGGTGCTGCGCCGGCGCCTGACGGTCACCGGTTCCACGCTGCGCCCGCGCCCGGTCGCGTTCAAGGCGCAGATCGCGCGCGAGCTGCGCGAGACGGTCTGGCCGCTGCTGGCGGCCGGCACCATCAAGCCGGTGATCCACCAGGTGTTTCCGCTCGAGCAGGCGTCCGAGGCCCACGCGATGATGGAAAGCAGCGCCCACGTGGGCAAGATCGTGCTCGACGTCGCGTCCAGCTGAGGAGGCGACATGGGCATGAAGACGAAGGTGCGCGTCGCTCATTGTTTGACCGTATTGTCGACGGGAGCTAGAATTGCAGGTTATTTGACGATGGGGGTCTGATGCGCACGAAACTCATCGTAGGCAATTGGAAGATGAATGGCAGCCGCGCGGTGAACGCCGGACTGCTCGAAGGCATCGTGGCCGGCCTGGACGGCGCGCGCGCCGAAGCGGCGGTCTGCGTGCCGGCGCCGTACCTGCAGCAATGCCAGGATGTATTGACCGGTACGCCGGTCGCCTGGGGCGCGCAGGACGTGTCCGTGCACGCCTGCGGCGCCTACACGGGCGAGATCTGCGCCAGCATGCTGGCCGAGTTCGCCTGCCGCTACGTGATCGTGGGCCACTCCGAGCGTCGCGCCTACCACCGCGAAAGCAGCGAGCTGGTGGCGCAGAAGGCGAGGGCGGTGCTGGCCGAGGGCATGACGCCGATCGTCTGCGTCGGCGAGACGCTGGCGCAGCGCGACGCGGGCGAAACGGTGGCGGTGGTCGGCGGCCAGCTGGGCGCGGTACTGGAACTGCTGGAGCCGGCGCAGGTGGCGCAACTGGTCGTGGCCTACGAGCCCGTCTGGGCCATCGGCACCGGCAAGAACGCCACGCCGGCCATGGCCCAGGAAGTGCATGCGGCGCTGCGCGAGCAGCTGCGCGCGCGCAACCAGGACGCGGCGCCGACGGTACGCATCCTGTACGGCGGCAGCATGAAGCCGGAGAATGCGCGGGAACTGCTGGCCCAGCCGGACATCGATGGCGGCTTGATCGGCGGGGCGGCGTTGAAGGCCAGGGATTTCCTGGCCATCATCCACGCGGCGTAAGTAGATAGTCCGTCGCCCCTGCGCAGGCAGGGGCCCAATTTCGCAAGCGCTGCCGTACTGCGCGCAATATTGGGCCCCTGCCTGCGCAGGGGCGACGTGCGGTAGCAGCAGGCCGTAGGGTGGGCGCCATGTGCCCGCCATGCGGCGGCAGTAGTACAGCAGTCCCGAAGCGAAGCATTAGCAACGTAGTAGTCAACCTTGAATGGAATATTGAAATGAACGTGTTGTTCAATCTGATCGTCGTCGTACAGGTCCTGTCCGCCCTGGCCATCATCGGCCTGGTGCTCGTCCAGCACGGCAAGGGTGCCGACATGGGCGCCGCCTTCGGTTCCGGCGCGTCCGGCAGCCTGTTCGGCGCCAGCGGTTCGTCGAACTTCCTGTCGAAGTCGACCGCCGTCGCCGCCGCGATCTTCTTCGCTTCGACGCTGGCCCTGGCCTATTTCGGCACCAACCGTCCGCACGCGGCCCCGAGCGGCGGCGTGATGGACCGCGTGACCCTGCCGGCCGCGCCGAAGGCGCCGAGCGCCGGCGATGCCGTCCCGGCAACCGCTCCGGCCGCCGCCGCGCCGGCCGCTCCGGCCGCGCCGTCGACCCAGGACGTGCCGGCCGCCCCGGCCCCGGCTCCGGCCAAGTAAGCGGTTTCCCGCGTCCCGCGCCAGCGGGGCGCGCCGTGCGCGCCCGCACGGTATGCAGGTGTACTATCCACCGGGTCTTGGCCCGGGCGCAAGCCGCGGTTCCTCGATCCGCCCGACTGTGAATACAGTTTTTAAAAAATTGAGAAAAAGAGTATTTTTCCTTGTAATAGGTCAATTTGGGCATTGAAAAATGCTGCTAGTACAGGGTAAAATGTTGGTCTCCAGCCGACGTGGTGAAATTGGTAGACACGCTATCTTGAGGGGGTAGTGGCGCAAGCTGTGCGAGTTCGAGTCTCGCCGTCGGCACCAAGATACAGAAAGCCAGCTAGGGCGCATGAGCTACGCTCCTTGCCTTAGCTGGCTTTTTTACGAGGATCTGTCGGAGGCCTTGAAAGACCGTCGCGAGCGATGGCGCTTCAGGCCCGAGAAGCCCTGCGGTATGAAACCGTTTTCTTCCGGACATATCGCGAGCCTCGAAGGTCGGAATCGATAGAGCGAGCAACGTTATTCGTGGTCTCCAGTCGTACGATTCTGGTGGAAGGCTCGAAGCCAGGATTGCGCGATGCGGTGCTGCAAACCAATGCAGTGTTTTATCAACCGATCGTTCCACTAAGGCTTCATCGTGAACCTCGAGAATTATTTCCCCGTTTTGCTCTTCATTGTGATCGGCACCGTCGTCGGCGTCGCTTCGCAAGTCCTGGGCCGTGTCGTCGGTCCCCACCGTCCCGACGCTGCCAAACTCTCCCCGTATGAATGCGGCTTCGAAGCGTTCGAAGATGCGCGCATGAAGTTCGACGTCCGGTATTACCTGGTCGCGATCCTGTTTATTTTGTTTGACTTGGAAACGGCATTCTTCTTCCCCTGGGGCGTCTCGATGCGCGAACTGGGCCTGCCGGGGTTCGTCACGATGATGGTGTTCATCGTCGAATTCATCGTGGGTTTCTGGTACATCTGGAAGAAAGGTGCCCTTGATTGGGAGTGAGGAATAAGCCATGGCAATTGAAGGCGTATTAAACGAAGGTTTTGTCACCACCACGGCTGACAAACTGATCAACTGGGCGCGCACCGGCTCGATGTGGCCGATGACGTTCGGCCTGGCTTGCTGCGCGGTCGAGATGATGCATGCGGGTGCTGCCCGTTATGACCTCGACCGCTTCGGCGTCGTGTTCCGCCCGTCGCCGCGCCAGTCGGACGTGATGATCGTGGCCGGTACCCTGTGCAACAAGATGGCGCCGGCACTGCGCAAGGTCTACGACCAGATGGCCGAGCCGCGCTGGGTGATCTCGATGGGTTCCTGCGCCAACGGCGGCGGCTACTACCACTACTCGTATTCGGTGGTGCGCGGCTGCGACCGCATCGTCCCGGTCGACGTGTACGTCCCGGGCTGCCCGCCGACTGCGGAGGCGCTGTTGTACGGCATCATCCAACTGCAGAACAAGATCAAGCGCACCAATACGATCGCGCGTTAATCCAAGCTGGTTCCTACAATGACGACAAAACTCGAAGCCCTCCAACTCGCCCTGCGCAACGTGCTGGGCGAGGGCGCTGCCATTACCGCGGCGCTGGGCGAAGTAACGGTAGTGGTGAAGGCCGCTGACTACCTGGCCTCCATGCAGAAACTGCGCGACGACCCGTCGCTGCGCTTCCAGGAGCTGGTCGACCTGTGCGGCGTCGACTATTCCTCGTACGGCGAAGGCACCTGGGACGGCCTGCGGTTCGCGGTCGTGTCGCACCTGCTCTCGATCGAACACAACTGGCGCGTGCGCGTGCGCGTGTTCGCCCCGGACGACGACATGCCGCTGGTCGATTCCATCACCGGCATCTGGCGCAACGCCAACTGGTTCGAGCGCGAGGCGTTCGACCTGTTCGGCATCCTGTTCGAAGGCCACGGCGACCTGCGCCGCATCCTGACCGACTACGGCTTCATCGGCCATCCGTTCCGCAAGGACTTCCCGATCTCGGGCTATGTCGAGATGCGCTACGACCCCGAGCAGAAGCGCGTGATCTACCAACCGGTCACGATCGAACCGCGTGAAAACATTCCGCGCGTGATCCGCGAAGAAACCTACGGGATGAAATAATGGCTGAGCTTAAGAATTACACCCTGAACTTTGGTCCGCAGCACCCGGCAGCGCACGGCGTGCTGCGTCTCGTGCTGGAACTGGACGGCGAAGTCATCCAGCGCGCCGACCCGCACATCGGCCTGCTGCACCGCGGCACCGAGAAGCTGGCCGAGACCCGCACCTACCTGCAGTCCGTGCCCTACATGGACCGCCTCGACTACGTGTCGATGATGTGCAACGAGCACGGCTACGTGATGGCCATCGAGCGCCTGCTGGGCATCGAGGTGCCCATCCGCGCGCAGTACATCCGCACGATGTTCGACGAGATCACCCGCATCCTGAACCACCTGATGTGGCTGGGCGCGCACGCGCTGGACATCGGCGCCATGGGCCCGTTCCTGTATGCCTTCCGCGACCGCGAAGACCTGTTCGACGTGTACGAGGCCGTGTCGGGCGCGCGCATGCACGCGGCCTACTACCGCCCGGGCGGCGTGTACCGCGACCTGCCGGACGTCATGCCGCAGCACAAGCCGTCGCTGATGCGCAGCCAGCGCGCCGTCGACGAACTGAACGAAACCCGCCAGGGTTCCGTGCTGGACTTCATCGAGTCCTTCACCAAGCGCTTCGACGGCTACGTCGACGAGTACGAGACCCTGCTGACCGACAACCGGATCTGGAAACAGCGTACCGTCGGCATCGGCGTGGTGACGCCGGAAGACGCGATGGGCATGGGCTTCTCGGGTCCGATGCTGCGCGGTTCGGGCATCGCCTTCGACCTGCGCAAGCACCAGCCGTACGCTGCCTACGACAAGGTGGAGTTCGACATCCCGGTCGGCACCAACGGCGACTCCTACGACCGCTACCTGGTGCGCGTGGAAGAGCTGCGCCAGGCCAACCGCATCGTCAAGCAGTGCGTCGCCTGGCTGAAGGCCAACCCGGGCCCGGTCATGACCAGCAACCACAAGGTCGCCCCGCCGTCGCGCGTGGACATGAAGACCAATATGGAATCGCTGATCCACCACTTCAAGCTGTTCACCGAAGGCTTCCACGTCCCGCCGGGCGAGGCGTATGCAGCGGTCGAGCACCCGAAGGGCGAGTTCGGCATCTACATCGTGTCCGACGGCGCCAACAAGCCGTACCGCCTGAAGATCCGCACCCCGGACTATGTCCACCTGCAGAGCCTGGATGAAATGGCGCGCGGCCACATGATCGCCGACGCCGTGACCATCATCGGCACCCAGGACATCGTGTTCGGTTCGATCGACCGCTAAGGCCGACAGTCTGAGAGGTAGAAAAGATTATGTTATCTGAGCAGTGCTATAAAAAAATCGACCGCGAATTGGCCAAGTACCCGGCCGACCAGCGCCAGTCCGCCGTGATGGCCTCACTGGCCCACGCGCAAGTCGAACAGGGATGGCTGTCGCCGGAAACGATGCAGGAAATCGCCGACTACATCGGCATGCCCGCGATCGCCGTGCAGGAAGTGGCCACCTTCTACAACATGTACAACCTGAAGCCGGTCGGCAAGCACAAGATCACCGTGTGCACCAACCTGCCGTGCGCCCTGTCGGGCGGCGAGCGCGCCGGCCAGTACCTGAAGGACAAGCTGGGCATCGGCTACAAGGACACCTCGCACGACGGCCAGTTCACGCTGGTCGAAGGCGAGTGCATGGGCGCCTGCGGCGACGCACCGGTCATGCTGGTGAATAACCACCGCATGTGCTCGTTCATGAGCGATGCCAAGATCGACGCCCTGCTGGAGGAGCTGAACAAATGACCAGCCTGCACGACCGTCACATCAAGCCGCTGATCCTGAAGGACCTGACCGGCGACAACTGGCACCTGGCCGACTACGTCAAGCGTGGCGGCTATTCGGCGCTGCGTCGCATCCTGGAAGAGGGCATCACGCCCGAGCAGATCATCGCCGACCTGAAGACCTCGGGCCTGCGCGGCCGCGGCGGCGCCGGTTTCCCGACCGGCCTGAAGTGGAGCTTCATGCCGCGCCAGTTCCCGGGCCAGAAATACCTCGTCTGCAATACCGACGAAGGCGAGCCGGGCACGTTCAAGGACCGCGACATCATCCGCTACAACCCGCACGCGCTGATCGAAGGCATGGCCATCGGCGCCTACGCGATGGGCATCACCGTGGGCTACAACTACATCCACGGCGAGATCTTCCAGGAATACCTGCGCTTCGAAGAGGCGCTGGAAGAGGCGCGCGCCGCCGGTTTCCTGGGCGATAACATCCTGGGTTCCGCTTTCAGCTTCCAGCTGCACGCGCACCACGGCTACGGCGCCTACATCTGCGGCGAAGAAACCGCGCTGCTGGAGTCGCTGGAAGGCAAGAAGGGCCAGCCGCGCTTCAAGCCGCCGTTCCCGGCCTCGTTCGGCCTGTACGGCAAGCCGACTACGATCAACAACACGGAAACCTTCGCGGCCGTGCCGTTCATCCTGAACCTGGGCGCCGCCGAGTACATGGCGCTGGGCAAGCCGAACAACGGCGGCACCAAGATCTTCTCGATCTCGGGCGACGTCGAGCGTCCGGGCAACTACGAGGTTCCGCTGGGCACCCCGTTCGCCACGCTGATGGAACTGGCTGGCGGCATGCGCGGCGGCAAGAAGATCAAGGCCGTGATCCCGGGCGGTTCGTCGGCACCGGTGGTGCGCGGCGACGTCATGATGCAGACGGACCTGGACTATGACTCGATCGCCAAGGCCGGTTCGATGCTGGGTTCGGGCGCCGTGATCGTCATGGACGAGACCCGCTGCATGGTCAAGTCGCTGCTGCGCCTGTCCTACTTCTACTACGAGGAATCGTGCGGCCAGTGCACGCCGTGCCGCGAAGGCACCGGCTGGATGTACCGCATGGTGCACCGTATCGAGAACGGCCAGGGTCGTCCGGAAGACATGGACCTGCTGAACAACATCGCCGACAACATCAAGGGCCGCACCATCTGCGCGCTCGGCGATGCGGCCGCGATGCCGGTACAGGCAATGATCAAGAACTTCCGCGAAGAGTTTGAATATCACATCGAGCACAAGCACTGCTTGGTGCCGACTTACCTCTAACCAGGTCAGGCAAAGATCAAATGGTTGAAATCGAATTAGACGGCAAGAAAGTCGAAGTCCCGCCAGGTTCCATGGTGATGGACGCCGCAAACAAACTGGGAACCTACATCCCGCACTTCTGCTACCACAAGAAGCTGTCGATTGCGGCCAACTGCCGCATGTGCCTCGTGGAAGTCGAGAAGGCACCGAAGCCGCTGCCGGCTTGCGCCACCCCGGTCTCGCCGGGCATGATCGTGCGCACCCACAGCGACAAGGCCGTGCACGCGCAGAAGTCCGTGATGGAGTTCCTGCTGATTAACCACCCGCTGGATTGCCCGATCTGCGACCAGGGCGGCGAATGCCAGCTGCAGGATCTGGCCGTCGGCTACGGCAAGGGCGAATCGCGCTACGCGGAAGAGAAGCGCGTCGTCGTGCCGAAGGAAGCCGGCCCGCTGATCTCGATGGAAGAGATGTCGCGCTGCATCCAGTGCACCCGCTGCGTGCGCTTCGGCCAGGAAGTGGCCGGCGTGATGGAGTTCGGCATGGTCGGCCGCGGCGAGCACTCGGAGATCACCACCTTCGTGGGCAAGTCGGTCGACTCCGAAGTGTCGGGCAACATGATCGACCTGTGCCCGGTCGGCGCGCTGACGAGCAAGCCGTTCCGCTACTCGGCACGTCCGTGGGAACTGCAGCGCCGCCGTTCGGTGTCGCCGCACGACTCGCTGGGCTCGAACCTGATCGTCCAGGTCAAGGGCGGCAAGGTCATGCGCGTGCTGCCGCTGGAAAACGAGCAGGTCAACGAGTGCTGGCTGTCCGACAAGGACCGCTTCTCGTATGAGGCGCTGGACAATGCCTCGCGCCTGACCGCGCCGATGATCAAGCAGGACAACAAGTGGGTCGAGACCGACTGGCAGACCGCGCTGGAATACGTCGCCCACGGCCTGCGCAACATCCGCCACGAGCACGGCGCGGATGCCATCGCCGCCGTCGCGACCGGTCACTCCACCGTCGAAGAGCTGTACCTGCTGCAGAAGGCCATGCGCGGCTTCGGCATCGAGAACGTCGACTTCCGCCTGCGCCAGAGCGATTTCGCGCTGGACGGCAGCGTCGTCCCGTCGCTGGGCATGCCGATCGCCGAGCTGTCGACGCTGTCGCGCGTGCTGGTCGTCGGCTCCTTCCTGCGCAAGGACCACCCGCTGGCCGCGCTGCGCCTGCGCGCCGCCGTCAAGTCGGGCGCGAAGCTGTCGATCGTGCACGGCTCCGCCGACGATAACCTGATCCCGACCGCGAACCGCCTGATCGCCGCACCGAGCGACTGGCTGGCCGCGCTGACCGAGATCGCCGTCGCCGTCGCCGCCGCCAAGGGCATCGCGGCGCCAAGCGGCTTCGAGGGCATCGAGGCGGGCGACGTGGCCAAGGCCATCGCCGCCACCCTGGTCGTCGAGAACGCGGCCGACATGCCGGGCGCCGTCCTGCTGGGCAATGCCGCCGCCAACCACCCGCAAGCCTCGCAGATCCACGCGCTGGCACAGTGGATCGCCGACCAGACCGGCGCCAAGTTCGGCTACTTCGTCGAAGCGGCCAACACCGTCGGCGGCTACCTGGTGAACGCCGTCTCGAAGAACGCGGCGAACCTGTTCGCGCAGCCGAAGAAAGCCTACGTGCTGCTGGGCGCCGAGCCGGAACTGGATGCCGCCAACCCGGCCCAGGCCATCGCCGCCCTGAACGGCGCCGAGATGGTCGTCGCCATGTCCGCCTTCAAGCACGGCATGGACTACGCCGACGTGCTGCTGCCGATCTCGCCGTTCAGCGAAACGGCCGGCACCTTCGTCAACTGCGAAGGCCGCGCACAGAGCTTCAACGGCACCGTCAAGCCGCTGGGCGAGACCCGTCCGGCCTGGAAAGTGCTGCGCGTGCTGGGCAACCTGCTGGGCCTGTCGGGCTTCGACTACGAGAACTCGGAAGCGATCCGCGACGAAGCGCTGGGCAAGGGCAATACCGACCTGTCCGCCAAGCTGAACAACGTGGCCAAGCTGGCCCCGACGGCAGCGCGCTACGGCAACGGCGAGCAACTGGAGCGCCTGGCCGACGTGCCGATCTATTTCGCCGACGCCATCGCGCGCCGTTCCGAGCCGCTGCTGCGCACGGCCGACGCGCAGGCGCCGCTCGCCACCATCTCGGCGCAACTGGCCGAGAAGCTGGGCGTGCAGGCCGGCGACAAGGTCGCCGTGTCGCAAGGGCAGGGCAGTGTGGTCCTGACGGCCAACGTCGACCGTCACCTGCCGGCCAACGTCGTGCGCGTGGCCGCCAGCCACGAGTCGACCGCGGTGCTGGGCGACATGTTCGGTCCGATCAACGTAGCCAAAGCATAAAGCGGGGAGATCAACAACAATGGCTATGCCTGAACTTATCAATAACCTCAACAGCGGCGGCGCGAGCCTGCTGGGCCCGACCGTCTGGCCGGTTGCCTGGACGCTGCTGAAAATCGTCTGCGTCCTGCTGCCCCTGATGGGCCTGGTGGCCTACCTGGTGCTGTGGGAGCGCAAGCTGATCGGCTGGATCCACATCCGCGTGGGTCCGAACCGCGTGGGCCCGCTAGGCCTGCTGCAGCCGATCGCCGACGCGCTGAAACTGCTGCTGAAGGAAATCGTGGTGCCCGCCAAGGCTACCCCGAGCCTGTTCGTCATCGGCCCCCTGATGACCATCATGCCGGCGCTGGCCGCCTGGTCGGTGATCCCGTTCGGCCCGGAAGTCGCGCTGGCGAACGTCAACGCGGGCCTGCTGCTGCTACTGGCGATCACCTCGATGGAGGTGTACGGCATCATCATCGCCGGCTGGTCCGCCAACTCGAAGTACTCGTTCATGGGCGCCATGCGCGCCTCGGCCCAGATGATCTCGTACGAGATCCCGATGGGCTTCGTGATGGTCGTGGTGCTGATGGTGTCGGGCAGCCTGAACTTCTCCGACATCGTCGGCGCCCAGCAGCGCGGCATGTTCGCCGAGCACGGCGTGAACATCCTGTCGTGGAACTGGCTGCCGCTGCTGCCGCTGTTCGTCATCTACATCACCTCCGGCCTGGCCGAGTGCAACCGCCACCCGTTCGACGTGGTGGAAGGCGAATCGGAAATCGTGGCCGGCCACATGGTCGAGTATTCGGGCATGTCCTACGCCATGTTCATGCTGGCCGAGTACGCCAACATGATCCTGGTCGGCGTGCTGGCATCGATCATGTTCCTGGGCGGCTGGTCGGCACCGTTCGGCTTCCTGGACATCGGCGGCGGTTTCGGCGGCTTCTTCTGGCTGTTCCTGAAAACCTTCTTCATCGTCTCCCTGTTCGTCTGGGTGCGTGGCAGCTGGCCCCGTTACCGCTACGACCAGATCATGCGCCTGGGCTGGAAAGTCTTCATTCCGCTGACCCTGATCTGGCTGGTGCTGGTTGCCGGTTGGATGCAGACGCCGTGGAACATCTGGAAGTAAGGAAGCACATCAAATGACACGAGTAAAAGAGATCCTCGGCAGCCTGATGCTGACCGAGCTGTTGAAGGGACTGGCCCTGACCGGCAAGTACGCGCTGTCGCGCAAGATCACGGTCCAGTATCCGGAAGAGAAGACCCCCATCTCGCCGCGCTTCCGCGGCCTGCATGCGCTGCGCCGCTACCCCAACGGGGAAGAGCGCTGCATCGCCTGCAAGCTGTGCGAAGCCGTGTGCCCGGCCATGGCCATCACGATCGAGTCGGCGCAGCGCGACGACGGCACCCGCCGTACGACGCGCTACGACATCGACCTGACCAAGTGCATCTTCTGCGGCTTCTGCGAAGAATCGTGCCCGGTCGACTCGATCGTCGAGACCCAGGTGCTCGAATACCACGGCGAGAAACGCGGCGACCTGTACTACACCAAGGAAATGCTCCTGGCCGTGGGCGACCGCTACGAGAACGACATCGCAGCCGCACGCGAAGCCGATGCGAAGTACCGCTAATAACAAGAGGGCACAAGCGTAAGTCATGGATTTCACAACCGTTCTTTTCTACGTGTTCTCGGCCGTCATGGTAGTGGCCGGGTTGCGCGTCATCACCGCCAGGAACCCGGTCCACGCCGCGCTGTTCCTGGTGCTCGCGTTCTTCAACGCTGCCGGCATCTGGATGCTGCTGAAGGCCGAGTTCCTGGCCATCGTGCTGGTGCTGGTCTACGTCGGCGCCGTCATGGTGCTGTTCCTGTTCGTCGTCATGATGCTCGACATTAACGTCGACCGCCTGCGCGAAGGCATGTGGGGCTACCTGCCGCTGGCATCCATCATCGGCGCGCTGATCGTGCTGGAGATGGCCGCCGTCCTGTGGCGCGGCTTCCTGGGCACCGGCGCGGCGCCGACCGAAGCGACCGTGGGCCACATCGGCGGCACCAAGGAGCTGGGCAAGCTGATCTACACCCAGTACATCTACGGCTTCGAGATCGCCGGCCTGATCCTGCTGGTGGCCATCATCGCCGCCGTGGCCCTGACCCTGCGCAAGCGCAAGGACACCAAGGCCATCGACCCGGGCGTCGCCGTCCGCGTCAAACGCAACGACCGCCTGAAGATCGTCAAGGTCCAGGCGGTGAACCAGAAGGCGATCGACGATGCTGCCATTGCAGCCGCCGCTGCCGCTGCTGCACAAAGCGACAACAAGGAGGCGCAATGACCGTATCGCTCGCTCACTACCTGATCCTGGGCGCGATCCTGTTCGCGATCTCCGTGGTCGGCATTTTCCTGAACCGGAAGAACATCATCATCCTGCTGATGGCCATCGAACTGATGCTGCTGGCGGTGAACCTGAACTTCGTGGCGTTCTCGCACTATCTGGGGGACGCGGCAGGGCAGATCTTCGTGTTCTTCATCCTGACTGTCGCGGCCGCCGAATCGGCGATCGGCCTGGCGATCCTGGTGGTCCTGTTCCGTAACCTGGACACGATCAACGTGGAAGACCTCGACAGCCTGAAGGGCTGAGCGGTTTGTTCGGTCAACCTCCTCGATAAATAAGAAAAGGTTCATTATGGCGGGGCAACTCAACCCTAATCTCTTGCTGGCGGTGCCACTCGCACCGCTCGTGGGCTCGGCGATCGCCGGCCTGCTCGGCACCAAGTTCTTCGGCAACGTCGTCGGCCGCAAGGTGTCGCATACCGCGACCATCCTCGGCGTGTTCGTGGCGCTCGTCATCTCGGTCATGACCCTGATGGACGTGATGGGCGGCGCCACCTTCAATGGCGATGTCTATACCTGGATGACCATCGGCACCATGAAGATGGCCGTCGGCTTCCAGATCGATTCGCTGTCGGCGATGATGATGTGCGTGGTGACCTCGGTCTCCCTGATGGTGCACATCTACACGATCGGCTACATGGCCGAGGACGACGGTTACAACCGCTTCTTCTCGTACATCTCGCTGTTCACGTTCTCGATGCTGATGCTGGTCATGTCCAACAACTTCCTGCAGCTGTTCTTCGGCTGGGAAGCGGTGGGCCTGGTCTCCTACCTGCTGATCGGTTTCTGGTACACCCGCCCGACCGCGATCTTCGCGAACATGAAGGCGTTCCTGGTGAACCGCGTCGGCGACTTCGGCTTCATCCTCGGCATCGGCCTGCTGCTGGCCGCCACCGGCACGATGAACTACGGCGAGACCTTCGCGAAAGCCGGTGCATTGTCCGCGATGACCGTGCCGGGCACCTCGTGGCCGCTGCTGACCGCCGCCTGCATCTGCCTGTTCATCGGCGCGATGGGCAAGTCGGCGCAGTTCCCGCTGCACGTGTGGCTGCCTGACTCGATGGAAGGCCCGACCCCGATCTCGGCACTGATTCACGCCGCGACCATGGTTACCGCCGGCATCTTCATGGTGACCCGCATGTCGCCGCTGTTCGAGCTGTCGGACACCGCGCTGTCCTTCATCATCGTCATCGGTTCGATCACCGCGCTGTTCATGGGCTTCCTGGGCATCATCCAGAACGACATCAAGCGCGTCGTCGCATACTCAACGCTGTCGCAGCTGGGCTACATGACCGTGGCGCTGGGCGTCTCGGCCTACAACGTGGCCGTGTTCCACCTGATGACCCACGCGTTCTTCAAGGCGCTGCTGTTCCTCGGCGCGGGTTCCGTCATCATCGGCATGCACCACGACCAGGACATGCGCAACATGGGCGGCCTGCGCAAGTACATGCCGATCACCTGGATCACCTCGCTGCTGGGCTCGCTGGCCCTGATCGGTACCCCGTTCTTCTCGGGCTTCTACTCGAAGGATTCGATCATCGAGGCCGTGCACGCATCGCACCTGTGGGGTTCGGGCTTCGCCGCGTTCTCCGTGACGGCCGGCGTGTTCATCACCGCGTTCTACTCCTTCCGCATGTACTTCCTGGTGTTCCACGGGGAAGAGCGTTTCGGCAAGGCGCATGCGCATGACGATCATTCGCACGGCGACGCGTCGCACCGCCACGACGCCCACAAGCAAGCCGTGGCCGCGGCGCACGACGCCCACGATCCGCACGCGCTGCACGATTCGGACGCGCACCACGAAGAGGAAGAAGACGATCACGGCCACCACGGCCTGGCCCCGGGCCAGAAGCCGCACGAGTCGCCGCTGGTGGTCACGCTGCCGCTGATCCTGCTGGCGATCCCGTCGGTCATCATCGGCTTCTTCGCGATCGGCCCCATGCTGTTCGGCGACTTCTTCAAGAACGTCATCTTCATCGGCGAGAACCACCCGGCGATGGAAGAACTGGCCCACGAGTTCCACGGCGCCGCCGCGATGGGCATCCATGCCTTCACGACCGCACCGTTCTGGCTCGCACTGGCCGGCGTCGTTGCCGCCTACTACTGCTACATGATCAATCCGCGCGTGCCGGCTGCCTTCTACAAGGCGCTGAAGCCGATCCACACCCTGCTGGACAACAAGTACTACATGGACAAGTTCAATGAAGTCGTGTTCGCCGGCGGCGCACGCCTGCTGGGCAAGGGCCTGTGGCAGGTGGGCGATCGCGCGCTGATCGACGGCTTCGTCGTCAACGGCAGCGCCAAGCTGGTGGGTTGGTTCTCGACCATCGTCCGTACGTTCCAAACCGGTTACATCTACCACTATGCGTTCGTGATGATCCTGGGCGTGCTGGGTACGCTGCTGTACTTCTTCCCGTTCTGGCAGGCCTAAAAGAGAGAAAAACAAATGCAGTCCACGATTTCAACCTTTCCTCCATATTTGAGCCTGTCGGTCTGGCTGCCGATCCTGTTCGGCGTGCTGATCCTGGCCGTCGGCCGCGACAGCAAGGCGGGTTTCACCCGCGTGCTGGCGCTGGTCGGTTCGATCGTCAGCTTCCTGCCGACGATCCCGTTGTTCACGCAGTTCAGCAATAGCGCCCACGGACCGCAGTTCGTGGAAAAAGCCGCCTGGATCGAACGCTTCAACATCCAGTACTACCTCGGCATCGACGGCCTCTCGCTGTGGTTCGTGCCGCTGACCGCCTTCATCACGATCATCGTCGTGATCTCGGCCTGGGAAGTCATCACGGAACGCGTGGCCCAGTACATGGGTTCCTTCCTGCTGCTGTCGGGCCTGATGATCGGCGTGTTCGTCGCGCTGGACGGCCTGCTGTTCTACTTCTTCTTCGAAGCCACCCTGATCCCGATGTTCATCATCATCGGCGTGTTCGGCGGACCGAACCGCGTGTACGCGGCCTTCAAGTTCTTCCTGTACACGTTCATGGGTTCGCTGCTGACGCTGGTCGCAATCATCTACCTGTACAACAAGTCGGGCGGTTCCTTCGACATCCTGGCATGGCACAACGTCAAGCTGTCGATGACGGAGCAGGTGCTGATCTTCCTGGCCTTCCTGATGGCCTTCGGCGTCAAGGTCCCGATGTGGCCGGTGCACACCTGGCTGCCGGACGCCCACGTGGAAGCGCCGACCGGCGGTTCCGTCGTGCTGGCCGCGATCATGCTGAAGCTGGGCGGCTACGGCTTCCTGCGTTTCTCGCTGCCGATCGCCCCGGACGCCTCGCACTACCTGGCCCCCCTGATCATCGTGCTGTCGCTGATCGCCGTGATCTACGTCGGCCTCGTCGCGATGGTGCAGGCCGACATGAAGAAACTGGTCGCCTACTCGTCGATCGCCCACATGGGCTTCGTCACGCTGGGCTTCTTCATCTTCAACGAGATCGGCGTGCAGGGCGGCATCGTGCAGATGATCTCGCACGGCTTCGTGTCGGGCGCCATGTTCCTGTGCATCGGCGTGCTGTATGACCGCATGCACTCGCGCCAGATCGCCGACTACGGTGGCGTCGTGAACACGATGCCGAAGTTCGCCGCCTTCTCGGTGCTGTTCGCCATGGCCAACTGCGGCCTGCCGGCCACCTCGGGCTTCGTAGGCGAATTCATGGTCATCCTGGGCGCCGTCCAGTTCAACTTCTGGACCGGCCTGCTGGCCGCCACCGCCCTGATCCTGGGCGCGGCGTACTCGCTGTGGATGGTCAAGCGCGTCGTGTTCGGCAAGATCGGCAACAAGCACGTCGCCGAACTGGTCGACCTGAACGGCCGCGAGTTCTTCATGCTGGGCGTGCTCGCCATCCTGACCATCTACATGGGCCTGTATCCGGCGCCGTTCACCGACACGATGCAAGTCTCGGTCGCGGACCTGCTGCAGCACGTGTCGGTCAGCAAGCTGCCCCAATAAGCCAAGCGGACCCTATAACAAATGAATCCCATGATTGACACTACTGTTGCGACGGCGGCCTACGATTTCGGGCCAATCCACGCAGAAATCTTCCTGGTGATCGCGTCCTGCGCCATTCTTCTGATCGACATGTTCCAGAAGAAGGACAGCAAGCGTAACCTGACCTACGTGCTGTCGCTGCTGACCCTCGTGGTCTGCGCCGGCATCACCTATGCCGACTTCAGTGCCGGCACCACCGCCTACACGTTCCACAACATGTTCGTGTCGGATCCGATGGCGAACCTGCTCAAGCTGTTCACCTACCTGGCCGTGGGCGTGACCCTCGTGTATTCGCGCCAGTACGCCGACGAGCGCGGCATGATGTCGGGGAACATGGGCGGCGAGTTCTACGTCCTCGCCCTGTTCACGACGCTGGGCCAGATGATCATGATCTCCGGCAATAACATGCTGCCGATCTACCTGGGCCTGGAAATGATGTCGCTGTCGCTGTATGCGCTGGTGGCGATCCGCCGCGACCACGCGACCTCGACCGAAGCCTCGATGAAGTACTTCATCCTGGGTTCGCTGGCCTCGGGCTTCATGCTCTACGGTATCTCGATGATCTACGGCGCCACCGGTTCGCTGGACATCACCGCGATCTCGAACGCCATCACGGCCGGTACCGAGAAGCACACGATCCTCGTGTTCGGCCTCGTGTTCGTCGTGGCCGGCATGGCCTTCAAGCTGGGCGCCGTGCCGTTCCACATGTGGGTGCCGGACGTGTACCAGGGTTCGCCGACGGCCGTCACGCTGCTGCTGGGCGCCGCGCCGAAGCTGGCCTCGTTCGCCATGATGATCCGCATCCTCGTCGAAGGCCTGCTGCCGCTGGCGTTCGACTGGCAGCAGATGCTGCTGGCGCTGGCCGTGCTGTCGCTGGGCCTGGGCAACCTGACCGCGATCGCGCAGACCAACCTCAAGCGCATGCTGGCCTATTCGACCATCGCGCAGCTGGGCTTCGTCCTGCTGGGCATGGCCGCGGGCGTGGTCGGCGGCAACGCGGCCAACGCCGCCACCGCCTACAGCGCGTCGATGTACTACACGATCACCTACGTGCTGACCACGCTGGGCAGCTTCGGCCTGATCATGATGCTGGCGCGCTCGGGCTTCGAAGCCGAGGAAATCGCCGACTTCAAGGGCCTGGCCAAGCGCAGCCCGTGGTACGCGATCGTCATGACCGTGCTGATGTTCTCGCTGGCCGGCGTGCCGCCGATGATGGGCTTCATGGCCAAGTGGGCCGTGCTGCAGGCGGTGGTCGCCACCGGCCAGCTGTGGCTCGCCATCGTGGCCGTGCTGTTCTCACTGATCGGCGCGTTCTACTACCTGCGCGTGGTCAAGACCATCTGGTTCGACGAGGTCGCCGATGCGAGCCCGATCTCGACCCCGATGGACATGCGCGTCGTGCTGTCGCTGAACGGCATCCTGGTCGTGGTGCTGGGCATCATGCCGGGCGGCCTGCTGGCGGCCTGCCTGTCGGCCATGACCAAGACCCTCGGTTCCTGATCGGCCGTGGATACCACGCTCGCAGCCTGGTTGGTGATCGCGGTCGCGATCGCGTTCGCCAACCTGCCGTTCCTCAATGAGCGCGTGTTCGGCTTCATCCCCGTGAAGCCGGCACTGGGCAAGGCGCACGCCAAGTACTTCGTCGTGCGCCTTCTCGAGTTGTTTGTCTTATACTTCGTCGTCGGCGGATTGGCCCGTTTGCTCGAAACCCAGATCGGGAATGCATTTACCCAGACCTGGGAGTTCTACGCGATCACGGCCTGCCTGTTCGTCGTGCTGGCGTTTCCCGGTTTCGTAGGCCGCTACCTGCTGAAACGGAAAACGGCACGCCCCGCCTGACCGCCGGAGTCCGACAGCTCCGGTGACCGATCAACGATCACACCGGAGCTTGCTTGGAACCCTCTGACGATTCCCACCTGAGAGAAACCCGCATCGATGGCGAGCTCGCCTACGACGGGCACTTCCTGAAAGTCACCCGCGACCGCATCCGCCTGCCCGACGGCAAGGAGTCGAAGCGCGAATTCATCCGCCATCCCGGCGCCGTCGTGATCCTGCCGCTGCTGGACGACGGCCGCGTGCTGCTGGAGCGCCAGTACCGCTACCCGAACGACCGCGTCTTCATCGAATTCCCGGCCGGGAAGATCGACCCGGGCGAGGCCTCGCTGGCATCGGCCAAGCGCGAGCTCGAGGAAGAGACGGGCTACACGGCGAGCGAGTGGCACTTCGTCTGCACGATCCACAACGCCATCGCCTATTCCGACGAGCACCTCGACCTGTTCCTGGCGCGCGGCCTCGTGGCCGGCGAGGCCAAGCTGGACGACGGCGAGTTCCTCGAGACGTTCACGGCCACCGTGCCCGAGCTGCTCGAGATGATCAAGCGCGGCGAGATCACCGACGTCAAGACGGTGATCGGCACGTTCTGGCTGGAGAAATTCCTGGCAGGCACCTGGACACCCACGTGAACCTGGCCTCGCAGCTGTTGCTGGGATGGGCGCTGCTCGCCTGCGCGGGCACCTGCGCGGCGCGCAGCGCCTTCCAGCAACGCTGCGAGGAAGCCGCCGGCAAGGCCGGCGCCACGTTCTCCTCGCGCGATGCCGGCTACCGGGTCGACAACACCCTGTCGTGGCGCGCGCTGACGCAACTGAAGCGCGTCGCAGTCAGAAACGGGCTCGTGCTGGGCCTGACGCGCGCCGAATCGCGCGTGTCCATCAAGGTCGACGGCGTGCTGCTGGAAGAGCCGGGCGGCGCGAACGAATGCGTGATGCCGCAGGTCGACGTGACGCTGTACTATCCGCCCATCGTCATCTACGTCAGCAGCGAATTCGCGCCGGACACCTGTTCGTACCGCGAGATACTCGCCCACGAAATGCGACATCTCAACACCTACCTGGACTTTCTGCCGAAAGTGGAAGAGCGCATCCGCATCCGCCTGGCGCGGCGCTTCAGCGGCAAGCCCCTGTACGCGCGCCGCGGCCAGGCGCGCAGCCTGCTGCAGGCCGAGATCGACGCCAACTGGATGCCCTACATCAAAGCCGAGATGATGCGCGTGGAGCGCCTGCAGGCGGCGATCGACAGTCCCGTCGAATACGCGCGTCTCAGCAAAGTTTGCCAAGGTGAGGTACAGTCTCTTATTGGATCGACAAGACGGCCAGGCTCGTAATCTGCAGCTCGTCACTGAACTTACATGACTCAAGCACCGCGTTACTTCGCATTAATTCCCGCAGCAGGCGTCGGCTCCCGCATGGGGGCCGCCAGCCCGAAGCAGTACCTCAAGATCGGCGGCAAGCCCATGCTGCGCCATACGCTCGACGCTTTCCTGTCCAGCGAGCTGATCGCCCATACCTTCGTCGTCGTCAGCCCGGACGACCCGTACATCGACGGGGTCGCGCCCAGCCACGGCGTGACGGTGCTGCGCTGCGGCGGCGACAGCCGCATGGAATCCGTGCGCAACGGCCTGGCCGTACTGGCCAACACGCTGGCCGACACGGACTGGGTGCTGGTGCACGACGCCGCCCGCCCGGGCCTGACGGCCGAACTGATCGAAAAACTCGTGACGGCCACCGGCGACCACCCGGCCGGGGGCCTGCTGGCGCTGCCCGTGGTCGACACCGTCAAGCGCTGCATCGACGGCGAGGCGGCCGGCACCATTCCCCGCAATGGCCTGTGGCTCGCCCAGACCCCGCAGATGTTCCGCTACCAGCTGCTGCGCGAGGCGCTCAACGCCGCCACCGACCCGAACACGATTACCGACGACGCCAGTGCGGTTGAAGCGCTCGGATTGAGCCCAAGATTGGTGGAAGGCCATCCGCGCAACCTGAAGGTCACGCTGCCGGAAGACATCCGCATCGCCGAGATCTACCTGGCGGTCTCCCAACCCGAATTCGTCTAAGACGCAAGACACACCATGGCACTCGCATCGTACAACCCAACCCCGCCGTTTCGCATCGGAACCGGCTATGACTGCCACGCCCTGGTCGAGGGCCGCAAGCTGATCGTCGGCGGCGTGACCATCCCGCACCGCCTGGGCCTGCTGGGCCACTCGGACGCCGACGTCCTGCTGCACGCGATCATCGACGCCATGCTGGGCGCCGCCGGCCTGGGCGACATCGGCAAGCACTTCCCGGACACGGACCCCATGTTCGCGGGCGCCGACTCGCGCACGCTGCTGCGCGAAGTGGCGCACCGCGTCGTGGCCACCGGCTACACGATCGGCAACATCGACGCCACCATCATCGCCCAGCAGCCGAAGATGGGCCCGCACATCCCGCAGATGGTCTCGCGCATCGCCGAGGACATCGGCGTGTCGCCGCAGCAGGTGAACATCAAGGCCAAGACCAACGAGAAGCTGGGCTTCCTCGGCCGTGAGGAGGGCATGGCGGCGCAGGCGACGGCGTTGCTGGTCAGGGCGGAAGCGTAAGCGATACGCACGCTCGCCAGCACGTCGCCCCTGCGAAGGCAGGGGCCCAATGTTGCAAGCGCAGCCGTACAGCATGCGAAATTAGGCCCCCGCCTGCGCGGGGGCGACGGTGGTTTACGGCAGCGCCCCTTCACCGCGATAATGGCAGAACCAACAATAATGGGGACGCCATGACGAACGCACCTGCGATGAGCCCGCGAAGCGCCTGGCTGCTGATCCTGTCCGCCAGCGCCATCCTGATGCTGACGATGGCCGCGCGCCTCACCACGGGCCTGTTCCTCTCGCCCATCAACACGGCCACCGGCCTGGGCATCGCTTCGATCAGTTTCGCCATGGCGGTCGGCCAGTTCATGTGGGGCGCGTCGCAACCCGTGTTCGGCGCCGTCGCCGACAAGTACGGCCCGGGGCGCGTGATCGTGCTGGGCGGCGTCCTGCTGGCTGCCGGGCTGGCCGCCACGCCCTTCGTGTCCTCGCAATGGGGCCTGCTGTTCACGCTCGGCGTGCTGTCCGCGGCCGGGGCCGGGGCAGGGAGCTTCTCGATCCTGATCGGCGCCACCGCCCAGCGCCTGCCGCCCGAGCGGCGCGCCTTCGCGTCCGGCTTCATCAATGCCGGCGGCTCCTTCGGCCAGTTCGTCTTCGCTCCCGCCGTGCATGCCCTCATCGCCGCCTTCGGCTGGGTCAGCGCGATGTGGGCGCTGGCCGCGACCACGCTGCTGACGATCCCGCTGGCCCGTCCCCTGAGCGGCAAGCCGGCCGCCGCGGCATCGGGCGCCAGCGCCAGCGTCGCCGGTCATGGCGCATTGCCGGCACTCACGCTGGGCCGCCAGCTGCGCGAGGCCATGCGCGACCGCAGCTACCTGTGCCTGCACGCGGGCTTCTTCACCTGCGGCTTCCATATCGCCTTCCTCGTCACCCACCTGCCGGGCGAGGTGGCGCTGTGCAGCCTGCCGGCGGCCGTGTCGGCGACGTCGCTGGGCCTGATCGGCCTCTTCAACATCTTCGGTTCGCTGACGGCCGGCGCGCTGGGACAGCGCTACCGCATGAAATGGCTGCTGGCGCTGATGTACGGCAGCCGCGCCGTCATCATCGCCCTGTACCTCGTCGCGCCCAAGACGCCGGCGACGTTCTACGTGTTCGCCGCCGCGCTGGGCTTCACCTGGCTGGCCACCGTGCCGCCGACGGCGGGCCTGGTCGGCAAGCTGTTCGGCATGCGCTACCTGTCGACCCTGTTCGGCCTGACGCTGCTGTCGCACCAGGTCGGCGGCTTCTTCGGCGCCTGGCTGGGCGGGCTCGCCGTCGTGCGATTCGGCGATTATGCGTGGATGTGGTACGCGGACATCGTGCTGGCGGTCCTCGCCGCCCTCGTCAACCTGCCGATCCGCGAAGCGCCCGTCGCCAGGCCCGTCGCCGTCGCGGCCGAGGCCTGACATGGCACGCGACCCCTGGGCCTATCGCGACGTGGCGGTCGAATCCGTGTGCGACGCGCGCACGGGCCGCCTGCGCATCAAGCCGGTGGCGGGGCAGGCCTATGCCACGTCGATGCGGGTGCAGTGCGCGCGGGCGCTGGCCGACCCGGAACGCTATCCGGCCGGCACGCGCTTCCTGATCCGCGCGAAGCTCACGGACCGCGACGGCGGGCCGCCGTTCCTGTATGCCTGGCATGGCGACCCGGTCAGGGTCTTGAGCCCGCGCGAGGCGGAATCCTTCCTGGACGAATACCGGCGCCGCCGGATCTGAGTCAATCCGTGCGGAAGCGTGGAGCGAATGCCAGTTCCGGCGCGGGACAGTGGGCGACGGCTTCCGGTTTCTCCGCATTGTTTTCGCGACGCACATAGCACTCGTCGAACACCGAGCAGTAGCAGGCCGAGACGGCAATGTCCTTCATGCTGCGGTGGAGCGTATCGAAGTCGGCATTGGCATGGGGCTGCTCGGTCCACGTGAACAGTTTGACGGATGCACGCGGCGGAATCAGTGCATTGACGACATTGCCGCGCCGGTCCACGCCACTCGTGTCGTGCGCCTTCGTGGCGCAGCAGGCATCCAGCAGGTCGTCGATATTCGCCACCGGCTTGCCCTTGTAGCGCAGCTCCACCCATTCGACGCGGGCCGGGCCGACGCCGTTGTTGGCCAGCAGGTATTCGACGACACGGCGGTTGCGGTCGGTGCCGGGCAAGGGGATGTCCGAGCCCATCGAGCGCATCAGGTCGACATACGGATAACTGTTGGCCGCCACCAGTTTTTCCATCGAATGCGCCGAATGGATGCCGAGCCATAGCGATACCAGCGAGACGACGGTGGCGCAGACGCCCAGCACGATGTCGAGCCAGCGCAGGCCGGTGCCGTGGGGATGGTGGTGATGGTGACTTTCGTGCTCCAAGCGTGCCTCCCGGTATCGATACAAATCAACAAGTGTAGCGATTGGCAAGCCCGGAAGATACGCGCTTTTTCACGCGCGGCTTGGTGGATCGCGGCGCGGCACCTATCATGCGAACCATTCGATCATCGGGAGAAACAAACATGGTGTGGCTCGTACTGGGATTGGCAGGCCTGTTCGAAATCGCCTGGGCCGTCGGGATCAAGTACACGGACGGCTTCAGCCGCTTGTGGCCCAGCGTGGGCACGGTGGCCGCGATGGTGGCGAGCGTGCTGCTGCTCGGCCAGGCCGTCAAGACGCTGCCGCTGGGGACGGCCTATGCGGTCTGGACGGGCATCGGCGCCGTCGGCACGGCGCTGGCGGGGATGGCGCTGTTCGGCGAGGCGGCGACCGTGGCGCGCCTCGTGTGCATCGGCCTGATCGCGGCCGGGATCGTCGGCCTCAAGCTGGTGACGCCGCACTGATCATGAGGCGGTTGACGTAACGGTCGACGGCGAGGCCGCCGCGGTAGGCGACGGGGGAGTAATCGTAGATCAGGCAGGGCAGCAGCGAGTACTGCACCATCAGTACCAGGGGCGCATGGCGCCGCGGCGGCGTGCCCTTGTGGATGCCCTTGGTGTCGATGGCGAATGCGGTGCCGGCCGGCCCCGTCACCACCAGGCCGGCGCCGTAGTCGCGCGCGATGTCGGCGTCGGCATAGTGGTGCAGGCGCAGCGGCATGCGGTCGCGGTGGGTGCCGGCGACGTAGCTGTGCGGCCCGGCGTCGAGGTCGACGTCGGTGAGGTAGGCCAGCAGCTTGATGCTGCCCGGTTCGGAGTCGCGGTGGAACCCCTGCACGTCGGCGTCGGCCTGTGCGCCGGGGAAGGACCAGCGCAAGGCCAGCTGGGTGATCGTCGGTGTGTAGCCGAGATAGTCCTGCGCCAACTGCAGCACGTCGGGACGGTTGGCCAGCGCCAGGATGTGCGGGCAATGGACGACGCTGTCGAGCGGATAGTCGGCGAAGCGCGTCCCGGCCGGCACGGCGCCGGCCCGGAACACCTGGCCGCCCGCGCGCGCAGCGACCATGTCGCGTCCTTCCAGCCATGCAAGCACCTCGGCGCACTCGGCCGCGGACAGCAGCCGGCCCAGCGGCGCGCAGCCGTCGGCACGGAGGGCCGCGAGCGCGGGGGTGATGGCGGGGGTGAGGGCGGGGCGTTGTTCGGGACGGCCATGCAGCGAGGCCAGCACGGCAACCGTCGCGCGGTTCGCCGCACGCCGGATGGTGCGGCTCGTGACGATGCGCTGCACGTAGTAGCCGAACAGCTTCAGGCGAGCATGCCGCGATGCGCCGACGGTGACCTGCTTGAGCAAGAGACCTCCATGGACAGGGCCAGGCGCGCGACGGTCGCGCGCGTAGCCCTTTATATTACATGCGAAATCATAAATATTGTCCAATCGCAAAGTTAATCCATGTAAAGATCAAGGTTTAATCGGCAAACAGGGTGCCCGCATGATCGAGGATGCGGCGCACGGCCGGGTGGTCGATGCGCCGCGCCACGGTCACGGCATGGAACTGCTCGGCGATCGTGGCGATCTCCCCCAGCGCGACCAGGCCGTATTCGCGGCAGATGGTCGGCGCCAGCACGGTGGGGGCCGGCACGAAGCCCGCGCCTTCGCGGGCGAACGACATCAGCAGGGCGCCGTCGTCGAATTCGCCCGCCACGATGGGACGCAGGTCCCGCAGGTCGAACCAGGCCTGCAACTGGCTGTACAGCGCCGTGTCGGCGCCCGGCAGCAGGAAGGGCGCGCCGCGCAGGCGCTGCGGGAAGCCGCCTTCCCATTGCGCGCACAGGCCCGGGTGGCCCAGGATCGTCTGGGTGCTGGAGCCGAGCAGGTGGGTATGGCCGCGCACGGCGCTGCCGGCGGGCAGGCCGCGGTCCGTGATGACGAGGTCCAGGCGGTGCGCCGCCAGGTCCTGCAGCAGCGCGTCGAGCGGGCCTTCGCGGCACACGAGGCGCAGCGCCAGCCCGGCGTCGCGCGCCGGCTGCAGCAGGCGGAAGGCGAGCGTCTTCGGGATCATGTCGCCGACGCCCACGCGCAGCGTCTCCGCTTCGCGGAACAGGCCGCGCCGCACCGTCTGTTCCAGCTCGTTGCCGAGGTCGAAGATGCGTTCCGCATACATCAGCACCGTCTTGCCGGCATCCGTCAATTCCAGCACGCGGCCCTTGCGGCGCAGCAGCGCCTCGCCGAGCTGGTCCTCGAGCAGCTGCAATTGCCCGCTGATCGCCTGCGGCGTGACGTGCAGGCGCTGCGCCGCCGCGGACACCGTGCCCGTCGTCGCTACCATGTAGAAGTATTGCAGGTGCTTGTAGTTAATCAAGAAACAGCTCCGGAAATCTTGATGATTGCAAAAGATAATTCGATTTTACTTTATCGAGTGCGGACCTTAGGCTGGGAGCCATCGACACTTTGATGAGGAATACCATGCGAATCTATGCCACCGACAGTCCCCGTGCCGTCTCGCGCCTGCTGGCCCTGGCGATGATCGTCGACGGCCACCTGGCCCCGGCCGAACTGAAGGCCATGCATCATTCCGGCATCCTGCAGGGCGTCGGTATCGACGAGGACGACTTCGACGACGTCGTGCAGGAATTGTGCGAAGACCTGCTCGCCACCGCCCACCAGCGCGGCGCCGGCGAGGTCGAGATCGATGCGAAACTGCTCGACGGCCTGCTGCACGACGTCGAGGATCCCGCCCTGCGCATGGGCACGATGAAGGCGATGCTCGACATCGTCCATGCCGACACCGTGCTGGATGGCCGCGAGACGCTGCTGATCCAGCGCGCCTTCAAGGCCTGGGGCGCACCCGTGGCGGCCCGCGCCGCCTGACGCGGGGCTGGCGCGGCGCGTGCGTGCCGCCCCGCCGCCAGAACCGCTACACTCTGGTCTCGAGCTTCTCATCGCGACCGGAAAGGACGACCATGGCAACACGGAAGATCGCAGTACTGGTGGGCAGCATGCGCAAGGAGTCGTTCACGCGCAAACTGGCGAAGCAGCTGATGCTGGTGGCGCCGCCCACGCTTGAGCTGGAGATCGTCGAGATCGGCCAGCTGCCGATGTATAACCAGGACGACGAGACGGACGCGCCGCCGCCGGCCTGGAGCGAATTCCGCGACCGCATCCGCGAAGCCGACGGCATCCTGTTCACCACGCCCGAATACAACCGCTCGCTGCCCGGCGTGCTGAAGAACGCGATCGACGTCGGCTCGCGTCCCTACGGCAAGGCCGCCTGGACCGGCAAGCCCTGCGCCATCGTCAGCAACTCGCCGGGCGCGCTGGGCGGCTTCGGCGCCAACCACGCCGTGCGCCAGACGCTGGTATTCCTGAACATGCCCTGCATGCAGTCGCCCGAAGCCTATATCGGCGGCATCGCCGACAAGTTCGACGGCGACGAACTGAAGGACGACAGCCTGCGCAGCTTCCTCACGCAGTTCATGGAATGCTACGCGACCTGGGTCGAGCGCCACGCCGACTGAGCCGCATGACCGCATACGAGCGTTGCACCAGGGACCGCGGATGATGGCGGAGGAAGGCAAGCCGGCCGAGGGCACGACAGGCGGCTACGTGCCGCAGTCGCCGCCATCCTACGGCAAGCCGCCGCCGGGCTGGCGGCGCCGCATGTACGACGTGATCTTCGAGGCCGACACCCCGGCCGGGCGGCGCTTCGACATCGCGCTGGTGATCGCGATCCTGCTCAGCATCCTCGTCGTCGTGCTGGACAGCGTGCCGCGCCTGCACCAGCAGCACGGCACCGCGCTGCACGTGCTCGAATGGACGTTCACGCTGCTGTTCTCCGCCGAGTACATCGCGCGTGTCGTCGCCGTCCAGCGCCCCTGGCGCTACGTCACGGGCTTCTACGGCATCATCGACCTGCTGGCGGTCCTGCCCACCTATTTCTCGTTGCTGGTGACGGGCAGCGCCGTGCTGATCGACATCCGCATCCTGCGCCTGCTGCGCGTCTTCCGCATCTTCAAGCTCACGCTGTACATCGAGGAATACCTGCGCCTGGGCGAGGCGCTGGCCGCGAGCCGGCGCAAGATCATGGTGTTCCTGTCGGTGGTGCTGATGGCGATCCTGATCTTCGGCACCCTGATGTACGTGGTGGAGGGGCCGCAGAACGGCTACACCAGCATTCCCGTCTCGATGTACTGGGCCACCGTCACGATGACGACGGTGGGCTACGGCGACATCACGCCGCACACGCACCTGGGCAAGGCCATCGCCTCGTTCATGATGCTGCTCGGCTGGAGCATCCTGGCCGTGCCGACGGGGATCGTCACGGCCGAGATGACGCTGCGCCGCGGCGATCGCCGCCATGGTCCCATGCGGCCGCCGCCGCTGCAGCCGCTGTCGCCGCCGCGCACGTGTTCCGCCTGCGGCAGCGGCGGCCACGAGGCGTCGGCGAAATTCTGCAAGGATTGCGGGGCCGGCCTGCCCGCAAGCCAAAAAGCCTGAGCTTGACCGGCGTCACGTTGCCGGACGTCATCTTTCATCCTCGCTCCGCTACCATCGTCGGCTGAACCGTCGTCCGCCGCGAAGGAGCCACGATGCAAGCGTCCCTGTCTTCCCCCGATCCCGGCGCAGCACATTGAATGGGTACGTTCCGATGGCGTCGTGCGACTCGCCTACTAGTCGGATGTGCTGGTCAGGGTCGAGTTCTGCGGTCCGGACGAGGCGGCCCGGACAGGGCCGCGCCAGCTCGTCTGGCAACGATTCCCGCGCCACGAACACGTCTAGGAGACGGCGGCAAGGGCGTGCCGCGATGGCCTGTGCCGGTCAACGGGGCGTAGCCGCGATGACCTCGATCTCGACCAGCCAGCCGGGATTGCCCAGCGCAGCCACCTGGACCAGGGCGCGGGCCGGCAGGTTCGGTTGGCCGGGGCCGAAGAGGCGGGCGTAGGCATCGGCGAAGCCGGCCGTGTCGGCCTTGCCGCCGCGGGCCGGGTCGCCGACGAGGAACACCTGCATCTTGACCACGTCGCCCATCGTCATGCCCATGCCGCGCAAGACGTCCTGGATGCGGGTCAGCACGCCGATCGCCTGGGTCCGGGTATCGCCGTAGGCAGCGGGCGTGTCCTGGTTGGCGTTTTTGTCGATCGATGGCGGCACTTGCCCGCTGACGAAGTGCAGCGCGACGCCCGGGGCGATGCTGACGGCTTGCGCGATCGGCAGCGGCGATCCCACGTTCTTGTGGCGCACGATGTCCTGGGCCCCGGCGGATGCGGGGGCGAGGACCGGCAGGATGGCCAGTGCCAGGCTGGCGATAGGGAGACGCGTCATGGGAGTCCGGTAGTCGATTGCGGGAAAGCCGGCATCGTCGGCCGGGCAGGGAATTCTACGTCCGGGCCGGGATCGGTTGCGCCGGCCTTCCGGCAGGGCATGGCACGAAAAGACGCTGCGCCCGAAGGGACGCCCAAAAAAACGGCCCGCACGAAGTACGGGCCGTCTTCAACGAAGCATCGAGCCAGGTTCAGAACTTGAACCCCACCCGCGCATAGTAATATCCGCCATTGATCCCGAACGGCGAGAAGCTCGGATACACGGTCACGGCCGCGTTGTCCAGGTTCGCGCGCTGCTCGGCCAGCAGGTTGGCGTTGATGTGGTTCGGGTACTGGTTGAACAGGTTGTTCGCGCCGAGCGAGAAGGTCCAGGCCTTGTTGTACTGGTAGCTCACTTCGAGGTCCGTCAGGGCGGTCGGCTTGATCTCGGTCTCGTAGTAGGTGGCGCCGTCGGACGACTGCAGCTCGGACGACTTGCCGAAGAAGTTCTCGCGCAGGTTCACCGTCCAGTTGCCCATCTTCCACAGCGCACCCAGGTTCACGCGCACGCGCGGCGAGGCCGTTTCCAGGTCGGAGATCGCGGTCTGGTCGAGCAGCGTCTGCGGACGCAGTTCGACCGGGGCCTGGTTGATCTTGATGACCTCGGTGCGGTTGTAGTTCGCCGCGAGCGACCAGTCGACGCGGCCGGCGCTGCCGTAGTTGCTGTTCAGCGTGGCGACGAACTCCAGGCCGCTGGTGCGGGTGTTGACGGCGTTCGAGAAGATGTTGATGCCGGTCTGCACCACGCTCGGATCGAGCACGTTGCCGTTGGCCAGGATCGCCGCCGTGACGGCCGGCGAGTTGACGGCGCCGCCCGAGCCGCACAGCGAGCCGGAGCCGACGATGCGGTCGCGGATCGTGATCTTGTAGGCGTCGGCCGTGATCGCCACGTTCGGCGCCGGGTTGAGCACGATGCCGGCGCTGATGTTGGTCGAGGCTTCCGGACGCAGGCCGTTCACGCCGACCAGGCGCGCGCCCGGCGAGTTCGGCGGCAGCTGGACGAAGGCCGTGCGCGGGCCGACGTTGGTGGCCGAATAGTAGGACTCGGCCAGCGTCGGCGCGCGGAAGCCGTTCGAGTAGGTGGCGCGCAGGGCCACGGCCGGGCTGAAGTCGTAGCGGCTGGTCAGCTTGCCCACCTTGGCGTTGCCGAAGTCGCTGAAGTGCTCGTAGCGGCCGGCCAGGTCGACGGTCCAGTCCTTGATCGGCTGCGACGAGAAGTTGATGTAGCCGGCCTTGCTGTTGCGGCTGTGCTTGCCGGCGTCCGTCAGCGAGAAGCCCGGGAACGATTGCGAGCCTTCCTTGTAGCGCGAGGCGGCGTCGCCGGCGCCGATCTCGTATTCGTCGCGGCGGTGTTCCAGGCCGATGGCGAAGGTCAGGGGCGTGGCCCAGCCGACGTCGAACTCGCGGTTCACGTCGAGGTTGTTGGTCCACTGGCTGGCGACGAACTGGCCGGCATGGAACTCGGTCGGGGTTGCGCCCGTGTCGTTGAACAGCGAGACGTTGCCCGAGTGCGCCACGCCCAGGTCGGCCGTGTCCTTGCCGTAGGTGCTGGACAGGTCCCAGTTCCAGTTGCCCGGCAGCTTACCCTTGATGCCGGCCGTGAAGGCCCAGTCCTTCTCGTCGAAGACTTCCTGCGGCGAGAAGCCGGTCGGATAGAGCTTCGGCAGGCGGTCCGGGGTGCGGTAGTTCTCGAACGCGCGCGCCTTCTTCTTGCCGTAGGTGGCGAAGCTGTACAGGTTCAGGTCGGGCGTGATGTCGACGCCGAAGTTGGCGGCGAAGATGTGCTGGCGGTACTGGGCGTCGCCGGAGATGTGGTTCACGTACGGGTAGCCCGGATGGTTCTGCAGCTGCGGCATGGCGGCCAGGTTGGCTGGATCGTTGACGCGCGGGTCGATGCCGCCGCGGTCCGAGAAGCCGTGGTACTTGGTTTCCGCCGTCAGGCTCAGGAAGGCGTCGGTGAAGGGCGCGAGGCCGATATTGGCGGTGCCGTCGCCCGTGTGGCCGCCGCCGTCGCCGTAGCCGCCGCCGTTGACGTTGGCGGTGCCGCCCTTGTAGTTCTGCTTGAGGATGATGTTGACCACGCCCGCGATCGCGTCGGTGCCGTACTGCGCCGCGGCGCCGTCCTGCAGCACCTCGATGTGGTCGATGGCGGCCACCGGGATGTAGTTCAGGTCGGCCGCGGCGCCGCCCTGGTAGGGGCCGCCCAGCACGGCCAGGTTCGACGTGCCGTGGCGGCGCTTGCCGTTGACCAGCACCAGCGTGTTGTTGGGGGAAAGGCCGCGCAGCCGCGCCGACAGCGTCATGTTGGCCATGTCGCCGCCGAAGGCCTGGGCGTTCAGCGAAGGCAGGTTCTGCGACAGCGCCTGGATCAGGTCCGGCTGGCCCGTGCGCTGCAGCGAGCTCGAGTCGAGCACCTGGATCGGCGAGGCGCTGTTCTCGACCTTCAGGCCGGATGCGCGCGTGCCCGTCACGATCACGACGCCTGCGTTGGTGGGCCCGGCTTCGACGGCCGGCGTGGCCGCGGCGGGCACGACGTCGTCGGGCGCCGCGGGCTTGTCGTCGGCGGCGTGCGCCAGGCCCATGCTGCAGGTGAGGACGCCGGCGGCGACGCCGGAATGGATGATGGCCTTCTTCATGGATTACCCCTTTTGTTATTGGACTACGTTGCGATGAACACGTGGTGCGAACGGCAGCGATGCGGGCAAAACGGCGAAGCGTGGGAGCTTATTTCTTGGCGGCGACCACCTCGATCTCGACCAGCCAGCCGGGGTTGGCCAGCGCGGCGATCTGGAAGGCCGCGCGCGCCGGCAGGTTCGGTTGCTTGCCGCCGAAGAACTGGGTATAGCCTTCCATGAAGCCGGCCATGTCGGCCTTGCCGCCCTTGGCCGGATCGCCGACGAGGAAGACCTGCATCTTGACGACGTCGCCCATGGAGAGGCCCATGCCTTTCAGGATGTCCTGGATCTTGGTGAGCACGCCGACGGTCTGGGTCTTCATATCGCCGAAGGCGGCCTGGGAATTCGGGTCGGCGCCCTTGTTGACGGTGGGCGGCACCTGGCCGCTGATGAAGTGGATGGTGGCGCCCGGCGGAATCGTGACGGCCTGGGCGATGGGGAAGTCGGAGTTCGGCAGCTTGTGGCGCACGATGTCCTGGGCGCCGGCGGTCAGGGGCAGGATGGCGGACAGCAGCAGCACGGTGGACGACAGCAGCGCGATCGATGGCTTCTTCATGGGTTCTCTCTGTGGTTAGTGTTTGTTGCCGAAACGGCTGCTGGTGGCGGGCCCCACGCCCAGGGCGGTGCGCTGGGCGCCCACTTCCTGTTCGGTGATGGCGGGCGCATTGTTGCCCCAGTTGCTGCGCACGTAGGTCAGTACCTGGGCGATGTCGCCGTCGTTCAGGCTGCCCGAGAAATCGGGCATGCCGCCGCGGCCCTTGAGCAGCACGGTGGCCACGTCGACGGGCGCGCCCTGCACGAAGGCATTGCCCGCCAGTGCGGGAAAGGCGCCCGGGATGCCCTTGCCGTTGGCCTGGTGGCAGGCCGCGCAGTTCTTGGCGAACAGGGTCTTGCCGTCCATCGTGTCGGCCCCGGCGGGGGCGCTGGCGAGCAGCGCGGCCGTGCCGAGCAAGGCTGCATGGATGACGTGTGCGAGGTGCGTGCTGAAGGTCATGCGTTGGCTTTCCTGTGGAGTTGTTCGATCTGCTGCCAGGCCGATTCGATGGCGCCGGCCTGCCACCCGGTCAGGTAGCTCAGGTGTTCGCCGGCCAGCATGACCCGGCCTTCGCCGGCCAGCAGCGTCGGGTAGGCCTTCTCGCGGCCGGCCTCGTCCCATTCGGCCCAGCCACCCAGGTTGTACTGGACGCGGTGCCAGGCGACGGAGAAGGCGTTTTCGTAGGCGTCGCGGTAGGCCGGGAAGATCTTCTCGCCGGCGGCGACGGCGAATTCGGCGCGCTCCGCGGGGGACAGGGCGCTGACCTCGATCGCATCGAGCGCATAGTGGTAGTAGCCCAGCACCACGCCCTTCTTCGTCTGCCAGCCGGACGAGGGCAGGGAGATCGTGTTGATACCCTTCATGTCGGTGAGCACGTGGCCGCCGTAGATCTGGTCGTCCTCTTCCCAGAAGCGGCGCTTCATCTGCAGGCCGATCTTGCCGACCGGCGCATACGACACCGACTTCATCGCGGCCTTGAAGTTGTCCGAGAAATCGCTGTCGACGGTGCGCAGCACGGACAGCGGCATCGCGCACAGGCACCAGTCGGCCTTCACCTGCGACAGCTTGCCGCTCTTGACGTCCTTGACGGCGATGGTCACGCCGTCCGGCGACTGGCGGATCGACTGCACCTCGGTGCCGTAGCGGATCTTCTTGCCCAGGCGCTTGGCGAAGCCCTGCGCGATCCGGTCCATGCCGCCGACGGGCTGGAACATGGTCGCGTGCATGGGGAATTCCTGCACCGCGCTGTAGACCTTGCCGACCTTGGACGCGAGCAGCTCGTGGAAGCCGAGCGGATCGGACGGCTTGCCGGGATTCAGGCCTGCACCCGGCGGCACCGCCCAGCCACGGCCGTTGCGCCCGCGGTAGACGAGGTCCGTCTTGCGCAGCGCGCCCTCGTGCTCCAGGTAGTCGAGCAGCAGGCGCTGGTCGTCCGGCGTGAGGCTGGCGTCGAGCCTCTTGGCCTGGACCGACTTGGCCAGCAGCTCGGCCACGTGGCCGCGCATGTCGGCCTTGACCTGGGCGGCGCGCAGGCGCTGCTTCGACAGCGGGCCCGCATCTTCCATGTAGACCCAGGCGTGGTCGTTGTCGTTGACCATGACCTCGAGCGGGATGTCGAACTGGCGCGTGTAGTACAGCGTCGACTGGTGGTCGAGGGGAATGCGCCACGGGCCGTGGTTGATGTAGTTGCCTTCGTCGAAGCGGCAGGTCTGCATCTCGCCGCCCAGCTCCTGCAGGCTGAACCCCTTGCGCGCCGTCTGGCAGCGGCCGCCGGCGAAGCTGCGCGCTTCCAGCACCTCGACCTGGTAGCCGAGCTTCGCGAGTTCGTAGGCGGCCGTCATGCCGGCCAGGCCGGCGCCGAGCACCACGACCTTCTTGCCCTTGCCGCTGCCCGACAGGGCCGGCGGCGTCCCGGCGCGGGAGGCGATGCCCATGCCCCAGGCGTTCATCGTGTTGAGTAACAGGGCGGAACCGCCGACTGCGGCGGCCCGGTGGAGGAATTCGCGTCGCGTCAGCGACCTTGTCAAACGTTTCATCCGCACCTCGGCTGGTTATTGCAGGAACACTTCTTCTTCAGTTTGTGTTTCAGCAATAGCCGTGCCAGCAAGGCAGATTCCGGAGGATAAATCTACGTAGAAAATAAAGTGAGCTACGATCCGGACAGGATGTAAGTTCGTCGTAAGCACCTATTTTCAAATAATGTTTGTTTTGTGCCCCGCTGGAGGAACGTCGGTACGAGTGCGCAATGGAATCAGGTGCGTACTTTATTTATTGCAAATCAGACTTTGTTTTGCAGCGCACGAAAGACGCACCTGTAGCGGGTAAGCCCATGCGATCTCGATAGGGGAAAATGGCACGCCCGGCCCGCTTTGCGGCGCTGCACCATCATGGGCCGGGGCGCACTGGAAAGTTACAGGCGCATGACAGACTGCACCGCTGCGGCGGCTGGGGAAGCGCTGCGGCGGGCGGCGGAACGTTGCGGCGGGGCGCCGTCCTTGTCCAGCCAGTAGTTGAACTGGCCGAAGGTCGGCACGGCGTCGGGCGCGTGGCCGCGGTAGTAGTCGGCCAGCATCTGGCGGTAGGCGGCACGGCGCGAGAACTCCGGATGCGTGGCCGCGTAGCGCGCCACCGCGGCGCGGAAGGTCGCGCGCATGTCGGCATCCGTATTCAGTCCCGGATGGTCGCCCGACTTGCGCGGGCGCCCGCGCTTGACGCCGGCACTGACGCCGCGGGTCTTGCCGCGGGCGCCCGAGTTGCCGTAGTCGGGCAGCAGGGCATCCACGGTCTGGCCCCGTTCCCAGAAGCGGCGCAGGTAGCGCAGCACGCTGGGACGCGACACGCCGTACTCCTCGGCGCAGCGCGCCACCATGGCGGCGCGCTCGCGCGGCTGGTACAGGCCGGGCACCTGCGCCTGCAGGGCGCTGACGATGTCCCAGGCCTTGTTCTGCAGGTCGCGGTACTTCTGCGGCAGCAGCGGCGGCGGCGGCGGAGCGGCGTACGGGTCGTGCAGCAGCAGGCGCGCGCGACCCTCCTGCACGTCCTCGACCAGCGTGGCCAGGGGATGGGTACGCGGCTGGCTATGGGCCAGGCCGAGCTCGAAGGTATAGGCCAGGGCGCGCGGGCGGTCGATCCACAACACCCGGATCGTACGCAGCGGACCGGCATACTGAATCACATCGTTAGGCAAAAACATGGGGGCTCCCGGACGAGTTCAGATACGGGTGCCGATGCAATTATCGCGCCAGCCTCGGCCGGACCCGGCGAATGGCAAGCCCGGCACGATTAGTCCAGATCAAGCGGCGAGGCCGGCGCAACCTTAGGCTGTGAGCTCCCGTGGCGCCTGCCATGCCGGCGCCACGGTCCGACAACCCATGGACAATTCACACCGAGGAGGCACCGCATGTATCCGTATCCGTTCGCGCAGTCCGTGAGCCCGGCCGTCCGCACCCACCTGGACGCCCAGACCGCCTTCATGAACGACATCTCGAAATCCTTTTTCAACTCCTTCCAGCAGATGGTCAGCCTGAACATCCAGCTGGCCCAGACCATGCTGGAAGAAACGACGCTGGCCGGCCAGAAGGTCCTGAGCGCCGACCACCAGGGCGAATTGCTGAGCGCCGCCGCCGCGCGCACCCAGCCGGCCGCCGACAAGCTGCGGGCCTACCAGCAGCACATCTCGCGCCTGGCCGCCGACGCCCAGGTGGACCTGGCGCGCGTGGCCGAGCAGCACGTGCAGAACACGACCCGCACGGCGCGCGCCCTGGCCGACGAGGTCGCCCGCACGGCCAGCGAGGAGACCGAACGCGGCCTGCGCAGCCAGCAGGAGGCGCTGCGCCAGTTCAGCGACCCGTTCGAGCGCGACGGCAGCGCCGCCGCCCTGCAGTCGGAGGGCGAACGCGCGGTCCAAGCGGCCCAGCACTCGTCCTCGTCCCCGGCCATGTCCTCCTCTCCGGCGGCGTCCTCGTCCTCGTCCTTGTCCTCGTCCGGCACCCAGCAGCCGCAGCGCACGACCGCGACGCACTGATTCGTCCGCGCGCCCGCGCCGCCCGCAGGTTCACGCGGCGTCCGCCACCGGCACGGCCCGCTGTGCGGTGCGCGGCGGAACAGCGCCGAGGCCGAACAGCGGGCGCAGCACGGCCACCCGGCGCACCAGCTCGAAGCCGGCAAAGGACAGCACCGCCGTCAGCACGACCAGCACGATGGCCTCCACGCCGGCTACGAGGTGCAGGGGCTTGAACGCATGGGCCAGCGTCACGATCAGGGTCTGGTGCAGGATGTAGACGGGAAACACGGCCTCCGTCAGGTAGCGCCGCGCCGGGCCGTCGTGGTCCAGGTGGCGGCGCGCGAAGCCGCACACGGCGAGGATGGCGGACCAGGCCAGCAAGCCGTGGACGCAGCGCATGACGGGCAGGAGCCAGGGCATCAGGTCGGCGCCGACGGCATCATCCGGCAGCGCCCACCAGAGCACTGCCACGGCCCAGCCGCCGAGCGCCTGGGCCAGGCAGCGCCAGCGCAGCGCCTCGATGCGCGCCCATACCTGGGGCACACGTGCGAGCAGGACGCCGAACAGGAACATGGGCAGGTACTTCGCGTGCAGGTACCAGTCGCCGACCAGCGCATGGGTTTCGCCGAAGCGCGCGATCAGCAGCTGGCGTGCCAGTGCCAGCACGGCGGCCGGCAGCACGATCAGTTTCCAGCCGGTGAGCCAGGCACCGGCGCCCGCGGCCAGGCGCGCCAGCACGCCCTCGAAGCGGCGGCCGAGCGCCAGCGCCAGCAGGGCCAGCACCAGCGTATAGGTCCACAGGTAGGCGACGAACCACAGATGGTTCCAGGTCGGCAGCATCAGGCAGCCATCCCGGCAGAAGCCGTGGTAGCCGCTCGTGTACAGCCGCATGAAGGCGCCGTAGCCGCCGTCGTAGCCGAGCTTCTCGACGACCTCGAAGTAGGACTGGGGCGGCACGATGACGAGCATGCCGAACAGCAGCGGCACCAGCAGGCGCCAGCTGCGCTGGCGCAGGAAGCGGCCCGGGGCGATCCGTGCCAGCATGCAGCCGGACGCCACGCCCGCCACCAGGAACAGCAGGTCGAGGCGCCACGGGGCGGACAGCAGCATGAACGGCTCCGGACCGCGGCCGGCATCCGGGCTCTTCACGTGCCAGCCCCAGGACACGTAGTACATGCCCACGTGGTAGACGATCAGGACAAAGAACGCGAGGATGCGGACCCAGTCGAGGAACAAGTAACGGCCCTGGTGGGCGACGGGCGGGACGGTCGTGGACATGGCGGCGTTTCCGGTGGTGGTCGATGCCGTCGAGACTAGGCCCCCGTGTCCGCGCGGGCGAGCGGAATGTGGCGGACCGGGTGCATGCGGGGGCGAACCGGATGCGCGCACGCCAGGCGAGCACGGCGTACGTATCGTGAGCCACGTTTTCTCAGAAACGTGTAATCTAAATTACAACATTCTTCAAGGAGATCAACATGAAAGCCACCACCATGAACAAGACCACCTTCGCCGCCATGCTGCTCGCCGTCGCCGCCCTGGCCACCGGCTGCCACAAGGCCGATAACAACCCGAACACGGGTCCGGCCCAGGAAGCGGGCAAGGCCATCGACGATGCCGGCGCGAAAGTCGCGACCGAAGCCCGCCAGGGCGCCGCCGAGGCTAACGCCGCCGCTGAACGCGCCGGCGACCGCATCGATGCCGCGACCGACCGTGCCGGTGCCAAGATCGACGCCGCCGCCGACCGCGCCGCCGAGAAATCGCGCGAAGCCGGCGCCGAAGTGCGCCAGGAATCGCGTGAAGCGGCGCAGAACGTCAAGGAAGGCGCAAGCAACGCCACCGCGGCGACCGGCCGTGCCGTCGAGCGCGCCGGCGAGAAGATCCAGGACGCCGCCAAGTAAGCGTATCCGCCCGGCCGGCACCGGCCGGGCGCCGGCGCTCAGCGCTGGATGATGTCGAGGTAGATGCCGGGCTCGGCGGCCACGCCGAGCTTGATCTTCTGCGACAGCTCGTCGACCAGCACTTCCTTCTGGCCGTCCTCGAGCGCGGCATAGGTGCGTTCCACCACGTGCGCCGGCTGCAGCTTGGGCACGTCGATGCCGCGGGTCAAGTCGGTGTCGATGAAGCCCACGTGCATGCCCAGCACCTGCGTGCCCTGTTCGCGCAGGGCGAGGCGCAGGCCGTTGGTGAGGCTCCAGGCGGCCGACTTGCTCACGGCATAGGCCGGCAGGAACGGGCTGCTGACCCAGCTCGCCACCGACAGCACGTTCAGGAAGGCGCCGCCGCCGTTGCGGGCAAGCACGGGCGCTAAGGCCTGGCTCACGCGCAGCACGCCGAACACGTTGGTGTCGAGCATGCGCTGCATCGCATCGATGCTGTCGGCGTCCAGCAGGCTGCCCGGCTGAGCGATGCCGGCATTGTTGACCACCAGCGTGACGTCGCCGCAGGCGGCGGCCGCGGCCGCGACCTGCGCGGGATCGGTGACGTCCAGGCGGACCGGCACCACGCCCGGCAGGGTGATGGAGGCAGGATCGCGCGCGCCGGCATACACCTTGGCCGCACCTTTCTCCAGTGCCTGGCGGGCGAATTCCAGGCCGAGTCCACGGTTGGCGCCCGTCACGAGTACCACGGCATTTTCGAGTTTCATAGCATGCTCCTTCAGCGGTTTCATTAAAAAATATGACGTGCGTCATATCTGGGGTCGAAAAACAGGCCGGCGCGTCGGCCGGCCTTGCAAACATTCAGCGGGCGGGGGTGTCGCTGTCGTACTGCCCCCTGTCGTACTGCGCCAGCAGGGAAGCGGAGCAGGCGCGCAGGATGTCGGGGCCGCCCTTGTCCTTGCCGAGCACCCGTGCCATCTGGATGGCGCCGGCCATGGTCGCGGCGATGACCGTCGCGCTGTCGGTGCCGCTGCCCGGCGGCAAGGCGTCGCGCACGAGATCGACCAGAGCGCGCACGCGTCCGGCCGAGGCTTCGCGCAATCCGTCGCTGCTGCGCGCCATCTCGGAACCCAGCGCCGCGACGGTGCAACCCGCTTCCATGCTGGCCATGTGGGCTTCCGACAGGTATTCCTCGACGAGCAGGCGCAGCGGCGACTTGCCCGCGCCCGCGCGTCCGCGCAGGCGCTCGGCCAGGGCCGCGTTGCTGCGCCGGCCCGCGTGTTCCACGGCCTCGACCAGCAGCGCGTCGCGCGAGGCGAAGTGGGCATAGAAGCCCCCGTGCGTCAGGCCGGCCTGGCGCATCACGTCGGCCACGCCGACCCCGGCGATGCCGGAACGGTAGAGTTGCTGCGCGGTCGCATCGAGGATGCGTTCGTGCGATTGCTGGCGGCGGGCTTGTCTGGCATCGGTGGGCATGGCGGCCTCGACGAAATATGATGGAGCTCATATTATTCCCGTCATATTTCGCTGTCAAGCGCTTTCGTGATCGTGTGTCGGCCGCGGCGTCAGAGGCGTTCGAGGACCTGGGCGCGGTACTGGCGGCTGTATGGGACACGCGCGCCGCCGCGCAGCAGCAGTTCGCCATCGCCCTTGTCGAGCGCGACCACGCGCTCGATCCAGGACAGCTGCACGGCCGCGCGCCGGTGGCAGCGCACGAAGCCGGGGCCCAGGCGTTCGAGCAACCCGGCCAATGTCTGGCGCAGCAGGGGGCTGCCGCCCGCCGTGTGCAGGACGACGTAGTTGTCGGCCGTCTCGATCCAGCCGATGTCGGCGATGGGCACGACGCGCGTGACGCCCCGTTCGGTCACCAGCAGCTGGCGCAGCGGCAGCGCGGGCAACGCAGCCGCCGGTGGCGTGGCGGGGAGCCGGGCCGCCGTGCGTTCCCGCAGCCGCTCGCGCAGGCGCGCAAGGGCACGTTCCAGGCGCGGCCCGTCGCAGGGCTTGAGCAGGTAGTCGATGGCGCGCGCGTCGAACGCCTGCAGCGCATAGCGGTCCCAGGCCGTCACGAACACGACCAGCGGCGCCGGCTCGGGCAACGAGGCGGCCAGTTCGATGCCGGACAGCTCCGGCATCTCGATGTCGAGCAGCAGCGCGTCCGGCCGGAACGTCTCGATGCGTGCCAGCGCCTCGATGCCGTCGGCTGCTTCCTCGACGGCGGCGATGCCGTCGCGGCCGTCGAGCAGGCGGCGCAGCCGGGCGCGCGCCGGGGCTTCGTCGTCGACGATCAGGAGGCGCACGGCAGCCTCACCTCGGCACGCACGCCGCCGCCCGCGCGCTCGGCCAGCGTCAGGCTGGCCTCCTTCCCATGCAGCGCCTGCAGGCGCGCGCGCAGGTTGGCCAGGCCGATGCCGCCGCGGTAGCCGCCGTCGATCGACGCGGCGGCAGCCACGCTTTCTCTTTGCGCTCCGACTTCCCCATGCGCCGGTGCCGGCAGGGCGGACGGTTGCAGCCGCCCGGCGTCGTCTTCCACGCTGAGCACGAGCGCATCGCCGTCGCGCGCCGCGCCAACGGCGATGCGCGTCAGGCCGCGGCGCCGCTCCACCGTATGCTTGAACACGTTTTCCAGCAGCGGCTGCAGGGTCATCGCCGGCACGTCGCGCGCCAGCAGCGCATCGTCGATGTGCCATTCCAGTTCCACGCGCGCGCCGAAGCGTGCCGCCATCACGCCGGCATAGCCGCGCGCCAGCGCCAGCTCGTCGCGCAGGGGCGCCTGGTGGCGCTCCCCCAGCGCGAGCGCCGCGCGCAGCACGTCCGACAGCTGCACGAGGGTGGCGTCGGCCTTGTCGACGTCCGTGTGCATCAGCGAGGAAATCGTGTTGAGGGCGTTGAACAGGAAATGCGGCTGCATCTGCTGGCCAAGCCGCTGCAGGCGCGCCTCGGCCAGCAGCACGTTGGCCTGTTCGGCGCGCAGTTTCGCTTCCAGCAGCGCGCGCCAGGACTTGATGCCGAAGCGGATCACGGTGAACAGGCCCACGAAGATCGAGATCTTCATCGATTCGTACAGGAACAGGCGCGCCGGCGGATCGTGGTGGTAGACCTCGCCGGCCAGGGCGTACACGCCGTGGCGCAGGCCGAACGCCAGCGGCACGAAGGCGATCCAGTACATGGGCAGCCAGCGCGCCTGGCGCGCGAACCAGCGCCAGGGCGTTCCGAGCAGGCGGTCGTCGGCGCGCGAGCCGCGCACCTGGATCAGCGCCAGCACGGTGGTGACGAGGGCGGACGAGCCTTCCCACAGCACCGGCTTCCACAAGGCGCTGCCGTGTTCGTTGCGGATGTAGTCCTGCACGGCCACCAATATCATCAGCGCCCAGAACAGGATCCAGGCGAGCACGAAGACGGCATGGCGGCGGGGCGCGGGCATGGAACGATGATGTTGCAATCCAGAACATATGTCAATCGCTGCCTTCGGACTCGACAATTCAGCTATATATGCATGGGGGCGGATATGTCAGAATACCGTCATTGTCGCGGCTGCTGGACTGGCAGCCCGCCCTGGCCCGTACGCGGGCCACAACCTCTCCTTGCGCATGTCCGACGACCTCCACTCCCGCTACCCCTTCCTGAGTTTCCCTGGCGAAATGGCCGCCCTGATCCGCGCCAAGGATTGGTCGACTACGCCGTTCGGCCCCATCGACACCTGGTCGCCCGCGCTGCGCTCGGCCGTCAGCATCTGCCTCGGTTCGCGCTTTCCGATGGTGCTGTACTGGGGCGAGACGCGCGCGCTGATCTACAACGATGCCTGGGCGCCCGTGCCCGGACAGAAGCATCCGTGGGCGCTGGGCCGGCCGGGATTCGAGGTCTGGTCCGAGATCTGGGACATCATCGGCCCCATGTTCGACCACGTGATGGCGACGGGCGAGGCGACGTGGTCCGAGGACCAGCTGCTGCCGCTGAATCGCTACGGCTACGTCGAAGAGTGCTATTTCTACTACAGCTATTCGCCCGTGCGCGGCGAGGACGGCACGGTGGAGGGCATCTTCACGGCGGTGACGGAAACGACGGACCGCGTGCTGGCCGAGCGCCGCGAGCGCCTGCTGCGCCAGGTGGCCGAGCACAGCTCGAACGCGCGCGGCGCCGCCGAGGTCTGCGCCAGCACGGCCGCGGTCCTGTCCCAGATGCCGGAAGAGGCGCCGTTCGTGCTCGCCTACCTGTACGACGCGACGGCCGGCACGGTGACGCTGGCCGGCCGCGCCGGCAGCATCGGCGACGAGCTCGTGCCCGCCGAGGCGGCGCTGGACGGCGCCGCCACCTGGCCGTTCGCCGCAGCCTTGGAGGGCGGCCAGGCCGTGCCCGTACAGGGCCTCGCGGCGCGCACCGGCGGCGCCGTGCCGGGCACGCCCTGGCCCGAGCCGCTGGACGAGGCGCTGGTGGTGCCCGTGCTGAGCGCGCGCCGCGACGCCCCTTACGGCTTCCTGGTGGCGGGGCTCAGTCCGCGCCGGCGCCTGGACCGCGACTACGCGACGCTGTTCGAACGCATCGCCGCCCACATGAGTACCGCCTTCGTCAACGTCGAGGCCTACGAGGTCGAGAAGCGCCGCGCCGAGCAGCTGGCCGAGATCGACCGCGCCAAGACGGTGTTCTTCTCGAATGCCAGCCACGAGCTGCGCACGCCGCTGACGCTGATGCTCGCGCCCCTGGGCGAACTGCTGGACGGGGCCGACGGCGGCGTGCGCGAGCGCCTGCAGCTCATCGAGCGCAACGGCCAGCGCCTGCTGCGCCTCGTCAACGGCCTGCTCGACTTCAGCCGCCTGGAAGCGGGGCGCGACGACGCCCACTTCGTGCCCACCGACCTGGGTGCCTTCTCGGCCGACCTGGCCAGCAACTTCCGCTCGGCCTGCGAGCGCGCGGGGCTGGCGCTGCAGATCGATTGCCCGACCCTGCCGGAGCCCGTCTGGATCGACCGCGCGATGTGGGAAAAGATCGTGCTCAACCTCGTGTCGAACGCGTTCAAGTTCACGCTCGACGGCGCGATCGGCGTGGCGCTGCGGGCCCACGGCGGCGCCGCGGAGCTGGCCGTGGCCGACAGCGGCGTCGGCATCCCGGACGGGGAGCTGCCGCGCATCTTCGACCGCTTCCACCGCGTCGAGGGGCAGCGCGGACGCTCGGTGGAAGGGACGGGCATCGGCCTGTCGCTGGTGCGCGAGCTGGTGCAGCTGCACGGCGGCACGATCGGCGTGCGCAGCGCGGTCGGGCAGGGCACCGTGTTCACGGTGCGCATCCCGTTCGGCAATGCCCACCTGCCGCCCGAGAAGCTGCATGCGGCGCCCGCCGCGCCCGAACATGCGCACGCACCTGCGCCCGCCCGCGCCGGCGCCTGGGTCGAGGAAGCGCTCGGCTGGGTCGGCGGCGCGGCCGAGGCATTGCCGCCGGCATCCGTGCCGGACCATGCGGGCGCGCGCATCGTGCTGGCCGACGACAATGCGGACATGCGCGGCTACGTCGCGCGCATCCTGGCGGAAGCGGGCTACCGCGTCGATGCCTGCGGCAACGGCGCGGCGGCGCTGGCCGCGGTGCGTGCCGGTCCGCTGCCGGACCTGGTGCTGTCCGACGTGATGATGCCGGACATGGACGGCTTCGCGCTGCTGCAGGCCCTGCGCGCGGATCCCGCCACGGCCGGCGTCGTCGTGATCCTGCTGTCCGCGCGCGCCGGCGAAGAGGCCCGCGTGGAGGGCCTGGATGCCGGCGCGGACGACTACATGGTCAAGCCGTTCAGCGCGCGCGAGCTGCGCGCCCGCGTCGACGGCGCCGTCACGCTGGCGCGCCAGCGCCGCGCGGCCCAGGCACGCGAACAGGCGCTTCTGGCGGAAATCGAGGCGGGACGCAGCCGCGCCGCGTTGCGCGAGAGCGAGGCCCACGTCGCCTCGCTCTTCGCGCAGAACGCGGCCGGCATCGCCGAGGCGGACATGGACTGGCGCCTGGTGCGCGTGAACGACCGCTACTGCGAGATCGTCGGCCACCGGCGCGAGGACCTGCTCGGACGTTCGCTGCTGGAGCTGGTGCACGACGAGGATGCCGGCGAAAACCGGGCGCTGCTCGAGCGCCTGGCCGCCGACGGCCGCCCGTTCAACCTGGAGAACCGCTATCGCCGCGCCGACGGCAGCGCGGCCTGGGTCAGCAAGGCGGTGGCGCCGGTGCGCGCGGAAGGCAGCACGGCATCCAGCGGCGTCGTCGCCGTGGTGCTCGACATCGGCGACCGCAAGCTGGCCGAGCGCCTGCGCGAGGCGGACCAGCGCAAGGACGAGTTCCTGGCGATGCTGGCGCACGAGCTGAGGAATCCGCTGGCGCCGATCGGCGCGGCGGCCCAGCTGCTGCAGATGGGCCAGCTCGATCCGGAGCGCATGCGCAACACCAGCCGCATCATCGCCCGCCAGGTCGAGCACATGACGCACCTGATCAACGACTTGCTGGACGTGTCGCGCGTGACGCGCGGCCTGGTCGACCTGGAGCGCACACGCCTGGACGTGAGCCAGATCGCCGCCGACGCCGTCGAGCAGGTCGCGCCGCTGGTGCAGGCACGGCGCCACCGCCTCGACCTGCGCTTGGCGCCGCAGGCGGCCGAAGTCATGGGCGACAAGAAGCGCCTGGTCCAGGTGCTGACGAACCTGCTCGGCAATGCCGCCAAGTACACCGACGAGGGCGGCCACATCCAGTTGCGCACGGACGTGCACGCGCACGAGATCCGCATCGAGGTCGAGGACGACGGCATCGGCATGACGCCCGAGCTGGCCGCGCGCGCCTTCGACCTGTTCACCCAGGGCGAGCGCACCTCGGACCGGTCGATGGGCGGACTCGGACTGGGCCTGGCGCTGGTGCGCAGCCTCGTCGAACTGCACGGCGGCACGGTGCGCTGCCACAGCGCGGGGCCGGGACGGGGCAGCACCTTCACCGTGTGCCTGCCGCGCGCCGCCGCCCGGCAGGACGACGGCGCTGCCGCGGTTGCCGGCAACGGCACGGGGACGGCGGCCGCGCGCCGGCTGCGCATCCTCGTGGTCGACGACAACGTCGATGCCGCCGCGCTGCTGGCGATGCTGCTGGAAGCGGCCGGCCACGAGGTTGCCGTCGAGCACGGGTCGCACGCGGCCATCGCGCGCGCCGCCGCGTTCGCGCCGGACGTGTGCCTGCTCGACATCGGCCTGCCCGACATGGATGGCAACGCGCTGGCCCGCCACCTGCGGGCCCAGCCGGCGACCGCCGGCGCGCTGCTGATCGCCGTGACCGGCTATGGCCAGGACAGCGACCGCCAGCGCTCGCTGGAAGCGGGCTTCGACCACCACCTGGTCAAGCCGCTCGACATCCTGCAGCTGGAAGCCATCTTGGCGCGTGCTGGCGCACACTGAGGGAAGCGGGTCAGGGCGGCGCGGCCGGAACGGCCGTTACGGTAGAATCGGCGCATCCGAACACCGGGACCCCGCATGCCGCCCGCGAATACCTCATCCACGTCCTTGCCCGTATTCTGCGCGACCGCCTGCGTTGCCATTTCCGTCATCAGCCTTGCGGGCTGGGCCGCAGGCATCGACTGGTTGACGTCCCTGGCGCCTGGGCTGCCCAGGCTGGTGCCGATGACCGCCACGCTGTTCCTGCTGGCCAGCCTGGCGCTGTGGTCGCAGACCCGCGCGAGCGCGCCACGCTCCGTGCAGGGCGTCGCGGCGGCGGCGCTGGTCGCGGCCGGCGCCGTCGCCATCCTGGGCGGCCACGCGGTGCAGCAAGCTCCGGCGCCATTCGCGCTCGGTGTCGATTCGTACGCGTTTACCTTGTCCTCGCCCGTCACCGCGGCCATGTTCCTGGCGCTGGGCGCCAGCCTGGCCTGCATGCAATGGCCGCGCATGCTGCGCTGGGGCCAGTGGCTTGCACTGGGCCTGCTGCTGATGGCGTTGCTGACGATGGCCGGCTACGTGTTCCGCGACACCTTCCTGTATGCGCTGTTGCCGGGCAAGGGCACGTCGCTCCCGACCACCTTGTCATTCATCCTGCTGGCGCTGGGCGTGCTGGCACTGCGGCCGGCCGAGGGCATGATGGTCGCGGTGCACGGTTCCGGTCCCGCCGCCTGGGTGACGCGGCGCCTGTTGCTGTCGGCGCTGATCGTGCCGGTGTTGCTCGGCGCCGCGACCAGCATGGCCCTGCATGCGAAAGCGATCGATATCGGCACCGCCATCGCCTTCCTCGTCTGGGGCATGGCAGCCCTGTTCACGGCGGTGGTCTGGGTCTTCGCCCTGGTGCTGCAACGCTACGACGCGGCACGACGACAGGCGGAGCGCGAACGCGAGACGGCGCTGGCTGCGCTGCGCGAAGCCGATGCGCGCAAGGACGATTTCATGGCGCTGCTGGCGCATGAACTGCGCAATCCGCTGGCACCGATCCGCGCCGCCGCCGAGTTCCTCAAGCTGGGCAACTGCGATCCGGCGCAGATGCGCCGCACCAGCGACATCATCAAGCGCCAGACCGACTACATGGTGCACCTGGTCGAGGACCTGCTCGACGTGTCGCGCGCGCGGCGCGGCCTGATCGCGCTGGACAAGGTGCCGGTCGACCTGGTCGACGCCGTGAGCGACGCCGTCGAGCAGGTCAAGCTGCAGATCGCGCGCCGTGGCCACCGGCTTGACGTCGACCTGCCGGACCGGCACCCGAGCGTGCTGGGCGACCACAAGCGCCTCGTGCAGGTCGTGGCCAACCTGCTCGGCAATGCGGCCAAGTACACGCCCGAAGGAGGCCACGTCCGCCTGCAACTGCGCGCCGACGACCAGCAGATCGCCGTCGAGGTGCGCGACGACGGCATCGGCATCGACGCTGCGCTCCTGCCGCGCGTGTTCGACTCCTTCACCCAGGGCACGCGGACGGCCGGCCGCGCCGAGGGAGGACTGGGACTGGGCCTGGCCTTGGTCAAGCGTCTGGCCGAACTGCACGGCGGCGACGTCACGGCCCATAGCGAAGGCAATGGCCAGGGCAGCACCTTCGTGCTGACGCTGCCGCGCATGCAGCGCATGCCGGATGGGCAGCTCGGCGGGCGCACGGCGGCGCGGCTGCCCCTGCGTTCCTGATCAGCCGGCCCGGGTTCCCGAGCGGGTGCGGGTGCGGGTGCGGCGCACGGCGCCGGCCAGGCCCAGCCCGGCCGCCATCAGTGCCAGCGAACCCGGTTCCGGTACCTGGGCCGCGCTCTCGAACGTCAGGTCGTCCATCACGTACGATGCCTGGAAGGCGCTGGACACGACGACGGTGTCGATGGCGCCGTTCCAGCCCGCGTCCAGGAAGGCCGGCGACTCCGACAATTGCAGCGACGTGGAGCTGGCGACGAGCTGGCCGCCGAAGTACAGGTCGAAGCGCACGCTGCTGTCGGCGTAGCCGGAGAACCAGGCGCCGTCGAAGACCGTGGGCGCCAGGAAGCGGATCGTGCTGGCGACCGCGCCGCCGTCGATCCAGTCGGTCGTCACGCGGCCCTGGCCGGAATGGGCGGTGAACGGCGCCTGCTCGCCCGTGAACACGGACAGGCCGGAGGCCGACCAGTCCAGGCCGCCATAGTTGGCGGGGACGGCGGCATAGCCGTCCGGACCGACGATGTCGTCGAAGGTCAGCACGGTCGCCGAGGCGAAGGGAGCGCCCAGCGCGATGGCGGCGCCGAGGGCGAAGTTGCGGAAGATGGGATGCATGGGAATCCTGTCGATAGCGTTAAGAGTGAGCGGCCGGCGCGCGCCGGCCGCGGGTCAGGTTCAGGCCAGGCCCAGCGCCGGGTCGCTGACCGTGTGGCGGCCCGTCTCGACGCGGCCGGCGAAGCGCCGCACGTAGTCCGGCTGGCTCGACACGGTGGCGCTGAAGTCGTACCAGTAGCCGTTCGCGGCCACGGGGAGGCGCACGACCAGTTCGCCGCGCGCCGCCACTGTGTACATCTGGCGGACCTGCGCATAGGCGTTCGCGGCCAGGTTGAAGGTGCAGGGCGCCGTGCCGGCGTTCACGAGGCGCAGCACGAGCTCGCCCGTGCTCGCGTCGCAGCGCACCTGCACGTCCGGGCGCGGCTGGCCGGCCGCCACGGCGCGCAGCGCGCTGCCCGTGAAGTGGCGGTGGTAGCCGTTCGGGCCCAGCACCCACAGGTCATAGCCGCCGCCGACGGCGGGCGTCCACGCATCCGCCAGCGACTTGCCCGCCTCGACGGTGTAGCGGCGCGGCACGGCGGCCAGGTTCTTGCGGTCGTACACGTGGAACACGGCGGCCTGGCGGCCCGTGTTGACGAAGCTGAGCACCACGCGCGCCGCGTTCATCGTGGCGCCGGGCTGCACCTCGCACAGGGTCGCCAGTTCATAGGGCAGCGCGCGCGAGGGCCGCGTGCCCGTGGCCTGCACGGGCTGCTGGGGCGACGCCGGCGGCGCGATCTGCGCCAGGCGCTGCTGCGCGGCGCGCAGGGCATCGGCCTGGCTGCGGTCCTTGCGGCCCTGCAGGGTCGGCAAGGCTTCGGCGTTGGGCGTCGCGAAATTGAAGGCGCTCGTCAGGTCGCCGCACACGGCGCGGCGGAACGGGCCGATGTTCGGTTCCTTGACGCCGAAGCGCGCCTCCAGGAAGCGCAGCACCGAGGTATGGTCGAACACCTGCGAATTGACCCAGCCGCCGCGGCTCCACGGAGAAATGACGAACATCGGCACGCGCGGGCCAGGGCCGTACACGCGGCCGTCCGGCGCGGGCTGCTTGGTGCTGCCGGCGGGCCGGCCGTGCGTGAAGTACTCGGCCGCCAGGTCCGACTGGGCCAGCGTGGTCTTGCCGGCATAGCCGCCCTGGCCGTCGGGCGACGGCGCGGACGGAGAAGGCGCGTGGTCGAAGTAGCCGTCGTTCTCGTCGTAGGTGACGATCAGCACGGTCTTGCTCCAGACCTCGGGGTTGGCTGTCAGGGCGTCCAGTACCTCCTGGATGAACCAGGCGCCCTGCACGGGGCTCGACGGACCGGGGTGCTCGCAGTAGATCGACGGCGCGTTCACCCACGAGACCTGGGGCAGCTTGCCGTCCCGGATGTCGCGCTTGAACGCGTCCAGGTACGACTCGGGCTTGGTGCCCGGGAGCGTGTTGGCGATGCCCTTGTACAGCGGGTTGTTGACGTTGTCCGTGGCCGCGTCGTACGCGTGGTAGGGCAGGGCCTGGCCCGTGCTCGTATAGGGCTGGCCGGGCGCGCCGCCGCTGGAGACGGGGTAGCCCGACGCGATGTTGGCGCGTCGGAACTGGCGGAACGCACCCAGCATGTTGTCACCCCATTCGTCCGGCATGTTCTGGTAGCTGATCCAGCTGACGCCGGCGGCCTCGAGGCGCTCGGCATACGTGGTCCAGGTATAGCCCGTGTTCACGCCGCTCGCCGTGCCGTCGATGGCATCCCACTCATTGGTCACGAAGGCCGTGCCGGTGGGCACGGCGCCGTTCGTGCCGGTGATGAAGAACGAGCGGTTCGCGTCGGTCCCAGTATGCATCGCGCAGTGATAGGCGTCGCACAGCGTGAACGCATTGGCCAGCGCGAACTGGAAGGGGATCTCGTTTTCCTTGAAGTAGCCCATCGAGATCGGGTTCTTGTAGCGCGGCCACTGGTCCATGCGGCCGTTGTCCCAGGCCGCCTGGCTGTCGTTCCAGTCGTGCGGCGTGCCGTTGGCGCGCTGGGCGTTGCCCTTGCTGCCGTCCAGGTGGAAGGGCATCACGACGGTGCCGTTCGCCAGCCGCTGCTGCCACACATTGCGCCCCTCCGTCAGCGGAATGGGGAAGCGGTCGCCGAAGCCGCGCACGCCGGCCAGGGTGCCGAAGTAATGGTCGAACGCCCGGTTCTCCTGCATCAGGATTACCACGTGCTCGACGTCGCGGATGGTGCCCGTCGCATTGTTGGCGGGGATTGCTAGCGCGCGCTGGATGGACGGCGGGAAGGCGGCATAGGTGGCGGCGGCGATACCGGCGCGGGCGCTGCCGCGCAGGAAACTGCGTCGTGAGGTCATAACGGTTATCCGGACGTTGAGGTTTCTATAATGCAACTAATGTTGCTGTATATTGTTGCCATGCCGATACGAAGCAGGACCGCGCCACTGTAATTCGCGTACGTGACGGGGCGATGACAGGCGGGCGATGCGGACAGGGAATGCCGTGACAAACGTCCGGAAGTTCGTGACGTGCGAGGAGTGGCGTTGCATGCGGCCTGCGCCGCCACGTGGCGCGAAATGCGGCACGCTAGTCCTGGTCGAGGTCATCCCCCAGCTTGCGCCCGCGGCTGTTGTCCAGCGGCTCCTTCAGCGCTTCGACGTCGCGCATGAATTCGTCGATGCCGCGGTCGCGGCTGACGCGCACGCCGGGCGGCATGAGCACCGACATCGCCAGCTCGTCGGCCAGGCGTCCTGTGCGCTGGACGTTGGCGACGAGGATCAGGCTCGATCCCATCAGCGCCAGCCCGGCGCAGGCCCAGCGGTAGCGCAGGCGCTGGCGCGGGCGGATGGTGCACAGGTGGAAATAGACCATCCCCGCCAGCAGCAGCGTGGCGACGTGCGAGGCGTAGTGCGTGAACGCCTCGAGCGAAAAGGCGTAGCCGAGCGTGCTGCCCACGAGCGCGTAGGCGGCCAGCGCGGCGACGCCGCAGCCGACGATGAACAGGTGCCGGCCCAGGCGCGCGTGGCGGCCGAACAGGCGGTTCGCGAGCGCCCAGGCGCCGCCCCACAGCAGCGCGCCGCCGATGCCCCAGGCCAGCGCCGCGAAGTAGCGCACGGGTTCGTAGTATTGCGTGTCGCCCAGCCAGCCCACGAGCAGCGAGAACGCGGCGACGAGGGCGATGCCGGCGATGCCGGGCCAGGCGCCTTCCCAGCCGTGGAAGGTGCGGTCGACGAGTTCCGGCGGCACGGGAAAGCCGACACTGCGCACGCGCAGCGCCGTGTGGCCGATGCGCGCCACCGTGTCGTCCGTGAGCACGGTCTCGGTCAGGCGCTTGCCGCGCACGACGATGCCGTTGCGCGAGCCGAGGTCGCGCAGCAGCAGGCGGCCGGCGGCGTCGCGCTCGACCACGGCGTGGCTGGCGGCGGCATAGTCGTCGTCGAGGATCAGGTCGTTGTCGTAGCCTCGCCCGATGCGGATCGGCAGCGCGTCGACGCGCAGGCGCGCGAGGACGTCGCCGTTGCGCGCCAGCAGTTCGATGAACCAGGGACCCGCGAACGAGGGACTCACGACGCCGTGCCCGCTCATGGCAGCGTGCTCGCGGGCCGTTGCGCGCGACCCAGCGCGGACAGGAAGGCGCGGGTGGCGCGCATGCCGTTGTCGTACGAGACCCCGGCCAGGTCGACGCGGCTCTGCAGGCTGGCCTGGGCGTCGTCCGTGCTGGCCGTGAGCAGCGTGAAGTTGTACAGGCCAGCGAACTTGCGGTAGGCGCGCACGCAGGTGACGGCGCGCAGCGGCAGCGTGGCCGTGTGCACGAAGGATTCCGTGCAGGAGGGGCGCGTCAGCCGGGTGTCGCGGCTGGACCCGATGCGGTCGACGCGAAAGCGCGCGCTGGCCAGCATCGCGAACTGCAGCGGATGCATGCTGCTCGAGCGCAGGTACTGGTGGGTGATGGACACGTGGCCTGTCTGCTGGGTGTCCGAGACATAGATCGCCGCTTCCATCGCGCAGCTGACGGAGTCGAGCGTGTAGGCCGCCTCGGCGCGGAAGTTCGATCGTCCCCAGCAGCGCAGTTGCTGCGATTCGCGCACGGGGACGCGATAGGGCCCCATGCTCTTGATCGACAGCGGTTCGGCCAGCAGGCGATCGACCATCTCGCGCTGGTGCGCCAGCAGCTGCTGACCGATCAGCGGATTGAAGTTGCGCGGCGGATGCGGCTGGTTCGCCACCTTGCGCAGCAGGTCCTGGGCATAGGCCACGGGCACGAGAAAGCTGACCAGTTCGCCGTCGCGCCGCTTGGACACGTTGATGCCCGCCACCATGCCGGACGCCGTCACGCTGGGGCCGCCGCTCATGCCCGCATTGATGGGGCCCGTGAAGATCAGCTGTTCATAGAAACTGCGCCGCACGACGCCGTTGTACGACCCTTCCGAGATGGCGAAGCCCAGGTCGAGCGGGTTGCCCAGCGAGTACAGGTACTGGCCCTGCACCAGCGCGACGGGATGCCGGGGCACCTCGAAGAAGCCCGTGCCCTGGCGGTTGACGCGCACCACGGCCAGGTCGTGCAGCACGTCCACGGCCAGCAGTTCGATGGGGCCGCTGTTGCCGTCCGTGTCCACGTATTCGCCGAGGTACACCTCCGGATCGAGCGCCATCTGCGACACGACGTGGTAGTTGGTCAGCACCAGGTTGCCGGTGCCGACAAGGAAGCCCGAGCCGACGCTCGACTGGCTGCGGCCGTTGCGCAGCAGCATGCGGATCTGCAGCAGGTCGGCGCGCGCGGCGGAATACAGCTGCTGGGCGGCGCCGGAAGGCGTGGGCAGCGTGGCCGCGTCGTCGGTCTCGCCGGGGGCGGGCGCGGGGGCGGGCGCGGGGGCGTGTGGGATGGTAGCGGGAGCCGTGGCGGCTGGAGGTGTCAATGGCGCCTGGGGCCGGGCGGCGACGGCGGCTGGTGCTGCGCCATCGCCGGCGCCGGGCAGCGCGGCGAGCAGCAGGACGATGAAGAATGCTGGCAGGGCAGGGCGCATTCCATCCTTCGGCAGGCAAGTGGGAACCGCGGAACTGCGGGAAGCGCGGTCGGGGCAGCCCTATCTTGCCAGATTCACACCGAAGGGGTCTTACGCTTCGCTGACGGGCGCGGCTTCGTCGGCCGCCGTCATCATGTGCCCCAGCTTGGCTTCCTTGGTGTTCAGGTAGTTGTTGTTGTAGGCGTTGCGGTTGACGAGCAGCGGCACGCGCTCGGCGACCTTGATGCCGAACTTGCCCAGCGCGGCGATCTTGCGCGGGTTGTTGGTCATCAGGCGCACGGCGTCGATGCCGAACTGCTCCAGCATCGGCAGCACCAGCTCGTAGCTGCGCGCATCGGCCTGGAAGCCCAGCTGCAGGTTCGCCTCGACCGTGTCGGCGCCCGCTTCCTGCAGGCGGTAGGCGCGGATCTTGTTGACCAGGCCGATGCCGCGCCCTTCCTGGCGCAGGTACAGCAGGATGCCACGGCCTTCCTCGGCGATGCGCTGCAGCGCCGTCTCGAGCTGGGCGCCGCAATCGCAGCGTTGCGAGAACATCACGTCACCGGTCAGGCACTCGGAGTGGATGCGCGCCAGCGCCGGCTCGCCCGTGGACAGGTCGCCCAGCGTCATCGCCAGGTGCTCCTTCCCGGTCGCATGCTCGACGAAGGCGTGCAGGGTGAACTGGGCCCAGGGCGTGGGCAGCGTGCACGAGGTGACATAGTCGACGAGGGCGGGCGAAGCGGCGTTGTCTTGCATGGCGATTCCTGAAACGGTCTAGGGCAGGTGTAAATGGCGAGTTTACCGGAAATCGGACATGGCCGTACGGCTCCCGGGGTCGCGCCCGACCTACGTGGGGTTTCAATGCGGAAATCACAACCCCGCCTCCTCGCTTTACGCCGCCGTTGCGGTAGCGGTACCATGAAGTTCCTCATGGCATCAAAGCTGTGCTAGTCTCGCCCCACCATGTCAATATACTCGACCCTGCTGCGCCGCCTGCGGCCGCGCGCCCTCGGCGCCTGGCTGGCGCTCGCGTTCGTCCTCCTTTCCATCGCCCTGACGCTCGTGCTCGTCGGCGTCATCGAGCGCAAATCCAGCGAACAAGTCAAATCCAGCATCGGCAGCGGCCTTGCCGAAATGGCAATGCAGACCTCGGACAAGCTCGAACGCGGCATGTTCGAGCGCTACCGCGAAGTGAGCCTGATCGCCCAGCTGCGCGAACTGCGCCCGGACGTGCCGGCCGCCCAGCGGCGCGCGGCGCTGGAGCGCGTGCAGGCCAGCTACGGCTATTACAGCTGGATCGGCGTGACCGGCATGGACGGCCGGGTCGAAGCCTCGGCGCGCGGCGTGCTGGAAGGCGCCGACGTGTCCAAGCGTCCGTGGTTCGGCAACGCCCTCAAGGGCATCCACGCGGGCGACGTGCACGAGGCCGTGAAACTGGTGAACTTTCTCCCCAAGCGCAGCGAGCCCTGGCGCTTCGTCGACGTCGCCTTCCCCGTGGTCGAGGACGGCGCCGTGCGCGGCGTGCTGGGCGTGCACCTGTCCTGGGAGTGGGCACGCGACGTCGAGCGCTCCGTCATGGCGGGCATCGCGCGGCGCCGCCACGTCGACGCGCTGATCGTCGATACGGGCGGCAAGGTGCTGCTCGGCCCGAAGGACGTGGCCGGCAAGCAGCTGCAGCTGGCGAGCCTGAAGGCCGCCCGCGGCGACACGCGCTGGGGCTATCTCGAAGAACCCTGGCCCGACGGGAAGTCCTACCTGGTCGGCTATGCGCAGGGACGTGGCTATGGTGACTATCCGGGCCTGGGCTGGACCGTGCTGGTGCGCCAGGAAGTGGATGACGCCTACGCCCCCGTGCGCCAGTTGCGCGAATACGGCCTGGCCAGCGGCGTCTTGGCGGCGCTGCTGTTCTCGGTGGCCGGCGTGGCGCTGGCGCGCCGCATCACCCGCCCGCTGGGCGAACTGGCGGAGTCGGCACGCCGGATCCGGGCCGGCAGCGTCGAGCCCATCGAGATGCGGCGCGGCTACCGCGAGGTACGCGCGCTGGGCCGTACCCTGAATGCCCTGGTCGCGAGTCTGGTACGGCGCAAGCGCGAGCTGGAAGACCTGAACGCGACCCTCGAGCAGCGCGTCGTGCAGCGCACGCACGAGCTGGAAGAGGCGCTGTCCACCGTCACCGCCAACGAGCAGCGCACGGCCGCCATCCTGGAGGCGGCCCAGGATGCCTTCATCGGCATCGACATGTGCGGCCGCGTCTCGGACTGGAATTCGGCCGCCGAGACCATGCTCGGCTGGCGCCGCGCGGAAGCGCTGGGCCGGGACGTCGTCGAGCTGATCGCGCCGCGGCGCCTGCACGAACGCACCTACACGATGCTGGCGCAGTTCTTCGAACGGCGCGACCTGGAGATCCTGGGCCTGCGCAGCGAACGCACGCTGCGCACGCGCGACGGCTGCGAAATCCCCGTCGAGATGACGACCGGCCTGGCCGGCAGCGGCGCCGGCGCCGTGCTGACCGTGTTCATGCACGACATCTCGGAACGCAAGGAAGTCGAGCGCATGAAGAACGAATTCGTCGCCACCGTCTCGCACGAGCTGCGCACGCCGCTGACCTCGATCAGCGCCTCGCTCGCGCTGCTGGCCGACGGCATCGCCGGCGACCTGCCGGACGACGCCCAGGAACTCGTCGGCATCGCCAACGCCAGCTCCGGGCGCCTGGTGCGCCTGATCGGCGACGTGCTCGACATCCAGAAGATGGAAGCCGGCCGCATGGCCCTGCAGCGCGAAGTGCAGCCGCTGCAGCCGCTCGTGCAGGACGCGGCGGCCGCCATGCGCAGCTTCGCCGACCAGGCCGGCGTGCGGATCGCCTGCGCGGGCGGCGCCGACGCGGGCGACCTGCGCGCAGCCATCGACCGCGACCGCATGACGCAGGTGCTCACCAACCTGCTGTCGAACGCCATCAAGTTTTCCGAGCCGGGCACCACGGTGACGACGCGCGTGGAAGCCAACGGCGACCGCGTGCGCCTGTCCGTGGCCGACGAGGGCAGCGGCATCCCGGAAGCCTTCCGCGGCCGCGTGTTCCAGCGCTTCGCCCAGGCCGACGGCGCCGACTCGCGGCGCAAGGGCGGTACCGGACTGGGGCTGTCGATCTGCAAGGCGATCGTCGAGGAGCATGGCGGCACGATCGGGTTCGACAGCCGCGAGGGGCAGGGGACGACGTTCTGGGTGGAGTTGCAGGCCAAGCCGTGACGGGTGCGCTCGTCTTTCGCCAGGCAGCGCACCGCGACATTCCCGCCATGTCGCGCATCCGCTTGTCCGTCACGGAAAACGTGCTGTCCGACCCCGGCCGCGTGACCCTGCAGATGTACGAGGATTTCCTGGACAAGTCGGGCCGCGGCTGGGTGGCCGAAGACGATGGCGACGTCGTCGCCTTCTGCTATGCGGACAAGGACCAGGGCGCGATCTGGGCGCTGTTCGTCCGCCCCGGCCACGAGGGCAGGGGCATTGCCAAGGCGCTGCTCGGCTTGGCCGTCGATTGGCTCTTCGGCCTGGGCTACGCGCGCATCCACCTGAGCACGGGCGCGAACACGCGGGCGGACCGGTTCTATGCGGCGCAGGGCTGGCGCCGCGATCCCGTCGGCGCGACGGAGATCGCGTATTCGCTCACGAAGCCTGCGTAAGCTGGGCGAACGCCGCCGCGAATCCGGCGCCGGCCGCGTGCACGCGGGGGGCGCCGACGTCGAAGCTGCAGTGGCGCAGCAGGGGCGGCGTGGCCAGGCCCGCTTCGGCCAGCATGTGTTCGGCGCGCAGGGCGCCCAGCATGCCGTCCAGCATGACGTGCTGCATGTCGAGCGCGGCGTTGTCCGTATGGCCGGCATCGAGCACGCTGGGGGCGAACGCCATCGAGGCTGCGCCGTAGCGGATCGCTTCGCGCATCGCGACGCGGGTGGCGCGCCGCAGCACCTCGCCGTCCAGGGCCGCCGGGTCGCCCATGCCGATCACGAGCACGGCGCGCGCCGCCACGCCCGGTGGCGGGGTCGTCACGAGCAGCGTTTCCATCGGCTGCGCGCGGAAGGCACCCGCCGTGCGCAGGCGCGCCAGCTGGCCGCCCAGCGCCCGGTCCAGCGCCAGCAGGCCGCCCGCCATGCCGGCACCGCCCATCTCGTGCTCGAACATGCAGGCCACGCTGACGTCGACGGCCGCTTGCGCCGGGCCCCAGGCGACGACGTCGAAGACGACGCCGTCGCTGGTGCCGATGGGAAGGCGGACTGGGTTGGTGGAATGGTCGGTATCGGTCATGGTCCGCTTTCCTTTCTGGTTGCGCGGGCCATGCTAGCTGCCGCGCCTGCGGATTGCATCGGCCAAAAGACATGGAACAGGGAGCAACGCATGCGCGTAGCGTCGTCGATACCGGCGTAGGAACATGTGATTTTTGGAGAGCTTCGGGCGACAGCGCAGTCGCTATACTGCGTATTGCAATGGCAGGCCGCGGCGGTTTGCTCATCGGAAGACCTGCGCTGGAAGATGCTGACCAATCCCGCAATTGTCCTGTTCGTCATTGGCTTGCTGATTGGCCTCGTATTCCGTGTGCTGGCTGAGAGGCAGCGCACAGCGGAAGGAATTTCCACGCGCCTGGCGGCTTTCTATTGGCGTCCGCGCACCCATTTCACGCCGCTGGGCTGGCGTTACCGTACGATCAGCCTCGTTTGCGGGTGGCTGGCGTTTCTTCCGCTGTGCGTGGACCTTCTCCTGAAAAAACACGGCTAGCGGCGGCCTCGCAACGAATAATTCGAATTCTCACTTTCACGACGAGGGAAAACCATGTTCAAGAAACTGGCGGCGGAAGCACTGGGCATCAGCGATATCGGCGTCATCGTCGGGCCGGCCGATTACAACAAGGTCGACGCGGACGATTACCTGTTCACGGAAGACGGCGAACAGATCTTCTTTCTCATCAAGAGCAAGAAGGACGAGTACTGCTTCACCAATCTCGCCCTGATCCACGTGGATGGCGATTCGGCCGTGTCGTCGAAGCGGTCGATCAAGCGCTACGACTATGCGTCGCACCGCGTGTCCAACGTCAGCATCGAGACGGCCGGCACGCTGGACATGGACGTCGAGCTGAAGTTCAGCGTGGACGACGTCAAGTTTTCCATCGACGTCAAGAAAAGCTTCATCGAGCAGCTGAAGGACATCTACAAGGCCTTGATCACGATCGGCAAGCAGCAGCGGCGCGATGCGGTATGCCGCGAGAATGCGCTGCGCGCGTTGGAGGCGACGGCGTCCGTCCACAAGCTCAACATCGCGCCGGGCGAAGGCAGCCTCGTCACCCAGTACGGCGAACTGCTGGGGGCACTGAACACGGCCATGCTCGATACGCACACCAAGCGCGATTTCAGCGACGTGTTCGCCAAGTACATTCACAACTGACACGGACGGCAACCATGGCTGCACCCACCATGATGACCAATGCCATCCTGGCGCTCTCGCTGGCGACGGCGAGCGCCGCCGCGTTCGCGCAGGACAGCGACGTCGAGAAGGAGATGGTCGACCGCTGCCAGGCGGTCGCCAAGCAGCTCAACAAGACAAGGAAACTCGGTATCCGTGCCGATGGCATGGAGGCGTTCGCGACCTGGCGCGCGGCCTGCGCGGAGCGGCCGCCCACGGGGCCGGGGAACGTCACCGCGCTGTGCGAGGGCACCCGGGTCGTCGCCGGCAAGGAGCAGCGCGTGTTCTTCTGGCAGATGTCCGATCACGGCAAGCTGGGCAACGGGTACTTCGCCTGCGATTGACCGCTTGACGCGTACGGGGGCCGTGCGCTTGGCAAGGCCAGCGCGTCAGGCCGTGCCGGCCGCCCCGTACATCCGCTCGAATTCCGCCGCCGGCACCGGCCGGCCCAGCAGGTAGCCCTGCAGCACGTCGCAGCCGCAGTCGGCCAGCAGGCTGCGCTGGGCCTCGTCTTCGACGTCCTCGGCGATGATGCCCAGGTCCAGCTTGCGGGCCAGCGCGACGATGGCCTCGACCAGCGGACGTCCATGCGCGCCCGCGCCGTCGTGGTAGGGTGCATGCACGAGGGCGCGGCCAATCTTCAGCGTCGCGAACGGGAAGTCCTGCAGGTAGGCCAGCGACGAGGGGCCGGTGCCGAAATCGTCCAGCGCGAATTGCACGCCCAGCTCGTTCAGGCGCTGCATGCGCGGGATCAGGTCGGGCAGCTTGGCCGCGAACACGTTTTCCGTGATCTCCAGCGTCAGGCGCCCGGCCGGGGCGCCGCTGGCGGCCAGCATGGCGGCCAGCGCGTCCGGGAAGCCCGGGTCGCGCAGCTGGCGCGCGCTGACGTTGACGGCCAGCGGCAACGCGGCCAGGCAGGGGTCGCGCGCCCAGCGCGCCAGCAAATCGCAGCTTTCCTCCAGCACCTGCATGCCGATCGGGACGATGAGGCCCGATGCCTCGGCCTGCCCGATGAATTCGCCGGCGCCGACGGGAGGGGCCATGTCGGCGCCGTCGCGCTGCCAGCGCACCAGGGCCTCGGCGCCGGCCAGGCGGCCGTCGGGCGCGAACTGTGGCTGGCAGTGCAGCACGAACTGGCGCCGCGCCAGGCCGTCGCGCAGCTGGCCGTCGAGCGCGGCCTGGCGCGCGGCCGCTTCCTGCATGCCAGGGTCGAAGAAGCGCATCGTGTTGCGGCCCTCGGCCTTGGCGCGGTACATCGCCAGGTCGGCCTGCTTGAGCAGGACGTCGATGCCGGTGCGGTCGCCGTCGAACAGCGTGGTGCCGATGCTGGGCGAGGTGGAGCACTCGCAGGCGACCAGGTCGAACGGCACGCCCAGCGCGTCGAGGATACGGCGGCTCACCAGCTGGGCTTCGCCGATGGCGTCGTCCTTCGCCGTGCCCAGGTTTTCCAGCACCACGACAAATTCGTCGCCGCCCAGGCGCGCCAGGTGGTCGGACTCGCGCAGCGCCGTGCGCAGGCGGGTGGCGACCTGGCGCAGCAGCATGTCGCCGACGTCGTGGCCCATGGTGTCGTTGAGGACCTTGAAGTTGTCCAGGTCGAGGAACATCACGGCGCCGTACTGCTGCGAGCGCGCCGCGCGCGCCAGCACCTTGCCCAGTTCCTCGGTCAGGAAGCGGCGGTTCGGCAGGCCGGTCAGGTGGTCGAAGTAGGCCAGCTCGTAGATGCGCCGCTCGGCGTGCTTGCGCTCGGTGAGGTCGCCCGTGGTGCCGGACATGCGCAGCGGCCGGCCGTCGGCATCGCGCACGATATAGCCGCGGGCCAGCACGGGCACGTCATGGCCGGCCCGGTGGCGCAGGCGGAATTCGATGCCGAAGTGCTCGCGCCCGCTGGCCAGCAGCTCGGCCAGGAAGCCGGCGATGCGCGACTGGTCGTCCGGATGCGCCATGCGGATCCAGGTGGTGGCGTCGGACTCCTGCTCGTCCGGTGCATAGCCCACCAGCTCCCACCAGCGCGGCGAGTAGTAGGTTGCGCCGCTGACCATGTCCCAGTCCCAGGGGGCGTCGGTGGAGCCGCGCAGGGCGAGCGCCAGGCGCTCTTCGGAGCGTTCCAGCGCCAGCCGCGTCGTGTGCAGCGCGGTGCAGTCGGTGAAGCACACGATCGCGCGCAGGCGCCCGTCGCGCCGCTCCGGCTGCGCATTGGCCAGCATCCAGCGCACGCCGCCGGCCACTTGCGCCGGCAGGCCGACGACGAGGTCGCGCACCGGTTCCCCGGTACGCAGCACGTGGTTGGCGGGAAATTCGTGGGGCGGCATCGGGGTGCCGTCGGCGCGGATGAAATGCCAGGCGGGGACGGTCGCTTCCAGTCCCACCGCTTCGTCGGTGCCGCGTCCCAGCAGCTCCAGGGCGTGGCGGTTCGCCGACAAGACGTGCCCGTCGCTGCCGTGCACGACGACGCCGGCAGGCAAGTCGTCGAATGGATGGTCGAGCAGGTGCGCGGGCACCTCGGTGCCAGGGCGCGTGTCTTCCAGGGCGCGCTCTCGGGCGGGGTCGCGTAGCGGTTCCGTATGCATACGAATGTTCAGTTTTTTCTGCATACTATCAGTTCCCCGGTAGGGGTGGCGCGAGCAGTGCATGCCTGGAAACGCATCGCGCCGCCGTGTCGACGGCGGCGTCCGCGACCGGCCGGCCCGACGAACGGTGCGCGTTCAGGCAGCCGGTTTCAGGTAGCGGCGCAGGCGCGCCAGCAGTTCCTGCGGCTGGAAGGGCTTGATGATGAAGTCGTTGGCGCCGGCGTCCAGGGCGCGCACGGTGTCGCGCTCCGTGTTCTTGGCCGTCAGCATGAGGACGGGCGTCTCGGCCCAGGCCGGCTGGGCGCGGATCAGGCCGATGATCTCGAAGCCGTCCACGAAGGGCAGCATCACGTCCAGCAGCACCAGGTCGGGCGGCGGCTGCGAGACGACATGCTCGACGGCGGCGCGGCCGTCCGCGGCATGGGTGACGACATAGCCCTGGCGCTCGAGCATGAAGCTCAGCACGTGGGCGATGTGGACGTCGTCCTCGACGACGAGGACGCTGGGTTGCTGGTTCATGACGGGATGGCCATAAAAGTTGCATTCGGGATTTGATTATACGCACCCGATGTCACATTTCATGGCAATTGTGGCAGCAAAAAGACTGCCGGCGCCGCATTTTTTCGCGGCACCGGCGTCACGTCCTGCCAGGTCACGTACCGCTCATTCGCCCGGCAGGTCGAACAGCAGCACTTCGGCCGCTTCCGCATGGTCCAGCACGAGCTTCGATTCGCGGCCGATCTTGAGCGCATCGCCGTCCTTGAGCGGCACGCCGTTGACGCTGACGTCGCCGCGGATCACGTGCACGTAGGCCAGGCGGCCCGGATCGAGGTCGTGCTCGACCTTGTCGCCTTCGTCCAGGATGCTGGCGTAGATGGAGGCGTCCTGGTGGATCAGCACGGACTCCTGGCGGCCGTCGCCGGAGGCGATCAGGCGCAGCTTGCCCTGCTTGCTCTCGGCCGAGAAGTGCTTTTCCTCGTAGCTCGGCGCGATGCCCTTGACGTTCGGCTGGATCCAGATCTGCAGGAAGTGGACTTCGTCGGTCTGCGAGCCGTTGAATTCGCTGTGGCGCACGCCGCTGCCGGCGCTCATGCGCTGCACGTCGCCGTAGTGCAGCACGGATCCGGTGCCCATGCTGTCCTTGTGCTCCAGCGCGCCGTCCAGCACGTAGGAGATGATCTCCATGTCGCGGTGGCCGTGGGTGCCGAAGCCGGCGGCCGGGGCCACACGGTCTTCGTTGATGACCAGCAGGGGGCCGAAACCGTTATGGCGCGGATCGTAATAGTCGGCGAAGGAGAAGCTGTGCTTCGATTTCAGCCAGCCGTGGTGGGCACCGCCCCGTTCTTCGCTCCTGCGTACTTCCATCATGATAGGCTCCTTGTGTTTGGTCGGGGTCAGAGCACCAACTGAACAACCGCGCTCTGACCCGAAAATAAAATAATCGATTTTTTGCGATCTCGGTTTTTGCGATCGCCTGTCCATGGAAAACAGTATAGGCAGGCCGAGGCCGAAAGAAAAACGAGTAATTTGGCCAGGTATCATCGAAAAAATTGAATATGAAGGGGTTGCGATGAAGCGAGCGATCGCGATGCTGGGGATGCTGGCAGCAATGAACGTGCACGCGCAGGGCGGCCAGGTATTCCTGATGCGCGTCGATGCGCCCGCCGGCACGCAGCTCGAGACCTACGAGGACGGCAACGGCTGTCCCGCGCGCGCGGATGCCTGCCGCAGCAACGGCAGCGTCCAGGCGGGCGAGGAGCTCCTGGTCACGGAGGTGCGGGGCGAATGGAGCCGCGCCTGGTCGAAAGGGTGGGTGAAGAATGCGCAGCTGACCGAACTGCCGGTCGATGCGCAGCCGGCCTGGGAAGGCAGCTGGAAGGGCGCGGACACGGCGGGGACGATCGCGATCGTGCGCCAGGGCGACGCTTACGGGATCGAGGCTGCGAACGACGGCGGCCGCATGCGCGGGCTGCTGCGCGTCGACGGCAAGCGCGCCCGCTACGACGAAGGCAATCCGCTGATGCCGGACATCGGCTGCAAGGCAAGCTTCGCGCGCATCGGCCGCTATCTCGTCGTGCAGGACAACGGCCAGTGCGGTGGCAAGGGTCGCTTCGACGGCGTCTACACGCCGGCCGGCTAACGCCCCGCTGGATGTCTTCTCAGCGGATCGAGCAGCCCGCGCAGCGCGTTGTGGTCGAGCTCGTACATCAGTTCCAGCAGTTCGCCCAGTTCCCCCTTCTGGAAACCTTCGCGCGCGAACCAGCCGAGGTAGTGGCCCGGCAGGTCGGCGATCTTCGTGCCCTTGTACTTACCGAAGGGCATGTCGCGGGTCAGCAGCAATTGCAGGTGTTCGGGTTTCATGGCGCGTACTCTAGCAAATCGCGGACGGAACATCGCGGACGGCGCAACGGGGGTAGGATGCGCGCAAGGAGGAGACGCGATGGACAAGGATTTCGATCTCGAGCGCTTCGTGGCGGCCCAGCAGGGCGTGTACGGAGCGGCGCTGGCCGAACTGCAGGCCGGCCGCAAGCGCAGCCACTGGATGTGGTTCGTCTTTCCGCAGGTGGCGGGGCTGGGGCGCAGCGAGATGGCGCAGCGCTATGCGATCGGGAGCGGCGACGAGGCGGCCGCCTACCTGGCCCACCCCGTACTGGGACCGCGCCTGCGCACCTGCGCGCAGGCCGTGCTGGCGCACGGCGACCGCGCCGTCGAGGACATCTTCGGAGCGCCCGACGACCTGAAATTCCACTCCAGCATGACGCTGTTCGCGGACGTGGCGCCCGACGAAGCCGTGTTCCAGGATTGCCTGGACCGCTTCTTCGACGGCCGGCCCGACCCCGCCACGCTGGCCCGGCTGCAGTAGCGGACCGGGAGCAGCGCGCCGGTCCGCGCGCGCGGCTGGCCGGATGTGCACGCTTGCCTGCCGTGTTGTTGCGTATAATCGCCGGATAGCTTGTCCACCAATCATTACAAAACAACAATCATGGCTTCATCTTCTGAAAACATCAGCATGGCGGTGTTCTGCGACTTCGAGAACGTCGCACTCGGCGTGCGCGATGCGAATTACGAAAAATTCGACATCAAGCCCGTCCTCGAACGCCTGCTGCTCAAGGGCAGCATCGTCGTCAAGAAAGCCTATTGCGACTGGGACCGCTATAAAAGCTTCAAGGGACCGATGCACGAGGCGAACTTCGAGCTGATCGAAATCCCGCACGTGCGCCAGTCCGGCAAGAACTCGGCCGATATCCGCCTCGTCGTGGACGCGCTCGACCTGTGCTACACCAAGTCGCACGTCGACACCTTCGTGATCGTCTCGGGCGACTCCGACTTCTCGCCGCTGGTGTCCAAGCTGCGCGAGAACGCCAAGCGCGTGATCGGCGTCGGCGTCAAGCAGTCGACCTCGGACCTGCTGGTCGCGAACTGCGACGAATTCATCTTCTACGATGACCTGGTGCGCGAGATCCGCCGCGCCGCCGCCAAGCGCGACGAGCGCAAGGGCCAGCCGCAGCAGGGCCGCCGTCCGGCCTCGGACGAGGGCAACCGCAAGCGCGAGGAAATGGAAACGCGCAAGCTGCAGGCGCTGGAGATGGTGGTCGAGACCTTCGACGCCCTGGTCGCAGAACGCGGCGACACGGGCAAGATCTGGGCCTCGCTGCTGAAGGACACGCTCAAGCGCCGCCGTCCGGACTTCAACGAGACCTATTTCGGCTTCCGCACCTTCGGCAACCTGCTCGAAGAAGCGCAGACGCGCGGCCTGTTCGAATTCGGCCGCGACGAAAAGTCCGGCACCTATGTGTACCGCAGCGCCAACGCCCGCGCCGCCGAGGCGGACGTGCTGCCGGCGGCGACTGTCGCCGACCCGGCCGAGGCGCCGAACGAGGAAGTCGTGCTGGAGACCGTGGCCGAACTGGCCGTGCCGGCACGCGAGCCGCGCCGCCGCGGCGGTCGTGGCCGCAAGGGCCGCGAGCAGGCGGTCGAGCAGGGCGGCGAAGCGGCAGCCCCGCTGGCGACCGACGATGCCGGCGGCGGCACCTGGCCGGCGCCGACCCCGGACCTGGCCGAAGCCCAGGAACCGCTCGCCGTGGAAGCCGACGAAGCGGCTGCCGGCGCCGTCGCCGAAGCGCTGGTGCCGGCCGCGGAGCCGGAACAGCCGGTTGCGGAAGCTGCCGCGGAAGAAGCGCCGGCCGCGCCCGCGAAGGAACGCCGCCGCGCCCCGCGCGCCCCGCGCAAGCCGGCCGCCCGCAAGGGTGCCGCCGCCGACGCTGCCGCTACCGATGCGGCGGATGCGCCGGCCGAGGCGCCTGCAGCGGTCCCCGCGCCGGCGCCGGAACCCGGCACCACCGTGACGCCGGATGCCGTGGCCGAGGACGACGGCACCGTCGACAATGGCCAGGGAGAGGGCGAGGGCCAGGACGCGAAGCCGCGCAAGAAATCTTCCCGTCCCGCGCATAAGGCCCCGTCGCGCAAGCCGGCCGCCCGCGCCCCGCGCCGTCCGGCCAAGCCGAAGACGCCGCCGGAAAACGGCTGATCTTTCGGCAGGGTGGCATGCGCCACCCTTTTGGGACAGCTATGCAATAATGGCAACACCTACGTCGCCCCTGCGAAGGCAGGGGGCTAATGTGGCCGGCGCCGCAGCGGTGCATGCAACATTGGATCCCTGCCTTCGCAGGGATGACGTGCATCTTCTGCAGGGGACGCCATGTATACGCCTACCGTTTCCACCGCGCCCCGGCGCCTCCTCGCCACGCTGGCACTCTGCCTGCTTGCGATCGGCGCCCACGCGGCAACGCCCTCGGCCAGCCACCCGCTGCTGGGCATCTGGACGCTGACCATTCCTCAGCTCGCCTGCTCGGAAACCTACCACTTCCGCGGCGACGGCACGAGCCTGGTCAAGAGCGCCAGCGAAGTCTCCGAAAGCGAATTCACGATCGCCGAAAAACCCAGCGCCAAGGGCTTCTACGAGTTCGACGACCGCGTGGTCAAGGACAACGGCAAGGAAGACTGCGCCGGCGACATCACCAAGCCCGGCACCCGCGCCACCAACTACATCCGCTTCCACCCGTCCGGCGCCCGCTTCGTGATGTGCCGGGACGAGACCATGGAGGCGTGCATCGGGCCGTTCGAGCGGGCGCCGGCGCAGGGGATCTGACGCTGTCCTGGCGCTCTCTTGGTGTATATTGCTGGGCGATCAGACAACAATCCATTTTCCCGAATGTCCCCGGCTTTACTCTTCTGCATCCTCATTGCCTACTTCGCACTGCTGCTCGGCGTGGCCTGGGCGACCTCGCGCAACGCCAACAACGACAGCTTCTTCATCGGTAACAAGAGCAGCAACTGGATGCTGGTCGCCTTCGGCATGGTCGGCACGACGCTGTCCGGCGTCACCTTCGTCAGCGTGCCTGGGGCCGTGGGCAAGGACGGCTTCGGCTACCTGCAGGTGCTGATCGGCTACGTGCTTGGCTACATCGCCGTCGTCTACGTGCTGCTGCCCCTGTACTACCGCATGAAGCTGACCTCGATCTACCATTACCTCGACGTGCGCCTGGGGCGGCGCGCCTACCAGAGCGGGGCCGGCTTCTTCATCCTGTCGCGCCTGTTCGGCGCCACCGCGAGGCTGTACCTCGTCGTCGCCGTGCTGCAGGCGATCATCCTCGACAGCCTGGGCGTGCCGTTCTGGCTGACGACCTTCGTCATCCTCGGCATGATCCTGCTGTACACCTACCAGGGCGGCGTGAAGACCATCGTCTGGACCGATACGCTGCAGACCACCTGCATGCTGTTCGGCCTGTTCGCCTGCGCCGGCTTCATGCTGCACGAACTGGACCTGTCGGCGCCGCAGGCCTTGCTGCGCATGCAGCAGGAGGGCCTGGCGCACGTGTTCACGACCGACGTCGATGCGCCCGGCTTCTGGCTCAAGCAGATCGTCGCCGGCGCCTTCATCACCATCACCATGACGGGCCTGGACCAGGAGATGATGCAGAAGACGATCTCCGTGAAGACCCTGGAGGACTCGCAGAAGAACCTCCTGAGCCTGACAGCCGTCCTCGTCGTCGTGCTGTGCGCCTTCCTGTTCCTGGGCGGCCTGCTGTACCTGTACGCCCCGCAGGCGGGCGTGGCGGCCACCGGCGACAAGATCTTCCCGGCCGTCGTCATGGGCCACCTGCCGGCCGCCGTGCAGATCATCTTCCTGATCGCGCTGATCTCGGCCCTGTTCCCCAGCGCGGACGGCGCCATCACGGCCTTGACCTCGACCTTCTGCATCGACATCCTGGGCATCAAGCGCCGCGAGGACATGTCCGAAGCCGCCAAGGTGCGCCTGCGCCGCCACGTGCACCTGGCATTCGCCCTGCTATTCCTGGCGATGGTGATGGTGTTCAAGTGGCTGGACGACCCCAGCATGATCGGCGTGGTGCTGAAGGTGGCCGGCTATACCTACGGCCCCTTGCTCGGGCTGTTCGCCTTCGGCATGATGACGAAGCGCAGCCTGAACGACCGCCTGGTGCCGTTCGTGACCATCGGCGCGCCGATCCTGTGCGCTTTGTTGGAACATTATCAGCAGTACCTGCTGGGCAGCTACAAGCTGGGCCTCGAACTGCTGATCGTCAACGGCGCGCTCGTGTTCGCGGGCCTGTTCGCGATTTCGCGCCGGGCGACCGCGAGCCCCGCTACAGTCGCCGCCTGATCGTCGCCCCTGCGCAGGCAGGGGCCCAATGTGCGTGCAGTACGGCTGCGCGTGCGGAAATTGGGTCCCTGCCTGCGCAGGGACGACGGTGCCATTTGAATCTATATTTACGGAGTCCCGATGTCCGACAAGCCTAAATCTGCACTGCGCCGCGGTGTCGGCGCCTTCTGGCGCGGCCTCGACGCCACCCGCCGTTTCCTGTTCAACCTGCTGTTCCTGCTGATCGTCATCGCGATCGTCTGGGGCTTCTTCGGCGGCGGCCTGAAGCCGTTGTCGGCCAAGACGGCGCTCGTGCTCGACCTGAAGGGCGAGCTGGTCGAGGAGCGTGCCGGCAGCGTGCGCGATTCGCTGGTGGCCGGCGTGAGCGGCAACGCGCGCCGCCTGGTCCAGCTGCGCGACGTGCTCAACGCCCTCGACGCCGCGACCAAGGACGGCAACATCAGCAGCGTCGTGCTGCTGCTGGACGAGCTCGATGGCGGCGGCCTCGCCTCGCTGCGCGAGATCGGCGCGGCCGTCGAGCGCGTGAAAGCGGCCGGCAAGACCGTCGTCGCCTGGGGCGGCAGCTACGACCAGAAGCGCTACCTGATCGCCTCGCACGCCAGCGAGGTCTACCTGCACCCGATGGGCATGGTGCTGATCGAGGGCTTCGGCAAGCACCGCAACTATTACCGCGACGCGCTCGACAAGGTCGGCGTCACCGTCAACCTGATGAAGGTCGGCACCTACAAGAGCTTCGCCGAGCCGTATATCGGCAACGGTCCGTCGCAGGCGGCCCAGGAAGCGGACAGCTACCTGTACAACGCGCTGTGGACCAACTACATGGTCGAAGTCGAGAAGGCGCGCAAGCTGCCGGCCGGCGCCATCGCCACGGGCATCGACGAGCTGCCCCAGCGCATGGAAGCGGCGGGCGGCAACGCGGCCAAGGTGGCGCTGGACTGGAAGCTGATCGACGGCATCAAGACCCTCGACGAGGTACGCGAACTAATGACCAAGCGCGGCGCCTACGAGGAACGCTACAAGAGCTTCCGCCAGGTGGGCTTCCAGGAATACGTGACGCGCCATCCGGAAAAGGCGTTCGGCGATGCCGTCGGCGTCGTCGTCGCTGCCGGCGACATCACGGACGGCAACGGCGGCCCGGGCATGGTCGGCGGCCGCTCGACGGCGAACCTGATCCGCGCGGCGCGCGAGGACAAGCAGATCAAGGCCGTGGTCCTGCGCATCAATTCCCCGGGCGGCAGCGCCTACGGTTCGGAACTCATCCGCCGCGAGCTGGAACTGACGCGCGCGGCCGGCAAGCCGGTGGTCGTGTCGATGGGCGACGTGGCCGCGTCGGGCGGCTACTGGATGTCGATGGCCTCCGACGAAGTCATCGCCGACCAGTCGACGATCACCGGCTCGATCGGCGTGTTCGCCATCCTGCCGACGGCCGACAAGGTCGTCGACAAGCTGGGCATCCACACGGCCGGCGTGACGACGACCTGGCTGGCCGACGCCTACAATCCGCTGCGCCCGCTCGACCCGCGCTTCGGCCAGCTGGTCCAGTCCAGCATCAACCACATCTATGCCGACTTCACCGGCAAGGCGGCGGCGGCGCGTAAGACGACGCCGCAGCGCATCGACGAAGTGGGGCAGGGCCGCGTCTGGACGGGCGCCCAGGCCAAGGAGCGCGGCCTGGTCGATCGCATCGGCAGCTACAACGACGCGCTGCGCTCGGCCGCCAAGCGCGCCAACCTGGGCGACGATTACCGCATCGCCTATGCGCGCCTGCCGGAGTCCTTCGCCGAGCGCCTGGCGAAAGGCCTGGGGCTGGACGAGGTGCTGGCGCCGAGCATCCAGGTCAAGCTGGGCCTGCTGCCGGCCGACCTGGCCGCCAGCGCCCTGTCGGGCAAGACGGCGGCCGGCATCGGCCGCGAACTGGGATGGCTGTCCGACGTGGCCGACCGCCGCCAGCCGTTCGCGGCGGTGACGCACTGCCTGTGCGAGGCCCCGTGACGGACATCGCGCCTTCAGCTTTGTAACAGGATGTTGTCCGGCATGCATATGTGAACACATGCCGGCGCGGCGGGCGAGGAAACATTCCTCGCCCGTTTTTACGTGGATTCCCGGGCTTTGTGCCGTCTTCCGTGTAAAACAATGTTAAGAATCCGCGTTGTTGCGCCAATTCCGCCGCCGGCCATGTAACGGCAACTTCGGCTCCTCTGTACGTTACGAAACATCAATACGGGAGAGGGCATGCTACATTCTCAAGAAATAATTGTTGTGCTTTTGAACATCAGCCCCGCCTTAGGATTCGCATGAACTCGACTGTTTCGCCGGACAAGGACAAGGAAAAAATCGTCGCCAAACCCTCGCATACGCGCCGCAAGCGCATCATCGGTACCATCGTCGCCATCCTGGCGATGGCGGGCCTGGGTGTGCTGGCGTGGAAACTGACCCACCAGGCGCCCGCGCCCGGTGGGCCCGGTGCGCGTGGCGCGGGCGGCCCCGGTGCGGGCGCCCGTGGTCCCGGCGGCCCGGGCGGCGGACGCGGTGGCTTCCCGGCCACCACCGTGGGCGTGGGCAAGGCCGAGAAGGCCGACATTCCGATCCTGCTCGATGCGCTCGGCACCGTCACCCCGGCCGCCGTCGCCACCGTGCGCCCGCAGATCTCCGGCGTGCTGCAGAAGATCCAGTTCACCGAAGGCCAGCTCGTCAAGGAAGGCCAGGTACTCGCCACCATCGACCAGCGCCCGGCCCAGATGGCCCTGCTGCAGGCGACGGGCCAGCGCCAGCGCGACGAAGCCCAGCTCGAAAGCGCCAAGCTGATCCTGTCGCGTTACCAGACGCTGCTCCAGCAGGACTCGATCGCGCGCCAGGACGTCGACACCCAGGCGGCCCTCGTCAAGCAGCTCGAAGGCACCGTCAAGACGGACCGCGCGGCCGAAGGCGTGGCCCAGATCAACCTCGGCTATACCCAGGTGCGCGCGCCGATCAGCGGCCGCGTGGGCCTGCGCACCGTCGATATCGGCAACCTGGTCGGCAGCGGCGACACGAACGGCATCGCCGTCATCACCCAGCAGTCGCCGATCGACGTCGAATTCGCCGTCCCGCAGGACAACCTGCCGCAGCTGCAGCAGCGCATCAACGCGGGCGCCACCTTGCCGGCCACGGCGCTGGACCGCACCCGCACGACGGAACTGGCGACGGGCCGCTTCACGGCGCTCGACAACCAGGTCGACACCCAGACGGGCACCGTGCGCGCCAAGGCCCGGTTCACCAACGACGCCTCCAAGCTGTTCCCGAGCCAGTTCGTCAACATCCGCCTGCAGCTGGACACCGTCAAGGACGCGGTGACGGTGCCGGTGACGGCGCTGCGCCACGGCGCCAACGGCGACTTCGTCTACGTGCTCAACCAGCAGGACCGCACCGTCTCGCAGCGCGCCGTCAAGCGCGGCCAGGCCGACGCCCAGCGCGTGCAGATCGTCTCGGGCCTGTCCGGCGGCGAGACCGTGATCACCGAAGGCGCCGACCGCCTGAAGGATGGCGCCAAGGTCCAGCTGCCGAGCGACAAGCCGCGCGGCCAGAACGGCGCCCAGGGCGCCCATGGCGGCCAGGGTGCCGCCGGCCAGGGCCAGCAGGGCCAGCATCGCCGCCAGCAGCAGGGGGCGGGGCAATGACGGTGGTGGTTTCGTTACGCGCCCTCAGCCCGTCGTCCCTGCGCAGGCAGGGACCCAAGTTCTGCATGCATTGCGGTAGCGCCGGCCACATTGGGCCCCTGCCTGCGCAGGGGCGACGGAGTGATGAGGAGGTGCTTGCATGAGCCCATCCGCCCCGTTCATCCGCCGCCCGGTCGCCACCTCGCTGCTGATGCTGGCGATCGTGCTGGCCGGCCTGGTCGGCTATAAATTTCTGCCGCTGTCGGCGCTGCCCCAGGTCGACTTCCCCACCATCCAGGTGCAGACGCTGTACCCGGGCGCCAGCCCCGAAGTGATGGCGCGCACGGTGACGGCGCCGCTGGAGCGCCAGTTCGGCCAGATGTCCGGCCTGTCGCGCATGAGTTCCACCAGCGCCGCCGGCGTGTCCGTCGTCACGCTGCAGTTCACGCTGGGCGAGTCGCTCGACGTGGCCGAACAGGAAGTGCAGGCCGCCATCAATGCCGGCGGCTCGCTGCTGCCGACCGACCTGCCGGCGCCGCCCGTCTATGCGAAGGTGAACCCGGCCGACGCGCCCGTGCTGACGCTCGCGATCACCTCGGACTCGATGCCGCTGACCGAGGTGCAGAACCTCGTCAACACGCGCCTGGCGCTGAAGATCAGCCAGGTGACGGGCGTGGGCCTCGTCACGCTGCAGGGCGGCCAGCGCCCGGCCGTGCGCATCCAGGCCAATACCGATGCGCTGGCGTCCTATGGCCTGGGCCTGGACACGCTGCGCACGGCGATCACGAACGCCAACGCCAACAGCGCCAAGGGCAGCTTCGACGGCCCCGCGCGCTCGTACACGATCAATGCCAACGACCAGCTGGTCACGGTGCCGGACTATAAAAACCTGATCGTCGCCTACCGCAACGGCGCGCCCGTGCGCCTGGACGAGGTGGCGCAGGTCGTCGACAGCGCGGAAAACGTCAAGCTGGGCGCCTGGGCCAATACCAAGCCGGCGATCATCCTCAACGTCCAGCGCCAGCCGGGCGCCAACGTGATCGCCACCGTCGACGCCATCAAGGCGCGCCTGCCCGAGCTGCAGGCCGGCCTGCCGCAGAACATCCGCCTGGACGTGCTGTCGGACCGCACCACCGGCATCCGCGCCTCCGTCGAACACGTGCAGATCGAGCTGGTGCTGGCCGTCGTGCTGGTCGTGCTGGTGATCTTCGCCTTCCTGCACAGCGTGCGCGCCACCGTCATCGCCAGCCTGGCCGTGCCGATCTCCCTGGTCGGCACCTTCGGCGTGATGTACCTGCTCGGCTACAGCCTGAACAACCTGTCGCTGATGGCGCTGACGATCGCCACCGGCTTCGTCGTCGACGATGCGATCGTGATGATCGAGAACATCGCGCGCTACATCGAGGAAGGCGAGAAGCCCATGGATGCGGCGCTGAAGGGCGCCACCCAGATCGGCTTCACCATCATCTCGCTGACGGTGTCGCTGATCGCCGTGCTGATCCCGCTGCTGTTCATGGGCGACGTGGTGGGCCGCCTGTTCCGCGAATTCGCCGTGACGCTGGCGATCACGATCCTGATCTCGGCCGTCGTCTCGCTGACGCTGGTGCCGATGATGTCGGCGCGCTGGCTGAAGGCCGAGGACAAGTCGCACGAAAGCAAGTTCGCGCGCAAGTTCCAGGCCTTCTTCGACCGCGTCATCCACCACTACGACCGCTCGCTGACCTGGGTGCTCAAGCGCCAAGGCATGACGCTGATCGTGGCGCTGGGCACGCTGGTGCTGACGGCGCTGCTGTGGACCTTCATCCCGAAAGGCCTGTTCCCGACCCAGGACACGGGCCAGCTGCAGGCGCGCGTGGAAGCGCGCCAGGCCATCTCGTACACGGCGATGGCCGAGCTGCAGCAAGCCGCGGCGCGCGAGATCCTGGCCGATCCGGACGTGCAATCGCTCGCCTCGACGGTGGGCGTGGACGCCGCCAACAACACGATGCTCCACACGGGCACGATGCTGATCAACCTGAAGGAAGACCACGGCGACCAGGAGGAACTGATGGACCGCCTGCGCGCCCGTGTGGCCCACAACGTGGCCGGCGCCACGCTGTACCTGCAGCCGACCCAGGACCTGACCATCGACGCCGAGAACGGCCCGACCCAGTACCGCCTGTCGATCGAGGGCGCCGACACGGCCACCGTCACCCAGTGGGCGACGAAGCTGTCGCAGGCGATGGCCAAGCGCAAGGAATTGCGCAACGTCGTCACCGACGCCGGTGCCACCGGCGCCGCCGCCTTCGTCAACATCGACCGCGACAGCGCCTCGCGCATGTCGGTCACGGCGTCGAACATCGACGACGCGCTGTACAGCGCCTACGGCAAGCGCATCGTCTCCACGATCTTCACGGAGACCAACCAGTACCGCGTGATCCTGGAGGCGCGCCAGGACGAGCAGATGTCGCTCGAGTCGCTGGAAAACCTGCAGCTGCGCACCGGTTCCGGTTCGCCCACGCCGCTGTCGGCCATCGCGAAGATCACGGAGCAGGCGGCGCCGCTGCAGATCACCCACGTGGCCCAGTACCCAGCAACGACCGTCGGCTTCGACACGGCATCCGGCGTCAAGCTGGGCACCGCCGTGGAGGCGATCCACGCGGCCGCCAAGGAGATCGGCCTGCCGTCGTCCGTCACGCTGACCTTCCTGGGCGCCTCGGGCGCCTACCAGGCCTCGCTGTCGAACCAGCTGTGGCTGATCCTGGCGGCCGTCGTGTGCGTGTACATCGTGCTCGGCGTGCTGTATGAAAGCTACGTCCACCCGCTGACCATCCTGTCGACGCTGCCGTCGGCCGGCGTCGGCGCGCTGCTGGCCCTGCTGGTGACGGGGCAGGGCCTCGGGGTCATCGGCATCATCGGCATCATCCTCCTGATCGGCATCGTCAAGAAGAACGCGATCATGATGATCGACTTCGCCATCGAGGCCGAGCGCGACGAGGGCAAGGATCCGCGCACCGCCATCCACCAGGCCGCGATGCTGCGCTTCCGCCCCATCATCATGACGACGCTGGCCGCGCTGTTCGCCGCGATCCCGCTGATGTTCGGCTGGGGTTCCGGCGCCGAGCTGCGCCGTCCGCTGGGCCTCGCCATCTTCGGCGGCCTGATCGTCAGCCAGATGCTCACGCTGTACACGACGCCCGTGATCTACCTCGCCTTCGACCGCCTGGCACGCCGCTGGGGCGGCCAGGAGCCGGCCAAGCCGGCAGGTCCGGGCGCGACGCCGCCGGGCGGCGCCAGCCACGGGGTCGGCGCATGAACCTGTCCAAGCCGTTCGTCAATCGCCCGATCGCGACGGTCCTCTTGACCATCGGCCTGGCGCTGGCCGGCATCGGCGCGTTCTTCGTGCTGCCCGTCTCGCCCTTGCCCCAGGTCGACTTCCCGGCGATTTCCGTGTCCGCCAGCCTGCCGGGCGGCAGCCCGGACACGATGGCCAGCTCCGTCGCCACGCCGCTGGAACGGCGCCTGGCGACCATCGCCGGCGTCAACGAGATCACGTCCAGCAGCGGCAACGGTTCCACCCGCATCAGCCTGCAGTTCGACCTGAACCGCCAGATCGACTCGGCCGCGCGCGAAGTGCAGGCCGCCATCAATGCCTCGCGCGCCGACCTGCCGGCCACGCTCAAGAGCAATCCGACCTACCGCAAGGCCAATCCGTCCGACGCGCCCGTGATCATCCTGGCGCTGACGTCGAAGTCGCGCAGCCCCGGCCAGATCTACGACGAGGTGTCGAACCTGGTGCAGCAGAAGCTGGCGCAGGTGAAGGGCGTGGGCGACGTCGAGATCGGCGGCGGCTCGCTGCCCGCCGTGCGCGTCGACCTGATCCCGTACCAGATGAACCAGTACGGCCTGTCGAGCGAGGACGTGCGCGCGGCCATCCAGGCCAGCAACCCGAACCGCCCGAAAGGCGCGCTGGAAGGCAGCGGCATGCGCCTGCAGATCTATTCGCAGGCGAACACGCCGACCAACGGCCGCACGGCGGCCGACTACAAGAGCCTGATCGTCGCCTGGCGCGGCGACTCCGCGATCCGCCTGCAGGACATCGCCGAGGTCACCGACGGCGTCGAGAACATCAATACGCTGGGCCTGTTCAACGGCCAGCCGGCGGTGATCGTCCTGGTGACGCGCCAGCCGGGCGCCAACGTCATCGAGACCGTCGACGGCGTGCGCGCGCTGCTGCCCACGCTGCAGGCCCAGCTGCCGCAGGACGTGAGCCTGGCGGTGGCGTCGGACAGCACCAATTCGATCCGCGCCTCGCTGCACGAGATCGAGTTCACGCTGGTCGTCTCGATCCTGCTGGTGGTGCTGGTGGTGAGCGTGTTCCTGCGCAGCGTGCGCGCGACCATCGTGCCCGCCGTGGCCACCATCGTCTCGCTGCTGGGCACCTTCGGCGCCATGTACTTGCTGGGCTTCTCGCTGAACAACCTGTCGCTGATGGCGCTGACGGTGGCCACCGGCTTCGTCGTCGACGACGCCATCGTGGTGCTGGAAAACACCAGCCGCCACGTGGAAGAGGGCATGGACAAGGTCAAGGCCGCGCTGCTGGGCGCCCAGGAAGTGGGCTTCACCGTGCTGTCGATCAGCCTGTCGCTGGTGGCCGTGTTCATCCCGCTGCTGTTCATGGGCGGCCAGGTCGGGCGGCTGTTCCGCGAGTTCGCGGTGACGCTGTCGGTGGCCGTCATGATCTCGCTGGTGATCTCGCTGACCACCACGCCGATGCTGTGCGCGCTGCTCCTGAAGCCGGGCCAGAAGATCGAACGCAAGCCGAGCCTGTTCGCACGTATCTCCGAGCGCGGCTTCGGCGGCATCCTGAAGGCCTACGAGCATGCGCTCGACTGGGCGCTCGACATGAAGTGGCTCGTGATGCTGATCCTCGCCTTCGTCGTCGGCCTGAACGTGTTCCTGTTCGCGGCCGCGCCGAAGGGCTTCTTCCCGCAGCAGGACACGGGCCAGATCAATGGCGGCATCCGCGCCGACCAGAGCATCTCGTTCCAGGCCATGCAGGAAAAGCTGCGCCAGCTCGTCAACATCATCAAGAGCGATCCGGCCGTCGACACCGTGGTCGGCTTCACGGGCGGCTCGCGCGCGGGCGGCGGCTTCATGTTCGTCAACCTGAAGCCGGCCGACCAGCGCGCCAAGGGAGAGAGCGGCCAGGCCGTGATCGCGCGCCTGCGGCCCAAGCTGGCCAAGGTGACGGGCGTGCAGCTGTTCCTGAACCCCGTGCAGGACTTGCGCATGGGCGGACGCCAGAGCAATTCCACCTACCAGTACACGCTCAAGAGCGACAACCGCAGCGACCTGAAACTATGGGCCTCGCGCCTGGCCGACGCGATGAAGACGCAGAAGGCGCTGACCGACGTCGACACCGACCAGGCCGAGAACGGTGTCGAGACCTATGTCCAGATCGACACGCACAGCGCGGCGCGCCTGGGCATCAGCGCCCGCGACGTCGACAACGCGCTGTACAACGCCTTCGGCCAGCGCCAGGTCGCCAACATCTACGACGAGTTGAACCAGTACCACGTGATCATGGGCGTGGCGCAGAAGTACGCGCAGTCGCCCGAGGCGCTGGACGACGTCTACGTGCCGACCAGGGGCGCCACGGGCAGCACCACGACCGCCGGCGCGGCGGGAACGGCCACGACCTCGGCGACCACCTCGGCGACGAACACGGGCACGGGCAGCAGCGCCACGGCGACGGCCGGCTCGACCACGACGGCCGCTACGGGCGCGGGCGCTACCGCCGGCACCGGCGCCACGTCCGCCACGTCGAACCTGACGGCGGCGCGCGATCCGTCCAGCGGCAGCGCGCTGTCGACCAGCGCCGCCACGATGGTGCCGCTGTCCGCGATCGCCCATTTCGCCGAGCGCTCGACGCCCAGCTCCGTCAACCACCAGGACGGCGAGCTGGCCACGACGGTCTCGTTCAACCTGGCCCAGGGCTATTCGCTGTCGCAGGCCGAAGCGGCCGTACGCCAGGCCGAGGCGGAGATCGGCATGCCCGTCAACGTGCGCGGCAGCTTCCAGGGCCAGGCCAAGCAGGCGCAGGAATCGAACCAGCAGCAGCCGCTGCTGATCCTGACCGCCATCGTCGTCATCTACATCGTGCTGGGCGTGCTGTACGAAAGCCTGGTGCACCCGCTGACGGTGCTGTCGACCCTGCCGTCGGCGGGCGTGGGCGCCGTGCTGGCCCTGTTGATGTTCAAGATGGAGTTCTCGATCATCGCGCTGATCGGCGTGTTCCTCCTGATCGGCATCGTCAAGAAGAACGCGATCCTGATCATCGACTTCGCGCTCGAGGCCGAGCGCGCGCGCGGGCTGTCCGCCGTCGAGGCGGTGCGCGAGGCCTGCCTGCTGCGCTTCCGCCCGATCCTGATGACGACGCTGGCCGCCGCCCTGGGCGCGCTGCCGCTCGCGATCGGCTTCGGCGAGGGCTCCGAGCTGCGCCAGCCGCTGGGCATCGCCATCATCGGCGGCCTGGTCGCCAGCCAGCTGCTGACCCTGCTCACGACGCCCGTCGTCTACGTCTATCTCGACAAGCTGCGCCGCCGCAGCCCGGACGAGCACCACCTGGTGCGCCACCCGGGCGGCGAGCAGTCTCCGCTTACTACCACCCCATGAAACGAACCATGCGAATCGCTCCATCCTTCCGCTTATCGACCCTGTCCGCGGCCATGCTGCTGAGCCTTGCCGGCTGCGCCGTGGGTCCGGCCTACGAGCGCCCAACGGCGCCGGAGCCGGCCGCGTTCAAGGAATTGCAGGGCTGGGTGCCGGCGGCGCCGGCCGACGCCCTCGAGCGCGGGCCGTGGTGGACGCTGTTCAACGATCCCGTGCTGAACGAGCTCGCGTCCCAGGTCGAGGTATCGAACCAGAACGTGGCGGCGGCCGTCGCCAACTATGCGCAGGCGCGCGCCCTCGTCGCGCAGCAGCGCGCCTCGCTGTTCCCCGTCGTGACCCTGAACGGTTCCGGCACGCGCTCGGGCACGCGCGGCGGCGGCGGGTCGGCCACGGTCGACTCCAACGGCAACATCATCGGCGGCGACCGCGGCGGCAATGCCAGCAACAACTTCCGCCTGTCGCTCGGCGCCAGCTGGGAACCGGACGTGTGGGGCCGCCTGCGCGCCGGCGTGGAATCCGCCGCCGCCAGCGCCCAGGCCAGCGCCGCCGACCTGGCGTCGGCGCGCCTGTCCGCGCAGGGCGAACTGGTGCTCGACTACTTCTCCCTGCGCTCGATCGACGCCCAGCGCGCGATCCTGGCCGACACCATCGCCGGCTACGAGCGCGTGCTGACGATCACCCGCAACCGCTTCAACGTGGGCATCGTGCCGCACTCGGACGTGTACCAGGCCGAGACCCAGCTGGCCAGCACGCGCAGCGACGACCTGGCCCTGGTGAGCCAGCGCGCCCAGCTCGAGCATGCGATCGCCGTCCTGCTGGGCAAGGCGCCGTCCGACTTCGCGCTGGCGCCGGCCGAGTGGAACGTGACGGTGCCGGACGTGCCCGTCGGCGTGCCGTCGCTGCTGCTGCAGCGCCGTCCGGACATCGCCGCGGCCGAGCGCGAGGTCGCCATCGCCAACGCCCAGATCGGCATCGCGCGCGCGGCCTACTTCCCGGACATCGGCCTGTCCGCCACCTACGGCACGGCGGCCAGCCGCATCGGCGACGTGTTCGACGCCTCCGCGGCCGCGTGGTCGTTCGGCCTGTCGGCCGCGCAGACGCTGTTCAACGCCGGCGCCACCCGCGCCAGCGTGGAAGCGGCGCGCGCATCGCACCAGGCGGCCGTGGCGCGCTACCGCCAGACGGTGCTGACGGCCTTCGCCAACGTCGAGGACCAGCTGACGGCCACGCGCGTGCTGGTGCAGCAGCAGGAACAGCGCCGCATCGCTTCCGAGGCCGCCAGCAAGGTCGAGGAACAGGTTCTGAACCGCTACAAGGCGGGCCAGGTCGCGTATTCGGATGTGGTGCAGGCCCAGGTCACGGCCCTGAGCGCGCGCCGCAGCCTGATCCAGGTCCAGGCCGACCGCCAGACGACGGCGATCACGCTGATCCAGGCCCTGGGCGGCGGCTGGCACGTGGGGCAGGACGAGGTGGCGACCCGCTGAAATTTGGGGTCAGAGCACATTTCCCGCGAAATTCGGGGTCAGAGCACTTTTTTGAGAAAGTTCTTTTGGGCGAAGCGAACAGACGCCCGAGAGGGAGGATGAGCATGCAGGCGATGCGCGCCGCCGATTTCGGCCGCCGAGCGTAAAGTGCTCTGACCCCGAATTATCCGGAAAATGTGCTCTGACCCCGAATTTATTTGGCGCGGCGCGCCCAGCGCTGGGCCAGCACGGCGCAGGTCATCAGCTGGATCTGGTGGAACAGCATCACGGGCAGGATCACCATGCCCAGCGCGCTCGGGGCGAACAGGACTTTCGCCATCGGCACGCCGCTGGCCAGGCTTTTCTTCGAGCCGCAGAACACGATGGTGATCTCGTCTTCCTTGTCGAAGCCCAGCTTGCGGCTGGTCCAGGCGGCGACGCCCAGCGCCACCGCCAGCATCACGGCGCATACGATGCCCAATGCGATCAGGGAGGAGGGCGACAGCTTGTGCCACAGGCCTTCGTTGACGGACTCGCTGAACGCCGTATAGACCACCAGCAGGATCGAGCCCTGGTCGACGATCTTCAGCATCGGCTTGTGGCGGTCCACCCACTTGCCGATCCACGGGCGCAGCAGCTGGCCCGCGAGGAAGGGCAGCAGCAGCTGCTCGACGATGCTGATGACGGCATCCCACGACGACCCGGTCGACGCGCCGCGCACGATCAGGGTGCTCACCAGCAGCGGCGTGACGAAGATGCCGATGAAATTCGAGGCCGAGGCGCTGCACACGGCGGCCGCCACGTTCCCGCGCGCCATCGAGGTGAAGGCGATCGACGACTGCACGGTCGACGGCAGCGTGCACAGGAACAGCACGCCGACGTACAGCTCGGGCGTCAGCACGTGGCCGGCCAGCGGCTTCAAGGCCAGCCCGATCAGCGGGAACAGCACGAAGGTCGATGCCAGCACCAGCAGGTGCAGGCGCCAGTTGGTCAGGCCTTCGAGCATCGCTTCGCGCGAGAGCTTGGCGCCGTGCAGGAAGAACAGCAGGCCGATGGCGACCGTCGTCACCTGTCCCAGCACGACGGCCGTGCGGCCCGAGCAGGGCAGCAGGCTGGCCAGGGCCACGGTGGACAGCAGCATCAGCGTGAAGGTGTCGATCGACAGGCGGCGCAGCAGGGCGGAAGTACGTTGGATGGCGTTGGACATGGGCGGACTACGGGAAAACCGGCGGGAATCGGGCATTGTAGCGCGTTGCGGCCGGCCTTGTCGGCCGCGCCCCCGGGCCGGACCTGCGGCGAAATGCGACAAAACTTATTTCCAGATATAAGTCCCGCAGCTATACTGCCCGCTTGGTTTTTTTAACTCGGGGTACAACTTGTTCAAATCGATCGTCCTGCCCATGGCGGTGCTGGGGGCATTCGCTTCCGCCCACGCCGACGAGGGCCAGTGGCAGCCGCACCAGCTGCCGCAGCTGAAGTCCGAACTCAAGCGCGTCGGCATCACCATTCCGGCCGAGAAGCTGGCCGACCTGTCCAAGCATCCGATGAGCGCGATCGTCTCGCTGGGCGGCTGCTCGGCGTCCTTCGTCTCGCCGGACGGCCTGGTGGTCACCAACCACCACTGCGCCTATGGCGCCATCCAGCGCAACGCGACCCCGGAGCGTAACTACATCGTCAACGGCTTCCTGGCAAAGACCCGCGCCGAGGAACTGCCGGGCGGCCCGAACTCGCTGGTCTACGTGACCGAGAAGGTCGAGAACGTGACGGACCGCGTGCTGAAAGGCCTGGCACCGAACTTGTCGGGCAAGGAACGCCACGAGCAGGTCGAGAGCCGCATCAAGGCGCTGATCGCCGAATGCGAAAGCGACAAAGCCTATCGCTGCTCCGTCCCCGCCTTCCACCGCGGCGGCGAGTACTACCGCATCAAGCAGCTGATGATCCGCGACGTGCGCCTCGTGTACGCGCCGGCGGACGCGGTCGGCAACTTCGGCGGCGACATCGACAATTACGAGTTCCCGCGCCAGGCCGGCGACTTCTCCTTCCTGCGCGCCTACGTGGGCAAGGACGGCCGCCCGGCCGATCCGTCGCCGGACAACGTGCCCTACAAGTCGAAGGACTTCCTGGTGGTGTCGGCCGAAGGCCTGAAGAACGGCGACCCGATCCTGCTGGCCGGCTACCCGGGCCGCACCAGCCGCTACAAGCTGCCGTCCGAGATCCGCTTCGCGCGCGAGGTCGATTATCCGGCCAAGGTCGCGACCATCACGGCCGACCTGTCCGTGATCGCGTCGGCCACGATGGGGAACCCGAGCTACGACGTGCGCTACGCCAGCGTCGCCAAGAGCCTGAACAACGTGCTGAAGAAGACCCAGGGCCTGCTGGACGGCTTCGCGCGCAAGGACATCGCCGCCATCAAGGACGTGCAGGACGCCGAGTTCCGCAATTGGTATAAACAGAATATGAACCGGGCCGACGTCGGCGGTTCGAAGACGCTGCTGGCCGACCTCGATGCCGCCATCAAGGCCGACATGGATGGCGCGCAGCAGGAAGCCGCGTGGGCGGAAGCCACGCACAGCGACCTGCTCAAGAGCGCGCGCACCTTGTACCGCCTGGCCCTGGAACGCCAGAAGCCGGACGCCCAGCGCGAGGCGGGCTACCAGGAACGCGACCTGTCGTTCATCAAGGCCCGCCTGACCCGCCTGGAGCAGTCGTTCGTGCCCAGCGTCGACCAGGCGCGCTGGCAGGCCGCGCTGAACCGCTACGCGAAGATCCCGGCCGCCGCCCACCCGCAGGGGCTGGACGCGCTGCTGCCGAAGCAGGATGCGATTGCCGCGTTGTACAAAGCGACCGAGCTGGGTGACACCGCCAAGCGCCTGGCCTGGATCGGCAAGGATGCCGACGCCTTCCGCAAGTCGAACGACCCGTTCATCCAGCTGGCCGTGCGCCTGCAGGACACGGGCATGGCGCTGGAAGACCGCCGCAAGGAAGTCGACGGCAACCTGGAGCGCGTGATCCCGCAATACATGAACGCCGTCATCGCCTGGAAGAAGTCGCAGGGCAAGCCGGTCTACCCGGACGCCAACTCGACGCTGCGCGTCACCTACGGCACCGTGGCGCCGTACAGCCCGCGCGACGGCCTGACCAAGGGCCCGTTCACGACCGTGCAGGGCATCGTCGAGAAGGCGACCAACAAGGAGCCGTTCAACGCGCCGACCAACCTGCTGCAGGCGATCCGCGAGAAGCGCTGGGGCGAATTCAAGGACCCGGTGCTGGGCACCGTGCCCGTGAACTTCCTGTCGAGCGCCGACACGACCGGCGGCAACTCGGGTTCGGCCGTGATGAACAAGCGCGGCGAACTGGTGGGCCTGAACTTCGACTCGACCTACGAATCGATCACCAAGGACTGGTACTTCGACCCGGTGATCACGCGCGCGATCCACGTCGACATCCGCTACATGCTGTGGGTGATGAAGGAAGTCGACCATGCCGACAACCTGCTCAAGGAAATGACGATCAAGTATCCGAAGCGCTGATCGCGTCGCCGACAGCCTGACAGCCGTGCCGGGAGGGATTCCGGCGCGGCTTTTTTCATGGCTGGCCGCTTGCGGCTTGCGCAATCCGGCGCCGCCTTCCATAATCGCCGGCTGACTTCCCAATCGAACGAGATGAACGAGACCATCCACATCGCCGGCTACGCCACGACCCCGCTGGAACTGATTTCCTTCGCGCTGTCGATCGCGACGGTGCTGCTGAACATCCGCCGCAACCACTGGGCCTGGCTGTTCGCGATCGTCTCGTCGGCGACCTACGGCATCGTGTTCTTCGACGCGCGCCTGTACGGCGACGCCGGCCTGCAGGGCGTGTTCATCGCGACGTCGGCCTGGGGCTGGAGCCAGTGGCTGCGCGGCGCCGGCGGCGGGCCGCTGGTCGTGACGCGCCTGGATGCCAGGGGCTGGGCCTGGTCGCTGGCAGGATGGGCGCTCGGCTACCTGGCGCTGTCCTCGTTCCTGCAGCACTTCACGGACACCGACGTGCCGCACCTGGACGGCTTCCTCACGGCCGGCAGCCTGCTCGGCACGCTGCTCACGGCGCGCAAGAAGGTCGAGAACTGGCTCGTGTGGATCGTGGCCGACGTCGTCTACGTGGGCCTGTACGTGCACAAGGGGCTGAACCTGACGGCCGTACTGTATGCGCTGTTCGTCGCGATGGCCGTCGCCGGCCTGCTGGCCTGGCGGTCGGCGGCGCGCGCGGGGGCACGCTGATGAGCGCTTCGGTGGGCACTTCGACGGGGACGGCCAGGCGCATCGCGATCCTGGGCGCCGAATCGACGGGCAAGTCGACGCTGGCCGACGCGCTGGCCGCGCGCTACGGCACCGTGTGGGTGCCGGAATACCTTCGCGAATTCGTCGACGTGCATGCGCGCGTGCCGCACGAGGACGACCAGCTCGGCATCGCCCGCACCCAGCTGGAACGGGAAGCCGCGCTGCTGCCGCGGGCGCGCCGCTTCCTGTTCTGCGACACGGCGCCGCTGATGACGGCCGTGTACAGCCGCATCTACTGGGGCCGTGTGCCGGACTCGCTGCTGGCGCTGGAAGCCGCGCACGACTATGCGCTGACGCTGGTGGCAGACATCGACCTGCCGTGGGTGCCCGACGGGCTGCAGCGCGAATCGGAGGAAGTGCGCCGGCGCGTGCACGCCCAGCTGCTGGCGGTGCTGGACGCACGGGCCATCCCGTACACGCTGCTGCGGGGCGACCTGGCGCAGCGCGTGCGCCAGGTCGCGGACCTTCTTTAGAAGTCCACCGTCGCCGACAGGCGGAAGGTGCGCGGCGCGCCGGCCAGCAGGTAGCCGCCCAGCGCCGGGGTGACGTCGCGCCAGTAGAACTTGTCGAACAGGTTTTCCGCGCGGGCGCGCAGGGTCACGCTGTTGGTTCCCATCTTCAGCGCGTAGGACGCGCCCAGGCCGAACACGTGGTAGTCCGGCACGAACACGCGGTTCTCGACGTCGAACGCCTTTTTCCCCGAATATTGCCAGGTGCCGTCCAGCTTCAGGCCCGGCACTTGCGGCACGGCGTAGGCGACCAGGGCGGTCGACTTGAACGCGGGGACGTCGGTGACGCGCTTGCCGTCGATGCTGTCCGTGCCGGTGCCGGACTGGCGCGTGTTCAGGGCCAGCAGCGACAGGCTCCAGTCCAGGTTGGCCGTCGCCTTGCCGTCGGCGGACAGTTCGATGCCGCGGTGCGTCTGGCGGCCGTTGCGCACGTAGGCGTTGCCGGCATCCGTGTATTCCAGGCCCTGGCGGATCTGGAACAGCGCCGCCGACAGCGTCAGCGCGTTCCCCATGGCGGCCTTGGCGCCCACCTCGAACTGGCGCGAGCGCTGCGGGGCCAGCATCTGGTTCTGGTTGACGGTTTCCATCGGCGCGATGCCGCCGTTCTGCAGGCCGTCGTTGAACGAGGCGTACACGTTCCAGTCCTGCCGCGGGCTGTACACGACGGCCACGCGCGGCAGCACGAAGGAATGGTCGCTCGAGATCCAGGTGCCGCTGTCGCCCACGTATTCGTCGCGTTCGATCTTCACGTAGCGCAGGCCGCCGTGCAGCGTGAGCTGCGGCGTCAGCTTGACGATGTCCTCGGCGAACAGCGCGCTCTCGGTATCGCTGCGGCGCTCGAACACGGGGCCCGTCACGCGGTCCGGCGCCACGCTGGGCGTGACCAGCGGATGCCAGATATTGCTGTAGCCGACGTAGTCGTAGACATAGTCGCCGAAGCTGTCGTGGCGCTCGGCGTAGGAGGTGCCGAGCGTCAGCGCGTGCTGCACGCCGCCGGCGGCGAAGCGGCCCTGGACCTGGGCCTGGACGCCCCATGGACTCTTGCGTTCGCCCGTGCTCTGGTAGTCATAGACGTCGTAGTCGCCGTTCGCGCAGAAGCCCGGATAATAGCCGTCGCCCTCGTTGCTGCAGCCGTAGGGGAAGGCGGTGTAGTCGTCGCGCTTGAACCAGTGCTTGTTGGCGGCCACGGTCGCCGTCCAGGTGGGCGCCAGCTTGTACTCGAAGCGCAGGCCGAGGTTGCTGTCCTTCGTCGTGACGGGGCGGGTCCAGGGCTGGTCGTTCAGCAGCGTCCTGGCCGAGACGCCGGTGGGCAGCACCTCGTTGCGGATCAGCTGGTAGCCGGGCGCCGTGATCTGGGCCTTGCGCTGGTAGTCCATGTCCAGCTGCAGCAGCGCATCCGGCGTGATCTGCCAGTCGAAGGCGCCGGAGACGAACTGGCGGTCGCCGTTGGCGCCGCGCACATACGAGTGCAGGTCGGCGGCGGCGGCGTTGATGCGGTAGCCGAAGCGGCGGTCGTCGAAGCGGCCGCCCAGGTCCAGGCTGCCGTACAGCGTGCCGCGTTCGCTCATCTCGGCGGTGGCGGAGCGCAGCGGCGCATTGGTCGGACGCTTGGTCACGTAATTGATGATGCCGCCCGGCGTGGCGATGCCCGAGCTCAGCCCCGTCAAGCCCTTCAGGATCTCGATGCGCTCCTTGTTCTCCAGCGGGATCTGGGTATCGCCCGGAATGGCGAAGCCGTCCTTGCGGTAGCTGTAGTTGTTGTCGAGCGCGAACCCGCGGATCGAGAACTGCTCGGCATAGCCGACGGCGTTGTAGGCGTCGCTGACGGAAGCGTCGAAGCGCACGGCGTCGGTGGTCGAGCGGATCGACAGGTCCTGCATCTGCGTGCGGCCGATCGCCGTGATCGAGGACGGCGTGTCGAACAGCGAGGCTTCGCCGAAGCCGCCCACGCTGGCGCGGTCGGTGGCGATGAAGCGGTTGCCGGTGACGACCACTTCGGCGACCTGGCCGGTGCCGGCCGTGGCGCCGGCGGTGTCCTGGGCCTGTGCGAACGTCGGGAAGGCCTGCACGAGGGCGCAGGCAAGGAGGGGATACTTCAGTCTCAGGTTCATGTGTGCTCGCTTCGCGCGCCGGCGTCGGCACGCTGCTTTTTTATGAAAAGCCGGAGCCAACGGGGGGAAGGGCAAACAAGGCGGGAACTGCGTTGCGCTTTCCTTCGCTGGCATTATCCAGATCAGGTACGAAGGGTATCTCTCACCCGGAAGCGCGCTTCCAGGACCCCTAGCGAAGGCGCGAGTCTAACACGACCCGCGCCGTTGTGGTGCGATTAGCAATGCGTGGATGACGCGCCGGCCGCCCTAGGCCGGTTCGAGCTGCGTCGCCGGCAATTCCACATGGGGACGCGCATGCAGCAGGTGGCCCTGCAGCACGGCGCGCGCGGACTCGCCGATCACGCGCCAGTGCTCGCGGCGCTGGGCGGCGCGCTTGCGGTGCTTGGACGGCATCTCGGACAGCGGCTTGACGTAGAAGGGCAGTGCGATCAGGTAGCCGGGTCCGCCTTCCATCCCGGTGCCGCCGAGGATCTGCCAGAAACCGTCGTAGGCGTTGGCGAAGTGCTTTTCCGGATCGGGATCGTAGGCGATGTGGGCCTCGCTGCGGATGGCGACGAGGCGGTCGACGCCGACGGCCTGGGCGATGCCCTGCATGGCGGCAAAGCAGAAGAAGCTGGGAGAATTGTTCGGGAACACGCGCTCGAAGGCTTCGAAGGCGGCGCCGGAATCGGTCCAGCGGCCCTGGTTGCGCGCGATGAAGGGCACGACGGGCAGGTCGACGCCGACCATGGCGCCGTCGAGCCAGCTGAAGGACAGGCGGTGCAGGCATTTGCCGTCGGCCAGCAGGGCGACGGTGAGGTCGCCCTCGGCATTGCTGCGCGACGCCATCTCGAGCTGGATCGCGAACGTGCTGCCGTCGGCCTCGTGCTGCCACAGCGGCAGGCGGCGCTCGCCGTAGACGGCCTGCTGGTAGGCCTCGTCGAAGGTGGTTTCCTCGAAGCGGTAGTGGCTCAGCACGGCCTGCACGCGCGCGCGCGCCGACAGGCCTTTCATGAGGTAGTCGCGGTGGCTGAGGTGGTGGAACGGGTCGTCGTTGGCGGGCGCCATGACGTGCTTGCGGTAGACGCCGAGCTCGCACAGTGCGCGGTGGTCGCGGTACCAGGCCAGGACGCGCAGGCTGCGCGCGATGCACAGGAGCCAGGACGACAAGCTGTACTGGCCGCGGCGGGCGCGCCAGTGGCGGGTGAGGTGAGCGAAAATCATGGGTGCGCTCCGGATTGCATGATCGGTTTGCGGGCACCCGGCGACCTGCTGCGCGCCATATTGACGGTCGCGGCGGGACGTCGGGATGCCCTTGTTGCTGTGTTCGGGTTCATGTTGGCGTACGGGCCGGCAAGGCGGCGTGCGCGCGCTCAACGGTAAATCGGCGTGGATGCGGAGTCCGCGCTCAGGATCGGCAGGATCGTCGGCGGCGGTAGCGTTTCCCTAGTGTTGTTTTTGTTGTCATCATGTCTCTGGTTGTTGATCTTTTGTCAGGCGAGTTGCCAGACGCAAGACTAGCACGATTGCCGCGCCGAACATCGAAATCCTCATGAATAATTGAGTCAGACCGAACAACTTGAGGAGGGCATCGCGATGATCGAACTTTTTTATTGGCCCACCATCCAGGGGCGCGGCGAATTCGTGCGCCTGGCGCTGGAGGAAGCTGGCGTGGACTATGTCGACGTGGCGCGCAAGCCGGGCGGCATGGCGCGCATGATCGCGGCGATGGACGGCGCCGACCATCCCTCGTATGCGCCGCCGTTCCTGAAGGCGGACGGCATGACGATCGGCCAGACTTCCAACATCCTGTTCTGGCTGGGCCAGCGTCACGGCCTGGCGCCGCAGGACGAGCAGGGCAGGCTGTGGGTCAACCAGATCCAGCTGACCATCGCCGACATGGTGGCCGAGGCCCACGACAGCCACCATCCGGTGGCGACCTCGCTGTACTACGAGGACCAGCGCCCCGAGGCCAAGCGCCGCACCGCCGACTTCCTGGAAACCCGCATTCCCAAGTTCTTCGACTGGTTCGAAGGCATCCTGGGACGGCCGCAGCCCAAGGACTACCTGCTGGGCGACACGCTGACCTACGCCGACCTGTCGTTGTTCCAGCTGCTGGAGGGCCTGCGCTACGCGTTCCCGCACGCGCTCGCCCACGTCGAGGCGAACTATCCGTTGTTGTCGGCACTGCGCGAGCGGGTCGCGGCGCGCCCGCGCATCGCCGCCTACCTGGCATCGGAGCGGCGCCTGCCGTTCAACGAGGAAGGCATCTTCCGCCATTATCCGGAGCTGGACCGCGAGGAGGGGAAGCGGGCCGGCAAGGGTTGACGATCGTTGTCTTGTCCCTGCCTCTGCGGTACGATCCGGCATCCCCCCACCGCAGAGACGCCATGACCCAACGCCGCCAGTTCCTGATCCAGGCCGGCCTGCTCGCCGCCGGCAGTGCCACCGGCGCCAGCGCAGCCGGGCAGGACACGACCACCGCAACGACCGCGCCCGCCGCACCCGCCACGCCGGGCGCCCCGCCCACGTTCGGCGCCACTCCCGGCTTCGGTCCGGACGTGTCGCCCGCCACCTTCGCCGAAGCCGAGAAGCTGGTGCAGGTGTCGATGAGCTCGGCCCAGCGGCGCATGGCCGCGCGCAGCTGGCGCGTGTCGCTGGCCTCGACGATGGAGCGGCGCAGCGGTCCGCGCCGCGTCGACCTGGCGCCCGGCATCGCGCCGGCCACGGTATGGGACCCGGCCGCCGCGGTGGGCGCCGCCGGCCCCGCGCGCGAGCGCTTCGTGCGCAGCCGCGCGGCCGCCGTGCCGCTGCCCGCCGACGACGCCGACATCGCCCACGCCCCCGTGACCCGGCTGGCGCACTGGATCGAAACTCGCGTCCTGAGCTCGGAGCGCCTGACGCGCATCTACCTCGCGCGCATCCGCCGCCTGGACGGCGCCCTGCGCAGCGTGATCACGGTGACGGAAGCGCACGCGCTGGAACGCGCGCGCCAGGCCGACCGCGAAATCGCCGCCGGCAAGTACCGCGGTCCCCTGCACGGTATTCCCTACGGCGTGAAGGACTTGCTCGACACGGCGGGCATTCCTACCACCTGGGGTGCGGCGCCGTTCCGCGAGCGCGTGCCGCAGACCGACGCCCACGTCGTGCGCCGGCTGGACGCGGCCGGCGCCGTGCTCGTCGCCAAGCTGAGCCTGGGCGAGCTGGCGCTGAACGACATCTGGTTCGGCGGCCAGACGATGAACCCGTGGCTGCCCGAGGAAGGCGCGTCCGGTTCCAGCGCCGGCCCGGGCGCGGCGACGGCGGCCGGCCTGGTGGCGTTCTCGATCGGCAGCGAAACGGGCGGCAGCATCGTCAGCCCGTCCATGCGCTGCGGCGTCGCCGGCCTGCGTCCGACCTATGGCCGCGTGGGCCGCAGCGGCGCCATGACGCTGTGCTGGTCGCTCGACAAGCTGGGGCCGATGACGCGCAGCGTCGAGGATGCGATGCTGGTGCTGCGCGCGATCGCCGGTCCCGACGCCGGCGACGTCGCCAGCCGCCCGGCCAGGCTCGACTTCGATGCCGGCGCGGGCATCGCGGGACTGAAGGTCGGCTACTTCCCCGGCTGGATGAAGGAAGATCCCGCCACCGACGTCGACCGCGCCGCGCTGGACAACCTCGGGAAGCTGGGCTGCAAGGCCGTGCCCGTGACGCTGCCGGACTGGCCGCACCAGTCGCTCAATACGGTGCTGTTCGCCGAGGCGGCCGCCGCCTTCGAGGAGATCGTGCTGGACGGCCGCGTCGACCAGCTCGCCATGCAGGTGCCGGACGCCTGGCCCAACCTGTTCCGCCAGGCGCGCTTCCTGTCGGCCGTCGACTTCGTGCAGGCCGACCGCCTGCGCCGCAGGTACGCGCTGGAGATGGCGCGCATCCTGCGCGAGGTCGATCTGCTGCTGGTGCCTTCGCTGCGCGAGGAGATGCTGACGATCTCGAACAATACGGGCCACCCGTCGCTGACCGTGCGTACGGGCTTCGTGTCGGTGGGCGCGGCGCGCAGCGACTGGGCGCCGGATCCGCAGCGCCCGCTGCCCACGTTCGCGCCGCCGCGCCGCGTGCCGCACGGCGTGACGCTGATCGGCCGCCTGTTCGACGAAGGCACGATCGCGCGCGTGGGCATGGCGCTGGAGCGCGTGTCCGGCGTGGCGGACGAGCGCGCGCCGGGCTTTTGAATACCTCGCGCACGACCATCAGGTACATCGATCGCATCAAACCGGATGCGCGCCGGCGGAATCTTCGCCCGCGCATCCTGTCTACCGCTGGCAGTGACCACAAGGACACGACACCACCGACAGCGGAGACACGCAAATGAGCGAAGACAATGTTCAGGCGGTACCCCCAGGCATGCACAGCCTGACCCCGCACCTGGTATGCGCCAACGCGGCGGCGGCCATCGATTTCTACCGGCAGGCGTTCGGCGCCGAGGAAATCATGCGCCTGCCCATGCCCGACGGGAAGCTGGGCCACGCCATGCTGCGCATCGGCGATTCGATGCTGATGCTGGCCGACGAATTCCCGCAGTGGGAATCGCATTCGCCGGCCACGCTGCGCGGCAGCCCCGTCACCATCCACCTGGCCGTGCCCGACGTCGACGCCACCTTCGAGCAGGCGATCGCGGCGGGAGCGCAGGCGCGCATGGCGCCGGCCGACATGTTCTGGGGCGACCGCTACGGCGTGCTCGTCGATCCCTTCGGCCACCACTGGTCGGTCGCCACCCACGTGCGCGACGTGCCGGTAGAGGAGATGCGCGCCGAGATGGAGCGCATGTTCGCGGGCGGCGTACGCGCCTGACCGGCCGTGCCGGCGGCGCAGGGACGTGCACGCGCGGCGCGGCGGCACTATCATGGTCGTCCCTTACCGCTACAGGAGACGACCATGGCAAGCGCCACCACCGGGCAACCAGATTTCCAGCCAGCCGTTGCGCCAGGCGCAAGCGGGGCCGCCGGCAGTCCCGTCGACACCTCCGCCGTCCAGCGCATTGCCGCATTCTCGGACGGCGATACGGGCGGCAATCCGGCCGGCGTCTGGATCGGCACGGCGCTGCCGCCGGCCGCCGAGATGCAGCGCCTGGCACATGCCGTGGGGTTTTCCGAGACCGCGTTCGCCGCACCGCAGGGCGAAGGCTGGCGCGTGCGCTATTTCGCTCCCGAGTCCGAAGTCGCGTTTTGCGGACATGCGACGATTGCGCTGGGTGCGGCGCTGGCACAGCGGTTTGGCGACGGCAGGTATGCGCTGGCGCTGAACGATGCCGATATCACAGTGGAAGGCCGGCGCGAAGAAACGCTCACGGCGGCCGCCCTGCAGTCGCCGCCGACGCGTAGTGCGCCGGCCGATGGGGCGCTGGTCGCCGAGGCGCTGGCCCTGTTCGGCTATGCCGAAGCCGACCTCGACCCGCGCATCCCGCCCGCACGCGCGCATGGTGGCCTCGACCACCTGGTGCTGGCCTTGCGCAGCCGTGCGCTCCTGTCCGCCATGCGCTACGACCTGGAAGCGGGGCGCGAACTCATGAAGCGTCAGCGCCTGGGCACCATCGTGCTGCTGTATGCGGAAAACAACACGCTTTTCCATACGCGCAATCCCTTCGCGATCGGCGGCGTCTACGAGGACGCGGCGACGGGGGCGGCGACGGCGGCGCTGGCCGGCTACCTGCGCGACCTGGGCTGGCCGCACGGCGGCGCCATCGACGTCGTGCAGGGCGAAGACATGGGCATGCGCTCGCGCCTGCATGCGGCGATCGGCGCGCAGCCGGGGAGCTCGATCCGCGTGTCCGGCACGGCTAGGCGCTTGCCGGACGCCACGACTGCGTGAGACATCCGGCCGAGCGTTGAAAATTACGTATGGCAATAGCGGCTGACCTCCTCGCCACACATATGGATGAGCAGAAATGACACGTAAAAGCATGCTTTCTCGATGATTTGGTTTTTATTGGACGATTGATAATCATCAATACAGTCGTTCAACACTACATTCGAGGAATCAACCTGTCATGGAATCGTCCCGCTCCGTCGTCTTCTCCGTTCCGCAAGCCGTTGCCGAGGGAGCTTCCGCGCGTCCCGCCATGGCCACCGAACGCCTGCCGTTCACCATCCGCCGGGTCGAGACGGAAGACAGCCTGCGCAAGGCCGTGCGCATCCGCCACGCCGCCTATGCGCGCCACCTGCCCGAGTTCGCCCAGACGCTGGCGCTGCCGGAGGCGTGCGACTACGAGGACGACGTGGTGGTGCTGCTGGCGGAGTCGCGCCTGGACGGGACGCCGCTGGGGTCGGTGCGCATCCAGACCAACCTGCATCGCGCGCTGCACGTGGAGGAATCGGTCGAGCTGCCGTCCTGGCTGCAGGGCAAGCGCCTGGCCGAGGTGACGCGGCTGGGCATCGACGAGGGCCGCATCGGCCGTGTCGTCAAGATTGCCCTGATCAAGGCCTGCTTCGACTACTGTGAACAGAACGGCATCGATTACGCGGTCGTCACGGGCCGTTCGCCGATCGACCGCCAGTATGCGCAACTGCTGTTCGTCGACGTGTTCGAGGACGGCGCCATGGTGCCGCTGCGCCACGTCGGCAATATCCCGCACCGCGTGATGGCGTTCGAGATCGCCACCGGCGAGGCTCGCTGGGCCGCGGCGCGCCACCCGATGCTGGCATTCTTCAAGCATACCCGCCATCCGGACATCGACATCGGCGCGCGCAAGGCGCCGATGGCGGTGCCCCGTCCAGCGCCGGTATCTGCTCCAGTGCCCGCTCCGGCACTGGCCCCGGCTGCCGCGCCCACTGTGGCGCCCACGCACTTTGCCATGGCCTAAGCTAAAAATTGCATGACGGCATTGATTTCACGCTGTATGCTGCGAAGTCGATGCCGGCAGGAATCTGCGGCATGGTTGTGTTCGTCCTAGATTCTTATGCTCAAGCCCGCCTCCTACCCGCGCAACCCGTCGCCGACCTTCGCCCAGCGCGCGGTCGACGGCTTGCTGCGCCTGCTCGCCACCTACATGCTGCCGGTGGGCATCGGCATGTTTTCGCTGGTCGCGCTGCTGTCCTGGCCCGACCACTACGCCCATGACGACGGCCTGGCGCTGCCCCTGCAGGTGCTGGCGCCGGACACAGGTCTCGCGCCGGGCCAGGCCGCGCAGCTGCTGTCCCAGCGTCCGCCGATCGACAGCTTCGAGACGCGCTTGTCCGAGCAACCGCTGTGGTTCGCGTTCACGCCGCGCATCGATCCGTCGTGGGCGGGAGCAGGCATCGGCATCGAATTCCCGTCGCGCCACGCGACCGCGATCGCCTGCTGGGATGCACAGACGCTGCAGCCGCTGGGCGACGCGTCGCGCACCGGCGCGCACGGCGCCATGGCCGCCGTCAAGGCCGGCTTCGCGCTGAACCTGGGCCGCGCCACCGGCCAGGTGCTGTGCCGTGCCAGCTTCGTGGGGCCGGCACGCCTGACCGCCGTCGCGTGGCCGTCCGGCCAGCTGGAACTGTCGATCCAGGATTTCCACCGCAAGTCGGGCCTGCTCGACGGCGGCATGATCGTGCTGACGCTGTTCGTGCTGGTGACGGCGCTGATCAATCGCCAGGCGCTGTACATCCAGTTCGCCGGCTGGCTGATCCTGAGCCTGCGCGCGGGCGCGCTGTCGGGCGGCTGGGACACCCAATGGCTGGGCCAGGCGGTACCGGCCGACTGGCTGCTGCCGATGCGCGCCGTGACCATCGCGCTGTTCGCGCTGTCGTCGCTGACGCTGTACCAGACGCTGTTCGGCGCCGAGCTGGCGCGCACCCGCTTCGGTCCCTTCCTGCGCTTTTCCCAATGGGTGTGCCTGCCGTTCGTGGCGTGCGCGCTGCTGCTGCCGTACCGAGTGTTCCTGCCCATCATGTGGGGCGTCGTCGCGTTCGGCCTGGGCCTGATGACGCTGGGCTTGGTGGCCATCATGCTACGGTCGCGCAACCGGGTGGCGATGTGGTTCGCGGCCTCGTTCGCCGTCACCTTCGTGTCCTCGCTGGCCGAGGTGGCCGGCGCCGCGATGGAACTGCGCGCGCTGTCCGACGTCGTCAACAGCGTCACGGCCGCGCTGGCATCGAGCCTGCTGGCGGCGCTGGCCGTGGCCGAGCAGATGCGCATCGAGACCGAGCAGCGCATGGCGGCCCAGGAAAAGCTGGAGCAGGCGTTCGAGGCGATGCCCGTCGGCCTGTTCACGCTCGACATGTACGGTACCTTCTTGAGCGCCAACCCGGCGCTGCGCAAGATGCTCGACATGGCCGACTTCGTGCCCGGCCGCACCGGCTGGAAGCAGTTCTTCGCCGACAGCCTGTGGATCGAGCTGTACGAGACCGTGCACATGCGCAGCGAGGCGGAAATGCAGATCGCCAGCCGCGACGGCAGCCGCCGCTTCCTCGTCAGCGCCACGCTGGCGCGCGGCCGCATCGAGGCGGTGCTGCAGGACGTTACCGACAAGCACAAGGCCACCGAGCAGCTGCGCTTCATGGCCAACAACGACCCGCTGACCAAGGTGTTCAACCGGCGCGGCATCGAGAAGATGTTCGAAGGCGCGGCGCACACGCTGGAAGCGGGCAAGCCGCTGTCGCTGGCCTACATCGACCTCGACCGCTTCAAGCTGATCAACGACCTGTTCGGCCACGCCGCCGGCGACGAGGTGCTCAAGCAGGTGTGCGAGCGCATGGCGCTGATGCTGGGCGGCGGCCAGCAGATCGGCCGCGTGGGCGGCGACGAATTCGTGATCGTGATGCCGGATACGGCGGTGCCGCTGGCGTCGCTGATCTGCCGCGGCATCGTCGACCGCATCGGCGGCACCCCGTACCGCGTCGGCGACAAGGCCTTCCACGTGCGCGGCTCCTGCGGCCTGATCGAGGTGGCGCCCGGCATGCCGATGAAGGATGCCGTGTCCACCGCCGACCGCGCCTGCCGCGAGGCCAAGGGCGGCCACAATGCGGGTCTGGTCGTGTACGAGCGCGGCTCGACCGCGTTCCAGGAACGCGCCAGCGAATTGAACCTGGTCGAGCGCTTGTCCGGCCCGGACGCGACGAAGGACATGTTCCTGGAAATGCAGCCGATCATGTCCTTGAGCGCGCCGCACGAATCGCTGAACTTCGAGGTGCTGCTGCGCATGCGCGAGCCCGATGGCCGCATCGCGCCGGCCGGCCCCGTCATCGCGGCCGCCGAGAAGAGCGGACGCGCGGGCGTGCTGGACCGCTGGGTGCTGTCGACCACGCTGGCCTGGATCGAAGACAATGCCGATGCGCTGGGCAATACCCGCTTCGTGTGCATGAACCTGTCCGGCGCCTCGCTCAACGACGAGCGCTTCGTGCAGGACACGATGGCGACGCTGGCGCTGTACCGCCACGTCGCGGGCCGGCTGTGCATGGAGATCACGGAAAGCGTCGCGCTGCACGACCTCGACAACACGCGCCGCTTCATCGACGAAGTGCGCAACTTCGGCGTGAAGGTGGCCCTGGACGATTTCGGCGCCGGCTACACCTCGTTCTCCTACCTGAAGGAATTGCCGGCGGACGTGCTGAAAATCGACGGCAACTTCATCGTCAACATCAACGCCCACCCGGCCAACGTCGCCATCGTCGAAGCCATCGTCAACCTCGCGGCCAACCTGGGCATGAAGACCATCGCCGAGTGGGCGGAGGACGCGGACACGATCCGCACGCTGGCGGAGATCGGCGTCGACTACGTGCAGGGCTATGCCATCGCCCGCTCGCAGCCGCCGGAAAAGCTGCTGGCCGCCAGCTCGTCGGCCAGCTTCATCAAGTCCGAGGAAGTGCTGCAGCTGGTACGCACGCTCGGCGCGCCGGCCAACGAGGCGGCGGCGCCGGATGCCGACCGCCTGCGCGACCTGTACTGATTTGCCGGAGTACTCCGCTACTGGATGCCGGCCAGGCTGGCGCGCGTGCCTTCCTGCTGCAGCAGCATGCGGCGCGCCGCCTTCAGCGTGGCCACGTCGCGGGCCAGCGGGGCAGGGACGGCGCCGGCGGGACGGCGCCAGGCATCGTGGCGCAGGTCGGCGGCGGGCAGCACGTGGCGCTGCGGCGGCGCCGTTGGCGTCATGGCCGCCACGGGCGGCGCGGACGGTTCCGGATCGGAGGAGCCCGTCGATGCCGTCAGGCCGCTGCCGCCCTGGGCTGCGCTGCCATCGGTGGCCAGGAGGCGGCCGGTCGAGCCGGCAGGGCAGGGCTGGTCGGTGAAGGTGGCATGGCCGCTGCCATCGACGCACTTGACGACGTCGCCGGCCTGCGCCGGCGCCAGGGGGGCCAATGATGCCGTCACCGATATCGCCAGTGCGGGCAGCGCGGCGGCGAGCCATCCCGCGAGGCTGAGTGCACGCTTCATGGTGTTCTCCTTGTTCAGGCTTCCATGCTGCGCCTCGCATCCCCCCGATTCTGTACGTTGCCACACCCTCCGTGCATGGTGGGCGCCTCCGTTCCAGACTGTCCGAACAGGCCTACACCGCGACGGGAAATCGCCCCCCCCGTCGGCCCTTGCAAGCGCGCCGAACGGCCCTATCTCGGAGTTGTTCCTCTGGTGCTTCGGCACTGGTTTCTCTGTCTCCTCCAAGTGCGAGCTTGGACTTTGCCGCCCGGCGCAGCGATGCGCGGGCGGCTTTTTCTTGGTGGAGTGGCTGCGGAATGCGTCGTCGCCCCGGCCTGCGCCGCGACGAGGTGCGACCGTCTTAAGGAGCCAGCGGTAGGGTGAACTGCAGCAGCAGGCCGCCGCCGGCGCGGTTGCTGACCGTCAGCTCGGCATTGTGGCGCGTGAGCACGCGCTCGACGATGGCCAGGCCCAGGCCGGAGCCGTTGGCCTGGCCGCGCGCGCTGTCCAGCCGCGTGAACGGGCGCAGCAGCTGCTGGATCTGGTCCTCGGGCACGCCGACGCCGCGGTCGTTGATCTCGACCACGGCGCGGCGGCCATGGCCCGTCAGCTTGACGTGGCAGGCGATGTCGATCTCGGTGACGTCCTCGCCCGGGGTCTTGCCGTAGCGGCGCGCGTTCTCGATCACGTTGTTGATCACGCGGCGCAGGTCGACCGGATTGCCCAGCACGACCACGTCCGGGTCGACCTCGATGGTGGTGCGCACGTCGGGCAGGCGGCCCGCCTCGCGCGCGCAGTCTGCCAGCAGTTCGGACAGGTCGACGGTGGTGAAGGTGGCGCTCTCGGTCGGGCGCGCGAAGTCTAGGAACTGGCCGATGATGGCGTCCATCTGGGCGATGTCCGACTGGATGCCGTCGCGCGCTTCCTGCGACAGGTTCGCCATCTCGACCTCGAGCTGCATGCGCGCCAGCGGCGTGCGCAGGTCGTGCGAGATGCCGGCCAGGATGATGGCGCGGTCCTTTTCCAGCTGCTGCAGGTCGTCGACCATCTGGTTGAAGCTGCGGTTGGCCTCGATGATCTCCTGCGAGCCCTTCTCGGGCAGGGCGGCGGGACGCTTGCCCTGGGCGATCGCGCGCGCAGCCGCCGTCAGGCGCGCCAGCGGCAGGTTGACGAGGCTCGAGATCAGCGCCGCGCCCAGCAGCGACAGCGCGCCCACCAGCGTGGCCCAGCCGACCCATTGCACGCGCGTGAGGTTGTTCAGGCGCTCGCGTTCCAGCATCAGCCAGTACTTGTCGCCGTCGATGTCGAAGCTGACCCAGAAGCCCGGCATGTCGTTGACGCGGCGCGAGAAGCGCGTGTCCGGGCCCAGCTTGCCGCGCACGATGGCGGCCAGCTCCGGCGTGAGGAAATTCGGTGGCGGCTCGACCTTGTCGGTGGGTTCCAGCGTCAGGATGCGGATGCCTTCGTTCGACACCAGTTCGAACAGCAGCTCGCTGCGCAGGTCGGGCGCCGAGTGGGTCAGCGCGGCCTTGGTGATGGTGACGACGGAGACCAGCAGCTCGGCGGTCTGCTCGACCTGGGGCCCGCGCTGGAACACGTTGATCATGCCGATCCACGATGCCATCGACAGGGTCGTCAGCAGCGACAGCAGGAAGAAGGTGCGCCAGAACAGGCCGCTCTTGAACCAGCCGAACCGGCGCGGACGCGGCAACTGCAGCGAAGACATCGTGGGCACTTGCAATGGCACTAGCGCGGCTGGCCTTCCGGAATGAACACGTAGCCCAGGCCCCAGACGGTCTGGATGTACAGCGGGCTGGAAGGATCGGGTTCGATCAGCTTGCGCAGGCGCGAGATCTGCACGTCGAGCGAACGGTCGAAGACTTCATATTCGCGGCCGCGCGCCAGTTCCATCAGCTTCTCGCGCGACAGCGGCTGGCGCGCATGGCGCGCGAACACCTTCAGCACGGAGAATTCACCCGTGGTCAGCGGCACGGTCTCGCCGTTCTTCTTGAGGGTGCGCGTGCCCAGGTCGAGCACGAAGTCGCCGAACTCGAAGGTCTGCGGGGTTTCGCTCGGCGCGCCGGGGATCTCGTCCGGGCCCTTGCGGCGCAGCACGGCATTGATGCGCGCCACCAGCTCGCGCGGGTTGAACGGCTTGGGCAGGTAGTCGTCGGCGCCCATCTCGAGTCCGACGATGCGGTCGACGTCCTCGCCCTTCGCAGTCAGCATGATGATCGGGGTCTGGTCGCCGGCGCCGCGCAGGCGGCGGCAGATCGACAGGCCGTCCTCGCCCGGCAGCATCAGGTCCAGCACCAGCAGGTCGTAACGCTCGCGCAGCCACAGCTTGTTCATGGCGGGCGCGCTCTCCGCCGTCACCACCTGGAATCCCTGTTCGGTCAGGTAGCGGCGCAACAAATCGCGCAGGCGCACGTCGTCGTCCACCACCATGATCTTGGCGGCATGGCCGCCAGTCGTGCCGGCTGCGCCGGCGTTCGGGCTCGTTGCATTCATAGGGTTGTCGTTGTCAGATTAATGTCGCTATGGTAACTTCATATCGTACAGCGGACAGGCGTAACTGTTGAGGCATTACATTGTGTTACAAACTTTACCCAATTCGCCTTATGCCCTACGCGGTTTCCACATACACTGGATTCATCGATACACCAGCGCTTCACAGCACATTCTTTAAGCTTATCCCCTTAGATGGCATCGCGGAAGAGGAACACCATGTACAGTGCGTTCACCCACCAACGAGCAGAGACGAAGGCAGGCCGGCTGGCCCAGGCCGTGCGTCGCGCCGCGTTGGCGTGCGCCCTGGTGCTGGTAGCCGTTGGAGCAATGGCCCAGCAGTATGGCGAACGCCGCGACGATCAGGTCATGCAGGGCCACCGTGCCGAGCGCTTCCAGTTGCCGCCGCAGGACCGCGACAATCGCCAGGCCGATAACCGCCAGGCCGAGTTCCGCGCGATGGAAGAGCAACGCCGCATGCAGCAGGACCAGCAGCAGTCCGAGCGCCGCGGCGGCCGCATGACCCAGGACGAACGGCGCGACCTGCGCCGCCAGATCAACGAAGCGGGCCGCGACCTGTATCCGCGCCAGCGCTGATCCGGCGCCCGGCCGGCGCCCGGCCGGTCGTCATGCGCCGCATCCGGCGCGTGTTGATATAACATCAGTTCTGATTTCTTTACAACAATAGAGTTGCCACACGTTTATTTCGTGGCATCAACGTGATACGCTTGCCAGCTTCCGACCCCGGCCCCGACCCTGCCGGGTCGCCAACCCTGGACGGGAGCCCATCGTGTCCACCGAATCCGTCGTACCGGCCATGCGCTTCGCCGCTGCCGGCGACCTGGAACATTGCATCGCGCAGCGCCCCGACGGCGTCTACGCCGACCCCGGCGTGCTCGGCACGACGCTGATCGCCGCCGTCGACGCCATCTTCCGCGACGGCCGTTATTTCGCCGGCGTCGACTACCCCATCCTGATCAAGGCCCTGTACGGCCATGGACCCGCGCTGCCCACGGGTCCGGACGGCGTGCCGCAAGTGCGCATCGCCGCCGAGATCCGTCCCTTCGATCCCGCCCGCAAGCCGCTGTACCACGCCGTCAAGATCAGCGGCGGCTGGGCCGACTACGTGTTCGAGCCGGCCTGGCTGCCCGATCCCGCCGACCCGGACGCGCCCGAGCAGCTCACCGCGCTCGACGTCGACGAATTCATCGCCGACGTCTGGACCAAGGGCGTGCGCTTCGGCATCGACGTCGACGCCGTGCGCGCCGCCATGGCCGCCGCGCACGCGGGCCGCGCCGACCGCGTGACGGTGGCGCGCCGCCTCGAGCCGGTGCAGGGCGTCGATGCGCACGTCGACGAAGTCTCGCGCGACATCCACCGCAGCGACGCGCCGCGCCAGCTCGCCGACGGGCGCCTCGACCTCACCAGCTTCCAGAACCGCTTCCCCCAGATCCAGGCCGGCGTGCGCCTGCTGCAGAAGATCGCCGCCACGCAGGGCGAACGGGGCTTCGAGGTGTCGGGCAGCGAACTGCCAGCCAAGCCGGGGCGCGACATGGACCTGGCGCCGTATGCGGGACCGGGCACCCAGGTCGAGCGCGGCCGCGATGGCGAGTTCCTCGTCTCCACGCAGGCCGGCTTCCTGACCGTGGATGCCAAGACCAGCCGCGTCTCCGTCGGCGACAAGATCGTCAGCCACGACGGCGTCAGCGCCCGCACCACGGGCAACCTGCAGCTGACCGGCGACTACGAGGAATTCGGCGACGTGCAGGAGATGCGCACGCTGGAAGGCGAGGGCATCGTCGTGCATGGCGACGTGTACGGCCACCTGGTCTCGCGCGGCGGCACCGTGCTGCTGCATGCGAACCTGATCGGCGGCAGCGTCGCCAACCGGCGCGGCGACATCGTCGTGCGCGGCGTCGCCTCGAACGCGGTGCTGCAGGCCGAGGATGGCGCCGTGACGCTGGAGCGGGCCGAGAACTGCGTCGTGTCCGGCACCCGCATCCGCATCGGCCATGCGATCAATTGCGAAGTGATCGGCGACGAGGTCGAGGTCGAGATCGCGGAAGGCAGCGCCATCGCCGGCCGCCGCGTGACGATCGATGGCACAACGCCGCGCAAGCAGAGCGAGATGCTGGTGGCCGTGCTGTGCCCGGAAGGGCCGCACATCGAGGAAGTGATCGCCGCCGTGGGCCAGCGCGTGGCCCAGTTCGACGCGCTGGTGGCGCAGCTGAAGTCGCAGCTGGAGGCCATGACGTCCAAGCCGGACGTGCGCCGCTACCTGATGCTGGCCTCGCGCGTGCGCAAGAACGAGATCAGCCTGTCGCCCGAGCAGGCGCGCCAGTTCCAGCGCATGGGCCAGGACGCGGGGCCGGCGCTGAAGGCGATCGGCGAGGCGTCGAACAAGGTCAAGGCGGCCGAGGCGCAGCAGCGCGAAGGCGGGCAGATGCTGGCGCGGCTGGAGGCGCAGCGGGTCGATGCGGCCAGCGTGTCGGCCGTCACCGTGCGCATGGTGCAGGGCGAGACCCAGGTGCGCATCCTGGGCTACAGCCCGGCGGCGGGCAGCGCGCCGTACCGCCTGGCGCCGCGCGACATCCGCACGCGGCTGCGCGGACCGCAGCGCGGGGAGCTGCTGTTCTCGGGCAGCAGCGGGCAGGTGGCGTGGAACAGCGCGGACGCCCTTTCCCAGGGCTGAGCAGGGACGTATACTCGGTGGGCGCCGCCTTCATCCTGGCGGCGCCACGACGACAACCACATACCGAGGGAATCACTTGAAGACCATGCGTCCATTCCAGCCGCGCCTGATCGCGCTGCTGGTCGCGAGCTGCGCCGCGTCCATGCCGGCCGGCGCCGCCACCAAAGCCTCCGCCACCTCCACCGCCAAGCCCACCGTGGCGGAAGCCCAGCGCTTCATCGCCGAATCGGAGCGCGACCTCGACCGCCTCGGCCTCGACGCCGGCCGCGCCGAATGGGTCGCCGAGAACTTCATCACGCTCGACACCGAGACGATGACCGCGCAGGCCAACGAGCAGTACCTGGGCCTGTCCGGCGCCGTGGCGCTGAAGGCGGGCCGCTACAAGGACCTCAAGCTGCCCGCCGACGACGCGCGCAAGCTGATGCTGCTGCGCCAGAACCTGGTGCTGTCCGACGGCGCCGACCGTGCCGCCTACGCGCGCCTGGCCGCCAGCATGACGGGCGCCTACGGCAAGGCGAAATACTGCCCGCCGGCCGCGGCCGGCGCCGCCAAGCCGGAGTGCCTGCCGCTGGGCGCGCTGGAAAAGATCCTCGCCACCAGCCACGATCCGGCCAGGCTGAAGGACGCCTGGCTGGGCTGGCATGCGCAGTCGCCGGCCTACAAGGCCGACTACGCGAAATACGTCGAGGTGTCGAACAAGGGCGCCCGCGCGATGGGCTTCGCCGACACGGGCGCGCTGTGGCGCTCGCGCTACGACATGGCGCCGGATGCCTTCGCGGCCGACATGGAGCGCCTGTGGCAGCAGGTCCGCCCGCTGTACGAGGCGCTGCACACCTACACCCGCTACAAGCTGCGCCAGACCTATGGCCCGGCCGTCGTGCCGGCCAGCGGCCCGATCCCGGCCCACCTGCTGGGCAATATGTGGGCGCAGAGCTGGGACAACCTGTACCCGCTGCTGAAGCCGGCCAATGACGCCAAGGGCGAGGATCTGACCGCGCTGCTGGAAGAGCGCAAGACGACGGCCGTCGAGATGACGCGCTATGCCGAAGGCTTCTATGCCTCGCTGGGCATGCGCAAGCTGCCGGAGACCTTCTGGGAACGCTCGCTGCTGACCAAGCCGCGCGACCGCGACGTCGTCTGCCACGCCTCGGCCTGGGACCTGGACGGCAAGGACGACGTGCGCGTCAAGATGTGCATCACCCCGACGGCCGAGGACTTCCGCACCATCCACCACGAGCTGGGCCACCTGTACTACGACCTCGCGTACAGCACGCAGCCGCCGCTGTTCAAGAACGGCGCCAACGACGGCTTCCACGAAGCCATCGGCGACACCGTCGCGCTGTCGATCACGCCGGCCTACCTCAAGAAGGTCGGCCTGATGAAGACGGAGCCGGACCCGTCCCAGGACATCGGCCCGCTGCTGTACACGGCGCTGCAGAAGGTCGCCTTCATGCCATTCGCCTACATGGTCGACAAGTGGCGCTGGCAGGTCTACGGCGGCCAGGTCAAGCCGGCCGACTACGACAAGGCCTGGTGGGCGCTGAAGGAGCAGTACCAGGGCGTATCGCGTCCTGCGCCGCTCGCGGCCGACGGCTTCGACGCCGGCGCCAAGTTCCACGTCGCCAGCGACACCCCGTATGCGCGCTACTTCCTCGCCCACGTGCTGCAGTTCCAGTTCCACCGCGCGCTGTGCCGCGAGGCCGGCGACACCGGCCCGCTGAACCGCTGCTCGATCTATGCGAACAAGAAGGCCGGCGCCAAGTTCCAGCAGATGCTGGAAATGGGCACCAGCAAGCCGTGGCCGGAAGCGCTGAAGGCGGTGACGGGCGAGGAGCGCCTGGATGCGACCGCGATGCTCGAGTACTTCGCGCCGCTCAAGGCCTGGCTGGACACGCAGAACAAGCAGCTGGCCGTGACGGATGCCCAGCTGAAGTAATCCAGGTGTCGACCGCCGCAGTAGTTGACTGCAATCAACAGCGGCGTCCCGAGGCACCGTAGCATGGCAAGGTTCCGAGAAAGGACTTTGCCATGCACGATACCATCGCCTCCGCCACCTCCTTTGCCACCGGCCAGCAGTTCCTGAGCTTCACGCTCGGCGGCCTCGAATACGGGATCGATTTCGCCAAGGTGCAGGAACTGCGCGTGCTCAAGACGCTGGAGCGCTTCACCTCGCAGGGCGAAATCGTCGGCGGCGTGGCCGTCTCGCGCGGCGTGATCATGCCGCTGGTCGACATGCGCTCCGCCTTCGGCAGCAGCCCGGACGCGCCGGACCCGCTGACCGACGTGATCATCCTGAAGCTGTCGCAGTGCACGATGGGGATGGTGGTGGATGGCGTCACCGGCGTGGTGACGCTGGCGCCGGAGCAGGTGGTGCCGGTGCCGGGCGCGGGCGGCGCGCAGGCCGGCTACCTGATCGGGCTGGGACAGTGCGAGGGCAGGCGGCTGATCCTGGTCGATATCGACCGGCTGATGTCGGTGAAGGGGTCGGTGCTGGAGGCGGCGAGACACGTCGCGTAACGTCGCCCCTGCGAAGGCAGGGGTCCAAGTTCGTACCCGTTCACGCAACATTGGGCCCCTGCCTTCGCAGGGGCGACGTGGTCAAGCAACGAGGGTTTCCAGCTGCTCCTGCAATTCCAGCCACTCCGTTTCCAGGTTCCCCAGGTCGCGCGTCAGGAAGGCCTGGTCCGCCACCAGATTCTTCAACTCTTCCTTCTTGTCCGCTTCGTAGATGGCCGGGTCGACCAGGCGGGCATCGACGTCGGCCTTCTTCGCGTTCAGCTTGGCCATCTGCTCCTCGAGGCGCTTGATGCGGTTCTCGATCGGCTTCTTCAGCGCGGCCAGGCGCTGGCGCTCCTCGGCCTCCTGGCGTTTCTGTTCCTTGCGGTCGACGGCCGGTACGGGCGCGGCCGGGGCGGGCGCCCTGGCATCGGCGGCCGGCAGCGCGGGCGCCTCCGTGCCCTTGCCCAGCTTGGTCTGGAACAGCCAGTCCTTGTAGTCGTCCAGGTCGCCGTCGAACGGTTGCAGGCGGCCGTCGGCGACGATCACGAACTGGTCGGTGGTGGCGCGCAGCAGGTGGCGGTCGTGCGAGACCACCATCAGCGTGCCTTCGAACTGCGCCAGCGCCAGCGTCAGCGCCTCGCGCGTCTCCAGGTCCAGGTGGTTGGTCGGTTCGTCCAGCAGCAGCAGGTTGGGGCGCTGCCACACGATCAGCGCCAGCGCCAGGCGCGCCTTCTCGCCGCCGGAGAACGGCTTGATCGGGCTGGTCACCATGTCGCCCGGGAAGTTGAAGCCGCCCAGGAAGTTGCGCAGTTCCTGTTCGCGCACCGTCGGCGCGATCTTCTGCAAGTGCCACAAGGGCGATTCGTCGTGGCGCAGCATCTCGACCTGGTGCTGGGCGAAGTAGCCGATCACGAGGCCCTTGCCCAGCGTCGCGGTGCCGGACACGGGTTCCAGCTCCGACGCGATCGTCTTGATCAGCGTGGACTTGCCGGCGCCGTTCACGCCCAGCAGGCCGATGCGCTGGCCCGTCTGCAGCGAGAAGTTCACGCGCTGCACGATCACCTTGGCGTCGACCTTGTCGCCATGGGCGTCGAGGATCGGGTAGCCGGCGTCGACGTCTTCCATCACCAGCAGCGGGTTCGGCGCCGACAGGGGTTCGCGGAACTCGAACGAGAATTCGGCGGCCGCGCGCAGCGGCGCCAGTTCCTCCATCTTGGCCAGCGCCTTCATGCGGCTCTGGGCCTGGCGCGCCTTGGTGGCCTTGGCCTTGAAGCGGTCGACGAAGGATTGCAGGTGGGCGCGCGTGCGCTGCTGCTTTTCGTAGGCCGCCGCGGCCAGCACCAGGTGGGCGGCGCGCTGGCGCTCGAACGCCGAGTAGTTGCCCGAGTAGCGCTTCAGCTTGCGCTCGTCGATGTGCACGACGACGTTCACCACCTCGTCCAGGAAGTCGCGGTCGTGCGAGATCACGATCAGGGTGCCCGGGTAGCGTTTCAGCCAGTCTTCCAGCCAGATGATCGCGTCCAGGTCCAGGTGGTTGGTCGGTTCGTCCAGCAGCAAGAGGTCGGAAGGGCACATCAGCGCCTGCGCCAGGTTCAGGCGCATGCGCCAGCCGCCCGAGAAGCTCGACACGGGGCGCGCCATCTGCTCCAGCGTGAAGCCCAGGCCCAGCAGCAGCTGCTCGGCGCGCGACTGCACCGTGTAGGCGTCGGCGTCGGCCAGGCCGGAGTGGACTTCGCCGATGGCGATGCCGTTCTCCGTCGTGTGGGGCAGGGCTTCCAGGCGCTCCAGTTCGGCCTGCAGGCGGCGCAGGTTGACGTCGCCGTCGATCGCGTAGTCGATGGCCGGGCGGTCCAGCGCCGGGGTTTCCTGGGCCACGTAGGCCATGCGCCAGCGCGCCGGGAAGTCGATCTCGCCCTGGTCCGGATGCAGTTCGCCGCGCAGCATCGCGAACAGGCTGGATTTGCCGGCGCCGTTGGCGCCGATCAGGCCGATCTTGTCGCCGGGATTGAGGGTGAGGTCGGCGTCTTCCAGCAGCGGCTTGGTGCCGCGCATCAGGCTGACGTTGAGGAATCGGATCATGTGAGATTTAAGCGTTATGGTGCTTCGTCATTGCCGGCATTGCCGGCAATGACTCCCTGCGCAGGCAGGGACCCAAGTTCTGCGAACGCTGCGTCGGCGCGTGCAAGATTGGGTCCCTGCCTTCGCAGGGACGACGGTGGTGGTGCATTTATTTCGTCAGCTGTTCCGCCGTCAGCAGGAACACCGCATCGTCGCCGATGCTGGTGGTCAGCCAGGTCAGGCCCAGTGCGCCGAAGGCGGCTTCCGCGTATTCGCGCTCGTTGCCGATCTCGACCACCAGGATGCCTTCCGGCGTCAGGCGCTCGGCGGCGCCGTCGACGATCTTGCGCACCAGGTCCATGCCGTCCGCGCCGCCGGCCAGGGCGATCTGCGGCTCGCGCAGGTATTCCGGCGGCAGCTTGGCCATCGAGTCGCTGTTCACGTACGGCGGGTTGGAGACGATCAGGTCGTATTTCTTGAACGGGACGTTCTGGTACAGGTCCGATTCGATCGGATTGACGCGGCCTTCGAGCTTGTAGTCGCGGATGTTGCGCTCGGCGACGGCCAGCGCGTCGCCCGAGATGTCGACGGCGTCGACGACGGCGTTCGGGAAGGCGTCGGCCATCATGATCGCCAGGCAGCCGGAACCCGTGCACAGTTCGAGCACGTTCTCGACGGCTTCCGGATCGGCGACCCACGGGCTGAAGGCGTTCGGGATCAGTTCCGCGATGAAGGAGCGGGGCACCAGCACGCGCTCGTCGACGTAGAAGCTGTAGCTGCCCAGCCAGGCCTCGTTGGTGATGTAGGCGGCCGGCACGCGCTCGACCACGCGGCGCTCGATCACGGCCAGCACCTGCAGCACTTCTTCCGGCAGCAGGCGGGCGTCCAGGAAGGGATCGAGCTTGTCGAGCGGGAGCTTGAGGGTGTGCAGGATCAGGTAGGCGGCTTCGTCGATGGCTTCGGCGCTGCCGTGGCCGAAGAACAGCTTGGCGCCGTTGAAGCGGGTGACGGCGTAGCGCAGCAGGTCGCGCGGCGTGCTAAAAGTGGTCGTGGTCATGGTATGGCCTTTGGTCATGCCGCGTTCGGCGTGCTTGCCAGCAGGCGCTCGAGCGTGCGGCGGTAGATGTTCTTGAGCGGATCGATGTAGCGCACCTCGATGTGCTCGTCGATCTTGTGGATGCTGGCGTTGAGTGGCCCGAATTCTACCACCTGGGGGCAGATGCGGGCGATGAAGCGGCCGTCGGAGGTCCCGCCGGTGGTCGACAGTTCCGTCGTCACGCCCAGCTCCGCGCGGATCGCGCCGCACACGGCGTCCGACAGCGTGCCCTTCGGCGTCAGGAACGGTTCGCCCGACAGCGTCCATTGCAGGTCATAGTCCAGGCCGTGGCGGTCCAGGATCGCGTGCACGCGCGCCTGCAGGCCCTCCGCCGTGCTGGCGGTCGAGAAGCGGAAGTTGAAGTCGACCTTCATCTGGCCCGGGATGACGTTGGTGGCGCCGGTGCCGGCGGCGATGTTCGACACCTGCCAGCTGGTCGGCGGGAAGTACTCGTTGCCGTCGTCCCAGACCTCGGCCGCCAGCTCGGCCAGCGCCGGCGCGGCCTGGTGGATCGGGTTGCGCGCCAGGTGCGGGTAGGCGATGTGGCCCTGCACGCCTTTCACGACGAGGCAGCCGGACAGCGAGCCGCGGCGGCCGTTCTTGATCATGTCGCCCAGCACGTGGCTGGAGGTGGGCTCGCCGACGAGGCAATAGTCGATCGCCTCGCCGCGCTCTTCCAGCAGCTCGCACACGACGACGGTGCCGTCCACGGCCGGGCCTTCCTCGTCGCTGGTGATCAGGAAGGCGATCGAGCCGTCATGCTGCGGGTGGCTGGCGACGAATTCCTCGGACGCGACGACCATCGCGGCGATCGAGGCCTTCATGTCGGAGGCGCCGCGGCCGTACAGCTTGCCGTCGCGGACGGTCGGCGCGAACGGCTGCGACGCCCACTGGTCGACGGGGCCGGACGGCACCACGTCCGTATGGCCGGCGAACACGAACACGGGAGAGGCCGTGCCGCGCCGCGCCCACAGGTTGGTCACGCCGTTCGACACGATGGTCTCGCACACGAAGCCCAGCGGGGCCAGCAGCTCGATCAGGCGCTGCTGGCAGCCCTTGTCGTTCGGGGTGACGGAGTCGAGCGCGATCAGCTCTTCCGTCAGCAGTTGGGTACGCGACGCCTTCATGCCTTGCCGCCTCCGAAGATGGCCCCGTACTGGGCGTCCGAGAAGCCGACCGACAGGGGCCCCGCGCCTTCCAGCACGGGACGCTTGATGACGGACGGATTTTCCAGCATCAGTTCGAGGGCGCTGGCCTTGTCGATGACCTGCGCGCGGCGTTCGTCGGACAGCTTGCGCCAGGTCGTGCCCTTGCGGTTCACCAGGACCTCCCAGTCGGCCTGCTCGAGCCAGGACGCGACGGTGGCGCGCTCCAGGCCCTGTTTCTTGAAGTCGTGGAAGGCGAACTCCTGGCCGTGGTCGGCCAGCCAGGTGCGTGCTTTTTTGACGGTGTCGCAGTTGGGAATACCGTAGAGGGTCTTTTTCATCAGTAACGAATGCTGGGCCGGCCGTGGCCGGCGGGTGTTGCGGTTCGGGAAGCCGCGAAGGATAGCACAGGCCGCCAACGCGGTGGATAGTGTAGCAATGCGCGGAAGGACGCGCCGCGCCGAACCAATCGCACGGCGGCCGGTCAGATAGATGGTCGAGTCCCGAGGAGTGATCATGCCACGCATCGCGATGGGTTTACTCTGCTGCACGCTCGTGGCGCTGCCCGGCCTTGCCGGCGCCGCCAAGGTAAGAATCAATTGCTCGCCCCGCACCTTCGTCCCGCTGCAGGGCTGGTCCGGCATCGTCGGCACCTACGAGCTGTCCAATGGCGACACGCTGCGCGTGACCCGCGACGGCATGCGCTACCACGCCGAGATGGCCAGCACCGGCAGCGTCGAGATCGTGCCGCTGAGCGACCACGACTTCGCCGAGCGGGGCGGCCCGCTACGCTTCGCGTTCGACCGTGGCCTGGGCGATGTGGACGTCCGGGTGCGCGGGCTGGATGCGCCGCGGCCGGTCACGCCGCTCTGTCCGCCGCGCTAGGCGGCCGAACTAGTTGTCCAGCGTGAATTCGGTGAACGAGGGGCCCGCGGGCGGTTCGGCCGGCTTGGCCGGCGTGTCTTCCTTCTTCGCGCCGCCCGCCGATCCATTGTTGATGAGCCAGAGCAGGTTGGTCGCCGAGTCGGCATTCGCCAATGCCTCGTCCTGGGTGACGAGGCCGGCCTGCACCAGGTCCAGCAGCGCCCGCTCGAACGATTGCGAGCCGGGCGACAGGCTGTTGTCGATCGCTTCCCGGATCTGGCCGATGTCGCCTTTTTCGATCAGGTCCGCCACGTAGCGCGTGTTGACCATGACCTCGACGGCCGGCTGGCGCGCGCCGCCCGCCTTGGCGCGCACGAGGCGCTGCGAGACGATCGCCTTGACGGTCGAGGACAGGTCCTGCAGCAGGGCGGGGCGGTTTTCGATGGGGTAGAAGCTGATGATGCGGTTCAGCGCGTTATAGCTGTTGTTCGCGTGCAGCGTCGCCAGCACGAGGTGGCCGGACTGGGCGTAGGCGAGGGCGGCGGCCATCGTGTCCTTGTCGCGGATCTCGCCGATCAGGATGCAGTCGGGCGCCTGGCGCAGCGAATTGCGCAGGGCGACCTCGAAACTGGCGGCGTCGCTGCCGATCTCGCGCTGGTTGACGATCGCCTTCTTGTTCTTGAACAGGTATTCGATCGGGTCTTCCAGCGTCAGGATGTGGCCGGAGCGCTGTTCGTTGCGGTAGTCCAGCATCGAGGCGATGGTCGTCGACTTGCCGGACCCGGTGGCGCCCACGATCAGCAGCAGACCGCGCTTTTCCATGATCAGCTCGGACAGGACGGGCGGCAGGCCCAGCTCGGCGAGCGGCGGGATGCTGGCCGGGATGAAGCGGAACACGGCGGAGACCGTGCCGCGCTGGCGGAAGGCGGACAAACGGAAACGGCCGAGGTTGGGCACGGAAATGCCCATATTGAGCTCGTTGTCGCGCGCCAGCTCGGCCATCTGCGCGGGCGTGGCGACTTCGGACAGCAGGGAGTCGATATTGTCCGGCTCCAGCTTGTGCTGGTTGATCGGGATGAGGTTGCCGTTGATCTTGATGTGAACAGGAGAATTGACCGCGAAGAACATGTCGGACGCGTTCTTTTCCTTCATCAATTGGAACAAGCGTTCCATGGCCATTGCGTTGTCTCCAAGGGGCGCTGACCCCGGTGTTCACTCAGGCTGTGGGTGGGCACCACGTGCCCACCATGCACATCACGACATCAAACGCCGCGCAGCAGCTCGTTGATGCCGGTCTTGGCGCGCGTCTGCGCATCGACGCGCTTGACGATCACGGCGCAGTAAAGGCTGTACTTGCCGTCGGCCGAGGGCAGACTGCCCGACACGACCACGGAACCCGACGGTACGCGGCCGTAGCTGACTTCGCCCGTCTCGCGGTTGTAGATCTTGGTCGACTGGCCGATGTACACGCCCATCGAGATCACCGAGTTCTCTTCGACGATCACGCCTTCGACGATTTCCGAACGGGCGCCGATGAAGCAGTTGTCTTCGATGATGGTCGGGTTGGCCTGCATCGGCTCCAGCACGCCGCCGATGCCGACGCCGCCCGACAGGTGCACGTTCTTGCCGATCTGGGCGCAGGAACCGACGGTGGCCCAGGTGTCGACCATGGTGCCTTCGTCGACGTAGGCGCCGATGTTCACGTAGGACGGCATCAGCACGACGTTCTTGCCGATGAAGGAGCCGCGGCGGGCCACGGCCGGCGGCACCACGCGGAAGCCGCCCTTGGCGAAGTCGTCGGCGCTGTAGTTGGCGAACTTGGTCGGGACCTTGTCGTAGAACTGCATGCCGCCGCCCTCGACGGGCACGTTGTTCTCGAGGCGGAACGACAGCAGCACGGCCTTCTTGATCCACTGGTTCACGACCCAGGTGCCGGTGTCCTTCTGCGCCACGCGCAGGCTGCCGTCGTCGAGGCCGGCAAGGACGTGGGCAACGGCGTCGCGCACTTCGGCGCTGGCATTGTTCGGGCTGATCTCGGCGCGCTGTTCCCAGGCGGTCTCGATGATGGTCTGCAGTTGTTGGGTCATGGTGGTTGTACTCTACGTATGTGAATCTTTTCAGGATGTCTTGAGGCCTTTGCAGAACTGGACGATGCGGTTCGCCGCTTCCAGTCCCTCGTCCACCCCGGCGACGAGCGCCATGCGGATGCGGTTGCTGCCCGGGTTGATGCCGTGCGCGTCGCGCGCCAGGTAGCTTCCGGGCAAAACCGTGACATTATATTCGGCGTACAGGCGCCGTGCGAACTCCGTGTCCGACAGGCCGCTCCTGCGCACGTCGGCCCACAGGTAGAAGCCGGCGTCGGGCAGTTCCACGTCCATCACCTCCTTGAGCAGCGGGGTGATCAGGCTGAATTTTTCCCTGTACAGGTTGCGGTTGTCCTGCACGTGGGTCTCGTCGCCCCAGGCCGCGACGGACGCCGCCTGGACCGGCGGCGGCATGGCGCCGCCCGAATAGGTGCGGTACAGCAGGAATTTCTTCATCAGTTCCGGGTCGCCCGCGACGAAGCCGGAGCGCATGCCCGGCACGTTCGAGCGCTTGGACAGGCTCGAGAACACGATCAGGTTCGCATACGGACGAGCGCCCTGGCTACGGCCGAGCTGGTGCGCCGCTTCCAGCGCGCCCAGCGGCGGCGTGGCGCCGAAATAGATCTCGGAATAGCACTCGTCGGAGGCGATGACGAAGCCATGGCGGTCGGCCAGGTCGAACAGCGTGCGCCAGTCGTCCAGCGACAGCACCGCGCCGGTCGGGTTGCCCGGCGAGCACACGTACAGGAGCTGCACGCGCGTCCACACGTCGTCCGGCACGCTGCCGTAGTCGGGGGCGAAGTTGCGGGCCGGTTCCGAATTGACGAAATACGGCTCGGCGCCGGCCAGGTAGGCCGCGCCTTCGTAGATCTGGTAGAACGGGTTCGGGCACAGCACCAGCGCGCCCGGCTTGCTCCCGTCGACGACGCACTGGGCGATGGCGAACAGCGCCTCGCGCGAGCCGTTCACCGGCAGCACCATCGTGGCCGGATCGATCGGCGGCACCCCGTAGCGGCGCTCCAGCCACCCGGCGATCGCGGCCCGCAGCGGCTCGCCGCCGTGCGTGCTCGGATAGTTGGCCAGTCCCGCGATGCCCTGCGTCAGCGCCTTCTGGATGAAGGCGGGCGTGGGATGCTTGGGTTCACCGATGCCGAGGCTGATGGGCGCGTAGTCGGGGTGCGGCGCGACGCCGGCGAACAATTGGCGCAGTTTTTCGAACGGGTAGGGATGCAGTCTGTCGAGATGTGGATTCACGGCGTGATGGAGACATTGTTCTTGGGTGAAGATCCATTATAGCCACGCCGGAGCGGGTCCGCGCATCATTGCGCTCGCCCCTTGGGCACGCTTGTCGTAGTATTGACTAAGGGAACTTTTATCCGGACCATTTTTGCGCGCCATGCCGATCGCCTACATCCGTGCCCTGACCAGCCACGCGCGCAGCCCGCGCGCCAACCGCCACCTCGGCTGCGCGCTGGCCTTCGTGGCCGGGGCCATCAACGCCGGCGGCTTCCTGGCGGTGCGCCAGTACACCTCGCACATGACGGGCATCGTGTCGGCGGCCGCGGACCGGCTGGCGCTGGGCGCCGGCGGCCTGGCCCTGGATGCGCTGGGCGCGCTGCTGTGCTTCCTGCTGGGCGCGGCCTGCACGGCCGTCATGGTCCACCACGCGCGCCGCCATGCGCTGGCCAGCGAATACGCGCTGCCGCTGCTGCTCGAGGCCGCGCTGCTGCTGGTGTTCGGCATGCTGGGCGCGCGCCTGGCCGCCATCGACTTCGTGCCGGCCGCCGTGATGCTGCTGTGCTTCATGATGGGCTTGCAGAATGCGCTGGTGACGAAGCTGTCGCAGGCGGAGATCCGCACCACCCACATGACGGGCATCGTCACCGACCTGGGGATCGAGCTGGGCAAGCTGGCCTACTGGCACCGCGGCGCGCTGCGGCCGACGGTGGCGGCCGACCGCGCCCGCCTGCGCCTGCTGGCGCTGCTCTTGCTGTGCTTCTTCGCCGGCGGCGTGGGCGGCGCGCTCGGCTTCGCCCATGCGGGCTACCTGGCGACGGTGCCGCTGGCGCTGTTCCTGTGCGGGCTGGCGATCGTGCCGGCGCTGGACGACCTGCACGTGCTGGCGCGGCGGGCGCGCTGACGCCGCCGTCCCGCCCCCACCGTCGTCCCGCAGGCCGGGACCCAAGGTCGCGCAGTCGTAACGCCCGCCGGATTGCGCCCCCGCCTGCGCGGGGGCGACGCCCATTCAGTAGCCATTCATCCGCTGCCGCTCCCGCCACGCTCCCGGATTCACGCCGCCCGTCCACTCCCTGAACGCATGCGTGAACGCGCTCTGCTCCTGGTAGCCCAGCAGGAAGGCGATGTCGACCAGCGACAATCCGTCCTGGCGCAGGTAGTCCAGCGCCAGCGCGTGGCGCACGCCGTCCAGCACCTGCTGGAAAGTGGCGCCGGCGTCCGCCAGCTTGCGCTGCAGCGTGCGCGCCGACGTGCCCATGTCGGCCGCGACGGTCGCCAGGCGTACCGGCTCGGGCGCCAGCGCGCGCGCCAGGTCGGGGCTCAGGCGGCGCAGCACGGCCTCGTGCACCTCGCCGACGACGCCCTGGCGGGTACGTTCGCGCAGCAGGCGCTCGGCGTGCTCGCGCAGCACGGGAAACAGGCCGGGGTCGGCGTTCGGCACGGGCATCGCGAGGATGGCCGCGTCGAAGGCCGCCGTGTTCGCGCCGGTGCCGAAGCGCGGCGCCACGCCCAGGACGCGCTCGTACTCGGCCAGGTCGGCGCCGCTGTCGTGGGCGAAGCAGACTTCGCGCGGCGCCAGCGGGCGCCCGGCCAGCCAGCAGCCGAAGATGCGGATGCCGGCGAACACGCTCTCGACGAGGTGGCGGTTGGCGCGCGGATAGGCCGTCAGCCAGGTGTAGCGGGCCACGTCGCCGTCCAGCGCCAGTTGCGAGCGGCCCAGGTCGTGCGCCAGCTGTTCGTAGCGCTGCGTCAGCTCGAAGGCCTGGCCCAGGTGCTGGCAGGCCATCAGCACCACGCCGTGCACGCTGTAGGTGCCGGGGCGCACGCGCTCGCCCACGTGCAGGCCGAAGTGCGGGTCGCTGCCCAGGCGCGCGCCGGCGTCCAGCAGGGCGATGTATTCGTGCGTCGCCAGCGATTCGGGCAGGGTGCCGGGGTCGGCGAGCGGCAGCGCCGGTAGCGCGTCGGGCGCCAGGCCGGCAGCGGCGGCGAGGGCCGCCGCATCGATGCCGCGTTCGGCGGCGGTTTCGAGCAGGGGGAGCAGGTAGGCGCCGGTGACGCGCGGCGTCGCGGCTGGCAGGTTGGAGCAAGCGCTTGGCATGAATCAGCAATACGGACATCGGGGGTTTCATTATGCTGAAGCGCCCCGCGGTCCGATTGCCCGCGTTGCGCGGCCGTCGGCAGGTGTTCACTAAACGGCGCAGCGTGGCGTCCAGTATAACGGCAAACGGGCGGGGCGGACATGGCCGCGGCCCGCCGCGCCGGCACTCAATACAGCGCCGCGTCCTTCACGGCATCCCAGGCGGCGCCGGCGATCGCCGTCTCGACCCGGTTGCGGCCCGCGGCCTTGGCCGCGTACATGGCCCGGTCGGCGCACACGAACAGGTGCTCGATCTGGTCGAGCTGGGTCGGCACGATCGTCGCCACGCCGACCGAGACGGTCAGCCACGGCGAGGTCGGCGAGCGTGGATTCGGCACCTCGAGCGCTTCCACCGCGGCGCGGATCTTCTCGGCCAGCAGCGTGGCGCCTTCGAGCGGCGTGTCGGCGAACAGCAGCACGAATTCCTCGCCGCCGTAGCGCGCCGCCAGGTCGGTGGGACGCAGCGCGTGTTCCTGCAGCGCCTGCGCGACCTTCTGCAGGCAGACGTCGCCGGCCGCATGGCCGAGCGTGTCGTTGTACTGCTTGAAGTGGTCGACGTCGAGCACGACGAGCGACAGCGGCTGGCTGCTGCGGATCGCGCGCTGCCATTCCTTTTCCAGGAACACGTCGAAGTGGCGGCGGTTGGCGATCTTCGTCAACGGGTCGACCATGGCGGCGCGCTGCAGCGCGTCTTCCGACTGCTTGTGGTGCGAGATGTCGTGCAGCAGGGCGACGAACAGGCCGTCGGCCGCGTGCATCGGCGTCATGGTCAGGTCCATCGCGCGCAGGCCGCCGTCGCGGTGACGGATCTGCACTTCGCGCGTGCCGCTGCCGCCCATCGCCTCCAGCGCGGCGCAATCGCCCAGGTCGGGCGCGTCGGCCAGCAGGTCGGCCAGCGAGCGCCCCACCAGGGCTTCCGGGGCGTAGCCCAGGTAGCGGTCGCAGGCGGGGTTGGCATACTGCACGCGGCCGCTGCGCTCGAGGATCAGCAGGCCCTGGTCCATGCTGTTGACGATCATGCGCAGCCGGTCGGCCTGGGCGGTCTGGGTTTCGCTGCTGCTGCGCAGGCGCAGCTGGGCGCGCACCCGGGCGCACACTTCCTCCATGCGCAGGGGCTTGGGAATATAGTCGGCCGCGCCGGTGTCGAAGCCGGCCACGATGTCCTCGGTCTCGCCGCGCGCGCTCATGAAGATCACCGGGATGCGCGCCGTGGCCGGATTGGCCTTCAGGCGGCGGCAGGTCTCCAGCCCGTCGATGCCGGGCATGACGACGTCCAGCAGCACCAGGTCGGGCTTGATGCGCTGGGCGATGTCGAGGGCGCGGTCGCCGGACGTGGCCACGAAGGTCTGGTAGCCCTGGCGCAGCATCATCGTGCGCAGCACGCCCAGGTTGTCCGGGGCGTCGTCGACGATGAGGATGGCAGGCTTGCGCAGGTCGGCCAGGGGGGCGATGGCGAGATTGGTCATACTGTGCCTTGTCAGGGCTGCACGGATGAGGGGGCGTGCGAAATCATACACCTCGCATCTTTAGATTGCGCAATTAATCGTTTGACGCTTGGAAAACTTTGTGACTTTTGTGCAACCGACAATTGTTCGCTGAATCAAACAATTGTTGAAACCGGCAGTTACACGGCGGGGGAGGGGAGGAAGCGCGGGCCGGACGGCCCGCGCGCGAGGCAGCGCGTGCGCTGCCGCGTGATTACAGCTGCGACTTGATGATCTGGCCGAGGGTCGCGATGCCTTCGCGGATACGCTCCGGCGGCACGGTCACGAAGGACAGGCGCAGCGTGTTGGTTTCCGGCTCGTTCGCGTAGAACGGCGCGCCCGGCACGAAGGCGACGCGCGCGGCCAGCGCCTGGTCGAGCAGCTTGGTGGCGTCGAGCTGCTTGGGCAGCTTGACCCAGATGAACATGCCGCCTTCCGGACGGGTCCAGGTCACGCCTTCCGGGAAATGCTCGTCCAGCGCGTCCAGCATCACCTGGCACTGGTTGGCGTACAGCGTGCGGATGGTCGGGATGTGGCGGTCCAGGAAGCCGTCCTTGACGACTTCGTGCACGACCATCTGGGTCAGCTGGGCCGTGTGCAGGTCGGCCGCCTGCTTGGCCAGCTCGAGGCGGCGCACTAGCGGCAGCGGGGCGCAGACGTAGCCCAGGCGGATGCCCGGAGTCAGCACCTTCGAGAACGAGCCCATGTAGATGACGCCGTCCGGGTTCATCGACACCATGCGCGGCATCGGCTCGCCCTTGTACGACAGGGCGCCGTACGGATCGTCCTCGATCAGCGGCAGGCCCAGGCGGGCGCAGGTCTCGACCAGTTCCTGGCGGCGTGCCAGCGACAGCGAGCGGCCGGTCGGGTTCTGGAAGTTGGGCAGCGAGTACAGCAGGCGGGCACCGTCGGCCAGGCCGGCGATCGAGGACGGCACCAGGCCGTCGTCGTCGGTCGCGACCGAGCGGAACTCCGGCTGGTAGACGGAGAACGCCTGCAGCGCGCCGAGGTAGCTCGGGGTCTCGACCAGCACCGGGCTGCCTTCGTCGACCAGCACCTTGCCCAGCAGGTCGAGGGCCTGCTGCGAGCCGGACACCATCAGGATCTGTTCCGGCAGGATCTTCGTGCCTTCCGTGGACAGGGAATTCGCAATCCACTCGCGCAGCGGGGCGTAGCCATCGGTCGGGCCGTATTGCAGCGCCTGCTTACCGGTCTCGGTCAGCACCTTGTCGTAGGCCGCCTTCATGACGTCGACCGGGAAGGTGGCGGGCGAGGGCAGGCCGCCGGCGAAGGAAATGATTTCCGGACGCTGGGTGATTTTCAGGATCTCGCGGATCGCCGAGCTTTGCAGCTGCTGCGCGCGTTCCGAAAACTGCCACTGGATGGGATTGGGATTTTCGATTTTCATACTGGTCTCACAGGAAGGACGGCGTTGGTGCGTCGGCCATTATAAAGCACGCCGGGTAGGCGGCCTCTCGAATAAGCTGCCTTTTTGGGGCGCTTGTCTTGTACACCACAAACGTATCGGGGCCTCGCAAACCGTAGCGAGCGGCGGCAGTTTCGTTCGAGAAGCGCAGCCGTACTTACGGTACGGCGAGCATCGCAGGACGAAAATGCAACGCGCAGTAGGTTTGCGAGGTCCCTTCAGATTTCGGCGATCAATTCGATCTCGACGCACGTGCCGCGCGGCAGCGACGCAACGCCAAAGGCCGATCGCGCATGCTTGCCGGCTTCGCCGAACACTTCGCCGATCAGTTCCGAGGCGCCGTTGGTGACGAGGTGCTGCTCGTTGTATTCCGGCGTCGAGGCCACCAGGCTCATCACCTTGACGATGCGCTTGACGCGGTTCAGGTCGCCGCCGCAGGCTTCCTGCAGCGTGCCGATCAGGTCGATGGCGACGGAGCGCGCGGCGGCCTGGCCGTCGGCGGTGGTCTTGTCCTTGCCCAGGATGCCCACCGTCGGCGAACCGTCGGCGTTCTTGGCGATGTGGCCGGAGATGAAGACCAGGTTGCCGGTCTGCACGTACATGACGTAGGCGGCGGCCGGGGTCGCCGGCGCGGCCAGGGTGATGTTCAGTTCTTTGAGTTTGTCGTAGACGGACATGGGTTCCCCAGGTTGCTTGAAAAGAGCCGGTATTGTACGACGCCCCCGTGTGAATGAGACGGTCCGGCAGTTTATTGAGTCGGCCAGGCATGGTCGCCGAACTCTTGCATTCATACACTATCTCTACCGCAACGCCACTACCGAACAGCGGCGTGCGGATTTCGTTCAACCACGACAAGAGAGATACCATGAACACACTGCGCTCCTCCCTCCTGACCGGCCTGGTCTTCGCTTCGACCCTGTTCGCCGGCGCCGTCCACGCCGCCGACACGCACGATGCCGCCTGGTACGGCGTCGCCGCGCCGGACCATGTGGCGCAGCGCAAGATCGAGATCAAGGCCGACACCCGCTGGGTCAACGTCACGAACGGCGAGACCGTCACCTTCGTCGCTGACGGCCAGCGCTTTACCTTCCACTTCCAGACCTATCCGTCCACGCAGGTGGTGGACCTGTCGACGCTCGCCCCGGCCGGCGTCAGCGTCAAGCCGGTGCGCGTGTACGTCGCCGAATCGCCGGAGAACCGCGGATGAGCGGACGGGCCCCCCTGCCTTTCTCCGACACGCGCGTCCATCGTCCCCGATGGACGCGCTGAGCCATTTCCTGGCGCTGTACGCGCCCAGCGGCAGCCTGGACGTGCGCTGCCACCTCAACGCCCCCTGGGAACTCGAGCACCAGCGCGAAGCCGCCGGCGTCGCCACCTACCACGTGGTCGTCGCCGGCGAGGCGCGCCTGGACCTGGCCGGCCATCCCTCCGTGCTGCTGCACGCGGGCGACATCGTCGTCTTCCCGCGCGGCAGCGCACACCGCCTGTTTGCGGGATCGGGTGCCGGCGCAGATCCAGCCGCGCCCGCGCCTACGCCCACGACCGCGCCCATGCCCACGCCCACGCCGCGCGACGTGCCCGACGCCGGCCTGCCCGTGCGCGTGAAAGCCAACGGCGGCGGCGGCGCCTCCTGCGACATCCTGTGCGGCCGCTTCGTGTTCGACGACGCGGCCGGCCACGCCTTGCTCGCCGCCTTGCCGGAAATGCTGCTGGTCCGCAGCGCCGACAAGCCGGAATTCTGCGACCTGCGCGCGCTCATCGCGATGCTGCGCCGCGAGACGGGGGCCATGCGTCCTGGGGGCGCGGTGCTGGTGTCGCAGCTGTCCTCGGTGCTGTTCGGCCTCCTGATCCGCGCCTGGACCGACGAGACGCAGGCACTGCAAGGCATGCTCGGCGCCCTTGCGGAACGCCGCCTGCAGCCGGCCCTGCTGGGCATGTTCGCCGAACCGGCGCGCCAGTGGACGCTGGAAGACATGGCGCGCGCCTGCCACATGTCGCGCGCCACCTTCGTGCGCCTGTTCCACCAGGCCAGCGGCACGAGCGCGGCCCTGATGCTGCTGCAGATCCGCATGGCCAACGCCGCGCGCTGGCTGGCGCGCGGCGGTCGGTCGATCGCCGCCGTCGCCCTGGCGGCCGGCTACCAGTCCGACGCCGCCTTCGCGCGCGCCTTCAAGAAGCATTTCGGCGTCGGTCCAGGCGCCTACCGGCGCGGCCCGCAGGCGGCGGCATACGCGTAGCGCACCTCTCCGTTGTCGCACTGACCGATCCGCCATGGCAAAGCGCCGGCCGCACCCCGTGGGATGCGGCCGGCGCCGTCCTGCGCTGCGCTGCCGGACCTATGCCGCGCCGCGTTCGCGCAGCAGCGCGCGCGCCGAATCCGCGATCGCCACCACGGCCCCCGCCGACATCATCGTGTCCTTCAGGATGAGGCGTCCCATGCCCGAAAGGTAGGGAAAGCCGTGCTGCGCATCGCCCAGCGCGGGCACCCAGGCTTCCGGCGTCGTGACGAGGAAGGACAGTGTCACGAACGGCGTGAAGAAGGCGAGTACGCCGCCCGCCAGGCCGGCCTTGCGCGAGACGGGATTGAGCAGCAGCAGGCCGGCGATGACGAGTTCGACGGTGCCCAGGCCGCTCGAATAGCCGTAGGTATTGTTCGCCGTCTGCCAGGCACGCTGCTCCGGCTTCAGCTCGCCCTCGTGGGTGAAGTGTTCCTTGTACTGGTCCGGATGCTTGTAGAAGAAGGACATGAATGGGCTTTGCGCGACCATCGGCGTGATGCTGTCGGCCTCGTAGGGCACGAACTTGAGCAGGCCGATCCAGATGAAGACGATGGCGATCGACAGGCGGATCAGGTGGGTGCCGAGCTTGTCGCCGCGGCCCAGGGTACGGAGGGATTGTTCGTAGACTGACATGGTGCATCCTCGAGTTGTGGAGCGGCCAGTCTAGTGAGCGGACCGTTCCGCGGCCATGCCGCGCCGGCTCGAATCGCTGCTTGCGCGGCTCATTGCGCGCGTCATTGCCATGGTCGCCGGGCGCGAGCCGCAGGTCGAGACGATCGGGCAAATCGTCGAGCGCGACGGGCATGGCTCCGGACGGGGGCCACGCCTACACTGTGTCCATGGGTTCACGGCATCGGAAGTCCGCGAATCCTTCACTCACAAGAAAGGACATATCATGAAAACCACTGCCACTTCGCTGTTCCTGTCCCTGACCGCCGCCGCCGCACTGTTCGCCGGTGGCGCCCAGGCCGCCGACATCGCCCACGACGCCTCGTACTACGGCAGCGGCGTGGCCGCCAAGGCCGCCGACCGCACCGTCGTGATCAAGCCGACCACGCGCTGGGTCAACGTGAAGAACGGCGAGACCGTGACCTTTGCCTCGGGCGACCAGAACTTCACCTTCCACTTCGACACCTATCCGCAGACCCAGGTCGTCAAGCTGAATACGATCGCCCCGGACGGCGTGAACGTGGCACCGGTACGCGTCTACGTGGCCGATACGCGCGAAGTCACCGAATGACCGTGGCCTGCGCTCAGCGGCTCGCCAGGATCGGCGCGAACAGCGATGCGTCGACGTTGGCTCCGCTGAGCGGCAGCCCGATCTTCCTGCCGCCCAGGCGGCCCTGGGCACGCAACTGCAGCGCCGCGGCCAGTGCCGCCGCGCCGGCCCCCTCGGCCAGGTTGTGCGTGCAGCGGTAGTACAGGCGCATCGCGTCGCCGATCTCCTCGTCGCTCACGGCCAGCACGTCGTCGGCCTGCTCCAGCACCACGGCGAGCGATGTCGGATCGGGCACGCGGCAGGCCAGGCCGTCGGCCAGCGCCGTCGTCACCGGTGCCGGAATGGCCGCCCGCGCGCGGAACGACAGCTGGTAGGCGGGCGCCTGCGCCGACACCACGCCGACCAGGCGCACGGATAGGCCCAGCGCCGCGCGCGCCGCTGCGGCGCCGCAGAAACCCGAGCCCTGGCCGATGGGCACGAGCACCAGGTCCAGGTCGGGGCAGGCGCGGAAGAATTCCATCCAGCCCGTCGCCACGCCCGCCACCAGGTCCGGGTGGTAGGACGGCACCATGTGCAGGCCGTCGCGCGCGGCCAGCGCCAGCGCATGTTCCCGGCTTTCCTGGAATTCGCTCCCATGTTCGATCAGCTCGGCGCCAAGGGCGCGCATCGCCGCATTCTTTTCGCTGCTGTTCCCGTGCGGGACGACGATCGTCGCCCGGATGCCGTGGCGGCGCGCGGCAAAGGCGACCGACTGGCCGTGGTTGCCGCGCGTGGCCGCGATCACGCCGCCCAGGTGCGGCGTGCGCCGCAGCAGGCGGTCCAGGTAGACCAGTCCGCCGCGCACCTTGAAAGCGCCCGTCGGCGCGTGGTTCTCGTGCTTGATCCAGGCAGTCGTTCCCAGCGCGTCGTCCAGCAGCGGCCAGGCATATTGCGGCGTGGGCGGCATGGCGGCATACACCAGGCGGGCGGCGTCTTCGATGTCGGCGAGGTCGGGCAAGGGCATGGGCGGGTCTCCTGATGTGGTTGGGCAAGGATACTAGCGTTTTGCCTGCGCGCGGCGGCACCCGCATGGGGGCATCGGCGCCGGCAGGACGGCACTGCCGCCGCCGCGCCGTCGGCCGCCCCTCACCCCTTGAACGCGCGTCCCAGGAAGTCGCGCATGGCGGCCGCGATCTCCGCGCCATGGGTCTCGATGGCGAAGTGGCCCGTGTCGAGGAAGCGCACCTCGGCGTCCGGGACGTCGCGCTTGAACGCCTCGGCCCCGGCCGGCAGGAAAAAGGGATCGTAGCGTCCCCAGATCGCCAGCAGCGGCGGCTGCCGGTCGCGCAGGAACGCGTGCAGCTGCGGGTAGTGCGCGACGTTGCTGCCGTAGTCGAGCAGCAGGTCCATCTGCGGTTCGACGCCGATCCGTTCGATGGCCGCGTGGGCCAGTTGCCAGGGCTCGGGCGCGATCAGGGAGGTATCCGGCACGCCTTCCGTGTACTGCCATTCGATCATCTCGCGCGTGTTGAAGCGGCGCAGGGCCTCGCGGTGCTCGGCCGTGGGTTCGGCCCAGGCGCGGCGCATGTCGGCCCAGCCATCGCTCAGGCCCTCCTCGTAGCCGTTGCCGTTCTGGGTGACGATGGCCGCGACCTTGTGCGGGTGCCGCACCGCCAGGCGCCAACCGACCGGGGCGCCGTAGTCGAACACGTACATGGCGAAGCGCTCGATGCCCTTGGCGACGACGAAGGCATCGATCACGGCAGCGAGCCGGTCGAACGTGTAGTCGAAGGCGGCGCCGGGCAGCACGTTCGTCTGGCCGAAGCCGGGCAGGTCGGGCGCGATGACGCGGTAATCGCTGGCCAGTTGCGGGATCAGCTCGCGGAACATGGTCGACGAGGCGCCGAAGCCGTGCAGCAGCAGGACAGTGGGCGCGTCCGCCAAGCCGGCTTCGCGGTAGAACAGGTTGACGCCCTCGACGTCGATCGTACGGTAGTGGACTTGGTGCATGGTCGCTCCTCGGATGGCGGACAATGATCGTTGGTAACCTGTATAATAGATTTAAGTGGTTACGAGACGGGAAGTATCGCCGTCTTTGCATAACCTGTCAAATAGATTTTAAGGGGTTATTCGATGAGTGAAGCAACGTGGTCCGAGGCCCCCATGGTGGGCGACCACCTGGCAATGGATTTGCTGAACACGGAGGCGCGCGAGGATGGCAGGACCATCGACCATTGGCGCGACGGCGGCGACGTGCTCGCCTGGCTCGCGCGGCATGGGATCGCGCTGCCCGCGGCGGACGTCGACCGCGACGCGCTGCTGGCGCAGGCGCGGTCCTTGCGCGCGCTGGCGCGGCGTCTCGTGGTCCGGCGCAAGGACGATGGCAGCGCCGGCGACCTCGGCGACCTGAACGAGTGGCTGCACGCACACGTCAGCGCGCCGCACCTGGAGCGCGACGGCGCCGGCAACTGGACGCTGGCCCGCATCGCCCGCGGCACGACGTCCGCGGCGCTGCTCGGGCCGCTGGCCGAGGCGGTGGCGCAACTGCTGGTCGAGGTGCGGTTCGACCTCGTCAAGCAGTGCGAGCACCCGGAGTGCATCCTGTGGTTCTACGACCGCACCAAGGCGCACAAGCGGCGCTGGTGCAGCATGGCGGTGTGCGGCAACCGCCACAAGGCGGCCCAGTTCAGGAAGCGCGGCGGCGCCGGTACGGCCTGAGCCTGACGTCGCCCAGCCTGCTGGCGGGCGACGACGGCGCGCGGAGTGTTGAATACAGATCAAGCCACGTGTGTCGACCATCCCTAAGCTGATCGTGAAAACGTATGCTCCGGCCGCAACATCGCGGAAGAGACATGGATCTTCTACACTCCACGCGCCGTATGACGAACAATGAACCGCCACGACGCACCGGCGCCGCGCTGCCCGCGTGTCCCGGATGCGGGGCCGCCGCCGTGTCCCTCGTCGATACGGTGGCGACGTGGGAGCTGGCCCGGCTGTATCGCGGCATCGGCGTGGAGGTCGCGCCGTATTTCGCGGACGTCCCGAGCATTGCCCGCCTGCATTGCGATCGCTGCGACCTCGTGTTCTTTTCTCCGGCCTGCGCGGGCAACGACGCGTTCTACGAGCAGTTGCAGCGGTTCGACTGGTACTACCAGGACGAGAAACCCGAATACGATTACGCCCGCACCTTCGTCGGGGAGGACCGGCGTGTGCTCGAAGTCGGTTGCGGCAAGGGCGCGTTCCGCAAGTTTCTTCCCGCATCGGTCGACTACGTCGGACTGGAATTCAACGACGAGGCCGTGCGCAAGGCCAACGCCGCCGGCCTGCAGGTACGGCGGGAGTCGGTCGAGCATCATGCCGAGGCCTGGCCCGAGCGCTACGACGTGGTGTGCTCGTTCCAGGTGCTCGAGCACGTGCCCGATCCCGCGACCTATGTACATGCCTGCGTGCAGGCGCTGGCCGAAGACGGCTTGCTGGCGATCGCCGTGCCGGCCGAGGACAGTTTCCTGGCCGTTGCCGCGAACGCGCCGTTGAACCTGCCGCCGCACCACGTGCTGCGCTGGACCGACCGGGCACTGCGGCACCTGGCCCGGCGCGAAGGCCTGGACGTCGTCGCGCTGTGGCACGAGCCCGTCGCGCCCTTCCATCGCGACTGGCAGCTGCAGACGCTGGCCCACTACTATTTCGTGCTGCGCGGCCTGACATCGCTGCGCCTGATCGACCGGCGCCTGCGGCACCGGCTGTTCGCGCGCCTGCTGCGCCTGCCCGGCTTGCGCGATGCCCTGGCGGTGCGGGTCGCCAGAGAGCGGCCGCAGCTGCGCAACGGTCATACCGTCGTGCTCGTCGCCAGGAAGGAGCGCGTGGCCTGGGCGGGCTACTTGCGACCCGTCCCGATCTGGTATTTTTTCATCTTGTCGTACAAGGTCTTGCGCGGGATCGACAGGTTGTCCGCCGCCAGCGCCACGTTGTGGTCGGCCGCCGCCAGCGCGCGCAGCACCAGGTCCCGTTCGAAGGCGTCGACCTGCTGGGGCAGGGACGTGCCCGTGTCCTGGGCCGGCGCGGCGTGCGCGGCGGACGATGGCGCCGTCGATTGGGTGACGGCAGGTGCGGCGGCGACGGTCGGTCCCAATCCCAGCACGAGGCGTTCGGCGAAGTTGCGCAGCTCGCGCACGTTGCCGGGCCAGTCGGCCGCCTGCCAGGCCGCCATCTGCTGCGCCGTCCAGGCGGGCAGCGGCCGCTGGTAGCGCAGCGCCGCGTCCTTCACGAAGTAGGCCAGCAGCAGGGGGATGTCGTCGCGCCGCTCGCGCAGGCGCGGCAGGTCGATGGTGACGACGTTCAGGCGGTACACGAGGTCTTCGCGGAACCGCCCTTCGCTCGCCAGCTGCAGCAGGTCGGCCTTGCTGGCGGCGATGATGCGGCAATCCAGCTGCACGGCCTCGTTGGCGCCCAGGCGCTCCAGGCGCCGTTCCTGCAGCACGCGCAGCAGCTTGACCTGCAGGTTCAGGGGCATGCTCTCGATCTCGTCGAGGAACACGGTGCCGCCGTTCGCGTATTCCAGCTTGCCGATGCGCCGCTTCTGCGCGCCCGTGAAGGCGCCCGCCTCGTGGCCGAAGATCTCGCTCTCGAACACGGATTCGGGCAGGGCCCCGCAATTGATGGCGACGAAATTGCCCTTGCGGCCGCTGGCCGCGTGGATCAGGCGCGCCACCACTTCCTTGCCGGTGCCGGTCTGGCCGTTGACGAGGATGTCGACGCCGGTCGGTGCGACGTTGCGCACGACGGTCTTCAGGTGTTCGATGGCGGGGGACTGTCCGACCAGGTCGGGCGTGTCCGGATGCAGCACGCGCGCCGCGCGCAGCTCGCGGTTTTCCAGCACCAGGCGGCGCCGTTCCTGGGCGCGGCGCACGGCGTCGGCCAGGCGCTCCGAGGAGAACGGCTTTTCGATGAAATCGTAGGCGCCGCTGCGCATCGCATCGACGGCCATCGCGACGTCGCCGTGGCCGGTGACGACGATGACGGGCAGCTCGGCGTCCAGCGCCTTCACCTGCGCCAGGAGTTCCAGGCCGGACAGGCCGGGCAGGCGCACGTCGGTGACGACGACGCCGGGATAATCGGCGCGCAGCAAGTCCAGCGCTTCCTCGGCGCTGGCGCAGGCGCGCACGGCGAATCCCTCGAGTTCCAGGGTCTGGGCGGTGGCCAGCCGCAGTGCGGCCTCGTCTTCCACCAGGATCGCCTGCTGGGTGCTCATGGCGTGTGCTCCTCGCTATCGTGTTCGTTGTGGTCCGGCACCGCCTGCAGCGGCAGGCGCAGTTCGAACTGCGCGCCGCCGCCTTCCGGGTTGTGGGCGCCCAGGCGGCCGTTCATGGCCTGCACGATCGAGGACGAGATCGCGAGGCCCAGTCCCAGCCCCTGGCCGGACGGTTTCGTGGTGAAGAAGGGTTCGAACAAGTGCGCGGCGACCTGCGCGCTGATGCCCGGGCCGCTGTCGCGGATGCGCACGACGGCCGCGCCGTCCTCCTGCGCCATGGCCACCCACACGCGCTTCTCGGGCGCGCCGTCGACGGCATCGAGCGCGTTGCGCAGCAGGTTGATCAGCACCTGCTCGATGCGCACGGCGTTGCCCGTCACGTGCAGGGGCGTGGCGCCCGTATCGATCTCGAGGACCGTGTTGCGGCGCTTGAATTCGCTCTCCAGCAGGAAGGCCGAGGCCTGCACGGAACGGGCCAGGTCGACGCTGGCGATCGCCTCGTCCTTGCGCGCGAAGCCTTTCAATTGGGCGATGATGGCGCCCATGCGCGCGCTGGCGTCGCTGATGTGGCCCAGGTTGCCGTCCGCCTGTTCCGGCATGCCGCGCGCGAGGAAGGTGCGGGCATTGTCGGCGAAGGCGCGGATCGCCGCCAGCGGCTGGTTCAGCTCGTGCGTCATGCCGGCCGCCATCTGGCCCAGCATCGCCAGCTTGCCGGCCTGGACGAACTCGTCGCGGGTATTGCGCAGCAGCCGTTCCGCCTCCTGCAGCTTGGCGTACTTCTGGGCCAGGTGGCGGTTGGTTGCCGACAGTTCCTCGGTGCGCTCGTGGATGCGTTGCTCCAGGTCGCGCGCGGCGCGCTGCAGGGCGGCGCGCGACTCCGTGCGTTCCTGCAGCCGGCGGCGGCGCTGGTGCAGCGCCCAGCCGCTCACGCCGGCGCAGGCGAGCAGCAGGGCGGCGCCGGCGGCCCACTGGAGGCCGGCGCGCAGCGCGCGTCCGGTGCCCGGGAACAGCATCAGCTGCCAGCCCAGCCGGCCGACGGCGCGCGTGACGTAGGGGCCGGTCGGCTCGGCCAGCGGGGTGATCGTCTGGCCCATGTACTGCTGGGTGCGCGCCAGCTCCGCGCGGGTGGCGGCGGACAAGGGGTGCAGGCTGTGGTAGCGCCAGGCCGGGCGGTTGGTACGGAAGATCACGCCGCTGCGGTCGGCCAGCACGATCGGATCCTCGCTGCTGGCCCAGGTGTTCTCGAATTCGTCGAGCGTGGTCTTGACGACGATGACACCGTCGACGGGCCCGCCGGCGCTGCCGTTGCGGTGGACCGGCTGGGCGATGAAGTAGCCCGCTTCGCCCGTGTTGGTGCCGATGCCGTAGAACCGTCCCGCACGGCCGGCCAGCGCTTCGCTGAAATAGGGACGGTAGGAGAAGTTCTTGCCGACGAAGCCGAGTGGCTGGTCCCAGTTGCTGGCGGCGATGGTCAGGCCCTTGCGGTCCATCAGGTACAGCGCGCCCACCCTGGCCTGGCGCTGGATCGCCTGCAGCGAGGCATTCATGCGCGCGACGACGGCGGGGTCGTCCGCGTGGGCGAGCGCGTCCGCCACCTCGTGCTGCTGGCCGAGCACGAAGGGCAGCGTCTCGAAGCGTTCGAGCAGCGACTGCAGGTCGGGCGCCATCAGCTGCAGCTGGCGGCTGCCCTGTTCCATCACGTCGGCCTGGGCGCGGCGGCTGCCGAGGTGGAAGGCGCCGGCCACGATGGCGGCGCTGGCCATCAGGCACAGGAGCAGGAGGAGGGGCTGTTTGGCGCGCATGCGGGATTGTACTGTGGCGCGGAATCGGTGGAGCGTAGAAAACAAACACCGTCGCCCCTGCGCAGGCAGGGGCCCAATTTTGGCGCGCAGAGCTAACGCATGCAAAATTGGGTCCCTGCCTGCGCAGGGACGACGTGGTTCAGGTGTGGCGGCTCAGTCCACCGCCGCCATCTTCATCTCCGCATCGTGGTGGCGCTGCTGCTCTTCCATCACGAGCATGCCCAGCTCGCGCTTCAGGGCATTGAACTCCGGCGCCGACGGGTCGCGCAGGCGCGGCAGGTCGACGAGGATGTCGCGCTTGACGGTGCCGGGGCGGTAGGTCATCACGACGATGCGGTCGGCCAGGTAGATCGCTTCCTCGATGCTGTGGGTGACGAAGATGATGGTCTTCTTCAGCTCGGCCCAGATGCGCAGCAGCTCGTCCTGCAGGTTGCGCCGGGTGAGGGCGTCCAGCGCGCCGAACGGCTCGTCCATCAGCATGATGGGCGAGTCCAGCGCCAGCACGCGGGCGATCGCCACGCGCTGGCGCATGCCGCCGGACAGGTCCTTCGGATAGCGGCTGCGGAAGTCGGACAGCGACAGCATCTCCAGCAGCTTGTCCACGGTCGCCGCGATCTGCGCCCTGGACTGGCCCTTGATCTCCAGGCCGAACGCGATGTTCTTCTCGACCGTCATCCACGGGAACAGCGCGTATTCCTGGAACACCATGCCGCGCTCCGGGCCGGGGCCCGTGACGGGCTTGCCGTCCGCGACCAGCGTGCCGCTGGACGGCAGCGAGAAGCCGGCGATGGCGTTCAGCAGCGTCGACTTGCCGCAGCCGGAAGGCCCCAGCAGGCACACGAACTGGCCCTGCGGGATCTGCAGGTCGATGTCCTTGAGGGCGACCACTTCGCGGTCGTCGGTGCGGAATACCTTGTTGACGCCCTTGATGTCGATGTGCGTGGTCATATCAGTTCTCCAGGCCGCGGTGCCAGCGCAGCAGGTGGTTGTTCAGGCGGTTCATGCCGATGTCGATCAGCAGGCCCAGGATGCCGATGCTGATCATGCCGGCGATGATCTTGTCCGACCAGAAGTACTCGCGCGCTTCCAGGATGCGGAAACCGAGGCCGTTGTTCACGGCGATCATCTCGGACACGATGACGACGATAAAGGCGGTGCCGATGCCGATGCGTACGCCCGACAGGATGTAGGGCACGGCCGCCGGCAGCATCACGCGCACGAACATCGTCGTCTGCGACACGCCCAGGTTGCGCGCGGCGCGGATATAGATGCCGTCGACCTGGCGCACGCCGGCGATGGTGTTCATCAGCACGGGGAAGAAGGCCCCCAGCGCGATCAGGAACACGGCCGGCGCATTGCCCAGGCCGAACCACAGGATCGACAGCGGGATGTAGGCGATCGGCGGGATCGGCCGCAGCAGCTGCATCAGCGGATTGAACCAGGCGTAGGCGCGCTTGCTGGCGCCCATCAGGAGGCCCAGCGGCAGCGCCAGGCCGGCGCCGACGGCGAAGCCGACCAGCACGCGGTACATGCTGCCCACGGTGTCCATCCACAGCTCGCCGGACAGCGCCCAGGCCAGCCAGGACTGGTCGGGCGTGCGCTCCTGCAGCGGCAGCGCATACTCGACGAACTTCTCCGCCACTGCCAGCGGCGAAGGCAGTACCTGCGGGTTGATCCAGCCCAGCGTGGCGGATGCCTGCCACAGGGCGACCACGATGATGGGCACGATGGCGCCCACCGCGGTTTCCCGCCATGTCGTATTACTCATCTCGAATCTCGCTTGTCGATTGCTTGCGGTGGCTCAGTTGAGGCTCGGCCGGGGCTCACTTGATGCCCAGGTTCTTCTTCGCTTCGTCCAGCAGGTCGGTCTTGACCCACTCGGTGGCCACCGGCGGCTTGCGCATCTTGCCGATGCCGGTCTTGTTCATCACGTCCGTCGTGATCTGGATGTGCTCGGCGGTGACGTCGTAGGTGTACGGCGAATTGCTGATCGCATCCTTGAAGTCGTCCGCCGTGATCTGGCTCTTGAAGACGGATTCGCGCACGTACTTCTCGGCCACGGCCTGGTTGTCGATGAAGGTCTTGGTCGCCTGCACGAAGCAGTTCATGAACTTGGCGGCGGTGGCGCGCTTCTCTTTATAGAACTTCTCGCTCATCACCATGGTGCGCACCGGCTCGCCGATCGGGGTGTCGTAGGGCTTGATGACTTCCACGCCGTAGCCCTTGTTGATGGCCTGCGAGGATTGCGGCTCCGACTGCATGATCGCATCCAGGTTCTTGCCCAGCAGCGCCTGGTTCAGGTCGGCGAAGGCCAGCAGCACCAGCTGCACGTCCTTGCCCGGCTGCTCGGACCAGGTCAGGCCGGCCTTGCTCAGCTCGGCGGCCAGCAGCACCTCGTGGATGCCGCCGCGGGTCACGCCCACCTTCTTGCCCTTCAGGTCCTTGACCGACTTGATGTTCGCGTCCGGACGCGCCACCAGGCGCGCGCCGCCCTTGGCGAAGCCGGCCACGACGTAGATCGGGGCGCCGTTGGCGCGGCCCTGGATGGCGGCTTCGGACGCGGTGGCGCCGACGTCCAGTTCGCCTGCCAGGATCGCCTGCATGACGTCCGGGCCCTTGGCGAACACGTGTTCCTCGACCTTGATGCCGCACTTCGGTGCGATTTCCTTGATGTACGAGACGGCGCCGTAGTGGGCGAACTTCAGGTTGCCGAGGCGGACGACTTCCTGGGCGTTGGCGGTGGTGCCGGCGCCGGCGGCGGCCAGGGCGACGGCGAGGGACAGGACTTTCGGGAAGCGTTTCATGCGGTGTCTCCGGTGGGTTATCGTTATCTCCGAATTAGCAGCTTCCGTGCCAGAGTCGCCAGCAAGCGCAAGTTGCTGATTCGATTCGTTTATTGCGATGCATCAAAAAAATCCGCATCATATCAACGTGCGGAAAGCCGGAACGGTGTGCGGTTTTCCGCCGTTTTTCAAGGCCGATGGCAGGCCCGGCTGCGCGCCAGCAGCAGCGCGCGTTCGCGCTCGTTGCGCGTCAGTGCCGCGGCCCGTTCGAACTCGGCGCGCGCCTCTGCGTGGCGGTCCAGCCTGGCCAGCAGGTCGCCGCGCACGCTGGGCAGCAGGTGGTAGCCGCGCAGCGCCGGTTCCGCACACAGGGCGTCGACGAGGGGCAGGGCTTCGGCGGGACCGTAGGCCATGCCCAGCGCCACGGCGCGGTTCAGTTCCACCACGGGCGAGGGCTGCAACTGCGCCAGTGCGTCATAGAGGGCGGCGATGCGTATCCAGTCGGTCTCGTCGGCGCGCAGCGCGCGCGCATGGCAGGCGGCGATGGCGGCCTGCAGCGCATACGGGCCGTAGGCGCCCAGTTGGGCGGCACCGTCCAGCGCCGCCAGCCCGCGCCCGATGGCGAGACGGTCCCAGCGGCTGCGGTCCTGGTCCAGCAGCAGCACGGGTTCCCCATCCGGGCCCGTGCGCGCCCGTTCGCGCGAGGACTGGATCTCCATCAGCGCCAGCAGGCCGAGGACCTCGCCTTCGCGCGGCATCAGGCCGGCCAGCACCCGGCCCAGGCGTAGGGCCTCGCGGCACAGGCCGGGACGCAGCCAGTCGCTGCCGGCGCTGGCCGCATAGCCTTCGTTGAAGATCAGGTAGATCACCTGCAGCACGGAAGCCAGGCGCGGTGTCAGTTCCGCGCCGCGCGGCACCTCGAACGGCACCTTCGCCTCCGCCAGCGTGCGCTTGGCGCGCACGATGCGCTGGGCGACCGTGGCCTCCGGCACCAGGAAGGCACGCGCGATCTCGGCGCTGGACAGGCCCCCGACCAGCTTCAGGGCCAGCGCCGCGCGCGCTTCGGGAGAGAGCAGCGGGTGGCAGGCCACGAACACGAGGCGCAGCACGTCGTCTCCGGTGTCGGGATGGGCCAGCTCGCCCAGTTCGGCCAGCTGGGCCAGTTCGTCCGGCTGGCGCTGGCCGTCGCGCAGCAGCTCGTCGAATTCCCAGGACAGCTGGCCTTCCTTGCCGGCATGCAGGGCCTGGTGGCGCAGGTGGTCCAGGGCGCGGTGCTTCGCCACCTGCATCAGCCAGGCGCCGGGGCGGTCGGGCACGCCGGCGCCGGGCCAGGATTCCAGCGCCTGCAGCATGGCGTCCTGGGCCAGCTCCTCGGCCAGGCCGACGTCGCGCACCATGCGTACCAGCGCGCCGACGATGCGCGCCGCCTCCATGCGCCAGACCGCCTCGACGGTCCGGCCGACGTCGGCTCCGCCCACGGACGCCTCAGGCCAGGCGCGGGGCCAGCTCGTTGCGCAAGGCCTCGTCGAGCAGGCCGACGCGCAGGTTGGCGTCCGCCTGCGCTTCCTCGGTGCCGTGCGCGGCGCGGATCTCGACCACGACCCCGGGGCCGGCCGGGTAGGGGACGGTGCGGGCCCAGGCGATCGCCTCGTCGAGGAAAGCGGCCCGTATCATCCAGAAGCCGGCGATCAGTTCCTTGGCCTCGGCGAACGGGCCGTCACTGACCGCCGTCGCGCCGCCGGCCATGCGCACCCGTGCCCCGCGCGCGCTCGACATCAGGCCGCTGCCGGCGAGCAGGGTGCCGGCCACCGCTTCGCGCGCATTGAAGGCGTCCAGCGCGTCGAGCCGGGACTGTTCCGGAACGAAGTCGCGTTCGCTGTCGGCGTCGGCGCGCAGCAGGATGAAGTAGCGGCGCCTCGTCGCTCCGTCGGCGGGCGGCGGCACCGGCGCGCAGCCGCCCGCGCAGCCCGCTTCGCGCACCTCGAGCGTGAGGCTGCCTGCCGCCTCGGCCTCGGCGGCCGGCCAGCGCCTGGCCCAGGCCACGGCGTCGTCCTTCGACGCGACGTCGATGACGAGGAAGCCGGCCGCCAGCTCGGCGGCGGGGAAGGGGCCCTGGACGAGTTCCTCCCCGCCTCGGCCCAGGCGCAGGCGCACGGCGCGGCTGCTGCGCTCCAGTCCCTGCACCATGACGAGGACGCCGGCGTCCGCGAGCTGCCCGACATACGTTTCCATCGCCTCGACCAGGGCGGCAGACGGGAGGGCACCGGCCTCGCTGGCGGCGTCCGCGCGACGGATGATCATGAATTGCATCGCTCCCTCCTTCAGCGCGCGGCCAGCTGGGCGCGCACGCGGTCTTCCTGTTCGCGCAGCTGCCGGGTCATCGCCTCGCCGAAGTCTTCCTCGCCGAAGATCTGGCGGATCTCGACTTCGCCGACGCTTCCCTCTTGCGGCGGCGGCGCCTTCTTCATCCACTCGATCGCTTCCTGCAGCGAGCCGACCTCGATGATCCAGTAGCCGGCCACCAATTCCTTCGCCTCCGTGAACGGGCCGTCGACGACGGTGCGCTTGTCGCCGTCGTAGAAGATGCGCGCACCCTTCGCGCTCGGGTGCATGCCGTCGGCGGCCAGCAGCACGCCGGCCATGGCGAGTTCCTCGTTGAAGCGGCCCATGTCCGCCATCAGTTGTTCGCTGGGCATGACGCCCGCTTCGGAGGCCGCGCTGGCCTTGACGAGCACGATGAACTTCATGGCTGCTCCCCCGCGCCGGCGCCCGGCATCATGGTCTTCATGGCGTCCTGGATCTGTTCCAGGCTCAGGTCGCGCTGGTGGGTGGCGATCGACCAGCGGTGGCCGAACGGGTCCACGACCTGGCCGTAGCGGTCGCCCCAGAAAGCGTCTTCCAGCGGCATGACGGGCGTGGCGCCGGCGCCGGTCGCCTGCGCCCAGACGGCGTCGGCATCCGGCACGTACAGGTGGATCACGACGCCGGAGCCGCCCAGCGCCTTCGGGCCGCGGCTGCCGTAGTCGGGAAAATCGTCGGCCAGCATGATGCGCGAGTCGCCGATGCGCATTTCCGCATGCATGATCTTGCCCCCCGGTCCTTCCATGCGGCCGATCTCGACGGCGCCGAACGCCCGCGCATAGAACGCGAGCGCCTCGGCGGCGCCTTCGCACACGAGGTGCGGGGTGACGGTATGAAAACCTTCGGGAATGGGGCGTGCCTGCTGCATGATGGATCTCCTTGTTCCGGGTTGTTGTGGGTGTTGCCATTGCTACGACGAACGGCACTTCCGGACTTCGACATCGGATGCAAAAAAAATGCGGCTGCGGCGATACGGTATGCCGGGCCGGCCGCAATGTCGAGCAAAAAGCGTGGTCCGCTCCCGTGTCCCGGTGCGGCGGCGGACAGGCGAGGCGATATTTCTTATCAAAAAAGCTCTTGAAATTCTTTTCTGTATCCCAATATCGGCCCGGTCCGTTCAACCAATTGCTTTCAACGAGGATACAAGATGGCTGTTGCCGAAAAAGAAACCCTTGGCTTCCAGGCAGAAGTAAAACAACTGCTGCAACTGATGATTCACTCCTTGTACTCGAACAAGGAAATCTTCCTGCGCGAGCTCGTGTCGAACGCTTCCGACGCCGCCGACAAGCTGCGCTTCGAGGCGATCAACAACGATGCCCTGTACGGCAACGACCACGAGCTGAAGATCGCGATCCTGTTCGACAAGGAAGCGAAGACCATCACCATTTCCGACAACGGCATCGGCATGAGCCGCGACGAAGCCGTGTCGCACCTGGGCACGATCGCCAAGTCGGGCACCAAGGAATTCTTCAGCAAGCTGTCGGGCGACCAGCAGGCCGACGCCGCGCTGATCGGCCAGTTCGGCGTGGGCTTCTACTCGGCCTTCATCGTGGCCGACCGCGTCACCGTCGAGACCCGCCGCGCCGGCGCCGATGCGTCGCAGGGCGTGCGCTGGGAATCGACGGGCGAAGGCGACTACACGATCGAGCAGATCGACAAGCCGAAGCGCGGCACCGACATCATCCTGCACCTGCGCGACGGCGAGGAAGAGCTGCTGTCGTCGTGGAAGCTGAAGTCGATCATCCGCAAGTATTCCGACCACATCTCCCTGCCCATCGTGATGAAGAAGGAAGAGTGGGACGAGGAGAAAAAGGAAAACGTCGTCAAGGACGAATTCGAGACCGTCAACCAGGCGTCCGCGCTGTGGGCGCGTTCGAAGTCGGACATCACGAAGGAACAGTACGACGAGTTCTACAAGCACGTCTCGCACGACTTCCAGCCGCCGCTGACGTACACGCACAACCGCGTCGAGGGCCGCAGCGAATACACCCAGCTGCTGTACGTGCCGGGCCACGCCCCGTTCGACCTGTGGGACCGCAACAAGCGCGGCGGCATCAAGCTGTACGTGAAGCGCGTGTTCATCATGGACGACGCCGAGCAGCTGATGCCGGTCTACCTGCGCTTCGTGAAGGGCGTGATCGATTCGAACGACCTGCCGCTGAACGTCTCGCGCGAGATCCTGCAGGAGTCGCGCGACGTGCGCGTGATCCGCGAAGGCTCGACCAAGCGCGTGCTGGGCATGCTGGAAGAACTGGCCAACAGCGAGGAGCAGGAAGGCAAGGACAAGTACGCCACCTTCTGGAAGGAATTCGGCCAGGTGCTCAAGGAAGGCATCGGCGAGGATGCGACCAACAAGGACCGCATCGCCAAGCTGCTGCGCTTCGCCTCGACCCATAACGATTCGTCCGAACAGACCGTCTCGTTCGAGGACTATGTGGGCCGCATGAAGGAAGGCCAGGACAAGATCTACTACGTCACCGCCGACAGCTACACCGCGGCCAAGAACAGCCCGCACCTGGAGATCTTCCGCAAGAAGGGCGTCGAAGTGCTGCTGCTGTCCGACCGCGTCGACGAATGGATGCTGTCCTTCCTGACCGAGTTCGAGGGCAAGGAGCTGGTCTCCGTCGCCAAGGGCGGCCTGGACCTGGGCAAGCTGGAAGACGAGGCCGAGAAGAAGGAACACGAAGAGACCGAGACCCAGTACAAGGACCTGGTCGAGAAGATGAAGGGCGCGCTGGCCGACAAGGCGAAGGACGTGCGCGTGACCTTCCGCCTGACCGACTCCCCGGCCTGCCTGGTGGCGGACGAGCACGAACTGTCGGCCAACCTGGTGCGCATGCTGAAGGCGGCGGGCCAGGACGCGCCGGAATCGAAGCCCATCCTCGAGATCAACCCGAGCCACCCGCTGGTGACGCGCCTGAAATACGAGGACGCCGCCAGCCCGCGCTTCGGCGACTGGGCCCACATCCTGTTCGACCAGGCGATGCTGGCCGAGGGCGGCAGCCTGACGGATCCGGCGGCCTTCGTGAAGCGCCTGAACGAGATGCTGCTGGCGACGCCGGCCAAGTAAGTTCCACGTCAATCAAGCAACGCCATCCCTGCGAAGGCAGGGATCCAATGCCTGCATGCGTCATCGATACGCGCGCAAATTGGATCCCCGCCTGCGCGGGGAGTCGTTTCCGGCAATGCCGGGAACGACGCTTATGGGGTGCGCAACGCAGGAGCGCGCGCCAGCATCCCCTCGAACCCCCGCAACAACCTCTTCCTCAACACCTCCGTCAGCGGATTGAGCGCCAGCGCCGTCAGCGCGATGGCCACGGCGATGGCCACGATCTCGTGCGCCGAGCCCCGCTCGATCGGCAGCAGCGTCTGCCACACCCCGATCACCAGCGCATGCGACAGGTACAGCGTGAACGTGTGCGCCGCCAGGAAGCGGATCGGCCGCGCCAGGCGCGCCAGCACGATCCCGAAGCCGGCATGGCGGGCGCAGGCGAAATTCACCCAGACCAGCAGCGCGACCGGGTAGTCGGCCAGCACGCGGTCGGCGCTGCCCATGCGGATCCCGGCGAAAGGCCACCATTGCTGGGCCACGCCGCGCAGCCAGGGCTCCGGATCGCACCAGCCCCACAGGGCCACCAGCACGACGGTCGCGAGCCAGCCGGCGCGCGCGACGGTGCGGCCCAGCACGTGCCCCTGCTGCCAGCGGTACAGCGCCACGCCGGACAGCCAGACGGGCAGCAGCAGCCACAGGCGCGGGCCCACGAGCAGCAGCACGGCGCCGGCGGCGAGCCAGCGGCGCCGGCCCGCGAGGAAGTGCCAGCAGCCGAACAGCACGTAGTACCAGGCTTCGTAGTCGAGCGACCAGTACGGCAGCAGCCAGGGCGGGCGTTCGGCGAACCCCCAGGTGTCGCCCTGGAAGGCCAGGTGGAAGGGGATGTAGAGCCAGGGCTTGCCCAGCTCGTAGGCGTCGCTGACGGGAAGGCCGGTCGCATGCCGCACCAGCGTGGCCAGCGCGAAGGCCAGCAGCAGGACGGGCAGCACTACCGAATACAGGCGCGCGGCGCGGGCGGCCGCGTAGTCGGCCAGCGAGCGGTGCTTGTGGCGGACGCTGTAGGCGATCACGAAGCCGGACAGCACGAAGAAGGCGATCACGGCTTCGCGCCCGAAATCGGGCAGGCGGGCGATCTGGGCATCGTCGAGGATGCGGAAATAGCCGAAGTGGGCCACGACCACGGCCAGCGCCGCCAGGCCGCGGGCGGCGTCGAGGTAGAGCGAGAACGATGGATCGAGCGAAGGATCGCGCGCGGTATCGAGCACGTGCGCGTGCGCGCCGCCGGCCTGGTTGTTCATGCGCGGCTCAGGGATGCAGGTCGCGGCAGAACGCTTCCAGCAGGGCCTCGCCTTCGGGCCACGGTCCGTAGCCGCTGTCGGCATTGATGTGGCCGGCGTCGCCGATCTCCACCAGCTCGCTGCCCCAGGCTCCGGCGAAGGCGCGCGAGCGCGCGATGTGCGCGTACTCGTCGTTGGCGCTCGCCACGACGATCGACGGGAAGGGCAGCGGCGCCAGCGGGACCGGGCGGAAATCGTTGGGGTCGATTGGGTAGGAGGCCGCTTCCGTGTCGCTCGGGGCGACCAGGAAGGCGCCGGCCGCCTTCAGCGGCGAGCCGGACTGCGCCCATTGCGCCACCAGCATGCAGCCCAGGCTATGGGCGACGAGGATCGGCCGGCCCTGGCAGGCGGCGATGGCGGCATCCAGTTCGGCCACCCATTCGTCGCGGTCGGGATTGTTCCAGTCGCGATGGGATACGCGCGTCCATTTGCGGTACTTGCGTTCCCAGTGGGTCTGCCAGTGTTCCGGGCCCGAATTCCACAGGCCGGACACGATCAGGATGTCGCACTTCATTGGTTCTCCGTTGGCTGAGCGTTGCTGCGGCTGCGGGCGTATCCGTTTGACCCCGCTCATCCGTCATGCGTGGTGGGTGGCTATCCTTGAGCCGTCACCCCCCACCATGCGCATCTTATCGGAAAACCAAGTCGGCGGAAACCGTCGCCAGAGCGCGCCGCCGCGCCATTCGAGGAGGTGAAAATGTTCTTGCCACGCCATCTTGCCCGCCTGACGGGCGTCGCGGCCTGCTGCCTCGCGCTGCAGGCACAGGCGGACCCGGTGTACACCGTCACGGTCGTCGGCAATGCCGGCAGCGCCGCGTACGGCCTCAACGGCAGCGGCCAGGTGGTCGGCGCGCTCGCCACCGTGGGCGGCAACCACGCCTTCCTGTACGACGGCGTGGCCACGCTCGACCTGGGCACGCTGGGCGGCACCAACAGCCTGGCCTATGGCATCAACGATGCGGGCCTGGTCGTGGGCGGCGCCGAGAACCTGGCCGGCGACCAGCGCCCGTTCAGCTATGCCGGCGGCACCATGTCCGACCTGGGCACGCTGGGCGGGACGACCGGCTTCGCCACCGCCGTCAACAATGCCGGCCAGATCGTCGGCAGCGCCGGCACGGCCGCGGCCGGTCCGCGCGCCTTCCTGTATGCGGGCGGGACGATGCAGAACCTGGGCACGCTGCCGTCGTCCGGCGAATTCTACAGCTATGCCTGGGCGATCAGCGACACCGGCAAGATCGCCGGCGGCTCCAGCGCGGGCGACTACACGCCGCCCGAGCCGCCGTACCACGCCTTCGTGCGCTGCTGCAGCGGTACGCTGACCGACCTGGGCACCTTCGGCGGCCAGTTCAGCGAGGCGCGCGGCATCAACGACCTGGGCGAAGTGGTGGGCGTCTCCGCCACCGACACCCTGATGATCGACCACGCCTTCCTGTATTCCGGCGGCACGGTGCAGGACCTCGGCACGCTGCCCGGCGACGGCTATGCCGAGGCCTTCGACATCAACAACCTGAGCCAGGTGGTCGGCCGCTCGTTCGGCAGCAACCTGGCCTTCCTGTATGCGGACGACGCCATGGTGGCGCTGGATACGTTGATCGACCCGCTGTCCGACTGGACCATCGTCGACGCGCGCGGCATCAACGACGCGCAGCAGATCGCCGGCACGGCCTGCATGGCCGGCACCTGCTACGCCGTGCGGCTCGACCTCGTCTCGGCGGTGCCAGAACCCGGCACCGTGCCCATGCTGGCGGCAGGCCTGGGCCTGCTCGTCCTCACAAGGCGGTACGCAGGGCGAACAGTTCGGGGAACAGCACCACGTCGAGCATCTTGCGCAGGTAGCTGACCCCGGCCGTGCCGCCCGTGCCCGTCTTGAAGCCGATGATGCGCTCGACCGTGGAGACGTGGCGGAAACGCCAGAAGCGGAACGCCGTCTCCATGTCGACGAGCTTCTCGGCCAGTTCGTACAGCGCCCAATGCTGCTCCGGGTCGCGGTAGACCTCGAGCCAGGCCGCCAGTACGGAATCGTCGTGGACGGTCGGCCAGGTCGGGTCGGCGGCCAGGCGTTCGGGGGCGATGGCCGCCTTCAGGCCGGAACGGGCCAGCAGGCGGATTGCCTCGTCGTAGATCGACGGCGCCTGCAATTCCTGCTGCAGCAGCGCGTGCTGCTCGGGCACGGCTTCGTGCACGGCCAGCATGGCGGGGTTCTTGTTGCCCAGAATGAATTCCAGTTCGCGGTACTGGAAGGACTGGAAGCCCGAGGACGACGCCAGGTAGGGACGGATCGCGCTGTATTCCGGCGGGGTCATGGTCGCCAGCACGTCCCAGGCATGCACCAATTGGTCCATGATGCGGGCCACCCGCGCCAGCATCTTGAAGGCGGGCTGCAGGTCGTCGGCGCGGATATGGCGGCGCACGGCCTGCAGTTCGTGCAGCATCAGCTTGATCCACAGCTCGCTGGTCTGGTGCTGGACGATGAACAGCATCTCGTTGTGGTCCGGCGAACGCGGGTGCTGGGCCGACAGGATCTGCTCCAGGCCCAGGTAGTCGCCGTAGCTCATGCTGCGGCTGAAATCCATCTGGGCGCCGTGCCACGCGCCCGGCTTGCCGCCGCCGTCGCGGTGGCCGCCTGCGCGTTTGTCCCGGTGCTCGCCCGGGTGGCTGCCGCCGGCGAGGTTTGTCCGATCGTCCTTGTCGATGTGGGTGCTCATGGCGGCTCCTCAGGTCACGGCGCCGCGCGCGGCGGCGGCATCGTAGGCTTCGCGGTCGAGGATGTCGCGCAGGATCTCGACGGCATCCCACACGTCGACGAAGCGGGTGTACAGGGGCGTGAAGCCGAAGCGCATGATCTCGGGCTCGCGGTAGTCGCCGATCACGCCGCGCTCGATCAGCGCCTGCATCACCGCATAGCCGTGCGGATGCGTGAAGCTGACCTGGCTGCCGCGCGCGTCATGCGCGCGCGGCGTCACCAGCCCCAGCGGGTGGCGGGCGCAGCGGCTTTCCACCAGGGCGATGAACAGGTCCGTCAGCGCCAGCGACTTGGCGCGCAGCGCCGCCATGTCGGTCTGCTCGAAGACCTCCAGGCCGCACTCGACGAGCGCGAGCGAGACCACGGGCTGGGTGCCGCACAAGGCGCGTCCGATGCCCTCGGCGGCGGCGAAGCCGTGCGACATGGCGAAGGGCTTGGCATGGCTCCACCAGCCCGTCAGCGGATGGCGGAACGCGGCCTGGTGCCGCTCCGGCACCCAGATGAAGGCGGGGGCGCCCGGGCCGCCGTTCAGGTATTTATAGGTGCAGCCGACGGCGAAGTCGGCGTCGGCCGCGTGCAGGTCGACGGGCACCGCACCGGCCGAATGGGCCAGGTCCCACAGGACGAGGGCCCCGCGCGCATGCGCCAGGCGCGTCAGCGCCGCCATGTCGTGCTGGCGGCCGGTGCGGTAATTGACGTGGGTGAGCATCAGCACGGCGCAACGGGCGTCGATGGCGGCGTCCAGTTCCTCCGGCGAATCGACCAGTAACAGCTCGTAGCCGCGGTCGAGCCAGCGGGCCAGGCCGTCGGCCATATAGATATCAGTCGGGAAATTGCTGCGCTCCGTCACGATGACCTTGCGCTGGGGATCGCGGTCCTGCTGGATCGCCAGCGCGGCGGCCAGCGCCTTGAACAGGTTCAGCGAGGTGGTATCGGTCACGACGATCTCGCCGGGGCGGGCGCCGACCAGGGGCGCGAGGCGGTCGCCGAGACGCTTCGGCAGGTCGAACCAGCCGGCACTGTTCCAGCTGCGGATCAGGTCCTGGCCCCATTCGCGCGCCACGACGTCGCGGGCACGGTCGAGCGCGGCGCGCGGACGGGCGCCAAGCGAGTTGCCATCCAAATAGATAACGCCGTCAGGCAAATCGAAACGGTCGCGCAGTGGCGCCAGCGGGTCGGCGGCATCGCGCGCCAGGCAGGCCGCGCGCGTGTCGGCGGAAGAGGGGGCGAGGGTCATCGGGGTTCCTTGCGAAGCGGACGGCCGGATCGGGCATGTTGTCCATTATTCATCGTTCACCGGGTCGGCGAACGCGTGGAGTGTAGCAAGAAAAACAGCGGGTAAACCCCTTTATGCTCGTCGCATGGGGGAGGGCAAAAATTTTTTAAAATTTTTTTCGGAAAACCCCTAAAGTTCTCCAAAACCCTGCCGCTAACCAACCCAGATGAGCAGTAATGGGCCAGGTGGCCGGCAACGATGTCAAAAAAAGTTTGCCGATACCCTAAAGTTTGCAGGGGCCGGGCCGATAACCTCATTGAAGACGTGCTCGAGAGATGCTTCAGGGACAGAAAAATTTTTTCAAGGAACCCTAAAGTTCTCGAAACCGTTGACGTAAACCAACACATGCGCAGTGTGTCGAGGGCGTCGGGAGCCTCCGCTCCACCAGTTTTTACAAGTTGCAAGCCCTTGTTTTCACGAGGAAATACATAGGATTCCTAGGAGTTTGTCAGACAAACTCCTACGAGTCCTGTCGTCTTTTGCGGACGAAAAATACAGACATCCGCCGATTCCTGAAATGTTTCTCCAGGGTCAGAATCTATCTCAACGGCAACACATAAACGCCAAAGAGATAGACGAGAGGGAGAGAAACATGACTGCGAACGACATGATGGCTGAAATCCGGGACGCCAACCTGAGCTACCTGATGCTGGCCCAGCAAATGATCCGTGCGGACAAGGTCACTGCGATCTTCCGCCTGGGTATCTCGGCGGACATCGCCGACCTGATCGAGGGCATGAGCAACGCCCAGATTCTGAAACTCGCCGGCGGCAACATGATGCTGGCCCGCTTCCGCTTCGACGACAGCGCCATCCTGTCCATGCTGACCAGCCACAGCAAGGACCGCGCCCTGGCCCAGTCGCACGCCGCCATCCTGATGGCTGGCCAGCCGGCCGAAGAGATCGCCTAATTTTCTGTCTGTCACAGCCACGGCCACGCCGTGTTTGGACACCAGCAGCAGGAGCGCATACAAATGACCAAGAAAAGCGTCGTCTCGGAAGCCCAGGAAATCCAGCTGGCCATCGAACTGATCCAGCTGGGCGCCCGCCTGCAGTTGCTGGAAAGCGAAGTCTCGCTGTCGCGCGAGCGCCTGATCAAGCTGTACAAGGAATTGAAGGGCGTGTCGCCGCCGAAGGGCATGCTGCCGTTCTCGACCGACTGGTTCCTGACCTGGCAGCCGAACATCCACTCCTCGCTGTATATCAATATCTACAAGTTCCTCGTCGAGCACGCGGGCGCTACCGGCATCCAGGCCATCATGAAGGCGTACCGCCTGTACCTGGAACAGATGCCGCCGGCGCCGAACGAGGAACCGGTGCTGTCGCTGACCCGCGCCTGGACCCTCGTGCGTTTCTTCCAGGGCAATATGCTCGTGCTGGCCCCATGCTCGAAGTGCCAGGGCAAGTTCGTCGTCAACGCGCTCGACCTGAACGACGACTACCAGTGCGGCCTGTGCCACATGCCTTCGCGCGCCGGCAAGACGCGCAAGGCCAGGGACGCGGCGCTCGCCGCTGCCTGACGCTGCCGTTCGATGCCGCCGCTCGACCGCGTTGCCTGACTTCCGTGCCCAACCGGGTCGCATGATCCGATCGTCTCTCTCCCCGCGGGGCAGGGCATGAGTGCGCCTGCCCCGCGCCGCATCTGGCGCGCGCCCGCGTTGCGCGCGCTGCTGGCCCAGGTCCTCGCGTTTCCGCTCACGCTCGCCGCCGTCTGGCTGCTGGCCCGCGCCGGCGTGTTGCCCGGCGCGGACGGCGGGACGGGGGCGGGGGCCTGGCTGGCGGTCGCGCTGGTGCAGGGCGCCTGGGCCGCGTTGCTGTCCTGGCGCTTTGGGCTGGCCACCTGGTGGCGTGCCATATCCCTGCTGTTCCCCGCATGCGTGCTGCTGGCACGGCTGGCGGCCGAGACGCTGGCCTTGCCGCCGGCCGCCTTCCTGGCCGTGTTCGTACTGCTCCTGCTCGTGTACTGGTCGACGTTCCGCACCCAGGTGCCGTACTACCCGTCCGGCCAGGCGGCCTGGGACACGGTGGCCGCGCAACTGCCCGACCGGCCCCTGGAGGTCATCGACATCGGCAGCGGCCTGGGCGGGCTGGTGCTGGACTTGGCGCGGCGTCGTCCGGACTGCGGCGTCAGCGGCATCGAGCTGGCGCCCTTGCCCTGGCTTGCCAGCAGCCTGCGGGCGCGCCTGACGGGCAGCCGCGCTCGATTCATGCGCGGGGACTACGAAAACTTGAATTTCGGTCACTACGACGTCGTGTTCGCCTACCTGTCGCCGGCCGCGATGAGCGCGCTGTGGCGCAAGGCCAGCGCCGAGATGCGGCCGGGCAGCATGCTCCTCAGTTATGAATTTGCCATTGCCGAACGTGCTCCAGATCGTAGCTTTGTAACTACTGATCGCAAAAAAATTCTACATCTCTGGCACTTTTGAACCACAAACGGGCGGTTTTACTTGCCCCACGGCCATTCTGCCGCTAATCTAGTTCCCTACGTAAATATTTCTCTCTGGATTCAACGAATTTTTCCTGCGTTGAACAGGGAGCCGGGCTTGCCCGGATTCATCAGTTCGGGAGCCCCGTGTTTGTCATTGTTGGTTACGTTATAGTCGTCGCATCCGTCATCGGCGGTTTCGTCCTGAGCGGCGGTCACGTGGCTGCGCTGATGCAGCCGCTGGAAGTGCTGATGATCGGCGGTGCCGCCGTCGGCGCCTTCTTCGTCGGCAATACGCCGAAGGCCGTCAAGGCCACCATGAAGGCATTGCCCAGCCTGTTCAAGGGTTCCAAGTACACGCGCGACATGTACATGGAACTGATGTCGCTGCTGTTCGACGTGCTTTCCAAGGTGCGCAAGGAAGGCCTGATGTCGATCGAAGGCGACATCGAGAGCCCCGAACAGAGCCCGATCTTCTCGAAATATCCGGCCGTGCTGGCCGACCACCACGTGGTCGAATTCATCACCGACTACCTGCGTCTGATGGTTTCCGGCAACATGGATGCCTTCCAGATCGAAAACCTGATGGACAATGAGATCGAGACCCACCATCATGAGGGCCATGTCCCGGCCGCTTGTATCGCGAAGCTGGGTGACGGCCTGCCGGCATTCGGTATCGTGGCGGCGGTGATGGGCGTGGTCCACACGATGGAATCCGTGGGCGCGCCGCCGGCCGAGCTGGGCATGCTGATCGCCCACGCGCTGGTCGGTACCTTCCTCGGCATCCTGCTGGCCTACGGTTTCGTGGGTCCGCTGGCGAGCCTGCTGGAACAGAAGCTGGAAGAATCGACCAAGATGTTCCAGACCATCAAGGTGACCCTGCTGGCCAGCCTGAACGGCTATGCGCCGGCGCTGGCCGTGGAATTCGGCCGCAAGGTGCTGTATTCGACCGAGCGTCCGACGTTCGCCGAACTGGAAGACCACATCAAGAAGGCGAAGAAGTAATGGAGCGCATGGAAGTCATGAAGCGCATCGCACGGGCGGAGGACCTCCATGGCTGACGAAGGCCAGAAGCCCATCATCGTCAAGCGCATCAAGAAGGGCGGCCACGGCCATCACGGCGGTGCCTGGAAGATCGCGTATGCCGACTTCGTGACGGCGATGATGGCGTTCTTCCTGCTCATGTGGCTGCTCGGCTCGACCGCCAAGGGCGACATGCAGGGCATCGCCGAATACTTCAAGACGCCGCTGAAGGTCGCCATGCAGGGCGGCAGCGCCGCGGGCATGAGTTCCTCGATCCTGCAGGGCGGCGGCCAGGACCTGACGCGCCGTAACGGCGAGGTCAAGCGCGGCGACGTCGTGGCGGACAAGAAGAACGTGGACCTGAAGGCAGCCAAGGCGGCCGTCGAGCAGGCCGAGCAGCAGCGCCTGCAGCAGCTGAAGCAGCGCATCGAACAGACGATCACCGCCAACCCGCTGCTGCGCAAGTACAAGGACCAGCTGCTGCTGGACATCACGACGGAAGGCCTGCGCATCCAGATCGTCGACGAGAAGAACCGTCCGATGTTCCCCGGCGGCAGCGCCGAGCTGCAGCCGTACACGCGTGACATCCTCGACGTGCTGGGCCTCGTGCTGAACGACGTGCCGAACCGCATCGGCCTGTCCGGCCATACGGATTCGACGCCCTACATGACGGCGTCCGGCTACAGCAACTGGGAATTGTCGGCCGACCGGGCGAATGCCTCGCGCCGCGAACTGGTGCGTGGCGGCATGTCCGACGAGAAGGTGCTGCGCGTCGTGGGCCTGGGCGCGGCAGTGCACCTTGACCGCAAGGATCCGTTCAACCCGATCAACCGCCGCATCAGCATCCTGGTGATGAACAAGCGCACCGAGGAAGCCGTGCTGCGTGACGGCACCGGCCTGGACGTGTCGGGCGACGCCGATTCCGCCGTCAAGGCGGTGGCCGAAGCGACCGGAGGCGGGTTGGCGCCGCAGGCCGAGGCAACGGCGGACAAGAAATAAGCGCGGGAAGTTCTGGAGGACTTCATGACAAAAATGACAAGAAAAAAGATACTCGGGTCACACGTAAAGCGCCTGCTGTCGGGCGTCTCCGCGCACGGCCGGCGTCACCTGAGCGAGGTCGAGACCGACCTCGTGCAGACCACGCTGCTGCTGGAAGAGGCCGTCGGCAAGCTGACCAGCAGCTTCATGGCGATCCACAGCGCCGTCGACGCGAACCAGGCGACGATCGACCGGCTGCTGGCCGGCCAGGCCCCCACGCCCGACGAGAGCGCGCGCCTGAACGCGATGTCCGGCGAGATCGGCCAGCACGTGAACACGGCCATCACCAGCATGCAGTTCCAGGACATGACGAGCCAGCTGCTCGACCGCACGCTGCGCCGGGTGACGGGGCTGCGCGATTTCCTGACCACGCTGAGCGAGCACGGCGCCGACATCCTGCCGGAAAGCGACAGCGACGAGATCGTCGAACGGCTCGGCAAGGTCAGCATGGCGCTGGCGATCCAGTCGATGGAACTGCGCAGCGTGCTGCGCAAGTCGGTGGAACAGAAGCATTTGGAAAGCGGTGACGTCGAGCTGTTCTGACGTCACCTGACAAGAAATAGTGGCCAGGCGACTGGCGCGTATGAAAACCGGGGTCAGCGTCCCCGACAAGAAGAACCGGACGCCGACCCCTGCTGAGCCTCTAGGAGCAAACGATAATGGCAAAAACGATTCTTGCGGTCGACGATTCGAGTTCCCTGCGCCAGATGGTGGCGTTCAGCCTGAAGGCCGCCGGCTACCAGGTGGTGGAAGCCGTCGACGGCCAGGACGGCCTGGACAAGGCGAAGCTGCAGAACGTCGACCTGGTCCTGACCGACCAGAACATGCCGAAGATGGACGGCCTCACCCTGATCAAGTCGCTGCGCGCCCTGCCGGGCTACCAGAAGACCCCGATCCTGATGCTCACCACGGAATCGTCCGACGAGATGAAGCAGAAGGGCCGCGCGGCCGGCGCCAACGGCTGGCTGGTCAAGCCGTTCGACCCGCAGCGCCTGATCGAGGTGGTCAAGAAAGTCATCGGTTGATGCCGGCCGCGTGCCCGCACTGAACGGATATTCATCATGACCATCGACATCAGCCAGTTTTACCAGGTCTTTTTCGACGAAGCGGAAGAGCTGCTCGCCGAAATGGAACGTTTGCTGCTGGCCGTCGATATCGCCGCACCGGACCCGGAAGACTTGAACGCCGTCTTCCGCACCGCGCACTCGGTCAAGGGCGGCGCATCGACCTTCGGCCTGAACGACATGAGCGAGGTGACGCACGTCCTCGAGTCGCTGCTCGACCGCATCCGCAAGGGCGAGATGCGCCTGACGGCGCAGCACCTCGACGCCTTCCTGGCCGCCAAGGACATCCTCAAGATGCAGCTCGACGGCCACCGCAACGGCGCAGACGTCGACCAGGAAGCCGTCGCCAACGTGCGCATGATGCTGCACGACCTGTCCGAAGGCGTCATCGTCGCCGCCCACCAGCCCACCGTGCCGTCCTTCCTGCATGCGGAGCAGAAGCAGGAAGTCAGCGAAGGCGCGCGCCGCTACAAGATCGAATTGCCGGACCTGGCCAAGCGCGACATCGACGCGCTGGTCGACGAGCTGGGTCTGCTGGGCCGCGTCTCGGTGGTGCCGCTCGAAGGCGGACGCACGGCCCTGATCATCATGACGCACGAGAGCCTGGACGACATCGTCGCCATCTGCTCCTTCGTGCTGGACCCGGAAGACCTGAAGATCTTCGAGGCGCCGCCGCTCACGCCCGAGCAGCGCGCCAAGGAAGCGGCCGAACGCGCCCGCATCGAGGAAGAGCAGGGCTACGGCTTCTTCGACCCGGCCGACGATACGCCGGCCGGCGCCGCCCCGTCCGAGGACGAGCTGGGCTACGGCTTCTTCCAGCCGATCGAGCAGATCCGGCGCGAAGCCGGCATCGGCGCCGACGCGGAAGGGCAGGAGCAGGCGGCAGCCCGCGCCGAGGCGCAGGAAGCCCAGGAAGTCGTCGCGGCCGAGAAGAAGGCCGCCAAGAAGGCGGCCGACGCCGCCCATGCGCACGCCGAATCGAGCTCGATCCGCGTCTCGATCGAGAAGGTCGACCAGCTGATCAACCTGGTCGGCGAACTGGTGATCACGCAGGCCATGATCGAGCAGCGCAGCACCGACCTCGATCCGATGCTGCACCAGCGCCTGCTGCAGTCCGTGTCCCAGCTGACGCGCAACACGCGCGACCTGCAGGAAGCCGTGATGTCGATCCGCATGATGCCGATGGACTTCGTGTTCTCGCGCTTCCCGCGCATGGTGCGCGACCTGGCCGGAAAACTCGGCAAGAAGGTTGACTTCATCACCAACGGCGCCGCCACGGAACTGGATAAAGGCCTGATCGAGCGCATCGTCGATCCGCTCACGCACCTGGTGCGCAATTCGATCGACCACGGCATCGAGCTGCCGGCCGCGCGCGTCGCCGCCGGCAAGACCGAGTCCGGCCGCCTGTTCCTGTCCGCCGCCCACCAGGGCGGCAATATCGTGATCGAGGTGGCCGACGACGGCGGCGGCCTGAATCGCGAACGCATCCTGGCCAAGGCGAAGGAAAACGGCCTGGCCGTGTCCGACGACATGGCGGATGCCGATGTGTGGCAGCTGATCTTCGCGCCGGGCTTCTCGACGGCGGACATCGTCACCGACGTGTCCGGCCGCGGCGTGGGCATGGACGTGGTCAAGCGCAACATCACGGCGCTGGGCGGCAGCATCGACATCCGCTCGGCGCGCGGCTTCGGCACCACGATCCTGATCTCGCTGCCGCTGACGCTGGCGATCCTGGACGGCATGTCGATCCGCTGCGGCGAGGAGGTCTATATCCTGCCGCTGGGCTTCGTCGTCGAATCGCTGCAGCCGGCACGGGCCGACGTCAAGGACGTCGCGGGCCAGGGCCGCGTGGTCAAGGTGCGCGGCGAATACCTGCCCCTGATCCCGCTGTACCAGATGTTCAACATCGAACCGCGCATCACTGACCCGTGCGAAGGCATCCTGGTGATCCTCGAAACCGAAGGCCGCAAGGCCGCGCTGTTCGTCGACGAACTGGTCGGCCAGCAGCAGGTCGTCGTCAAGAACCTGGAAGCGAACTACCGCAAGGTCGCCGGGATCTCGGGCGCCACCATCCTCGGCGACGGCGGCGTGTCGCTGATCCTCGACGTCGCGGCGCTGCTGCGCTCCTCGCGCCAGCTGGCCGACGACGCCGTCATTTCCTGAAACGCCATACAACCATACCGACTAGGAACAACGACATGTCCAACGATACCAACAACACCCACGACGGCAGCGGCAGCGAATACCTCGCCTTCACCCTCGGCTCCGAGGAATACGGCATCGATATCCTGAAAGTGCAGGAAATCCGCGGCTACGAGGCGGTGACCCGCATCGCCAATGCCCCCGAGTTCATCAAGGGCGTGATCAACCTGCGCGGCATCATCATCCCCGTGGTCGACATGCGCATCAAGTTCCAGCTCGGCACGCCGACCTACGACCAGTTCACCGTCGTCATCATCCTGAACATCGGCGGGCGTATCATGGGCATGGTGGTCGACAGCGTGTCCGACGTCACGACCCTGACCCCGGACCAGATCAAGCCGGCCCCGGAAATGGGCACCGCCTTCAACTCCGAGTACCTGATGGGCCTCGGCACCGTCGACGAGCGCATGCTGATCCTGATCGACATCGATCGCCTGATGTCGTCCAGCGAAATGGGCCTCATCGACCGCATGGCGGCATAAGGCAGGCGGCAGCGCCAGGGACGCAAGCGTGCCCGCGCAGCGGGCCGCAGACCCAGACAACCTTAGGATACAGACGTGGCGCTCACGAGCAAACAGCAGAACAAGCAGGAAACGGGCAAGGAATTCGAGTTCCACCGCAGCGACTTCGAACGCGTGCGGGGCCTGATCTACAAGCGCGCCGGCATCTCGCTGGCCGACAGCAAGCAGGAAATGGTCTACAGCCGCCTGGCGCGGCGCCTGCGCGCCACCGGCATCGCCTCGTTCGCGACCTATCTCGACGACCTCGAGGCGAACCGCATGCCGGACGAATGGGAATCCTTCGTCAACGCGCTGACCACGAACCTGACGTCGTTCTTCCGCGAAGCCCATCACTTCCCGCTGCTGGCGGAGCACGCGATGAAGGTCAAGCGCCAGACCGGCCAGCCGCTCACTGTGTGGTGCTCGGCCGCGTCGACCGGCGAAGAGCCGTATTCGATCGCGATCACGCTGTGCGAGGCGTTCAACTCGCTCACGCCGCCCGTGAACATCGTCGCCACCGACATCGACACCAACGTGCTGGCCACGGCAAGCGCCGGCGTGTATCCGCAGGAGCGCGTCGACAAGCTCGAGGCCGACCGCCTGCGCCGCTTCTTCCTGAAGGGGAAGGGCGCCCAGGAGGGCCTGGTGCGCGTGCGCCCGGAACTGCGCCAGCTGATCACGTTCCGCCAATTGAACCTGCTGTCGGACGACTGGCCCGTGCGCGGTCCGTTCGATGCGATCTTCTGCCGCAACGTAATGATCTATTTCGACAAGGCCACGCAGCGCAAGATCCTGTCGCGCTTCGTGCCCCTGATGAAGCCCGATGCCCTGCTGTTCGCGGGACACTCGGAGAACTTCCTGTACGTGTCCGACTCGCTGCGCCTGCGCGGCAAGACGGTCTATGAACTGGGCTGAGCGGAGCGCGACGATGCACAGCAACAGCCAGTTCGCCACCAACATCTATTACGACCGCACGTTCGACACGGAAGCGGCCAAGATCCTGCCGGGCGAGTACTACTACACGTCGAAGGACATGCTGATCGTGACCGTGCTCGGCTCCTGCGTCTCGGCCTGCATCCGCGACCGCGTCAAGGGCCTGGGCGGCATGAACCACTTCATGCTGCCGGACGGCGGCGAGCCGGGCAACCCCGTCTCGGCGTCGATGCGCTACGGGACGTATGCGATGGAAGTCCTGATCAACGACCTGCTCAAGGCCGGCGCCCGCCGCGAGCACCTCGAAGCGAAGGTGTTCGGCGGCGGCGCCGTGCTGCGCGGCTTCTCGGCCATGAACGTGGGCGAGCGCAACGCCGCCTTCGTGCAGCAATTCCTCAAGACGGAACGGATCCCGGTGCTGGCCGAGGACCTGAACGACATCTATCCGCGCAAGGTGTATTTCTTCCCGCGCACGGGCAAGGTGCTGGTCAAGAAGCTGATGCAGACCCATAACGAGACGCTCGCCAAGCGCGAACTCGACTATGCAAGCCGCCTCAAGGTCGCGCCCGTCGGCGGCGCCGTCGACCTGTTCTGACAAGAAAGACAAACACCATGACAGCCAACAAGATCAAAGTCGTCATTGTCGACGACTCCGCGCTGATCCGCAGCGTGATGTCCGAGATCGTCAACTCCCAGCCCGACATGGAAGTGGCGGGCGTCGCGCCGGACCCGCTCGTGGCGCGCGACCTGATCAAGAAGGTCAACCCCGACGTCCTCACGCTGGACGTCGAGATGCCGAAGATGGACGGCCTCGATTTCCTCGAAAAACTGATGCGCCTGCGCCCGATGCCGGTGCTGATGGTGTCCTCGCTGACCGAACGCGGTTCCGAGATCACCATGCGCGCCCTCGAACTGGGCGCCGTCGATTTCGTCACCAAGCCCAAGATCTCGATCCAGGCCGGCATGCGCGAGTACACCGAATTGATCACCGATAAAATCCGCGCCGCCGCGCGCGCCCGCGTCAAGGCCCGCACCCTGCACGCGCCCACCCCCGGCACCCAGCTGCCGCAATTGCGCAGCCCCCTGACATCGTCGGAAAAGCTGATCATCATCGGCGCCTCCACGGGCGGCACCGAGGCGATCCGCGAATTCCTGATGCAGATGCCGTCCGACTGCCCGGGCATCCTGATCGCCCAGCACATGCCGGAAGGGTTCACGACCTCGTTCGCGCGCCGCCTCGATTCGCTGTGCAAGATCAGCGTGACGGAAGCCCAGGGCAACGAACGCGTGCTGCCCGGCCACGCCTACATCGCGCCGGGCCACTCGCACCTGCTGCTCAAGCGTTCCGGCGCCAACTACATGACCCACATCGAGCAGACCGATCCCGTCAACCGCCACCGCCCGTCGGTCGACGTGTTGTTCCGTTCCGCTGCACAAGCCGCCGGCAAGAACGCGGTCGGTGTTATCCTGACCGGCATGGGCAAGGATGGCGCGCAAGGCATGCTGGACATGAAAAATGCGGGCGCCTACAACTTCGCCCAGGATGAAGCGTCGAGTGTCGTGTTCGGCATGCCGCGCGAGGCGATCGCCATCGGCGCCGCCCACGAAGTGGCCGGTTTGACGGCGTTGCCGGGCCTGGTTTTGGGGCACCTGGCGGCGCACGGAGGACGGGCGTTGCGCGTTTGATCCGGGCAATAGGCTTTTACCGTGGTTTTATCGCCGTAGAGCAACAAAAATGCTATGCTTAGGCCTGTTTGCGCAGTGCCGAATCCAACCAACATAAATAGATTTAGAGAATCAACGGAGTATTTCATGGCTGATCCAAAGATGCGTTTTTTAGTTGTTGACGATTTCTCGACGATGCGACGCATTGTCCGGAATCTGTTGAAGGAACTGGGTTACGCCAACGTCGACGAAGCCGAAGACGGCGTCATGGCACTGGCCAAGCTGCGCAGCGAACAATTCGACTTCGTCGTGTCGGATTGGAACATGCCGAACATGGACGGCCTGACCATGCTGCAGAACATCCGTGCCGATCCCGCGCTGGCCAAGCTGCCGGTGCTGATGGTGACCGCGGAAGCCAAGAAGGAAAACATCATCGCGGCCGCGCAGGCCGGTGCCAACGGCTACGTGGTCAAGCCGTTCACCGCCGCCACCCTGGACGAAAAGCTGAACAAGATTTTCGAAAAGATGGAAAAGGCCTGAGATGACGGAGCACATCGCCGATCCGACCTCGCATGACGAGGTGCTGAGCCGGATCGGGCACATGACCCGCGCACTGCACGAAAACCTGCGCGGACTGGGCCTGGACAAGCTGATCGAAAAAGCCGCCAGCGACATCCCCGACGCGCGCGACCGCCTCGACTACGTGGCGCGGCTGTCGGAAGACGCCGCCAAGAAGGTGCTGGATGCGACCGACGCCGCCGGCCCCTTGCAGGACCGTATCGATGGCGACGCCGCCGAGCTGTCCGATGCGTGGAAGGCGATGCTGGCCACGGCCGGCGACGCCGCCCAGGGCGACGGCGCCTGGCGCGCGCTGGCCGAGCGCACCATCGCCAGCCTGGAAGCATCGCGCGTGTCCGCTGGCGCCACGAAGGGCCACCTGATGGACATCATGATGGCCCAGGATTTCCAGGACCTGACGGGGCAGGTGATCAAGCGCATCACCGGCATCGCCCAGAACCTGGAAAAGCAGCTCGTGCAGGTGCTCGTCGATTTCGCGCCGGAAGAAATCAAGCGCGAGCTCGACAATGGCTTGCTGAATGGCCCGCAAATCAATCCGACGGGCAAGAGCGACGTCGTCGCCGACCAGGGCCAGGTCGATGACCTGCTCGACAGCCTCGGCTTCTGATCGCGGCTTCATGCGGACGGCTACGGCCGTCCGCTCGTATCATCCGGTGCCCAGCTCATGCATCAGTCAAATTTTATTGTCCGCGAACCGCTCCTCGACCCGAAGCAGCGCGTGATCGGCTATGAGCTCTGCTGGCAACAGCAGGACGGCAAGGTCGTCGGCGATGCCGACCTCGAGTCGCTGCTGGGCTTCGTCGCCCGCCACCTCGTCGACGATGCGCAGGGCTGGCTGCTGCGCGACAAGCTGCTGTTCCTCGACGCCGTCCCGGCCATGTTTTCCCTCGATGCCCTGCATGCGCTGCCGCCGGAGCGCACCGTGCTGTCGATCCGCCTGCGCGACCTGGTCGACGCCGACCACCGCAGCGCCGCCCAGGCCCTGCGCGCCGGCGGCGTCGGCATCTCCTTGCGCGACGCCGACCTGAACCTCCTTGGCCGCAACCTGTCGCCGATCGCTTCCTTCGCCGAAGTGCGCTTCACGGGCGCCGACGTCGCCGCCCAGGCGCGCAGCTATGCGGCCGTCAAGGGCGCCTCGCTGCGCATGGTGGGCCGACCCGTCGCCACCTGGGCCGATTTCGACGCCTGCGCCGCGCTGGGGCTCGATGCCTTCGTCGGAAAGCTGCACCTGACGCCGCGCGACGGCAACCCCGTCAAGGGCATGAGCCCGGCCCAGTCCATCATCCTGCAATTGATGCAGATGGTGCAGACCAACGAGGACGTGCCCAAGATCGAAGCCCTGCTCAAGCGTGACCCGGCGCTCATCTACAAACTGCTGCGCTTCATCAATTCGGCCGGCTTCGGTGCCGGCCGCGAGGTGCAGTCGCTGCGCCAGGCCATCGCCATGCTCGGCTACGCGCCGCTGTACCGCTGGCTGGTGCTGCTGCTCGCCACCGCCGGCAGCGGCTATTCCCCCGTGCTGATGGAGACGGCCGTCGTGCGCGCGCGCCTGTGCGAGCTGCTGGGCCAGAAGTTCCTGCCGAAGGGAGAGGGCGAGTACCTGTTCGTGGCCGGCATGTTCTCGCTGCTGGACCGCCTGCTGGGCCTGCCCATGGAGCAGGTGCTGGACACGATCCAGCTGCCGGACACCGTGGTCCAGGCGCTGACGCAGCGCGAGGGACCCTACGGCCCCTACCTGGCGCTGTCCGAGGCGTGCGAACTCAGCTCCACGCTGTGCGCATCGATGGCCTCGGCGCTGGATATCAGCCCGCTGGACGTGAACAAGGCGCACCTGTCGGCGCTGGCATGGGCGCAAAGCGTGACGGCGTAAGTCAGCACGTCGTCCAGCGCAGCGTCGACGCATAACAAAAATGGCCCCGCGGGGCCATTTTTCGTTGTGGCTGGCAAACGCTCAGCGCCGCTGAGCCCGCTCCACCGCGCGGTCCAGGTGCTGGCGCATCTGCATCGAGATGTTCGAGATGCGGCACCCGACCTGCACCTGCTGGCCCAGCAGGAAGGTGCGGAACGGCCGCAGCAGGCGCACTTCGAGGTCGGCATGCACGACGAGCGACGGTCCCAGTTCCAGTTCCACGCCCTTCAGGCGCTTGCCGACGTGCAGTTCGTGAGCCTGGTCCGGCGTCGCGCGCAGGCCCACGCCGCCGCGCGAAAAATCGTACAACGGCATTTCGATTACCTTGTTGAACAGGACGAAGCGCGCGCTGTGCGTGGCGCCGACGGGCGAGTCCAGGCGCGTCTCGGCGCGCCGGTTCAGTACCTGGCAGACGGAAGGCAGCGGCAGCGTGGCGAGCCGTGCTTCGCCCGGCACGATGGCCTCGTCCAGCGCGATGTCGAACTGGATCTTGGCATTGCCGCCCATGGCCGCCACGAAGGTGATGTCTCCCGCCGGGAGCGTGGCGTGTTCGGCCAGCTCGAGCGTGAAGCCGCGGCCCTCGGCATCGACGGTGTCGATGCGCGCCATCACGAACGCGTCATCGGGCAGGTAGACGGTGACGGCGTCGCCACTGGTCGCCATCGTGGCCAGCGCATCGCCGATATCGAACGGGTCGCGCATCTCGTGCGCGACCGTGCTCACGGTGATGCGTTCGACCGCATCGGACAATTTCGGCGGGCCTTTGCGCATGTGGGCGATGGCAAAATCAGTCAAGGCGCTGCTCCTTTTTACGGGGATCGGGTAAAAAGCGAAAGCTCGAAGGAATATACTTGATAAATTTTACAGCAGAATTGCACATGCGCAATTGAATCAGATCTCTAGATTATCGATCAGGCGCGTCGCGCCCAGCTTGGCGGCCGCCAGCACGACCAGCGGCGCGCCCGCCGCGCGTTCCTCGGCGTTCGGCGCCTGCAGGTTCATGCGCTTGCGGATCGACACATAGTCCGGCTTCCAGCCGTGGCCGGCCAGGCGTTCCATCGCGTCGCGTTCCAGCGCCGCCAGGTCCGGGTGGCCGGCGCGCGTCTGCTCGGCCACGTACTGCAGCGTCTGGATCAGGAACGGCGCCTCGGCGCGCTCGTCGGCGGACAGGTAGCCGTTGCGCGAGGACAGGGCCAGGCCGTCGTCGGCGCGGAAGGTTTCGGCGCCGATGATTTCGGTCGGCATGGCGAACTGGCGCGCCATGTTACGGATGATCATCAGCTGCTGATAATCCTTCTTGCCGAACACGGCCACACGCGGCTGTACGCAGGAAAACAGTTTGGTGACGACGGTGCATACGCCGTTGAAGAAGCCCGGACGGAATTCGCCTTCCAGGATATTGCCCAGGTCGTCAGGCGGCTGCACGCGGTATTCCTGCGGTTCCGGATACAAATCCTTCTCGGTCGGCGCGAACAGCACGTAGACGCCTTCCTTTTCCAGCTTCTCGACGTCGGCCTGGAAGGTGCGCGGGTATTTGTCGAAGTCCTCGTTCGGGCCGAATTGCAGGCGGTTGACAAAGATCGAGGCAACCACCGGGTCGCCGTGCTTGCGCGCCAATCGCATCAGCGACAGGTGGCCTTCGTGCAGGTTGCCCATGGTCGGCACGAAGGCGGTGCGCAGTTGTCCGCGCAGCTGGTCGCGCAGTTCGTCGATGGTGGAGATGATTTTCATGATGTGTCTGTGTAGAGGCGTGCGGCCGGCAAGCATTCCTGCGCCCGTCAGGCGGGGGAATAGGCGAGCCGCACATAGATCGGCGCGAACGGTTCGGCCTGGGTGATTTCGATCAGGGTTTCCTTGGCCAGCTCGAGCATGGCCACGAAGTGGACGACGACGACGGGGACGGTTGCCTGGCCGTCGAACAGTTCCGAGAATTCGACGAAGCGCGCGCCCTGCAGCATGCGCAGGATCGCCGACATGTGCTCGCGCACCGACAGTTCCTCGCGTCCGATCTTGTGGTGCTGGGTCAGCTTGGCGCGGCGCAGCACGTCCATCCAGACACGCTGCAGGTCGTGCGCGTCGACGTCCGGCCAGACGGGCGCCAGGCCCTGTTCCACGGGCAGCGCGGGGCGCTGGAAGTCGCGGCCATCCTGGGGCAGGGCGCCCAGCTGCTGGGCCGCCAGCTTGATCTGTTCGTAGTCGAGCAGGCGCCGCACCAGTTCCGCGCGCGGATCGTCCGCTTCTTCGATCAACGCATCCTGGCGTTTCGGCAGCAGCATGCGCGATTTGATTTCGATCAGCATCGCCGCCATCAACAGGTATTCCGCCGCCAGCTCGAGGTTGTGCTTGCGGATCTGTTCGACGTATTCCAGGTATTGCAGCGTCACCTGGGCCATCGGGATGTCGAGGATGTTGAAGTTCTGCTTGCGGATCAGGTACAGCAGCAGGTCGAGCGGACCTTCGAAGGCGTCGAGGAAGACTTCGAGCGCGTCGGGCGGGATGTACAGGTCGGTGGGCAGGCGCAGCAGGGGCTCGCCGTACAGGCGGGCGATGGCGTCGACGGGATCCGGCGCGTCCATGCCGGCGCCGGCTTGCACAGGCAGGCCGGCGTCTTGCGGGTCCAGTCCCCCGGGGGACTCGGCGCGCCCGTCGGGCGTCGCCTGCGAAGGCACCATCGTCGCCGGCCTATGGGATCAGGTCGTCAGACCTTGGTCTGGTACGGATAAGCCTGCTGGCGCAGGCGCGATTCGGCAATGCGACGCTGCTCGTCGAGCGAAGTCGGTGCCTTGTCCCACAGCAGGGCACGGCCGGCTTGCTGGCGCTCTTCCATGCCCGGGGTCTTTTCCTTCAATTCCTTGATGAACTTGGTGTGATCGGATTCGTACATCGATTGTTTCTTGAACATGGCTCTCTCAGGCGGGTTACGCAAACGGCGGTTTATGGAAAACCGCCGCTTCATGCAAAGACGAAATAATACTGCTGCTTAGGCGTTTTTGTGCAGCTCGATGAGCTGGCGCGCGATGATGTCGTGGTTGAGCCACAGCACCGGCGCGATCTTCTCGGCCGCGCCGTGGAACATCAGCGGACCGGCGCCTTCCAGCACCAGGGCCGACAGGTGGTCGGTGATCAGGGCTTTCTTGTCCTTGTGCAGCGACGTGATCTCTTCCGAGGTGCCGATCATCAGGTCGGCCAGTTCCGGCGTATTGTCCATCGGCCAGGCTTCGTAGTTGCGGAACGAGGCGCTGGTCGCGGTCTGCAGATAGGTTTCCAGCTTGTCCAGGATCGACTGCAGCGACACGCCGTCGTTCAGCAGCGCCTGGCAGGCTTCCCATTGCTGCTGGGCCCATGCATTGCCGTTGCCGCCTTCTTTCTTGAGCGCGGCCAGCAGCGGAAACAGCGACAGTTCGACGCCGACGAAGATGTCGGACGAATTGGTGCGGATTTCCGGGCAGTTGAACACGGTCGCCGCGACGCCGCCCTTCCAGGCGGCGGTGGCGATCGATTCCAGGCGCATCTTGGCGTAGCCCTGGGTGTAGTTGGTGTAGGTCTGCCAGTGGTAGTCGCCGCCGATCAGCACCTCGGTGCCGTGGTAGCCATAGGCCGTGTAGCGCACCTGGCCGCCCTTGGACTCGACGCGCGCGCGGATCGCGGCGGACGCGTCGATCAGGTACTTCAGCGTGTTCGCCGTGACTTCGTCGAAGTTCATCAGGATCAGCTTGCCCAGGTCGCTGTCGAGCAGCGCGCGCGAGGACATGAAGCGCTCGCCGCGGCCCTTGTAGATGCGGTTGGCGATGGCCAGGAAGGCCTTGATCTTGGGGATGCCGCCGGCCATCGTGTGGGCGAAGAAGACGTTGGCGCCGTCCGGCACCAGCTTGTCGATCTCGGCCATCGCCTGGCGCGCCGACTCGGTGAAGCGGGCCACGCCGGCCTGGCGGCAGGCTTCGATCTTGGTCCAGTCCAGCTTGTCTTCCTGCCAGCTCTTGAGGGTGACCCCGGACAGCATCTCGGTCGGGTTCTGTTCGCCTTCCGGCGCATCCATGTCGAAACCGGCCATCAGCGGGATGTTGACGATGCGGCCGCCCAGCTTGGCTTCGGCTTCCGCATGCTCTTCCGCGGTGAGGGCGCGCAGCGTGCCGTCGTCGTTGCGGCGGCCGACCGTGATGCCGACGATCGTCATGCCGGCCGCGCGGGCCTCGTCGATCAGGCCGTTCACGTAGCCGCGGCCGAACAGTTCGCCGAACAGGACGAACACGTCGCCTTGGCGGAACAGGTTCGCGTGGGGGATGTGTCGAAGGGCTTGGTATTCGGTCATATTATTATCTACCATCAAAAGTAAAGGACCGGACGCCGGGCGTCCTAATAATGAAAAAACAGCGCATTATACTGCCACCGGCGCAAGGAAATTGGTAGTATTCTGGCAAGGACCGGCAATTCCGACCGGTCTTTCAGCTTTCCTCAACCCTACCTCCAGGTGATCCATGAAAGCCGTGTTTACTTGTTCCATCCTTGCCGCTGCGCTCGTTCTTGCCGGCTGCGCCACGCCGCCCGCGCCCACTTCCGAACCGGCCCCGGCTGCCGCCCAGGGCGTCCAGCCGCTGGCCAGCAGCGCGACCATCACCGGTAGCCGCATCCCGTCCAGCAGGACGGAGAAGATGGTCAGCGCCGTCGGCGCCAAGGACTACAAGGAAAACAGCCAGAGCTTGATGGCGCCGCTCAAGTCCTATTGAGAGCCTGTCCCTGTCGGAACAGGCTCCAAGCCATCGCCGACGATGGGCATGCCCCCGCGCCAGCCGCGCCCGCCCTGCTGGGCGGGGGAGCGGCGCTCAGCGGATGCGCATGCCCGGCTGGGCACCCGATACTGGCTCCAGCAGGTACAGGCCCGGGTTCGTCTTCTCGTCCTTCGCCGACGCGCACAGCACCATGCCTTCGGACACACCGAACTTCATCTTGCGCGGCGCCAGGTTGGCGACCATCACGGTCAACTTGCCGATCAATTGCTCCGGCTGGTAAGCCGACTTGATGCCCGAGAACACGTTGCGGGTGCGACCTTCGCCCACGTCCAGCGTCAGGCGCAGCAGCTTGCTGGAGCCTTCGACGTGTTCGCAGTGGACGATCTTCGCCACGCGCAGGTCGATCTTGGTGAAATCGTCGATCGAGATTTCCGGCGCGAGTTCCTCGATGTCGGACGCGTCGCCGGCGGGCGCAGCGGCCTGGGCGGCTGCCGGGGCCGGCGCTGCTGCCGCTGTTGCTGCCGCTGCCGCGATCTGCGCCGGCTTGTCGAACAGATCGTCGATCATCTTGGCGTCGACGCGCTGCATCAGGTGGCTGTAGGCGCCGATAGTACGGCCCAGCATGCTCGCGTAGACGCGTTCGCCCTTCGTGTCTTCCCACGAATAGGCGGCGTCGCCGAGGAAGTCGCGCACGCGCGCGGCTACGTGCGGCAGCACCGGCGCCAGCATCACGGTGAGCTGGCGGAACAGGATCAGCGCGGTGGTGCAGACCTCGTGCAGCTCGGCCGTCCTGGTCTCGTCCTTGGCCAGCAGCCAGGGCTTGTTCTCGTCGACGTAGCGGTTGGCAACGTCCGCCACTTCCATGATCTCGCGCAGGGCACGGCCGAACTCGCGTGCTTCGTAGCTGGCGGCGATCGCGGCCTGGCGCTCGCCCTGTTCGCCGTTCATGGCGCGGGCGATCCATTCCTGGGCCGTCGCCGACAGCGTGGTGGCCAGCTTGCCGTCGAATTTCTTGGCGATGAAGCCGGCGCAGCGGCTGGCGATGTTCACGTACTTGCCGATCAGGTCGCTGTTCACACGGGCGACGAAGTCCTCGCCCGTGAAGTCCAGGTCCTCGACCTTGCTGTTGAGCTTGAAGGCCAGGTAGTAGCGCAGCCATTCCGGGTTCATGCCCAGTTCCAGGTAGCGCAGGGGCGAGATGCCGGTGCCGCGCGACTTCGACATCTTTTCGTTATTCACGGTCAGGTGGCCGTGGACATTGACCTTCAGCTTGTCGATGACGGGGTGGCCGGAGAATTCCAGCATCGCCGGCCAGAACAGCAGGTGGAAGGAGACGATGTCCTTGCCGATGAAGTGCACCTGCTCCGTCGCCGGATCGTTCAGGAAGGCGTCGTAGTCGATGCCTTTCTTCTCGAAGTAATTCTTGAGGCTGGCCAGGTAGCCGACCGGCGCGTCCAGCCAGACGTAGAAGAACTTGCCCGGGGCATCCGGGATCGGGATGCCGAAGTAGGGCGCATCGCGCGAGATGTCCCAGTCGGCCAGCTTTTCGCCGTTCTCGCCCAGCCATTCCGACACCTTGTTCACCATTTCCGGCTGCAGGCGGCCCGGCGTGTTCAGCCAGTTTTTCAGGAACTGGAAGCAGCGCGGGTCGGACAGCTTGAAGAAATACTGTTCGGACGGCTTCAGGATCGGGGTCGAGCCCGTGAAGACGGAGTACGGGTTGATCAGTTCGGTCGGCTGGTAGGCGGCGCCGCAGACTTCGCAATTGTCGCCATACTGGTCCTTCGAATGGCAGACCGGGCATTCGCCCTTGATGTTGCGGTCGGCCAGGAACATGCCCTTGGCCGTATCGTAGAAGCGGTCGACGGTCTTGGTATAGATGAGGCCGGCGTCACGCAGGCGGCGGTAGATGCCCTGCGACAGCTCGACGTTTTCCGGCGAGTCGGTCGAGTACCAGTTGTCGAAGGCGATGTGGAAGCCGTCCAGGTACTGGGCGCGGCCGGCGGCGATCTTGGCGACGAATTCCTGCGGCGTCACGCCTTCCTTTTCGGCGGCGATCATGATCGGCGTGCCATGGGTGTCGTCGGCGCCGACGAAGTGCACGACGCGCGGCTGGCCGTTTTCTTCCTGCATTCGCTGGAAGCGGACCCAGATGTCGGCCTGGATGTACTCCATCATGTGGCCGATGTGGAAGGCAGCGTTGGCGTAGGGCAGGGCGGTGGTGACGAACAGCTGGCGTGTCATGGTCGGAAAAGGACATTCATGGATGAAAAAAAGCATTTTACCAGTGGATGCCCCTGAACGCGCAGGGGCTAATCGGCCGTTTCGGCAGTTCCACCCGAGTCAATACGCCATTTTGCGCTAAACTTGCGCATTACCTTCGGAGAACCCCATGAGCATCACGCAAGAAGGCGTCAAGGCCGCGCTGGCCGCCGTCGTCGATCCCAATACCAATAAAGATTTCGTTTCTTCCAAAGCGGTCAAGAGTATCCAGATCGACGGCGACAACGTCGCCCTCGACATCGAGCTCGGCTACCCGGCAAAGAGCCAGTCGGGCGCGATCCGCAACGCCGTCGTCAACGCCCTGCGCGGCGCCGGCGCGGGCAACGTCAGCGTCAACGTCGTCACCAAGGTGCTGTCGCACGCCGTGCAGCGCGGCCTGAAGGTGATGCCGAACGTGAAGAACATCATCGCCGTCGCCTCCGGCAAGGGCGGCGTCGGCAAGTCGACCACGGCCGTCAACCTGGCCTTGGCGCTGGCCGCCGAGGGCGCTTCCGTCGGCCTGCTGGACGCCGACATCTACGGCCCGTCGCAGCCGATGATGCTGGGCGTCTCCGGCCGTCCGGTCAGCCTGGACAACAAGAGCATGGAGCCGCTGCAGGGCCACGGCGTGCAGGTCTCGTCGATCGGCTTCCTGATCGATCCGGACGAGCCGATGGTCTGGCGCGGCCCGATGGTCGTCCAGGCGCTGCACCAGCTGCTGGAACAGACCAACTGGAAGAACCTCGACTACCTCGTCGTCGACATGCCGCCGGGCACCGGCGACATCCAGCTGACGCTGGCCCAGAAAGTGCCCGTCACGGGCGCCGTCATCGTCACCACCCCGCAGGACATCGCCCTGCTGGACGCGCGCAAGGGCGTCAAGATGTTCGAGAAGGTCGGCATCCCGATCCTGGGCGTGGTGGAAAACATGAGCACCCACGTCTGCTCGAACTGCGGCCACGTCGAGGAAATCTTCGGCGCCGGCGGCGGCGAGAAGATGAGCGCCGACTTCAAGCTGGAGTTCCTGGGCAAGCTGCCGCTGCAGCTGTCGATCCGCGAACAGACCGATTCCGGCATGCCGACCGTCGTCGCCGAGCCGGACGGCAAGGTCGCCGGCATCTACAAGGAGATCGCGCGCAAGGTCGCGATCAAGGTGGCGGAGCAGGCCAAGGACATGACGGCCAAGTTCCCGACCATCGTCGTCAAGAACGACTGAATCCGCATTGCCCTACCGTCGTCCCTGCGCAGGCAGGGACCCAATATTGCAAGCGCATTCGGAATGCAAGCAGAACTTGGGTCCCTGCCTGCGCAGGGACGACGTTTTGCGTAGACATCATGCGTATCGCCGACATCCGCGCCCGCCTTCACGCCCTCGGCGCCCAGCCCCTGCACGTGGACCGCGTGCTGCGCGACTGGGTGCGCGTCATGGACCACGACCGCGGCCGGCGCCGCCCGGACGACTTCCTGCCCAAGCCCGTGCGCGAGGCGCTGCCCGGGCTCGATGCGGAACTCGATGCCCTCGCGCGCGTCGTCAGCGAACACCCGGCCGAGGACGGCTCGGCGCGCCTGCTGGTGGGGCTGGCCGACGGCCAGGCGGTGGAATCGGTGCTGCTGCCGCGCGACGGCGTGTGCGTGTCGAGCCAGGTCGGCTGCGCGGTCGGCTGCACCTTCTGCATGACGGGGCGCGACGGCCTGCTGCGCCAGGTCACGAGCGGCGAGATCGTCGCCCAGGTGGTGCTGGCGCGCCGCCGCCGGCCCGTCAGGAAGGTCGTCTTCATGGGCATGGGCGAACCGGCCCACAACCTCGACAACGTGCTGGAGGCGATCGACCTGCTCGGCACCGAAGGCGATATCCCGCACAAGAACCTCGTGCTGTCGACGGTGGGCGACGCGCGCGTGTTCGCGCGCCTGCCGCAGGGCCGCGTGAAGCCGGCGCTGGCGCTGTCGCTGCACACGACGAAGCCCGCGCTGCGGGCGCAGCTGCTGCCCCGCGCACCGCGCCTGGACCCTGCCGCCCTGGTCGAGGAGGGCGAACGCTACGCGCGCCTGACCGGCTACCCGATCCAGTACCAGTGGACCTTGCTGGACGGCGTCAACGACGGCCAGGATGAACTCGACGCCATCGTCGACCTCCTGCGCGGCAAGTACGCCGTGCTGAACATGATTCCCTATAACTTCAATCCCGGCCTGCCGTTCCGCCGCCCGGACTGGGACCGCGCGCGGGCGATCGCCGCCCACCTGTCGGGCCGGCGCATCCTCACCAAGCTGCGCGATTCGGCCGGCCAGGACGTCGACGGCGGCTGCGGCCAGCTGCGGGCGAGGGCGGCGCAGCCGGTCGTGTTGCAGCGGCGTTGATCGGCCGCCGCCGCATTACGACAGCGCCAGCGTGTCGATGCGTTCGAGCGTCGAACGCGACATGGTCCAGTCGTTGACCACCAGTTCCACGCGGTCCACGCGCATCGTGCCCAGCGGCGCGTCGCGCAGCAGCGCCAGCGCGGCGGCGAAGCGGGCCGGGTCGCGCAGCGGTTGTACGAAGCGCAACAGCGTCGCGTGCGCTGTCACCAGGCGGTAGCGCTCGTCCAGCAAGGCGTCCAGGCCCCGTTCGTGCAGTTCCTCCCGCAGCCGTGCGCGCAGCCGCTCCAGCTGCGGCCCGCGCGGGAAGCCGCGCGCCAGCACGGCGCCGCGCGACAGCGTGATGCCGGCGAACGCCACCTCGAAGGCCTCGATGCCGGCCGCCGCGGCGTGCGCGGCGGCGCGGTAGTCCGCCAGCCGCTCCAGCGCGGGCGCAGCGTCGTCGGCGACCGTGAACAGCGACAGGACGGTCATGTGCATGTCGGACGGCGGATGGCGGTACTGCCCCGGCTCGAGCGCGGCCAGCCGGTCGAGGAGGGCGTCCAGGCGCGCGGCCAACGCGGGGCCGGGACGCGCGATGACGGTCAGGCCCCGGCGCGGGTCGGGCCCGGCGGCCAGGCGCGTGTCGCAGTCGATGTCGCCGGCGGCCACCGCGGCGAAGGCGCGGTCCCACATGGCGTCGTAGTGGCGGGTCAGGTCAGGCGGCTGCGGCGATGTCGTCATGCGCACATTGTCGCGCAAATGGACGGGCCATCACGCGGTTGCGGCCGCCGCGCTTGGCCGCATACATCAATTCGTCCGCGACGGCGATCAGGGCGTGCGGCGCGAGCGCCTGGCCGCCGGCGAAGTCGGCGCCCGTCACGCCGAAGCTGGCGGTGGCCGACAGCGTGGCCCCGCCGGTGTCCACGCGCAGGGCGGCAAAGGCGGCCCGGATCCGTTCCGCGAGCAGGACGCCGTCGTCCAGCGACGTCTCGGGCAGGATCACGAGGAATTCCTCGCCGCCGTAGCGCACCACCGTGTCCACCGTTTCGCGTGTCATCGATTGCAGCAGCGCGGCAAAGGCGTGCAGCAATGCGTCGCCAGCCTGGTGGCCGTGGGTGTCGTTGATGGCCTTGAATCCGTCCAGGTCGCACATGATGAGGGACAGGCCGAGGCGGTCGCGGCGCGCCCGCGCGATCTCCCCGTCGAGCAGGGCGGCGTTCAGGTGGCGCCGGTTGTAGCAGCCGGTCAGCGGGTCGCGGACCGACAGGTTCTTCAGCACCTGCTGGGCACGGTACTGCTCGCGCGCCATGCGGGCGTAGCGGTTGGCGGCCAGCGCGCCGAAGATGTTCGCGAACAGGATCAGCGTGCTTATCGAGGCCAGGTGGCGCGGACTCTCGGCATGCAGTGACCAGGCCAGCACGGCGAATGCCACGCTCCCGGCGGCCGCAATGGCCAGCGCGTGCAGCGGGCGGTTCGGAATGAAGATCTGGATCGCGATCACGATGATGACCATCGAGGCGCCGTGCAGCAGCACGTCCTGGGGACGGTACGACGTGACGACCAGGTAGCTGAGCAGCCAGCAGACGGTGAACACGCTGCCGGCCCGGAACGCCGTGCGCACGGGGTCGGCAGCGCGCCGTACCTGGCGCCACAGGCCCAGGGCGAGCAGCGGCATCAGCAGGCGCGCGAGCAGCGGGGTCGCCGCGCCATGGAGTCCCAGGACGACGATGTCGTTGACCCCGAACATCATGTAGAACAGGGAATACAGCAGCAATGCACGGCGCAGGTAGCGCAGGATCGTGCCGGACTGGTCCTCGAGAAACCCGGCTTCCATCGACGGGCAGGAAAACTCCCCGCTCAGGCGCGCGATGGCAGCGGTGCTCGGATCGATGGACATGTGTATGGGAAAACGTGGAAAGTGCTGAAATTAACGCATGACTGTAGCGATCATTTTACTTTCTGTAAAGTAATTGCTCAATTTGCTCAATCCACCGTCGATACCGTAGTCCGGCACGAGCCTGTAAAATAGGCATTGTCCAGACACCGGGATGTCCGGCCAGGCGCAGCGCGCACCGCGCCCCCCCGCCGAGACATGCAAACAACAACCCGTGTCCTACAAACAACAACAACAGGCGCGCCTGCGCTCCGACCAATCCAGCCCTGTGCACGGGGCTTTTATCGTTTCGTTTCCGACCATGACCGTCCGTACCCGTTTCGCTCCCAGCCCGACCGGCTATCTCCACCTCGGCGGCGCCCGCACCGCGCTCTATTCGTGGGCCTATGCCCGCCACTTCGGCGGCACCTTCGTGCTGCGCATCGAAGACACCGACCTGGAGCGCTCGACGCCGGAAGCCGTGCAGGCGATCCTGGACGGCATGCAGTGGCTGGGCCTGGCGCATGACGAAGGCCCGTTCTACCAGATGCAGCGCATGGACCGCTACCGTGAAGTCATCAAGGGCATGCTGGAAGCCGGCACCGCCTACCTGTGCTACTGCTCGCCGGAAGAAGTGGAAGCGATGCGCGAGCGCATGCGCGCGGCCGGCGAAAAGCCGCGCTACGACGGGACCTGGCGTCCGGAGCCGGGCAAGACCCTGCCCGAGGTGCCGGCCGGCGTGAAGCCGGTGGTGCGCTTCAAGAATCCGCTCGACGGCGAAGTCACCTGGCACGACGTCGTCAAGGGCCCGATCACCATCGCCAACAAGGAACTGGACGACCTCGTCATCGCCCGTCCGGACGGCACGCCGACCTATAACTTCTGCGTGGCCGTGGACGACTGGGACATGAAGATCACCCACGTGCTGCGTGGCGACGACCACGTCAATAACACCCCGCGCCAGATCAATATCCTGCGCGCGCTGGGCGCGGAGTTGCCGCAGTACGGCCACCTGCCCATGATCCTGGGCCCGGACGGCCAGAAGCTGTCGAAGCGCCACGGCGCCGTCAGCGTGATGCAGTATCCGGAGCAGGGCTACCTGCCGGAAGCGATGCTGAACTACCTGGCGCGCCTGGGCTGGAGCCACGGCGACGACGAGATCTTCTCGATGGAGCAATTCACCGAGTGGTTCAACCTGGAGCACCTGACCGCGTCGGCCGCGCAGTTCAACCCGGAAAAGCTGGCGTGGCTGAACAACCACTACATCAAACTGGCCGACAACGAGCGCCTGGCGGGCCTGGCCCGCCCGATCCTGGAACGCGAAGGCGCGGTCTTCGACGGGGCGCCGCCGCTGCCAGCCGTGCTGGGCCTCATGAAGGAACGCACCAACACCATCAACGAGCTTGCCGATGCCGCCATGCTGTTCTTCCGCACGCCGAAGCCCGATGCCGCGCTGCTCGCACAGCACCTGACCGACGCCGTGCGCCCGGCGCTGGCCCAGTTCGCCGAGCGCCTGGCGACGGTCGAGTGGACCAAGCCGGCGCTGTCCGCCATGATGAAGGAAGTGCTGGCGGCCAATGGCCTCAAGATGCCGCAGCTGGCCATGCCGCTGCGCCTGCTGGTCACGGGCCAGCTGCAGACGCCGGCCATCGACGCCGTGCTGGAATTGTTCGGCCGCGACGTCGTGCTGGCACGCGTGCAACAGGGCCTGTAATCGCCTGCGGGCGGCGATGGCGGACGATGCCTTTTGGGTATTTGCGAAATGCAAGGTCGTCCGCTATAATGCTCGCACTTCAGCACTGCGGGGGTATAGCTCAGCTGGGAGAGCGCTTGCATGGCATGCAAGAGGTCAGCGGTTCGATCCCGCTTACCTCCACCAAGTCCTGAAGAGTAGTGGCAGTAAGTGGTAATCAGTACAGTCCGAGTCCCCATCGTCTAGAGGCCTAGGACATCACCCTTTCACGGTGAGTACCGGGGTTCGAATCCCCGTGGGGACGCCAGGTTGTACGGCAGCGTTGAAAAAACGGCGCTGTGAGAAGTAAAGGCAGTATGTTATAGTGTTGTTTTCCCGTAGGGGGTATAGCTCAGCTGGGAGAGCGCTTGCATGGCATGCAAGAGGTCAGCGGTTCGATCCCGCTTACCTCCACCACGTAGGAAAAACAACAGTAACATGATGCAGTCCAGGGTCCCCATCGTCTAGAGGCCTAGGACATCACCCTTTCACGGTGAGTACCGGGGTTCGAATCCCCGTGGGGACGCCAAGAATTCGTAGTAGGGTTGTGCAAGGAGCCGCCTTGAGCGGCTTTTTTATTGAGTGCAGGCGGTCGTTTCCAGTAGCCTGTACTGAATAGCGGGGTCAGGGCCCAACGGAAGTACCGTGCTCTGGCCGCGTGGCAGGAACAATGGGGGTATAGCTCAGCTGGGAGAGCGCTTGCATGGCATGCAAGAGGTCAGCGGTTCGATCCCGCTTACCTCCACCAATTTGTCGGTCGGGATCCCGGCGCCAGGAACATGGCGGCGCGCCGATCCCGATGGCGAAAAACAGTCCGCGGTCCCCATCGTCTAGAGGCCTAGGACATCACCCTTTCACGGTGAGTACCGGGGTTCGAATCCCCGTGGGGACGCCAAAAAAACACGACGAGGCATCGAAGCCGTGTTTTTTGATGTAAGATGCCGCTTAGTTTTAGGTCCCCATCGTCTAGAGGCCTAGGACATCACCCTTTCACGGTGAGTACCGGGGTTCGAATCCCCGTGGGGACGCCAGAATTTTTCGGCACGCAGCAAGACAGCGTGCCGCAGCAGCAAACAGCAGGACAGCGCAGCAGGAAGCAGCGCATTGAAAAGTTTTAGGTCCCCATCGTCTAGAGGCCTAGGACATCACCCTTTCACGGTGAGTACCGGGGTTCGAATCCCCGTGGGGACGCCAGTCAAAAACCGGAGCAGACCAACGCGCATGCGCGGAGAGGTGCTCCGGTTTTTCTTTGTGCGCGTCGTTTGCATGCGGCGTCGCCTTGTCATTTTCCCGCTTTTCCCCGTTTCCTTCGCTTTCCTGCATTTGCCGTTTCCGGTGCTTGCGGCGTCCTGCCATTGCCGTTCCGCTTTCCGCGCCGTCCAGCTTCCGCCTTCCGCATTCCCCCCAATCATCTCCTTGCGTTTGCGTGCTACCAGCCTTGCGGACGCAGGCCGCCGAAGGGGAAGGGGAAGCCGCCCATGCCACCGGTGCCGGCGAACGGACGCGGCGCGGCCATGCCGGGATACATCGCGATGCCGGGATCCTGCAGCGCCAGCGCTTGCGGCACGGCGCCCAGCAGCGACGCCAGCATGCCCTGGAATGCCTGCTGCTCCGGCGCCACGGCCAGGCCCAGCGCCACCAGGGCATCCGGCATGCCGTAGCCCGTGTGCGTGGCGTCCGACTGGGTCACGCGGCGCGCGCTCAGGCGAATCAACTGGAACAGGCGATCGACCCGCTCCGCCGAACGCATCCGTCCCTGGCCCTGGAAGGCCGGATGGTGGGCCAGCACGAGGGCGGCCAGGCCGGTGACGTGGGGTGCCGCCATCGAGGTGCCGTCCCAGGCCGCAAAATTATTCGGCGGCACCGACGAGACGATCGCCACGCCCGGCGCGCACACGTCGACCTCCGGCCCGAAGCAACTGAACCAGGCCGTGAAATAGCCCTGCGCATCGACGTCGGGATTGATGGTCTCGGCGTGGTAGCTGTCGCGCGGGAATTCGTCGATCTTGCCCACTGCCGCCACGGCCAGCACATTGGGCGAGGCCGCCGGATACTGCACCGGGCCGCCCGAATTGCCGGCCGCCGCGATGCAGGCGACGCCGTTGCGCTTGGCGCGCAGGATCTGCTGTTCCAGCGCGGGGGAGGGGCCCGTGCCGCCCAGGCTCAGGTTGACGACGTCGATCTGGTGCTCGATGCAGTACTCGAGCGCCTCGATGAGCTGGCTGATCTGGCCGCCCGGGAACAGCTTGCACACGTGGACCTCGGCGTCCGGCGCGAAGCCGCGGATGCCGAAGCTGGGATCGGCCCCCGCGATCACGCCGGCGCAATGCGAGCCGTGGCTGAGCTGGTCCTGGTTCCAGGTGTCCGGGTTGTCGTTGATGATGTCGAAGCCGGCATGGATGCGGTTCAGGTTCGTGTGCGTGGTGGCCGCGCCCGAGTCGATCACGGCGATGCGCACGCCCTGGCCGCGCAACGCCGGCGGCACCTGTTCCAGGCGCATGGCGCGCGCGCCCCAGCCCATCGCGCTGCGGCCCGGGAAGCCCGGCAGCGGCGGCCAGTCCGACAGCGCATGCAGCGCCACCACGTTCGGCTCGTCGGTGCCGAGATCCGGGTCGGGCTGGTAGAAGCTCCAGTAGTCGGCGCGCGGCTTGACGTAGACGCCGCTGACCGCATGGGTCGATGCGCCGTGCACCGTCACCCGCACGCGCCCGTCCGCGCCGGTCAGGCCGCAGGCCGGCTGCTGGCCGCCGAACAGCGAGACTTCGGCGTCGGCGAGCGGCGCGCCGTCCTTGCCCAGCACGAGGAAGTCGAGGTCGAAGCGCGGGCCATCGGAGGACGGGTAGGAATTGACCAGCGTCGGGTGGCGCGGTACCGGATCGAGCAGGTGCAGGTGCTGGTCGCGTTCCACCGCCAGCCGGCCCTGGGCCTGCTGGTGCAGGGCGCGCGCCTTCTCGTCGGTCATGCGCGCCACCACGACGCCGCCGGCGTCGCCGTCCATGCCGCCCATGCCCGCGCCCAGCAGGCCGACGCCGCCGCGCGTGCCCACCGTGCGTACCACTTCGACGTCCTGGACGCCGCGCAGCGCCTGCTCGACGGACTGCAGCGACAGCGACAGCGGAAGAGGCTGGGCGCCGCCCATGCCGGCCGCGAACGTGGCGAGTCCGCCCGCCGCCGGCAGCGGGCTGACCAGGTACTGCTTCTTGCGCTCGGCCACGCGCCGGCCCTGCGTTTCGCCCGGCGGTCCGGAGCGTGCGGGATCCTGTGCTGGTTTGTCCGGGCCGTTGGGCTGGCCGCCGGATGGAGTCTTGGCCATGTCTGCTCCTTTCGGATCAATGCGGCTGCGCGCCGTCGAACAGCGACAGCGGGCGGTCCGGTTCGATCATCAATTGGTTGGAAAAGCGAAACGATTGCTCGAGCTGCCCGGCCGTCGCCGCGTCGGTCTCCACGACGGCGGTATGCGGCTGTTCCTTCGGGCCAATGGCGTCGACCACCTTGACGGCGGGATTGGCGCGGATGGCAGCGATGAAGGCGGCGAGCGCCGGGCCGTCCTCGACGGCGCGGATGATGTAGCGCGTGGTATCACCTGTGTTGGGCATGCGGATCTCCTCATGGGCGCCCTGGGGCAGGGCCGGATGGGGGCAGGACGGAACGAGAACGGTACGGATGGGCGCGGCCTGCCGCTTGCGGCCCGGCCGCGCGCCACGCCCCGCCGCGATGCCTGGTCGGCGCCGCGGCGGGCAATGTCCGTCAATGCAGCGTCGGTGCGCCCTGCTGGCCCGCCTGGCCTTGCTGGCCGTAGCCCTGGTAGATCGGGAACTGGCCCGGCTGCTGCTGCATGTGCTGTGCCTGTTGTTGCTGGATGAGCTGCTGCAGCTGGTACGGGTCGACCGAGAACGGCAGCATGCCGCCCAGTTGCGAGGCGATGCCGCCGATGGTGCTGCCCAGGCCCTGGTTGCCGGCCAGGCCGCCGATCAGGCCGCCCAGGGGTTTGCCGAAGGAGCTCAGGGCATTGCCGAACCAGCCTTGCGGCGCCAATTGCTGTTGGCCCGGCTGTTGCTGTCCTTGTTGTTGCTGTGCCTGTTGCTGCTGGATGAGCTGCTGCAGCTGGTACGGGTCGACCGAGAACGGCAGCATGCCGCCCAGTTGCGAGGCGATCCCGCCGATGGTGCTGCCCAGGCCCTGGTTGCCGGCCAGGCCGCCGATCAGGCCGCCCAGCGGCTTGCCGAAGGAGCTCAGGGCGTTGCCGAACCAGCCCTGCGGCGCCAACTGCTGTTGCCCCGGCTGCTGCTGACCCGGTTGTTGCTGTTGCTGTTGCTGTTGCTGGGCCAGCTGGGCCAGTTGCTGCTGCAGCTGCTGCATTTGTTGTTGTTGGGCCTGCAGTTGCATCTGGTAGGGATCGGCGGAGAACGGCAACATGCCCCCGAATTGCGAAGCGATGCCGCCGATGGTATTGCCCAGTTGCTGGTTGCCTGCCAGGCCGCCGATCAGGCCGCCCAGCGGTTTGCCGAAGGAGCTCAGCGCGTCGCCGAACCAGCCGTGGGGAGCGACCTGGCCCTGGCCTGCCTGTTGCCCCTGCTGGCCTTGCTGTGATTGTTGTAGTTGCTGCAGGTGCTGCAGGAACTGGTGCAGCAGGGCCAGTTGCTGCGGCTGGAACTGCGACGCGATCTGTTGTTGGCCTTGCTGGCCCTGTTGCGGACCGGCCGCGAACGGCAGCATGCCGCCGAATTGCGAAGCGATGCCGCCGATGGTGTTGCCCAGTTGCTGGTTGCCTGCCAGGCCGCCGATCAGCCCGCCCAGCGGCTTGCCGAAGGAGCTCAGGGCGTCGCCGAACCAGCCCTGCGGTGCCATTTGCCCTTGCCCGCCCTGGACGTTCTGCTGTCCTTGCGCGCCCTGGCCCTGCTGTCCTGCCTGCTGCTGGGCGGCTTGCTGTTGGGCCTGCTGTTGGGCGGCGATGTGCGGCGGGACGAAGCCGCCGAAGGGCAGGTCGGGACCGAAGCCGAATTGCGGCGGCCGCCCGATGGGGTCGGAAATCATGCTGCCGTAGGTCGGCCGCAGGAATTGCGACAGGTTGCCCGGCAGCCAGCCTTGAGGTCCCATCTGGCCCATCTGGCCTTGTTGCTGTTGTGCTCCTTGCTGGTAGGGGTCCGCCTGCAGCGGCAGGAAGCCGCCGCCGACGCCGCCGGCCAGCTGCCCGATCTGGTTGCCCAGCTGGGGATTGCCGAAGATGCCGCCGATGCCGCGGCCGATCAGGCCGCCGAGCGGCGCCCCGAGGACGCTGCCGAAGAAGCCTTGTGGCGATAGTTGCTGTCCTGCCTGTTGTCCGACTCCGGGCTGCTGAAATTCATTCATGATCAACTCCTGGTCTGGATACGTTGGTTGAAAAATCGCCTCTGGCGCCGTGATGTCCGGCGCTAGAGGCGATGGGAGGCGGGCGCCAGCTGCGCCGTCCGCTTTTCTACAGGTGGCTGTTGGACCGGGGTGTCCCCGCGAAGTTTGTGACCCGGTGGGGAAATTGTGCGAACACGTTCGCGCCTTGCGATGGCGCAGAAGTGGGCAGGATTGCACCGTCCATGTGCGCCCGCTCACTGATTGCGTGCATGATGGATGGGAGGTCTGGACCGGAAGGCACTTTATCCAGTGAAATCCGCTACAATACCGGCCGCCCCGGCTGGCGCGATCCACGCCGACTGCATCCACGCCGACTTCATCCAAGCCGACTTCTTCGACTACCTGTCCCGTTTCCGCCCATGTTCCACGACGACCGCCCGACGACGCTCGCCATCTTCTGCAAGGTGGTCGACAACTATGGCGACATCGGCATCTGCTGGCGCCTGGCGCGCCAGCTGCGCGCCGAACACGGCATCGCGGTGACGCTGTGGGTCGACGACCTCGCCAGTTTCCGGCGCATCTGGCCGGCGGTCGCCGTCGACGCCGACACGCAGACCGTCGAGGACGTGCTGGTGCGCCACTGGAGCGGCCAGGACGGGGAATATGCCCCGGACGACGTGGCCGACATCGTGATCGAATTCTTCGGCGTCGACCTGCCGCCCGGCTATATCGCGGCGATGGCGCAATGCACGCCGCGGCCGGTCTGGATCAACTATGAAGGCTTGAGCGCCGAGGAATGGGTCGAAGGCTGCCATGCGCTGCCCTCGATGCATCCGCGCCTGCCCCTGACCAAGCATTTCTTCTTCCCCGGCTTCACGGACAGGACGGGCGGCCTGCTGCGCGAGCGCGATCTGCTGGCCGAGCGCGACGCCTTCCAGGCGGACCCGCGGGCGCAGGCCGCGTTCCTGGCCGGCCTGGGCCTGACGGCGGGCGAGGCGGCGGCCTTCAAGGCCAGCCTGTTCTGCTATCCGGAGGCGCCGGTCGCCGCCCTGTTCGACGCCTGGCGCACGGGCGGGCGCGACGTCGCCTGCCTGGTGCCGGAAGGCGTGGCGCGCGCGCAGGTGCAGGATTTCCTGGGCGCGGACGCGGTGGCCGGCGCCCACGCGACCCGCGGCCGCCTGAGCGTGCGCGTGATTCCGTTCATGTCCCAGCGCGACTACGACCGCCTGCTGTGGGCCTGCGACTTCAACTTCGTGCGCGGCGAGGACTCCTGGGTGCGGGCGCAATGGGCGGGCCGGCCCTTCGTCTGGCACATCTATCCGCAGGACGAAAACTTGCATCATGTTAAACTTCGCGCGTTCCTGCAGCGGTACGCGCCGGGCCTGACCGGCCTGAACGAATTCTCCCTGCGCTGGAACGGCGCACGGGACCCGCACATGGACGAACACGCCGATTGGGCGCAATCCTGGTCGTCCCTGCAAGCCGATTTGCCCCGCATCTCGCAGCGCAATGCCGAATGGCAGGCGCAGATGTTGGCAAACGGCGACTTGGTGAGCAACCTGTTGAACTTCGCCCGGTCGCTGCGATAGGCGGCGGCAAGGGAACATGGTATAGTGCTCGATTACTGCAACTCTCATTTGATCCAGACATTCCTATGAAACCCGCAAAAGAAATCCGTGTCGGCAATATCATCATGGTCGATGCCAAGCCGTTCATCGTGCTGCGCTCCGACGTCAACGGCTCGAGCCGCACGGGCTTCACCTACAAGTGGAAGATGAAGAATCTTCTGACCAATGCGCCGCTGGAAAACGTGTTCCGCGGCGACGACAAGTTCGACGTCGTCGTCCTGGACAAGAAGCCGGTGACCTACTCGTACTTCGCCGATCCGCTGTACGTCTTCATGGATGAAGAGTACAACCAGTACGAAATCGAAGAAGAAAACATGGGCGACGCCATCAACTACCTGAAAGACGGTATGGAATGCGAAGCGGTGTTCTACGACGGCAAGGCCATCTCGGTCGAACTGCCGATCACCATCGCGCGCCAGGTCATCTACACCGAGCCGGCCGTCAAGGGCAACACCTCGGGTAACGTCATGAAGGAAGCCCGCCTGGAAAACGCCATCGAGGCGAAGCAGTTCACCATCCAGGTGCCGCTGTTCGTCAACCAGGACGACGTCATCGAGATCGACACCCGTACCGCCGAGTACAAGAAAGTCGTCCGCAACTAAGCCGACGCACTGCGAGAAAAACGCCGTCCCTGGACGGCGTTTTTTTTTCGTCCATCGGTTCGACATGTCGGCATGTCACATCGGCAAGATCGATGCTATGCTAGACCCATTATTTTTCCGGAGCAATGCATGGACCGCAGGGATTTCGTTCGACTCGGATTGGCAGCCGGCGCCGTGGCCGGCACGGCGGGCGCGGCGCGTGCAGCGCAGGGCGCGGCGGGCAACGACGCCATCCTGGAAGCGGGCGCGCAGGAGCAGGGCGCGCAGATGCAGGCCGGCAAGCTGACGGCCGTGTCGCTGGCCGAGCGCTATCTCGCTCGCATCGCCGCCATCGACAAGGCCGGCCCGCGCATCAATGCCGTCATCGAACTGAATCCCGACGCGCTGCGCATCGCCGCCGAGCTGGACGCCGAGCGCAAGGCCGGCAAGGTGCGCGGCCCGCTGCATGGCATCCCCGTGCTGTTGAAGGACAATATCGCGACGGGCGACAAGATGAGCACGAGCGCCGGTTCACTGGCGCTGGACGGCGTGCGCGCCAGCCGCGACGCCTTCATCGCCGCGCGCCTGCGCGACGCCGGTGCCGTCATCCTCGGCAAGACCAACCTGTCGGAATGGGCGAACATGCGCTCGACGCATTCGGTGAGCGGCTGGAGCGGGCGCGGCGGCCTGACCCGCAACCCCCATGCGCTGGACCGCAATACCAGCGGTTCCAGCTCGGGCTCCGGCGCGGCGATGGCGGCCAGCCTGGCGACGCTGGCGGTGGGCACGGAGACGGACGGCTCGATCGTCTCGCCGGCATCGACCTGCGGCATCGTCGGCATCAAGCCGACGCTGGGCCTCGTCAGCCGCAGCGGCATCATCCCCATCGCCCACTCGCAGGACACGGCCGGGCCCATGACGCGCAGCGTCGCCGATGCCGCGCTGCTGCTGGCGGCGCTCGCCGGCGCCGACCCGCAGGATCCGGCCACCAAGGGCATCCAGGGCCGGCCGGACGACTACGTCGCCGCGCTGCGTCCGGACGGCCTGAAGGGCAAGCGGCTGGGCGTGGCGCGCAACTTCTTCGGCAGCAGCACGGCCGTCGATGCCGTCATCGAACAGGAACTGGCCGTGCTGAAGGCCCAGGGCGCCATCCTGGTCGACGTCGAGGTGCCGAACGTCGACAAGTACAACGACAGCGAACTGGAAGTCCTGCTGGCCGAGTTCCGTCCCGACCTGGAGGCGTACCTGGCCGCCTACGCGCCGCACGCGCCCGTCAAGACGATGGCCGACCTGATCGCCTTCAACACTAGTAACGCGGCGCGCGAGCTGCAGTTTTTCGGCCAGGAACACCTGGTGGCGGCCCAGGCCAAGCGCGGCCTGAACGACAAGGCCTACCGCGCGGCGCTGGCCAACAACCACCGCTACGCGCGCGACGAAGGCATCGACAAGGTCATGGCCGAGCGCCAGCTGGACGCCCTGGTCGCTCCCACCGGCGGCCTGGCCTGGCTGACCGATTTCATCAACGGCGACCACTACGGCGGCAGCTTCTCGTCGCCGGCGGCGGTGGCCGGCTATCCGCACGTGACCGTGCCGGCCGGGCAGGCGCACGGCCTGCCGGTCGGGATCTCCTTCGTGGGAACGGCATGGTCGGATGCAGCGCTGATCGGCATGGCGTATGCGTACGAGCAGGCCAGCAAGCGCAGGAAGGCGCCGGCGTTCGCGGCGTCGGTGAACCTCAAGGCTTGAGTCACGCGTCGTCGCTGCGCGGGCGTGATGGTGCCCCCGGCACGATCACGCCAATGTCGCTGGAGCTGACGTAACGCGCATGAAATTGGGCCCCTGCCTGCGCAGGGGCGACGCGTCGACAGGCTTAACGCTCCGCCTTGCTGTCCGCTCCCACCCACACGAACGCGCACACGGCGGCCGTCGCCGCACTCGCCGCGCACACGGCCAGCGCCGCGTGGAACGGCCCCAGCAAGGCCTTGCCCTGTGCCGTCAGCACCAGCCCCAGCAGGGCGGTGGCGATCAGCCCGCCGCCGCGCGCCACGGCGCTGTTGAAGCCCGAGGCCACGCCCGTGTGGCTGCCGTCCACCGAGGACAGCACGGCCGTCGTCAGCGGCGACGCCACGCAGGCCATGCCCACGGCGATCACCAATATCGCCGGCAGCACCGTGGACGCGTACGAGCCGGCGCCGATGCGCATGGCCAGCAGGAAGCCGCCGGCCACGATCAGGGAGCCCGTCGCGAGCGGCAGGCGCGAGCCGATATTGCCGGCCACGCGCCCCATCAGCGGCGAACCGATCGCCATCACGACGGGGAAGGGCAGCAGGGCGGCGCCGGCCTGCTTGGCCGAATAGCCGAGCGCCTCGATCAGGATGTAGGGCACCAGCAGCAGCAGCGCGCCCAGGGCGCCGTACAGCAGGAAGGTCATCAGGTTCAGGCCCGAGAAGCCGCGCGAGGCGAACAGCGCGACGGGCAGCATGGCCCGTTCGCCGGCGCGCCGCTCGACGGCCAGGAACGCCAGCAGGATCGCGGCGCCGGCCAGCATGGCCAGCCCGGAAGCCAGGTCGACCCCCTTGTCGGCCGAGGCCGCGGCCAGGCCCCAGGTCAGGACGCCCAGGCCGAGGCTGGCCAGCAGCGCCCCGGGCGCGTCGAGCGCGGCGCGCTTGCCGCTCGCGGGGGCGGCCACGTAGCGCCAGCCCATGAACAGGGCCAGCGCCGCGATCGGCAGGTTGATGTAGAAGATGGCGCGCCAGCCGACGGCGTCGATCAGCCAGCCGCCCAGCAGCGGACCGATGGCCCCGGCGGCGGCGCCGGCCGCGGCCCAGATCCCGATCGCCCGTCCGCGCGCCTTGCCCTCGAAGGTGGCGCCGAGGATGGCAAGGCTGTTGGGCAGCACCAGTGCGGCGCCGATGCCCTGCAGCACGCGTCCGCCGACGAGCAGGCCGAGTCCCGGCGCCAACGCGCACAGCAGCGAGGCGAGGGCGAACACGGCGACGCCGGCCAGCAGGATGCGGCGGCGCCCGAAGCGGTCGCCGGCGGCCCCGCCCAGCAGCAGCAGGGCGGACAGCGGCAGCAGGTAGCCGTTGATCACCCAGGACAGGCCGGCGCCGCCTCCTTCCGCGCTGCCGACCAGTTCGCGGCCGATGGCGGGCAGGCCCACGTTGACGACGGAACCGTCGATGAAGGCCAGGCTGGTCGCCAGGATCGAGGTGGCGAGCACCAGCCGCGGATGGGTGCTGGGCGCGCCGGGCGGCGGGACGGCGTCGCGCTCGGCCAGCGGGCGGTCGCAGTCGGCGGGGACGCTGCTCATGGCCGTGTCCGCGCCGTCAGCGCCTGGCCGCCTGCTTGGCCCGGGTGAACACGGGGCCCCACAGCGGGTGGCCGTGTTCGCCCGGCGCCAGGTCGAAGGCGGGATCGAGGCGCAGCGCCTTGTCGAAGGCCTGGCGGCACTGGGCCGGGCGCGACGTCACGCAGTAGCTGAATGCCGTGTACTTCAATGCCGTCAGCCTGGTCGCGAGCGGACCGTTGTTGAGGTCGCGCGCGCCGAGCCGCTTGATGGCCCCTTCGTAGTCGCCCTCGTTGTAGAGGCGGATCCCTTCCTGCAGGCCGGACGATTCCCGCGGCGGCGCATCGTCGCGCTGGCGCTCCCTGGGCCGCGCGGGCGCGTCCCGTCCCGAGACGTCGCGCTCGACGACGGACGCCTTCGGATGGGAGCCGCTGCGGGCGGGCTTCTTGTCGAAGGCGGTAAATTCGGCGCAGCCGCCCAGCAGCAGGGTGGCGCCGAGGGCGAATGCGGTCAGGTGGGCGCGCCGGATGGTCATCGGTCTCCTTGGGCAGGTGGCGTCCTGGTGTCCTCGGCGAAGGCGACGGCGATGGTGCCGTCGCCTTCGGCCGTGTCGACGGTCAGTTCGCGGTCGTGGAAGTTGGGGTTGCTTACGCGCACGGTGTGCTTGCCGGGCGCCAGCTCCAGGCGCTTGATGGGCGGGCTGACGCCACGGTCGACGCCGTCCACGTAGATCACGCCCCAGGGCTGGATCAGCAGCTTGTAGGCGGCGCCGCCGGCCGCGCCCGCGCCGCCCTGGCGGTGGCCCGGATTGGCGGTGAAGCCCGGGGCGATGCCCGTACCGGGCGCTTGCTGCGCCGCCGCAGGGGCAGGCAATGCGGCAGGCGATGCGGCAGGCGATGCAGCGGCGGCCGCCGGGGTGTCGGCCGGCATGGCGGACGGAGGCGGCGGTTCCGCGCTGCTCGCGGCGCCAGCGCCTGTCTGCGGCAAGGTCAGCACGACGCGGTCGAACGAGCCGGAATCGCGCAGCTCCGCGAACAGGGCCAGCACCACCGCGACCAGCAGGGCGGCGACGCCGGCCGCCAGGGCCCAGCGCTGCCAGCGGGCGAGGCCGGCGCCGCGGCGGGGCCGGTCCGGCGCGCTCATCGTGGCGAGCGCGGCCAGCGCGGGGTCGGGCATGGACGAGGAGATGCCGGGCAGGGGAGGCGGTACAACGGCGGCCGCCGATGGCTGGGCGAGGCCGCCCGCCGGCAGGTCCGGTACGGCGGCGGGCGTTTGCATGACGGGGGCGTCGGGGACGTCGGTGACATCGGGGGCGGCGGGCCTGGCGTGCGCATCGTGCATGACGGGCATGTCCGGCACATCGGGCGCGGCGGATGCTGCGGATGCTGCGGGCACATCGGTCACGCGCGCAACGGGATCGGCGGCCATGGGCGCGGGCCCGGCCTTGGGTACCGGTCCCGGCTGCACGATGCCCAGCAGGTCGCGCAGCGCCTCGATCGTCCGCGGGCGCGCGGCGGGGTCCGGGTCCATGCAACGGTCGACGGCGAGCTTCAGCGAGGCGCTGTAGCCGTCCAGGTCGGCACGTCCGGCCAGCGGACCCAACGGTGCAAGCTCGCGCGTGATCGCGTAGTGCACCACGCGTGCCAGCGCCGCAGGTCGTCCGCGAGCTCGCCGTCGGCGGCCGTGCCCGGCGTGGGAACGAGCAGGGGTTCGCCGTTGTCGTGGAAGACGATCGTGTCGGGCGTGATGGGGCGGTGCGGCATGCGCATCCCGTACTGCAGCTCGAGGGATTGCAGTACCTGGCGGAAGATCTTGCGGCACCAGACTTCGTTGACCTGGCCGGGACTGTATTCGACGATGTCCCGGACCGTGCGGCCTTCGATGTGCTGGTGGTCGGCTCCGATGGTGGATAAGCTGGTCATTTTGTTAATCCTTGCCAAAATGATGCCAGATTTACCGGATCGGCGTGTGCCGCGAACTCAACCGTGCGCGGCTGTTACAACTCAGGTGTCGATGAAGCGCATCTTGAAGTTGCGGCCCTTGATCGTGCCGATGTCCACGCCCAGCGGATTGCCGTTGTTCAGGCGGTCGAAGGCGTCCTGGGCCACGCGGCGGTCCAGCGCCACGTAGCTGACGAATTCGAAGATGTTGATCTTGCCGACCTGTTCCTTCACGAGGCCGGCGTCGCCCGTCAGGGCGCCCAGCAGGTCGCCTGGGCGCAACTTGTCCTTCTTGCCGCCGGCGATGCACAGCGTCATCATCGGCGCCGGATCGGCCGCGCCGTCGCCGTCGTCCAGGTCGGCCAGCGTGCACCAGTCGGCCTCGATGCCCTGCATCTCCTCGATCAGGCGCACGAAGCGCTTCTCGTTGGGCGCGGCCAGCGTCACCGCCAGGCCCGTCTCGCCGGCGCGTCCCGTGCGGCCCACGCGGTGCACGTGCACCTCCGGGTCCTTGGAGACGTCGACGTTGATCACCAGCTCCAGGCCGGCCACGTCGATGCCGCGCGCGGCCACGTCGGTCGCGACCAGCACCGTGCAGCTGCGGTTGGCGAACAGCACCAGCGTCTCGTCGCGGTCGCGCTGCTCCATCTCGCCGTACAGCGCGCGCGCCGTGAAGCCCTGGGCGCGCAGGGCCTCGGCCAGTTCGCGGCAGCGCGCCTTGGTATTGCAGAATGCGATCGCCGACTGCGGCTCGTAGTGGCGCAGCACGCGCGCGACGGCGTCCTCGCGGCCGTCGAAGCCGATCTCGACGAAGCTCTGGTCGATCTGGTTCGGTGCGTGCTGGGTCTCGACGGCCACTTCTTCCGGATCGGCCAGGAACTGCTCGGTGGCCTGGCGGATGTCGTCCGGGTAGGTCGCGGAGAACAGCAGCGTCTGGCGGTGCTTCGGGCATTCGCGCACGATGGCGGCGATCTCGTCGTAGAACCCCATGTCGGTCATGCGGTCCGCCTCGTCCAGCACCAGCGTGCGCAGGCGTGCCAGGTCGAGCGTCTTGCGCTGCAGGTGGTCGCGGATGCGGCCCGGCGTGCCGACGACGATGTGGGCGCCGAATTCCAGGCTGGCGATCTGCGGACGCATCGAGGTGCCGCCCGTCAGCGTGACGATCTTGACGTTGCCGATGCCGCGCGCCAGGCGGCGCAATTCGCCCGCGACCTGGTCGGCCAGTTCGCGCGTGGGGCACAGCACCATGCCCTGCACGGCGAACAGCGCCGGGTTCAGGCGCAGCAGCATGCCGATGCCAAAGGCGGCGGTCTTGCCGCTGCCGGTCTTGGCCTGGGCGATCAGGTCGCGGCCCTGCAGGGCCAGCGGCAGCGTGGCGGCCTGCACGGGCGTCATCTGCTTGTAGCCCAGCTGGTCGAGGTTGGCGAGGAAGGGAGCGGCCAGCATCAGGCTGGCGAAGGAGGTATCGGACATGGTCGGGGACGGCAAAGCCGCATTGGCGCGGCACGAAAAAAACGCCGTCTTCGAGACAGCGCGACGAGTGATGCGAGGTAGTGTACGGCAGGTGCAGCCGGCTCGCTCAATCCGGCTGCCAGACCGGCAAGCCGGTCAGGTCGAGGTTGGGATCGCGCTTCCAGACCGGCAGGCCGCTCGCATCCGTTTCTTCCAGCAGGGCCAGCTGTTCCTGCTTCAGGCCGGCGCGGCGCGGACGCGGGCTGCGCTTCGCTTCCTGCGCAGGAGCGGGGACAACGGCATCGGTCGGCGCGGCGGGCTCGAAGCCCGGCAAGTCGAAGGTCGCGTTGTCTTTCTTGTCTCTCATGCGCGGTAACACTGAATGCTGAAGCCACCTGAAGCCACGAAAGCCGGGCCCAGAAAACAAAAGCCCGGCTGCGAGAGTCGGGCTTCTGTAAGTATTTGGTTGCGGGGACAGGATTTGAACCTGTGACCTTCGGGTTATGAGCCCGACGAGCTGCCAGACTGCTCCACCCCGCGTCTGAGAACGTCATTGTATCGCACATGACGCCGGAGCGCAAATCGGATTGCCGATGAGCTATTGCGCACGTAGCCGCCACAAGGACGTGACTTCGCGCATGCGCGCCTGCGCCAGCGGATCGTCCGCATCGCTGGCCTTCGGATGCGTGGGACGGATGTCGTGGCGGCCGGCGACGACGAGGCCGGCATCGCTGATCCAGCCCAGCAATTGCTCGCGCGAACGCAGGCCCAGGTGCTCGGCCAGGTCGGACACGATCAGCCAGCCTTCGCCGCCGTCCAGCAAGTGGTCCTTCAAGCCGGCCAGGAAGCCCTTGAGCATGCGGCTGTCCGGATCGTAGACGGCGTATTCGATCGCCGAGCTCGGCTTTCCCGGCAGCCAGGGCGGATTGCAGACGACGAGGCTGGCGCGGCGCGGCGGGAACAGGTCGGTCTTCACCAGCTCGACCTGTCCCGCCAGCCCCAGCCGCTCGATATTGGCGCGGGCGCAGCCGAGCGCGCGCTCGTCCATGTCGGTGGCCAGCACGCCCTGCAGGCCGCGCCGCGCCAGCACGGCCGCCAGCACGCCCGTGCCCGTGCCGATGTCGAACGCCGTGGTGGCACCAGGGGGCAAAGGCGCCTGGGCGACGAGCTCGACGTATTCGCCGCGCACGGGCGAGAACACGCCGTACCAGGGGTGGATCCTTTCGTCCAGGGCGGGAATGAACACGCCCTTGCGGCGCCATTCGTGGGCGCCGATCACGCCCAGCAGTTCGCGCAGCGAGGCGACATACGGTTCGTCCGCCGGGCCATAGGCCTCCAGGCAGGCTTCGCGCACGTCCGGCGCGCGCCGCAACGGGATGCCGTGGTCGGCGTCGAACGGGATCAGCAGCATCGCGAGCGTGCGGGCGCGCTGCAGTTGCGCGAGGCGGTGGCGGTGGAACAGTTCGGTAGGCGTCGGCGCCGACTTGGCGGCCTTGGCCTTCGCGGCCCGCTTGTTGCGCTCGCTCTTGCCGTCGACGCGGCGCACCAGCGCCTGCAGCAGCTGGCGCGCATTCTGGAAGTCGCCGCGCCACAGCAGGGCGGTGCCGTCCAGCGCGAAACGCCAGGCCGTATCGGCGTTCATCGTGTCGTCGGCCAGCACGACCTTCTTCGGCGCCGGCCAGCCGCTTTCCGAGCGCCAGCGCGCCGAGCGTTCCTCGCCGTTTTCCGTCCAGTGGATGCGCGCCGCGCCGTCAGAGGTGGTCATCGGGGCGATCAATGGTGGTGGTGCCAGTGCAGCTCGTTCGACTCGACGAAGGATTTCACGGCCTCGGCGTTGCCGACGGCGTGGCGCTTGATCTCGCCGCAGTCGCAGATGCCCTGGTAGGGCGTGATGTGCGAGCAGGCCGAGGTTTGCTGCAGGAAGACCTTGACCGGCTTGGTGCACTTGGCGCACTTGAAGGTCAGGATACGGGCGGGTTTGGACATGGTAATAAAAGCGAAAGTGAGTCACGTCGCCCCTGCGCAGGCAGGGCCCCAAGTTCTGTGTGCGTTACGGCTGCTCCTGAGAAATTGGGTCCCTGCCTGCGCAGGGACGACGAGGAAGGCGCGAATTGTAGCACTGCTTATTACACCCTTACTGCAGCACGCTTACTGCACGCTGATTGCGCTGCTGCCGCCTCCCGACGGCCGCACCAGCACCTTGGTCGCGATCCGTTCCGTCATCTCCTGCACGTGCGAGATCACGCCGACCTTGCGGCCCAGCGACTGCAGCGCGTCCAGCGCATCCATCGCCACGCCCAGCGTGTCGCTGTCGAGGCTGCCGAAGCCCTCGTCGATGAACAGCGACTCGACCTTCACCCGGTTGGACGACAGCGAGGCCAGGCCCAGCGCGAGCGCCAGCGACACGAGGAAGCTTTCGCCGCCGGACAGCGAGTTCACCGAGCGCACCTCGCCGCCCATGTCCTGGTCGCGCACCATCAGCGCCAACGAAGGGCCGGCCTGGCTGACGACGCGCTCCAGCCGGTAGCGCCGCGCCAGCTGGGCCAGGTGGGCGTTCGCATAGCCCAGCAGCACGTCCAGCGTGAACTGCTGGGCGTAGTTGCGGAATTTCTTGCCGTCGGCCGAACCGATCAGCTCCGCCAGCTTGGCCCAGCGGTCCTCGACGGCGCGCTGGCGCTCGATCCCGGCCATCATCGCGCTGGCACGCTCGCGCCGGCCTTCATCCTCGCGGATGCGCACGGCCAGCGCCGCCGCCGTCTCGTGCACGGCATTGCGTTCGGCCTGGGCGGCGCGCAGCAAGGCGGCGACGGCGTCCGCGTCCTGTGCCGGCGTCTCCTGGCCGGACGCTGCCGGCGGTGCGCTGTCCTGGTGCTGCAGGCGCTGGGCGCGCCGTTCGGCCAGCACGGCGCCGGCCTGGCGCGCGCCTGCTTCCAGCTCCTGCAGCGCGGCGCGCTCCTGGGCGATCCAGCCGGCGCCCACCTGCAGCAGGGCGGCGAGCTGGGTTTCGTTCTCGACGGGTTCCAGTTCCGGGCCGCCGCCGTCGAAGTCCTGGATCCAGGCCGCCAGGCGTTCCCCGGCATCGGCGAGTTCCCCCTGCAGGTCGGCGATGCGGCTGGCCGCCTGTGCCTGGGCGGCCCGCACGCGCGCTTCCTGCTGGGCCGCGTTCAGGCTCGCGGCCTGGCAGGCGTTGACTCCTTCGCGCGCGGCCTGCACGGCGGCGGCCAGCGCTTCCTCGACGGCGCCGACGGGCCGCCCCTCGAACAGCTGCGCGCGCTGGGCGCGCCGCGCGGCGAGGTCGGTATCGACGCGCGCGAATTCCGCGCCGGCCTCCTGCAGGCGGCGCGCGCCCGCGTCGGAGCGGCTCGCCAGCGCCGCATGCTCCGCTTCCAGCGTGTCGATGGCGCCGGCCAGGCGCGCCTGGCGCTCGGCCCGTTCGCCGAAGACGCGCGCTTCCTCGGCGCGGGCGGCGCGCCAGCCGGCCGGGTCGCGCTGCCACTGCGCCTGCCAGCCGTCGCCGATGGCGTCGGACAGCACGGGGTCCAGTTCCGCCAGCACCTCGGCCAGTGCGCCCGCGGCGGCGTCGCGGCGCGCGGCCAGCGCGGCGATGTCGGCATCCATCTTCGCCAGCTGTCCCTGCGCCGCCTGGGCGGCATCGAGCAGGCGCGCATGCTCGCGGTTGGCGGCATCCCAGGCCTGCTGGGCGGCGTCGCGCGCCAGCACGGCGCGGCGCAGGTCGCCGTCGCGGCCGTCCAGGGCCGCGAGGTCGGCGCGCAGCGCATCGAGCTGCGCGGCGAACCAGCCGGCGCGCGCATCGCCTTCGGGCGCCTGCGCGGTCAGCGGGCTCTCGGCCCATTCGGCGTCCAGCTCGGCCAGCAGCGTCGCCAGCCCGGCGCGTTCGCGCGCCAGCGCGGCCAGGCGTTCGCCGGCGGCATCGCAGGCGGCGCGCTGGTCGGCCTGCAGGTTCAGGTTGTCGCGCTGGGCGCGGCGCTGGCCGGCCAGTTCCTCGGCCAGGTTTTCCAGCACCGCGTGCAGGCGGTCGTCCTGGTGGCGGTACGGGTGCTCCTCGCCGCCGCACACGGGGCAGGGCTCGCCGTCGACGAGCCGCGCGCGCAGCTTCTCGACGCCGTCCGCGCACGCCAGTTCCGCGTTCTTCAGCATGCGCTCGGCCTGGGCCACGGTGGCGTCGAGGGCGATGCCGGCGGCGCGCGCCGCTTCCAGGCCCCGGGCCGCCTCGCTGCGCAACCGGTCGTGCTGCGCGGCCTGCGCGTCCAGTTCGTCCAGGCGCGCGCGGCTTGCCGCCAGCGCCTGCCAGGTCTTGTCGAGCGAGGACAGTTGCGCGCGCCGTGCTTCCAGCGCGCGCCGTTCGGCCAGCAGCGCGTCGCCGTCGACGCCTTCCAGCACCCGGGTCGTCTCGCGCCGCGCCTCTTCGCGCAGCGCGAGCAGTTCGATCGACGCGGACAAGGCGGTGGCCGTGCGCTGGGCCGCGCTCGCGGCCTGCTCGGCGCCGGCCTGCGCCTCGGCCAGCGCGGCCGCCGCCTGCGCATCCTGGCGCGCGGCCTGGCCGGCGTGCTGCAGGCGCTGGTCCCAGCGCGCCCACTGCGTCGCCAGCACCTGCAGGCGCGCGTGGCCCGCGAGCCAGTCGCCCGTCTCCTGCAAGGTGCGGCGGCTCGCATCCAGCTCGGCCGTCTTGGCCTGCAGGGCGGTGCGCGCCTGCGCGTCGTCGGCCCGGGCGGAGGCCAGCGACTGGCGCGCGGTGGCGTGGGCCGGGGCCAGCGCCGTCAGCGCGGCGTCGAGCGCCTTGGCTTCGTCCAGCAGGGGCTTGGCGGCGATCTGCGCATCCTCGGCCGCCTCCAGCTTGCGCTCGGCCTCCATCATGCCGCGCGCGGCGGCCTGCTGCGCCTCCAGGGCGCGCGCCAGCTCATGCTCGGACGACCCCAGCACGGCCTGGGCCTGGCGCTGCTCGTTGGCCAGGCGCGTGAGGTCGCCCACCAGCGCGCGCGCCGGCTGCACGGCGTCCAGCGTCGCCAGGCGCCGGCGGCGGTCGGCCGCCTCGTCGATCCGTGCTCCGGCGGCGGCCAGCGCCCCTTCGGCCTGCGCTTCGGCCGCGCGCAGGCGGTCCAGCTCCTGGTGCCAGCGCAGCCGGTGCTCGAGCGCGTCGCGGCGCGCGTCGGCCTCGCGCAGCCGCGCCTGGGCCGCCGCGTGCTCGTCGTCCAGCTGGCCGCGCTCGGCGGGAGCGAGGGGTGCCTGGTCGTGCAGGCGCGCCGTCAGGCGGCGCATCGCTTCCTGTTCCTCGCGCCAGCGCTCGAAGGCGCGGCGCGAGATGTCGCTGTAGACGGCGCTGCCGGTGAGCGTCTCGAGCAGCTCGCCGCGCTCGTTCTCGTCGGTGCGCAGGAAGGCCGAGAACTCGTTCTGCGCCAGCAGCACGGAACGCGTGAACTGCTCGAAGGACAGGCCGATGCGGCGCTCGATCTCGCCCAGCACCTCGGTCTTGGTGCCGCCCAGCGCCAGCAGGGCGGGCAGCGTGTGCAGGCTCATGGTCGAGGGCTGCAGCGCGCCCGAGGCGCGGTTGCGCGAGCGGCGCACGCTCCAGCGCGCGCGGTAGCGCTGGCCGTCGTTGCCGATGAAGTCGACTTCCGCGAACGCGTCCGCGCTGCCGCGGCGCAGCAGCGTGCGGCGGTCGGCGACGGACAGCGTCTCCTCGCCGACGTCGGGCAGGTAGTTGCCCACGCGCGGTCCCTTGATGAGGCGCGGGGTGGCGTCGTACAGCGCCAGGCACAGGGCGTCGAGCAGCGTGCTCTTGCCGGCGCCGGTGGGCCCGCTGATGGCGAACAGGCCGCTCGAGGCCAGCGGTTCCGCCTCGAAGTCGACCTCGAAGTCGCCCGCCAGCGAGGCCAGGTTCTTGCCGCCGATGCGCAGGATCTTCATGCGGCCTCCCTGCCTTCGGCCTTGCCGTCCGCCTTGCCGTCTCCAGGCAGGAGCAGTTCCGCGAACGCGGCCAGCTGGTCGTCCGGCGCCTCCTCGCCGAAGCGCTGCTGCCACAGGCGGCGGAAGATGTCGTCCGGCTGCAGCTGCGCCAGCTGGTCCAGGCTCAGCGCCGGTTCGATGCCGGCGCTGGTGACGACGCGGCGGGTCGGCTCGATCTTCGCCAGGCGCACGGGCTTGCCTTCCAGCGCCGCCTCGACCTGGGCGCGCAGGCCCGGTTCCGGGCCGTCCAGCAGCACGCGCACCTCGAGGTAGGGCCAGGCGTGCGGCGGGGCGTCGGGCAGGTCCAGTCCCACCAGCTCGGCGATGACGTCCTTCAGCGGCGCCGGCCGGGCCGGCACGCGCAGCAGCTCGACGGCGCGCGGCACGAACAGCGGCTCGATCGCGCCGGCCCGGGCGCCGTCGAGGTCGATACGCAGCACCTGGTGCCGGTAGCCTACCTCGGAAAACGACAGCGGCAGCGGGCTGCCGGAATAGCGCAGGTGGTCCTGCCTGCCGACGCGCTGCGCCAGGTGCAGGTGGCCCAGCGCGGCGTACGCGGTGTCGGCGTCGAACATCGTCGCCGGCAGCGCCTCGGTGCCGCCGATGACGATGCGGCGCTCGGAATCCGGCGACGCGTCCCCGCCCACCATGTGGCAGTGGCCCATCGCGACGATGGCCTCGCCGTTCGTCGCGCGCGCCTTCGCCAGCGCGTGGGCCTGGCGGTAGAGCAGGGCGATGCCGGCCAGGTAGGCGTCGAACGCGTCGGCCTGCCCGTCCTCCTCGCCGTCGACGGCTTCGCGCACGATGCGCGGCACGTCGCCCGGGCGCAGGAAGGGCACGGCCACGCACCAGGCCCGCACCGTGCCGTCCTTGCCCGTCAGCGGCACCAGCAGGCGTTCCAGGTCGATCTCGCCGTCCGGCCCGCGTGCGACGTTGCCGACCACGCGCGTGCCATGCGCTTCCAGCAGGGGGCCCGGCGCTTCCAGGCGGCCGGCGGAATCGTGGTTGCCGGCGATGACGACGATGTCCAGTTGCGGCGAACGCGCGCGCGCCTGCTGCAGGAAACGGTACAGCTGGCGCTGCGAGGCGGCCGACGGATTCGCGTTGTCGAACACGTCGCCCGCGATCAGCAGGGCGTCGATCTGCTGCTCCACGATGGTGTCGAGCAGCCAGTCCAGGAAGCGCTGGTGTTCGTAGGTCCGGTCGAAATTGTGCAGGGTCTGGCCGAGGTGCCAGTCGGAAGTGTGCAGCAGCCGCATGGGAGTTGATTGGATGCAACGGAAGGGGGTGTTAGTATAGGCTAGAGCGCGTCCGCCTGTAAAAGTTCTTGGAATGTCCGAATGAGCGAACCCATCCTGTCCCCTGCCGGCGCCCGCGCCCTGCACCTCGCCGCGCAAGGCATGCTGCAGGCGCGCCGCGCCCGCGCGACGAAGGACGACGTGCTGGCCGCGATCCGGCGCATGGGCGTGCTGCAGATCGACACCATCAGCGTCGTCGCGCGCAGTCCCTACCTGGTGCTGTGGAGCCGCCTGGGCGACTACGACCCGGCCTGGCTGGATGCCTTGCTGGCCGAGGGCAGACTGTTCGAGTACTGGGCCCACGAAGCCTGCTTCATCCCCATCGAGGACTACGGGCTGTACCGCCACCGCATGATCGATCCCGGCGCGCTCGGCTGGAAATACGCCGGCGCCTGGATGCGCGAGCATCCGGACGAGGTCGAGCGGGTGCTGGAGCACATCCGCGAGCACGGCCCGGCGCGCTCGGCCGACTTCGAGCGCAGCGACGGCCAGGCCGGCGGCTGGTGGCAATGGAAGCCGGAAAAGCGCGCGCTCGAAGTCCTGTTCACGGCCGGCGTCCTGATGATCGCGCGGCGCCACAATTTCCACCGGATCTACGACCTGGCCGAACGCGTGCTGCCCGGCTGGGACGATGCCCGCATGCCCTCGCTGGCGGACACGCAGCGTACCTTCGTGCTGCGCGCCACCAGGGCGCTGGGCGTGGCGAAGGCGGCCTGGACTCCCGACTACCACCGCACGCGGCCGCCGCGCGTGGCCCCGGGCGCGCTGGCCGACGCAGGCCTGCTGCTGCGCGCCCGCGTGGAGGGCTGGAAGGAACCCGTGTTCGTCCATCCCGACCATGCCGCGCTGCTGGAGCAGGCCGCCCAGGACCGGCTGGTGCCGACCTTGACCACCGTGCTGTCGCCGTTCGACCCCATCGTCTGGGACCGGCGCCGCGCGCAGGAACTGTTCGGCTTCGACTACCGGCTGGAAAGCTACACGCCGGCGGACAAGCGCCGCTACGGCTACTTCTGCCTGCCGCTGCTGCGCAAGGGGCGGCTGGTCGGGCGGATCGACGCCAAGGCGCAGCGCAAGGCCGGCGTATTCGAAGTGAAGGCGCTGATCCTGGAGCCGGGCGTGCGCGCCAGCGACGGCCTGCTGCGCGACCTGGCCACGGCGATCGAGCGCTGCGCGCGCTGGCACGGGTGCGCGCAGGTGACGCTGGCGCACGCGGTGCCGGACGGGGTGGCGGCGCCGCTGCGGGCGGCGTTCGATCGCGTCGCCGGCGCCGTCGCTTGAGCAGCAGCGGCAGGGCCAGGGCATGATCGACGGACGGGAGCACGCAGCATGACATTCGATATCTACGGCCGCTTCCAGGTGGAGGTGCTGCGCGAGGATGGCGCCTGGCTCGCTTACCGCAGCGAGTGCGGCAAGCGGGTGCGCATGGACGAGCTGGTCATTCCGGCGCACCTGGCCGAGGAAGAGATTATCATTTACCTGGACGATATCTTCCACGAACTGGCACGGCCCGGGCGGCACGTCGGGCGCCTTGCCGACTGAGCAAGGAGGCAACGCGATGGACGACAAACGCTACTGGTTTCCCGTACGTCCCGCCGGCAACGGATGGGGCTGGGGCTTGCCGCAGGCATGGCAGGGATGGGCCATCCTGCTGGGGTTCCTGGTCCTGTTGATCGGCGGCCTCGTAGGGCTGGCGCCGTACGGCGAGCTCGTCGCAGCCGGCTACGGCTGCGTGATGGGTGGTTTGCTGCTCGGCATCGTGGCGTGGAAAGGCGAGCCGCAATCGATGCGGCACCGGCGCTGACCCGACCCCTGCCGGATTCAGGTGCCGGCCAGCCGGACCGTCACGGGCTGTCCGGCCCGCAATCCCGACGACGGCGCATCCGGTTGCGCCTCGACGAGGAACACGGGCCCCGGTCGGCCCGGTTCCGGGCGGCGGGCCGCGAAGCTGACCCGGGCCGGCAGGCCGGCGCCGCAGCCGTCGCAGGACAGCACGACGGCCCGTCCGGGTTCCAGTGCCTTCAGAAGATCGCGCGACACGTAGAAGCGGGCGCGCAGCTGGCGCTGGGACAGCAGGCTCAGCACGGGCTGGGCGGCGGCCACCGTCTCGCCTTCGCGCACCATCACCTCGGCCACCTCGACGTCGTCCGGCGCCGTGCGCACTTCCTGGCCGGCCAGGGCGAACAGGGGCGCGCCGGCCGCCACGCGTTCCCCGCGCTGGACGTAGACGCGCTCGACGCGGCCCGCCTCCACGCTGGCGAAGGGCGCGGCATCCGCCTCCGCATAGCCGGCATGGCCTTCGGCCGGGCTGGCGCCATGGAGCGGATTGCAGGCGGCCAGCAGCAGGAACAGCAGCAGGGACAGCACAAGCGGGAAGAGGGCGACAGGGGAGCGTTTCATCGGGCGGCGAGGCAGGGCAGGGAACGTCGAACCGGTCGAGATTAGCATGTCCAACCCCTACCTTGGCCATCCGTTACGGTTTGTTATAGATCAAAAGACGCCCGGCGCGCCTCCTTACACTAAGACCTTTCAGGCCGACGACGACACCATATTCCCTCAGGCCTGGCCATTAACCTTCCCATCCAGGTTTCCGTGCCGCATCGCTCGCGGCCGGGATCGGATTTGGCGAAAAAGACGCGTGGAGACCGAATGCTGACGTCGACTTATACCCTCGTTGCCTTGTCCGTCGAGCAAACGACGGCACGGAGCGCACTGCAATCGCTGCTGGACGACCTGTATGCGTTGCCCGGCGATTTCGCCACCCTGGCCGCCGGCCGGGCCGCCCAGCTGTGCGGCGCGCTGCGCCGCATCTACGACGACTGCCACTGGCGCAAGCTGGACAAATTCCTCGTCCCGGCGCTGCGGCGCTGCACGGAAGCGGCCGACGGCCTGCTGCGCGAACTCGAGCAATTGAGCATGCACGCGGCGGAGGCGATGGCCGCGGCCGAGGCCTGCATCGGCGCCGGCGCGCGCGCGGTCCAGCGCGCTCCGTTCCAGGCCGCCGTGGAGCGCTGCGTGGCGGCCCTGCGCCACCGCCTGGAACGCGAGGAGCACGAGCTGTTCCCGCTGGCGCGCAGCCGGGTCGGGCGCGATGCCTGGTTCGCCATCGCCAACCAGATGCTGGCGCACGACGCCTATGCCCAGGAACGGCGCACGGCCCCGCGCCAGCGGCGTTCCGCCATCGATCCGCCCGGGCCGGCGCTCGGGCGCAACCTGGAGGACCGGCGTCTCGAGCACGGCGACGACCGGCGCCAGCCGGCCCTGCTCATGCATTGACGATCGCGCCGGCGGCCCGGGCAAGCGGGCCGGTCGCACGCGCCGGCCCGGCGGCGCGAAGCCATCAGGGTTCTTTGTTATGATGGCGATTTTGGAAGTGCGATTTCATCATGTTCGAGTTCCTATTCAAGCGGCCGAATGGCGGCAAACCCGGCGGCAAACCCGGTAGCAAGCCCGGAGATAAGTCCGGCGACAAGCCGGCCGCCGGAGCGCCGGCCGCCGGAACGCCGGCCGCCGGAACGCCGGCCGGGAAATCGGCCGCGCCTGCCAAGACGTCCGCCGCCGGGCCGGGCGGGGCGCACGCATCCCAGCGTGCCCTGCAGGCCGAGAAACTGGGCCGGATCGGCGGCGACGAAGCCGCCGCGGTGGAATTCATCCTGCAATGCGAATTTTCCGAACTGCGGCTAGCCGCCGCCGAGTTCGTCCATAGTCCGGCCCTCGTGGAGCGCGTCCATACGGCGATGCGCAATACCGACCGCCGCGTCGCCAAGCTGATGCAGGGACGCCTGGATGCCCACCGCCACCGTGAAGCCGAGCATCGCCGCGGCGAGGCGGCGCTTGCCCATGCCCGCGCGCTGCAGGCCGACGCCTTGCTGACCCCGAACCACGTGGCGGAACTGGACCGCGAATGGTCCGTCATTTCCGCGCCCGAACTGCAGGACGATTTCCAGGCCGTGCGCGCCGCACTGGGCGCGCGCCTGGAGGCGCAGGTGCAGCTGCAGCGCGCCATGATCGACCGCCTGGCCGCATTGCGCCGCCTGGGTGCGGAGAACCTGTCCGCCGCCGAGCTGGCCGGCCGTGTCGAGGTGCTGGCCCAGGAGCAGGCCCAGGCGCTGCAGGCGCCCGAGCATGCGGCCTTGCCGCGCGGCCTGGTGAACGAATTCGGCGTGGAACACCAGAAGCTGCTGGCCAGCCTGCAGGAACGCGAGGCAGGCCAGGCCGCCCTGGCGGCGCGCGGCGCCTTCCTCGACGCCCAGGCCGCCACGCCCGTGGCTGAGTTGAACGGGGATGCGCTGCGGCGCGAATGGAAGGCGTTGCCGCCGGCGCCGCAGGACGAGGGGGCCGGCGAGCTGCAGCGCCGTTTCGACGCGCTGCTGGCGTCGCTGCCGCAGCCGGAGGGCCGCAAGCCGAAGGAGGCGCGCGAGCACAAGCCGGCCAAGGAGGCGGCGCAAGCGGCCGCCGCCGGCCCCGAGCGCGCCAGGCCGCGCGGCGCCGACCAGCACTTCATCGACACGATGGAGGCGATGGAAGCCGCCCTGCAGCAGGGATCGCTGGGCACGGCCGCCGAGCTGGACAAGGCCCTGAAGGACGCGAAGGACAAGGGCATGCGCCTGACGCCCGCGCAGTCGGACCGCCTGGCCCACGTGCGCGCCGAGCTCAAGCGTCTGTCCGACTGGGCGCGCTGGGGCGGCAACGTCTCGCGCGAGGAGCTCATCAAGGGCGTCGAGGCGCTGCCCACGCAGAACCTGCCGATGGCCGAGCTGGCCAAGAAGGTCGGCAGCATGCGCGACCGCTGGAAGGCGCTGGACAGCCTGTCGGGCGCCGCGCCGAAGAGCCTGTGGGAGCGTTTCGACGCCGCCTGCACGGCCGCCTACGCGCCGGCCGCCGCCCACTTCCGCCACCTGGCCGACGAGCGCCACGCGAATGCGGCGCGCGGCCAGGCGCTGGTCGAGGAAGCGAATGCCGAGATCGCCCGCCTGCAGGACGGCAGCACGGACTGGAAGCACCTGGCGAGCGCCGTGCAGCGCCTGCGCCTGGCGTGGAGCCACCTGGGCGCCATCGACCGCAAGGAAAAGAAGCGCCTCGACGGCCTGTTCTCCGAAGCGCTGAACGTGCTGCAGGCGCCGCTGGAGGCGCAGCGCAAGGACGAGATGGGCGAGCGCGAACGCATCATCGAGGAAGCGGCCGCCATCGATCCGCACGACCGCCACGCGCTGGACGCCATGCGCGCGCTGCAGGCGCGCTGGCAGGAACATGCCCGCGCGCTGCCGCTGGAACGCAAGGCCGAGCAGGCACTGTGGCAGCGCTTCCGCGCCGTCTGCGACGAGGTATTCCAGCGCCGCAAGGAGAGCATGCACGAGGCCGACATCGAGCGCCGCGCCCACGAGGCCGCCAAGGAAGCGATCAGCGCGCGCCTGGAGGCAGCCGTCGCCGACGTCACCCCGGCCACGGCCGGCAAGCTGCTGCGCGATGCCCAGGCCGAATGGCAGGCGATCGGCCCCGTGCCGCGCGCCCACGAAGCGCGCGTCGAGAAGCGCTACCACGCGGCGGTGGCCGCCGTGCAGCACGGGCTGGACCAGGCGCGCCGCGCCGCCGGCGTGGCCCAGGCGGGCAAGCTGCGCGACAAGCTGCGCCTCGTGCAGGAACTGGAGCAGGCCGTCGCGTCCGGCGAGGCGTCGCCGGCGGGCCAGGACTGGGAACGGCGCTGGAGCGCCTTGCCGGCCGTGGACGCCGGGCTCGATACGGCGTTGCGCGCCCGTTTCGCGGCGGCCCTGGGCGCGCTGGAAGGCGATGCGGGGACGCGCGGCGCCTACGCCGACCTGCTGGCGCGCAACCGCGACACGCTGCTGCACGACCTGCTGCGCCTGGAGATCGGCGCCGGCATCGACAGCGGCCCGGAATTCGCGCGCGAGCGCCTCAAGCTGCAGGTCGAGGTGCTGCAGTCCTCGCTGGGCGGAGGCAATGGCGCCGCCAACGGACAGCGTGGCGGCAAGGGGGCGGGCAAGGACGGCGACGCGGCCGCCCGGCTGCGCGCCCTGTATGCGCTGCCGGCCCTGATGGACGCGCGCACGGTATCGCGCATCGACCAGTTGTCGGTGCGCCTGGCAAAGGAGATGGCATGATCGAAGTAAGGGTGCAGGCCGAGGATTTCGACCTGGGCGCCGAAATCGCGCGCCTGCGCGCGGGTGACCCGCGCATCGGCGCGGTGGTGAGTTTCGTCGGCACGGTGCGCGACATGAACGACGGCGACCAGGTCGCCGAGCTGGAGCTGGAGCACTATCCCGGCATGACCGAGCGCTCGCTCGAGGACATCGTCGAGCAGGCGCGCGCCCGCTGGCCGCTGTACGGTGCGCTCGTGATCCACCGCATCGGGCCGATGGCGCCGCTGGACCAGATCGTGCTGGTAGCGTGCAGCGCGGCGCACCGCGGCGAAGCCTTCGCCGCCTGCGAATTCATCATGGACTACCTCAAGACCGACGCCCCGTTCTGGAAGAAGGAACAGACCCCGAACGGCGCGCGCTGGGTCGACGCCCGCGTCACCGACGACGCGGCCAAGGCGAAATGGGCGCGCTGAATTGGGCGGCGCGCTGAATTCGCCCCTGGCCTGGCTCGTGGTGGGCGTGGGCGCCGCCCTGGGCGCCTGGCTGCGCTGGGCGCTGTCCGTACTGTTCGCCCAGCTGCACCCTTATATCCAGCTCGGCACGCTGACCGTCAATCTCGCCGGCGGCTACCTGATCGGCCTCGCGCTCGGCTTCTTCGGCGACCACGCGGCGCTGAACCCGGCCTGGCGCCTGTTCGCCGTCACGGGCTTCCTGGGCGGCCTGACCACCTTTTCCAGCTTTTCCGGCGAGGCGATGGTGCTGCTCCAGCGCGGCGAGTACGGCTGGGCGCTGGCCCATTCCGGCCTGCACCTGATCGGCTCGATCGCATTCTGCATCGCGGGATTCGCTACCTGGCGTGCCATGGCCTGATACCGGCGCGTCCTTCGCTTGCGCGCAAGGTGCGGCTATTGCAATCTGGCAAAGTCTAATTTTCTTTGACCGGAGAACCGCATGAACCAGCACACTGCCACCCGTCCCAGCGCCGCCTTCGTCGGCGCGTCCTGGGCCTCCATGATCGCCGGCATGGCCGCCTTCCTGATCGGCCTGTGGAATGCCCAGATGCAGCTCAACGAGAAGGGCTATTACCTGACGATCCTGCTGTATGGCTGCTTTGCCGCCGTGTCGCTGCAGAAGACCTTGCGCGACCGCGCCGAGGGCCAGGCCGTCACGGGCATGTACCTGAACCTGTGCTGGATATCGCTGGCGGCGTCCGTCCTGCTGCTGGCCGTAGGCCTGTGGAATGCGGCCTTGCTGCCCAGCGAAAAAGGGTTCTACGGCATGGCCTTCGTCTTGACGCTGTTCGCCATCGTGGCCGTCCAGAAGAACGTGCGCGACCTGGCTGCCATTGCCGGCCGGGCGCCGCTTGCGCCCCAGGCTTGAGCCGGCGGGCACGGCAACACGCCATGGCCTGACCGTCCGGATCAGGCCGTTCCTAGTGCCCGGTTTGCCCGGGTGACCTGTCCAAACGGCGCGTTCGTGCGCCGCCATCGGCGCGTATGATGGTGTGCGTTCATGGGGATGCGACCTGTATGCGAACCGGCGGCAACACTTTGCTCATGGCAATTTCGTATCTTGAAAAGCCGATACGTCATCCTTAGATTGGTTCCATCCTGAATACCAACCTAACAAGCTAGGGGCAAACACATGCGGCAAGACAAATTGACGACCAAGCTCCAGGAAGCGCTCTCGGACGCCCAGAGCCTGGCCGTCGGCAATGAAAACCAGTACATCGAACCCGTCCACCTGCTCAGCGCCTTGCTGAGCCAGGACGACGGGAGCGCCCGCTCGCTGCTGCAGCGGGCCGGCGTCAATGTCGGTGGCCTGCAGAACGCCTTGAAGGGCGCGATCGAACGCTTGCCGAAAGTCTCGGGCAACGGCGGCGACGTGCAGGTGGGACGCGAACTCGTCTCCCTGCTGAACCTGGCCGACCGCGAGTCGCAGAAGCGCGGCGACCAGTTCCTGTCCAGCGAGATGGTGCTGCTTGCGCTGACCGAGGACAAGTCCGACGCGGGCCGCCTGGCACGCGAGCACGGCCTCACCCGGAAGGCGCTGGAATCGGCCATCTCGGCCGTGCGCGGCGGCGAATCCGTCAGCTCGCCGGATGCCGAAGGCCAGCGCGAGGCACTGAAGAAATACACGCTCGACCTGACGGAACGTGCCCGCCAGGGCAAGCTCGACCCCGTGATCGGCCGCGACGACGAGATCCGCCGCGCGATCCAGGTGCTGCAGCGTCGCAGCAAGAACAATCCCGTGCTGATCGGCGAACCGGGCGTGGGCAAGACGGCCATCGTCGAAGGCCTGGCCCAGCGCATCGTCAACAACGAGGTGCCGGATTCCCTGAAGGGCAAGCGCGTGCTGTCGCTCGACATGGCGGCCCTGCTGGCGGGCGCCAAGTTCCGCGGCGAGTTCGAGGAACGCCTGAAATCCGTGCTGAAGGAACTGGCGCAGGACGAAGGCCAGACCATCGTCTTCATCGACGAGATCCACACGATGGTCGGCGCCGGCAAGGCCGAAGGCGCGATGGACGCGGGCAATATGCTCAAGCCGGCGCTGGCGCGCGGCGAGCTGCACTGCGTCGGCGCGACCACCCTGGACGAGTACCGCAAGTACGTGGAGAAGGATGCCGCGCTGGAGCGCCGCTTCCAGAAGATCCTCGTCGACGAGCCGAGCGTGGAGGCGACCATCGCCATCCTGCGCGGCCTGCAGGAAAAGTACGAGCTGCACCACAAGGTGGAGATCACCGACCCGGCGATCATCGCCGCGGCCGAGCTGTCGCACCGCTACATCACGGACCGCTTCCTGCCGGACAAGGCGATCGACCTGATCGACGAGGCCGCGGCCAAGATCAAGATCGAGATCGACTCCAAGCCGGAAGTGATGGACCGCCTGGACCGCCGCCTGATCCAGCTGAAGATCGAGCGCGAAGCCGTGAAGAAGGAAACCGACGAAGCCTCGCAGCGCCGCCTGGAACTGCTCAACGAGGAGATCGCGCGGCTGGAACGCGAGTACAACGACTACGAGGAAATCCTCAAGGCCGAGAAGGCGAGCGTGCAGGGCACCACCCACATCAAGGAAGAGATCGAGCGCATCCGCCTGCAGATGGACGAAGCCAAGCGCCAGAGCAACTGGCAGCTCGTCTCGGAATTGCAGTACGGCCGCCTGCCGGAGCTGGAACGGCAGTTGAAGGAAGCGGAGGCGGCGGCCACGGCCGAGGAGGCCAGCGACAAGCCGCGCCTGCTGCGCACCCAGGTGGGCGCCGAGGAGATCGCGGAAGTGGTGTCGCGGGCGACCGGCATCCCGGTGGCGCGCATGATGCAGGGCGAGCGCGACAAGCTCCTGCACATCGAGGAAAAGCTGCATGAACGCGTGGTGGGCCAGGACGAGGCTATCGTCGCCGTGTCCGATGCGATCCGCCGTTCGCGCGCCGGCCTGGCCGATCCGAACCGTCCGTACGGCTCCTTCATGTTCCTGGGCCCGACGGGCGTGGGCAAGACCGAGCTGTGCAAGGCGCTGGCGAACTTCCTGTTCGATACGGAGGAATCCATGATCCGGATCGACATGAGCGAGTTCATGGAGAAGCATTCCGTGGCCCGCCTGATCGGCGCCCCGCCGGGCTATGTCGGCTACGAGGAGGGCGGCTACCTGACCGAAGCCGTGCGCCGCAAGCCGTACAGCGTGATCCTGCTCGACGAGATCGAGAAGGCGCACCCGGACGTGTTCAACGTGCTGCTGCAGGTGCTGGACGATGGCCGCATGACGGATGGCCAGGGCCGCACGGTGGACTTCAAGAACACCGTGATCGTGATGACCTCGAACCTGGGTTCGCACAAGATCCAGTCGATGGACAGCGACGAGCCGGAAGTCGTGAAACTGGCCGTGATGGCCGAGGTGCGCGGCCACTTCCGCCCCGAGTTCATCAACCGGATCGACGAGATCGTCGTGTTCCATGCGCTCGACGAGAAGAACATCGGCTCGATCGCCAAGATCCAGTTGCGCGCCCTCGAGCAGCGCCTGGAGAAGATGGAGATGCACCTGGCCCTGTCCGACGCCGCGCTGCAGAAGATCGCGGAAGCGGGCTTCGATCCGGTGTACGGCGCGCGTCCGCTCAAGCGCGCGATCCAGCAGCAGATCGAGAATCCGCTGTCGAAGGAAATCCTGGCGGGCCACTTCGGGCCCAAGGATACGATCCGCATCGATGTGCGGGGTGGACAGCTGGTGTTCGAGAAGGAAGCCGGCCTGGTCGACCTGATGAAGTGATGCCGTCGACGTCGTCCCTGCGCAGGCAGGGGCGACGTTTTTTCTTGCATCGGCAAGATGATCTGTTTAAGATCGATCCCGCTGTGATTCGACAGCCGTAAGCGTTTACGTCAACCAACGCCCATTGGACCATGCCGCACGTGCGGGCGAGTCCGGGGCGCTTGCGTTTCCGATCCGCTTGCATCGTGTGACATGCTCCATCCCCTACCGGAGCAATCAATGTCTTCCATCAATCACACGATGAAATTCAACCACATCAGTTTTCCTTCCCTCGACGTCGCGGCGACGGCGGGCTTCTTCGAACGCCACTTGGGCTGCAGCGTCACGCCCTTCGATACCAGCGCCGTCGTCAAGCGCCACGACGTCGACATCGTGATCGAGGATGCCACGGGCCACGCCGTCGATTGGCCGCACAATTTTCACATCGGCTTCGAACTGCCGACCGTGGGCGACGTCGCGCGCCTGCACGAGGAATTCAAGGAAGCGGGGGTGAGGATGAGGACGGGGCTGGTCAAGGCGGTGCGCGGCTCGCGTTTCTTTTGCGAGATTCCAGGCGGCGTGCTGGTCGAGATCAATACACGCGAGGACGCGGCCGCGCCGTACCGCGCATCATTTGGACTGGCGCCGGCGGCGTGACATCCTGGCGCCGATGCCGAGCAAGCCCAGGCCGCCGCACAGCAGCGAATAGGTCTGCGGTTCCGGCACGGAGCCGATGCCGGCCGGCTTGCCGTCGACGCCCGCGCGCACCGGCGCGGCAGCCGGGGAGGGCGTCGCCGCGGCGCGCGTGTCGGCGGCGGCGACCATGTCGGACGTGCCGGTCGCACCGGGTTCGATGCACGGCCCGTCCGTGCAGGCATCCGGGGCAGCGCCGGCCTGCGCGAGCAGGAGCTCGCCGGGCGCCGGCACCAGCGCGTCGGTGAATGCCGTGCCGCGGGCGGCGGCCGGCGCAATGGTGTCGCCTTCGGTGGCTTCTTGATCGGTTGCGGCCAGCGCACCGGTGCCGGCCGTTATCAGCATGGCCAGCAGTACTGCTTTCAGTCCCGCATTGCTCGTCATATGGGGCGGATGGCTCATGGGAATCTCCTGAACGGATGGGTCCGGCCCCTCGCGTCCTGCGAGCGGGCCGGATTTCAAACGGATGAGTCATGCGTGCTCAGCCTAAGGGGCTTTGCTGCACTGCTTCTGTTAAATGGCTAACACAGCATTCGTAACAGTCGTGTTACATGCGCTTGCCACTCCTTCGGCCATCGCCGCAACGCAGCATGCCTGCAAGGCACGTTTTTTCATATCGTGAAAAGCCCTTCGCAGATGTGAAAAGCACTTCCAGAGTCCTCTTGACTGTTTTCCCGGTTGAAGAAACTTGATGCCGCATCATGGAATGATGGCAGTAAGTGGTTGATTTTAAAAAGTATAAAAATACTCCTTTGTCTTATATAAGAGTGTGGTGCGCTGCCGCGAAACGCCTAAGATGTTCTCAACAGCCGCTTTTTACTCACACCCTTTCCACCATCATCGGGAGAACACCATGGCAACTCGTGAACAGCAAATCGCCGCCCTGCAGCAAGCATGGAACAATGAGCCGCGCTGGCAGGGCGTGGTCCGCAACTACAAGGCCGAGGACGTCGTGCGGCTGCGCGGTTCGGTCCAGATCGAACACACGCTGGCGCGCCGCGGCGCCGAAAAATTGTGGGACCTGGTCAACAACGAGCCTTATGTGAATGCACTGGGCGCGCTGACGGGCAACCAGGCCATGCAGCAGGTGAAGGCAGGGCTGAAGGCCATCTACCTGTCGGGCTGGCAGGTAGCGGGCGACGCCAACCTGGCCGGCGAAATGTATCCGGACCAGTCGCTGTATCCGGCCAACTCCGTGCCCATGGTCGTCAAGCGCATCAACAATACCTTCCAGCGCGCGGACCAGATCCAGTGGTCGGAAGGCAAGGACGACATCGACTACTTCGCCCCGATCGTGGCCGACGCGGAAGCGGGCTTCGGCGGCGTGCTGAACGCCTACGAGCTGATGAAGTCCATGATCGAGGCGGGTGCGGCCGGCGTCCACTTCGAGGACCAGCTGGCCTCCGTCAAGAAATGCGGCCACATGGGCGGCAAGGTGCTGGTGCCGACGCGCGAAGCCGTCGAGAAGCTGACGGCGGCGCGCCTGGCGGCCGACGTGATGGGCACGCCGACCCTGGTGATCGCCCGTACCGATGCGGAGGCGGCCGACCTGTTGACCTCGGACGTCGATCCCAACGACCAGCCGTTCTGCACGGGCGAGCGCACCGTGGAGGGCTTCTTCCGCGTCAAGCCGGGCGTCGAGCAGGCGATCTCGCGCGGCCTCGCATATGCGCCGTATGCCGACCTCGTGTGGTGCGAGACGGGCAAGCCGGACCTGGCCTTCGCCAAGCGTTTCGCCGAGGCGATCCACGCCAAATTCCCGGGCAAGATGCTGGCCTATAACTGCTCGCCCTCGTTTAACTGGAAGAAGAACCTGGACGACGCCACCATCGCCAAGTTCCAGAAGGAGCTGGGTGCGATGGGCTACAAGTTCCAGTTCATCACGCTGGCCGGCTTCCACGCGCTGAACTACAGCATGTTCAACCTGGCCCATGGCTATGCGCGCAGCGGCATGTCCGCCTTCGTCGAGATGCAGGAAGCGGAATTTGCCGCCGCCGACAAGGGCTTCACGGCCGTCAAGCACCAGCGCGAAGTGGGTACCGGCTACTTCGATGCCGTGACCCAGGCGATCCAGCAGGGCCAGAGCTCGACGACGGCGCTGCACGGTTCCACCGAGGACGAGCAGTTCTTCGACGAAAAGAAAGTGGCCTGAGGTTCCTCCAGGCTGTGGCGAGACGGCCAGCCGCAGCGCGCTCCGGCCCGCTGCGGCTTTTTATTGCCGGGGAATTCGTCGGAGGGCCTGTCTTGATGGGATAATTGCGGTTTCGCCGCCCCACGTTCTTCCCCGGGGCGGCATGCGATCACGATTGGAATCCCTATGTTCAGCTACCGCCACGCCTTCCACGCGGGTAACCACGCCGATGTCCTGAAGCACTTCATCCAGGTTCAGTTGCACCAATACATGAACCAGAAGGACGCCGCCTACACCTATATCGACACCCATTCCGGCGTCGGCGTGTATGCGCTGGACAGCGCCCAAGCCGTCAAGAGTGGCGAGTCCGAGGGCGGCATCGCGCGCCTGTGGGAGCGCGACGACCTGCCGCCGGCGCTGGCCGAGTACGTCGACCTGGTGCGCAAGATGAACCCCAGCGGGAAGCTGCGCTTCTATCCGGGCTCGCCCTACGTGGCCGAGCAGGTCGCGCGCCCCCAGGACCGCCTGCGCCTGTTCGAGCTGCACCCGGCCGACATCCGCCTGCTGGCCGACAACTTCCGCAAGCTGGAGGCGCACAAGGCCGAGCAGGGCGAGCGTGCGCGCGGCAAGCGCGTCATCGTCGAATACGCGGACGGCTTCCAGAGCCTGAAGGCGCTGCTGCCGCCGCCGTCGCGCCGCGCGCTGGTGCTGGTCGACCCGCCGTACGAGGTCAAGCTGGACTACAAGCACGTGCGCGATGCGCTGGACGATGCGCTGGGCCGCTTCCCGTCGGGCATGTACGCGGTCTGGTATCCGGTGCTGCAGCGCATGGAATCGCGCCAGTTCCCCGACCGCCTGAAGCGCTTGCCGGCCAAGGAATGGCTGCACGTGACGCTGACCGTGTCCACGCCGGGCCCGGACGGCACCGGCATGCACAGCAGCGGCATGTTCATCCTGAACCCGCCCTATACGCTGGAAGCGACGCTGCGCGAGACGCTGCCCTACCTGGTGAAGGTGCTGGGCGTGGACAAGGGCGCCACCTTCCGCATCGAGACGGGCACGCAGATCACGGGCGCCATGCCGGGCCTGGCCGGGGCGTCGGAGCGCAGCGGCGGCCGCCAGCCGGTCGGCAATGCGCGCCGCGCCAGCCCGCTGTCGGGCAAGGGCAGCCTGCGCCTGCCGGGCCAGGCCTTCGGCGACGGCCCGCGCGGCCGCGCGGCGGAAGGGCAGGAGGCAAAGGCGGAGGCGCCGCGGCGGCCAGGCCAGCGTCCCGCGGCAGACGGGCGTCCGGGGCAGGCGAGCAAGGCGCAGGGACGTACCGGCCAGGCGCGCCCTGGCCAGGCGCGCGAGTCCGAGGGCCGTCCGGCGCCTTCCGGTGCGCCTTCGGCTACGCGCCCTGGGGCACGCCCAGGAGCGCGTCCAGCGGCGGCGGGCGATGCGCCGCGCCGCCCGGCCAAGCGCAACGGTCCCGGCCGTCCCTGAACTCACTATGAATTTCTGGCATCGTTCCCCCCGCGTATCGGAGCGGGGGCGCTGAAACGATTTGATACGATGTCGAAATGTAAAGACTGCCCGTCTGTAGTATAGTCAGGCCCGAGTTCCGGCGAGTCCGGGCCGGGCGCGCATGGTGCGTGCCACGTCATTCCCAGGAGTTTTACATGCATGCGGTAGCAACGGCAGTTTCGTCCATGCCGTCCGATGAATTTTTTCTGGCACGTCAGCCGATACTCGGACGCGACCAGAAGCTGGTGGCGTTCGAGTTGTTGTTCCGCGCCGCCCCGGAACACGAGGACGCGCAACTGACCGATTATGCCGCCGCCACCGCCGCCGTGATATCCCATGCCTCGCAGCTGGGCATGAAACAGGTGGTCGGAGAGCAGGTCGCGTTCGTCAATGTGGACGAAGTGGTGTTGATGAGCGATTTCGTTCGATTCTTGCCTCCTAATAAGGTCATCCTCGAAATCCTCGAAACGGTGCGTCCCACCGAAGGCGTGCTGGCGCGCGTCAAGGAATTGAAAGAGCTTGGTTTCAAGTTCGCACTCGACGACGTTATAGGCCATTCCGAGCTGGTTAGCAAGCTGATCGACTTCGTCGACGTGATCAAGGTGGACTTGCAGGGCGTGAGCCATGACGAGCTGGCGGCGCTGACGCGCTCGCTGCGCAGCCCCGGCCGCAAGCTGCTTGCCGAAAAGGTCGAGACCGTCGAAGAGTTCCAGCTATGCCTGGAACTCGGCTTCGAATATTTCCAGGGATATTATTTCGCTCGCCCGGCCATCCTGTCGGGCAAGAAGATCACCCCCTCCGAGATGGTCCTGCTGCGCATGATCGAGCTGATCAATGCGAATGCCGACAACGCGGCGATCGAGGAAGCCGTCAAGCGCGACCCGCTGCTGAGCCTGAACCTGCTGCGCCTCGTGAACAGCCACCTGGGCGGCAGTGGCGGCGGCCGCATCGAATCGGTCTCGCAGGCGCTGGAGCAGCTCGGCCGCAGCCAGCTGCAGCGCTGGATCCAGATCCTGCTGTATAGCGGCCCGGACGGCAGCGTCGAGCTGAATTCGCCGCTGCTGCAGCTGGCGACGACGCGCGGCCGCCTGCTCGAACTGATGACGCTGACGCTGCGCCCGGGCGACACGGCCGGCGCCAATGCCGCGTTCACGGTCGGCATCATGTCGCTGATGGATGCGCTGTTCTCGCTGCCGATGGAAGAGATCCTGGCGCGCGTCGACGTCTCCCCCGAAGTGCGCGCCGCGCTGCTGCACCGCGAGGGCGACTACGGCGCCATGCTGGGCGTTGCCGAGGAACTCGAAGGCGCCCAATGCAACATCGCCTTGGCGGAAGCCCTCGACCGCCTGGGCCTGTCCGCCAAGCAAATCCGCGAAATCGAACTTGCCGCCTTCGGCTGGGTGCGCCAGCTGGGCGAAGAGATCCGCTGACCCACTCCCGACAATTCGAGGTCCGAGCGCAGCCAGCACCAAAATTCGGGGTCAGAGCACATTTCTTGGCAATTGCCCCCAGTCTTTTTCCAAAAACCGGGCTCTGACCCCGGCTCTGACCCCGGTTTGATGTTTGTCGAAGCCGACAGCCTGGCTTATGCGGAGGTGGTCCGGATCAATTGATCGAAAAAGTGCTCTGACCCCGAATTACTGACCCCGAATTACTGGGCCAGGAACAGGAACACGGTCGGTTTCTTGTGGAAGTCCGGGGTCTTGCCGCTGGCGAGTTGGGCTTTCCATTTGGCGGCCGTCAGCGTGCGCACGGATTCGGTCGGGAGCGACAGGTCCGTCGCGACGCAGACCAGGGTGCCGGGCTGGCAGGTGGCGACGAGGGCTTCCAGCATCGCGCCGTTGCGGTAGGGCGTTTCGATCAGCAATTGCGTCTGCTTTTCGCTGCGCGAGCGCTGCTCCAGCTGGACGATCCGCTTGCTGCGCTGGGCGGCGTCGGTCGGCAGGTAGCCGTTGAAGGCGAAGCTCTGGCCGTTCAGGCCGCTTGCCATGACGGCCAGCAGCAGCGACGACGGTCCCACCAGGGGACGGACGGCGATGCCGTGCTGGTGGGCCAGGCGCACCAGGTCGGCGCCCGGGTCGGCCACGGCCGGCACGCCCGCCTCCGAGACCAGGCCCGCGTCGCGGCCCTCCAGCAGCGGCGCCAGCAAGGCGGCCAGGGCCTGGGCCGGGGTGTTCACGTTCAGTTCGGCGATCTGGATTTCCTGCAGCGGGCGGGCCAGCGGGTGGTCGATGCCGACCAGTTTCAGGAAGGCGCGCGCCGTCTTGGCGTTTTCCGCGACGAAGTAATCGAGCTTGCTGGCGATGTCCTGCACCTGTTCGGGCAGGATGTGCGACAAGGCGTGCGGGGCCGCTTCGGTCGGGCCGAGCGTGTTCGGGATCAGATAAAGGGTTCCTGACATCGGGGTACCGGGCATAAATTCTAAAAATTGGTCAAGCAAAAAAGGCCACGCCGGCGCGGCGCAGCATGCCCGTCAGGGCGATCAGGGGCAGGCCAGTGAGGGCGGTCGGGTCGCTGCTGTCGATGCGTTCGAGCAGGGCGATGCCGAGGCCTTCGTTCTTGGCGCTGCCGGCGCAGTCGTAGGGCTGTTCGATGCGCAGGTAGGCATCCAGTTCGGCGTCCGGCAGGTCGCGGAAGTCGACGAAGACTTGCACGTTGTCGAGCTCGAAGCTGTCCGTGCGGCCGTCCCACAGGCACAGGGCGGTATGGAACACGACGCGGCGGCCGCGCATGGTCTGCAATTGCGCCAGGGCGCGCGCATGGTCGCCCGGCTTGCCAATCTGCGCGCCGTCCAGCGTGGCGACCTGGTCCGAACCGATCACGAGCGCGCCGGGATGCAGGCGGGCGATGGCTTGCGCCTTGTCGCGCGCCAGGCGCAGGGCCGTCGCCTCCGGTGCTTCGCCGGGCAGCGGGGTCTCGTCGACGTGCGGGGCGATCGCTTCGAAGGGAAGGCGCAGGCGGCCCAGCAATTCGCGCCGATAAGCCGAGCTGGAGGCAAGAATCAGGCGCAAAGGCGTGCCAGGCTGCGCGGAACTTGGTATGATGTCGGCCTGTCCAATATTCATAAGCAAAACAGATAGATAGCGGCAGCGATGTCCGTCGGCGGACGCTGTAGCGGGGCTGCGACCAGGCTGCAACCAGACTGCAACTGCGTCGCCCGAAAAAAGCACGGATTCTTTGACTGCCCGGGGATAAGCCTGTTATTATCGCAGGTTTTCCGGGGAAGTTTTTCCAAATGAGCGCTTTTGTCATCGACGCCTTCGAGTTTTGCCGGAATAATGGCCATCGTGAAGGCGTCACGCCGGTCGCGGAAATGCCCCGCCTGGCAGCCGATTGCGCGGATGCGTCCGGCACGATTTCCTGGTCCATCCAGGGCGGCCAGACCCGCCAGGGATATCCGATGATGACGCTGTCCGTCTCCGGGACCGTGCAGCTGGCATGCCAGCGCTGCCTGCAGCCGTTCGGCTACGAGCTCGATTCGTCGACCGTGCTGGTGCTCGGCAAGGACGACGAGGAAGCGGACGAGATCGAGGAAATCCTCGACGACGAGAGCATCGACGTGATCGTCGGCACCCATGCCATGGACATCCGCGAATTGCTGGAAGATGAAGCCCTGCTGGCGCTGCCGCAGGCACCGAAACACGAGGTGTGCCCCGATACCACGCTGGTGGACTCCATCAAGTCCGAGAAGGTATCGCCGTTCGCGGCACTGAAGAGCCTCAAGTCAGAATAAGCAGTACAAGATTTGTCGTGCAGGCGCCGTAACGCCTGCACTGCATCAACGACGTGTCAAACGCGTGCAACTCGAGTATGAAGGCTGCGTTCAACATGTCGGCAATAACGGCAATAAGTTATTGCCGCTGGGATACTCGATGCGCATGTCATTGCAAGTCGAATGTGTTAGAATTTTAGAACTTATGTTTAGGAGTCATCATGGCAGTTCAACAGAATAAGAAGTCCCCGTCGAAGCGCGGCATGCACCGTTCGCACGATTTCCTGACCGCCCCGAACCTGGCAGTCGAGCCGACCACCGGCGAAACCCACCTGCGTCACCACATCAGCCCGAACGGCTTCTACCGTGGTCGCAAAGTGCTCAAGACCAAGAACGACGAGTAATCGACGTCTTGCGTTTTGTTCCATGAAAGCGGTGCAACGTATGTCAAGTGCGTGGCGCCGCTTTTTATTTGGCATTTCCCGTGTCGCAGGCGCGCATGACGCCGCGAGCACCGTCATTTTCCATTCCGCCTACCCGGCCCGGCAGCATGCCGCGCGCCGCGGATACGCTACCGCCGGCCGACCGTGAGTCCGCGGTTCATTCCGACAAATGACAATTAAAATTTCCATCGACTGCATGGGCGGCGACCATGGTCCTTCGGTGACCATTCCGGCAGCCCTGGCATTCCTCAAGCACGAGCCCGAGGCCGAACTGATCCTCGTGGGCCTGGAAGACCAGGTCCGTGCTGAACTCAAGAAACATCACGCGGCCGACAATCCGCGCCTGTCCGTCAAGCATGCCGCCGACGTGGTGGCCATGGACGATCCCGTCGAAGTGGCGCTGCGCCGCAAGAAGGATTCGTCGATGCGCGTGGCGATCGAACTCGTCAAGGAGGGCAGCGCCGACGTGTGCGTCTCGGCCGGCAATACCGGCGCCCTGATGGCGATCTCGCGCTACGTGCTCAAGACCATGGCCGACGTCGACCGTCCCGCCATCTGCTCGATCCTGCCGAACCAGAAGGGCGGCCCGACCTATATGCTCGACCTGGGCGCGAACGTCGACTGCGAGCCGCACCACCTGCACCAGTTCGCCATCATGGGCGCCGTGCTGTTCGAGGCGATGGAACATCGCCGTCCCAGCATCGGCCTGCTCAACGTGGGCACCGAGGAAATCAAGGGCACCGAAGTCATCAAGGCGACGGCCAACCTGCTGCGCGCGGACCACGCGCGCGGCGTACTGAATTTCCACGGCAACGTCGAAGGCAACGACATCTTCAAGGGCACCGTCGACGTGGTCGTCTGCGATGGCTTCGTGGGCAACGTCACGCTCAAGGCCATCGAGGGCCTGTCGCGCTTCTTCAAGGCGACGCTGCTGGAAACGACGATGTCCAAGCTGGGCGCGCTGCTGGCCCGCAAATCGCTGAAGAAACTCAACCCGGAAAGCTATAACGGCGCCGGCCTGCTGGGCCTGAAAGGCCTGGTCTTCAAGAGCCATGGCGGCGCCAATGCGTATGCGTACGAATGGGCGATCCGCCGCGCTTTCGATGCGGCGAAATATAATGTGCAAGAGCAACTGTCGCATTTGATTGCGGAAATGCTCCCCAGTACACCTGACACGGAAGCGCCAGGCTCAACCATCAAGCAGGGTTAAGCAATGACTTTGTACAGCAAAATTATCGGCACCGGCAGCTACCTGCCCGCCAAGCGCGTCACGAACCACGATCTGGCGGCCGAGCTCGCCGCCAAGGGCATCGAGACCTCGGACGAGTGGATCGTGACCCGCAGCGGCATCTCCGCGCGCCACTATGCGGCGCCGGACGAGAACGCCTCCGACCTGGCCGTCAACGCGGCCCGCAAGGCGCTCGAGGCGGCCAGCCTGGCGCCGGAACAGATCGACATGGTGATCGTCGCCACGGCAAGCCCCGATTTCTTCGGCAGCTTCCCCAGCACCGCCTGCATCGTGCAGAACAAGCTGGGCATGCGTAACGGCAGCGCCGCCTTCGACATCGGCGCCGTCTGCAGCGGTTTCGTCTACGCCATGTCGACGGCCGACGCCTTCATCAAGGCCGGCAACGCGAAGAACGTGCTCGTGATCGGCACCGAAGTGTTCTCGCGCATCCTCGATTTCAGCGACCGCAGCACCTGCGTGCTGTTCGGCGACGGCGCCGGCGCCATCGTCCTGACCGCCTCGCAGGAGCCGGGCGTCCTGGCCACCAAGCTGCATGCGGATGGCAGCCATGGCGACATCCTGTGCGGCCCGGCGAATCCTTCGCACGCCGCGCTGTCGAACCAGAAATTCCTGTACATGGATGGCCCCGCCGTGTTCAAGCTGGCCGTGTCCGTGCTGGAAAAAGTGGCCAACGAGGCGCTCGACGCGGCTGGCATGCCGGCGTCCGAGATCGACTGGCTGATCCCGCACCAGGCCAACCTGCGCATCATGAGCGGTACGGCGAAAAAGCTCGGCTTGCCGCTGGAAAAGATGGTCGTGACCGTCGACGAGCACGGCAACACCTCGGCCGCCTCGATCCCGCTGGCGCTGGACGTCGCCGTGCGCGACGGCCGCATCAAGCCGGGCCAGAACGTCATGATGGAAGGCGTGGGCGGCGGTTTCACCTGGGGCGCCGTGCTGGTACGCATGTAAAACTGACCCGCCTGCGCGGGGACAATTTCCGGCAGCGCCGGGAGTGAGTAATAACAAGAAGGATTTCCTGAATATGAGCAAATTCGCATTCCTCTTCACGGGCCAGGGCGCGCAAGCCGTCGGCATGCTGAACGGCTTCGCCGGCAACCCGGTCGTCGAGGAGACCGTCGCCGAGGCATCGGACGCCCTGGGCCTGGACATCGGCAAGCTGATCGCCGAAGGCCCGAAGGAAGAGCTGGACCTGACCACCAACACGCAACCCGTGATGCTGACCGCGGCCGTGGCCGTGTACCGCGCCTGGATCGCCGCCGGCGGTCCCAAGCCGGCCGTCGTCGCCGGCCACAGCCTGGGCGAGTACTCGGCCCTGGTGGCCGCGGGCGTGATCGACTTCAAGGATGCCGTGCCGCTGGTGCGTTTCCGCGCGCAATCGATGCAGGATGCCGTGCCCGTCGGGCAGGGCGGCATGGCCGTGATCCTGGGCCTGCCGGCCGAGGACGTGATCGCCGTGTGCGCCGAAGCCGAAAAGGGAGCTTCAAATGCGGGTGACGTTGTCGAAGCCGTCAACTTCAACGAACCGACCCAGATCGTCATCGCCGGCCACACCGCCGCCGTCGAGCGCGCTTGCGAGATCGCCAAGGCCAAGGGCGCCAAGCGCGCCATGAAACTGGCCGTGTCGGCCCCGTTCCATTCGTCGCTGCTCAAGCCCGCGTCGGACCGCCTGCGCGACTATATGGCCGACCTGACCTTCCGTGCGCCGCAGATCGACTTGATCAACAACGTCGACGTGGCTATCCTGAACGATCCGGCCGCGATCAAGGACGCGCTGGTGCGCCAGGCTGCCGGACCGGTCCGCTGGGTCGAGACCATGCAGAAGATGGCGGCGGACGGCGTGACCTCGGTCATCGAGTGCGCGCCGAGCAAGACGCTGATCGGCATGGCCAAGCGCATCGATCCGGTGCTGGCCGGCGAGGCGCTGGTCGACCAGGCCGCGCTGGAGCGTGTGCTGGCGTCGGTCAACGGCTGAGAATCGTAGGGTGGGCGCGGCCGGCGTAGGCACCCGTGCCCACCATTTGCTTGCGGCACCTCGGCGCCCGGTGGGCACGTGGTGCCCACCCTACCGAGAATAGAAGAAGGAAACGCATGAACCTGCAAAACCAAGTTGCCCTCGTCACCGGCGCCTCGCGCGGCATCGGCAAGGCCATCGCCCTCGAACTGGCCCGCCAGGGCGCCAGGGTGGTCGGCACCGCCACCACCGAAAGCGGCGCCGCCGCCATCGGCGAATACCTCGCCGAGTTCGGCGGCAAGGGCATGGTGCTGAACGTCACCGACGCGGCCCAGTGCGCATCGGTCATCGACGCCATCACCAAGGACGTCGGCACCATCGGCATCCTCGTCAACAATGCCGGCATCACCCAGGATCAATTGGCGATGCGCATGAAGGACGAGGAGTGGGACAACGTGATCGCCACCAACCTGACCGCCGTCGGCCGCCTGTCGCGCGCCGTGCTGCGCGGCATGATGAAGGCCAAGGCGGGCCGCATCATCAACATCACCTCGGTGGTCGGCGCGGCCGGCAACCCGGGCCAGATGAACTACGCGGCCGCCAAGGCCGGCGTGGCCGGCATGACCCGTGCGCTGGCGCGCGAGATCGGCAGCCGCAACATCACCGTCAATTGCGTGGCGCCGGGCTTCATCGATACCGACATGACCAAGGCGCTGGGCGAAGGCCAGCACGAGGCGCTGCTGACGCAGATCCCGCTGGGCCGCCTGGGCCAGCCGGAAGACATCGCCCACGCCGTCGCCTTCCTGGCCGGCCCGCAGGCCGCCTACATCACGGGCAGCGAACTGCACGTCAACGGCGGCATGTACATGAACTAAGAAGAGACTGGAAGGAGCGACTTTGCCGGTGGTGGTTGGCTCCTTTCAAGTACAATTCTCAGCAGTTGGCAGTAGTTTGAAACGATTTAGCGTCAGACGCTGAAAATAGTTTTTCAACGCGCAAACCCTGATAAAATGCGCGCACTTTCCGCAACACATACCTAATGGAGCCATAACATGTCGGATATCGAACAACGCGTTAAAAAAATCGTCGCTGAGCAACTGGGTGTTGCCGAAGCTGACATCAAAATCGATTCCTCGTTCGTTGACGACCTCGGCGCAGACTCCCTGGACACCGTTGAACTGGTGATGGCACTGGAAGACGAATTCGAAATGGAGATCCCGGACGAGCAAGCCGAGAAGATCACCACCGTTCGTCAGGCCATCGAGTACGCCCAGGCGCACGTCAAGGCCTAAGCATTCAGGACTTCAGGAGAAACGCTTGAGTTCACGCAACCGTCGTGTCGTCGTTACCGGCCTGGGTTGCATCTCCCCGATCGGCAATACCATTGCCGACGCGTGGGAAGCAGCACTGGCGGGCAAGTCGGGCATTGCCAACATTACCAAGTTCGACGCATCGTCGTTTTCGACCCGCTTCGCGGGCGAAGTGAAGAACTTCAACGTCGAGGAATACCTGCCCGGCAAGGAAGGCCGCCACATGGATACGTTCATCCATTTCGGCATGGCCGCGGGTATCCAGGCGTTGCAGGATTCCGGCCTCGTCGTCACCGAGGAAAATGCCGACCGCATCGGCGTGATGGTGGGCTCGGGCATCGGCGGACTGCCGATGATCGAAGACACCAAGGCGGAGTACGACAGCCGCGGCCCGCGCCGCATCTCGCCGTTCTTCGTCCCGGCCTCGATCATCAACATGATCTCGGGTGACCTGTCGATCAAGTTCGGCCTGCGCGGCCCGAACCTGGCGATCGTCACCGCCTGCACCACCGGCCTGCATTGCATCGGTTCGGCTGCGCGCCTGATCGAATACGGCGACGCCGACGTGATGATCGCCGGCGGTGCGGAATCGACCGTGTCGCCGCTGGGCCTGGGCGGCTTCGCCTCGGCCCGCGCGCTGTCGGCCCGCAACGACGATCCGTCGACCGCCTCGCGTCCGTGGGACCGCGACCGCGACGGCTTCGTGCTGGGCGAGGGTGCCGGCGTGATGGTGCTCGAAGAGTACGAGCACGCCAAGGCGCGCGGCGCCAAGATCTATGCGGAAGTCGTCGGCTTCGGCATGAGCGCGGATGCCAACCACATCACCGCACCGCTCGAAGACGGCAGCGGCGCCTCGCGCTGCATGGTCTCGGCCATGCAATACGCCGGCATCAACCCCGACCAGGTGCAGTACGTGAACGCGCACGGCACTTCGACCCCGGTGGGCGACGTGGCGGAAGTGAAGGGCATCAAGCGCACCTTCGGCGACCACGCGAAGCACATCGTCGTCAATTCGACCAAGTCGATGACCGGCCACCTGCTGGGCGGCGCGGGCGGCCTGGAATCGGTGTTCACGGTGCTGGCGATCCACAACCAGGTCTCGCCGCCGACGATCAACATCTTCAACCAGGACCCCGAGTGCGACCTGGACTTCTGTGCCAACACGGCGCGTGACATGAAGATCGATTACGCGGTGAAGAACTCGTTCGGCTTCGGTGGTACCAACGGTACCCTCGTGTTCGCGAAAATCTAAGTTCCGACTTCAGCGTCGAACTTATTAGCGCCCATTCCTGTCAAAGGGAATGGGCGTTTGTCTTTTCAGACAGCTTGTCGGGCCCGGCTAACGTGCCCGCTGATGCGCCCGCCTTTCCACCAACCCGGTATCCCATGTCGATCGCCGTTTCCGCGCTCGTCAGGCCCTCGCGCGCCTTCCGCTGCGTACTCACGGGCGCCGCCCTGGCCCAGCTGGCCGCCGCCTGCGCCGTGGCGCACGCGAGCGCGCAGGTGCGCGCCGCGCCCCTTGTCGCGGCCGCGCTGCTGTTCGCCGCGGTGGTCCTGCTGGCGGCCGCGGCCCGCCGTCCTAAGACGCACCGGATTGATATTTCTGGAACCGGTGAACTACGCGTGACGGTACAACAGGTGCTGCATGCGCCGCCATGTAACGACATCCCGGCGGCCCGTCTGCTGCCCGGCTCGGTCGTGTGGCCGCTGCTGATGCTGCTGCGCTGGCACGTGCCGGGAACAGGCACCCGGCCGCGCACACATGTGCTGCACGTCTGGCGCGATAGCGTCGATGGCGAGAGCTGGCGCGCACTCGCCGTCGCGCTGGCGGCCATCGGACGGCGTGCGGAGACGGAATACGAGACACCACGATGAACTTATTGCAGCGGACTATTTTTCTTAACGAGAGCGCTTGACCAAGGCCCCAGGGCAAGGCCCATCGTCGACGACGGCACGCCGGTCCGGAACGACGATGCAGCGCCGCCATGGGGAGGCCGTCAAGCGCGCCAGGACGCCGCAGCCAACGGGGCAATGTTCAGTGACGACCGAACGCGAGTGTGATCAACTGCTGGTTGAGCGCGTCCAGGCTGGCGATCGCCGGGCGTTCGACCTGCTGGTGGCGAAATACCAGCGCCGCCTGATGCGGCTGGTATCGCGCCTCGTCCACGATCCGGCCGAGGCGGAAGACGTGGTGCAGGAGACCTTCATCAAGGCCTTCCGCGCGCTGCGCCACTTCCGTGGCGACTCGGCGTTCTACACCTGGTTGTATCGCATTGGTATCAACACGGCAAAAAACTTTCTCGTCACCCAGGGCAGGCGGGCTCCGACCTCGACCGAAGCCGACGCCGAACGTGCCGAAGGATTTGACGACGCGGACAGTCTGCGCGACATTAATACGCCAGAGTCCGTTTTAGCCAGCAAGCAGATCGCCTACACGGTGAATGCCGCCATGGAGGCGCTGCCGCTGGAGTTGAGGACAGCAATTGTCTTGCGTGAAATTGAAGGCTTGAGCTACGAGGAAATCTCCGAAGTGATGGCGTGTCCAATCGGTACGGTGCGAAGCAGGATATTCCGGGCGCGCGAAGTCATTGCCGACAAGTTGAGGCCCTTGCTCGACATCTCGGCTGACAAACGTCGGTAGGGGCCGTGGAAAGGCTCCAAGTAGCGATGATCGATACTGCAGACAAAGGAAGGCCCCCGACCCGGACCTGCATCGTGCAGCCACCAGCCGGCAGCGGCTTTCCGAAGGATCACTACCGACGGGCATACCGATGGATACGAACAAGAAAAACCGCGAACTCATCTCGGCGCTGATGGACGGGGCGCTGCCCGAGGCCGACATCGAACTGGCCATGGCTGCCCTGGGCACGCCGGCCGGCGACGAAGCCTGGCGGCGCAACTGCCTGATCGGCGACGCCTTGCGCGAACACGCGGGCCCCGAGCTGTCGCCCGGCTTTGCCGTGCGGCTGGCGGCGCGCCTGGCGGAGGAACCGCTGCCGGGCAAGCGCAACGGCGCCGTGGACGAGCCGGCCACCAGCGCCGCCGCGGTCGCCGGCCCGCGCTAGGCGCCGTCCGCTACCCGGCTGCGGCCGCGTCGCCGCCGGGTGGCCACGGTTGCCGGGCCACATTCGTCTGGCCAACGTCGTCTGGCCAACGTCGTCGGGCCAACGTCGTCGGGCCAACGTCGTCCGGCCAAATTAGTTGGGCCAACGTCATCGGGCCAAATTAGCCGGACCGTCTCGCCAGGGCCAGCGACCCGGGGCAGGCACGCGCGCTGCCGGGCGCCACGCGTGCGCCCGATCGTCCACCATGTGCTGGCGCATGTGCTCGCGCATTTTCTTGCGTTCCCGCGCCGTGCTTGCCCTGCCGGGCCCGCAATCCAGCCCATTTTTCCGCCAAGCCGTGCCAACGCGACAATATTGGCTTTTTGTCTTACCATTGGGGCACCAAGCCCTTCACCTGATGAGATTATGACAAGCAAAATTCGTAGCGCGATCCTGTCGGCACTCATGGTTGCCGGCGCAACGTCCATGGTTTCCCCGGTCCAGGCGGCCGCTCCCGTCGCCACGGCGACGGTGGCCGGCCTGCCGGACTTCGCCGACATGGTCGACAAGGTCGGCCCCGCCGTTGTCAACATCCGCACCACCGAGGTCGTGCGCCTGGGCGAGGACGGCGCCGGCGGCATGGGCGGCGACGAGGAGATGCAGGAATTCCTGCGCCGCTTCTTCGGCGGCCAGATGGCGCCGCGCGGACGGCGCGGCGGGCCGCAGCAGCAGCCGGAAGAGCGCGAAGTGCAGCGCGGCGTCGGCTCCGGCTTCATCATTTCCGACGACGGCTACGTGCTGACCAACGCCCACGTGGTCGAAGGCGCCGACGAAGTCATCGTCACGCTGACCGACCGGCGCGAATTCAAGGCCAAGGTGCTGGGCGCCGACCGCCGCACCGACGTCGCCGTGCTGAAGGTCGACGCCCGCAACCTGCCCAGCGTGCGCATCGGCGACTCCGACCGCATCCGCGCCGGCGAGTGGGTGATCGCGATCGGCTCGCCGTTCAACCTGGAGAACACGGTCACGGCCGGCATCATCTCCGCCAAGTCGCGCGATACCGGCGAGTATTTGCCGCTGATCCAGAGCGACGTCGCCGTGAATCCCGGTAACTCGGGCGGCCCCCTGATCAATATGCGCGGCGAGGTCATCGGCATCAACTCGCAGATCGCCACGCTGTCCGGCGCCTACAACGGCATTTCGTTCGCCGTGCCGATCGACGAAGTGATGCGCGTGTCGGACCAGATCAAGAAGACCGGCAAGGTCACGCGCGGCCGCATGGGCGTGCAGATCAGCGAAGTCACGCGCGACGTCGCCGAGGCGCTGGGCCTGGGCAAGGCGCGCGGCGCCGAGGTTGCGATGGTCGAGCCGGGCGGCCCGGCCGAGAAGGCCGGCGTCAAGGTCGGCGACGTGATCCTGAAGTTCAACGGCAAGGACATCGAGAAGAGCACCGACCTGCCGCGCCAGGTGGGCGGCACCCCGGTGGGTACCCGCGCCACCATCACCGTGTGGCGCCGCGGCGCCCAGGTGGAGCTGCCCGTGACGATCGAGGAACTGAAGGAAGAGCAGCCGGACAAGGGCAACGCCGCCAAGCAGAAGAAGCAATCGCCGGAACAGGCGCCGAACGCACTGGGCCTGCAGGTCTCCGACCTGTCGGCCGCGCAGAAGCGCGAACTCAAGGTCGAGGGCGGCGTGCTGGTCGAGGTGGTCGGCGGACGGGCGGCCACGGCCGGCATCCGCTCGGGCGACCTGATCCTGCAGATCAACAATGCCCCGGTCACCTCCGCGGCGCAGTTCAATGGCCTGGTCGGCAAGCTCGATCCGAAGAAATCGGTGGCCCTGCTGGTGCGCCGCGGTCCGGCAACGCAATACGTCGTGATCAAGCCGCGTCCGTGACGATCCGCTTGACCTTGTTCTCGCGCAGCTATTGCCACCTGTGCGAGGACATGGCCGCCGCCGTGCGTGCCTTCATGGCGCGTGCCGGCGTCGGCTACCGGCTCGACATCGTCGACGTGGATGCCGACCCGGCCCTCGTCGCCCGCTACGACGAGCTGGTGCCCGTGCTGGCGGCGGGCGCCGGCCAGGTCGAACTGTGCCACTACTTCCTCGACGAGGCGGCGCTCGCTGCCCACGTCTCCCACGCGACGGCCGGCGCGACGCCCGACCCTCGGACAGACGCCTGACCAGCGCCCGAATGCGTCCGCGGAAGCGGTGAGGGCGCGCGCAGGCTGTCGACCCGCCGCCGTCACGCCATCACGCCGCCACGCGCGCCAGTGCCTCGTTGGCCGCCACGACGACGGGCGTGTCCAGGCCCAGCATGCGTTCCATGAACGCGCGCTTGGCATTGCTCCTCGGGCTGGACCAGAAGCCCTCCAGCCAGGCTTGCGGCTCGCCGTCCAGGTCGATGCGCAGCGCATGCGGACGTCCCAGCATCTCGACGTGGACGTAGGTGGCGAAGCATTCGGCGAAATCGTCGTAGGGATTGGTGGCGCCGTACAGGCTGGCGAAGTCGGCCCCCTCCAGGCCGGCATAGGCGGTGACGATGGCGTCGCCGTGCAGCTGCCGCTTGCCGTAGAAGTCGACGGCGTCGCGCAGCGCGAAGTCGGACCGTGCCTGCGCTACGAAACGGCCGAAGGCGTCGGTCGTCCAGCTCAGCGCCAGGTAGGAGAACTCCCAGCTAAATTGCGTGTCCGGCATGGCCTCCCACCAGCGCGGCAGGAAGTTGCCGTCGGCCGTCAGCACGTGGCCGAATTCGTGCAGCAGCAGGAATTGCAGGGCGTTCGCGCGGGTGTCGTCGTGCGGCGCGGCGATCGTCGTGTCGAGCGCGAAGCCGGCGCCTTGCGCGAAGGGCAGGTTGTCCTTCCAGGTGGCCCAGGAATTGGCCGTGTGGCCGGCCATCATGTCGACGTCCAGCAGCACGACGCAGCCGAGGATGCGGCCGTCGCTGGCGTCGACGACGATGTCGGTGGCGCCCGACGAGCCCAGGCCGCGGCCCAGGCAGATGCCCAGCAGCAGCGGCGATATCAGGCCCAGCACGCCGGCGGGCATGCCGCGCAGCGCCTGGCGCAGGTCGGCGTGCAGCGCCGGCGCCGGCTCCACGGCCTCCGGCACCGCGTCCAGGCCCGTGGCCTCGTTCACCTGCAGCACGAAGTCGCGCACCTCGGCCGGCAGCGGCAGGATGCGCTCCTGGATCGGATACTGGTACAGGTCGGTCCAGGCTTGCGGGTCGCGGGTCAGGATCATGGCGGAGTCGGAGGCAAAGTCGGGCAGGGTGGGCCGCGTCGGTGCGGCGATACCTTCTTAACGGCTGAGCCCGCAAATACTTGACGGTGGGCAACCATGGTGTCGGCCGGGGCAGCCGCTCCGGGTGCGGCTGTTGACGATGTGGCATGTGGTCTCTCGCGGAAACCGGGCTTTCTAACCCGAAATCCGGTAAAATGCGCGATTGGAAGCGATTTCGTCTGCCGCCGCCCCGGGCCCGGTCAGCGATTCGCCCGACAAGGCGCTCGCCTGGGGCCGCATCGTCCCGCCGGAGCGCTTTTTTCGTATTCCGCCGGCGCGCCGACTTCGGCGCCGCCGGCCTGGGCCGCGTCCCGCTCTTTTTGGTTTTGAGTTTTGAATGAAAAACATACGTAACTTTTCCATCATCGCCCACATCGACCACGGCAAATCGACGCTGGCCGACCGCATCATCCAGCTGTGCGGCGGCCTGTCGGAGCGTGAGATGGACGCGCAGGTGCTCGACTCGATGGACCTGGAGCGCGAGCGCGGCATCACCATCAAGGCTCAGACCGCGGCGCTGCAGTACAAGGCGCGCGACGGCCAGACCTACAACCTGAACCTGATCGATACGCCGGGCCACGTCGACTTCAGCTATGAAGTGTCGCGCTCGCTGTCCGCCTGCGAAGGCGCGCTGCTGGTCGTCGACGCGTCGCAGGGCGTGGAAGCGCAGACGGTCGCCAACTGCTACACGGCGCTGGACCTGGGCGTGGAAGTGGTGCCGATCCTGAACAAGATCGACCTGCCGCACGCCGACCCGGACAACGCCAAGAAGGAAATCGAGGACGTCATCGGCATCGACGCGTCCGACGCCACCGTGTGCTCGGCCAAGACGGGCCTGGGCGTGGAAGACGTGCTCGAGACGCTGATCGCCAAGGTCCCGCCGCCGCAGGGCGACCCGGACGCGCCGCTGCAGGCGCTGATCGTCGACTCCTGGTACGACCCCTACGTCGGCGTCGTGATGCTGGTGCGCGTCGTCAACGGCACGCTGCGTCCGAAAGAGAAGATCCTGCTGATGGCGACCGAGTCGGTGAACCTGGTCGAGAACATCGGCGTGTTCACGCCGCGCTCCGTGTCGCTGCCGGAATTGAAGGCGGGGCAGGTGGGCTTCATCATCGCCGGCATCAAGGAACTGACGGCCGCCAAGGTGGGCGACACGGTCACGCTGGCCAGCCGTCCGGCGCCGGCGCCGCTGCCGGGCTTCAAGGAAGTGCAGCCGCAGGTGTTCGCCGGCCTGTTCCCGGTGGAAGCGAACCAGTACGACGCGCTGCGCGACTCGCTGGAAAAGCTGAAGCTGAACGATGCCGCCCTGATGTACGAGCCGGAAGTGTCGCAGGCGCTGGGCTTCGGCTTCCGCTGCGGCTTCCTGGGCCTGCTGCACATGGAGATCGTGCAGGAACGCCTGGAGCGCGAATTCGACATGGACCTGATTACGACGGCGCCGACCGTCGTCTACGAGGTCGAGATGCGCGACGGCACCATGGTGCGCGTCGACAATCCGTCGAAGATGCCGGAACCGTCCAAGATCAACGAAGTGCGCGAGCCGATCGTCGACGTCAACCTGTACATGCCGCAAGAGTACGTCGGCGCCGTGATGACGCTGTGTAACGGCAAGCGCGGCGTGCAGATGGACATGGCCTACCACGGCCGCCAGGTCAAGCTGCACTACGAGATCCCGATGGCCGAGATCGTGCTGGACTTCTTCGACCGCCTGAAGTCGACCTCGCGCGGCTATGCGTCGATGGACTACGAGTTCAAGGAATACCGCGCCGCCGACGTCGTCAAGGTCGACATGCTGATCAACAGCGAGAAGGTCGATGCGCTGGCGATCATCGTGCACCGCGCCAACGCGCCGTACCGCGGACGCCAGGTGGCGGCCAAGATGCGCGAACTGATCCCGCGCCAGATGTTCGACGTGGCCATCCAGGCCGCCATCGGCGCCACCATCATCTCGCGCGAGAACGTCAAGGCGCTGCGCAAGAACGTGCTGGCCAAGTGCTACGGCGGCGACATCTCGCGCAAGAAGAAGCTGCTCGAGAAACAGAAAGCCGGTAAGAAGCGCATGAAGCAAGTGGGCTCGGTGGAGATTCCGCAAGAAGCCTTCCTGGCCATCCTCCAAGTGGAAGAGAAATGAATTTGCAACTGATTCTCGGGAACTTTGCCCTGATCCTGTTCGTCGCGATGGTGGTCACGGGCGTCATCTGGTGCCTGGACGTGTTCGTGCTGTCCAAGCAGCGCCGCATCCGGGCCGACAAGGCCCTGGCCGAGTACGACGCCCGCTACGCCAAGCTGACGGCCGACGGCATCAAGGCCGACAGCAACGCGGGCAGCCGCGCGGCGCTGGAAGCGTCGATCCTGCGCCAGCCGACCTGGGTCGAGTACTCGGGCAGCTTCTTCCCCGTGATCGCCCTGGTGTTCGTCCTGCGCTCCTTCCTGTTCGAGCCGTTCAAGATCCCGTCCTCGTCGATGGTGCCGACCCTGCTGGTGGGCGACCTGATCCTCGTGAACAAGTTCGACTACGGCATCCGCCTGCCGGTGCTCAACAAGAAGATCATCGAGGTGGGCAATCCGCAGCGCGGCGACGTCATGGTGTTCAAGTACCCGAAGGACATGAGCCAGGACTACATCAAGCGCGTGATCGGCGTGCCGGGTGATAAAATCACCTACGAGAACAAGCGCCTGACCGTCAACGGCCAGCCGGTCGCCTACACGCCGCTGGACGACTACCTCGACGACGAGCGTCCGGTGTATCACAAGCAATACCTGGAAAAGCTGCAGAACGCGCCGCACCGCATCCTGAACATGGATGGGGCCCGCCCGATCAACCTGGCTGCCGTGGAGGAGTTCCCCCATCACGAGAATTGCACCTACTCCTACGATAAATTTACCTGTATCGTGCCGGAGGGTAATTACTTCATGATGGGCGACAACCGCGACAACAGCGCAGACAGCCGTTACTGGGGCTTCGTCCCGGACCAGAACATCGTCGGCAAGGCCGTGTTCGTCTGGATGAACTTCGGCGACCTGAAGCGCATCGGCGGTATCCACTAAAGGACCGGGGCGATGGGCGTGGCAGGACAACGGAGCGGCATGGGTGCGCGTACGATGCGGCGGTTCGGCAAGGAGGGCGGGGTATCGCTGTCCGGCCTGATCGTCGTGCTGGCGGTGCTGGGCGCGATCGCGCTGGTGGTCATCAAGACCGTGCCGGCCTTCATCGAGTACCGCGCCGTCAAGAACGCGATCGCCGCGGCCAAGGCCGCGGGCGGCACCGTCCGCGAGATACAGCAGGCGTTCGACCGCAACGCCGGCATTAACGACATCAGCGCGGTCCAGGGACGCGACCTGGTCATTACCCGCGACGGCAACGACGTGCAGGTCAGCTTCGCCTACGAGAAGCGGGTACCGCTCACCGGCAACGTCAGCCTGTTGTTCGATTTCTCCGGCACCACCGACCCGAGCGGCGTGGTGGCGGTGGAAGAGGCTGGCCGCGCCCAGTAATTCAGCCGGCAAGGAGGCGGACCATCGTGAAGTCCGGCTCGGCGCCGGCCCAACAGATTGGTACGACAATGAATCTTCAGTTATTGCAAACTCGCCTAGGTTACACGTTCCGGGACACCGGCCTGCTGCAGCAGGCGCTGACCCACCGTAGCCACAGCAGCGTGCATAACGAGCGCCTGGAATTCCTCGGCGACTCGATCCTGAACTGCGTCGTCGCCTCGATCCTGTACGAACGGTTCGACCACCTGGCCGAAGGCGACCTGTCGCGCCTGCGCGCCAACCTGGTCAAGCAGCAGACGCTGTACGAGATCGCCCAGAAGCTGGAACTGTCGCACTTCCTGCGCCTGGGCGAGGGGGAGTTGAAATCGGGCGGCTTCCGCCGGCCGTCGATCCTGGCCGACACGCTCGAGGCCCTGCTGGGCGCGATCTTCCTCGACAGCGGTTTCGACGCGGCCCGCGCCACCATCCGCGCCTTCTACATCCCGCTGCTCGATTCGGTCGACCCGCGCACGCTGGGCAAGGATGCCAAGACGCTGCTGCAGGAATTCTTGCAAAGCAAGAAGATCTCGCTGCCGACCTATAACGTCGTCGCCACGCACGGCGCCGCCCACAGCCAGGAATTCGAGATCGAATGCCTGGTGCCCAAGCTCGGCATCCAGGTGTTCGGCCGCGGCGGCAGCCGCCGCGCCGGCGAGCAGGCGGCGGCGCGCCTGGCCCTGGAAGTGGCCGAGCAGGCCATGCAGAAAAGCCCGTCGGCGGCGCGCAAGTCGCGTCCGCGCGCGGCCCAGCTGAAACTGGCCGGCATCGCCACCGACCAGAGCGACGAGCCCGTCGCCGGCGAATTGACCTTGCAGTCGGCGCCCGCGCCGGCCAAGCAGCGCCCGCACCGCGAATAAGCGCGGCGGGCACCACCGTATCCGGGCCGCGCGAGCGGCCGCACCATTTTCCGGACCAGCCGGAGCAGGAACCACTATGAACATGGACAGCAACCCCGTCGACGCCGCCGCAGCAGGCATGACCCCGGATAATTTTCGCTGCGGCTATATCGCCATCGTGGGCCGTCCCAACGTCGGCAAGTCGACGCTGATGAACGTGCTGATCGGGGCCAAGGTCTCGATCACCTCGCGCAAGGCGCAGACGACCCGCCACCGCATCACGGGAATCCAGACGCGCGACGACGCCCAGTTCATCTACGTCGACACGCCGGGCTTCCAGACCCGCCATGCGAACGCGCTGAACAAGACGCTGAACAAGACCGTGTCGAACACGCTGACGGCGTCGGACGTGATCCTGTTCCTCGTCGAGGCGGGTACCTTCGGCCCGGCCGACCAGCAAGTGCTGGACCTGCTGCCGACCAATGTCCCGGTGATCCTGGTGATCAATAAATCGGATCGAATGAAGGACAAGGCCGAGCTGATGCCGTTCGCCGCCAAGATGGCGTCGCTGCGCGACTTCACCGCCATCGTGCCCGTGTCGGCCAAGCTGCGCTTCCAGGTCGATGCGCTGGAAGGCGAGATCCGCCGCCATCTGCCGGAGAATCCGCCCGTCTTCGGCCCGGACGACATCACCGACCGCAGCGAGAAATTCCTCGCCGCCGAGATCGTGCGCGAAAAAGTGTTCCGCCTGCTGGGCGACGAACTGCCGTACACGAGCACGGTGCTGATCGAGCAATTCCAGCAGGAAGGCAATCTGCGCCGTATCTTCGCCGCCATCCTGGTCGAGCGCGATACCCATAAATCGATGATCATCGGCAACAAGGGTGCGCGCCTGAAGGAAATCTCGACGCAATCGCGCCTGGATATGGAAAAGCTGTTCGACGGGCCCGTGTACCTGGAAATCTGGGTCAAGGTGAAGTCGGGCTGGGCCGATAACGAGGCAGGCTTGCGGGCGTACGGCTACGAATAATTCCCGCACATGACGTCGCCCCTGCGCAGGCAGGGGCCCAATTTCTTCAAACGAAGCCGTTGCGCACGCGGCACGACGTCGCATGAAGATTGGGTCCCTGCCTGCGCAGGGACGACGGTTCACAGCATCCTCCCCACCCGGGTTATCATTGCGCATGCCCAGCCGCGACGACGACATCATCGACCACGACCAGGAAGCCCCCGCGGCCTCCACGACCGCCGCCAAGCGCCGCGCGCCCGTGCGCGATACCCGCGTCAACGGTCAGCCGGCCTTCGTGCTGCACAGCTACCCGTACAAGGAAACCAGTCTCATCGTCGACATGTTCACGCGCGACTTCGGGCGGATCGGCGTGGTGGCCAAGGGCGCCAAGCGGCCGCTGTCCAAGCTGCGCGGCGTGCTGCAGACTTTCCAGCCGCTGTCGATCTCGTTCTCGGGCAAGTCCGAGCTGCGCACGCTGATCGACGCCGAATGGGTCGGCGGCATGCTGCCGATCGAAAAGACGGCGCTGCTGTGCGGCTTCTACCTGAACGAGCTGCTGGTCAAGCTGCTGGCGCGCGACGACCCCCATCCGGCCCTGTTCCAGCACTATATTTCGACGCTGAACGAACTGGCGCATGGAGAACCTGCACAGATCGCCTTGCGAAAATTCGAACGGGCCCTACTTAAGGAGACCGGGGTCGCGGCGGACCTGACGCGCTGCAGCACGACGCGCGCGCCGGTCGAGGCGGGCAGCCAGTACGTCGTCGACCCGGAGCGCGGCGCGCGCACGGCCGGGGCCGTCGAGTCCTGGCCCATCGTCGCGGGCCAGACGCTGATCGACATGGAGCGCGAGGCCTACGAGGACCCGCAGACGCAGGCCCAGAGCAAGCAGCTGATGCGCTTCCTGCTGGCCTACCACCTCGGCGGCGCGCCGCTGAACACGCGCCAGATTCTGATCGACCTGATGCAGCTGTGAGAGCAGCCGCCAGTTTTAACGAAAGCCTAGCCACCATGAGCTTCCTGCAACCCGCCGGCCCCGTCATCGACCTGGGCGTGAACATCGACCACATCGCCACCGTGCGCAATGCGCGCGGCACCACCTATCCGGACCCGCTGCGCGCCGCGCTGCTGGCCGAGCAGGCCGGCGCCGACCTGATCACGCTGCACCTGCGCGAGGACCGCCGCCACATCAAGGACGCCGACGTCATCGCGCTGCGCCCGCAGCTGGTCACGCGCATGAACCTGGAAGCGGCCGTCACGCAGGAGATGATCGACTTCGCCTGCACCGTGAAGCCGCAGGACGTGTGCCTGGTGCCGGAACGGCGCGAGGAAGTCACCACCGAAGGCGGCCTGGACGTGATCCGCTACCAGAAGGAAGTGGAGGCCGCGATCCGCCAGCTGCAGGGGGAGGGCATCCGCGTCTCGCTGTTCATCGACGCCGACGAGGCCCAGATCGCCTGCGCCGCCGCCGTCGGCGCGCCCGTCATCGAGCTGCATACGGGCCGCTACGCCGAGGCCGAGCACAAGGACGAGGTCGCGCGCGAGCTGGAACGCATCCGGCTGGGCGTGCACGCCGGCGTCAAGCATGGCCTGCGCGTGAACGCGGGCCACGGCCTGCATTACACGAACGTGCAGCCGATCGCCGCGATCCCCGAGATCCACGAGCTGAACATCGGCCACGCGATCGTCGCGCATGCCCTGTTCGTGGGCTGGGAGCACGCGATCCGCGAGATGAAGGCGATCATGGTCGATGCGCGCCTGGGCGTCTCGCTGGGCAACCCGCAGGCGGAAACCTGATGATGATCTACGGGATCGGTACCGACATCGTCCAGATCTCGCGCGTGCAGGCGGCGCTGGACCGCAACGGCGAGCGCTTCGCCGAACGGATCCTCGGCCCCGAGGAGCTCGTCAAATACCATGCCCGCCGCGCCAAGAACGAGGTGCGCGGGCTGCGTTTCCTGGCCACCCGGTTCTCGGCCAAGGAAGCGTTCTCGAAAGCCATCGGACTGGGCATGCGCATGCCCATGACGTGGCGCTCGGCCCAGATGCTCAACGCCCCGAGCGGCAAGCCGATCATCCAATGCAGTGGGGCGCTCGACGAATTCATGCGGACGCACCGCCTGAGCGCGCAGGTGACTATCAGCGACGAAGCCGACTATGGGGTCGCCTTCGTCATCGTGACCCAAGCGCCGGAGGACACGTCCGCGCCTTAGGATGCGGAAGTGACAAAATTAGTAATCGCAGTTGCGGTAGCCGTAGCGAAGCAGCAGAAACGCAGGACGCCTGCCGCCAGGCCGCCGGCGCCCCGGGCCCGGCCCGACGCCTGGCAGGCATTGAAAGAGGAATTGATTGCCACGATGACGAAGGATGCGGAATCTCCCGTGCGCCCCAGCGAGGCGGCGCGCGAACAGGTGCTGGCGACGGTCGCCAAGCTGCCGGACCTGCCTGGCGTGTACCGCTATTTCGACGGCGAGGACAAGGTGCTGTACGTCGGCAAGGCGCGCAACCTCAAGAAGCGTGTGTCGAGCTATTTCCAGAAGACGCTGTCGAGCCCGCGCATCGCGATGATGGTGAGCCAGATCGCGCGCCTGGAAACGACGGTCACGCACAGCGAGGCCGAAGCGCTTATCCTGGAAAACAACCTGATCAAGACGCTCAAGCCGCGCTACAACATCCTGTTCCGCGACGATAAGTCGTATCCCTACCTGAAGCTGTCCGGCGGCGACTATCCGCGCATGGCCTACTACCGGGGCGCGCTGGACAAGAAGAGCCAGTACTTCGGGCCGTTCCCGAGCGCCTGGGCCGTCAAGGAATCGATCCAGCTGCTGCAGAAGGTGTTCATGCTGCGCACCTGCGAGGACAGCGTCTTCGCCAACCGCACGCGGCCCTGCCTGCTGCACCAGATCGGCCGCTGCAGCGGTCCCTGCGTCGACCTGGTGGCCAAGGAAGACTACAAGCGCGACGTCGACAACGCCGCCAAATTCCTGCGCGGGCGCCAGAGCGAGGTGCTGGAGGAGCTGCAGGGCAAGATGGTGGGCTATGCCGAGAACCTGATGTTCGAGCAGGCCGCCGCCGTGCGCAACCAGATCCAGGCGCTGTCGCGCGTGCTGCACCAGCAGAGCATGGAGACGACGTCGGACGCCGACGTCGACGTCATCGCCGTGGTGGTGCAGGGCGGCCGCGCCTGCGTCAACCTGGCGATGGTGCGCGGCGGCCGCCACCTGGGCGACCGCGCCTACTTCCCCAGCCACGTGGCCGAGGCGATCGGCGAGACGCTGGAAGACACGCCGATCGAAGTCGACGTGCTGGCCGCCTTCCTGGCCCAGCACTACGCGGACAAGTTCGTGCCGGGCACGCTGATCCTCAACATCGAGTTCGACCAGCCCGAGCTGATGGTGGCGCTGACCGAGCAGTGCGGCCACCGCATCAACCTCGTGTTCCAGCCCCAGGGCCAGCGCCGCCAGTGGCTGGAACTGGCGCAGAAGGGCGCCGAGATCTCGCTGGCGCGCCTGCTGTCCGAACAGGGCTCGCAGCAATCGCGCACGCGCGCGTTGGCCGAGGTGCTGGGCCTGGACAGCGAGGACCTGGAGGCGCTGCGCATCGAGTGCTTTGACATCAGCCACACGGCCGGCGAAGCGACGCAGGCCTCGTGTGTCGTGTTCCACCACCACCAGATGCAGAACGGCGAATACCGCCGCTACAACATCAACGACATCACGCCCGGCGACGACTACGCCGCCATGCGCCAGGTGCTGATGCGCCGCTACGAGAAGGTGGCGAACGGCGACGGCGTGATGCCCGACATCGCCCTGATCGACGGCGGCAAGGGCCAGGTGGAGATGGCGCGCCAGGTGTTCACGGAACTGGGCCTGGACGTCTCCAACATCGTCGGCGTAGCGAAGGGGGAGGGCCGCCGCGTGGGCCTGGAAACCCTGATCTTCGCCGATGGCCGCGAGCCGCAGGAACTGGGCAAGGAATCGGCCGCGCTGATGCTGGTGGCGATGATCCGCGACGAAGCCCACCGCTTCGCCATCACGGGCATGCGCGCCAAGCGCGCCAAGGCCCGCCAGGCCTCGCGCCTGGAGGAGATCGAAGGCATCGGCGCCAAGCGCCGCCAGAAGCTGCTGGCGCGCTTCGGCGGCCTGCGCGGCGTCATCGACGCCAGCGTCGAGGATTTGATGTCGGTCGAAGGCATCTCGAGCACGCTGGCGGAAGAGATTTATCGCCAGCTGCATTGAACGGTGCATGCACGTCGCCCCTGCGCAGGCAGGGGCCCGATTTCGCCTGCGCTGCTTGTGCGCTTGCAAAATTAGGCCGTAGGGCTGACGCCGTTTTACCTTCATATGTACGACGCGCACGCGTGCACCCGCACCGCAGAGCTCAACTGGTTTAAATGGCAAGAGCCATGTAGACTAGCGGCGCGCGGTAGGCGCGCACGCAAGCTTCACGGGCCACTTGTCAGGCCCGGCATTCTCGAGTTGCTCATGCCCTTCAATATTCCGATTTTCCTCACCTGGCTGCGGGTCGCGCTGATTCCGCTGGTCGTCGGTGTGTATTACCTTCCCGACCACTGGCTGCACACGGCCGACCGCAACCTGGCCGCCACGCTCGTCTTCATCGTCGCCGCCGTCACCGACTGGTTCGACGGCTACCTGGCGCGGCGCTGGAACCAGACCTCGGCCTTCGGCGCCTTCCTCGACCCCGTCGCGGACAAGCTGATGGTCGCCGGCGCGCTGCTGGTGCTGGTTCAATTGGGCAGGGTGAACGCGATCATCGCCTTCATCATCATCGGCCGCGAGATCACCATCTCGGCGCTGCGCGAATGGATGGCCGAGATCGGCGCGCGCAAGTCGGTGGCGGTGAGCTCGCTCGGCAAGATCAAGACGGCCGCCCAGATGGTGGCGATCCCGCTGCTGCTGTTCCACGACCCCCTGTTCGCGGGCTTCGACACTCACCTGGCGGGCGAATTGCTGCTGTGGATCGCCGGCGTACTGACCGTCTGGTCGATGCTGTATTACCTGCGCAAGGCCTGGCCGCTCATCAAGGAGAAGTCCGGCGTCATGGATTGATGACAAGTCATCCTTGACACATAGCTCAGCATCTCTATAATGCCTGCCTGTTGCGAGACATTGCAGCAAACGAAACGAAGCGGGAGTAGCTCAGTTGGTAGAGCGCAACCTTGCCAAGGTTGAGGTCGAGAGTTCGAGACTCTTCTCCCGCTCCAGCGTTTGCCGTAGTACGGAACAAAAAAGGTTGTCTTGGAAAGTAGTCAAAAATCTGAGATAATCGATAGTCCTAGCGACGCGGGAGTAGCTCAGTTGGTAGAGCGCAACCTTGCCAAGGTTGAGGTCGAGAGTTCGAGACTCTTCTCCCGCTCCAAGCATCGCAAGATGTGCTAGGCGACATAGTAAGACTCCAATGCGGGAGTAGCTCAGTTGGTAGAGCGCAACCTTGCCAAGGTTGAGGTCGAGAGTTCGAGACTCTTCTCCCGCTCCAGTGTTTTGCGATGTGAATGGTCGTGCTCCTAAGCGGGAGTAGCTCAGTTGGTAGAGCGCAACCTTGCCAAGGTTGAGGTCGAGAGTTCGAGACTCTTCTCCCGCTCCAGAAAGCAGTACCGGTTCGATATTGTGGCGTAGTGTGCAGTAACTCCATGCGGGAGTAGCTCAGTTGGTAGAGCGCAACCTTGCCAAGGTTGAGGTCGAGAGTTCGAGACTCTTCTCCCGCTCCAGATTTCAGGGAAGCTCCTTCCCGTGTCGATGTGGTCCGCTAACCCGCCACATCAGCATCGTCAGACACCTCGGGCGAGGTAGCAAAGCGGTTATGCAGCGGCCTGCAAAGCCGTCTAGACGGGTTCGACTCCCGTCCTCGCCTCCAAGTAATAAGCGCGCGGGCCTCATGTGAGGCCCGTTTCGTTTTATGCATTCATCGGTGTAAACGCCCGGATGGAAAGCCCAGCCATGCACGCCTTGACGATATCGCGTATTCTGCACGCCGGCTATGTGTTCGAATGCGAGGGCGTGCGCATCGCCTTCGACACCATTTTCGAAAACCCGTTCAGCCGCAATTGCCACGCTTTTCCCGACGTGCGTTTCGACACCGCCGCGATCCGGCGCCAGCGCTTCGATGCCGTCTTCATTTCCCATTTCCACGACGACCACTGCTCGCTCGACAGCCTCGACCTGCTGGACCGTGCGACGCCGCTCTACGTCTATTGCATCTTCGGCGCCTTGTTCGACATGCTGGGCCAGCTCGGTTTCACCGATGTGCACCGCCTGCACCTGGACGCTCCCGTACGGGTCGGACCATTCGCCGTCACGCCGCGCGAAGCGATGGATGCGGATGTCGACTCGATGTTCCAGGTCCAGGCCGCGGGTATGAACGTGCTCAACGTGGTCGATTCCTGGATCGACGATGCGACGCTCGCCTGCCTGGTTGCGCAAAAGCCGTGGGACCTCGTGCTGTGGCCCTTCCAGACGATGCGCGAGATCGAAGTGCTGGCGCCGACGCGCGCGGCGCCGGCACCGGCCGCGCTGCCGCAAGAGTGGCTGGACCAGCTGCGCGCCTTAGCGCCGCGCTTTGTCGTGCCGAGTTCCTGCCAGTTCGTGCTCGAACCCTGGTCATGGTACAACCGCGCCTTCTTTCCGATATCGTATGCCCATTTCGCGCGCGAGGTGGAGGCAGCGCTGCCGCAAGCGCGCGTCATGCGCCTTGATCCGTCCAGGTCGATGGCGCTGGATGCCGACGGGCTGCGCCCGGCGGCGCCACTGACCTGGGTGATCCCGGTCGGCGACCAGGATGTCGACTACGTCTACGAAGGCAATGGCGATGCGCCTTCCACGTCCGTGATCGCCCGTCGTTTCCCGGCGCTGACAGCGGAGCAGTCGGCGCGCGTGCTGGATTTTTGCCGCGTCGAACTGGCCGAGCGCTACGCCGGCACGGAAGCCGCCAGCGACTATTTCGACTGCGCGCGCGTCTGGCGATTGTCGATCCACGACCATGCTGGCGCATGCACGCAATGGCGCTACCGGCTCGAAGACGGCGCTGCGCTGGCGACCAGTGACGACGACGGTCCGCTGGGCTGGACCACGGAGGTCTCCGCCGCCAAGCTGTACGCCGCCCTCGAACAGGGCGAGTCCCTGAGTTCGATGTACCTGCGCATCAACGACGCCGTCTTCGATGCCGCGACCGAGGACGCCCTGGCGCAGGCCGACGTGGTCGACGATCCGCTGATCCGCGCCCTGTTCAGCGAGGGCTTCGGCGCTTACCAGCAAGCGCAATTGCGGCGGCTGCTGGCGCGGTAGCCGTCACGATGATGCCGCCATGCCCAATTGCCCAACCTTCGACATCCGCGACATGGCCAAGCAGCTGTGGCAGGTCGATGGCGTATAGGTCGATGAATATCCTCAGTGTCCAATGCAGCACCAGCGTGGCCGGCACGATGGTGGCATCCGGGCGAAATATGGAGATTGACTTTGCCTGCCTCCTCGATTTATATCATGTTGTAAAGAACTTCAACAAAGGAGACATGCGAATGACCTTCACCTATCGCGCTCGCACGGCCGGCCTGTTGGCCATGCTGCTGTGTTCCATCGGTGCTCAAGCACAAACCAAACCGGAGGAGACCGAGGTCTGGAGTCCGGAACCGACGCGTGTGACCCCGGCCACGGCCACGCGCGCGCCGTCGGATGCGGTGGTCCTGTTCGACGGCGCCAACCTGAACGAGTGGGTGTCGACCGCTGCGCCCGACAAACCCGCCCCCTGGACCGTCGCCAACGGCGTCTTCACCGTTCGCCCCGGCAGCGGCAACATCCAGACCCGCCGCCAGTTCGGCGATTACCAGTTGCACCTGGAATGGCGCATCCCGGCCGACATCAAGGGCGCGGGCCAGGACCGCGGCAACAGCGGTTTGTTCCTTGCCTCCACGGGAACGGGCGACCGCGGCTACGAACTCCAGATCCTGGACTGCGTGAACAACAAGACCTACGTGAACGGACAGGCGGCCAGCATCTACAAGCAGTCGATCCCGCTGGTGAACGCGTGCGCAGGCGCCGGGGAATGGCAGACGTATGACGTGATCTGGACGGCGCCGCGCTTTGCCGACGACGGCTCGCTGGCGTCACCCGCGTACGTGACGGCGCTGCACAACGGCGTGCTGGTACAGAATCACGTGGCACTGCGCGGGGAGACCGTGTACATCGGCAAGCCGTCGTACACGAAGCACGGGCGTGCGCCCATCAAGCTGCAGGACCACCGGCATCCGGTCAGCTTCAGGAATGCGTGGGTGCGGGAGCTGGAACCGGCCAAGCAGTAGCGTATCCGGGCAGTGTAGCGCGGCCACCGGACGTGGTGCGCGTGCAGGCGTCGACGCCGCGGTTCCGACGCCGCGGTGCTGACGCCGCGGTGCTGACGCTGTAGTGTCGTCAACCCGCCAGCTTCATGTTCACCGGATCCCATAACACGATCTTCTGCTCGAACAGGCTCTTGTTCGATGCCAGCCCCGCGGCGGCCGCGCGGAAACCAAAGTCCGCATCCTCCTTCACCTTGCCGCCGGTGCGGATCGCATTGTAGAAATTGGCGTGGTGGTCGAAGTGGTCGCTGTAGCCAGCAGGCGCCTTCCATTCCGAACGGCTGGTCTCGTTCTTCGATGTCTGGCCGGCGTAGTGCTGCTCGTACCAGGCCTTGAAGTCTTCCTGGTTCTGCTTGTCGAAGGTGTTGTAGCTGTCCCAGCTGCCGAAGCCCGGCGCCTGCGCCATCTTGCTGCGCAGGACCTCCACGGAATTGCCGCGCACGATCATCTTTCCCTCGGTGCCGACGAGCGCAATCTGTTCGCCGCCGCCGCCACCATCGATGAAATTCACGCGCACCTGCAGGTTGAACGGGCCCGATTGAGCGGTCGCCGGATAGTCGTAAACGCCGGCCATCACGTCCGGCACGTCGCGTCCATCCTTCCAGTAGCGCGTGCCGCCGGACGTGTAGATGCGGGTCGGTCCGAGCGAGCCGGTAATCAGGTGCAGGCCCGAGAACAGGTGCACGAAGAGGTCGCCGGCGATGCCGGTGCCGTAATCCTGGTAGTTCCGCCAGTGGAAAAAGCGCTCGGCGTCGAATGCGCGGCGCGGCGCGTCGCCGAGGAAGCGATTCCAATCGACCGTCTGCGGTGACGCGTCGCGCGGAATCGAGTATTGCCAGGCGCCGTTTGCCGATTGGCGGTCCCAGAATGCTTCCGCCATCACCAGCTGGCCGATGGCGCCCGCCTCGTACAATTCCTTCGCTTTCAGATAGGTAGCCGAGCTGACGCGCTGGCTCCCGACCTGGCAGACGGCGCCCGTCTGTTGTTGGGCCGCGACCATCGGCAAGCCTTCTTCCAGCCGGTGCACCATCGGCTTCTCGCAATACACGGCCTTGCCCTTCTTCATGGCTGCGATGGCGATTTTGTCGTGCCAATGGTCGGTCGTCGAAATGATGACGGCATCGATCGATTTGTTGTCGAGGATGTCTTCGAAGTGCGGGGTCGTCACCAGGTCGTTGCCGTAGACTTCCTTCGCACGTTTCAGGCGCCCCGTGTAGAGGTCGCAGGCCGCGACCAGTTTCACGCCGGGCACCTTGACCGTCGTGCCGCAATTATTGAAACCCATGATGCCCATGCCGATCGCGGCGACCTGGATCCGGTCGTTCGCGGAGCGATGTTGCGCGAGCGCGGCATAAGGCAGGGCGGACGCCAGCAGGGCGCCGCCTGCCTGTCCGAGGAATCGTCTGCGGGAATAGGTGCTGGTCTCGCTGCTCATGTGTCTCCTCGCGTTATCGTTGTCGTGGCAGGCTGCGGACATTCTAGCGCCGGCCGACGCGCCAAAATGTCAGGAAATCGGATGAGTTTGTAATGAAATCGGCAAGCGGCATTCACATTGCCGAATTCCTTCTACGAATGCCTCTTGACCCCAAACGCGACATGCCGGACGATTTTCTGGCTTTTCATAACAACTCAACATCACCACGGAGACGCAATGCCAACACCTCTTTCCGCGCTCGTCGCGACCGGCGCACTGCTGGCCGCCGGATTGGCTTCGGCCGAATCCATCGGCCAGTTCGCCGCCCACCAGGACATCGGCGCCGTCAAGCACACCGGCGCCGTCAGCTACGACGACAAGCTCCAGCAATACCGCATCAGCGCTTCCGGCAAGAACACCTGGTTCGCCGACGACCAGATGCATTACGCGTACAACCAGATGCAGGGCGACTTCATCGTGACCGCGCGCGTCGCGTTCGAGGGCAAGGGCGCAGACCCGCACCGCAAGATCGGCTGGGACGTGCGCGCCAACCTGTCGAACAGCGCGGCGCACGTGGTGGCGGCCGTCCACGGCGACGGCCTCACGTCGCTGCAGTTCCGGGAAAAGGACGGGGCCGACACGGAGGAATACCGCATGGGCGTCAATGCGCCGGACGTCATCCAGCTGGAGCGCCGCGGCGACGTTTTCATCATGAGTGCAGCGCGTTTCGGCGAACCGTTCCAGGTGACCAGCGTGTCGCACGTGAAGTTCGGCGACAAGGTCTACGTGGGCCTGGCCGTCACCGCGCACAATCCCGACGCCTACGAGACCGTCACCGCGTCGAACGTGCGCATCGTCGTGCCGGCCTGGAAGGGCCTCGTGCCATATCGCGACTATCTCGGCAGCGATATCGAGATCATGGACATGGACACGCACAATCGCCGCATCGTGCACCGCTCGCCGGATTCGCTGCAGGCGCCGAACTGGACGCGCGACGGCCGTGCCCTCGTCTACAATGCGAAGGGACTCATGCACCGCTTCGATATCGCGAGCGGCAAGGCGTCCGTCATCAAGACCGGCATCGCCACCAACAATAACAACGACCACGTGCTGTCCTGGAACGGCAGGCTGCTCGGCCTGTCCAGCCACGTGAAGCGCCCGGACGGCAGCAATTATTCGACGATCTACACGGTGCCGATCGAAGGCAGTGACAAGGCGACGCTGATCACCGATACCGACCAGGGCCACTCCTACCTGCACGGCTTTACGCCCGACGACACCCGCATGATCTTCACCGGCCAACGCGACCCGGCCATGCGCGCGAATCAGCCGAAGGTGCTGAACCTGTACACGATCGACATCGCGACGAAAAAGGAAACCCAGCTCACGAAGACGCAGGCACTGGACGACGGCGCCGAATACAGCCCGGACGGCAAGAGCATCTATTTCAATTCAAATCGCACGGGGCTGATGCAGTTATGGCGCATGTCCGCGGATGGCAAGAACCCCGTCCAGCTGACCTTCGACCGTTACAACAACTGGTTCCCGCACGTGTCGCCGGACGGGAAGAAGATCGTGTTCATCACCTTCATGGACGATGTCGATCCCTACGACCACCCGTTCTACCGCCACGTCTACCTGCGCGAAATGCCGGTCGAAGGTGGCGAGCCGAGGGTGATCGCCTACTTATACGGGGGACAGGGGAGTTTCAACGTGCCGAGCTGGTCGCCGGATGGGAAGCGGATTGCGTTTGTGAGCAATACGAAGCAGTGAGCAGGTGACAGAAGTGCGTGCCCTGAGTCGATATTCGACAGGACTCAGGCCGCCGAGCTCCGATTTGATGCGGTGCCATGGCCGCGTGGTTGAAGCAGGTCGCTTTCGCGACATGCTTTGCTGCGAGGATGCGGGACCGGAGCGCCAGCTCCGTGGACCATGTCGGTCGCTTAAGTTGTTGGCCATGCCACCCATGTAACAAGTCCACCCGCTGTCGTGCACGTCTCGCGCAAAATCTCATTCGCCAAAAGGAGCTGTGGACGGAACTTATTGTTGTACGAGATGTGTACAGCGTTAAACTGCGCGTCAACAGCGGTACATCCATAGCGCGTAGCGTTGCTCCTATGTTGCACTATCTCAAGCTTTCCAGCGAGCGCTGCTCTAGACTTTTCGAAGGAAATCTTCGATTTGATCAGCGAAATTTAGGGCGGGGCGGGAATGCACAAGGTCGATCAAAACATTAACTTGCCGCCGGCGAAGAAGACGACGCACCCAAGAAAATCCCCGCATCCATCACGGGCTCAAGATGGAATCTTCGCAATCATGATCGTGCCGCTGATACTCATCATTGTGGCGTTCTTTGGTTTTACGATTGCCTTGAGCATGATCTACAACCGCAAGGTAGAGCTGCAGACGGTCGCCGATTCGGTCGCTCTTGCCGCCGCAAGTCAACTGAACGGAACTGATGCTGGTATTCAAAAGGCCATGACTGCAGCGGCCGATGCGGCAGCAACCGGTCTGTATAGTTATAGCGGGGCAGGCATCGAGTGGGACGATGCGGCGATCAGTTTTGGCGCGAGTGCTGGAGACACCGGTTGGACAGATGCAGTTGGGGCGGTCGCCCCTGGCACTGCGGCCAAGCTGTTTTTTGCGAAAGTCGACACGAACCGGCTGGCTGCGCGACATGGAGACGTGGGCACTTCGCTCCTGCAAGTACTTCCCTCGGTTCCGGCATCGTTTCATGTAGGAGGGACTGCCATCGCTGGACGCAAGTCCATCGGTGTCACGCCGCTAGCGATCTGTGCAATGTCCGACAAGCGTGCCGATTCCCGGGGAACCGAGCTGGTGGAGTATGGCTTTCGCAGGGGGGTAAGCTACGACTTGATGGCATTGAACCCGGACAGCAATAGTGCGGGCGCCAACTACCTGGTCAACCCTATCGCTGCGCCGGGCTCATTAGGGACGTCCATCATCAATCGGCTCGATATCATCAAGCCCTTCGTATGTACTGGCACTCTGGCACTTCCAACTTTAGGCGAGGGCAAAATAACGGTGGAGGGCGGCTTCCCGCTCGCTTCTGTTTATCAGCAATTGAACTCGCGCTTCGGGACATATACCACCCCGTGCACATCGGCCACTGCACCGCCCGACACGAACGTCAAACCCTACACTTTTTCCACCGCACTCCCCTGGTTGAGTGTGGTGCCAAAAGGGCAATCGGCACAGGGGGTAACGGCTAATAGAAGACTGGCCACGATCGCGGATCTTCCGCCAGAAGACGTGCCCTTGACGACGACTCCCGATCTCTACGGGCCTTTGTGGCTTTACGCGAAGGCGGCAAAATATGCAGATTACCGGGAGGGTGTGTCCGAACCCTCGGTAGGCTATTCAACATTCAGCACGTCGGATTGGGCGAATCTTTACAAGCCAGGGCCGCCGTCAGTCAAATCGGGAAGTACTTACCCGTCTACTCCTTATACGTCGAATACTTTGTCGCCATCCGACGGTGTCAAGGGGATAGCAGAGCGCCGCGTCCTTAATGTCCCCTTGCTGCACTGTCCAGTATCGACGAGCGGCCCTGTCATGGCGAATGTGCTTGCAATAGGGAAGTTTTTTATGACAGTCCCGGCGACGGAAACGTCGATCTTCGCAGAGTTTGCCGGTCTACGGCCCGAGCCGTTACTCGCGGGACAAGTGACTCTTTTCAGATGAAAAACCATTCCTTCGGAAGTCCAGTGCGCGAAAGCGGCTCTGTGACTGTTGAGCTGACGGTGATTATTGCTTTTATCATCGTCCCACTCGTCGCGGTTGCTTACTACCTGACGAATTTTTTCTGGCAATACACGGTCGCCCAGAAGGTGCTGCACGACGCCACGCTTTACATGTCTGTTGCGCCTCTGTCCGAGATAAAAAGCCAGGGCGCTGTTCAAGTAGCTCGCTACATCATCAGCAAAGAGGCAGCGGAACTCACGCCGAACACCACGCTAGACCCTGAAATTTATTGCGGGTACAAGGTTTCGGCAAATTCCACGGTGATTGCAATCCGTACCTGCAACGATTCGGCGACACCGGCCGTCGTGTATATCTCCGCGATCCTGACCATTGCAGATCCGGTTCTGTTTCGTAGCAGTCCATTCAGCATCATTATTCCAGTAACCATTCGCTATGTCGGCACTTAGAAAAAAGTCGCTTGCACTTCGCTATCGGTCGACGGGCCTTGACCGTGGTTCAGTCGTCATTGAGGTCTCACTGCTGATCATTACGTTCTTCGGGATTGTTTTCGGCATGCTCGAATTCGCCCGCGCGATGTATGTCATCAATACATTGCACGCGGTGACCCGAAGCGCAGCGGCCGCAGCCGCCACGTCAGCCTTTGACCCGGACACGCTGGACAGGATTCGGCGCCAAGCCATGGTCGTGGGCGCAGACGGAAATCTGATTCTAGGTAAGCCCGTCAGCCCGGACCATATTCGAATCGATTACCTGTCGCTCTCGCGAGATGTTTCAAGTGGAGCCATCACACCAATGTTGATCACGACAATGCCATCGTGTCCGGCTCGGAACAGGCTCAACTGCCTGGCTGACCCGTACGGGGCAAGTTGCATTCGGCTGGTTCGCGTAAGGATATGCCAGTCAGGCGAAGGCGAGCGCTGCGACCGTGTGCCGTACGACATGCTGTTTCCGCTAGTCGATCTATCGTCACTGAAGTTGCCTACGGCCGAGACGATTGTTACCGCGCACACAATGGGTTATTCGATCGGCTCGATACCCTGCCCCTGATTCGAAGCACTGTCCACATTGACGGGGACTACTGCCTCATGCGCACCTGATGGGGAACGGCTTCGATGACTGCCGTTCGCTACAGCGGCAAGCCACGCACACGTATCGGCGTTGCGTCCGTGTACCGGGCCACATCCGCCATTACCTCGCGCAGCTCCGGAGAACCGAACGCGGCGTTGGCGGCCGTTTCGTCGCGATAGACGCTCTCGCAGATCGCGATCGTGCCGTCCTCGTCGATGGCAGGGTAGAAGGCCCGGCAACTGAGCAGGCCGTACTGTCCCCAGGCTTTCATACACAGCGGCAGGTGGTGGTTGGTGTAGTAATCGCGGTCGAATCGGGTGTCCGGCGTGCCCCGGTAATAGACGTAGACGGTCACGCGTTCGTTGCTTGAAGTCATTTCGTGTCACTCCTGTGCTGGCGCCTGCAGGCGCCGTTGAAAAAAAACGTGGATCAAGCGCCGGAAACCCGGCCTTGCGCGGCACTGGCGACAGGACGGCGGGCGAGCGTCGTGCCAAGCACGACACCGGCACCGAGGCAGGCAGCGATGCACAGGGCGGCGACGACGAAGGCGTGCGCGATCGCCGCCGGGTCGTGCCGTCCGCCGAGGACGGTATAGAAGATCCCGCCGATCAGGGCCACGCTGAGCGCCGTGCTGACCTGCAGGGTCGAGCTGGCGATGCCGGCGATCATTCCGGAGTAGGCGGGCGCCACGCGGCCCGTGATCATCTTCATCAGCGTCGGCAGGCCGAGCCCCTGTCCGAAGCCGATGCAGAACAGCAGGGCGGCAAGCGGGGTGGAGGCCGGCGCCATGCCGTCCGGCGTCGCGGACACCAGCCATGCCAGGCCGAGGAAGCCCGCGGTTTCCAGCGCCATGCCGACCGGATTCACCCACTCGCCGAGGTGCCGGCGGAAAGACGGAGTGGCCAGGGGCCCCAGCAGGAAGCCGGCGCCGAACGGCAGGAACACCAGGCCGGCATCGAGGGCGCTGACGTGCAGGGCGTTCTGCAGATAGACGGAAAACAGCAGGAAGAAGGAACCGATCGCATAGAAGGACAGGGCGATCAGCAGGGCGCGGCCCAGTCCGGGCGCGCGCAGGGCCGCGGGATCGAGCAGGGGCGCGCCGCCGGCCTGCGCGAGCCGGCGTTCGTAGCGCCAGAAGAACCGGGCCAGCAGCGGCGCAGCAGCCAGCGACAGCCAGGACCACCAGGGCCAGCCGGCCTCGCGGCCTTCGATCAGCGGCACGATCAGCAGCGCCAGCGTCAGCATCGACAGGGCCATGCCGCCCGGGTCCAGCCTGCCCCGGCCTCGCTCCGCGGTCCGTTTCAACAGGGGGATGCCGAACAGGACCACGAGGATCGCCACCGGCAGGTTGACGAGGAAGACCGCGCGCCATCCCATGCCGAACAGGTCCAGCGCAATCAGGACGCCGCCCAGCGCCTGACCGATGACCGAGGCCAGCCCGAACACGGCGCCGTACAGGCTGAGCGCCAGCGGCTTTTCGGATTCCGGAAAGATGGCCTGGATGGAGGCGAGCGCCTGGGGCGCCATGACCGCGGCCGTGATGCCCTGCAGGGCGCGCCCGGCGACGAGGGCCCAGGGCGACCAGGCGATGCCGCACAGCAGCGACGCGGCCGTGAATCCCATCAGGCCGAGGAAGAACACGCGGCTGCGGCCGAACAGGTCGCCCAGTCTACCGCCGGTGATCAGCGTCACCGCGTACAGCGCGGCATACGCGGAAATGACCAGCTGCTCGGCCGAGGACGACGTGGCCAGGTCGCCCTGGATGGAAGGCAGCGCCACGTTGACGATGAAGAAGTCGAGCGGCGGCAGGAAGGAGCCGACCAGCAGGATGGCGAACATCGCCCAGCGGCGCGGTTCGGGTGGGACGGAATGATGTCGTGACATGGGGCCTCCTGGAGGAACCCGTCGGTTCCCTGTCAAGCGATGTGCGTCGGTTTGCGAATGAGGCTGGCCCGAGCCGGGCTAGCGTCGATGGGCCTCATCTTGCGGCGTACAGCGTTGTCTGTGAACTGCCATCGATGTATATTTCACGTACATTTTTGTACGGGACCGACCATGGAGTGGAGCGACGTTCGGATTTTTCTCGCGGTACTGCGCAGCGGCTCCTTCGGCGAGGCCGCGCGGACACTGGGCGTGAGCCATCCGACGGTAGGGCGCCGCATCAAGGCGCTCGAGGACGAGGCGGAGCAGCCGCTGTTTCGCCGCACCAAGGAGGGGCTGGTGCTTACGGACGCCGGGGACGCCGTGCGGACGCTGGCGGAAACCATGGAAGATTCCGCGCTGGCCATGGAGCGGCGCCTGGCGGGCAACCACGGGCGCCTCGAGGGCATCTTGCAGATCTCCGCGGCAGAATGGTTTGCCGGCTATGTACTCGCCCCCGTCCTGGCCGAACTGTCGCGCCGTCATCCGGCCGTGGTGCCGGAGGTGATCGCCAGCTACCGCCTGTTGAACCTGGCGCGCCGCGAGGCCGACGTCGCTTTTCGCATCGTGCCGTTCAGCGAGCCGGACATCGTCCAGCGCCGCCTGATGCACATTCCCTACGGGCTGTATGGCGCGCCCGACACGGTGTCCGCCATGCGGAACGATCCCTCATCGGTGGGACTGATCCTCATGAACACGGCCCAGTCCCATTTTCCCGACGTCGCATGGCTGCTCGATCGCTTCCCGCAGTCGCGGCGCGCGTTCACCAGCACCAGCCGGGCCGTCCAGGCCCGGATGTGCGTGCGCGGCCTCGGCATCGCCGTGCTGCCCAGGCCGCTGGGCGATGCCACCGCCGGATTGCAGCGTATCGACACGCCGGAACCGCCGCCGGGCAGGGACGTCTGGGTTGGCTACCATCACGACCTGCGGCACATGGACCGCCTGCGCGCGATGATGGACATCGCCGATGCGATGCTGTCGGACGCCTCATCTGCCGAAATTGCCGCGCAGTGAGCAATCGGACGAGGTCATCGCTGCGTCACCGGACCCCGTTCGGGACGCGCGGCGCTGATTCGATGTCGGTCCTTTGCTGATAGACTGGTTCGCGACACGCGAAGAAGGAGGCTTCGCCGCACATGGTGGCGGTCCGGTCCTCAGGGCATCGGACACGCTGGAATGGGGGTGAACGATTTCCAATGAATGACAGGAGATACATCATGGTCAAACTCGCGTTGTTCGTGCGTCTGGAAGCCAAGCCAGGGATAGAGCAAGACGTGGAGCGCTTTCTGTTGAGCGGTCTTCCTCTCGTCCAGGCGGAGCCAGCCACCACGGCATGGTTCGGTCTGCGCCTGGGACCGTCGACGTTCGGCATCTTCGACGCGTTTCCCGATGAGGCTGGAAGGGAAGCGCATCTGTCCGGCCAGGTCGCCGCCGCGCTCATGGAAAAAGCGGGCGAGTTGTTCGCCACGCCGCCGTCGATCGAAAAGATCGACGTTCTCGCGGCAAAGTTACCGGGCTGAGCAGGCCTGGCGCGTCGACGGAAATTCTATTCGACATCGCCGGGACCAGTCCTTCCGGCGCCGACGTCGATCGTCGTTCTCACACGTGTCCGGTCACGACCGCGTTCCTGCGGCCAGGTCGTCGGCGCCCCGGCCGTCGTAATCCACTTGCGCCCGCTCGAGGGCCCCGCCATGCTGCCTGGCCCAGCTCACCAGGGCAGTAAATGGATCCTGCAACGTCCGTCCCAGCGGCGTGATCGCGTACTCGACCGCCACGGGTGAGGAGGCGATCACGCGACGGCTGACGAGGCCGTTGCGCTCGAGCCGGCGCAGCGCCTCCGTCAGCGCCTTGTGCGTGATCGGATCGAGCCTGCGCTTGATGGCGTTGAAGCGCGCCGGTTCCGTGCACAGCACCGTCAGGATCAATACCGACCATTTGTTCGCCACCTGTTCCAGGATGGGGCGCGTGCTGTTGATCTCGGCGAGCAGCGCCGCGATATCGGTCGCCATGTGGTTTCCTTTCGTATATCTAATGTAGATAAGGTGCGTAATTGACACCAAATATACGAAATGTATCATCGGCCGTCCACCTTTTATCTGGAGCAGCCATGTTGAAACTCGAAGGAAAAATCGCCCTGGTGACGGGCGGCGGCAGCGGCATCGGTCTCGCGGTCGCACGCCGCTTCGCGCAGGAAGGCGCCCATGTGTTCATCACGGGCCGGCGCGAAGCGCAGCTGGCCGAGGCGGTTGCGCAGATCGGCGGCCGGGTCGAGGCAGTCGCCGGCGACCTCACCAGCGCCGCCGACCGCGCCCGCCTGTTCGAGACCATCCGGGCCCGGGCCGGCCGTCTCGACATCCTCGTGAACTCCTCGGGCGTGGCCGAGCACGCGAGCCTGGACGAGACGACGGAGGAGCATGTCGACCGCGCCTTCGGCCTGAACGTGCGCGCCATGGTGTTCACGGTGCAGCAAGCGGTCCGGCAGATGGGCGAGGGCGGCGCGATCGTCCTGATCGGCTCGATCGCGGGCAATATGGCGAATCCCGGCTATGGCAGCTATTCCGCCAGCAAGGCCGCCGTACGCGCGTACGCCCGCACCTGGAACACCGAGCTGGCGCCGCGCGGCATCCGGGTCAACACGCTCAGTCCCGGCCCCACCGATACGCCGATGTTCGACCAGGCCAGCGAGGAGGTCCGGCAGACGCTGGGCGCGCAGATACCGGCCAGGCGCCTGGGCAATCCCGACGAGGTGGCGGCGGCGGCCCTGTTCCTTGCTTCGGACGAAAGCAGGTACGTCGGCGGCGCCGAACTGGTCATCGATGGCGGCATGTCGGCGTAAGATGCTTCCGCTGCTGCGGGGGGCAGAGCACCACTGCATGGATCGATAGCGTCACGAACCTTCCCAGCCGTCGATGCCCATGATCTGGTTGCCCATGCGCCGCCCCCAATCCGTCATGGCGCGGCCGCCGCGTAACTGCAGCATTTCCCATTCGCGCAGCCGCTGTTCGATCGGCAGGTCGGTACGCTGTAGGGACTGCGCCAACGCGAGTGCGTTGGCGGCGGCCTTGGCGGCCCCGCCGGCGGTGTGCGGGCGCGGCACGAACGCGGCGTCGCCCAGCAGCACGGTGCGGCCGAACATCATGCGCGGGACCGCGAGGTCGAGGATCGCCTGGATGAAGGGTTCGGCCGTGCGGTGGACGAGGGCGCGGAACGGCGGCGCAAGCATGGCGTCGGCATCGGCGCGCAACAGCGCCGCGGGCGCATCGGGCAGCGCGCCCGGCGGCAGAGAAAATGCATGCGGCTTGCCGTCGCGGTCCGTCAGCAAGGCGGGCAGCCGATCCTCGTCGACCGTGCGGAACCAGACCCAGTTCCAGCGCCGCCGGCCAGGCGCGGTGTCGCCATCCTGGCCGGGCACGCCGTATTCCAGCAGCATATGGCCGGCGCCATGCTGGAACGCGAACACGCCGTCCAGCAGCGCGCGGTCGCGTGGCTCGAGCGCTTCCTCGGGCACCAGGCCGCGCCACGCCACGTAGCCCGCGTAGGAAGGGTGGACCTCGGGCAACAGTTGGGCCCGCACCGTCGAACGGGCACCGTCGGCGCCGATGAGGAGGTCGCCGGTTTCGACGCGACCGCTGGCGAAATGGGCGCGTACCTGGCCGCCTGCCTGTTCCATCCGTACCAGCGTTTCGCCGGCATGGACACATTCGTCCGGCACCGCGTCGCGCATGACGCCGTACAGCATATTCCACGAGGTCTGCGTCTGCGGCTGCCAGCCGCGTTGCACGACGTTGCCCATGCGGTCGAGGAAGATACGATCGCCCGATTCCACGCCAAGCGTGCCCGGAAGCTGCAGTCCGGCGAAATGGAAAGCATGCAGCACGTCGGGTTGCAACACCAGGCCGCCGCCACGGCTGTCCAGCGCATGCGGGGAGCGTTCGAACACGTCGACGCGCCAGCCGATGGCCCGCAGCGTCGTGGCGGCCAGCAGTCCCCCGAGGGAACCGCCGATGATCAGGGCGCGCGGCGCCAGGTTGTGGTTCATGCTGTGCTCCCGAGGAGAAGCAGCGCGTGGCGGATGCCCGCGCCGTCGTGCCGGTTCAAGCCACCTTGCCCGCGGTTTGCGGACGGCCGAACAATTCGCCCAGCCAGACCAGCAGGGCCGCGGCGGGGAAGGCCATGCCGGTGAACAACGCGGCAGTCCAGCCGTAGTGGGCATACACCCAGGCGCCCGCTGCCGAGCCCAGTGCGCCGCCGGCGAAGAACAGCGCGAAGTAGATGCCGTTCAGGCGGCTGCGCACTTCCGCGCCCAGGCTGAAGATGGCGCGCTGGCCCAGCACCAGGTTCGCGGCCACTGCCATGTCCAGGATGATCGAGGCGACGGCGAGCACGCCGATGGCGAGCGGGCGCGAGTCCGGCTGGTACAGCGGCAGCGCAAACCCGATGATGCCGAGGATGAGGCTTGCGGCCGTCGCCGGCAGCGTATGGCCCGCGTCGGCCAGGCGTCCCGCCACCGGCGAAGCGACGGCACCGGCCATGCCGACCAGGGCGAAGATGGCGACGCCCGTCTGCGACAGGTGGAATTGCGGGCCTTCGAGGGCCATCGGCGCGACGGTCCAGAACAGGCTGAAGCAGCCGAACAGGCCGGCATGGTAGGCGGCGCGGCGGCGCAGCACGGGCGTCGTCGCCAGCAGATGCCACAGGGAGCCGATCAACTGGCCGTACGACAGCTTGTGCGTCGGCACGCGCTGCGGCAGTTTGCTGCGCAGAACGAATGCCAGCACCAGAACGGCCACGGCGGCGGCGCCGAACACGGCGTGCCAGCTGGCGTGGTCGGCGATCAGGCTGGCTGCGGGACGGGCCAGCATGATCCCCAGCAGCAGGCCGCTGACGACCTTGCCCACGGCCTGGCCGCGCGTTTCCTCGCGTGACAGGTGGGCCGCGAACGGTACCAGGATCTGCGCAGCCACCGAGCCCAGGCCGATGCCCAGGGAAGCGGCCAGGAACAGCCAGGCGTTGGTGCTGAAGGCCGCGGCGGCCAGGGCTGCGGCGGTGGCGAGGAGAGCAGTGAAGACGAGCTTGCGGTTTTCCAGCAGGTCGCCGAGCGGCACGATGAACAGCAGGCCGAGCGCATACCCGATCTGGGTCAACGTGACGATCAGGCCGGCCGCTTGCGTGGACAGGCCGGTGGCGGCGCTGATCGGGCCGACCAGCGTCTGGGCATAGTAAAGGTTGGCGACGATCAGGCCGGCCGAGACGGCAAGCAGGCGGACCATGCCCGGAGAGATATCCGGAGCGTGTTTGACAGGTGTATGCATTTGGTGTTCCTCGATGATTGGATGTTCCTGGCGAATCGGATCTACGCTCGCGGCCACTGTCGACGCATTCTCGTGGCCGGTAGCGATTCGATGGGCAAATTGTAGTCCTGTTGATCGCGTGAATTCATTGCACTCAGCGCAAAGCTGTTCCCCAAGCGAAAAAGATTATCGATCGATAAATAAGGCCTATAGTGAGGCGTGGTGATGCGCGCGTTGAGCGCTGCATCCTGCTTGCCACACTGCTGTTCGCGGCACCGGTTGTTTCCACTGCGCCGATCGTTACGACGGCGGATCCTTGCGTCACGCCGGCCCCACGGGCCGTCTGACGCGCAATGACGAGAGGTATTCATGAGGCGCGAAACAAATGACGAACCCGGGACCGGTCGACATGACTTCAGGGAATGGCTGGGCTGGACGGTCCTCGTCGCGGCCGTCGGGCTGCTGTGCGCAGGCTTGATCTGGTCCCAGCGCAAGGACGCGATGCACGAGGAGGAGCAGCGCATGACGGGGCAGACGACCGTTATCGGCCACAATCTGGTGCGCCAGATGGGCGCCGTACGCAGCGTGCTCGGCGACGTGCGCGCCACCATCCTGCAGCGCGACGACGGCTGCGCGACCGCCTGTCAGCATGCGGCGATGCATGCCCTGCGCGGCGCGATGCCCGGCGTGCGCGTCCTGATGCTGGTGGAGCGTGGCGGACATGTCGTGTTCGCCGATGCGGAGCCCGGCGAGCCCGCGCAGGCGAGCCGCGGTTTTCTTGGGGACCTTCATCGCGCCGTCTCGCCCGACATCATGTACCTGTCGGCGTCGATCGAGCCTGGCCATCCGGGCATTGAGGTGCGTGCCACCTTGCCGCTGGCCGCCCATGGCGCCGGGCGCGGCCAGGTGCTGGTCGCCATCCTCGACCCGCAGTACTTCGACGTCGCCATGCGCTCGGCCTTGTATGCTCCCGACATGACGAGCGCGGTCACCAGCGACGACGGCACGCGGCTGCTGTTCGTGCCGTACGACCGCCAATTGCCCGTGTACGATGCGCCCGGGCACACGGCGTTCTATGTCCGCCATCTGCGCAGTGGCGCATCCAGCACGGTCATGCAGGGCCCGCTCGGCAAGGGAGGTGAGCTGCGACTTGTGGCCCAGCGAACCGTCGATGCCGGCGCGCTCCGGCTCGACCGGACGCTGGTCGTCAGCGTCAGCCGCAGCATGGCGGCCGTACGTGCACCATGGCGGCGCTCCTTGTGGATGTGCGGCGCGGCCTGGATGGTACTGGCGTCAGCCGGAAGTATCGTGCTATTCCTGCGCCAGCGGCGCCGTCGCCGGTTTAACGCCATCAGCCACCGGCACGAAGCCGAACGGATCGCAGGCGCCGAACGGATCGAGCTCGCCCTGGATGGGGCGAACCTGGGATTGTGGGAACTGTGCCTGCAGACCGACCGCGTGCAACTCGACGTACGCGGCCTTGCCATGCTCGGCTATACCGCCTTCGACCACGCGCCGATGGACGGCCGCTGGCTCGACCAGGTCCATCCGGAAGACCGGCCCGGCGTCGAGCGGGCGCGTCGCAGGGCCGCTATCCAGGGTGAAGCCTACGACGTGGAGTACCGCATGCGGCACCATGGTGGACAATGGATCTGGCTGCTCAGTCGCGGCAAGGTCGTCGCACGCGACGGCGCCGGCGCCGCCATTCGGCTGGCGGGGACGTACATGGATATCGGCGCACGCAAGCAGGCGGAAGCCGAGATCGTCCGGCTGGCGTTCTATGACGGCCTCACCGGCTTGCCCAACCGCCGCCTGCTGCTGGACCGGATCGAGCAGGCCCTGGCCAAGAGCGATCGCGCCCGGACCTTCGGCGCCGTGCTGTTCCTCGATCTCGACAACTTCAAGAGCTTGAACGACACGCTTGGCCATCAAGCGGGCGACAGTCTGCTGAAGCGGGTGGCGATGCGCCTCCAGGACGCAACGCGCGATACCGACACCGTGGCGCGTCTGGGCGGCGACGAATTCGTCGTGCTGCTCGAGGGCCTGGGCAGTTCCGCCGGCGAAGCGGCGCGGCATGCGCAGCGGGTCGCGGACAAGATCCTGCATGCGCTGGGACTGCCGCACACGATCGACGGCCACGACATCCGCAGCACGCCGAGCATCGGCATCGCCATGTTCGGCGCCGGCACGCATTCCGTCGACGACTTGATCAAGCAGGCCGACATGGCCATGTACGAAGCCAAGGCAGTCGGCCGCAATGCGGCTCGCCTGTTCGACCCCGCCATGCAGGTCGCGGCCGACCAGGGCGTCGTCCTCGAGGCCGGCCTGCGCCATGCCCTTGCCGCGCGCCAGTTCGTCCTGTACTACCAGCCCGTGTTCGACCAGGGTGGCCGGATGGTCGGCGTCGAAGCGCTGGTACGCTGGCTGCGGCCCGGCAAGGGCGTCGTCGGGCCTGCCGAATTCATCTGCCAGGCCGAGAAATCCGACCTGATCGTCGAGATCGGCGACTGGGTTCTCGAGGCGGCGTGCCGCCAGCTTGCGTCCTGGCAGGGCGATGCAGCGACACGCATGTTGACGGTGGCCGTCAACATCAGCGCGCGTCAGGCGCGCCGGCCCGACTTCGTGGAGCGGGTGCTGGCGGCCCTGTCCGCCGCGGGTGCCGTTCCACGCCTGCTGAAACTGGAGTTGACCGAAAGCATGCTGCTTGCGGACGTGGACGACATCGCCGGGAAGATGCGCCTGTTGAAAGCCAAGGGCATCGGTCTGGCGCTGGATGATTTCGGGACAGGATATTCGTCGCTGAGCTACCTGGCACACCTGCCGCTCACCCAGCTCAAGATCGACCGCTCGTTCGTGCGCGATATGCTCGTCACGCCGAACGCGGGAACGATCGTGCAGACCATCGTTACGCTTGCGCGCCAGCTGCAGCTCGACGTGGTGGCCGAAGGCGTCGAGACCGAACAGCAGCGCGCCGCGCTGATCGAGCGAGGATGCACCAGTTTCCAGGGCTTCCTGTTCGCGGCACCGGGTCCGGTCGAGGCGCTGCGCCGCTGGCATCCGCAAGCCGTCGCGCTCGCGGAACATTAGCGACGGCTCCGGGTCAGGCGGATCCCGCCGTGGCGGGTGAAATCAAGCCATGGCTGATGCCAAGCGCCACGGCATGCGCGCGGTTGCTTGCGTCAAGCTTGTCGAGCACGGCGCGGAGATGGGACTTGACTGTGGTCTCGCCGATGCAGAGCAGGTTGCCGATGGCGCGATTCGACAGGCCGCAGGCGACCTGGCGCAGCACGTCGAGTTCGCGCATCGACAAGATGCGCGGATCGCCGGTTGGGGCTGCGTCGCGCAGGGTGTCCCCCAATGGATCGGCGCCCGTATGGACGGTGCGAATCGCAGCGGCCAGCGCCGGGCAGTCGGCGGTCTTCAGCAGGTAGGCCGCGGCACCGGCGCCATGGGCAACGCGCATGCGTACCGTGCCACCGCTGTCGGCCAGCACCACGATGCGGGCATCCGCCCGAAGGCGCCGCAAGGCATGGAGTTCGCCGAAACCATCGGCGCCCGTTGCCTGGGGCGCCAGCACGGATACATCGGGCCGGTGCGCGTCGAAGCAAGCGACGGCACCGGCACCGCTGTCCGAGACGGCGACGATGTCGATGCCGCCTTGCGCGGCCAGGCAGTGCGCGACGCCGACCCGCATCAGCGGGTGGTCGTCCGCGATCGCGACGCGGATCCGGCAGGCGCCGGCATCCACGCGTTCAAGCATCCTGCTGCAGCAGCGGCAGGTCGTGGCGGCGCTGTCCCGTCAGCTGCGCCAGGGCGTTGGCCAGGGCTGCGGCCATCGGGCCCTGCGCCGCTTCCGCGACGCCGAGGAAGGGCGCACCGGGCTGGTCGAGCAGCGCGACGTCGATCCGTTCCGGCACGCCGGAAAAGCGCAGGATCGGATAGCTGCTCCAGTCGAAACTGGCGATGCCGCCGGGACCGTAGCGCAACTGCTCCTGCAGGGTCCAGCTGGCCGACTGGATGACCGCCCCTTCCAGCTGGTTGCGCGCGCCGTCCGGATTGACGACCTGGCCGCAGTCGGCCGCGCAGGCTACGCGCAGTATACGCACGCGGTTCAGGTCCGGCTCGAACGCCAGTTCCACGGCAATGGCGACATAGGCCATGAGGTTCTTGTACTGCGCAAACCCGAAGCCGTAGCCGCGGCCGTGCGGCGCCCGCGCGCCCGTCTTCCAGCCGAACATGGCGGCGGCGCGCGCCACCACGGCCTGGGCACGGGGCTGGCTGCGCAGGTGGTCGAGACGGAAGCGCACCGGATCGGCGCCGGCGACGGACGCCAGCTGGTCCATCGTGCTTTCGATGGCGGTTACGTTCAGGTGGGCGCCGAGCGAACGCATGGCCGAGGTGCGCAGCGGCGTCACCGGCAGGAAGTGGTTGACGACGCGCGCGTTCGGGATATCGTAGAGCGGCAGCGCATTGCGGTCGCCCCCGCCTTCCGGCTGCGGCATCGGCAGGGAAGGGCTCGGTTGGAACGGCTTGGCCAGCAGTTGCGCCGGTACCAGCTTGCCGGCGTTGCCGGGACGTTCGTTGTGCGAGCCGCTCCACAGTTCGTAGTGCCAGCGCTCGATGCGTCCGTCCGCGCCCAGTCCCGCGCTGACGGTCGATACCATCGCCGGCGCGTACGGTTCCCACAGGTTTTCCTGGTCGCGCATCAGCTGTACCCGTACCGGCATTCCCGGCACTGCGCGTGCCAGCAGCGCCGCATCGGCGGCAACGTCGTCGGCGCCGTTCTGCCCATAGCAGCCGGAACCCTCGGTATGGATGCAGCGTACGCGCTCCAGCGGCATGCCGACCAGTTCGGCGAGCGCGGCGCGCAGCGGATACACGCCCTGCGTATGGGTCCAGACTGTCAGGATATCGTCCCGCAGCAGGCCAACCGCGCACGACGGACCGATCGAACCGTGCAGCACATACTGCTTGGTGTAGCGGGCGGTGACGGTGGAGCGGGCCGAGTTGGCGGCATCGGGAGCACGGCCCCGGTCAAGGATGACGATGTCCTGGGAGGGCAGGGACTGCAGCGTGGCATGGATCGCGTCCGGCTGCGGCAAGGCATGGCCGCCCTCCCAGCGAGCGCCCGCGGCCAGGGCGTTCATCGCGGTCACCGCCGGCCATTCGTCGTCCGCCAGGACCGCGAGGTAGCTGCCGTCGCGGACCACCTGGCGCACGCCAGCCATGCGACGCACCGCGGCCAGGTCGGCCTGGACGAGGCGTGCGCCCGGGCGCGGCGGACGCACGACGCGTGCGTGCAGCATGCCGGGCAGGCGCATGTCCTGGACATAGGCGGCGCCGCCCGTGACCTTGGCCGGGATGTCGACCCGCGGCAGGGACTTGCCGATCAGGCGATAGGCGGCGGGATCGCGCAAGGGCGAATGCTCGCTGGCCTGGCGGTGCAGGCCGGCGCCGTCCAGGCCGGCCAGCGCCTGGCCGTAGTGCATGGAGCGCCCGTCGGGGGCGACGACGCGGCCGCGCCGCAAGATCAGGCGCTCCGGTTTTTCGTGCCATCGAGAGGCGGCGCCCTGGCGCAGCAGGGCCGCGACTTGGGCCGACGCATGCAGCAGCGCCGCGCCACTGTCGGCGATCGTATGGCTGCCGGCCGTGAAGCCTTCGTTGGGCGTCAGCGCGGTGTCGCCGCCGATGTAGCGGATGTCGGCCGGGTCGAGCTCGAGCTGTTCGAGCGCGATCTGGATCAGTGCGGTCCGCACACCCGTGCCAAGTTCGACCTTGCCGCTGCAGACTGTCACCTTGCCATCGCGGTCCACACGGATCCACGCATCGAGCAGCGGCGTGCGTTTCAAGCTGCCGGCCAGGCGGGGATTGGCCATCCCGGGTACGCCCATCGCGTTGAACTCGGCGCGGGCGGCGGCGGGCAGCAGAGAGAAGCTCATGATCAGGGCGCCGCGCCTGAGCAGCGCGCGGCGTTGCAGATCCGGGGCGCTCATGCCGCGCCTCCGGCCACGTCCTGGATGGCGGCAAGGATGCGGTGGTGGGTCCCGCAACGGCAAAGATTGGGTTCCATATGAGCGCGGATCTGCTGTTCGGTGGGGTGCGGATGCCGGTCCAGCAGCGCCTGGGCGCGCGTGATCATGCCTGCGATGCAGTAGCCGCACTGGGCCGCCTGGTGGCGGATAAACGCGGCTTGCAGCTTGCTGGGCCGGTCCGCGGTGCCCAGACCCTCGACGGTGCGCACGGTGCGGCCCTCTACGGCGGCCAATGGCGTCAGGCAGGAAAAAGCGGGCTCGCCGTCGAGGATGACGGTGCAGGCGCCGCACTGGCCCATGCCGCAGCCGTATTTGGCGCCGTTCAGCTGCAGTTCGTTGCGCAGCACGTACAGCAGCGGCGTGGCGGGATCGGCGCGCAGCGCATGCGCCTTGCCGTTGACGGTGACCTTGATCGTCATGGTTGGGACTCCTTGCGCAGCTTGGCGCTGGTTGCGGCGACATCGCGCCAGGCGGGTTTGGCGGCGAGGCCGGTGCGCACGTAGGCGGCCAGTTGGCCGACCTGCTCGTCGGTCAGCGTGGATGCGAACGGCGGCATGTAGACGGAGGACTGCGGCGCCCACGGTATGCCGTGCAGCACCGTCTGCACAAAGTTGTCGGGCCGGTCGCCCAGTACGGCGCTGCTGCGCGCCAGGCCGGGACGGCCGTCGATGCGCATCATCGGCGCGGACGCGGCGTGGCAGCCGGCGCACGCGGCCGTGAAGAGGCGTGCGGCCTGCGGATCGGGAGCGCTGGCGGCGACGTCGCGGACCGGTGCCGCAACCGGCGCCGACGCCGGCTTGGCTGGCGCAGGTTCCTGGATCGACATGAGGTAGGCCACGATGGCCTCGACGTCCTCGCGAGGCACGGTGGCCATGCGCTCGGCCACCGGGCGCATCGGGCCCTTGGCGGCGCCATGCGCGCGCGATAGACCGCCGCGCAGGTAGTCGACCAGTTCGTCGTGGCGCCACGGCGCGGAGCCCTGCGCCAGCGTCGTCAACGCAGGCGCATCCCAGCCGTCGATGTTCCCGCCCTGGAACGCCGGACGGCGTTCTCCGCCCATGAGGTTCAAGCCGCTGTGGCAGGATGCGCAATGGCCAAGCGTATCGACCAGGTAGCGTCCACGTGCCACAGGCGTGGGCTGCGCGGTCGGGACCTCGGCGGGGAGGGGGCCGGGACGCAGGTACAGCAGGTTCCAGAACGCCAGCAGCGGGCGGAAGTTGAGTGGGAAAACGAGGGCGTTGGGCGGCTGCGTCACATGGACCGGCGCCCGCGACATCAGGTAGCCGTAGGCCAGGTCGATGTCCTCGTCCGACATACGGGTGTAATGAATGTACGGGAAGGCGGGATAGAGCAGGTGGCCGTCGCGCGCCACGCCTTCGCGCAGCGCGCGCCGGAACGCTTCTGCGGACCAGCGGCCGATGCCCGTCTCGGGGTCCGGCGTGATGTTGGTGCTGTATATGGTGCCGAACGGCGTCCTGAGGCCGAGCCCGCCGGCGTAGGCCGCGCCGTCCTTTGCGGTATGGCAGACCATGCAGTCGCCGAGTGCGACGATGCGCGCACCGGCCGCGAGGCGGGCCGGCGCGGGCAACTTCTCACTCGCCGGGATGGCGGCGAGCGGTGCGATGGGTGCGCGATGCGCCAGCGCATATAGTGCGCCCAGCGCGAGGACCAGCGTAGCAGCGGCTGCGCCGGCAAGGGGGCGAATCTTCATCTTGTTTCCATGCGAGTAAAAATACGTCGGGCGTGTACGACGGCGTCAGGCAATCGCCGTCCGCGCCGGGGTGTTCCTGGCCGTCCGTGCGGCCGGCTGCGCCGGGGGGGGCGCGGCATCATCGCGCCTCCCGAGCCGGAAGCTGCTGACGAGCGCCGTCATGGTCGTCGCCTGGTCGTGCAGGCTGCCTGCCGCGGCGGCGGCTTCCTCGACCAGGGCGGCGTTCTGTTGCGTCACCGCGTCCATCTCGGTGATGGCGATGTTGACGTGGCCGATGCCGGTGCGCTGTTCGGCCGACGCCTCGGTAATCGCTGCCATCATGGTCGCCATACGTCCCACGCTGTCGACGACCTCGCCCATCGTGATGCCGGCGCGCTCGACCATCGCGCTGCCCGTGCCGATGTTGCGCACGCTGTCGTCGATCAACACCTTGATTTCCTTCGCCGCCGCCGCGCTGCGTTGCGCCAGGTTGCGCACCTCGGATGCGACCACTGCGAAGCCGCGGCCCTGATCGCCGGCACGCGCGGCTTCGACGGCGGCGTTCAGCGCCAGGATGTTGGTCTGGAAGGCGATGCCCTCGATGACGCCGATGATCGCTTCGATACGGCCGGCGCTGCCGTTGATGGCGGCCATGGTGTCCACCACTTGCGCAACTGCCGCGCCGCCGCGCTGCGCGATCCCGGACGCGGAAGCGGCCAGGGTGTTGGCGTGCCGGGCATGCTCGGCGTTGTTGGCGACGGCCTCGGTCAGCTGTTCCATCGAGGCGGCGGTTTCTTCCAGCGAGCTGGCCTGCGATTCGGTGCGGTTGGACAGGTCGATGTTGCCGGAGGCGATCTGCGACGATGCGGCCGCGATGGCCTCGGCGCTGGTCCGGATCGCGCCGATCATGCCGGCCAGGTTCTCCTGCATGGTCTTCATCGCGTACAACAGGCTGGAACGATCGGCGGCGCCGGTGGCCACGGTCATGCCGAGGTCCTTGGACGCGATCCTCATCGCCACCTCGACGGCATATTCGGGACTGCCGCCGAGGGTACGGTGCAGGCTGCGGTTGACACCGATGACGATGGCCGCGAGCAGCACGCAGACGGCGCCGGCCACCAGCGCGGCGGCTCCCAGGGAATCGAAGAACGCGGCATTGATGTCGTCGACGTAAACGCCGGTCACCAGCACCCAGCCCCACGGCTTGTAGCTGACGATGCGCGCCAGCTTGGCCGAGGTGCCGGAATGGCCGGGCCGCTGCCACAGGTAGGACAGGAAGCCCTCTCCGGCCGGCGAGGAGGCCAGGGCGGCGATCTCGCGGAACACGTACACGCCGTCGGGGTTGCGGAACCCGCTCATGTCCTTGCCGTCGTTGGCGGGGTTGCCAGGATTCTGGATGGCGCGCCCCTGCAGGTCCATCAGCGCCACGTAGCCATCCTCGCCATAGCGCAGATTGTTCAGCACGGCCTTTGCCTGTGCCTGCGCTTGCGCGTCGGTGAGCCGGCCCGCGGCGGCGTCGGCGGCAAAGCCCCGGACGGCCGACAGGGCGACCTTGCTCACGTCCGCCAGGTCGGCGCGACGCTCGCTGAAGCGCAGGTCGCGCGCCTCCAATACCTGGAAGATCGATACAGCGCACAGGCAGGCAAGGCTGGCGACCAGCGGCAGCCATAGTTTTTGTCGAAACGTGAAGCGTCCCATGTGGGTCCCTTATTGATCGTTTGATTTATGAGGTGACATGCATCAAAAGGAGAAATAGTGATTCACGTCAATAAATCTAAGAATAAATGATCGATCGATTACTAACAAGATGTGGATGCGCGAATTCGCATCCACGCCACAGTCAGGCAGCGGACGCCAGCTCGTCGTAGTCCAGGTAACCGCGCGCGCCCCCGCCGTAGAACGTGAACGGGTCCGGCTCGTTGTACGGGCCGCCCTGGCGGATGCGCTCCACCAGGTCCGGATTCGCGATGAAGCGTCGGCCGAACGACACCATGTCGGCCTTGCCGGACGCCACCAGGGCATTGGCGCTGTCCGGATCGAGGCCGCCGTTGGCGATGATGGCACCCCGGAAGTTGGGCCTCAGGATCGCAAGGATGCGCTCCATGTCGGGCGCGCCGCCCCAGGCATTGGTGTCGGCCGCATGGATGTAGGCGATGCCTGCTGCGCTCAGCAGGCGCGCAACGTAGGTGTAGGTTTCTTCGGTCGCCGGATCGGTTGCATTGTTGTAGGCGGCGAACGGGGAGATGCGCACCCCGACCCGGTCCGCCGGCACCTCTTCCAGCACCGCGCGCAGCAACAGGTCGAGGAAGCGCACGCGGTTCAGCAGGCTGCCGCCGAACAGGTCGGTGCGGCGGTTCGTATGCGGGGACAGGAATTGCTGCGGCAGGTAGCCGTTGCCGGCGTGGATCTCGACGCCGTCGGCGCCGGCGCGGATGGCGTTGCGCGCGGCCGCGCGGAATTCCTCGATCGCGAAGTGGATCTCGTTGATGTTCATTTCGCGCGCGGGCGATGCCGCGATGCGCGTGTAGAAGCCGTTCTCCAGCGCGCCGTATGCCTGCAGCAGGTGCAGGTCGTCGTTGACCGCAGAAGGCGCCAGCGGCTCGCGGCCGTCCAGCAGTGCATACGAGCTGGCGCGGCCGCTATGCCACAGCTGGATGAACAGGTTGCCGCCATTTGCATGCACGGATTCGGCCACGCGGCGCCAGCCCAGCACCTGCGCCTGGTTGTGGATGCCCGGCGCCAGTTCGAATGCGGCCGAGTTGCGCGACACGTTGGTGGCTTCGCTGACGATCAGGCCCGCGGACGCGCGTTGCGCGTAATAGGCCGCGTTGGCGCTGGTCGGTACGCCGTCGTGGCCGGAACGCGCGCGCGTCACCGGCACCATCGCGATGCGGTTCGGCAGGACCAGGGGGCCAAGGTGAAAGGGAGCGAGAAGGTTGTTCATGAGAGACTCCAATGGAAGAGGCGTCCACTGTAACTGCCGGCCGCGCCGCCGATAAGCGGGCCGCAGCCGACAACACTATTGCGCCTGGAGCAAAGATGAGCCGAGTCAGACGGCGCAATAGCGCGCCTGGATGTCCGCGTCCGCCAGCATGGCGTCGGCGCGACCGCTGTGGACGATGGCGCCCTGATCGAGGATGTAGGCGCGGTCGGAGATGCCCAGCGCCGTTTCGACGCTCTGCTCCACCAGCAGGATCGTCTTGCCGTCGCGCTTGAGCTGCGCGAACAGCGCGAACATCTCGTCGACCAGTACGGGCATGATTCCTTCCGACGGCTCGTCGAGAAGAATCATGGCGGGATCGGACGCGAGCGCGCGGGCAATCGCCAGCATCTGCTGCTCGCCGCCGGACATGGTCACCGCTTCCTGGCCGAGCCTTTCCTTCAGACGCGGGAAGGTGGCGGCGATGCGTTCGACGATGTCGCGTTCTTGTTTCATCTTCCCGGACGCGACGATCCCGAGACGCAGGTTCTCGAGCACGGTCAAGCCAGGCACGATGCGACGCTCTTCCGGCACGTAGGCCAGGCCCAGTCGGGAACGCGCGTGGGCCGGCCGGGACAGCAGATCCTGCGCTTCGAACTCGACGGTGCCGCGGGTCTTCTTCAGCAGGCCCATGACGCTCTTGAGCAGCGTGGTCTTGCCGGCGCCGTTGCGGCCGAGCAGCGCGACGACTTCGCCGCGGGCGATGTCGAGCGAGACATCCTGCAGGATATGGCTGCTGCCGTACCAGGCATTCAACTTGTCGATCTTGAGCATGGCGTCCTCAGTGTTTGCCAAGGTAGACGCGCCTGACGTCATCGTTGGCGCGGATGTCGGCGGGCGTGCCGGTGGCCAGCAGCTCGCCGTGGTGCAGGACGACGATGCGGTCGCTGATCCCCATCACCATCTTCATCTTGTGCTCGACCAGCACGACGGTGCGCTGCGCGGCCAGACGCTGTATCAGGTCCATCATCGTGACGGTTTCCTCCGGACTCATGCCGGCGGTCGGCTCGTCCATCAGCAGCAGCTTGGGGTCGGCAGCCAGGGCGATGGCGATCTCCAGTGCACGCTGCTGGCCGTGCGCGAGCTCGCGGGCAGGGCGCGCGGCATGCTGGCCGATGCCGACCGCCTGCAATAGCGCGTTCGCGCGCGGCGCCAGGTCGAGGGTGTCGCGGCGGCGCCAGAAGTTCATGCGCGCCACGCCCGCCTGCAGGGCGATACAGACGTTGTCGAGCGTGCTGAAGGCCGGGAACACGTTGGTGGTCTGGAACGACTTGGCCACCCCGAGGCCGGCGAAGCGGTGCTGGCGCAGGCCCGACACGTCGATGCCGTCGAACACCACGCGGCCCGCCGACGGCGCGACGCTGCCCGACAGGACGTTGAAGAAGGTGCTCTTGCCGGCGCCGTTGGGGCCGATGATGGACGTCAGCTTGCCGCGCTCGAACGCGACCGACACGTCGTTCAGGGCGATGAACTTGCCGAAGCGGCGCGTCAGGCGCTCCGTGCGCAGGATGATGTCAGCGGCCATGGATCTTCTCCAGAATCGTGCCCCATACCCCTTTCGGGAAGAACAGGACGAAGAACATGAAAACGGCGCCCACGTACAGTTGCCAGTGCTCGGTCCACAGCGAGAACGTGTCCTGGATCAGCAGGAACAGCGCGGCGCCGACGAACGGCCCGAAGAACGTCCCCATGCCGCCCAGCAGGCAGATCATGACGACGAGGCCGGACGTTTCGTAATGCAGGCTTTCGATCGCGACGCTGGACAGGTGGATCGCACCGAGCGCACCCGCCAGTCCGCACAGGCCGCCCGACAGCACGAAGGCCAGCAGCTTGGTCTGCTCGACATCGAAGCCGCATGCGCGCGCGCGGGCCTCGTTTTCCCGGATGGCTTCGACGGCGCCGCCGAACGGCGACTCGAGCACCCGGGACAGGGCCAGCAAGGCCACGGCGACCACGGCGAGGAAGGCCAGGTATTTGGCGGTCGGGTCGAGCAGGTCGATGTGCAGGCCGGCCAGGCGGACCTGTGCGACGTTCACGCCGCGCAAGCCGTTCTCCCCGCCGGAGCGGGGAAACTGGTAGACGAGGAAATACACGCATTGCGACAGCGCCAGCGTCACCATGGCGAAATAGATGCCGCGCGTGCGGATCGCCAGCAGGCCCATCGCCAGCGCGAGGATGGCGGCGGCCAGCACCGCCGCCGGCAGTGCGATCCACCATGGCAGGGCCTCCTGTGCGATCAGGATCCCGGCACAGTAGGCGCCGATGCCGAACAATGCCGCATGGCCGAACGACAGCATGCCCATGTACCCGAACACCAGATTGAAGCCGACGCCGAACAGGCCATAGATCAGGATGTTGACCGCGACCGATCCGTTCGGGACCAGCCAGGGCAGCGCCAGCAGCACCAGCACGCTGGCAAGCACACGGTGGGCGCGGATGCGATCGAAAAGAGGGCGCGTCGTGCCGACGCGTTGCAGGATATCGGTATGCACGTTCATCGTTGACCTTTCAAGACGCAAGGGCAGCACGCCCGAACAAGCCCCGCGGACGCACCAGCAAGACCACGGCCATGATGACGAACATCGACACCTTGGCCGCTTCCGGCACGAACAGCACGGCCAGGCTTTCCACGATACCGATCAGGATGCCCGCCACGACGGCGCCGACCAGCGAGCCCATGCCGCCGACGACGGTCACCACGAAGGCGACGGTCAGGACCGAGCCGCCCATCTCGGGACTGATGCCCTGGATGGGGGCGGCCAGGAAGCCCGCCAGCCCCGCGACGCCGGTGCCGAGGCCGAACACGATCAGCCAGACGCGGGCCACGTCGATGCCGAGGATCCTGACGATCTGCGGGTCGCGCGCGCCGGCCCGCACGATCAGTCCGAACGAGGTCTTTTCGATGAACAGCCACAGGCCGGTCAGCACCAGCGCCGTGGCGCCGATGACGAACAGCCGGTACAGCGGAAACTGGCCGACCAGGATATTGGCCGAACCCTCCAGCAGCGCCGGGCCGTCGACCGGCATCCCCTGTTTTCCGAACCCGATGCGCACGGCTTCGATCATCACGTAGGCAAGACCGAAGGTCAGCAGCAGGGGGTAGTCGATGCCGCGGCCGTACAAGGGCCGCACGAGCGTGCGTTCGACCAGCATGCCGAACGCCCCGACGACGAGGGGGACTAGCACGAGGCACAGCCAGAAATTCGGCAGTACCCGGTACAGGGCGTAGCCGGTATAGGCGCCGACCATGAAGAAGGCGCCGTGCGCGAAATTCACGACGGTGAGCATGCCGAAGATCAGCGACAGGCCGACCGCGAGCAGCACGTAGATCGCGCCCAGCGCGAGTCCGGTAAACAGCTGGAGTCCGACCAGCTGGGGAGTAATGCCATCCATGATGCCTCCTGCGGAAAAGGTGGAAGGTCGGGCGGGCCGTGGTCCGCCGGTGATCCGGTTGGATTCAGGGCGCCGGCTTGTGGCCCAATTCGGCGCAGCTGCGCAGGGCCGAGGTGGATGCGGGCGCGACATGCAGCACGGAGAACAGGTCGGGCGAGCCGGAAGGCGCCGCCTTCGACTGCAGCACCAGCACCGACTGGACCGACTGGTGGTCGCAGGCACGGTAGGACTGGATGCCCTTATAGGTGTCGTAGCGCAGCGCGACCAGCGCGTCGATGACTTTTTCCGCATCGCTGCTGCCCGCCGCCTTGACCGCCAGCAGCAGCGACTTGACGGCGGAATACGCCATCGTGCCGTAGTCGGAGGGGACGGCGCCGCCGTAGGCCTTGCGGTAGCGGTCGTTGAGTGCCCGCGCTGCCGGCGTGGTCGCCTCGATTCCCCAGTAATACGAGCTGCCGCCGATGACGCCGTCGTAGACGCGCGCGCCGGCCGCGACGCGCGACGTGTAGGTCAGCACCGGCGTCACGAACCGCATATTGCTTTTCATGCCGAATTCGGCTGCCTGCTTGATCGAAATCTGATTGTCGCGGCCGAAGTTGTTGAAGACGAGTACATCGGGGTGCATCGCCATCAGTCGCGGCAGGAACGGCGAATAATCGGTGGCCCCGAGCGGATGGCGTATTTCGCCCACGACCTGAGCTCCGACTTCCTTCGCGACCCGCGTGAAGCCGCGCGTCATTTCCTGGCCGTAGGCATAGTCGGCCGTGAGGAAGGCAATGCGCATGCCCTTCCTGAATGCGTAGCGCCCGACGGCCTGCGTCGTCATGTGCGGATTCAGCGATTCGTGGAACGTGTAGCGCGAGAAGTCGGCCGCCTCGTTGATCGCATCCGACTGGCTGATCGAGATGTACGGCACGCGGCGCTGCCGGATCACGTTGTTGACGGCCAGTTGGGTCGCCGCCGACAGGCTGCCGACGATGAAGTCGGCATGGTCCTTGTCGATCAGCTCGAGCGCGCGCGTCGCCGCTTCCGCCGGGTTGAGCCGGTCGTCCCTTACCAGGAGCTCGGCCTTGCGGCCGGCCAGCCCGCCGGCGTCGTTGAATTCCTGGATCGCGAGTGTCGCGTTGCGGACCTGGTCCTGGGCTTCCGCGCCGTAGGGGCCGGTAAGCGGCACCGGCAGGCCGATGCGGATCGGAGTGGGCGGCGCGCCGGCCGCGCGGGATGGAACCGTCGCGCAGGCCAGGCAGGCTGCGCTGGCAAGCAGGGCAAACTTGATCATGTCGTCTCCGTTGTCGAAACCTGCCGGCGGCTGCCGGGGTTTCCTTTTTAATGAGCGTTCGATAAATAATCGGACGGCACGGTTGGAATGTCAAGCGAGATTTGTGACGATCACGCTTGCTATTGATCGATCGATCACCTATATTCATTCGTACCTGACACGATGGAGGAGATCATGGGAATACGAAAACTGGGCCATTATTCGATCCGCACCGGTGACCTGGAAGCGTCGCGGCGCTTCTACACCGAGATCCTGGGACTGGAGGAGGGCTTTCGCCCGCCATTCAAGTTTCCGGGCATCTGGCTGTATGCGGGTGGCGACGAGGCCGACTTCGGCGTCGTGCACATCATCGGGATCGACCCGCACGATGCGCAAGGCCTGAAGGATTATCTCGGCGACAAGGACGAGGCCGCGTTGAGCGGTACCGGCGCCGTCGACCACGTCGCCTTCCTGACCACTGGCCTGGAGCCGATGCGGGCGCGGCTGGCCGCGACCGGCCACGCGTTCACCGAGCGCACCGTGCCCTCGCTTGGCCTGTTCCAGCTGTTCCTCACCGACCCCAGCGGGGTGACGATCGAAATGAACTACCCCAACGACGAGGCGCGCAGCCTCGGGTTGGCATGAAGGAGAACGCCATGTCGAAGGGACACGTGGCCATCATCGGCGGTTCGCTGGGCGGCCTGTTCGCCGCCAACCTGTTGCACCGCGCGGGCTGGAAAGTGGATGTATACGAGCGGGTAAGCGAGGAACTGGCCGAACGCGGCGCCGGCGTCGTCACCCATCCGGAATTGTTCGACATACTGGCGCTGATCGGGATCGACGACCGCGACCTCGGCGTACGTGTGGATGCGCGCCTGACACTGGCGCGCGACGGCAGCGTGATCGGCGAGCACGCGCATCCGCAAGTCCTTACCGCCTGGGGACGGCTGTACGCGCTGCTCCGCGCGGCCCTGCCGGACGCCTGCTACCACAACGGCAAGCACCTGGTCGGCCTGGCGCAGGACGAGCGCGGCGTCAGCGCTCAGTTCGCGGACGGCGGCAGCGCCACCGCCGACCTGCTGCTGGCGGCGGACGGCATCCGTTCGACGGTGCGCGCGCTGCTGGCGCCGGAGGTACAGCCGGCCTATGCAGGCTACGTCGCCTGGCGCGGCCTCGTCGACGAAAGCGCGCTCAGCCCGGCGACGCATGCCCGCCTGTTCGGCCACTTCGGCTTCTGCCTGCCGCAACGCGAACAGATGCTGGGCTATCCGGTCGCGGGGGCCGGCAATGCGATGGAAGCGGGAGCGCGGCGCTACAATTTCGTCTGGTACCGCCCGGCGGACGCGGCCGAGGTGACGCGCCTGTCGACCGACGCCGCCGGCCGCGTCTACGAGAAGGGTATTCCACCGCCGCTGATCTCGGATGCGGTGTTGCGCGAGGTCCGGGCGGTGGCGCGTGACACCCTGGCGCCGCAGTTTGCGGAAGTGGTCGAGCGTACCGCGCAGCCGTTCTTCCAGCCGATCTACGACCTGGAATCGCCGAACCTGGCGTTCGGGCGGGTTGCGCTGCTGGGCGACGCGGCCTTCGTCGCGCGTCCCCATTGCGGGATGGGCGTGACCAAGGCCGCGCGCGATGCCTTGGCGCTGCTGGCCTGGCTGGAGCGCTGTCCGGTGGAGGAAGCGCTGTCCGGGTATTCGCGCGAGCGGGTCGCCTACGGCAAGCGCATCGTCGCCCATGCGCGCCACCTGGGCGCCTACATGCAGGCACAGCTGGCGACGGCGCATGAAGTGCGCATGGCGGAACTGTACCGCACGCCCGCCGCTGTCATGCGGGAGACGGCCGTGCCGCCCCAGTTCGAGACGGAGGACGACCACGCTGCCACCGACTGATTTGTCAAACGATAATCGGATCACTATACTCGGCGCATACAGCAAAAGGCCATCATGAGTTCGATTATCGTAAAGAAGACCGGTACGGCGAAGGCGACGAAGGCGCCGGAGGCGGCAGCGGCGGCGCGGGGAGTGACGCGCCGCCTCGCTCCCGAGGAGCGCGAGCAGTTGATCGTCCAGAAGGCCATCAAGTATTTCGCCACCTACGGGTTTTCCGCCAGCACCCGCGAACTGGCGAAGGAGATCGGCGTCTCCCAGCCGCTCCTGTACCGCTATTTTCCGAACAAGGATGCGCTTGCCGATCGCGTGTTCCACGAGGTCTACCTGTCGCGCTGGAATCCGGAGTGGGAAGACATCCTCAGGGACCAGGCCCGTCCCCTGCACGAACGCCTGCTCGAGTTCTACCAGCAGTACGGCCGCGTGATCCTCAAGAGCGACTGGATCCGCATCTTCATCTTCGCCGGATTGACGCGTGAAGGTATCAACAACCGCTATCTCGCGCGCCTGCGCGAACGGGTGTTCGACGTCGTGCTGACCGAGATGAGGCGCCAGTTCAAGGTTGCCGATCCGACCCCCCAGCAGTACGAGGACGAGATCGAATTCATCTGGGGCATGCACGCCGCCATCTTCTACGTCGGCGTGCGCAAGTGGATCTACGGGATGCCGGTGCCGAAGGACCTCGACCGCCTGATCGCGCAGAAAGTCGAGGCATTCCTGGACAGCGCTCCCTCGGTGCTGAAGCGCATCCGCAAGGCCTGAGCGTTCAGGCCAGTCCCAGCATCCGGCGAGCGTTGCCTCCCAGGATGGCTTCCTTGTCCGCGTCGGACAAGCCCGGCGTGCCGAGTACGTGCTCGGCCGGCCGGCCGGACCACGGGAACGGGTGGTCCGATCCCAGTACGACCTGAGACACGCCGACTTGGCGCACCAGGTGCTGCAGCGCCTCCGGCGTGAAGACCAGGCTGTCGAAGAACAGCTGGCTCACATACTCGCTGGGCTTCTTCTTCAATGCCGGCCCGTGGGCACAGGCGCCTGGATTGACGAAGCATCCATGGTCCATGCGCGCAGCGGAGGTTGGAAGATAACCGCCGCCATGCGCAGCGCAGATCTTCAGCGCCGGAAAGCGGTCGAGCACTCCTTCGAAGATGAAGTGCTGCAGTGCCGTCGTGGTCTCGAGCGGATAACCGATCACGTTCGCCATCCAGCCATTGCCGGCAAAGCGCCGCGCCATCTCGGGGATGCCGGTCGGGTGGATGAACAGCGTGGCGCCCAGCTCCTGGGCGCGTGCCCAGACGGAATCGAAGCGGGGGTCGGCAAACATCACGCCGTCCACGCTGCCGCCGATCGCCGCACCGCGCAAGCCGAGTCGACGCACCGCGTCGTCGAGCTCGCGCACCGCCAAGTCCGGATGCTGCAGCGACAGCGAGGCGAAGGCGGCGAAGCGATCCGGCTTCGCCGCGCACAGTTCCGCCAGTTTCTCGTTCTGCAGGCGCACGATCCGCGCCGACGTAGCGCGCTCCTGCGAGTACCAAAACGGGTTGATGCTCAGTACCTCCATGTCGACGCCCTGGGCGTCCATCGCCGCCAGCCGCTCCGCGATCACGATCACGTTTTCCTGTCCGCCTTTCATGGTCTTCGGATACAGGGCGAAGACATCCATGCCCGCCAGCGCCAGCGCCTCGGGAACCACGCAGTGCGCATGCACGTCGATGCTCCTGGCGGCGCGGCGCCCCGGTGCGGCGGGCGTGCCGGACGGCGCGGCGGGGGTCGCCCGCGCCGCGCCCAGCACCCCGCAACCGGTAAGCACGATACCGCCGACCGCCGCCACGCCCTGTCCGAGAAACTGCCTCCTGTCCGTCATCATCGTCTCCTTTTAAGTGATAGATCGATCATCAATGGTCGCCGTATCGATCCCTTGAATTTTGTTCTAACGCAACAAAATGCAAGTATCCGGCATTTCATCGAGCCTGCAGTGTACATCCTTAAGTGATCGAACGATAATCTAAATATCGATCATGAACAGGAGTGGAAATGAAGGCAGCTCGTGCTTTTGCAGGCATGGCGTCAATGCTGGTCATCGGGGGCAGCGCGTGCGCGCAGACGGCGCCACAGTTGTACGGTGTGCTCGACCTATGGGGTGGACGTTCCGAGACGAGCGCCGGCGACCGGGCGTCGACCATGGTCAACAACGGCGGCATGCAGACCTCGTTCTGGGGATGGAGCGGCAGCGAGCCGCTGGGCGGCGGCACGCGGGCGATCTATACGGTCGAAGGCTATCTGCAGCTCGACACGGGCGCGAGCGGCCGGACGCCGACCGACGCGATGTTCGCCCGCAATGCCTTCGTCGGACTGCAGGGACCGTTGGGCGAACTGAAGATGGGGCGGATCCTGAATCCCCTGTTCGTCGCGACGGCGCAGTCCAATCCGTTCGGCGGCTCGATCCGGCTGGCGCCGTTGCTTGCCCAGATCTGGTCGCCTCAGCAGGGGCGCGCCGTGTCCGGCGACACGAGCTGGGACAACGTCGTCTCGTACACGACGCCGGCAATGGCGGGCGCCAAACTGGCCGTCCTGGCCGGGCTCGGCGAAACCGCGTTCGGCACGTCGGCGCACAACCTGAATGCGACACTGAGCTGGGTCTCCGGTCCGGCCGTGCTGTACGCGACCGCGCAGCGCGTGCGCGTCGGCCCCGGCCTGGCGGCGGTCGGCAGGTCGGAGCAGTCCACATATTTCGTGGGCGGCAGCTACGACCTGGGCCGCATCAAGCTGTTCGGATCGTACGACCTTGCCGACAGCGACGCTCCCGACCTGGAGGCGCGTACGGGGCAGGCCGGCGTCGCCATCCGGGCAGGCGGTGGCAGCATCATGGCTTCCTGGGCCAGGACGACCATTGATGCGGCGGGAGCCGCGCCCGCCCGGCGCGACACGGGCGCCATCGGCTACGACTATGCCTTGTCGCGGCGCACCGACGCGTATGCGGTCGCGCAGGTCGACAGGTTATCCGGCGCCAACCGGGCGAAGACCTATGCGCTGGGCATCCGTCACCGGTTCTGAAGGCGCCATATGCTGCGGCCAGCGACCGCAAGCAGGTTCTTTTTGGCCCGCCTGCCGTGAGGTAACATGCGGCTCAGAACAGCAACCCAAGCGAGATCATGGATCGATTTGCCGAACTGAAGACTTTCTGCATCGTTGCCTCCACCGGCGGATTCTCGACTGCTGCGCGCCAGCTCGGCAGCGCTACATCATCTGTGACACGGCTGGTCGACGCGCTCGAGCAGCGCCTGGGCGCGGTGTTGCTCAACCGGTCCACGCGCAGCGTCACATTGACGGCCGCGGGCCGCGCTTATTATGAGGATGCGCAGCGTATCCTCGAACAGCTCGACGCGGCCGACGATGCCGTCTCCGATCGCGCCACTGACATCAGCGGCGTGATCTGCGTCGCCGCGCCGGTGACGTTTGCGACGATGTACTTTTCACCGATCCTGCTCGAGTTGCGGCGGCGCCATCCGCGTCTGGCGGTCGATCTTCGGCTCAGCGACAACGCCAGCAATCTCATCGATGAATCGATCGACGTCGCCATCCGCATCGGCAACGTCGATGCGCAGGCAAATCTGGTGGCGCGCCGTCTCGCGGCGCACCAGCGGCTGCTGTGCGCCAGCCCGGCCTATCTGGCCGAACGGGGCACGCCAGGCCATCCGGCCGACCTGCTCGAACACGACTGCCTGCAGTTCTCGTTCGCCGACAACCGTCGCACCTGGCGCCTGCGCCGCAACGATGCGGTGGGAGATGTGCCGGCGGAACACATGCCAATCGAGGACATCGCCGTCAACAGCGTCGTGCAGGCGAATAACGGCGAACTGCTGCGCCAAGCAGCCATGTCCGGCTTGGGCATCGCGATGCTGGCGCGCTGGCTGGTGCAGGACGACCTGCGGGCGGGACGGCTGGTGCAAGTCCTGGACGGCTACGATGTGAATCCCGGGTCGATGGATGTGGCGATGTATGCCCTGTACCAATCCAACCGGCGTGGATCGCGAAAGATCCATGCGTTTGTCGAGTTATTGTCCGAGCATCTCGCCAAGGTCGATGCTGCATCGTATACCGCGTAACGGTCGTGTGGAGGTACCCACAGGGAGGTGGCGAACGGCGGCCGGCTTCGGTTCTGCAGTGCCTTGTCTTTGCTCGCGCTGACGGATCCATCTGCCATCATATAATTGGGATCGTTACGAAACCGAAGAGATGCACATGGATGTTGGCAATCGAAACGCGCAATGGTCGACAAACCAGGCGTTTGCGTACCTGGAAGCAATGCCGACCGCGTTTTTTTCGGTCGGTGAGCATTGGGCATTCCATTATCTGAATCGATCTGCCGCGCAGTTGCTGGGCGTGGAGAGCGACGAGGTCGTGGGCAAGAGCATGTGGGAAGTACTGCCTGCCATCGATCGCAGCGCCGTCGAAGCAGCTTGTCGCGTGGCATCGACCCAGGGTACGACTGCCGTTTTCAATCTCCGTTTTCCGGCACACGAAAAATGGGTTGAGTTTCAAGTCGTTGCCCCTGCGGCAGGCGAACTGGCCTTCCATGTGCGCGACGTCAGCGCGCAAGTGTCGACGGAACGCGCGCTGCGGGAAAGCGAACGCAATTTCCGCCTGATGGCCGATTCCGTGCCCCAGATCATCTGGATCGTCATGGCATCCGGCGAGGCCGTCTATTTCAACCGCCAGTGGGACGACTATACCGGTGCGCCCATCGCTTCCTCCACGCCGGCGGACGTCGCCAACCAGCATGTCCACCCGGACGACCAGGCGCACACCATGGCGGCGTGGGAACACGCTTACGCGCGTGGCGAGGCCTTCGACGTCGAGCACCGCATCCGCTCTCGGACCGGGGAATACCGCTGGTTCCTCGTGCGCGCCGAACCCTTCTTCGACAGCGCGGGCGCCATCGACCGCTGGTTCGGCACCTCGACCGACATCCACGAAGAAACCATGCGCAAGATGGCGCTGGAGAGGGAGGAGCGCCGCCGCTCGTTCGAACTGACGCTGGCCGACCGCATCCGTCCGCTGCTGGATCCGGAGGAGGTGACGGCCGTGGCTTGCGAGCTGCTCGGCAAGGCGCTGGGCGGCAAGCGCGTGGTCTACGGCGAGGCGGACGACACGGGGGCGTACCTCGCCTTGAAGCGTGACTGGACCGACGGCACGCTCGCATCGATGGGAGGCATGCGGCTGCGGATGGACGATTTCGGTGCGGCCGTGGCCGATATCCTGCGTTCAGGACGCAACCTCGTGATCGACGACGTGATGCGCGTCGACGAAGCCCTGCCGCACGTGGCCAATTACATGGCGTCGGGCATTCGTTCCGTGCTGGCGATTCCCCTCGTGAAGGATGGGCGCTTGCGTGCCGTGTTGAGCGTCCACGACGACGAGGTCCATGCGTGGTCGCCCGACGACATCGGCATGGCGGAGGACATGGTCGACCGTACCCGGTTTGCCGTGGAAAGCGCGCGGTTCCAGCATGAGTTGCGGACGGAGCGCGACCAGAGCCAGGAGATTTTCAGGAGCATGGCCGAAGGGTTCGCCCTGCTCGACAGCGACGGGACGCTCCTGCAGATCAACGACATCGGGGCCCAGCTGTCGCGCCTGCCGTCTTCGGAACTCCTGGGCAAGCACGTGCTGGCGGCCATGCCCTGCCTGCAGGGAAGCGAGATCGAGACGCTGTGCCGGCGCGTCCAGGCACAGTCGGGCGCCGGCACGCTCGAATACCGCCAGGTGCTGCACGACGGCACCGGCTTGTGGCTCGAAATCCGTGCCTACCCGTTGCCGGAGCAGCGCCTCGCCGTGTTTTTCCGGGATATCGGCGAACGCAAGGCGATCGAAGAGCAGCTGCGGGACGCGGCCCGGCGCAAGGACGACTTCCTGGCGATGCTCGCGCACGAGCTGCGCAATCCGCTGGCACCGATCGGCGCCGCGGCGCACCTGTTGCGGCTGGGGCGGCTGGACACGGACCGGTTGCGCCAGACGAGCGAGATCATCGGCCGCCAGGTCGACCACATGACGCACCTGATCAACGACCTGCTCGACGTGTCGCGCGTCACGCGTGGCCTGGTCGAACTGGAAAATGCACGGGTCGACCTGCGCAACGTCGTCATCGATGCGGCCGAACAGGTGACGCCGCTCATCCAGGGCAAACGCCACGCCCTGCATACGCGCATCTCCCCGGAAAGCGCGCTCGTCATGGGCGACAAGAAGCGGCTGGTGCAGGTGGTGGCGAACATCCTCAACAACGCAGCCAAATACACGCCGGACGGAGGCGTCATCACGCTGGGCCTGGATGTGCGGGCGGACGGCGTCGTCATCGACGTCGCCGACAACGGCATCGGCATGAGCGCGGACCTGACGTCGCACGTGTTCGAACTGTTCACGCAGGCCGAGCGCACGCCGGACCGGTCGGCCGGCGGCCTGGGACTCGGCCTGGCGCTGGTGAAGAGCATCGTCGAGCTGCATGGCGGCGAGGTCACCTGCCATAGCGACGGACCGGGGCAGGGCAGCCGTTTCTCGGTGTGGCTGCCCCGGCTCGACGGCGAGTCGGGCTCCGCAGCGGCCGGGACGAGTCCGCGGGCGAGCCGGCGCACGGCCTCCGCCCTGCGCATACTCGTCGTCGACGACAACGTCGATGCCGCCGCGATGCTGGGCACGGTGCTCGAGAGCGAAGGCCACCATGTGGCCGTCGAAGTCGGTTCCCGCGCGGCCCTGGCCCGTGCGCGTGTCGAACGGCCGCAGGTGTGCCTGCTCGACATCGGCTTGCCCGAAATCGACGGCAACGAACTGGCCATGCGCCTGCGCGCCCAGCCGGAAACGGCCGGCGCCGTCCTGATCGCCGTTTCCGGCTATGGTCACGACAGCGACCGCAGGCAGTCGCTGGCAGCGGGCTTTTCCCATCACCTGGTCAAGCCCGTCGACCCGGCGCACCTCATCGACATCCTGGCCGAGATCGCGGCGAATCAGGGCGAAGGGGGTGGCGAAGGGCGTAGCGAAGACCGTAGCAACGCAGCGGAGACGGGGCACCGGGCTCCGTGACGGGGCGCCGGCCGGCGGCGCGGGGATTCAGGCTGCGGGCAAGCTGCCCGGCATGGCCAGCGGCGCACGGCTCTGTTCGTTGTTCGCGCTGACCAGCTTGTCGAGCAGGGTCATGAATTGCGCCTGTTCCTGCGGGTCGAGGGGCGCCAGCAGGCGCTGGCGCAGGCGCTGTGCCCCGTGTTCCAGCGCGGCAAGCAGGCGGACACCCTCGGGCGTGATCGACAGCGCGCGCTGGCGGCGGTTGTGCGGAATGATCTTGCGCTCGAGCAGTCCTTTCTCTTCGAGCCGCGCGCAGACCGTCGCGCCCGTCGAGGTGTCGATGGCCGCGAGCCCCGCCAGCGAGACCTGGTCGATGCCGGGATGCGCGGCCAGCCGGCTGAGGATGGCGTACTGCACCGGCGTCAGCTCGGTTCCCATTTCATCGTAGAAGATCGACACGGCGATCTGCTGGGCTCTGCGCAGCAGGTGGCCCGGATGTTCGTAGAGGTCGAGCGGCGCGTCCGGCGTGCCGCGTTCGGTGGTGGAGGACATGGATGGCAAAGAGTGTAAGCGCGCATATCGGCGCGTGTGTTCGTGAACGCGTGCGTTGGTGCGGCGCACCATCGAAATAAGCGGCTCCCCGGTTTACATCGTCGTGCGAACGCGTGATAATTTTCTCACATTCAGTGCACTGAATATAAACCGAAAAGGAGACAAACATGTTCCCGAAGAACGCCTGGTACGTCGCTTGCACCCCGGACGAAATCGAAGGCAAGCCGCTGGGTCGCCAGATCTGCGGCGAGAAGATCGTGTTTTACCGCGGCAAGGAAGGCAAGGTCGCCGCCGTGGAGGATTTTTGCCCGCACCGCGGCGCGCCCTTGTCGCTCGGCTTCGTGCGCGACGGCAACCTGGTGTGCGGCTACCACGGCCTGGAGATGGGTTGCGAAGGCAAGGCCATCAGCATGCCGGGCCAGCGCGTGCGCGGCTTTCCGTGCATCCGCAGCTACGCGGTCGAGGAACGCTACGGTTTCATCTGGGTCTGGCCGGGCGAGCGGGAGAAGGCCGATCCGGCCACCATCCACCACCTGGAATGGGCCGACAATCCGGAATGGGCCTACGGGGGCGGCCTGTACCACATCAACTGCGATTACCGCCTGATGGTCGACAACCTGATGGACTTGACGCACGAGACCTATGTGCACGCGTCCAGCATCGGCCAGAAGGAAATCGACGAGGCGCCGGTGACGACCAAGGCCGAAGGCGAGCAGGTGGTGACCAGCCGCTTCATGGAAAACATCATGCCGCCGCCGTTCTGGCAGGCGGCGCTGCGCGGCAACGGCCTGGCCGACGACGTGCCGGTCGACCGCTGGCAGATCTGCCGCTTCAACGCGCCCAGCCACGTGATGATCGAGGTGGGCGTGGCGCACGCGGGCAAGGGCGGCTACGCGGCCGATCCGGCACACAAGGCATCGAGCATCGTGGTCGACTTCATCACCCCGGAAACGGAGACGTCGCACTGGTACTTCTGGGGCATGGCGCGCAACTTCAAGCCGGACGACGAGGCGCTCACGCGCACGATCCGCGAAGGCCAAGGCAAGATCTTCAGCGAAGACCGCGAGATGCTCGAACTGCAGCAGCAGAACATCCTGCGCCACCCGGAGCGCAAGCTGCTGATGCTGAACATCGACGCCGGCGGCGTCCAGTCGCGCCGCATCATCGACGGGTGGCTGGCGCGCGAGCAGGCCGGCCAGGTGGGGGAGGCAGCCGTATGAATACCACCGTGAACACGTTCGACGTGCGCGTGACGCGCAAGACGAGCGAAGCCGACGGCATCTGCAGCTACGAGCTGGCGCGGCTGGACGGCGCGCCGCTGCCTTCCTTCGAGGCCGGCGCCCACATCGACGTGCATCTGGGCGCCAACCTGGTGCGCCAGTATTCGCTGTGCAACCCGCCGGGCGAGACGCAGCGCTACCAGATCGGCGTGCTGCGCGACGCCAATTCGCGCGGCGGTTCCCAGGCCATGCACGACCGCATCGATACGGGATCCACGCTGACCATCAGCGCGCCGAAGAACCACTTCGCGCTGGTCGAGGCGAAGCGCACGCTGCTGTTCGCGGGCGGCATCGGCATCACGCCGATCCTGGCGATGGCCGAGACGCTGGCCGCCCGCGGCGCCGACTTCGAGATGCACTACAGCGCCCGCTCGCCGGAACGCGCCGCCTTCAAGGAACGCCTGGCCGCCTCGCACCTGGCCGCGCGGGTGCACTTCCACTACGACGGCGGCGACGCCGCGCAACGGCTGGACCTCGACACGCTGTTGGCCGCTCCGGATGCCGATACGCACCTCTACGCGTGCGGTCCGCAGGGCTTCATCGACCACGTGCTGGGCAGCGCCCGCACGCTCGGCTGGGCGCCGGCGCAGCTGCACGTCGAGTACTTCGGCGCCGCGGCGCAGGACACGGCCGGCGACCGGCCGTTCGAGGTCAGGCTGGCCTCGAACGGCAGGATCGTGGCCGTCCCGGCCGGCACCACGGCGCTCAAGGCACTGGAAGCCGAGGGAATCGCGATTCCGTATTCCTGCGAGGAAGGCGTGTGCGGCACCTGCCTGACGCGGGTGCTGGAAGGCGTGCCGGACCACCGCGACATGTACCTGACCGAGGAAGAGCAGGCGGCCAACGACCAGTTCACGCCTTGCTGCTCGCGCGCGAAGACGCCGCTGCTGGTACTGGATCTCTGAGACGGATCGCTGAACTCAGGCGCCGCGGCGCTCGCGGAACGCGCGCGGCGTGAGCCCCGTATGCCGCTTGAACGCGCGGCTGAAGTAGGCGGGATCCTGGAATCCGAGTTCGTAGGCGACGCTGGCCACGCTGGACGGCGCATAGGTCAGCTTGCGGCAGGCTTCGAGCATCAGGCGGTCCTGGATGATGTCGAACGCCGACTTGCCCGTCATTTTCAGGCACAGGCGGTTCAGGCGCACGGGCGTCACTCCGAGCCGGGCCGCATAGTCGGCGATCGGCGCGCCGCTCTTGTAGTGCTGCTCGACGGCGGCGCGGTAGGCCGCGAACAGGCGGAACTCGCCATGCCCCGTCGCGCTGGCCGCGCTGTGTTCCGCATGGATGCGCGCCAGCAGCAGCAGCACGCTGCGCGCGAGCCACTCCAGCATCAGCGCATTGCCCTGCTGCGGCCACGCCGCTTCCTCCAGCAGGTTCGCCAGCAGCGCCTGCATGCGCGCGCGCGGCTGGCGCGCCAGCGTCAGCGCCAAGGGCGCCGCGAACAGGGGCGCGAACAGTTCGCCCGCATCGTCCGGCGTCGAGAACAGCACGTTCTGGTCCACCGTCAGCACATAGCCCTGCGCGCCTTCCGAGAACGCGAAGCCGTGCACGGCGGACGGGTGGACGGTGATCGCGACGGGCCCGCGGCAGTCCCACTTCGTGTCCTCGATCGACGCGCGCACTTTGCCGCTGAGTAAAAAAAGTACTTGAAACAGGCCCGGGTGCGTGTGCCTGTCGATATGCCAGTCGTGCAGGCGGCTGCGCGTGGCGATCAGCTCGATATGCACGGCCTCGGCAGGCGTTTGCTCGCCGTAGAGGGCGAAGCGGGGAACGTCGGGGGTGTCGTGTGGATGTGCGGGCATGACGAAAAAGTACCAGAAATCGACGATTTCATCCATTTCAAAACGCCGCGGCGGCATCTAGTATTTTCGAAAACAAACCATTCGAGGAGACGACATGCGTACCCAAGTTGCCATCATCGGCGCGGGCCCGGCCGGCCTGCTGCTGTCCCACCTGCTGCACCTGCAGGGAATCGAATCCGTCGTGCTCGAGTCCCGTAGCCGCGAGGACATCGAGTCGACGATCCGCGCCGGCGTGCTCGAGCAGGGCACCATGGACTTGCTGAACGAGGCCGGCGTCGGCGACCGCATGCGTGCCGAAGGCGCACTGCACCACGGCTTCGAGCTGGCCTACGCGGGACGGCGCCACCGCATCGACCTGCGCGAGCTCACCGGCAAGTCGATCAGCGTGTATGCCCAGCACGAGGTCATCAAGGACCTGGTGGCGGCGCGCGTCGCGGCAGACGGGCAGCTGTTCTTCGGCGTGCGCGACGTCGCGCTGCACGGGCTGGACGGCGCGCGGCCGTCCGTCACCTTCACGCATGCGGGGCAGGCGCAGCGCATCGAGGCGGATTTCATCGCCGGCTGCGACGGCTTCCACGGCGTGGCGCGGCCCGCGATGCCGCAAGCGGGGCGCGAGGATTACCAGCGCGTCTACCCGTTCGGCTGGTTCGGCATCCTGGTGGAAGCGCCGCCGTCGTCGGAGGAGCTGATCTATGCCCGCCACGAGCGCGGCTTCGCCCTCGTCAGCACGCGTTCGCCGACCGTGCAGAGGATGTACTTCCAGTGCGACCCCAAGGACAGCGTCGACAACTGGTCGGACGACCGCATCTGGGCGGAACTGCATGCGCGCCTCGAGAACCGCGACGGCTGGCGCGTCACGGAAGGCCGGATCTTCCAGAAGAACATCGTGCCGATGCGCAGCTTCGTCTCGACGCCGATGCAGTCCGGCCGCCTGTTCCTGGCCGGCGACGCCGCCCACATCGTGCCGCCCACGGGCGCCAAGGGCATGAACCTGGCCGTGTCCGACGTGCGCCTGCTGGCCGCCGGCCTGGACGACTTCTACCGCCGCGGCAGCAGCGAGCGGCTCGACCGCTACACGGACGATGCCCTCAAGCGCGTCTGGCGTGCCGAGTACTTCTCGTGGTGGATGACGAGCATGCTGCATACCTTCGCCGACGCCTCGCCGTTCCAGCGCGAGCTGCAGCGCGCCGAACTGGACAACGTCGTCGGGTCGCGCGCGCTGGCGACGGCGCTCGCGGAAAACTACGTCGGCGCGTTCTGATGCGCCGCTGCACGGCGCCCCGGCTCACCTAGCGCATATCTAGCGCATATCACGCAGCGCATCACAGCCCCTGCACGCTGAGCGAGCGCACGGCGCTGCGCAGCTGGGCGTGCAGCCGGGTCCGCTCCTCGTCGGACAGCTCGGGGAACATCATCTCCTCGACCTTGCGCACGACGGCGTCGCACTCGCGCAGGCAGGCGAGTCCGGCGTCGGTCAGGCCGATGCGGATGATGCGGCCGTGGCTGGGGTCCGGGCTGCGTTCGATCCAGCCTTTCGCTTCCATCGCCTTGACCATTTCGTTGGCCGATTGCGGCGAGACCATGGTGCGTTCGGCAAGCTGCGCGTTCGACAGCGTACCCATCACGCGGAATACGGACAGGGCGGTGTAGTGGGGCACCGTCATGCCCAGCGGGGCCAGGCCGTCGCGCAGGCGCTTGTTCAGGACGTGGTCCAGGCGGCCGACCAGGTAGGCCAGGCCGGCGGGTTTAGCGGCGTTGGAGGACGCTTCTGATGCAGTCTGTCGTGGCATGAATATTTTTCTTGTCAAAGCTCGCTGACGTGGCTAGTATAAGATTCATATCAGGTAGCCTGATAAATCCCCATCAAGTTAGGAGACATTGTATGTCCAAATATGCAGGTCGTTGGCAAACCGTGGAGGTCGAGGTGGCGAACCAGATCGGCTGGATCACCCTCAACCGTCCGGAAAAGCGCAACGCGATGAGCCCCACGCTCAACCGCGAGATGATCGACGTGCTCGAGACCCTGGAACTGGACGACGACGCCCAGGTGATCGTGCTGACCGGTGCGGGCGAGGCCTGGACCGCAGGCATGGACTTGAAGGAATACTTCCGCGAGACGGACGGCAAGCCCGAGATCATGCAGGAACGCATGCGCCGCGACTGCTCGCAATGGCAGTGGAAGCTGCTGCGCATGTACAGCAAGGCGACGATCGCGATGGTCAACGGCTGGTGCTTCGGCGGCGCTTTCTCGCCGCTGGTCGCCTGCGACCTGGCCATCGCCGCCGACGACGCCGTGTTCGGCCTGTCCGAAGTGAACTGGGGCATCCCGCCCGGCAACCTGGTGTCCAAGGCCGTGGCCGACACGATGGGGCACCGCCAGGCGCTGTACTACATCATGACGGGCGAGACCTTCACGGGCCGGGAAGCGGCCGCCATGGGCCTGGTCAACCGCAGCGTCCCGAAGGAGCAACTGCGCGACGCCGTCGTCGAGCTGGCGGGCAAGCTGCTCGACAAGAACCCGGTGGTGCTGCGCTACGCGAAGGTCGGCTTCAAGCGCTGCCGCGAGCTCACCTGGGACCAGAACGAAGACTACCTGTACGCAAAGACGGACCAGTCGAACTACCGCGATCCGGAGAAGGGCCGCAAGGAAGGCCTGAAGCAATTCCTGGATGACAAGAGCATCAAGCCCGGACTGCAGGCCTACAAACGCGCATAAGACGCGTCGGCCGGCAAACAAGAAAAAAGCGCGACTGCCGCCCACGGCAGCGCATCCAGCAAGCTTGAATCAGCGAGCTAACAGAGGAGACATCTGATGTTCAATACCGATCTGCTGATCGGCGGGCACGCCCGCGCGGCATCCAACGGCGCCACCTTCGCGCGCCACGATCCATCCACCGGCGCGGTCGCCACCCGCGCTCCCGCCGCCACCCTCGAGGACGTCGACGCCGCCGTCGCCGCGGCGCGCGACGCGTTCCCCGCCTGGTCCGCCATGCTGCCCGGTGCGCGCCGCGCGCTGCTGCTGGCGGCCGCGGACAAGATGGAAGCGCTGCGCGGCCGGTTCGTCGAAGCCGCCGTCGCCGAATGCGGCGGCGCGCCCGTCTGGTACCAGTTCAACGTCACGCTGGCCGCGAACATGCTGCGCGAGGCGGCGTCGATGACGACCCAGATCAGCGGCGAGGTCATCCCGTCCGACGTCCCCGGCTCGCTCGCCATGGGCGTGCGCCAGCCCTGCGGCGTCGTGGTCGGCATCGCGCCGTGGAACGCCCCGATCATCCTCGGTACCCGCGCCGTCGCCATGCCGCTCGCCTGCGGCAATACGGTGATCCTGAAGGCGTCCGAGCTGTGCCCGGCGCTGCACCGGCTGATCGCTCAAGCCTTCGTCGATGCCGGCTTCCCGCCCGGCGTCGTCAACCTGATCTCGAATGCGCCGGACGACGCGCCGCAGGTGGTCGAGCGCCTGATCGCGCACCCGGCCGTCCGCCGCATCAATTTCACCGGGTCGACCAAGGTCGGCCGCATCATCGCCGAGCACGCGGCCAGGCACCTGAAGCCCGTGCTGCTGGAACTGGGCGGCAAGAACCCGATCGTCGTGCTCGACGACGCCGACCTCGATGCGGCCGTCGAGGCGGCCGCGTTCAGCGCCTTCTTCAACCAGGGCCAGATTTGCATGTCGGCGGACCGCATCCTCGTCGACCGCAAGGTGGCGCCGGCCTTCGTCGAGAAGCTGGCGGCCAAGACGGCGACGCTGAAGGCGGCGCCGTCGGATGCGCCGCTGGCCGGCATGATCGACCCGGCCGCGGCCGCCCGCGTGGATGCGATGCTGCAGGACGCGCGCGAACGGGGCGCCACCGTCACCCAAACGGGCGGGCTCGCAGGCAACGTGCTGCAGCCGGCCATCGTCGACGACGTCACGCCGGCGATGCGGGTCTACCAGGAAGAGTCGTTTGGCCCCATCGTCTCCGTGCTGCGCTTCGATACGGACGAGGAGGCGATCCGGCTCGCCAACGACAGCGAATACGGCCTGTCCTCGGCGGTGTTCTCGCGCGACATCGGCCGCGCGATGGCCGTGGCGCAGCGGATCGAATCGGGCATCTGCCACATCAACGGCCCGACCGTGCACGACGAGGCGCAGATGCCGTTCGGCGGCGTCAAAGGCAGCGGCTATGGACGCTTCGGCGGCAAGGCGGCGATCGCCGAGTTCACCGACCTGCGCTGGATCACGGTGCAGACCGCGCCGCGCCACTATCCGATCTGAGCGGAGGACGCCATGAACGCAGTCCATCTGGCGGGCCGCACCTTGCAGTGCAGCTCCGTGCAGTGTCGCCCCATCACGCTTGGCAACCCCGAGATCCGGGCGTACCAGGAAAACGGCTTGTGGCACGTCGACGCGGTGACGCCGCTGGCGCCGGTCCCCGTGCGCTACACGGACCGCCTGGTCAGCGGCGCGGCCGCGCATCCGCAGCGCACGCTGGTCGCCCGCCGCGGTCCCGACGGCGCATGGATCCGCATCACCTACGCCGACATGCTGCAGCGCGCACGCCGCATCGGCCAGGCGCTGCGCGACCGCGGCCTGTCCGCCGAACGGCCGCTGGTCATCCTGTCCGGCAACGACTTGGAACATTACCAGCTGGCGCTGGGTGCCGCCTATGCCGGCATTCCGTATTCGCCCATCTCGCCGGCCTATTCGCTGGTGTCCACGGACTACGACAAGCTGCGCGACTTGATGGCGCAGCTGACGCCGGGCGCCGTGTTCGTGTCCGACGCGCGCGTGTTCGCGAAGGCGCTCGACGCCGCGCTGCCGCTCGACGCGGAACTGATCGTCGGCGCCGCGGAGGAGGGGGATAGGCCAGCGACTTCCTTCGCCAGCCTGCTCGACACGGCGCCGCGCGACATCGATGCCGCCAACCTCGGCGTCGACGGGGACACCATCCTGAAGTTCCTGTTCACGTCCGGTTCGACGAAAAAGCCGAAGGCGGTGATCACGACGCATCGCATGTTGTGCAGCAACCAGCAGATGCTGCTGCAGACCTTTCCCTGTTTTGCCGAGGAGCCGCCCGTGCTGCTCGACTGGCTGCCCTGGAACCACACCTTCGGCGGCAGCCACAACGTGGGAATCGCCCTCTACAACGGCGGCAGCCTGTACCTGGACGACGGCCGGCCCACGCCGCGCGACTTCGGCGCGACGCTGGACAACCTGCGCGACATCGCGCCGACCGTCTACTTCAATATCCCGAAGGGCTTCGAGATGCTGGCCGAGGCCCTGGAACAGGATGCCGGCCTGCGCGAGAACTTCTTCTCGCGCGTGAAGCTCTTCTTCTGCGCCGGCGCCGGCCTGTCGCAGGCGGCGTGGGACCGGCTGGATGCCGTCGCCGTCGCCCATTGCGGCGAATCGATCCGCATCATGACGGGCCTCGGCATGACGGAGACCTCGCCCTCGTGCACCTTCGGCACGGGCAGCATCGTGCAGGCCGGCTACGTGGGCGTGCCGGCGCCGGGCTGCCGGGTCAAGCTGGTGCCCGTCGACGGCAAGCTGGAGGCACGGTTCGCCGGGCCGCACGTCATGCCGGGCTACTGGCGCGCGCCGCAGCTGACGGCGCAGGCGTTCGACGAGGAAGGGTATTACTGCACCGGCGACGCCCTGCGCTTCTACGACCCGGCGCGCCCCGAGCTGGGCTTCGTGTTCGACGGCCGCATCGCCGAGGACTTCAAGCTCTCGTCCGGTACCTTCGTCAGCGTCGGCCCCTTGCGGGCGCGGGTGATCAGCCAGGGCGCCCCCTACATCATGGACGCCGTCGTCACCGGCCTCAATCGCGCGTCGATCGGCCTGCTGGTCTTTCCGCGGATGGAACACTGCCTGACGCTGTCGGGCATGCCGGCGGATACGCCGGCGGAGGAGGTGCTGGCCAGCACGCCCGTGCGCGACTTCTTCGCGCGCCTGCTCGACGGCCTGAACGCGGGCGCCAGCGGCTCCTCGCACCGCATCGAACGCCTGCTGCTGCTGGCCGAGCCGCCGTCGATCGACCACCGCGAGCTGACCGACAAGGGTTCGATCAACCAGGCCGCCGTGCTGGCGCGCCGGGCTGATGTGATCGATGCCATGTATGCACCCACGTATGCACCCATGTACGCAGGACGGGCGGATCGCACGATCCGCGCGACGAAGGAAGGAGAGCAAGCATGACGCACCAGAACAAGCTGCCCCGTGGCGCTGCCACGATCGCCCTGTGCTTCGTCACCGCGCTGCTGGAAGGGCTGGACCTGCAGTCCACCGGCATCGCCGCGCCCGGCATCGGCGCGGAATTCAAGCTGGCGCCGGCCATGATGGGCTGGGTGTTCAGCGCGGGCCTCGTCGGCCTGCTGCCGGGCGCGTTCGCCGGCGGCTGGCTGGCCGACCGCGTCGGCCGCAAGACCGTGCTGGTATGGGCCGTGCTGCTGTTCGGGATCTTCTCGTTCGCCACCGCGCATGCCTGGGACTATCCCAGCCTGCTCGGCGCGCGGGTGCTGACGGGCCTGGGCCTCGGAGCCGCGCTGCCGCTGTTGATCGCGCTGACGTCCGAGGCGGCCGATCCGTCCATGCGCAGCACGGCCGTCAGCCTCACCTATTGCGGCGTACCGCTCGGTGGCGCGATCGCGTCGGTGATCGGGATGATGAAGTTCGACGCCGGCTGGCGCATGATCTTCTACGTCGGCGGCATCGTGCCCCTCGTCGTGGCGCTGCTGCTGTTCTTCCTGCTGCGCGAGTCCGCGAGCTTCCGCCAGGAGGCGCTGAACCAGGCGCCGGCGGACCGCCGCATCGGCGGGCTGTTCGCGGACCGGGTGCTGGGCTCGACGCTGTTGCTGTGGGTGGCCTGCTTCTTCACGCTGACGGTCCTGTACATGCTGCTGAACTGGCTGCCGTCGCTGCTGATCGGCCAGGGATATTCGCGTGCCGAGGCGGGCATCGTGCAGATCCTGTTCAACATCGGCGGCGCCGCCGGCTCCGTCATGAGCGGACGCCTCGTCGACCGCGACCGCGCCGGCCTCGCCGTCGGGATCTCCTACGCCGGCATGCTGCTGTCGCTGGCGGGGCTCGGCATGTCGACCAGCTTCGCCCTGATGCTGGTGGCCGGCTTCGCCGCGGGCTGCTGCGCGATCGGCGCCCAGGCCGTGCTGTATGCGCGCGCCCCGGCCCTGTATCCGACGGCGATCCGCGCCACCGGGGTCGGCGCCTCGATCTCGACGGGCAGGCTGGGCGCCATCGCCGGCCCCCTCGTGGCGGGCCAGGTGCTGGCCGCGGGGGCAGGGGCGGCGGGCGTCATGCTGTCGGCGGCGCCGGGGCTCGTCGTGGCTGCCTTGTGCGCGTGGACGCTGTCGCGCCGCGCCGACCCCGAGGAAGTGCGCGCCGGCCAGGCGCTCGGCACGCGCTGAACGCGCCGCTGCTGCTACTGTTGCAGCTGAGCTGCCGCCGCACCCCGAAAAGGCGCTTGTAAAGATGGGTTGGCCGGGGTAGTATAAATTTAATATCAGGTAATCTGATATAGCCCGGATGCCGCACAGACGGCACCGGGCAGGCAGGCGCCGGCGCGGCCCTTGCCGGCGCCTCGCCACACCATCACGACGACAGGAGACGACATGACATCGACAGCCCTGGCCATACCCGGCCCGGTTCGCTCCGGCGCGCCCGGACGATCCCCCTCCAGCTAGCCCTTCCCGCACCGTCCAGGACACCGCGACGGCCCGTGCATCCACCGATGCGCGTGCCGATCGGCCCCGTTCGTCCCGGCGTGTCGTGGCACGCCCCGTTTGAGGAGAGAACAGATGAACATGCAACAGATGCGCGGCATCGTCGCGGCCATTGCCGTGCTGGGAGTGGCCGGCTGCAGCGACGGCGACGACGCCTGGCAGCCGCCGGCCGCACCGGCTTCGCCCCCGCCGTCGGCCCATCCTCTACCGCAATTGAGCCCCGCGACGGGCGCCGCCATGCCCTCCTGCGACGGCCTGGCGGCGCGGCTGTCGTATCCCGACACGACCATCACGGCGGTCAATGCGATCGCCGCCGGTACCGTCAAGGTGGCCGGCAAACCCGTCGCCGCGCATTGCCAGGTGCTGGGCCAGATGTTCCGCCGCACCAGCCCGCAGGACGGCAAGGTCTATGCGATCGGCTTCGAGCTGCGCCTGCCGCTCGCCTGGAACGGCCGTTTCTTCTACCAGGCCAACGGCGGCACGGACGGCAGCGTGGCGACGGCCCTGGGGCCGGTCGGCGGCGGCGGTCCGCTCGACAACGCGCTCGACCAGGGCTTCGCCGTGATCAGCGCCGATGCGGGCCACGCGGGACCGGGACCGGACTTCGGCATCGATGCGCAGGCCCGGCTCGACTACGGCTACCAGGCCGTCGGCAAGCTGACGCCGATGGCCAAGGCCCTCATCCGGACTGCCTATGGCAAGGCGCCCGACCGTTCCTATATCGGCGGCTGCTCGAACGGGGGACGGCACACGATGGTGGCGGCGGCGCGTTATGCCGACCAGTACGACGGCTACCTGGCCGGCAATCCGGGCTTCCGCCTGCCGCTCGCCGCCATCGCGAACATCGCGGGCGCGAAGACCTATGCGTCGCTGGCCACCGATCCGCGCGACATCGGCACGGGCTTCACGCAGGCCGAACGGGCGCTGGTGTCGAACGCGGTGCTCGGCAAGTGCGACGCCCTCGACGGCGCCGCGGACGGCCTGGTGCAGGACACGCAAGCCTGCCGCAAGGCGTTCGACATCGAGCGCGACGTGCCCACCTGCGGCGCCACGCGTGACGGCAGCTGCCTGAGCGCGGCGCAGAAGCGCGGCATCGGCGCCCTGTTCGCCGGCGCCACGACGGAGACCGGCTCCCGGATCTATGCCAGCTTCCCGTGGGACGCGGGCCTGGCGACGGGCGGCTGGGCGAGCTGGAAATTCAACGCTTCGCTCACCCTCGATACCGGTGGCGTGGGCCTGATCTGGTCGGTGCCGCCCGAGGACCCGGCGACGTTCGACGGCCCCGTCTTCGCGCTGAACGGCAACCTGGCGACGATGCTGGCACGGGTCGGGTCCGCCAACGGCGTCTACACGGAATCGGCCCTGTCCTTCATGCTGCCGCCCGAGCCGGCCAACCTGGACAGGCTGAAGCGGCGCGGCGCCAAGATGCTCGTCTACCACGGCACCAGCGACCCGATCTTTTCCAGCGACGACACCACGAACTGGTACGAGGCCCTGCGCGCGGCGAACGGCGGCGATGCGGCGGACTTCGCCCGTTTCTTCCGCGTGCCCGGCATGAACCACTGCGCGGGCGGGCCGGCAACCGACCAGTTCGATGCGCTCACGGCGCTCGTCGCCTGGGTCGAGGGAGGGCAGGCGCCGGCCTCGATCGTCGCCACTGCCCGCGGGCCCGGCAATGCCGGCGGTGCGAATGCCGACCTGCCTGCCGGCTGGTCCGCGGCGCGCACCCGTCCCCTGTGCCCCTATCCGAAGGTCGCGACCTACAAGGGCAGCGGCGACGTCGAGCAGGCCGCCAGTTTCGTATGCCAGTAAGCGCTGTCAATAAGCGATGCGAACGTCATCGCCCCACCATCCAGGAGACACCATGAAAACAACGACCCGAGCAAGTATCCGCGCAGGTATCCGCAGCAGCGCCGCCCTCGCGGCCTGCCTCGCCGGGGCGCACGCCCAGGCCCAGACCGCCGTGCAAATCTACGGCATCGTCGACACCGGCGTCGTCCACGTCACCAACGTGGACGCGGCGGGCAGCTCCGTGACGAAAATGCCCTCGATTACGGGCGAATTCCCTTCGCGCATCGGCTTCAAGGGCACGGAAGACCTCGGGCACGGCCTGCAGGCCTTCTTCGTGCTGGAAAGCGGCGTCGCGATCGACACCGGCACCCTGCAACAAGGTAACCGCCTGTTCGGCCGGGCCGCGAATGTCGGCCTGAAAGGGACGTGGGGCACGTTCACGCTGGGCCGCCAGCAGAACATGACCTATATCTCGGTGCTGAAGGCCGACGTGCTGGGACCCGGCATCTTCGCCATCGGCAGCATCGATCCCTACCTGCCGAACGCGCGCAGCGACAATGCGATCGGCTACATGGGCAATTTCGGCGATGTCGTGGTCGGCGCGACCTGGAGCTTCGGGCGCGACGCGTCGAACGCCGGCGGACCGCCCGCCACCAACTGCGCCGGCGAGGTACCGGGCAACGCGAAGGCGTGCCGGCAGTACACCGGCATGCTCGGCTACGAGACGAAGGCCTGGGGCGTGAACGCCGTCTATGACCGCATGTACGGCAATACGGGGGCGGCGGGCGGGCTCACCAGCAGCGACAACACGGATACCCGCACGCTCGTCAACGCCTACGTCATGGTGGGCGCGACCAAGATCGGGGCCGGGGTGATGGACCGGGACACGCGGGCGGCGACGGGGCGGACGGAGTCGGACCTGTACTACTTCGGCGCCAGCCATCCGTTCGGCCCGTTCACCGTCGACGCCCAATGGTCGCGCCGCGACACCAAGCACGCCAATGCGGACGTGGCGATGCTGGTGGGCCGGGTGACGTATGCGCTGTCCCGGCGCAGCTTCCTGTACGCGACGATCGGCCACATCGACAACGATGGCGCGTCGGCCGTGGCGCTGGATGCCGGCGGCACCGTCGGCACGGGCCTGTCGCAGAACGGCGTGATGGTCGGCCTGCGGCACCACTTCTGAACCTGAGGCAGCGGCGGACGGCGCGCCGCCCGCCGCTGCCAGCGCTCAGAGCGCGCCGGTGAAGCGCGTCACGGCGGCATCGAACGCTCCCTGCTGTTCGATGGCGCTCAGGTGCGACGCCTCCTGCAGCACGACGAGTTCGGCGCCCGCGATGGCCTCGGCCAGCGTGCGCGCCATGGCCACCGGCGTGCCCTGGTCCAGTTCGCCCGCGATCACGAGGGTGGGCACGGCGATGGCGCCGAGCCTGGACGTCGTGTCGACGTGGCCGACAGCGTTGCAGCAGCCCACGTAGCCGTGGGCGTCCGTCGTCGTCAGGCGCCGGCGGAAGCGCGCCACGGTGGCCGGCGCCTGGGCGCGGAAGCCCGGATGGAAATAGCGTTCCATGACGGCGTCGGCGATGGCCTCGATGCCGTGCGCGCGCACGGTGTCGATGCGCTGCATCCAGGCGGCGCGTGCCGCTTCCGGATAGGCGCTGGTGGTATTGGCCAGCACCAGGGCCCGCACGAGGGAAGGGTGGCGCAGCGCGAGTTCCTGCCCCACCATGCCGCCCATCGACAATCCGACCCAGACCACGGGACCCGTGTCGAGTTCTCGCAGGAGGCGCGCGGCGTCGTCGGCCAGTTCCGCCATCGCGTACGGGCCGGGCGCCGCGTCCGAGCTGCCGTGGCCGCGGTGGTCGTAGGCGATGACGCGGCAATCCTGCGCCAGGGTGTTGGCCAGCGCATCCCACATCGTCAGGTCGCAGCCCAGCGCGTGGCTCAGCACGACCGTATGGCGCGGCGCCTTGCCGCTGCGCGGCGCGCGCACGCTGTAGTGCAGCGCCGGCGCGCTCGCCGTCCGTCCCTCGTGCCCGATGCCGGGATGGTTGACTGCGGCGGGCGAGGCCGGCGCGAGGGGATAGCCGATCTGCCCGGCGACGTCGCGCAGGATCGCCTGCGCGTGGGCGAAGGCGGTGTTCGCGGCCGGCACGCCCGCATAGATGGCCGACTGCATTAGGATTTCCTTGAGCTCGTCCGGCGACAGGCCGCTGCCCGCGTCGGCGAGCAGGGCGGCGCGGGCGTGCAGGTCGAATTCTTCCCAGCGGCCCAGCGCCGTGCAGATCGACAGGACGATGGCGCGGCGCGTCTTGTGGTCGAGCCCCGGGCGGCCCCAGATCTCGTTCCAGGCGAAGCGGGTGATCAGGTTCTGGAAGTCCGCGTTGAAGCTGGTGGCGCCGGCGAGCGAACGCTCCACCCAGCTGTCGCCCAGCACGGTGCGCCGGTGGTGCAGGCCGCGTTCGAAGTCGTGGTCCAAGGGGTCGTAGCTCATGTCGTCATCACTGGTGGAAAGGGTGGGAGGCATCCAGCGCGGCCATCGCCGTGCGCAGGCCGGCCAGCTGGTGTTCGGCGAGGCGGCGCGCCGGCGCGGCGGCGGTGGCGGGGTCGAACAGGGCCGCCAGCTGCGCCGTGTCGACGGCGCCCGACAGTTGCGGATCGGCCCGGACGGCCTGTTCCAGCAGCGCGGCCAGTTCGCCCCGTTCGGACACGGTACGGCGCGTCAGCGCTTCCAGCAGCGCGTGCGCCCGCGGCCGGCCGATGGCCGCGGCCAGCCAGGCCGATGCCGCCTCGGCGAACACGAGGCCGTGCAAGGCCTCGATGTTTTGAAGCATGCGCTCGCGGTCGACCTGCAGGCCGGCGAAGGCCTCGTTCAAGGCGCGCAGGGCGCCGTGGGCGCCGAGAAACAGGGACGGGCACTCCGCGAGTTCGGCCTGCCAGTTGCCCAGGCCGCGCTCGTGCTGCTGGCCCATGCATGCCAGCAGCGCCGCCGCATGCTGGGGCGTGCGGTGGGCGGCGGCCAGCGTGATCATCGCCGACACCGGATTGCGCTTGTGCGGCATCGCCGACGAGCCGCCCCGGCCCTGGCCGGACGGCTCGGCCAGTTCGCCGATCTCGCCCTGCGCCATGAGGCTCAGGTCCGTGGCCAGCTTGCCCAGCGTGCCCGTCAGGACCGCCACTTCCATCCCGAGCCGCACCCATTCGTCGCGCTGCGTATGCCAGGCGGCGTCCGCCGCCTTGATGCCCAGCTGCGCCGCCATCCTGGCGGCGACGGCCGGGCCGGCCTCGCCCATGACGGACAGCGTGCCGACGGCGCCGCCCAGCTGCAGCTGCAGCGCCCGCGCCGCCGCCTCGCGCAGGCGCGTGCGCGCCCGGACGACGGGGGCCAGCCAGCCGGCGGCCTTGAAGCCGAGGCTCGTCACCTGCGCGGGCTGCATCAGCGTGCGCGCCAGCACGGGCGTGTCCAGGTGGCGCTGCGCCAGCTGCAGCAGGTGGCCGGCCAGGTCGTGCAGGCCGTCGTCGAGCAGCTTCAGCGCTTCGCGCGTGACGAGGACCATGGCCGTGTCCAGCACGTCCTGGCTGGTGCTGCCCCAGTGCACGTGGCGGGCCGCTTCCTCGTCGTACAAGGCGACGGTCTTCGTCAACTCCTTGACGACGGGGATCGCCAGCGCGCCGGCGCGGCGTCCCGCATCGATCAGGGCGCCGATGTCGTACAGCCCTGCGCTGCACACGCCCGCGATGGCCTTCGCGGCAGCGTCGGGGATCAGCCCTTCGTCCGCCTGTGCGCGCGCGAGGGCCTGCTCGAACTGGAACATCGCCTGGACGACGGCGGCGTCGTCGAAGACGGCGATCATGTCCGGCGTCGTCAGGAAACTATCGAAAATGGATACGCTCATTCGGGTCCCATGTCCTCTGCTCACGCGTAGTCGAAGAAGACCGTTTCCCGGTCCGACTGCATCCAGATGTCCCAGCGGTACTGGCCTTCTCCCGTCTTGCGGGCGATGAGGGTATCGCGCCGGCCCTCCGGCACCTGGCTCAGTATCGCCGATTGCGCGAGGCCCGGGGCGTCCTCGAGGAAGACGGCGGTGAACTGGTGCTTGAGCAGGCCGCGGGCGAACACGGTGACGTACATGACCGGCTCGCCGGGCGTGGCGTCCGGCGGCACCGACACGCGCACGCGGAAGTCGCCGTCGGCGCCGCTCGGCACGCGCCGAAAACCGGGCACCGGATGCGCGCTTTCCGCCACCGCCGCACCCGGGATCCAGGCTTCGATCTGGGCATCGTTGATGGGAACACCGGCGCCGTCGTGGATGACGCCGGCGATGGTGATGGTCGGGACACTCGTCTCGAGCCGGTCGGGCGTGCTGGCGTCCACGCCCCACTGCCAGGCTTCGTGCGAGAACGGACCGATGGTCTGCGAAGTCGTTATTTTGCTCATGGCGGTCTCCTTACAGGCCCATCGGCGTTGCGTTGCGTCCGCGCAGGACGATGTCGAATTCGTAGCCGAGCATTTCCTCGCCCACCGTGTGGTCGATGCTGAACTTCGCGATCAGGCTGTCGCGCGCGGCCTGGTCCGGAATGCTGTTGAAGATCGGGTCGTACGGGAACAGCGGATCGCTGGGGAAGTACATCTGCGTCACCAGGCGCTGGGCGTACACGTTCCCGAACAGCGAGAAATGGATGTGGGCCGGGCGCCAGGCCTTGTCGTGGTTGCCCCAGGGGTAGGGGCCGGGCTTGATCGTGACGAAGCGGTAGCGGCCGTCGTCGTCGGTCAGCATCTTGCCCCAGCCGTTGAAGTTCGGATCCAGCGGCGCATTGTGCTGGTCGCGCTTGTGGCGGTAGCGGCCGGCCGCGTTGCATTGCCAGACTTCGATGAGCGAGTTGCGCACCGGCTTGCCGTCCTCGTCGACCACGCGTCCCGTCACGACGATCTTCTCGCCCAGCGGCGCGCCCTCGCCATGGGCGGTCAGGTCGGCGTCGTGGGGCAGCAGGATGCGGGGAGAGGGAACGATGTTGCGGGTGGCGGGCACCGGCGCCTGGATGCGCAGCGGCGCCTGCAGCGGTCCGCGCAGCAGCGTCGACTTGTACGGTGGATGGACGGGGTCGGGATAAACGCCCGGTGCGATGGCATCGAATTTCACGGCTGTCTCCTTTGCTGGTGCTGTTCGAACATGCTTTTCGGTCCGAAAAATACTAGGGGATCGTCAGGCGGCCTGACAAGACAGGCCGTCATCGTCGCATTCGCTCTGCGCACGGAATGTGCGATACTCGCACAAATCATCGCTTTTCTCATGCATGGACAGCAAGGACGAACTGCCGCTCGAACGCGACCTCGTGTCGAGCCTCGAAAAAGGCCTGAAGGTGATCGAGGCCTTCGACCAGGAGCGCTCGCGCCTGACGATCGCGGAAGTGGCGCAGGCCACGGGGATGACGCGCGCGGCGGCGCGCCGCTACCTGATCACGCTGACGCACCTTGGCTATATGCGGCACGAGAACAAGATGTTCTCGCTGACCCCGGCCGTGCTGCGGCTCGGGCAGTCCTACCTGCACTCCGCCCGCCTGCCGCGCATCGTCCAGCCCTCGCTGTACCGGCTGGCCTACTCGCTGGGCGAAGCGGCGTCCATCGGCGTGCTGGACCATGACCAGCTCGTGTGCGTGGCGGCCGTCAGCGCCGGGCAGCTGGTGTCGGTGACGCTGCAGCCGGGCACGCGGATTCCCGCCTACTGCACGGCGAACGGCCGCGTGCTGCTGGCCGGCCTCCCACAGGAAGAGCTCGAACGCTACCTGGCGCGCGTGGCGCCGGAACGGATCACGGAGCACACGATCGCGGACAAGGAGCGCCTGGCGCTCGAGATCGCCCGCGCGCGGGCGCAAGGCTATGCGCTGGTCGACCAGGAGCTGGAACTGGGCCTGTGCACGATCGCCGTCCCGGTGCGCAATTTCCGCGGCGACGCCGTGGCGGCGCTGAACATCAGCGTCCACGCGAACCGCCAGCCCGCCCACGCGATGGCCGAGCGCTACCTGCCGGCACTCATCAAGATGCAGGTCGAGCTGAGCGCCTTGCTCTGACCATCCCTGCACGTTTGCACCCCGCGGTGTCACGCCGCTTTTTCGCTTGACCGGCGTCGAAGCACAGGCATACACTCGTTTTGTGCGGTAGGCGAAGCATTGTTCGATTATCGAACACTTAGACCCAGCCACCGAACACATCCACACAAGCGGCGACCAGACAGCCGTATTCATAACCGGGCGCGCGGTTCGGCGCGGCCCGATGGAGACCGACATGAACAATCAGGATCTTGACGTCCAGGATTTCATTAACCGACACCCGTTCTCGCCGTACCAGTGGCTGGTATTCGTGCTGTGCTTCGCCGTCGTGCTGCTGGACGGCTTCGATACGGCCGCCATCGGTTTCATCGCGCCCTCGCTGCTGAAGGAATGGGGCATCGACAAGCCGGCACTGGCGCCGGTACTGAGCGCGGCGCTGTTCGGCCTGGCCGCGGGCGCGATCGTCGCGGGACCGCTTGCCGACCGCCTGGGGCGCCGCATCGTGCTGCTGGCGTCCGTGCTGGCCTTCGGGGCCGCCTGCTTCGCGTCCGCATTCGCCGGCGGGCTGGAACAGCTGGTCATCCTGCGCTTCCTCACCGGCATCGGCCTGGGCGCCGCCATGCCCAACGCGGTAACGCTGATCAGCGAATTCTGTCCGGACGCGCGCCGCTCCTTCGTCACCAATGCCATGTTCTGCGGCTTCCCGCTGGGCGCCGCGTGCGGCGGCTTCCTGGCCGCGTGGATGATCCCGCAGTGGGGCTGGCGCAGCGTGCTGGAACTGGGCGGCGCCGTCCCGCTGGCGCTGGCCGTCATCATGGTCTTCACGCTGCCGGAGTCCGTGCGCCACCTCGTCGCACGCAATGCGTCGCCCGCGCGGATCGGCGCGATCCTGCGCCGCATCCACCCGGCGGCGGCATCGGCCGGGCGCTTCGTCATGGCCGGGGAGGGCGCCACGGCGGCGCGCGGCGGCGTCGCCGTCGTGTTCTCGCGACCCTACCTCGCCGGCACCCTCATGCTGTGGCTGGCCTACTTCATGGGGCTGGTGATCTTCTATGCCCTCATCAACTGGATGCCCGTCCTGTTCAAGGAAGCCGGACTCCCCGCGCAGAGCGCGACGCTGATCGCGGCCCTGTTCCCGCTGGGCGGCGTGGGCGCGATCCTGTTCGGCTGGCTGATGGACCGCTACGACGCCAACCGCGTCATCGCCATCGGCTTCGCGCTCACGGCGGTCGCCGTCTTCATGATCGGCCAGGTGGTCGGCAACCTCGGCCTGCTGACGGCGACCGTGTTCCTGGCCGGCACGCTGATGAATACCGCGCAATCCTCGCTGCCCGCCCTGGCCGCGATGTACTACCCGACCCGCGGCCGCGCCACCGGCGTCGCCTGGATGCTGGGCGTGGGCCGCTTCGGCGGCATCGCGGGCTCCTTCCTCGTCGCCGAGCTGACGCGCCGCCAGCTGCCGTTCAGCGACGTGTTCGCGGTCGTCGCGGCGGCCGCCGTCGTCTCCACGTCCGCCCTCGTCGTCAAGTTCCTGATCGACCAGCGCAGGCCGCGCGGCGGCGATCCGGCGTTGCGGGCGCAGGCGAGCCTGCACTGAGGCGGGGGGAGCGCACCGGCTAGGCGGGCGGCGCCGGCTGGCCCGGACCTGCCCCGGCCAGCGCATCCGCACGCGGCGCGGGTGCCGGCCGGCCCGCCCGCGCCGCGCCGCCGATCGCCATCTCGCGCCAGTCGAGATCCTGCTCGATCTGCAGGAAGGCGTCTTCGCCGATCTCGTCCTCGTCGCGCATCGCCTGGATCGCTTCGCGCGCCGCGCCCAGCGCCTGGCGGTAGAGCGCGCGCTGGCGCGCGGCGCCGTCGGCCGCATCCTCCGCCGCGTCGTCGTCCGCTTCCGGCGACACCAGCAGCGTGCGCAGTTTCTCCCTGACCTTGTCCGCATCCGGCGACTGGACGTCCGCCATGCTGGCCAGGCCGGCCTGGTAGGCGCGTTCGCGCGCCGCGCCCGTTTCGCGGCCGACCGGGTCGTCGTCGCGCAGGCGCAGCGCGCGCAGCAGCGGCTTGAGCGTCAGGCCCTGCACCACCAGCGTGCCGAGCACGACGCCGAACGCGGCGAACAGGATCAGGTCGCGCTGGGGAAAGGCGGCGGGCAGGGCCAGGGCCGCCGCCAGCGTCACGATGCCGCGCATGCCGGCCCACGAGATCACCAGGCCGGTGCCCACGGTCGGCCGCATCAGGGGACGAGGCGGATGGTAGCCCCAGCGGCGGTGGCGCCAGCGCAGGACGGTGTTGAACGACATGTGCCAGGCCAGGCGCACGCCGATGGCGGTGGCCAGCACGGCGCCCGTCACGCCGAGGTAGAGATGCAGCTCGGCCCGGTCCAGCCCGCCGAGGATGGGGCGGACCTGCAGGCCGATGAAGATGAAGGCGAGGATGTTCAGTGCGAACACGACGGCCGACCAGACGGCATTGGTGGCGATGCGCATGCGGGCCGGCATGGGGCGCCGGCGGGTGCGCTTGAGCGTCACGGCGAAGCACACCATCGTCAGCACGGCGGACAGGCCCAGGCGTTCGGCCGCGATCCACACGCCGAAGCTGAACACGAATTGCAGGATGATCGCGGTGGGCACGTGCTCGATCCGGTCCGTCACGTAGATCACGGCCCGTCCCAGCAGGGCGCCGGCCAGCAGGCTGCCCGCCACCCCGAGCAGGAAGGCGGGGCCGACGGCGCCCCAGGTGAATTCGCCGGCCGCCACGGCGCCTACCGCCAGCCGGTAGACCAGCAGGGCGGTGGCATCGTTCAGCAGGCTTTCGCCTTCCAGGATGTTGACGATGCGGTGCGGCGGATGCATGGGGCGCAGCACGGCGCCCGCGGCCACGGCGTCCGGCGGCGCGACGATGGCGCCCAGCGCGATCGCCGCGGCCCAGGGCAGCTCCGGCACCAGCGCGTGCGCGACGGCCGCCACGGCCACGGTGGTCAGCGAGACGGCGGCGACCACCAGTCCGGCGATCGGCGCCCAGTTGTCGCGCAGGTCACGCAGCGACATGTCGTAGGCGGCGTCGACGAGCACGGGCGCGACGAACAGGGCCAGCGCCAGTTCCGGCGGCAGGGCGAAGGTGGGCGCCTGCGGCATCAGGGCGATCGCGGCGCCGCCGAGCGCCAGGAAGACGGGATACGGCGCGCCCACGCGGCGCGCCAGGCTGGCCAGCACGACGGCGGCCACGAAAAGGGCGAGTAATTGTTCGAGTGTTTCCATCGTTCTCCGTGGTGTTCCGATGATCGAAAGCGGGGACGGGCGGGGCCAGGCAGCGGGCGCCGTCCCGGTATGAACGGCCGCGTGAAAATGATAGCCGCCTTTGCGCCGCACGGACGCCATGCGCGAGGAAGGGAATCGTCCGGATGCATCATGGGTAGGGTGCGCTCGCCGGCCGGGCGCCGCGCACGCCGCCGCCACCGATATCTGTTCCGATATCGCAACACCTAAAAAAGTTATTGGCTGGGTGTTTACGTCCAGGCATAAAATACTTATTACGGAGTTAGCGCTAACAGCGCATCACCATCACCGAGGAGACCGCCACACACATCAATCGCTTCAGCTTCATGGAAAGTCATCGAACAACGAGTACGGGCGTCCACGCCCGACCGGTACGCCAACTATAAGAACGGAGACACGATGCAAACGCCATTCCAGAAGACGCTGGTTCACCTTGCCGTGGCCAGCGCCTGCGGCATGCTCGCCATGCCTGCGCACTCGCAGGAAGCCCAGCAAGTCCAGCAAACCCCGCCGGACGCAGCGGCAGCCACCGGCACGGATGCCGCGCCGCCCGCGTCCGCGCCGACCGCAGCCCCGACCGCCGCACCTGCCGCCCCGACGGCGGCCAACGGTGTCAGCACCGTCGTCGTGTCCGGCTCGCGCATCGCCACGCGCGGCTTCAACCAGCCCACGCCGACCACCACGCTGTCCACGGCCGACATCGAAAAGGCGGCCAAGCCGAACCTGTTCGACACCCTGACCGAACTGCCCGCGCTGCAGGGCAGCACGGGACGCACGACGAATACCTTCAGCACCTCGAGCGGCATCCAGGGCCTGTCCTCGCTGTCGCTGCGCGGCCTCGGCACGCTGCGCACGCTGACGTTGCTGGATGGCCAGCGCGTAGTCGGCGCCAACGTCACCGGCGTGACGGACGTCAGCCAGTTCCCGCAACTGCTCGTCAAGCGCGTCGACGTCGTTACGGGCGGCGCCTCCGCTTCCTACGGCTCGGACGCCATCGGCGGCGTCGTCAACTTCATCACGGACAAGAAGTTCACGGGCTTCAAGGCCAACGTCGAAGGGGGCATGACCAAGTACAGCGACGACAAGAACGGCACGCTGCAGGCGGCATGGGGCAAGGCGTTCATGAACGACCGCCTGCACGTGACGGCCAGCGGCGAGTTCACCAAGCACGAAGGCATCGACGCGCCGCGCTTCGGCCAGGTCAACGCGGGCGGCCGCTCGTGGTACGACAACCCGGCGCTGCAGGAATCGACGCCGGCCATGCAGGCGGCCGGCGCGCCGCGCTACAAGTACATCCACAATGCCCAGCACATCCAGTACGCGAAATACGGGCTGATCACGGGCGGCGCGCTGCGCGGCACGGCCTTCGGCCCCGGCGGCACCCCGTATCCGTTCCAGTACGGCACCGATTGCGTCGGCAACTTCTGCGTCGGCGGCGACCGCTCGGGCAGCGTGGGCAACGGCACCAACCTGGCGATGAACTTCAAGCGGCAAGTGGCCTATACCCGCATCTCCTGGGACCTCGATGCGGACAACGAAATCTATGTCACGGGTAACTGGGCGCAGGTGAAATCCGTGTTCCAGCCGAATCCGGGCGCTGCCAAGCAGGGCAACCTGTCGATCCGTTGCGACAACGCCTACCTGCCGGCCTCGCTCGTTGCGCCCTGCCTGGCGGGCTATCCGAGCGGCGCGATGCCGGTCGGGACGGCCAACGCCGAGTTCCCCGCCGACATCAACGTGCACCCGACCCGCACCCAGCGCCGCTTCGTGATCGGCGCCGACGGCCAGTTCGGCCTGTTCGGCAAGAACTGGCGCTACGACGCCTACGTCGAGCACGGCGAGAACACCACCGTCATCCACGTGAAGGACATCACGCTCAACCCGCGCTACAACTTCGCCATCGACGCCGTGCGCGACCCGGCCAGCGGCCAGATCGTCTGCCGCAGCGCCGCGGCGCGCGCCGCCGGCTGCCAGCCGATCAACATCCTGGGCGACGTCCCCATCAACATGGCGGGCTGGAACTACATCGCGCCGGAAAACGGACCGATGCAGCACACGGATTCCAGCCAGGACGTCGCCAGCGTCAACATCAACGGCGAAGTCTGGCAGGGCTGGGCCGGTCCCGTCTCCATGGCCTTCGGCGCCGAATACCGGCGCGAGAAATATGCCGTGTACGGCGACCCCTACGGCGCGGGCGAGGCCTACGAGTCGCCGTACTCGGCCAGCTATCCGGCCGATCCGACGCTGTCCCGGACGGGCGACAACTGGTTCGCGGGCAACTACCACAACGGCAAGGGCAGCTTCAACGTGCGCGAGGCCTACGTCGAGTTCAACGTGCCGTTCCTGAAGTCGGACACCTGGGGCGAGGCCAACCTGAACCTGGCCGACCGCGAGGAAAAATACAGCACGGCCGGCAAGGCCAGCGCCTGGAAGATCGGCGCGACGTGGAAGACGCCGCTGGACGGCATCCGCCTGCGCGCCGTGAGCTCGAAGGACGTGCGCGCGCCGAACCTGTCCGAGCTGTACGCCGCCATGACGGTCACCAACCAGGCCGTCAACAACAACCAGGGCCAGTCGATCCAGATCCAGCAGCGCAACGTGGGCAATCCGAACCTGAAGCCGGAGGTCGCGCGCAACAACTCGTTCGGCATCATCCTGAGCCAGCCGAGCTGGGCACGCAACTTCAACTTCTCCGTCGACTACTTCGACATCAAGGTCGACAACGTGATCAGCTCCCTGAACCCGCAGCAGGAAGTCGACCTGTGCTACGCGGGCAACCAGCAGGTCTGCAGTTCCGTGTCGATCAACGGTCCGGCGGGCACGAACTACGTGCTGGCGCAGAGCTTCAACTTCGCTTCGCTGCATACCCGCGGCATCGACTTCGAGACGGCCTACCGGCTGAACATGGGCGACTTCGGCCTGCCGGGCGCCGTGACGCTGCGCGGCCTGGCGACGCGCACCATCCACTCGATCTCCGATCCGGGCGTGCCGGGCACCACGCCGAGCGAAGGCGCCGGCAACATGACGGGCGCGACGCCGAAGTGGAAGGCGCTCGTGTCGCAGTCCTGGGATGGCCTGTTGCAGGGCAAGCTGGGCGTGACGCTGAGCGAGCGCTGGATCGGCGCCGGCGTATTCAACAACGAATACATCGAGTGCCGCACCAACTGCCCGCTGCCGACGGCGGCGCATCCGACGATCTACGACAACCACATGCCGGGCGCCGTCTACATCGACTTCGGGGCGACGTACAACGTCTCGAAGCAGGTCACGGCCTACTTCAAGGTCGACAACCTGGCCGACCGCGATCCCGTGCTGGTGCCGCAGACGAACCTGAGCCTGGCGCTGAACCCGGCCGTGTACGACGCCATCGGCCGTACCTACCGCGCCGGCGTGCGCATGACGTTCTGAGGGCCCGCCGGCGTGTGGAGCCTGTGTGCCGTACTGCTGGTGGTGGTCATGCTGACCGTCATGATCGCCTGGGGAAAGGTACAGCCCCTGCTGGCGTTCGTGGTGGCCGCCATGGCCGCCGCCCTGATGCTCGGGGTGCCGGCGGGGAAGATCCCCGGCGCCATCGAGAAGGGGATCGGCGACCTGCTCGGGTCGCTGGTCGTCGTCATCTGCCTGGGCGCCGTCTTCGGCAAGCTGATCGCCGACAGCGGCGCCGCGCGGCGCATCGCCATCAGCCTCGTCAAGACGCTGGGCCCGGCAAGGGTGCCCGTCGCCATGACGGTGACGGGCTTCGTCGTCGGGCTGCCGCTGGACTACAACGTCGGCTTCGTGCTGATGATCCCGCTGATCTTCTCGCTGGTGGCCCAATCGGGCCGGCCGGCGGTGGCGCTCGGCATGCCCCTGCTGGCGGGCCTGTCGATCGCGCACGGCTTCCTGCCGCCGCATCCGTCGCCCACGGCGCTCGTCGCGGCCGTGCAGGCGGACCTGGGCACGACGCTGCTGTACGGCCTGATCGTGGCGCTGCCGACGCTGTGCATCGCCGGGCCGCTGTTCGCCCTCACGCTCAAGCGCATCCGCGCCCAGCCCGCCCCTGTATTCCAGGGCGCGCCGATCCCCGAGCACGAACTGCCCAGCGCCTTCGCCAGCTTCGCCACCGCGCTGCTGCCCGTGCTGCTGCTGGGCGCCTTCACGCTGGCCACGCTGCTGCGGCCGGCGCTGGCGGGTCCGCTGGCGTTCTTCGCCAATCCCCTCGTCGTGATGCTGGCGTCCTACCTGGTGGCCGTGTTCACGCTGGGTCTGGGCCGGGGCCGCACGCTGGTCCAGGTGATGGGGTCGGCGCAGGAAGCGCTGCGCGAGATCGCGCCGATCCTCCTGATCATCGCCGGCGCCGGCGCGCTGAAGCAGGTGCTGACGGAAGCGGGGGTGAGCGCCCAGCTGGGCGCGCAGCTGGCCAGCCTGCCGGTGCCGCCGCTGCTGCTGGGCTGGGCCGTGGCGACGCTGATCCGCGTCTGCCTCGGTTCCGCCACCGTCGCCGGCCTCACGGCGGCCGGCGTGGTCGGCCCGCTGGTCGAATCGACGGACGTGAATCCGAACCTGATGGTGCTGGCCGTCGGCGCCGGCAGCCTGATGTTCAGCCACGTGAACGACTCGGCGTTCTGGATGTTCAAGGAATACTTCGGCTTGTCGCTGAAGGACACCTTCCGTTCCTGGACGGCGATGGAGACGCTGGCCGGCACCTTCGGCATCGTGTTCGTGCTGATCCTGTCGCTGTTCGTCGGGTGAAGCGCCGTACCGGCACGTTGCCTGGCACGTCGCCCCGGCGCAGGCCGGGGCCCAATGTGTCGTGCGTACCCGTTGCGCGACGATATTGGGCCCCGGCCTGCGCCGGGGCGACGGTACTCGGACCGACAAAATTGAGGAAGATAACAAGGAGACCACATTGAAAGACCGATCGACCCATCTGCTCCCCGCGGCGCTCGCCGCCATCCTGACCTTGCACGGCGCCGCTTTCGCCGCCAGCGCGCCGCCGCCTTCCGTCTCCGCCTACCAGGCCATGCCCGAGGACACCCGCGCCGTCGTCGTGCGCGGCAAGGGCGATGGCAAGGCCGACGACACGGACGCCATCCAGCAAGCCATCGACCGTGCAGCGAACAATGGCGCCGGTGGCGTCGTGTTCCTGCCGGCGGGCCGCTACCGCATCAGCCGCAGCATCCTGATTCCCATCGCCGTGCGCCTGTACGGCGTCGGCAAGACGCGTCCCGTGCTGGTGCTGGGACCGAACACGCCGGGCTTCCAGAAAGGCCTGGCGAACATGGTGATCTTCACCGGCACGGACACCTACAATATCGGCGGCGTGGCCATGCCCGTGCCGGGCGCCGTGCCGTTCGACCCCGCCAACAAGCCCGTGCGCGACGCGAATTCCTCGACCTTCTATTCGGCCCTGTCGAACGTCGACTTCGAGGTCGGCGACGGCAACCCGGCCGCCAGCGGGGTGCGCATGCACACGGCGCAGCACTCGAACCTGTCGCACATCGACTTTCGCATGGGCTCCGGCCTGGCCGGCGTCTACCAGGTCGGCAACATCGCCTACAACCTGCGCTTCTACGGCGGCCGCTACGGCATCCTGGCCGAGAAGACCTCGCCGGCCTGGCAGTTCACGCTGCTTGATTCCCATTTCGACGGCCAGCGCGACGCTGCCATCCGCGAGCACGAGGCCGCGCTGACGCTGGCGAACACGGAGATCCGCAACACTCCGGTCGGCATCGAGATCGACCGCGGCTACGGCGACTGGCTATGGGGACAGGACGTGCGCTTCGAGAACGTGTCCAAGGCCGGCGTCATCGTCAGCAACGAGAACAATGTGTACACGCAGGTCGGCTTCGAGCGCGCCAGCGCGCGCAACGTGCCCGTGTTCGCCGCGTTCCGCGACAGCGGCAAGACCCTCCCGGGCACGGGCCGCGACTACCAGGTGGCCGAATTCAACCACGGCCTGAAGGTGGCCAACGCGGGCGCGCCCGGCGCGTTCGACACCCACTTCAAGACCGCCGCGCTGCCGGCGAGGGCGAAGGAGGGGGGAGAGCGCGTGCTGCGCGCGCTGCCGCCGAGCGCCGAATGGGCCAGCGCGAAAAGCTTCGGCGCCAAGGGCGACGGCGTCAGCGACGACACGGCCGCCATCCAGAAGGCGATCGACAGCCGCCGCGCCGTCTACCTGCCGCTCGGCATCTACGTCGTCAACGACACCATCCGCCTGAAGCCGGACACGGTGCTGATCGGCCTGCACCCGGGACTGACGCAGCTGCGCCTGCCGAACGGCTCGCCGCTGTACCAGGGCGCCGGGCTGCCCAAGGCCGTGATCGAGAGCGCGCGCGGGGGCGACGCCGTCGTGACGGGCATCGGCATCAATACGGGTGAAGTGAACAACCGCGCCGTGGGCCTGCTGTGGCGCGCCGGCGCGAAGTCGCTGGTGGACGACATCCGCTTCCAGTGGAGCATGGGCGCCGACACGGACCCGTACAAGAAGGGTCCGCGCTTCGACACCAGCGCGTGGTGGGACCGCCAGTACCCGAACGTCTGGGTCACGGACGGCGGCGGCGGCACGTTCACCGGCGTGTGGGTGCCGGCCGGCCACGCGCAGGCGGGCTTCTACGTCACCAACACCAAGACGCCGGGGCGCGTCTACGAGCTCTCGGCCGAGCACCATATCCGCAACGAGATCGTGCTGGACGGCGTGGAGAACTGGGAATTCCACGCGCCGCAGACGGAGGAAGAAGTGCGCGACGGCGCCGACTCGGTGGCGGTCGACATCCGCAACTCGAAGAACATCCTGCTGGCCAACCTGCACGCCTACCGCGTCACGCGCTCGATGAAGCCGGCGCCGACCGCCGTGCGCCTGGCCAATTCGAGCGGCATCCGCTTCCGCAACGTGGCCGTGAACGCGGAGAGTGGCTTCCCCACCTGCGACGAGAACGGCTGCACCGCCTACCTGCGCGCCTCGAAATACCCGTACGAGAACGCGATCACGGACGTCACCAACGGCCTCGAGATCCGCGAGCGCATGTTCTCCGTGTACGACTACACGGGCGCGAAGCCGGCGTCGACACCGACCCCGCCGATGGCCAAGGTCGACAAGCTGCAGGACGGCTTCTATTCGATCGCCGGCGGCGCCGTCGACGCGAGCGGCCGCCTGTACTTCATCGACCGCCACTTCCAGCGCATCTTTAGCTGGGCGGCGGGGGAGGGCCTCAAGATCGCCAGCGACTATCCGCTCGATCCCGTCAACCTGGCCGTCGAGGACAGCGGCAGGCTGCTCGTGCTGTCCTCCAGCGGCAAGGATGCCACCGTGTACGCGCTCGACCCGCGCGTGCCGGGCGCGCTGCCCGCGTTCATCACGCCCACGGCAGCGGCGCAGCATGCGAAGGCACGCGTGGCGCTGCCCGTGAACTTCTGGAACAACGGCGAATTCAAGGACCAGCTGAACCTGGACACCTACGAATTCACGACGCTGGACGAGATGTTCGCGCGCGATGTCGGCCAGCCCAAGGCGCGCGAATACGTGTCGCCCGACGGCAGCCTGGTGCTGCCGGCGTTCCGCGTCACGCGCCACGGCTCGCCCGACCACCTGGGCCACCGCTGGTCGGACACGCTAGACGCGCACGGCTTCGTCACCGCGAAGGTGGGCGAGCGCGCGCTCGTCACCAACGCGTCGCGCAACGTCACCTACAGCGCCCTCGTCGGCGCGGGCGGTGCGCTGACGGACCTGAAACGCGTGGCCGACCGCGGCGGCGAGAGCGCGGCGCAGGGCCCGGACGGCCGCGTCTACGTGGCCAACGGCCAGGTGTTCGTCTACGACGCGAACGGCAAGGAAGTGGGCCGTATCGACGTGCCGGCGCGGCCGCTGCAGCTCCTGTTCGGCGGCGCCGACAAGCGCACGCTGTTCATCCTGACGCACCATGCGCTGTATTCGGCGAGGATTTGAGCCATGCGCACGACATTGACACGACTGGGCCGCACGGCCATCTGCCAGGCCGTGCTGCTGGCGCTGCCCGTGCTGGCCCATGGCGCCGAAATGCGCGCCGACGTGCGTGCGGACGTGCGCGCCGACGCCGATGCCCGGGCCGGCGCGCTGGTGGCGCAGATGACGCTGGACGAGAAGATCGGCCAGCTGCTGAACGTGGCGCCCGCCCTGCCGCGCCTGGGCATCCCCGCCTACAACTGGTGGACGGAGTCGCTGCACGGCGCGCTCGGCCCCGTGCCGACGACGAACTTCCCTGAGCCGATCGGCCTGGCCGCCACGTTCGACGAGAAGCTGCTGCGCGACGTGGCGTCCGCCATCGGCACCGAGGTGCAGGCGCTGCACACGCTTGGGCGCGAGACGGGCCGCCTGGGCCGCATCGGCACCGGGCTGGACACCTGGTCGCCGAACATCAACATCTTCCGCGATCCGCGCTGGGGCCGCGGCCAGGAGACGTATGGCGAGGACCCGTACCTGACGGCGGCGCTGGGCGTGGCCTTCGTGCAGGGCGTGCAGGGGCCGGATCCGGACCTGCCGAAGGTGATCGCCACGCCCAAGCACTTCGCCGTGCACAGCGGCCCGGAACCGACCCGGCACGTGGCCAATGTGTTCGTGTCCGACCACGACCTGGAAGACACCTACCTGCCGGCCTTCCGCGCCGCCATCGTCGACGGCAAGGCCGGCTCCGTCATGTGCGCCTACAACCGCATCAACGGCCAGCCGGCCTGCGGCAGCAACCTGCTGCTGGAGCGCACGCTGCGCGGCGCCTGGGGCTTCAAGGGCTACGTCGTGTCCGACTGCGACGCCGTCACCGACATCTCGATCCACAGCAAGTACGCGACCGACCCGGCCGCCGCCGTCGCCGTCGCGCTCAAGGCCGGCACGGACAACGAGTGCAATACCCAGACCCTCAGCGACACGCCGGGCCTGGACCAGCGCTACCGCGAAGCCTATCGACGGGGCCTGATCGGCATGGCCGACATCGACCGCGCGCTCGTGCGGCTGTTCTCGGCGCGCCTGCGTAATGGCGACCTAGCCGGCCTGCCGGCGCGCGCGCACAAGCCCGTACCGGTCACGGCGATCGACACGCCGGAACACCGCGCGCTGGCACTGAAGGCGGCCGTCGAGAGCCTGGTGCTGCTGAAGAACGACGGCGTGCTGCCGTTGAGAAGCGATGTCCGCATCGCCGTCGCCGGACCGCTGGCCGACGCCACGCGCGTGCTGCGCGGGAATTATTCGTCGACGCAGAGCGCGCCGCCCGTCTCCGTCCTGGACGGCCTGCGCGCGGCGCTGCCCGGCGCGCGCATCCAGGCCGTGCCGTCCGGCGCCTCGATCACGGACGGCGACCCGGTGCCGCCGTCGGCGTTTCGCGCGCCGGACGGCAAGCCGGGCCTGCGTGCCGCCTACTTCAACCGCAGCGGCGGCGGATCCGGCGCCGCGGTGCCCGGCAAGACGCCGTTCGAGGACAAGCCCGCCGCCGTGCGCACGGAGCCCGGACTGGAATCGCATGCGCTCGAACTGAAGGAGGTGGCGGACCACCACAAGGTCGTCTGGACGGGCTTCCTCGTCGCGCCGGAGACGGGCACCTACCGCATCGGCGTGACCGGGGTGCAGGGGCAGATGACGGTGGCCGGCAAGCCGGCCGCCGCCGCGAAAAGTTATTCGCGCTGGGCCGAGCCGCTGCAACTGGCGGAAGTGTCCCTGGAAAAGGGGAAGTCCTACCCGATCCGCTACCAGACCGAGACGGGCGTGACCGCCGTGCCGGGCCTGTTCTGGAAGCGCATTTCGAAGAACCCGCAGGCCGAGCTGAAGAAGGCCGCCGCCGACGCGGACGTCGTCGTCGCCGTGGTCGGCCTGACGTCGGACCTGGAGGGCGAGGAACTGGCGCTCAAGATCGAGGGCTTCGCGGGCGGCGACCGCACCTCGCTCGACCTGCCGCGCGACCAGCGCCGCCTGCTGGAACAGGCGAAGGCGACCGGCAAGCCGCTCGTCGTCGTCGTCATGGGCGGCAGCGCCATCGACCTGTCGTGGGCGAAGGACAACGCGTCGGCCATCGTGGCGGCCTGGTACCCGGGCCAGTCCGGCGGGCAGGCCGTGGCCGACGTCGTCAGCGGCAAGTCGGATGCCGGCGGCCGCCTGCCGCTGACGTTCTACCGCAGCGTGGCCGACCTGCCGCCGTTCGACGACTACGGCATGAAGGGCCGCACCTACCGCTACTTCACGGGCACGCCCGTCTATCCGTTCGGCTTTGGCCTGAGCTACACGACGTTCGCGTACGGGCCGCTGCAAGTGGAGCCCGTCGACGGCGCGCCGGAGAATGGCGTGCTCGTCACCACCACCGTGTCGAACACGGGCCGGCGCGACGGCGACGAGGTCGCCCAGCTGTACCTGACGCCGCCGGCCTTCGAGGGCGCGCCGCGCGTGGCGCTGCGCGGCTTCCAGCGCCTGTCGCTGAAGGCCGGCGAACGCCGCACCGTCAGCTTCCGCCTGTCGCCGCGCGACCTGAGCTTCGTCACGCGCGACGGTGTGCGCCAGCTGATGCCGGGCACGCTGGGCGTGAGCGTGGGGAGCGGACAGCCGGGCACCGGCGTCGCCGGCCAGGCGGCCACGGTGGTGCTGCAGCGTCCCGACGTCCTGCCGCGCTGACCATTCGATGACCAAGGAGACACCATGACCATGCAAGGAATCCGCCGCGCCCTCGGTGCGGCCGTCGTGACCGCCGGCCTGTGCGCCGGCCCCGCGCTGGCGCAGAACGACAAGATGACGCCCATCGCGACGCCCGCGCAGCCTGGCGCCATCGTGCTGGACACGGGCCCGCTGCCCGGCGCCACCGTGCAGGAAAGCTGGCACACGCAGTACGGCAGCCAGTTCGCGCGCAACGTCACCGTCGCCACGCTGACGCCGTTCCTGCCGGATCCGGCCAGGGCGACGGGCGCCGCCGTGATCGTGGCGCCGGGCGGGGGCTTCCGCACGCTCTCGATGAGCAACGAGGGCTGGGACGTCGCCAAGGCGCTGAACGCGCGCGGCGTCGCCGCCTTCGTGCTGAAGTACCGCCTGAACCAGACGCCGGCCGACATGGCGGCGTTCGAACGGTCGATGGCCGAGATGTTCTCGGGCGCCGCGAAAGCCCCGCGGCCGCCGGGCCAGGACGATCCCGCCAGGACGCTGGCGCCGCAGATCGCCGACGCCCGCGCCGCCTTCGCCCTCGTGCGGGCCCGCGCGCGCGAGTGGCACGTGGCGCCGGACCGCATCGGCATGGCCGGCTTTTCGGCCGGTGCCATGCTGACGATGGCCACGGCCCTGCATGGCCAGGATGCGAAACCGGCGTTCATCGCCAACATCTACGGCCCGCTCGCCGCCATGAAGGTGCCGGCCGACGCGCCGCCGATGTTCGTGGCGCTGGCGGCCGACGACCCGCTGTTCGCCAAGGGCGGCTTCGGCCTCGTCGAAGGCTGGCGCGCCGCCGGCCGTCCCGTCGAGTTCCACCTGTACGAGCAGGGCGGCCACGGCTTCGGCATGTACCCCAAGACGACCACCAGCACCGGGTGGTTCGACGCGTTCGCGCGCTGGCTCGAGATGCACGGCTACCTGAAGCAGGGCGGCTGACGCCAGCCCACCCGTCGCCCCTGCGAAGGCAGGCGCCCAAGTCCGGCGCGCCGCCGCGTCGGAAAACATGGATCCCGGCATTCGCCGGAAGTAGCTTGCGGCAGTGTGGGGAATGACGGGCTGGCGTTCCGGATGAACGGTGTCGACCGGCTACGAACGGTCGAAGACGCCCTGGTCGGTTCCCAGCTCCCTGCCCAGCGCCTCCCGGTCCAGGCTCCCGTCGCGCGCGGCCAGCACCACGCATGCGAGGCCGTGCCCGATCACGTTGGTCAGCAGGCGGCATTTCATCGTGCGGTCGATGGCGACCAGCAGCGCGACCGTGTCGGCCGACGCGACGTGCAGCAGCGCGGCCGTCGCCACCAGCGTCGCCAGCGCCGAGCCGGCGACGCCGGCCGCGCCCTTGCTGGACAGGAGGCCGACGCCGAACATCAGCGCCAGTTCGTGCCAGCCGAGATGGACGTCCGACGCCTCGGCGAGGAAGACGAGCGCCATCGCGATGTACAGGTAGGTGCCGGACAGGTTCAGCGAATACGAGAACGGCAGCACGACGTCGACGAGGCGGCGCGGGCAGCCCAGGCGCGCGAGCCGCTCGCTGAGCGGGGCCAGCGCCGCCAGCGTGGCGCCGGTAGACGCGACGAGGGCCAGTTCGTTGCGCAGGAAGACGAGGAAGCGCCCGAACGGCAGGCGCAAGAGGCGCGCGACGCCGCCGTACACGAGGAACACGAACACGACGCTGGCCAGGTTGATGGCGACGACGAAGCGCAGCAGCGGCAGCAGCGAGACCAGGCCCGAGCGGCCGACGGCCGAGGCCATGGCGCCGAACGCGGCCGCCGGCGCCAGCCACAGGACGATCCTTGTTGCCGCCAGCAGCGCGCCGCGCGCGGCGCCGATCCAGCCGAGCAGGCGCGTGCCGGGACGCAGCCCGGCGGCCAGCCCGAAGGGCAGCGCCAGCGCCAGCACGGCGAGGTTGTTCGGCTGCAGCGCCGGCAGCCAGGCCATCCAGTCCGGCAGGACATGGGGCGCGAGCGCCCCGTGATGGGCCAGCGCCACGCCGCCGTCACCCGCGGCGGCCATGCCGATGCCCGGTTCCAGTACCACCCCGGCCACGAGGCCGCCCAGCATCGACAGCAGCGACATCGCGCCGAAGTACAGCACCATGGACACGCCCGTGCGGCCGGCGTCGCGGTGGCGCCCCAGCGCGGCGGCGCCGTCGGCCAGCATGCAGAACACGAGCGGCGCCATGATCCAGCCGAGCAGGCGGATGAAGACCTCGCTCAGCACGTGCGTCTGCACGGCCGTGGCGGGAGCGGCGATCCCGAGCGCGAGGCCGGCCGCGATGGCCGCGGCCAGCGGCAGGATCGATGGTGGGCGTGCCACCGGGAGCCCGCTACAGGCGCCCGATGCGCATGTTCAGGGGCCAGCGCACCGTGCGCGTGGCGTCGGGATCGCCCCAGGCCGCCGACACGTCCTGCGCGAACGCGCTCAAGAGGGCCTCGCGGCCCGCTTCGCGGGCGCTGCGCACGGCCGACCATGTCGTCAGGTAGCCGAGGAACTGCGGCAGCGACCAGTCGCGGCGGATTTCCAGCGCGGGCGCCGCGAATTCGGCGAACGGGAAGTCGATGGTGGCGTAGCCCGTGTCGACGAGATGCCGCTGGGGCGGCCAGTAAGGGCCGATCTCGTCACGGTAGAAGGACTGGAAGCGGGCGTCGAGCGCGGCGTCCATGCGCAGCACGCCGTAGCTGACGAGTGCCAGGACGGCGCCGGGACGGCCGATCCTGCGCACGTCGGCGTAGAAGGCCGGCAGGTCGAACCAGTGCGCGGCCTGCGCCGCCGTCACCAGGTCGGCGCTGCCGTCCGCGACGGGCATGTGTTCCGCGGGCGCGCAGCGGTAGTCGATGCGTGGGTCGGGCGCCGCGTTCGCGATCTGGTCGGCGCTGGGGTCGATGCCGACGACCTGCGCGAAGCAGGGCGCCAGCAGCTGGGTCAGCTGGCCGTTGCCGCAGCCGGCATCGACGGCCAGGCTGCGGCCCGGGGCAGCCTGCGCGAGGAAGGCGGCCAGTTCGGGCGGATATTCGGGGCGGAAGCGCGCATAGGCGCTGCCGCCCTGGTCGAACCAGTTGCGGGCGGAGGCGGGGGCGGGGGCAGCGGCGGCGGCGGCGGCGGGGGCGGATGAGGGTGGCGTCGGCATGGTCGTGGTCACGATGTTCGTCGTCGCCATGATACCCGCCCCGGCCCGCGGCGTCAGGTGCGCGCCTTGACGATGCCGCGGTAGATCAGGAAGGTGGCCACCAGGCTGATCGCGCCGGCGCCCGCCATCCAGTAGCCGGGCGCCGCCTTGTCGCCGGTCGTCTCGATCAGCCAGGTCGACAGCAGCGGGGTCATGCCGCCGAACAGCGCGGTCGCCAGGCTGTAGGCGAGCGAGAAGCCGGTGGTGCGGATCTGCACGGGGATGATCTCCGTGAGCGCCACGATGGTCGCGCCGTTGTAGCTGCCGTACAGGAAGGACAGCCACAGCTCGATCATGACCATGTTGCCGAAGCTGGGGTTGGCGATCAGCCACGAGAGCGCTGGGTAGGCGGTGATGGCCGTCAGCGCGGCGCAGGTGGCCATCACGGGCCAGCGGCCGATGCGGTCCGACACGGCGCCCATCACGGGCAGCCAGAAGAAGTTCGACACGCCCACGCACAGCGTCACCAGCAGGCTTTCCTCGGTGGTCAGCTTCAGCACGCTCTTGCCGAAGGTCGGGGTGTAGACGGTGATCAGGTAGAACGCGACGGTGGTGAGCACGATCAGCATGGTGCCGACGGTGACCAGCAGCCAGTTGGCGCCGATCGTGCGCATCATCTGGCCGAAGGTGGGACGCGTCTTCTGCGCGAGGTAGGCTTCCGTTTCCTGCAGCGACTTGCGGATGTAGAACACGATCGGGATGATCGAGCAGCCGATGAAGAACGGGATGCGCCAGCCCCAGTCGGCGATGAGGTCCTTCGGCATCATCTGGTTCAGTCCATAGCCCAGCGCGGCCGAGCAGATCACGGCGAGCTGCTGGCTGGCCGACTGCCAGCTGACGTAGAAGCCCTTGTTGCCGGGCGTGGCCATCTCGGACAGGTAGACGGACACGCCGCCCAGTTCCACGCCCGCGGAAAAGCCCTGCAGCAGCCGGCCGATGAGCACGAGCAGCGGCGCCAGCATGCCGATGGTGGCGTAGCCGGGCACGAAGGCGATCAGCGCCGTGCCCGAGGCCATGATGGCAAGCGTCAGCACGAGGCCCTTGCGCCGTCCGATGCGGTCGATGTAGCTGCCCAGGAAGATCGCGCCCAGCGGACGCATGAAGAAGCCGGCGCCGAAGGTCGCGAAGGTCATCATCAGCGCGGCGTACTCGCTCGTGGCCGGGAAGAACGCGGCCGCGATGTGGCTGGCGTAGAACCCGAACAGGAAGAAGTCGTACATCTCGATGAAGTTGCCGCTCGTGACGCGGATGACGGTCGCCAGCTTCGACTGCGCGCGCGCCGGCTGGGCGTGCGCATGCGCCGCCGGTGCGGCGGGAGCGGCGGACGGCGCGTGGGACGCCCCGGAGGTGGATTGGATGGACATGGTGGCCTCTCGAAAAATGGTGGGTCGTTCAGCGCGCCGCGGTCGCCGCTGCCGCCGGCTCGAGGCCGGTCGCCGCGATGGCTTGCGCGTTGGCCGGGGCGGCGAGGTAGCGCAGCAGCGCGCGCGCCTCGTCCGGATGGCGGCTGCCGCGCACGATGGCGGCGGAGAATTCGGTCTTGAGCTGTACTTCGTGGGGCAGCAGGCCGACGATGTCGATGCCCTTGACGGGCTGCAGTTCGCTGCGCTGCTGGCAGCCGAAGTCGGCGTCGCCGTGGGCGACGATCTCGCCGACCGGCGTGGCGGGGATCTGGGCGGCCTTGCCTTCCATCTGCTGGCGGATGCCCAGTTTGTCCATCAGCTCGCGCTTGATGTACTCGCCGCTGGCGCTGTCCGAATAGGCCACGTGCCTGGCCTGCAGGAAGGCGTTGCGCAGGCCGTCGACGGTGTGGATGTCCGGCTTGGCGGCGCCGTGGCGCACGGCGCAGGCGATGGGGGAATTCGCGAGCACCACCTTGCTGCCCGGCTCCAGCTTGCCCTCGGCCATCAGCTTGTCGAGGGCGTCGCCGACCATGATGACGACGTCGATCGGCTCGCCCCGTGCCAGGCGCGCGGGAATCGCGTTCTTCGTCGCGCCCATCGACGGGCCCCATTCGGACACCAGGTGGTCGCCGCTGGTCTTTTCATAGGGGGCGGACAGGTCCTTGTAGGCCTGGGCGAAGCCGCCCGAGCTCACGACGCGCAGGTCGGCGGCATGGGCCGCGCCTGCGCTCATTGTCATGGTTGCGATGGCCGCGAACGCCGCGGCGCGGAGCAGGGTATGGTGTGGTCGCATCTGTCGTCTCCTTAGAATTTCTGCATGAGGCCCAGCGTCAGGCCGGCGCCGTGGCGGTCGTTGGGATGGGAGCCGGTGGTGCCGGCGGCGTCGCCGCGCCAGGTCGTGTAGTCGGCTTCGACGTAGGCGGTGGTGCGCGGCGCCAGCGACTTCTCGAGGAACAGGAATTCGCGGTCGAAGCCGTCGTCCACGTGGCCGGTGGCGTCGCGGCGCACGCCGTACCAGGCGGCCGTCAGCAGCAGGCCGGGGCCGATGGCGCGGTTCACGCCGGCCGACAGGATGCGCTGGTGGACGGTCTGGCCCGGCCCCGTATCCGCCGTATTGCGGGCCGCGTTGGCCTTGAACTGCCAGGCGTCCACGCGCACGGCCGCGCCCAGCGACCACGCATCGAGCGGCAGGCCTTCGCGGCTGCGCAAGCGCATCGTGGCGCCGGACACCGTCCAGTCGGGCCGCTGGTAGGCGAGCGCCACGCCCTGGGCGGAGGACGCGTCGGCGTCGCCGGCTACCTCGCCGGCCGAATAGGCGGCGCGTGCCTGCCACGCGCCGACGGTGGCCGTGTACTTGATCGTGTTGTCGAGGCGGTAGAAGTTGTCGGCGTAGCCGCTGGGGCCGTACTGCGTGCCGAACGCATGGGTGCCGAACTTCGTGTTGCTCAGGCCCGCGACGTTGATGTTCGGGTTGTACGAGGCGAAGCGCTTGCCGATCGGGTCGACGGGGATCAGCGCATCCGAGATCAGGTTCGGCTGGCGGCCCAGCGCCACCGTGCCGTAGGGCGTCTCGAGCCCGGCCCAGGCCTGGCGGTCGAACAAGCGGTCCGTCTTGGCCTGGGTGCCGTTGTCCGCGTTCATGCCGCCCTCGAGGCGGAACACGGCGTTCCAGCCGCCGCCGAGCGCTTCCTGGCCGCGGATGCCCCAGCGGCTGGTGTTGTCGACGCCGCTGGCGACCGAGTTCACGGTGCCGGAGGGGAGGGGGGTGTTGTTGGCGCTCAGCCCGTTCAGCGAGCGCAGGCCGACATCGACGATGCCGTAGAGGTTGACGCTCGTCTGTGCGAAGCAGGGAATGCTTGCAGCGAGCAGTGCCGCGAAGATGCTTGGATGGCGCATGGTGTCTCCATGAAAGGCCTTCTTGCCGAGGCTGCATGTTCTTATATGGGATATCATCCGCCAGAATGACTGATTTGATAATTGCAATTTTCTGGCTTATTCTTGTGCCATGCGCATCAATTACGACATCCTCGACCTGCAGGCCTTCGTCGCCGTCGCCGAACGGGCCAGCTTCCGCCAGGCGGCCGCCGACCTGTTCCTGTCGCAATCGGCCCTCAGCCGGCGCATCGACAAGCTGGAGGACAGCCTGGGCGTAAAGCTGTTCGAACGGACGACGCGGCGCGTGCAGTTGACCAACGTGGGGGAGACCTTCCTCGTCAATGTCCGCACGGCGCTCGATGGCCTGGAAGACGCCGTGCTGGGCATCGCCGACCTGGCCGCGCACCGTACCGGCACCGTGACGCTCGCGTGCGTGCCGTCGGCCGTGTGGCACTTCCTGCCCGAGGTGCTGGCCCGGTTTTCCGCGCGCTATCCGCGCATCCGCGTGCGCGTCCACGACGAGAGCGCCCAGGACGTGCTGAACCTGGTGTTGAGCGGCGAAGCCGATTTCGGCATCAACTTCGCCGGCGCGGAAAATCCGGAGATCGTGTTCGAGCCGATCCACGTCGAAAGCTATGTGCTGGCGATGCGCAGCGACCATCCGCTGGCCACGCGCAAGGTGCTGAACTGGAAGGAGACGGTGGACGAACGCTACATCTCGGTGGCCAAGTCGAGCGGCAACCGCACCGTGATCGACGCGGCGCTGGCCGGCATCGAGAAGCACCCGGTGATCCTGTGCGAGGTGAACCACGTGTCCGGCGTGCTGGCCCTCGTCGAGGCGGGGCTGGGTGTCGCGGCCGTGCCGGGCCTGTCCGTGCTGCCGGGGCGGCAGGACGGGATCGTCGGCGTGCCGCTGGCGAACCCGGAGATCAAGCGCACGCTCGGCCTGATCACGCGCCGCGGCCACAGCATCGCGCCGGCGGCGCGCACGCTGTTCGACATGCTGGTGGAATCGCTCGTTCCGCCCGCGCCGGCATCCCCGTAGGCGAGGCCGGCACCGGCGGGGGAGGGCGCATCAGTCGGGCTGCTTCTCCAGCCGCTCGGCGACCAGCGCCGTGACCACGGCCTGCAGCACGTGCACGGCCCAGCGTTCGCCGGCCTTGCGCGGCCCCGCCTGCACCTCGCCCTCCGTGATGCCCAGCACCGGCGCGATGCCGGCGATGTTGACGGCGTACAGGGCGGTGCCGTACAGCGTGCCCAGCGCCACCGTCGACAGGTTCGGCGCCCATTCGCGCAGCGTCGGCAGGGCGGCGCCGAAGGCCGCCGATGCGCCCAGGTGGTTGGCGAATTCGACGACGCTGGTGCCGGTGTCGCCGATGACGGCGCGCGAACCCGTCGTGCGGTCGATCCAGTCGACCGCGTCGCGGTCCAGGGTCTTGGTCAGCAGGCCGGTCTTGCGGCCCGCGACCATGAAGGCGGTCGTGACGACGCCGGCGACCAGTCCTCCCAAGATGGCGGCTTTGTGCTTTTGCATGCGATTCCCATGAAAATGTCGGTGTGGGACGCGCCGGCCCGGGGGCGGCGCGCGCTTGTGTGGCCACCATACGCCGCCCGCGCGAAGGACTCGGTGCGGTGCTGCACGCAAGCGGTCCCGCACCGGGAGGGAACGGCCGGCCGTGTCCCGTTCAAGGGGGCTACCGCGCGTCGGGGGCGACCGACCAGCGCTCGGGCGCGCCGATATACGCCTTGAGCGCATCGACGAAGGCGCGCAGCTTGACGGCCGGCTGGGCCAGCGCGCGCAGCAGGTGGATGTCCGTGCGCATGCTGGGCAGGGCGCACGACTCCGGCGCCAGGTGCACCAACTTGCCCTCCTTGATCGCAGGGCCGGCGACCCAGTCGGGCAGCAGGGCGATGCCCATGCCGGCGCACACGGCCAGGAACATGGCTTCGAAATCGTCGCAGCGGAACACGGCCTGGCCGGTTCCGATGGGCTGGCCGAGCAGGTCCGTCCAGCCGAGCAGGTCGTTGCCGTGCAGCTTGTCGATGAGGCAGTGCCCGCGCAACCCGTCCGGCGTGCATTCCGGGCTGCCGCGCCGCGCAAGGTAGGCAGGACTGGCGCACAGCAGGCGGGTCTGCCTGGCGATGCGCGTGGCGATCAGGGTGCTGTCGGAGAGGCTGCCGATGCGGATGACGGCATCCAGGCGTTCGGACACTGGGTCCGCGAGCCGTTCGGTCAAGTCCAGTTCCACGTGCAGGGCGGGATGCTGCTCGGCCAGCGCAGCGGCGACGGGAATTACGTAGCGCCGGCCGAAGGTGGGAAAGCAGGCGATGCGCAGCACGCCTTGCACCTCGCCTTTCATGGAAGCGATTTCCTGCTGGGCGTCGTCGAGTTCGTCGAGGATGCGCCGGGCGCGCACCAGCAGGGCCTGGCCGGCCTCCGTCAGCGCGAGCATGCGGGTCGAGCGCAGGAACAGGGCCGTGTCGAGGTGCGTTTCGAGCGCGTCGATCTGCCGCGCCACCGATGAGGGCGTGATGCCCCTGCGCCGCGCCGCGCCGGAGAAGCTGCTTTCGCGCGCGACATCGGCAAAGATCCCCAGGTATTCGGCGAAACGGTCTGTCAGCATGCCTGCGTCCCATGCAGAAGAAGGAGAGTCGGACCGTCATTATCACACGCGGAAACGCCGATTTTCCCGGCATCCCTGCCATCGGATCGGGTTCATGCGCATCGTAGAAAACCGTTCCTGCCCAGGACAGCGCGCCTGCCGCGCACTTGTGCGAAAAGCGCATAGCCGTTTGTCGCCGGCGACGGATTATCGGCCCGGCCGTTCGTCGCTATGCTCGTTCCAGCTCCTCTCCTGCACCACGAGGCAGGAAGGGGGCATTCACGAGACAGGCGGGTGACGGCATGCCGCGCCCCCATCACACGGATCAAGGAGCAAGCATGAAAGCGATTATCTTCGACCAGTTCGGCACAGCGGACGTCCTCAGGATCGGCGAGGTGCCGGAGCCGGCGCTGCGTCCCCACGACCTGCTGGTGCGCACCCGCGCCGCCGGCGTCAACCGCGCCGACCTTACCCATCGCCGCGGTGGCTACGGCCGGCCCGATTTCGGCGACTCGACCATCATGGGCCTGGAAATCGCCGGCGACGTCATCGCCGTGGGCGAGGAAGTCCAGGGGTTTGCGGTCGGCGACCGCGTCATGGGCATCGTCGGCGGCGGCGCCTACGCGGAAGTCGCGCGCATCGACTACCGCATGGCGATGCCGATTCCGGACAGCCTGGATTACGTGGAAGCGGCGGCGATCACCGAGGTGTTCGTCACCGCCCACGAAGCGCTGATCCACCTCGGCAAGCTGCAGCCCGGCGAGACGGTGCTGGTGCATGCGGGGGCCGGCGGTGTCGGCGGCGCCGGGGTGCAACTGGCGCACGCCCTCGGCGCGCGGGTGTTCGCCACGGCCCAGGCGTCGGCGCACGCGCTCGTGCGCCAGCTCGGCGCGGACCAGGCGATCGATTACGAGCACGAGGACTTCGCCGACGTCGTCGCCGGCCTCACGGGCGGCCGCGGCGTCGACCTGATCCTCGACTTCATCGGCGCGCCTTACTTCGAACGCAACGTGAATGCGCTCGGCTTCGGCGGACGCCTCGTGCAGATCGGGATCATGGGCGGCATCGAGGATGCGCGGATTCCGCTGGACCGCCTGCTGTACCGCCACCTGCAGATCATCGGCACCGTCATGAAGTCGCGCACCCAGGACGTCAAGCATGGCATGTCGCGCCGCTTCAGGGAACGTTGGCTGCCCGCGTTCGCCAGCGGCGAACTGCGGCCCGTCATCGACAGCACGTTCCCGCTCGCCGAAGCCGGCGCGGCCCAGCGGCGCATGGAGGACGGGCTGAACGTCGGCAAGATCGTGCTGACCATGTGAGCAGCGCCGCGCCTGTTTTCATCATTTTCGATATCGCCGATCCGGCACACCGATATGCGGGCTCCGTTCCACGGCCCGGCGTATCCAATCAGGAGAATCATCATGACTATCATCCGCACCGACCTGGTTCTGTCCCAATCCGCATTCAGCCACGTCATCGACGTGCCGTTCGAGCAGGTCGACATCGCCCAGTGGCTGTTCACGCTGCCCGATGCCGAGTACCAGCGTTGCGCGCCGCCCGACCACATCGCCGCGGGCGCGACCTTCACCGACGACGGGCGCCGCATGTCCATCAACGTCGAGATGATCGGCACCGGCCTCGTGGTCCAGCACTACGTGGGCGAGATCACCGAACCGGCCCACTGCAGGATGGTCTCGACATCCGACGTGTTCACGCCGAACGGCCGCACCAAGGTGCAGGTGATCTGGGACCTGAGCGTCCGGAAGATCGACGACACGCGCTGCGAGTACACGAACAGCGTCGTGTCGCACCCGACCGAGGAGTTCCTGGCATTCATCAAGGAGCACGGCATCGCCTGGGAAAAGGCGCAGGCGGACCGCCAGCAGTCCTCGGGCGACCACAACCGCCGCGAAACGCCGCTGTTCGCCGAGAGCATCGCGCGTGCGGCGCGGCGCGCCGCGGCCTGATTGTTGGCCTGATTGTTGGCCTGACTGCGCGGCATGGCGTCGGCGATGTGGGGCGGTGCCAGGAGCAGGGAGTGTTCGCTGACGCCAGGTTCGTTGTACCATCACGGTCCCTACTTAGTCCGGCTGTCCGACGCAGGAATACAACCTTGGATCGACGATCAAGCAGCACGGCGACGCAGGCGCACGCCAGCCTCCTCGCCGTCTTCCTCATCTTCCTGCGCCTGGGCCTGACTTCCTTCGGCGGCCCCGTCGCCCACCTCGCCTACTTCCGCGCGGAATTCGTCGAACGGAGGCGCTGGCTCGACGAACACGCGTATGCCGACCTGGTCGCGCTGTGCCAGTTCCTGCCGGGGCCCGCGAGCAGCCAGGTCGGCATGGCGCTGGGCTTGTCGCGCGCGGGCATCCCCGGCGCCCTGGCGGCCTTTCTCGGGTTCACGCTGCCTTCCGCCATCCTGCTGGCCTTGTTCGCGCTCGGCGTGGCGAGGTTCGGCGGACAGGTCGATGGCGGCTGGCTGCACGGCCTGAAGGTCGTCGCCGTGGCCGTCGTCGCGCAGGCCTTGTGGGGCATGGGCAGGAGCCTGGCGGCGGACAAGCAGCGCGCGACGCTGGCCGTGGCGACGGCAGTACTGGTCACCATGGTGCCGTCCGCGCTCGGGCAGATCGGGGCGATTGCAGGCAGCGGCCTCGTTGGCTGGTGCCTGCTGCGCGCCGACACGGCGTTGCCGCACGCCGCGGTGTCCGTCCCGCTCAAACGCTCGACGGGCGCGCTGCTGCTGGCGGTCTTCTTCCTGCTCCTGTTCGCGCTGCCGCTCCTTGCGCAGGGTACGGGAGCGTATGCGCTGAAGCTGTTCGACGGCTTCTTCCGCTCGGGCGCCCTCGTGTTCGGTGGCGGCCACGTCGTGCTGCCGCTGCTGCAGTCCGTGGTCGTGCCGCCGGGATGGGTCGCCAACGATGCCTTCCTCGCCGGCTACGGCGCCGCCCAGGCCGTGCCCGGCCCGCTGTTCACCTTCGCGGCCTACCTCGGCGCCATCTCGACGGGGTCGCCGTCCGGCTGGGCCGGTGCCGCCATCGCCACGGTCGCCATCTTCCTGCCGGCCTTCCTGCTCGTCGCGGGCGCGATGCCGTTCTGGGAAGACCTGCGCCGCCGTGCCGGCATCAGGCGCGCGCTGCAGGGCGTGAATGCGGGCGTCGTCGGGCTGCTGCTGGCGGCGTTTTATCACCCCGTGTGGACGGGCGCGATCCATGGCGCGGCGGATTTCGCGCTGGCGGCCATCGCCTATCTGCTGCTGGTGTTCTGGCGCTGGCCGCCGTGGCTCGTGGTGATCCTTGCGGCGCTCGTGACGGGCGTCGGGCCCCTCGGGCCGGCGTGAAGCGGGTCGCGCCTTCGGCCATCGTTGAGGCGCCTTGCGGGCGGGTCGTACGGTAGCGAGCGATCGACGATATCTAGCCTGGAATGTGGCGCTCGATACACATCCTGCCGTCGAGCGAGGGCGCGAAAACGGGTATGATGCTGCCCGTAACATCCGGTTGCCGAAGTCCGAAAGTGTCAATGAAGCTCACCCAACAAATCGGCGCCGCGCTCGCGCTTTGCGCAGCCGTGGCGCTCGTTCCCGGTACGACCCTCGTCCGCCCCGCGTTTGCCCAACCTGCTCCTGCCGACATCCGCGCGCTGGCCGTCCAGGCCTCGCATGCGCGCACGGCGCCATCCGGCCCCTACGACGAACGGGGCTGGCTCGAACGCTTCTACGCGCCGCGCAAGTACGCGCCGGCCTGGAACGCGTCGACCGCCGCCGCGGCGCTGTGGGTGCTGCGCCAGGCCACCGTGCAGGGCCTCGACCCCGCCGACTACGACGCCGACGCCCTGCAGCGCCAATTGCGCGCGGGCGGCGCGGGCACCGCCCGTTTCGACGTCGCGCTGACGTCGGCGATGCTGCATTACCTCGCCGACCTGCGCGTGGGCCGCGTGCGTTCCGAATACCACACGAAGCTGCCCGATGCGCGCCTGAAGCAGTACGATCCCGTCGAGCGCCTGCGCACGGGACTGGCGGCCGGCAAGCTGCGCGCCGCCGTGCAGGCGGCCGAGCCGCAATTGCGCCATTACGGCCAGGCGAAGGCGGCGCTGGCGCATTACCGCGCGCTGGCCGGGCAGCCGTATCCGGCGCTGCCGACGCCGTCGGCCAAGGTGGTGCCCGGGGGCGCCTATCCGGCGGCGAAGGAACTGTTCGAGCGCCTGGTGCTGCTGGGCGACCTGCCCGCCGATGCGGCGCCGCCGGCCGACGGCGTCTACGACGAGCGGATGGAAGAGGGCGTGCGCCACTTCCAGGCCCGCCACGGGATCGACGACGACGGCGTGCTGGGACGCGGCACGGTCGATGCACTGAACGTGCCGCCCGCGCGGCGGGTACGCCAGCTCGAACTGACGCTGGAGCGCCTGCGCTGGCTGCCGGACGTCGGCCCCGGCCCCCTGATCATGGTCGACCTGCCTGCCTACCGCCTGTGGGCGCTGGAGAACGGCGGCGACGAGGCCCCGCTCGAGATGCGCGTGGTGGTCGGCAGCGCCGTCAAGACGGAGACCCCGCTGTTCGTGGGCCAGATGCGCTACCTGGAGTTCAACCCGTACTGGAACGTCCCGCGCAGCATCCTGGAAAAGGAACTCCTGCCCAAGATCGCGCGCAACCGGGCCTATCTCGCGCAGAACGAGATGGAGACGGTGCCGCCCAATGCCGGCATGGCCGACCTCAAGGCGGGCCGCGCGCGCGTGCGCCAGCGTCCGGGAGCGAAGAACGCGCTGGGGGCGATCAAGTTCGCGATGCCCAATCCGATGGACATCTACCTGCACTCGACCCCGGCGCGCGGCGCCTTCGAACGCACCCGGCGCGACCTGTCGCACGGCTGCATCCGCGTCGAACATCCGGCCGCGCTGGCGCAGTTCGTGCTCGGCCGCCAGCGCCAGTGGAACGCGGATGCCATCCAGGACGCGCTGCAGCCGGGGCCCACCCGGCACGTCGACCTGACCCGTGCGATTCCGGTGGTGATCTTCTATGCCACGGCCATCGTGGACGGTGACGGCAGCGCGCGCTTTGCCGCGGACATCTATGGCCGCGACGCGAAGCTGGAGCGGGACCTGGTGGCGCTGCGCGGCGGGCGCCGGCCCGCCGGCGCGAACGTGTCGACGGACACCTGAGAGGGTGCGGGGAACGGCATCTATCCGGACGCCGCCACCCGCATCTCCTGCGCGGCGTTCGCGCTTGCGGGCGATCCGTCCTCCTCGCTGTCCTCCTCGCCCCGCGGCTCGTCGAACCGGAACACCTTTGCGTCCAGCACCTCCCACGCGCCATCGCCCAGTAGTTTCAGCACATGCGTATGGTGGCGCAGCACGGCGGGGCGGTGCGCGATGCTGACCAGCGTCGTGCGGCTGGCGCGCAGGCGGCCGTACAGCGAGGCTTCGTTGCCGCTGTCCAGGGCGCTGGTGGCTTCGTCCAGGATGACGATGCTGGGCGCGTGCACCAGCACGCGGCCGAACGCCAGGCGCTGCTGCTCGCCGACGGACAGCAGCTTTTCCCAGTCGCGCACGGCGTCCAGTCCGCCCACGCGCTGCACCAGGTGCGGCAGGTGGACCTGTTCCAGGATGGCCAGCAGCTGCTCGTCGTCCAGCTCGCAGCGCGCGCTCGGGTAGATCAGCTGGCTGCGCAGCGTGCCGGATTGCAGGTAGGGCTGCTGCGGCAGGAAGAAGATGTCGTCCGCGGGCGGATGCTGGATCGTGCCGGCACCCGTGCCCCACAGGCCGGCGATGGCGCGCAGCAGGGAACTCTTGCCGCAGCCGCTGTCGCCGGTGATGAGGAGGGCGTCGCCCGGCTTCACCACGAGGCTCAGCTCCTTGATCAGCACCCGTTCCGATTCCGGCGGGTGCAGCGTCAGTGATTCCAGCGCCAGGTGCTCGCCCGGCCGCATCGTGATGCGCGGCGGCGTGCCGTTCGCCTCCGGCCGGGACTCGCCCTTGGCGTCGGCCAGCACCAGGTTCGACAGCGCCTGCAGGCGATCGATGCCGGCGACGAAGCGGGACAGGCTTTCGAAGTTGTCGACGATGACCCCGACGGCGCCGAGGACGGCCGTGAACGCGCCGGTCGCCTGGATTGCCCGGCCCACTTCCAGCTCGCCGGACAGCACGCCGTTGGCGAGGATCACGCCGGGCAGCACGAGGGTCAGCTGGCTGAAGGTGCGCTGGAAGAAGTTGAGCGAACGCTGCTTCTTGATCAGCTTGCCGAAGTTGTCGATGACGAGGCCGAACTTGGCGTCGATGTGTTCGCGTTCCTGCGCTTCGCCGCGGTAGAAGGCGATCGATTCCGCGTTCTCGCGCAGGCGGATCAGGCTGAAGCGGAAGTCCGCTTCGCGCCGCAGCTGCCAGAAATTCAGGCGGATCAGCGGCGTGCCGAACACGTACAGGGCGATGACCGTGCCGGCAATCGCGTAGACGGCCAGCACGCCGACGAGCAGGTGGGAGATCGACCACAGCACGGCGCTGAACGCCACCAGCTGCATGAGCGAGCCGAGGAAGATCAGCAGGAAGTTGATCGACCTGCCCGTGAAGGTATTGATGTCTTCGGCGATTCGCTGGTCAGGATTGTCGAGGTCGCCGACGGCGCCCAACGCGTAGTACTTGCGTCCGTTCAGGTAGCCATCCAGGAAACGCCGCGTGAGCCAGTCGCGCCACTGGTTGGCGAACACGTCGCGCATGTAGTAATAGAAGGCGTAGATCGGGATCGCGAACGCCAGCGTGAACAGGCAGGCGCGCACGGCCGCCCAGAAGCGGTCCCCGTCCTTGCCGGCCAGCGCCGAGGTCATTTCGCCGGCCTGGTTGTTCAACATCACGGCCAGCCGGGTGTCGACCAGCATCAGCACGATCAGCAGCAACAGCAGCGACCAGGCCTTGCCCTTGGCTTCCTGCTGCCAGTAGGGCTTGGCCACGTTGAGGAATTGCCTCCATGCCGCGAGCGACAGGGGAGGGATGCGGCGCTTGCGTGCCGGCGGGGCCGGATCGTCGCGCTGGGTGCCGGTGTCGGCTGGGGTAGGCGTCGTCATGTGATGCTTTCAGGTTTTACGCCTGCAGCATACGACCGGGACCCAAAGCGTTCAGTGCGGAAACATACACAAGACGCAGCTTGCCTCCGCTTACTGGAACACCGGCCTTACTTCAATACCGGCCTGAACCCGTCCCTGTTCGGCATCCTGACCGCCGCCAGCGATGCCGCATCGAGCACCGTGTCCGCCCCGACGATGCCGTTCAGGTGCAGCGTGTAGGCCGTCAACGCATATACCTCGTCCGGCGTCAGCGACTGCGGGCTGTCCAGTGGCATGGCGCGGTGGATGTAGTCGTACAGCGTCGTCGCATACGGCCAGTAGCTGCCCACGGTGAGCACGGGTGCCTTCGTCGCCAGCGTGCACTGGCCGCCGGCCAGGCGCGGCGCCGTGCCGCCTGCGCCGTTCGCGCCGTGGCAGGCCTGGCAGCGCGCAGCGTAGATCGCGCGGCCTTGGCCCACGGAGCCTTGGCCCGGTGGCAGGCCGGCGCCGTCGGCGCGCACGTCGATGTCCCAGCCGCGGATCTGTTCCGCCGTCGCCGCCTGGCCCAGGCCCAGGCGCGCGCCCGGCGCCGTCGGGGTGCAGGCGGCCAACCCCAGCGCCAGCATCGATGCCGCGATCGCCTTAGACGTGGACATTGGACACCTCGCCGTTCGATGCGACCTTCCAGCTCTGGATCGCGTTGTAGTGGTAGATCGAGTTCTGGCCGTCGCTGGCGATCAGCGCGGCGCGCGTGGGCTGCACGTTGCCCGCCTCGTCGACGGCGCGGCTTTGCAGGATCGCTTCCTGGCCCGTCCACACCCACGGAAAACGGAAGCGCGTCAGCGCGCGCGGCTGCACGGGTCCGTCCAGCGCCGCCTCCTGCCACCGCCGGCCACCGTCCAGCGATACCTCCACGCGCGCGATGCGTCCATGGCCGCTCCAGGCCAGGCCGCCGATCTCGCGGAAGCCGTGGCCGTCCAGCACCTGGCGCGCCGAGGGCGTCGTGATGACGGACTTCACGCCCATCACGAAGGTGAACTGGCGCGCCGTCCCGTCGGGCATCAGGTCCGTGTACTTGGATGTCTCCTCGCGCGTCTGGAACGGCGCATCGCCCACCTTCAGGCGGCGCAGCCACTTGATGTTCATATTGCCCTCGTAGCCGGGCAGCAGCAGGCGCAGCGGATAGCCTTGCTCGGGACGCAGCATCTCGCCGTTCTGGCCGTAGGCGAGCAGCGCGTCGTCCAGGGCCTTGGCCAGCGGAATGCTGCGCGTCATGGCGGCCGCGTCGGCGCCTTCGGCCAGGATCCACGAGGCGGACGGTTGCAGGCCCGCTTCCCGCAGCACGTCGGCCAGGCGCACGCCCGTCCATTCGGCCCCGCTCAGCAGGCCGTGGATGTCCTGCACGGTACCTTTGCCGGGCGCCTTGAACTCGGCCATGCTGTTGCCGGAACACTCGATGAAATGGCTGCGCGAGACCGCGGGAAAGCGCAGCAGGTCCTTCATCGTCAGCAGCAGCGGGCGGTCGACGAGTCCGTGCACCATCAGCCGGTGCTGGTCCGGGTCGATGGCCGGCACGCCGGCGTGGTGGCGCTCGAAGAACAGGCCGTTCGGCGTGGTTGTCCCGAACAGGCTTTGCAGCGGCGTGCGGGTGGCCGTGGGGAAGGCGGCCGGCTGCTCCGGCAGCTTGCGCACGACGTGCTTCTCGAACGGGGACGGCTGCCCGTACGGCGGGTTCAGGAAGCCGGCGCCGGGTGCGCGCATCCATTGCGGGACGTTCGGCGGCAGATTGTCGGCGGCAGAGGCGGCGCCGGACACCGCGCCGCCGGCCGCTGCCAGCGAGGCGGCGCCGCGCGCCAGAAAGCGGCGCCGCGGCGGCGGCACGGGTGCCGGCGCGGCGTTGTCTTGTCGATCCAGCTCCATCGGTGTCGTCCGATCAGGGGTTGTGGAACCGGCAACTCTACGCCGCCGCGAAAGCTGCCGTCAATCGATGGGCTAGAACGATTCCGGATAAGCTCATGCGCCGCGTGAGCGTGTCCTGGCATGCGGCGCCAGCCATACACCGTCATGATGACGGGCATGTGAACATATGATTGGAAAACATGACTGATTTTTCCTAACATATTCGGTTGCTCAATATGTTATGGAAAATCAAGCCATGTCGAATCAACATACCGCAGCCATGACCGAAGAACTGGCAGCGCCGGCTCGCAAGGCCGCCGCTCCCGAGCGTTCGTTCCTGCGCCGCCTGTTCGATGCCTGGGTGCGCTCGTACGAGCACCGCATCGACAAGGATGGCAACATCATCTGCGAACACTAAGAGCCTATCCCAGCAGGCGGCAGCAACCTGCGAGGTGGTGGAAGAAGCACGGCGGCGGAACGATTTCCGCCGCTTTTTTTTGGCAGCCGCTTTGCCGGGGCGCGCGCCGCCTTACGTAAATGTAATCTGCCGGGCTGCCAAACGTCAGCCTGGTTCCCTCAGAATGGCGCCTGTTGCTATTCGATGGAGCCAGCATGCCCGAAACCCTGCTCGTCGACGACCGGCCCGTCGTCGTCCGCGCCCGGCGAACCCTGTCGCGCCAATCTACTCTGCTGGGCCTGCTTGTCCTGGCCTTCGTCGCCGTATCGCTGTACGTGCTGCGCGTGCGCGTGCTGGTGCCACCGGACGAAGGGCGCTACGCCGAAATGGCGCGCGAGATGTTCGCCAGCGGCGACTGGATCACGACGCGCCTGAACGGCATCAAGTATTTCGAAAAGCCTCCGCTGCAGACATGGATGACGGCGCTGGCCTTCTCCGCGTTCGGCCTGGGCGAGTGGCAGGCCCGGCTCTGGACGGGCCTGTGCGGCTTGCTGGGCGTCGGCCTCGTCGGCTTCACCGGCGCACGCCTGTTCGGCCGCCGTGCCGGCGCCTATGCGGCGCTGGCGCTGGGGTCGTGCTTCTACTGGGCGGCCTGCAGCCAGATCGACTCGCTGGACATGGGCTTGTCCGCGATGATGACGGTCGCGCTGTGCGGCCTGCTGCTGGCGCAGCGCGACGGCATCCCGGCGGCGGCGCGGCGCCACTGGATGCTGGTCTGCTGGACGGGCATGGCGCTGGCCGTGCTGTCGAAGGGCCTGATCGGCATCGTGCTGCCGGCCGGCGTGCTGCTGGTCTACGCGGCGGCGGCGGGGGACCGGGCCGTGCTGGCGCGCCTGCATCCCGTGTGTGGGCTGGCGCTGTTCCTGCTCATCGCGGCGCCGTGGTTCGTGCTCGTCGCGCTGCGCAACCCGGAGCAGCCGCACTTTTTCTTCATCCACGAGCACGTCGAACGCTTCCTGCTCAAGGAGCACCACCGCGAGGCGGCATGGTGGACCTTTCCCGCGCTGCTGGCGATCGGCAGCCTGCCGTGGCCATGGATCCTCGTGCGCAGCCTGGCCGCGGCGCTGCGGCGCCGGGCCGGCGCGTTCCAGCCGCGCAAGCTGCTGCTGGCCTGGGTGGCGTTCATCCTGCTGTTCTTCACGCTGTCCAGCTCCAAGCTGCCCGGCTACATCCTGCCCGTGTTCCCGGCGGTGGCGCTGCTCGCCGGCGACTGGCTGGCGGCGGCGTCCCGGCGCGATCTTGCCGCCAATGCCGCCGTGCTGCCCGTGCTGGGCCTCGGCCTGCTTGGGGTCGCGCCATTCGCTGCGCAGTTCGGCCGCCGCGCCGGCGAGGCGGCGCAGTTCGCGACCTGCGCCCCGTGGATCGCCGGCGTCGGGCTGGTGGCGCTGATCGGCGGCGCGCTGGCGCTGCGCCACGCGCTGTGGCAGCGGCCAGCGCAGCAGTCAGCGCAGCAGTCAGCGCAGCAGTCAGCGCAGCAGTCAGCGCACCAGTCAGCCCAGCACTCAGCGCAGCAAGCGCAGGACACGGCGCGCGACCGCTCGGTGCTGGCGCTGGCGCTCGCGGGCTTCGCCTGCACCCAGCTGCTGCTGGCGGGCTTCGCGCCGATCGCGCAGCTGCGCGCCGGCACCGGGCTGCTGCCGGCCACGCGCGCGGCGCTGACGCCGGCAACGCGCGTATACTCGGTCGGGATCTACGAGCAGTCGCTCACGTTCTACCTGCAGCATACCGTCGTGCTGGCCGACTACCGCGACGAATTCGATTTCGGGCTGCGCCAGGAGCCGGCGCTGGCGCTGGATACGGTGGACGATTTCATGGACCGCTGGCAGGCGGATACGCAAGCGGGCCGGCCGGCGCTGGCGATCGTGCGCAACGACCTGCTGCCCGAGCTGCGGCGCGCGGGGGTGGCGCTGCACGTCGTGGCCGCGGATACGCGCCGCACCGTGATCGCGAACCGCGCCGCGGCCACGAGCGGCAAGGCGGTCACGAACCGCGCTGGATGTGCTACGGCGCCTTGCGCGGCTGCGGGAACGTCAGCGTGAACGTGCTGCCCTGGCCGAGGATACTGGCCACCTCGGCCCTTCCGCCATGCAGTTCCGCGATCGAGCTGACGACGGCCAGGCCCAGGCCCGTGCTGTCGGTCGCGCTGCGCGACGCGTCGACGCGGTAGAAGCGCTCGAACAGGTGGGGCAGGTGTTCGCTGGCGATGCCGCTGCCGTTGTCCTCGACGGCGATGTGGACCGCGTCGCGGGTGCGTTCGGCATGCAGACGCACGGTGCCGCCGCGCGGCGTGTGGCGCAGCGCGTTCGTGAGCAGGTTCGAGAGCGCGCGCTGCAGCAGCAGCGGATCGGCCATGACCTCGCAATCGCCCTCGGCGACGAGCGTCACGCCCTGTTCGTCGGCGCTGATGCCGTGGAATTCGACGAGGCGGCGGAACTCGTCGGCGAGTTTCATCGGCTCCGGGTGGATGTGCTGCTCGGCGTTGTCGGCGCGGGCCAGGAACAGCATGCTGGCGACCATGCGCGACAGCCGGCTGCCTTCCTCGACGACCACTTCGAGGGTGTTCTGGTATTCGGCCGGCGTGCGCGCGCGCGCCAGTGTCACGCTGGCGGCGGCGACCAGGTTGTTGACGGGCGAGCGGAATTCGTGGGCGATGTCGGACGAAAAGCGCGTCAGCTGCTCGAACGAGCGTTCCAGGCGCGCCAGCATCTCGTCGAAGCTGCCGGCCAGTGCGCGCAGTTCGGCCGGCCAGTCCTCGCGCGCGATCCGCTCGTGCAGTTTTTCCGCGTTGATGCGGCCGATCTCGCGCGACATCGCGTGCACGGGCGCCAGGCCGCGCCGCGCGAGCAGCCAGCTGATGCCGCCGGACAGCGCGATCGCGATGCCGATGACGGCGGCCAGCTTGTTGCGGTAGGCTTCGAGCAGCTTGCGGTTCTCCGTCACGTCCAGCACGCCGCGCAGGATGGCGCCTTGCGGACCGATCGCCGGGCCCTGGATCTCGATGGCCTCGGCGCCGCGCGTGTGCACCGGCAGGTCGAACACGAGGTAGGAGCGGCGGCGGGCGGCGTCCTCGACGCGGGCGTGCCGGCCCGGCGCCACGGGCGTGGCCAGCGCCGCCGCGAACAGGTCCGCGTTCGGCGAGGCCTCGCGCACCGAGCGGTCCGGCGCCAGCAGCTGCCAGGCGAATGCCTGGCTGGCTTCCTGGTATTCCTGCCACTCGTATTTCCACTGCGAGTGCGGCACGCGCCGCCCGACCAGGTACTCGAGCGTGTCGCGCTGGATCTGCAGGTCGTTCTTCAACTCTGCCTCTTCCTTGTCGTGCAGGCGGCCCAGCAGCTCGGCATACATCATGGCCGACACGCCCAGCACGATGACGGTGATCGCCACGCCGACGAACACCGTCATGCGCAGCGTGAGCGACCAGGCCGCGCCCCGGCGCGGGCTGGCCGTGGCGTCAGGCCCGGACTTCGAGGACATAGCCGACGCCGCGCACGGTGTGCAGCAGCTTGACGGGGAAGGGGTCGTCCAGCTTGGTGCGCAGGCGCCGTACGGCCACCTCGACCACATTGGTGTCGGAATCGAAATGCATGTCCCACACCTGTTCGGCCAGCACGGTGCGCGACTGCACCTCGCCGGCGCGGCGCATCAGCAGCGACAGCAGGGCGAATTCCTTCGGCGTCAGGTCGAGCCGCTCGCCGCCGCGCGTGGCGCGGTGCTTGAGGAGGTCCAGCGTCAGGTCGTCCATGTGGAAGATGGTCTGCTCGCCGTGGGTCGACGAGCGGTCGTTGCGGCGCAGGATCACGCGCACGCGCGCGAGCAGCTCGCTGAAGGCGAACGGCTTCACGAGGTAGTCCTCGGCGCCCAGGTCGAGGCCGCGCACGCGGTCGTCGATCGCGTCGCGCGCCGTCAGGAACAGCACCGGCGTCTGGCGCCGGGCGCGGCGCGCCGTCTCGAGAATGGTCCAGCCGTCCAGGCCGGGCAGCATGACGTCGAGGATGGCGACGTCGTAATCGGCCGTCAACAGCAGGTGCAGCCCGTCCGGGCCGTTCGACGCGACGTCGACCACCATGCCTTCTTCCTTCAGGCCCTGCGACAGGTAGGCCGCGGCGGTGGCCTGGTCTTCTACCAGGAGAATCTTTGCCATGCGAATCGTGTGCGATCCAGAGTGATTGATAGGCCGCCATTGTGCGGAGCAACGCCTGACGGCAGCCGGGCAGGAACATTACATTTTCGTAAGGTAAACGCCGTAAAGGCGCGCATGCCGGCGTGCGTCATGCGTGCGACCGCCGCATCATATCCCGCAGCGGGGCGATGCGGCATATTGGCGGCGGCGGCGCCCGGGGCCGGGTTACGGAATTGTAATGTTTTAGTTGGTGCCAAGTCAGTCACGGGCCGCCACAATGGCGCCTGCCTTTTCGGACACTAGCGAACCATGAAGATTACCATTATCGGCACCGGCTACGTCGGCCTCGTGACGGGCGCCTGCCTCGCGGAGCTGGGCAACGACGTGTTCTGCCTCGACGTCGACCAGCGCAAGATCGACCTGCTCAATAGCGGCGGCATTCCCATCCACGAACCCGGCCTGGACGATGTCGTCGCCCGCAACCGCGCCGCCGGCCGCCTGCGCTTTTCCACCGACGTCGCCGCCTCCGTGGCGCACGGCCAGCTGCAGTTCATCGCCGTCGGCACGCCGCCCGACGAAGATGGCTCGGCCGACCTGCAGTACGTGCTGGCCGCCGCGCGCAATATCGGGCGCCACATGGACGGATACAAGGTCATCGTCGACAAGTCGACCGTGCCGGTCGGCACCGCCGACCGCGTGGCGGCCGCGGTGCGCGCGGAGCTCGCGGCCCGCGCTGCGCAAGGGGAGGACGCGGGCGGCATCGAGTTCGCCGTCGTCTCGAACCCGGAATTCCTGAAGGAGGGCGCGGCCGTCGAGGACTTCATGCGGCCCGACCGCATCGTCATCGGCCACGACGACACGAGCGCCGGCCGGCGCGCGCGCGAGTTGATGAAGCTGCTGTACGCGCCGTTCAACCGCAACCACGAACGCACCTACTGGATGGATGTGCGCTCGGCCGAATTCACCAAGTACGCGGCCAATGCCATGCTGGCGACGCGCATCTCGTTCATGAACGAACTGGCCAACCTGGCCGACCGCGTGGGCGCCGACATCGAGGCGGTGCGCCAGGGGATCGGGTCCGATCCGCGCATCGGCTACAGCTTCCTGTACGCGGGCGCCGGCTATGGCGGCTCGTGCTTCCCGAAGGACGTGCAGGCGCTGGAACGCACCGCGCGCCAGCACGACCAGGACCTGCTGATCCTGCGCGCCGTGGAAGCCGTCAACGACGGCCAGAAGCGGGTGCTCGGCCGCAAGGTCGTGGCGCGCTTCGGCGAGGACTTGTCCGGCAAGCGCTTCGCCGTCTGGGGCCTGGCGTTCAAGCCGCAGACCGACGACATGCGCGAGGCGCCGTCACGGGTCCTGCTGCGCGAGCTGCTCGAACGCGGCGCCAGCGTGGCCGTGCACGATCCGGTCGCGATGGCCGAGGCGCGCCGCGTGCTGGCGCTGGACCTCGACGGCGAGGCCTTGTCGCGCATCGTCTTCCACGACGCGCCCATGGATGCGCTGGACGGCGCCGAGGCGCTCGTCATCGTCACCGAATGGAAAGCCTTCCGCAGCCCGGACTTCGAGCAGGTCAAGGCGCGCCTGAAGGGGGCGGTCGTCATCGACGGCCGCAACCTGTTCGACCCGCGCAGCATGACGTCGCTGGGTATCGAATACCACGGCATCGGCCGCTCCGTGCTGGCGCGCGGGGACACGTCGGGTATCCCGGCGCAGCCCGCGGCGCCGGTCGACGAGGCGCTGGGCCTGGCCGCGTACTAGGGGTTCGCGAGGATCTGCCAGATGGCGTCGAAGCCATCCGCCTTGTACTTGTCCGCCCCGGCAGGGTCGGACGTGGAAAAGCGGATGGCGACCTGCGCCAGCGACAGGAACAGGGCCGTGAAGTAGTCGGACGGCCGGTCGCGCAGGCCCGCGCAACCGCGGACGTCGTGCAGGATGCCGGCGGCGCCGAACAGCGGGTCCTCGTACGGGGACGCTCCCGAGGACGAGGCCTCGTCCTCGGCGAGGCGCTTCAAGGCCCGGTACTGCTGCGGATGCGCGAGCGCCCAGTCGATGTAGCCGTTCCAGTATGCGCGCAGCCGGTCGGGCAGGCCGGCCTGGCCGGCATCCGCCGGCGCCATCGACGCCAGGACGCGGCCGCGCAGGCAGGCGTGCAGTTCGTCCAGCAAGCTCTCCTTGTTCGAGAAATACAGGAACACCGTCCCGTGCGCGACCTCGGCCTGCTCGGCGATCTGGCGGACCGACACGGCGGTGCCGTGCGTGGCGACCAGCCCGGTGGCGGCCGCGAGGATGCATTCTTTCTTGTTTCCGGTCTTGGTGCGGGCCATGGGGCGGTATGCTCGACGGTCGGGTGGCGGGGGCCGTCATTGTCACCAAACGAGGCTGACGAAATACCGTCCGGAAGATTACGTTTTTGTCAGGTCGCGCGCGGCCCTGGCCGGATGCCAGGCGTTCGGCCCCTGCCGGCTGGCTACCACGGGTGTTGTTGGCCTAAGACAACGTAAATTCCAGCAGTCAAAATGCGTTACAATCGTGCCTCGAGCCGGAGAACGCCACGTTCCGCCCTCTCCCGTCCGCTCGTCCCCCGGCCAAGACTTCGCCGATATTCCCGGTAGCGCTTTGCGCGCTGCCTTGCGTTTATCGAATCCATGCCAACCAATTCTTCAACCCGCGTCCTGATCGTCGACGACAATCAGGACGCCGCCGAGCTGCTGAGCGAAATTGCCAGCGCCGAAGGCTATGTCACCTGCACCGCCTACGACGGTTTCATGGCCCTGGACGCCGCGCTGGCGTTCCATCCCCACATTGTCATCCTCGACCTGGGCATGCCCCGGTTCACCGGCGACCAGGTCGCGCCGATGCTGCGCCAGCTTCGCAAGTTCGAGGATGTCTACATCATCGCCCTGAGCGGCTGGCACGACAGCGAAGCGCGCGCACTGACCAGCCGCGCGGGCTTCGACCTGCACCTGGCCAAGCCCGTCCAGCTGCCCGAACTGTTCGCGGCGCTGGAACTCGGCAGCCAGATGCGGCGGTCGGCGCCGTCCGACGCCGGCGCGGAAGAGCCGCTGCTGTCGACGGCATCCTGACGGCGCTGGCGCGCTACCGTGTTTCCGCGGCCGGCACGCCCGGTATGCCGACGCGGATCGCCTGCGAGAAGCTGCGGCTGTCATCGCGGTCGGCGCGGCGCGCGCGCTCGTCGATGTAGGCGCGGCGGCGCAGCTCGGCGAACGGCACGCCCGGCGTCAGCGCGTGCTGGTCGTACGCGTATTCGTCCACGTGACCGGACAGCAGCAGGCGGATGTCCAGCGGCAGGCCGGGGTCGATCTGGCGCGCGAGATCGAACACGATGGTCGTGCAGTTGCTGGTGAGCGTGTTGTAGAACTCCGGCTGGCGGCGCAGGCGCTCGGCGCGCTCGAGGTAGGCCTTGAACAGCGTGCGCAATTGCGCGGGCGTCGCGCGCAGCCGGTACATATAGACGTCTTCCTTGCGCACGTTGCTGCGCGTGCGGACGATATCACTTTCGTCCGCGGCGATGATCACCTGCTCGAACTCCCTGAAGAAACCGCCGACGGCGGAAAACGACTCCTGCCGCTCCTTGCGGATCTCGAGCGAGAACACGAGCTTGCGGCCGTCGTCGAAGCCGAACGAGACCAGCGTGTGGGCGATGTGCGGTCCCATCCAGTACGACAGGATCAGGTCGCCCGACACGAGGCGCGACAGGTCGTAGGCGCGCGTTTCCCAGCGCGGCGCATAGCGCGTCTCGGTGACCCAGTCGAAGTTGCGCACGTTGCGCAGCACGACGCGGTCGCCGTCGACGTCCGCTTCCAGCAGGCGGGCGACGTCGTCCGCCCAGACCCGGTCGTGCGACGGCGCCAGCGACTGCCACCACGCGAGCAGCACGAGGGCCGCGCCGGCGAAGGCGGCCAGCAGAGCGCGCGTGCGGCGCCGCCCCGGCCAGGCCCACGGCGCGCAGGCGGCGGACAGGGCGAGCAGGATCCAGCAGGGCACCGCGGCCAGCGCGGCTGGCCGCGGCAGCAGCTGGAACCACAGCGCGCCGGCACCCCATGCACCGAGCACCGCCAGGGCCAGCGTCATGACGGTCCGCCCGCCGTATCGCAGCAGGCGCAAGGAGAGGGGAGTGGGTTGGTGTCCAAGCATGCAAAAATTATAACGGTAAATGCATGAGCGGCATGGCGCGGTACCCGCCACGCTGGCGGGCACGGAACATTACAAGCCGCTAAGGTGTGCCGTGCGCAAAAACGCGCGTGCTATAAAGACGTCGAATGTGATTTGTTCATTAACAAAAGTCGCGTCGATGCCGGTTCCGGTGCGCCGCGGCACGTCATTCGGAATCCACCATGCCCGCTCCTTCCACCTCTCCCGCCGCGCGCATGCCGCGCATCAGCGGCGGACTGTTCGTGCTCGCCGGCCTGTTCCTGTTCTGCGGCGGCATCTACCTCGCCATCCTCGGCGGTTCCTGGTATTACCTCCTCGCCGGCGCCGGCGTGATCCTCACGGGCGCCGGCCTGTTTGCCGGCCGGCGCTGGGCGCTGCACCTGTATGCGCTCGTCCTCGCCGGCACCGTCGCGTGGGCGCTGTGGGAAGTCGGCCTGCGCGGCTGGGAACTGGAGCCGCGCCTGCTCGTGCCCACGCTGCTGGGCATCTACCTGCTGCTGCCGTGGGTCGCGCCGCGGCTGGGCGGGGGGACCAGGCAGGCTCCCGCCGGATACGGCCGTGCCCAGCTACCGTTGCTGGCCTCCGTCGTGCTGGCCATCGCCGCCGGTGGCGCTTCCCTGTTCCATGCGCCCGGCATCGCGGGCCAGCTGCCGGCGGATGCGCACCTGGCCGACGCCCACGACCGTTCCGTGCCGGACGCCGACTGGCAGTTCTACGGCCGCAGCGCGAAGGGCGACCGCTATTCGCCGCTGGACCAGATCAATGCCGGCAACGTCGGCCGCCTGAAGGTGGCGTGGCAGGCCCGCACGGGCGACACCATGCGCCCGGGCGAGGACATCGGCGGCACCGACGCCGGCCACGAATTCAATTTCGAGGACACGCCCAGCAAGATCGGCGACACCGTCTATGTCTGCACGGGCCACAGCTGGGTGGTGGCGCTCGACGCGAAGACGGGCAGGAAGAAATGGAGCTTCGACCCGCACGCCGACACGGACGCGGACGTGTACCTGGCCTGCCGCGGCGTGGCGTATTACGCGGCGCCGGCCGGCACCCGGACCGATTGTCCGACCCGCATCATCGCCCCCGTGCTCGACGCGCGCGTGATGGCGCTGAACGCCGAGACGGGCAAGCCGTGCGAGGACTTCGGCACCCACGGCTTCATCTCGCTGACGAAGTACCTGGGTCACGTGCAGAAGGGCTTCCACTTCGTCACCTCGCCGCCGCTGGTGCTCAAGGACCGCCTGATCCTGGGCGGCTGGGTCTGGGACAACCAGGCCGAGCACGAACCGTCCGGCGCCGTGCGCAGCTTCGATCCGCTGACGGGTGAACTGGTGTGGGCCTGGGACGTGGGCCACACGCCGCATACCTGGAAGCCCGGCCCGAACGACGAACTCACGCGCGGCACGCCGAACGCGTGGGGCGTCTACACGGCCGACCCCGACCTGAACCTCGTCTACCTGCCGATGGGGAATGCGACGCCGGACTACTTCGGCGGCCACCGGCGCCCGTTCGACGAGCAGTATTCGAGCGCCATCGTGGCCCTCGACATCACCACGGGCGAGGAACGCTGGCATTTCCAGACCACCCACCACGACCTGTGGGACATGGACCTGCCCATCGGCCCATCGCTGGTGGACGTGCCCGATCCCGCGCAACCCGGCAAGCTGGTTCCGGCGCTGGTGCAGACCAACAAGCGCGGCGAGTTCTTCATGCTGGACCGCCGCACCGGCACGCCGCTGGCGCGGGTCGAGGAAAAGCCGGTGCCGCAGGGCGCCGCGCCGGGCGACTACGTCAGCAGGACGCAGCCGTTCTCCACGGGCCTGCCGTCGCTGACGCCGGCCGACCTGAAGGAAAGCCGCCTGTGGGGCGCGACGCCGTTCGACCAGCTCGTGTGCCGCATCCAGTTCAAGTCCTTCAACTACCGCGGCCAGTTCACGCCGCCCGGCCTGCAGAAGACCATCGTCTATCCGGCCTTCGACGGCGTCATCGACTGGATGGGCGCCTCCGTCGACCCGGACCGCAAGGTGGTGTTCGCGAACGCCAACTACATTCCCTTCGTCGTCCAGCTGATCCCGCGCGCGGGGCTCGAGCGCAAGGGCGCCATCCGGCCCTGGGACGGCAAGGGCGACCAGCCGTTGACGAAGGAAGCGTATTCGCCGCAGTACGGCACGCCCTACGTCGGCAGCGTGCATCCCTGGCTCAATCCGCTGGGCGTGCCGTGCAACGCGCCGCCCTGGGGCACGCTGACGGCGATCGACCTCAAGACGCGCCGCATCGCCTGGCAGCATCCGGTCGGCACCACGCGCGACACGGGACCGTTCGGCACCCACGTCAACCTGCCGCTCGAGACGGGCATCTTCAATATCGGCGGCAATATCGTGACCAGGGGCGGCCTCGTGTTCATGGGCGCGACGGCCGACGACTACCTGCGCGCCTTCGACGAGCGCAGCGGCGCGCTGCTGTGGCAGGCCCGCCTGCCGGCCGGCGGCCAGGCCACGCCGATGTCGTACGCGGTCGACGGCAAGCAGTACGTCGTCATCGCCGCCGGCGGCCACGGCGGCCTGGGAACGAGGAGCGGCGACTACGTGGTGGCCTATGCGCTGGATGGCGCGGCGAAATAGAGGCGCCGCCACCCAAAAAAAAACCGCCGGTCTTGCGGCCGGCGGACAACGTAGATTCGCTAGAACTACGGAAGAGACGGCGCAACGATACGCCGTCTTCATGTCAGGAGCATGACGTCAGCGCAGCACCGGCAATTCGATGTAGCTCTGCGCCTCGCCCGCATGGTGGATCGCATTGTCGGCGACGATGCCGTCCTTCTCGCTCTCGTTCGGCCCGCCCGTGTTCAGGTTGCGCACGAATTTCGGGAAGTTCGACGACGTCACTTCGACGCGGATGCGGTGGCCGACGCCGAAGCGGGTCGCCGTCGTGATCGGGGTCGGGCGGATCGTGTAGACCTGGCCGGGCTGCATCATGGCCGGCTTGTCGTAGCCGTCGCGGTAGCGGGCGCGGAAGATCGTGTCGCCGATGATCCAGGCGGTGCCGTCCGGCGCGACGTCGACCAGCTTGACGGCGAAGTCGGTGTCCCTGGCGCTGGACGAGACCTTCAGCACGGCGTCCACGAAGCCGGCCACGTCGACCGGCTTGTCGAGCGGGTCGGTGGTGTAGACGAGGACGTCGCTGCGCGCCTCGATCGGGCGCTGGTCGAAGGCGCCCGGGACCACGACGCCGCCGTTGCAGCAGTCGCCGCCGCCGATCGTCTGCACCGGGTTCATCGGGTCGTAGCGGTAGCGGTCCACGGCTTCGTTGGCGGGCGCCGCCTCGGGCAGCAGGCGGCCGTCGCCGTACAGCGAATTCGCCTTGCCGCCGGAGCGCAGGTACAGTCGCATCGGCTTGGCGTTCTGCGGCGGCCACTGGGCCGCGCTCTTCCAGCGGTTCTCGCCCATCATGTAGTACTGCACGCGCGGCGTCTTTGCCGGGAAGGCCTTGGCGTCGCCCTTGAGCCAGCGGTCGAACCAGCCGTAGATGGCGCCGTCGACGTCGAAGCTGGTGTCGCCCATGTCGCGTTCGCCGACCACCGTGTCGGGGCCGAGGCGGGAGAACGCACAGTGCGGCACGGGGGCCACCACGGCGTACTGGTTGGCGCTCGCCTCCTTGTCCGTGTTGGCGGCGCGCGCCACGTTGAACAGCTCCAGGTTCGGGCCGATCGACACGTCGTACCAGGTGTTGAACCAGAGGGCGGGCACGCCCCAGCCCATGTCCTCGTGGTACAGGCCGCCCTTGCGCCAGGCCGGATCGGCCGGCGTGCGCTTGATGAAGTCCTCGAAGGTGGCCGGCGGCTCGCCCATCGACGTCAGCATCTGGTCGACGGGCAGGTGCTTGATCTGCTTGTTCCAGTCGACCTTGGGCTTGCTCGGGTCGAGGTCGTTGTAGGCTTCGATGCGGGCGCGCAGCTTCTCGTCCGTCAGCGATGCGGGCAGCTCGGCGCGCAGCGGATTGTCCACGCCGTACAGCCACACGAAGAACAGGTTGCGCGGCACGCCGCCCGTGTACCAGTTGCCCTGCTCCTGGAAGCGGCCCACCTTGCCGATGCCTGCGCCGGCCGACATCGGCACCATCGCCGCATGCGCCGGGTGGTTCATGCCGGCCAGCGCCAGCTGCCATTCGGCCGAGGACGAGCAGCCCAGTGTGCCCACTTTACCGTTCGACCAGGGCTGCTTGGCGATCCACGTGAGCGTGTCGTAGCCGTCCGTCTGCGGGTTGCCCAGGATTTCCCACTTGCCCTGCGAGAAGTAGCGGCCCCGTTCGTTCTGGACGATGAAGGCATAGCCGCGCTTGACCGATTCCAGCACGTAGCGGTAGGTGCCGCCCTTGAGCTTGTGCTCGTTGTACGGCGTCTTCCACAGGATGGTGGGCAGCGGGCCCTTGGCGCCCTTGGGCATGTAGATGTCGGTCGACAGGCCGACGTTGTCGCGCATCGGCACGAGGACGCCGAGCCGGGACGTGGCGATCTTCGCCAGCTCCTTGTCCATCGCCTCGGGGCTGTATTTGGCGTAATCCTGCGCGATGGCGCCGGGTGCGGCGCAGGACAGGGTGAGTGTGGCGGCGACGAGGCTGGCGATGATCTTCTTCAAGGACGCTCCTGCTGGCAAGTGGGAAGGGAAATGCAATCGCGAGGCAGGACCCGGATGGATCGTGCCTCGCGAAAATTGTAACAAATATGCAAACGGTATTGCGGATTATGCGGGCGGCTGCGCTTCCTGGAACAGCGCCGGCAGTTCCACCAGCGTCAGGCCGTCGAGGTCCTGGGCCGCGTTGGCGACGAAGGCCGCGCGCGTGCCGGGCCGGCCGCGCAGCCAGCGCTGCACGGCTTCCTGTGCGTGCGCGGCCGTGCAGCCCAGCACGCCGGCGCGGAAGCGCGCCCGGTCGGCGGGGCCGATGCCGCGCCGGTACAGGTCCAGCGCCGTCATCGCCGCGTCGAACGGGGAGCCGGGGCGATCCAGGTTCTTGATGACGGAGATGATCGCTTCTTCCAGCTGCTCGGTCGAGAAGTCGGCGTCGACGAAGGCATCCAGCGCGGCCGCGAAGTCCGCATAGGTGGCTTTCAGGCGCGGGTCGCGGTAGGACTTCATCGTGAACAGGCCTGCGCCGGACGCGTACGATGCGCCGCCGCCGTAGGCGCCGCCCTGTTCGCGGATCGCGCGGTGCAGGAAGCGGTGCGTCAGCAGTTCGGCGGCGACGGCCAGCGCGGGCGCATCCTCGTGGCGCACGTTCGGTGCAGGCCAGGCGATGTGGCAGTGGTTGGCCTGGCCGGGTGCGTGCAGGGCCAGGTTGCCGGGCTGTGCGAGCACGGCGGGACCGTTGCCCAGCTGCGGCGCCGCTTCGCCCGCGGCCGGCGCGGCGCCGGACGGCACCTGGATCAGGCCCGCGAGGTCGGCCGCATCGTCGTCGCTGCCGGCGCACACCACGGTGGCCGCGCAGGCCAGCACCTGGGCGTGGATGCGCGCCAGCTGGGCGCCGACCTGCGCGGCGCCGTCCGGCGTGGCCGCGAGGCGCTGCAGGGCCGCGCGGAAGGGCAGGCTCCGGATGCCGGCCGTGGCGTGCTCGAACGCGCGCAGCGGCGAATGGGGCGCGCCGGCGGCGACGGCCGCGTACTGGTCGCCGGCCTGCGCCAGGTTGTTCAGGCGCTGCTGCGCGGACTGGGCGGCCAGGAAGGCGATGCGGTCGGTTTCGTCGAAGCGCGGCTTGCCGATGAAGGTGGACAGCACCTCGGCGATGCGCGCGTGCTCCTCGCGCAGGCCGTCCGCGTGGAAGCGCAGCGTCAGGCGCAGCCTGCCGTCGACCAGCGCCGGCAGCAGCTGCAGCGAGAACACGGGCACGGCGCGCTGGCGCCAGGCGTCCGCCTCGGCATAGTCCATGCCGTCCATGCCCAGGCCGCGGCGCATGTCGGCGTACAGCTGGAGCCAGGGCCAGTCGCTTTCCGGCAGCGCGGACACGTCGTATTCGATGCGCGCGTACGAGATGCCGTTCGATGCGATCGGGAAGGTGAACAGCTTGGCCGCATCCGGCGTCGTCGCCGGCTCCACGGCGGGCAGCGGCAGCGGCTGCGCGTCGACGTCGCCCGGCAGGATGCGCGGCAGCACCGCCGTGTCGGTCGGCTGGCCCTGCAGGGCGAGCAGGGCGGCGTTGTCGGTCTCGATGCGGGCGCGGTCGGCGTCGGTCAGCTGTGCCGTGTCGTCGGCCAGGCGCGCCGTCTCGGCCGCGCCGCGCTTGCCGAAATAATCGGAATCGGGCGCGATCGTCGCTTCCAGCCGCGCCGGCGCATCCAGCAGGGCGCGCACCATGCCGGTGAAGAAGGCGGGATCGGCGACCTGCCGTTCCAGGCTTTCCAGCACGCGCTCGCTGTCGAAGGTGTCGTGCACGTCGCCGCCGCGCATGGCCACCGGCACGGCGCGCAGCATGCGCGCGAGGACGTTCGGCATCCTGCCGCTCGAGGTGTCGCGCTGCTCGTACTTGATGTCGCGCAGCGTCGCATCCAGCACGTCCTGCGGCACGCCCGCCGCGGCGGCCTGTTCGAGCGCGTCCCAGATGCGCGCGCGGGCGGGCGCCACCTGGTCTTGCGTCAGCCCTTCCATCCCCAGGTGGAACAGCAGCTGGCGCGGGTTCGGGTCCATGCCGTTGATGCGCGAGGGCCGGCCGTAGCCGGCCGTCTCCATCGCCTTGCGCAGGGGCGCCGAGGCGTTGCCCAGCAGGCCGGCCTGCAGCAGGTTGGCGCGGTGCAGGGCCGCGCTGTCGGCCGATTCGCCCAGGATCCAGGCCAGCTGGATGCCGTGGCCGTCCTCGCGGCCGGCCTGGCCGGGCACCGTGACGACCGTCGTGCGCGGCGCGTCGACGGCGGCCAGCTGCGGCGTCATCAGCGGCGCCGTGCCGGGCAGGCGCACCAGCACGCGCTCGGCGATGCGCTGCTGGATCTCGCTCGCGGGGATCGGCCCGGCCGTCATGAACAGCGCCTGCGACGGGTGGTAGTGGGTGGCGTGGAATTCCTTCAGCGCCGCGTGCGTCAGGTCGGGGATGGCGAGCGGGTCGCCGCCGGAGACGGAGGCATACGTGGTGCCGGCCAGCAGGTTGGCGACCACGCCGTGGTACAGCGCGCGCGACGGATCGGCGAACGCGCCCTTCATTTCGTTGAACACGACGCCCTGGTACGCGAGCTTGCCGTCTTCCAGCACGTGGCGCCAGCCTTCCTGCAGGAAGTTCAGGTAGTCCAGGCGCGGAAAGAAGGTGGCGTCCAGGTACACGTCGAGCAGGTTGTCGAAGTCCTTGCGGTCGGTGCTGGCGAACGGATAGACGGTGCGGTCGGCATAGGTCATGGCGTTCATGAACGTGGCCGTGGAGCGGCGCAGCATCGAGAAGAAAGGGTCGCGCACGGGATAGCGTTCGGAGCCGCTCAGCGCCAGGTGTTCGAGGATGTGGGCGCGGCCGTCGGACGTGGGCGGAATCGTCGGGAAGGCGACCAGGAAGGCCAGGTCGGGCTGGGCCGTCGCCAGGTGCACGTGGCGCGCGCCGGTGGCGGGGGCGACGTACTCTTCCAGCGTCGCCTGCAGCGAGGGGATGGAGTGGGTGCGGAGAAGGTCGAATGTGCTCATGGTCGCTCGTCGTGGAATTCAAAAGCCATGCCACATCATAGACGAGGGCGCCCGGGGCTGCGCGCCACCGAGCGTTTTCGTTCCGGCCGGCCGTGCTCCGGAGAACATGCCGTGCTAGGCGATACGGCCCAGCCAGGCGCGCAGGCGTCGTCCCGGGCCGGGACGGCGCGGCGCCGCGTAGACGCGCTGCCCCGGCAATTGCAGGGCGAGCTCGGTGCCCAGGCGGCTGCGGCTCCAGATATCGAGCATGCCGCCGAGCGCATGCGCGCGTTCGCGCATGCCGGCCACGCCCCAGTGTCCCTCCTTGCTGCCGTCCGGACCGACGTCGTCCGGCATGCCGGCGCCGTCGTCCCTGACGAACAGGCCGAAGCGCTCGTCGCCGTAGACGATTTCCGCTTCGACGTGGCGGGCGTGCGCGTGCTGGTAGGCGTTGAACAGCGCTTCGCGGCCGATCCAGTAGATCTCGTCGCGCGCGCCGGGTTCGATGGCGCGTGGCGTGCCGGTCGCGACGAGGGTGAACGTCGGGCCGAACTGCTCCTGCAGCGACTGGCCGAAGCGGGCCAGCGCATGGCCTATGTCGTTGTGGTCGCCGCGCTGGCTGCGCAGGTTCAGGAGTTCGTTGCGTCCCTCGGTCATGACCTTGTCGGCCTGGTCCAGGATCTCCTCGATGCCTTGCTGCGCCTCGCTGCCCGCGGGCAGGCGCTTGGCCACGCCGTGGAAGCGCAGGATCAGCGCCTGCATGCTCTGCAACAGCGTGTCGTGCAGCGCCCGCGCGATGCGTTCGCGCTCGGCCAGCCGGTCGCGCAGCCGGTCGCCGTAGCGCCGCGCCAGCCGCCGCGTGCGCCAGGCATACAGGCCGGCCAGCAGGCCGGCGCCGGCGGCGCCGCACAGCACGCGGAACCAGACCGTCTCCGTGGTCCGCGGCGCGATCTCGAAGCCCATCGCGGCGCCGTCCGTGTTCCACACCCCATCGTTGTTCGAGGCGATCACCTGGAAGCGGTAGCGGCCCGGCTTCAGGTTCGTGTACGACGCCGTGCGCCGGCCGTCGCTGTCGCGCCAGTCGGCATCGACCCCGTCCAGGCGGTAGCGGAATTCCATCCGTTCCGACTCCTGGTAGGACAGGGCGGTGAAGTCGATCTCCAGCGTCTCGGTGCCGGCCGGCAGGCGGGCGCCGTCGGTCGGCGCGTGGATGGCGCCGCCGGATGTCAGGCCCAGGATGGCGACGGGCGGCACCAGCGTGTTGCGGGGCAGGCGGTCCGGGTCGAAGGCATACACGCCGCGGGTGGTGGAAAACCACAGGGTGCCGTCGTCGCTGCGCGTCGCCGACGGCACCGGGATGATGGGACTGGTGGTGCCGGCCACGCCGTCGCGGTAGTCGAGGCGGCGAAAGCGCACCGGGTAGCCCGGTTTGCCGAGCGCGCGCTGCAGCTCCGCCGGCGCGATGCCGGAAATGCCGTTGCCGCCGTTGAGCCACAGGGTGCCGCGCCTGTCGAATACCATGCCCGTGATGCCGGCGAACGGCTCGCCGCCCGCGCCCGCGACGGCGGTGAAGCGCTGGCCGTCGAAGTGCGCGAGTCCGTTCTCGCCGCCGACCCAGGCCCCGCCGCCGCTGGGCACGACCTGCACCACAGTGCCGATGGCCAGGCCGTCGGCGCGTCCGTAGCGGCGCACGCGCCCGTTCTCGAGCACGGCGATCTGGTCGTTCACGGAGCCGAGCCAGACGCGGCCGCGCGTATCGGCGGCGATCGTCGTCGCCGCGAACGACGCCAGGTCCGGCACGCCGCCACCGGCCGACCACTGGCCGGCGCGCCATGCGTACAGGCCGCGGCGTCCCATGCTGACCCACATCGTGCCGCCGCCGTCCTGGGCGAACGCATTCACGAAGGCAGGGCCGGACAGGCCGGGCGGCAGCGGCAGCGCCTGCACCTTGCCGTCCTTCAGCGTGCCCAGCCAGCTGTCGCTGCGGCCGAGCCAGACCGTATCGTCCCGTGCCCGGTACAGGGCGGTGACGACGTTGAGATTGCCCGGTTCCGGCATGAAGGCCCGGAACGGGCCGCCGGGCGCGGCGGCGAAGACGCGATCGGTCCAGGCGCCGCCGCCCGGGCCGCCCGCGACGGGCCGGGCATTGTTCGCCGTGTAGGCCGGCATGGGCGCGGCGCGGATGCGCGACGCCTTGTAGCGGTCGAGGCCATTTTCGGTGCCGGCCCAGATATTGCCTTCGCGGTCTTCGAAGAAGGCGTTGGCGGCGTGGTCGCCCAGCCGGTCGACGACGGGAGCGCCGTCCGGCGCGTGGCCGACCCGCAGGACGCCCTGCACGGAATCCATCCATGCCTGGCCCTTGCGGTCGAAGATGAAGATGCCGGCCGCGATGCCGATGTTCCAGGCCGGCGCCTTCCCATGCTCGGGCGGCGCCAGCATGCGCAGGCCGTGCGTCTCCAGGTTCGTCGTCCAGACGCTGCCGTCCGGATGCTGCATGATCACCCCATGGGCATTCAAGGCGCCCTGGCGCAGGAACCGGGAGCCGCCCTTGGGCAGCATGAAGACGGCCGTTTCGCCGCGCGCCCAGAGCACGCCGCGGCCGTCGAACAGCAGCGAATAGATGCGTTCCGCCGGCGCGTCCAGCGATGCCGCGGGGCGCCGCCACTTGCCGTCGAAATAGACGAGCCCCCGGCTGGTCGCCAGCCACAGGCGGCCCGACGCGTCGCGCGTGGCGCAGAAGATGGTGCCGGCAGGCGTGTCGGGGTCGTCCAGGCCGAAATGGCGCATCTGGCCGTCCCGCATCAGGCTGACGCCGCCGTACTTGTAGCCGACCCACATGGTGCCGTCCTTCAGCATGCCGATGGCGGAGATATTCGACGACAGCGGCGCCTGTTTCCCCGTCGCGCGCAGGAAGCGCACGCCGTCGAAGCGGAACAGCCCCGACGCGCTGCCGATCCAGATCCAGCCGTCGGGTGTCTGGGCGATGCCGGTGATGCCGGTGGGCGCGCCTTCGCGGGCGGACCAGCTGGCGTGCACCAGGTCGACGTCGGGCGCGTAACGCGGCGGGACGCTCATGGCGCTTGCGGGGGGGCATACCGTGGCCGCGCCCCAGATGCAGAGCGCGAGCACGACGATGAACAGCGAAAAACGGGTCGGACTGCGCATTAAGTGAGGGACATCATGGTTTTATGCCATGATAAACAATTATTCTATGTCAATGACTCCTCAGATATGAGTAGTTGCGCAATGATGGGCATCGGTGCTAGCCGATGTGCGGGCGCCGGCCGCCCCGGGATGCCGGCCGGCTGTGCTCGGCCGGACCCGCGGACGGCTCGGCGGGCAGTTCAGCGGGCAGCCTGGGTGGCGGCCTGGGTGGCAGCCTCATAGCGGCGTGCCACTTCGTCCCAGTTGATGATGTTGAAGAAGGCGGCGATGTAGTCCGGACGGCGGTTCTGGTAGTTCAGGTAGTACGCGTGTTCCCACACGTCCAGGCCCAGGATCGGCGTGCCGCCCGAGAGGCCGGCGAAGCCGCCCATCAGCGGATTGTCCTGGTTGGCGCTGCTCTCGACGAGCAGCTTGCCGTCCTTGCCGACCGTCAGCCAGGCCCAGCCGCTGCCGAAGCGCGTCTGCGCCGCCTTGGTGAAAGTTTCCTTGAACTTGTCGAAGCCGCCCAGTTCGCTGTCGATGGCCGCGGCCAGCTTGCCCGACGGCGCGCCGCCGGATGGCGTGAGCACGGTCCAGAACAGCGCGTGGTTGGCATGGCCGCCGCCATTGTTGCGCACGGCGGTCTGGATCTGCTGGGGCAGGGTATCGATCTTCGTGATCAGCTGTTCCACCGGCTCTTCCTGCACGCCGGCCTCGCCGATCGCATTGTTGAGGTTGGTGACATAGGTCTGGTGGTGCTTGGTGTGGTGGATTTCCATCGTGCGCGCATCGAAGTGCGGTTCGAGCGCATCGTAGGCATACGGCAAGGGGGGCAGTTCATAAGGCATATTCGTTCTCCCTTCAATGGATGGGTTCGGAAAAGAGACCTTGCCGGTCACGCAAGATCCTGTAGTGCGCATATGTTGCTGGCGTCGAAAACATCAAGTGTCTACGTTCGACTATACCGAATGGCGGTCCCGGCCACCGTCCGCTTGCATGCAGGCAGCACCTGCCATGTATCGCAGTGTTTCAGGGCGGAGCGAGCGGCCGCATCCATGTAGAATGTGGCTTCCTTTGTGGAACATTTCACATTTCATGCCCGACAACGCCTTGACCTTCCTCGACCGCGGCGGGAAGACCGCAGCGCTCATCCGTGCGTTTCCCTGGAGCGACACCGCCCTGGGCCCCATCGAACGCTGGCCCGGCGGCCTGAAGACGCTGGTCGCCTTCGTCCTGCGCTCGCCCGTGCCGATCGTGACGCTGTGGGGCGAGGATGGCTACATGATCTACAACGACGCGTATTCCGTATTTGCCGGCGGCCGCCATCCGCGCCTGCTGGGGTCCAAGGTGCGCGAGGGCTGGCCCGAGGTGGCGGACTTCAACGACAACGTGATGAAGGTCGTGCTGCGCGGCGGGATCCTCAGCTAAACGGACCAGGAACTGACGCTGCACCGCAACGGCATGCCGGAACAGGTGTGGATGAACCTCGATTACTCGCCGGCCGTGTTCGAGGACGGCGCGATCGCCGGGGTGATCGCCGTCGTCGTGGAGACCACGGGCAAGGTGCGCGCCGAAGCCGCGCTGCGCGACAGCGAGGCGAACTTCCGCGCGCTCAGCGCCACGCTGGAGCAGCAGGTATCGGTGCGCACCGCCGAGCGCGACCGCATCTGGCGCCTGTCCAAGGACATCATGCTGGTGGCGGATTTCGATGCCCGGCTGGTCGCCGTGAACCCGGCCTTCAGCGCGGCGCTGGGCTGGCGCGAACAGGACGTGGTCGGCACCTCCTTCCTCGACCTCGTGCACCCGGACGACGTGCAGGCGACGCTGCAGCAGGTCGGCACGCTGAGCGGCGGCGGCCACGTCTACCGCTTCGAGAACCGCTACCGCCGCAAGGACGGCAGCTACTGCACGCTGGCCTGGACGGCGGTGCCGGACGCGAACTTCATCCACGCCGTCGGCCGCGACATCACGGCCGACCTGCAGCAGGCCGAGACCATGCGCCGCACCGAGGCCGCGCTGCAGCAGTCGCAGAAGATGGAAACGATCGGCAAGCTGACGGGCGGCGTCGCCCACGATTTCAACAACCTGCTGCAGGTCATCTCGGGCAATCTGCAGCTGCTGGCGCCGGAGCTGGCGGCCATGCCGGACGGCCGCCGCCGCGTCGAGAACGCGCTGGCCAGCGTGCAGCGCGGCGCCAAGCTGGCCAGCTCGCTGCTGGCGTTCGCGCGCAAGCAGCCGCTGGAACCGAAGGTGATCCGCGTCAGCCGCCTCGTCATGGGCATGGAAGACCTGCTGCGCCGCAGCCTGGGCGAGGAAATCGAGATCGAGACGGTGATGTCGGGCGGTTTGTGGTGCACGTCGATCGACGTGGTCCAGTTCGAGAACGCGCTGCTCAACCTGGCCATCAATGCGCGCGATGCGATGGACGGCGCCGGCAGGCTGACGATCGAAGTGGGCAACGCCATGCTCGACGCCGCCTATTGCGCGGGCCATCCCGACGTGGGGCCCGGCCAGTACGTGATGATCGCCGTCAGCGACACGGGCAGCGGCATGCCGCCGGAAATCATGAACCGCGCCTTCGAGCCGTTCTTCTCCACCAAGGCGGAAGGCAAGGGCACGGGACTGGGCCTGTCGATGGTGTACGGCCTCGTCAAGCAGTCGGGCGGCCACATCAAGATCTACAGCGAAGTGGGCGAGGGCACCACGATCAAGCTCTACCTGCCCCGTGCCGACGCGGCGGAAGACAGCTACGTGGCGCTGGACACGCAGCCGGCGGTGGGCGGCAACGAGACGATCCTGGTGGCCGAGGACGACGACGCCGTGCGCGCGACGGTGGTCGAGATGCTGACCGGGCTCGGCTACCGCGTGCTCAAGGCCGCCGACGCGGCTTCCGCGCTCACCGTCATCGACAGTGGCGTGCACGTGGACCTGCTGTTCACCGACGTCGTCATGCCGGGACCGCTGCGCAGCCCCGAACTGGCGCGCAAGGCCAGGGAGCGCCTGCCGGAGCTGGCCGTGCTGTTCACCTCCGGCTACACGGAAAACGCGATCGTGCACGGGGGCCGCCTGGACCGCGGCGTGGAGTTGATCGGCAAGCCGTACACGAAGGAACACCTGGCGCGCAAGATCCGCCACGTGCTGGCCAACGAAAAGCAGAAGCGCATCGCGCGGGAGGCGGCGTCCGCGGCCGAAGTTGCGCCGATCGTTGCGCCGATCGTTGCGCCGATGGCGGCGCCGACAGCGGCGCCGACCGGCCCGTCCGCGCCGCGCATGAAGGTGCTGCTGGTCGAGGACGAAGAAGACATCCGCGAGAACACGCGCGACATGCTCGCGTTCCTGGGCCACGCCGTCACCGCCGTGGCCAGCGCGGAAGACGCGCTGCCCCTGCTGGCCGCCGACGTGAACCTGCTGCTGACCGACCTGCAATTGCCGGGCATCGGCGGTGGCGAGCTGGCGCAGGCCGCCCTGGCGCGCTTCCCGGGCATCAAGGTGCTGCTGGCGAGCGGCTACGGCGGCGCCGTGCAGGTGCCGGGCGCCGCCGCGCTGCCCAAGCCCTACACGCTGGACAGCCTGCGGACGGCGCTGGCGGCGCTGGGGGCACCGGGCACGCAGGTGGGCTGAACCTTCACACCTGCTCCTGCGCCAGGCTGTCCGCGTTCTGGTGCGGCCGCGCGTCGAGCGGGATGTCGACCACGAAGGTGGTGCCGCGCTCGGCGCTGCTGTCCAGGCCGATGCTGCCGCCATGGCTCTCGGCCACGGCGCGCACATAGGGCAGGCCGATGCCCCAGCCACCCTTGGCGTCGCGCTTGGCCGATTCCGCGCGCCGGTACATCTGGAAGATGCATTCCTGTTCCTGGGCCGGGATCGGCTCGCCCTCGTTGTGCACGGTCAGCACCAGGCGTCCGTAGATGTCGCTGGTGCGAATCGTGATCGGCGTGCCGGCGCTGCCGTACTTGACGGCGTTCGTCACGAGGTTTTCCGTCACCCGCTTCATGGCGGCGCGGTCCCACCAGCCCTGCACGGGTTCCCCTTCGACCTCGAAACGGTGGCCGTGGGCGGCGATGGCGTCCGCCAGCACTTCCTGCACCACCGCGTGGACGTCGACCGGTTCGATGGCCAGCTGGATCTTGCGGCCGCCGTGGAACGCCATCGTGTCCAGCAGTTCGTCGATCATGCCGCTCATGCGCTGGGTGTTCGCCAGCGCCTTGGCGGCGACCGTCTTGATGCGGGTCGGGTCGTCGGTCAGGAGGATCACCTCGAGCGCCGTCACGGTGGCGGCCAGCGGGTTGCGCAAGTCGTGCGTGAGGGCCGCCGCGAAGCGCTCGCGAAAACCGCTGTGCACGAGCGAGAACGCTTCCACGGCCTGCTGGATGCCGGAATCGATGGAGGAGTGCACGGCATGCGTCTCGACGTGGTCGAGCGCCACGCCCTCGCGGTGCAGCACGTCGAAGATGGCCCAGCGCAGCAGCTGGTATTCCTCGATCAGCGCGGCATGGTCGTAGGTCGTGATGCGGGCCCGCTCGCCCCCGTGCTCGGCCGCCACCGTGGTGCCGTCGATGGCCGAGGTGCGCGGGTAGGCGGGGCTGATGCTCTGCGCAATATTGTCGTAGAACACGGGCAGGGTGTCGATCAGGATCGGCTGCTGCAGGGCGCGCGCCTGCAGCACCTGGGCCCGCACGCGGCGGGACCATGTGTCGAACACCCGTTCGCGCAGGGCGAGCATGCGCCTGGCGTTCTCGGACAGGCGATGTTCGCCGGCGTCCTGGTCGCTGGCTAGGCTCATGAAGTCCCTCCGGTCAAATGGCATGGACTCCATGCTACGCCAGTTTGCCGCCCGGCCACGCCAACTGTAACGGCAGAGCAGGCCGCCGTTACATTTTCATTGCGCTTGCGTTCAATAGGTCCAGTTCAGGCTCACGCTCGCGTTGCGCGGTGCCGCGTAGTAGCTCTGGTTCCAGTACAGGCTCTGGAGGTGGCGCTTGTCGGCCAGGTTGTAGATGTTGGCCGAGAGCTTCAGGTGCGGAGTGATGTCGTACTGCGCCATCAGACCGACCGTGGCGTAGGAACCCTGGCGGATCACGGCGACGACGTCGTCCAGGTAGATCCGGGACTGCCAGTTGACGTTCGCGCCCACCTTCAGTTCCGGCAGCGCCGGGAAGCGGTAGGTGGTGGCGGCGCGCACGGTCTTGCGCGGGATGTAGGTCTTGACGTCCTCGCCCTCGTTGCCTTCCATCGACAGCTGCGCGAAGCCGATGTTCGCGTTCCAGTTGCGCGTCAGCTGGCCGCTCGCCTCCAGTTCGAAGCCCTTGGACTTGGCGCTGATGCCTTCGTAGTAGGCGTCGACGCCGTTCAGGTAGCCGAGCAGCTGGGCGGCGTTGTCCTGCTTGGTCTTGAAGACGGCGCCGGACAGGTTCAGGCGGCCACCCATCAATTCGCTCTTCACGCCCAGTTCGTAGGTCTTGCCCTCGACCGGCGCCAGCGGCTGGCGCCTGGCGTCGAGCTCGCTCTGCGGATTGAAGATGGCCGTGTAGCTGGCGTAGGCCGAGACGTTGCGGTTGATGTCGTAGACGAGGCCCGCGTACGGCGAGGTCTTGCTGGCCGAGCGGTAGCTGTTCACGCCGTAGCTGTTGCCGTTGGTGTCGACCTTGGCGTGGTTCGCGCCCGTCAGCAGCTTCCAGTCGTCGGCCAGGTTCCAGCGCACGGCCACGAAGGCGTTCTTGCGCTTGTCGACGAAGCCGCTGTTGGCGATGCTGGCGTCGAACGCCGGCTCCGGATAGCTGCCGTCGACGGCGGTATTGCCCGGCAGGTCGGTGCCGATGCCCTGGCCGTAGCCGGAGAACTGGTCGACCCGGGATTCGGCCCAGGAGGCGCCGAAGCTCAGGTCGTGGCTGCGGCCGCCCAGGTCGAACTTGCCGGTCACCGAGGCGTCGGCCAGCTTCTGCTTGAATTTCGAGCGGTACAGCGACGGGTAGCTGGTCAGGCCCAGGCCCGTCGCGCGGTCCTGGATGCCGGACACGAAGAACAGCTTGGAATCGGTGGGCGACAGGTTGTAGGTCGCCGTCGCCTTGCCCGTCCAGCCGTTGCCGAAGCGGTGCGTCCATTCGGCGAAGGTGCTGTTGACGGACGCATCCTGGTAGCTCCAGCCGGGGGCCGTGTTGGCGGAGGTCGGATAATCGGTCGGGCTGCCGTCCGTGTAGTACAGGGGCAGCGCGCCCCACATGGCGCCGTCCGCCGCGCTCTTCTGGTAGGTATAGCCGGCGGCGACCTTGTCGTTGGCACCGAGATTGCCCTCGACGATGACGGAGGCGACCGTCTTGGTGAGGTTGTAGCGGTCGAGCCAGGAGCCGCCCTGGTCGCGCGCCACGACGACCCTTGCCGCCCATTGTTCGTTCAGGGGGACCGTGACGTCGCCGTCGAAGCGCTTGTGGCCCCAGGTACCGTAGGTCAGGCCGGCGGAGGCGGCCAGCTTGTCGCCGGGGCGCTTGCGGGTGAAATTGACGGTGGCCGACGGATTGCCGGTCGAGGACAGCAGGCCGTTGGCGCCGCGCACGATGTCGACCTGGTCGTACAGCGCCGTGTCGAAGTTGCCGGTGACGTTGCCGAACACGAAGGGGATGCCGACGCTGTCGTACTGGAAGTTGGTGATCTCGAAACCGCGCGCCGTGTAGTAGACGCGGTCCGTCTCGATCGATTCGACCGTCACGCCGGGCGTGCTGGCCAGCATGTCGTTGACCGAGTTGAGCTTGAAGTCGTCCATCTTCTCGCGCGTCACCACGGAGATCGATTGCGGCGTCTCGCGCAGCGACAGGTCCAGGCGCGTGGCCGTGGCGCTGTCGCGCACCGTGTAGCCCGGCTTCGCGTTGGCGCCCGTGATGGTAACGGTGGCCACGTTCGCATCCGCCTGCACTTCCGGTGCCGCCGGCGTCTCCGGCTCGGCGGCCAGGACCGGGCTGCCGGCGGCGAGCAGGGCGCAGGCCAGGGCCAGCGGATGCAGGCGCAGCAGGCGTGCGGAATCGGATTGCGGGAAGCGGGTCGAACGTGGGCGGGACATCGGAACTCCTGGCTGGCGGCCGGCATCGCGCCGGTCAAAGTTAATAAGAATCATTCGCAATTATAACGGGACGTGGGCGAATGTTCCAGTTTTCTAGAGGGAAATAAATGCGGATGACAGCGGGATGCAACGCCGGCCGCCGCGGCACCGCGTTCGGCGGCTGCCGATACGCCTGCTTTCGCCCATGTCCGTCGCTTGCACCGCCAAAGGCCGCCGCTTGATCCAGCGCACGCCCGTCACATGCGGAAAACATATGATCTTCTACGGCGAGGTAGCAAAGAGGTCATGCAACGGCTTGCAACGCCGTGGAGGCAGGTTCAATTCCTGCCCTCGCCTCATCCCCGGCTTTCCACTTAACTGCTCCGCGTGGTGTTCCCGTTTTCACGGTCGGGTCATGCCTGCATGCTACGCTTGCGGGATGATCTTTTTACCGGACCCATCGTGATGCATTCCTCTCCCAGCCTCACCTTTCCTGCGTGCTCGATGGTGCGCGCGTGATGCCCGCGCAGCCGCAACGCCGCGCGCTGCTGCGCGCCATGCTCGCCCTGGCCGCGACGCCCGCCATGGCGTCCGGTACCGACGCCGCCTTGCCCGACCGCGCCGGCAGCCCGCTCGCGCCCTGGCAGCCGGGCTGGCTCGACATCCACCACATCGCGACGGGACGCGGCAACGCCACCTTCGTCATGCTGCCCGACGGGACCAGCATGCTGATCGACGCGGGGGCATCGAACAACGATCTCGATACCTCGGTGGCGCCGCGGCCCGATGCCAGCCGCCGTGCCGGCGAGTGGATCGGCCGCTATGCGCGCCGCCACCTGCAGCGCGCGGACCTCTCCCGGCTGGACTACCTGCTCGTGACCCATGTGCATCCTGACCACACGGGCGACGTCGGCGCCGGCTCGCCGCTCGCACCGAACGGCAAGTACCGCCTGAGCGGCGTGACCGACGTGGCCGAGCTGCTGGACATCGGCACCGTCGTCGACCGCGGCTATCCGGACTATGCGTATCCGGCGCCCGTCCAGGCGCCGTTCGCCGACAATTACCGCGCCTTCGTGCAGGAGCGCCGGCGCGCCGGCCTGGCCGTCGAGCGCATCCGGGTCGGCAGCGCGACGCAACTGCGCGCGCAGGGCCACCGCCCCGGCGCGCCGGCCTTCGAGATCCGCAACGTCGCCGCCAACGGCGAGGTGTGGAGCGGGCAGGGCGAGTCGGCCGTCGCGCATTTTCCGCCGCTGTCCACGCTGGCGCGGGCCGACTGGCCGAACGAGAACGTGTGCTCGATCGCGGTGCGCCTCGGCTACGGCCGCTTTTCCTATTTCACGGCGGGCGACCTGACCAGCTACACGGAAGACGGCGCGCTGCCCTGGCGCGATATCCTCGGCCCGGCCGCACGGGTGGCGGGACCGGCCAGCGTGGCGACGGCCGACCACCACGGCATGTTCGACGGCCTCGACGCCGGCGTCGTGCGCGCGCTGCGGCCGCAGGTGTGGGTGGTGCCGACCTGGCACATCGTGCATCCGGACATGCTGCAGCTCGAGCGCATGTTCAGCCAGCGCCTGTACCCGGGCCCGCGGGACGTGTTCGCGACCACGGTGATGCGCGAGAACCTGCTGGCCAACGGCCGCCTGACCAGCCGCATGCGCAGCCACGACGGCCACGTCGTCGTGCGCGTGGCGCCGGGCGGCATGCGCTTCCACGTGGCCGTGACGGACAACCGCAACGAGGACGACCGCGTGACGCTCGTCACGGGACCCTACCTGGCCTGAACCGCGGTCACGGCCCTGTCATGGCGGCAGGGTAGAGTCGGGACCATCCCGAACTCCACCCTGACGAGGCACCCCATGAGGAATACCGACCATCCCGACCTGGTCCGGCGCGTCCATCTCGACATCGCCGACAGCTACGACGAAGAACTCGAACTGGAGCTGGACGACCGCGACCTCGACCCCGACACGCTGCTGCCGGCCGGATCCCGGACCGAGGCCGAGCGCACGGCACGGCGCGACTACTTCCGCGAACTGTTCCGCCTGCAGGCGGAACTGGTCAAGCTGCAGGACTGGGTCGCGCACACGGGCCACAAGGTCGTGATCCTGTTCGAAGGCCGCGACGCGGCCGGCAAGGGCGGGGCCATCAAGCGCATCGTGCAGCGCCTGAACCCGCGCGTGTGCCGCGTGGTGGCGCTGCCCGCGCCGAACGACCGCGAACGCACCCAGTGGTATTTCCAGCGCTACGTGCCGCACCTGCCGGCGGCCGGCGAGATCGTCCTGTTCGACCGCAGCTGGTACAACCGCGCCGGCGTCGAGCGCGTGATGGGCTTCTGCACGGACGACCAGTACGAGGAATTCTTCCAGACCGTGCCCGAGTTCGAACGCATGCTGGTGCGCTCGGGCATCCAGCTGATCAAGTACTGGTTCTCGATCTCGGACGAGGAGCAGAACGCGCGCTTCCTGTCCCGCATCCACGATCCGCTCAAGCAGTGGAAGCTCAGCCCGATGGACCTGGAGTCGCGCCGGCGCTGGGAGGAATACACGAAGGCCAAGGAAGTCATGCTGGAGCGCACCCACATCCCCGAGGCGCGCTGGTGGGTCGTGCAGGGCGTCGACAAGAAGCGCGCGCGCCTGAACTGCATCCACCACCTGCTGCAGCAGATCCCGTATGTCGAAGTCGACCGGCCGACGATCCAGCTGCCCGAGCGCGAGTACCACGACGATTACGTGCGCCGTCCGGTGCCGCCGGAGATCATCGTCCCGGATATCTACTGAACGGCGGGCGCGGTCCCGCTTCGCTTCCCGTTTCGCTTACCGTCCACGCTCTACTGCGCCGGCCCTGCGCCGGCCCTGCGCCGGCACGACCCGCTGACCGCAACCCGTGCGCGCCGAACCGTCCTTCCTTGCCGTGCGGCGGGACGACGGTGCGCGCGCGCCTCCCGCATCGGCGCACAGGACAAAAAAAATCCGCCGACCCGAAGGAAGGCGGATGAACGAAGTATCCGATAAGGAAACTCACGAAGAGAGTGACGTCATCTTAGTCCGCCGCGATGTCAGGAAGATGACAACGTTGGCAAGGGAGAATATTTCTTTCGTCTAACTTTCAATTTCGCCAATTCCGTTGCCTTTCTTGACACGACCGTTTTCTAGAAGCCAACAGTTGAACGACGTTCCCACGTATTTGTTACCAAATTGTCCGAAATTGTCCGCCCTCACTACTAAAGATAGTTCCACGCGGCAACAAAAAACGCGTGTCATTATGCTAGAGTTTCCGCCGTTCAATATTCTATCTTTGACACCAACCCGCGCTGCCGGTGCGCGTTTTTCTTCCATGAGGACCCTGATGACCCATCGAACCAAACCGGTACTTCTGCGCTCGCTGCATGCGAACCAGCCTGCGTTGCGCCTGGCGGGAATCGCGCTGGCGCTGCAGCTCGCGTGGCCTGCCGCCCAGGCGCAGGACCAGCTCATTTCCGTGGACCGCCCCGTGTACGCCTCGTCGGTGCGCGACAACAACATGCCCGACCTCGCCGTCGACGGTTCGCTGCAATCGCGCTGGGAAAGCGCATGGGGCAAGGACCCGCAGTGGCTGTACGTCGACCTGGGCGCGAACGCGCATGTCTCGCGCGTGGAAATCAACTGGGAAGGCGCATTCGCCAAGACCTTCGAGATCCAGTGGTCCAACGACGAGGTGCACTGGGAGCGCGCCTACGTCACGCCCGAGCCGAACCAGTCGCTGGTGAACCGGATCCCGCTGGACCTGAACGCGCGCTTCCTGCGCGTGCTGGGCACGGAGCGCAACAACCCGGCCTACGGCTACTCGATCCTCGAATTCAACGTCTACGGCAGCGGCGTGGGCGCGGTGCAGGCGCCGGCGCCGAACATCGCGGCCGGCCGCCCGGTCGTCGCGTCCTCGCAGGAGATCGACGACCCGGCCCACCCGAAGGAGCTGACCCCGCGCGATTACCTGGCCACGAACGTCACCGACGGCGACACGGGTTCGCGCTGGTCCTCGACCTACGGCGACGACCAGTGGATCTACGTCGACCTGGGCCAGAGCACCGTCATCGGCGCCGTCGAATTCGACTGGCAGAACGCCTTCGGCCGCGCCTACGAGATCCAGGTCTCGGACGACGCCTCCAGCTGGACCACCGTCTACCGCACGCTGGCCAGCGCGGGCGGTAACGACCGCGTCCCCGTGTACGCGACGGGCCGCTACGTGCGCATGCACGGCATCGCGCGCGCCACCACGTTCGGCTACTCGATGCTCGAGTTCAAGGTATTCCCGTGGCGCGAAGGCGACGCCAAGCCCGTCTACACGCTGCCCGACATGCCGCCCGCGCCCAAGCGCGTCGCCGTCGGCAAGGGCAGCTATGAAGTGAACGACATCGCCCAGCTCGAACCGCCGCCGCCGACCTACAAGACCGATGCCATCAAGGGCCCGATCCCGTCGAACGACTGGTGGCAGCATCTCCTGATCGCCAACTTCGGCAACGGCAACAGCCTCGTCACGCACCCGCTGCGCTCGAACTACAGCCGCAACGGCCTCGGCATCACCACCCTGGACGCCGGCTACCTGAATGGCACCGGCACCTCGGTCGATACGGGCCGCGACACCGACCTGTACATCCGCCCCGTGAACATGCTGCCGTCCAAGGCCGTCACCAAGGTGGCGGGCTACGGCGACTACCACGTCGACGTCGTGATGAGCGACGACGCCACGCCGAAGATGACCAGCACCCTCGTGCAGGGTTCTCCGTACATCTTCAACACCTTCTCCAATCCGGACAAGGTACAGCTCACCGCCTACAACCTGGTGCGCCTGTTCGACCGCGACGGCAACACGATCCTGGCCAACGACTTCGAGACGGTCCAGGGCGACGTGATCGGCATGGAGGTGCTGAGCACGGACAAGGGCCAGCCGGCCAAGACCTCGACCCGTTACTACGGCGTGTTCGGGCCCGCCGGCTCGACCTTCATGCGCGTGGGGAACGCGATCAAGGTGACGCTGCCGAGCGGCCAGGAATACCTGTCGGTGGCGACGATGCCGCAGGCCGCGGACCTGAACGACTTCCAGCAGCACGCCTATGCCTTCGTCACGGGCACGAAGTCCAGCTACAAGGTCGACCTGGCGACGTCGCAGGTGAGCACGGACTTCACGACCACCACCACCGTCAAGCGCGCCGGCTTCTCGAACGAGACCATGATGGGCCTGTTCCCGCACCAGTGGAAGCTGTCCGGCGCCCGCCTGGACGGCCGCGTGTTCCCGACCGTGCGCGGCGACCTCAAGCTCATGACGGGCAACAGCTTCCAGACCGTCGACCGTTTCCACGGCGTGATTCCGCAGTTCGTCGAACCGAACAATCCGGAATATTCGCGCGCCAAGCTGGCCGCCTACCTCGACCAGCTGGACCAGAGCACCACCACGGGCATCATGAACGACGATCCGTACTGGCAGGGCAAGGCGCTGCACCCGCTGGCGATGGGCATCATCGTGGCCGACCAGATCGGCGACGTGAACCGGCGCGACCGCTACGTCGCGCGCCTGCGCGCGATCTTCGCCGACTGGCTCGACTACAGCGAGAACGACACGAAGCTCGGCACCTACTTCCACTACGTGAAATCGTGGGGTTCGCTGGTCAGCTACCACACGGGCTTCGGCATCAACACGGGCCTGACCGACCACCACTTCACCTACGGCTACTTCACCTTTGCCGCGGGCGTGCTGGCCAACTACGACAAGAACTTCGTGACGGACTACGGTCCGATGATCGACATGCTGATCCGCGACTACGCGAATCCGTCGCGTACCGACACGATGTTCCCCTACCTGCGCAACTTCAATCCGTATTCGGGCCACTCCTGGGCCGGCGGTTACGGCGACAACATGAGCGGCAACAACCAGGAAGCGGCGGGCGAAGCGCTGGTCAGCTGGGTGGGCCAGTACCTGTGGGGCCTGGCGACCGGCAACGACGCCTACCGCGACGCCGGCATCTACGGGTTCACCACCGAGGAAAAGGCGATCGAGCAGTACTGGTTCAACTATGACCAGGACAACTGGCTGCCGAACTACACGCATGCGACCGTCGGCCAGGTGTATGACGCATCGAATGCCTTCCTCACCTATTTCGGCGACTACCCGGCCTATGTCTACGGCATCCACTGGGTGCCGACTGCCGAATGGCTGACCTACTACGCCCGCGACGCGGCCAAGGTGGCGCGCCTGTACCAGGGCTTCGTGGCCGACAGCGGCGGCGACGAGCGCGACTGGCAGCACATCGTCTGGCCGATGCAGGCCCTCAGCGACGCCAAGGGCGCGCTGGCCAAGTGGGATGGCAAGGCCGTCAAGGCATCCGAGGCGTTCAACGCCTACTGGTTCATCAATTCGATGGCGAGCCTGGGCGAACGCAGCAACGACATCGTGGCCGTCGGCTGGCCCGCGGCCACCGTGTACAAGGGACCGAACGGCTACAAGGCCCAGGTCTGGAACCCGACCGACGTCGAGCGCACCGTCAAGTTCAGCGACGGCAGCGGCATCACCGGTTCGGCCGTGGTGCCGGCCCACTCGACCGTGGCCGTCGACCCGATGAAGACGGTGACCGTCGCGCCCGTGCTGCCGGCGCCGAGCGATCCCTACCTGTCCACGAGCGGCTGGACGGTGGATTCGTCCTTCCCGAACGCCGAGGCTTCCAAGAACATGCTGGACGGCGATCCGGACACCCGCTGGAGCTCGGGCCAGACCCAGGTGCCGGGCCAGTCGATCGTGCTGGACCTGAAGACGACGCAGACCTTCGACACGCTGTTCGTCAGCGCCGGCAATACGGGCGACTACATGCGCGGCTACGAGATCTACGTGTCCGCCGACGGCAAGACCTGGGGCGACAAGGTCGCCTCGGGCGAAGGCGAGAGCAGCCTGGTGCTGAGCCTGGGCAAGCAGAGCGCACGCTTCATCAAGATCGTCAACACGGCGACGTCGGACCGCTGGTGGTCGATCACCGAGGTCAAGGTGGCCAGCTTCGGCAGCCCGGCCGCGCCGACGCAGCCGGCCGAACCGGCGCTGCCCCCGGCGACCGGCGCCTTCGACCGCAGCGCCTGGTCCGTGTACGCCTCGTCGAGCTTCGACCGCGACCCGGTCGTGAACGCCATCGACGGCAACCGCGACACGATCTGGAGCAGCGGCGCGCCGCAGCAACCGGGCCAGTACTTCCGCATCGACCTGGGCAGCAGCCGCTATCTCGACAGCGTGGTGGTGGACGCCGCCGGCCGCACCGGCGACTATCCGCACGGCCTGAAGGTCTATGTGTCCGAGACGGGCGAGCAGGGCGCCTGGGGCGAACCGGTGTACACGGCCGATGCCGTGACCGCCCAGCGCGTGGCCGCCACCTTCGCGCCAGTCAAGGGCCGCTACCTGCACCTCGAGCAGACTGGCAGTGCCGATAACTGGTGGTCGCTGGCTGAGGTGAACGTGGCCTGGAACGGCCTCGGTGCCGTCCGCGAGATCGCGCATGACGGCTGGACCGCCAGTGCCTCGGCCAGCGGCGAAGCGGCGGCCAACGCACTCGACGGCCAGGCCGGCACCCGCTGGACCTCCGGCGCCGTGCAGCAGCCGGGCCAGTGGTTCCAGATCGACCTGGGCACGAGCCGTGCCGTGAAGCAGATCGACCTGGACGCCAACTCGAACGACTGGCCGCGCGCCTGGGAAGTGCGCCTGTCCGACGACGGCGCGACCTGGAGCGACCCGGTCGCGAGCGGCACCGGCAAGGATGCCTACCTGTCGATCCCGCTGGGCAAGCGCACGGCACGCTTCATCCGCGTGGTGCAGACGGGCAGCGCCGATGCATGGTGGTCGGTGGCGGAGGCCAAGGTGTTCGAGTAAGCGGGCACCCGTGACCAGGTAAGACGTCGTCCCGCGCAGGCGGGGACCCAAGTCCGGCCAGCGTTTTCGATGCGCCAGCAATATTGGGTCCCCGCCTGCGCGGGGACGACGCTTCGTCGATCCTACGAAAGTCGGAGGCGCGCCGATCTGCCGCGGTGTAGATTGCGCTCATGAAACCATCCCAATCCACACGGCTCCAAACCTCTTCCTTCGACCGTACCTTACGCACGGCCGGCCGCATCCTGGTCGGCCTGCTGTTCGTCTGGGCCGGCATCGACAAGATCCAGGGCTGGCCGGGCGCCCTCGCCGAGGTGGCGGGCGGCGGCCTGCCGTTCCCGCCCTTGCTGCTGGCCGCCACCATCGTCCTCCAGATCGCCGCCGGCGCCGCCATCATGGCGGGTCGCTGGCTGCGTCCGAGCTGCTGGGCGCTGGCTGCGTTCACGGCGCTCGCCACGGTGCTGTACCACGGCTTCTGGCATGCCACCGGCGAGGCGCGTCACAACGAATTGATCACCTTCATGGAACACGTGTGCATGGTGGGCGGCCTGCTGGTGCTGTCCACGCTGCACGGCCGCGACGCCTGAGCGCTTCTCCGGCGTGCGCGGTCCGTGGTGGCCGCCTGCGTCCCTCCGGGTTCAGGGCGGCGGCGCCGTGCGCCATACCACGCGGTTGCGGCCTTCCTGCTTGGCGCGGTACAGGTGGGCGTCGGCCGCCTCGAACAGTTCGGCCGCGCTTTCCGGACCGATGTCGCCGTGGCCGCCCCGCGTGGCGCCGCCGATGCTGACCGTGACGACGGGCGCCACCTGCGACGCCGGGTGCGCGAGCTGCAGCGCGGCGACGGCGGCGCGCAGTTCCTCCATCAATGCCTGGGCCTCGGCGGCGTCCGTGTCGGGCAGCAGCAGCACCAGTTCCTCGCCGCCGTAGCGCGCCGCCAGGTCGGCGGGGCGGCGCATCCAGGCCGAGGCCGTGCGCGCCACGGCGCGCAGCGCGCGGTCGCCGGCCGGGTGGCCGTTGTGGTCGTTGTACTGCTTGAAGGCGTCGATGTCGAGCAGGGCCACCGACAGCGGCCAGCCGTTGCGCTGGGCGCGCTGCCATTCCATCGCATACAGTTCGTCGAAGCGGCGCCGGTTGGCCAGCTCGGTCAGCCCGTCGACGTTGGCCAGCCTTTCCAGCATGCGGCGCTGGCGCACCAGTTGCAGGTGCAGGGCCACGCGCGCCATCACGACGGTGGCGTTGAAGGGCTTGGCGATGTAGTCGGCCGCGCCCATCTTGAGGCCGTTGGCCTCGTCCTCGGGCCGGTCCAGGCCGGAAATGAAGATCACGGCGATCTGCTCCGTGTGCGGGTCGGCACGCAGCCGGCGCAGCACCTCGTACCCGTCCAGGTCCGGCATCATGACGTCCAGCAGCACCAGGTCGGGTGCATGGCGGGCGGCGCGTTCCAGCGCCTGTTCGCCGTTCTTCGCCAGCAGCACCGTGTATTCCGGCTTGAGCAGCTCGGCCAGCACCTGGCGGTTGATCGGGTCGTCGTCCGCGACCAGCACTTTCTGCGGTTGCACCGGGTTCATGCCAACCCTTCCGCCTGCGCGCGCGCGGCCGCCTCGTCCGCCAGCGCTTCGTCCAGCTCGCGCAGCAGGCGCAGCGCCGTTTCGTATTCGATCTCGTCGACGGCGGCGCGCACGGCTGCCAGCAGGGCCGCGTGGCGGGTCGCCGCCAGCGCCGCCTGCAGCTCGGACAGCGCATCCTCGGCGCGCGCGTCGTCGGCGCGCAGGAAGTCGCGCAGGCGCTCGACCAGCACGGGCAGGTCGGCGCCGGCAGGGGCCGGGCGGGCCGCGGCGGCCAGCGCGCGGGTGCGCGCCAGGCCGGCCAGCACGCCGTCCAGCTCCACGATGAGGTCCGGGGCCAGCACCGGCACGCGCTCCTGGCGCCCGGCGCGCAGCTCCTGTTCCAGCGTGCCCGCCAGCGTCGCCAGCGGGACCGCGCCGATGTAGGAGGCGCCCGATTTCAGGTTGTGCGCCAGCGCCTGCAGCGGCGCATAGTCGCCGCCGGCCAGCGCGTCGCGCATCAGCAGTGGCGCCGCCTCGTATTCCTGCTGGAAGCTGGCGATGCGCCGGTACAGGCGTTCGTGGTGGCCGCCGGCATTGGCCAGCGCCCGTTCCCAGTCGACGCCGCGCACGGGCGGCAGGGCTTCCGTATCGAGGGTCTCGGCCGGCACGGAAACGGTCGGATAGGGTTGCAGATTCGGATGTGAATCTGCCTGCGGACCCGGCGGCATGCCGGCCGGCGCGCGGCCCTGCAGGCGCGCCGGGTCGATCCACTTGAGCAGGGCGCGGAACAGCAGGTCCGGGTCGATCGGCTTGACCACGTGGTCGTTCATGCCGGCCGCCAGGCTCTTCTCGCGGTCGCCGGCCATCGCGTGCGCCGTCATCGCCACGATCGGCAAGGCGGCGCGGCCGGGCAGGGCGCGGATCTGGCGCGTGGCCGACAGGCCGTCCAGCCCGTGCATCTGGATGTCCATCAGCACCAGGTCGTAGTCGTGGTCGCGTACCATGCGCACGGCCTCCAGGCCGCCGGTGGCGACGTCGACCTGGAGCGGTGCGGCGGCCAGGAAGTCGAGCGCGACCTCGCGGTTGTTGGCATTGTCGTCGACCAGCAGGATGCGGGCGCCGTCCAGGCGGTCCAGTTGCGCGGCCGACACCGTCGCGTCGGCGGCCGTCGGGCCCTGGCCGGCGCCGGAAGCGTCCGGGCGCAGTACCTGCACCAGGCTGTGGTACAGCAGGGCCGGCCCGATCGGCTTGGTCAGGAAGCCCGTCAGCGGCAGGTCGCCCTCGCGCTGCAGCACGCCTTCGCGGGTGTAGGCGCTGATCATGAGGATCGCGGGCGGCGCCGGGAAGCGGCGGTCGGCGCGGATGCGGCGGATCGTCTCGACCCCGTCCCAGCCCGGCATCAGGTAATCCATCAGCACCACCTGGTAGGGCGCGCCGCTGTCTACGGCCGCGGCCAGGCGCGCCAGCGATTCCTCGCCGGAGGCCACGGCATCGGCCTGGATGCCGAAGCCGGCCAGCATCTCGACCAGCGCCCCGCGCGTGCTGGCGCTGTCGTCGACGATCATCACGCGCATGCGCTGCAGTGCGGCGGCCGACAGCGGCGCCGGCGCACTGGCCGCATCGGCGATGCCCAGGGAGACGGTGAAGCTGAAGCGGCTGCCCACGCCCGGCGTGCTGCTGACCTGGATGGTGCCGCCCATCAGCTCGACCAGCTGCTTCGAGATCGACAGGCCCAGGCCCGTACCGCCGTACTTGCGCGAGACCGAACTGTCGGCCTGCGAGAACGACTGGAACAGGCGTGCCAGCTGCGCGGAATCCATGCCGATGCCCGTGTCGCTGACCGAGAAGCGCAGCAGCACCTCGTTGCCGCTGCGCTGGACCAGCTCGACGGCGACGACGATCTCGCCCTGCTCGGTGAACTTGACGGCATTGTTGGTCAGGTTGATCAGGACCTGGCCCAGGCGCAGCGGATCGCCCACCAGGCGCGGCGGCACGCCGCGCGGCACGCTGAAAATCAGCTCGACGCGTTTTGAATCCGTCTTGATGGCCGTGATGCTGGCCAGGTGCTCGAGCATCTCGTCGAGCTCGAACGCGACCCGGTCCACCGTCATGCGGCCCGGCTCGATCTTGGAAAAGTCGAGGATGTCGTTGATGATGCCCAGCAGGTGCTCGCCGGCGCCCAGTATCTTGCCGAGGTAGTTGCGCTGCTTCGGGTTGGGGTCGGCCATCAGCGCCAGGCGGCTCATGCCGATGATCGCGTTCATCGGGGTGCGGATCTCGTGGCTCATATTGGCCAGGAATTCCGATTTCATGCGCGTGGCCGCTTCGGCGCGCTGCATCTGCGTCTGGATGTCCTTGGTGCGCAGGCCCAGGATGCGCATGAACACGACCATGTCGAAGGCGCTGCCGAACTGCAGCGCGTGCATGGTCCAGAAATTCGCGGGCGCCTGGCCCTTGATCACCTGCGCCAGGATCACCGAGGTCACGAAGCTGATGCCCCAGCCCAGCAGGAAATAGATGCCGACGGCGTCACCGTGGCGCGCGCGCGTGATCGAGCCGGGCAGGCCGAGCAGCTTGGGCAGGATGCCCAGCGAGGCGACGATCGCGACCAGCGCCGCGTCCGCGATCAGCCCGAGGCCGAAGGCGACGGCGCTGACGATGCACAGTGCCGCGAGCACGTGCATGGCGATGCCGAACTTGCGGTCTCTTCCCGGGCGCATCAGCACGCTGCGCACGAACAGGTAGGCGCCGCAGGCGGCCAGCAGCGAGGCGATGCCGGTGACGTGGATCGTCGCCCAGGTGTTGCCGCCCCACAGGTAATGGGCGCCCAGGCCGAACCAGGCCGTGTTGTACAGAGCCATGCCGCCCACCAGCAGCGCGTAGGCGCCAAACAGCCGGTCGCGCAGGTTGGCCCACTGGGCCAGGCTGTACAGCAGCAGGCACACGGTCAGGCCGAGCAGGGCACCCTGCAGCAGCTGTTCCGTCAGCGCGGAGCGGAAGAAGGCGTCGGGCTTCTCGAATTCCACCGGAAGGATCTTCGGTCCGTTGGTATCGACCCGCACCAGCATCTCGTAGCGTGCCCCCGGCTCCAGGCTCAGCGAAAACGCGGGGATCGGACCGTCCAGCGAGCCTTCCGGCGCGGCGCCGCGGCGCGCCACCAGGTGGCGTTCGACGTGGCCGTCGCGCACGACGTGCAGGTCGATCCGGTTCAGCAGGCCGAAGTCGAACTTCATGACCCATTGGCCGTCGTCGCCGGCGCCCACCTGGATGGGCATGCGCAGCCACACCGGACCCTTGACCATGCCCAGCGTCGCATATGCGCCCTGCGGCGCGGCGAAGCGCTCGGGCGCGGCCAGCACGGCCTCGGCCTGCAGCCGGCCGTCGGGATCGTGCAGCACCGTCACGGCCGGCCAGGCCTCGACGCGCGAAGCATGGCCGTCCAGCGCCAGCGGCGCACCCGATGCCACGGGCACGCCGGCGGCGCCGGCCCCCGGCGGCGCCACGAGGCACAGCATGGCGGCGAGGCACAGCAGGGCATGCAGGGCCGCGCGAATGTGCCCGCGAAGGGCTGGCGGAACGAAGGGAAGGGAGGCGGCGGACATCGTGGTCATCCTTTCGCGGCGGCGGCAGCGCCCGTTGCAGCGTCGTTGCGGCCGACGGTCAGGCGCTGTTCCAGTGCGCGGATCCAGCGCGGCGCGCGCGGATCCGTGCGCCAGCTGCGCATCGTTTCGTGGACGCCGTCGAGCAGCGCAGCGGGCAGTTTGAGGGGGCGCGTCTGGTCCATCAGCAGGCGGGTCGTCAGGTGGTAGCCGAGCACGCGCGTGGCCAGGCGCGACAGCGAAAAGTCCGGCAGCGCCAGGCGCGCCACGCCGTCGATCGTGCGCACCAGGCCGACGCAGACGGCGAACGCCAGGCGCGCCGGCAGCGACACGTGCCGCGTGAGGCCGAAGGCGCGCGAGGCGGCCGGACCGCACAGCCGGCGCGTGAGCAGCACGGGGAAGGGTTTCAGCAGGCGCAGCGGGATGTAGTGCTGCAGCGCCGCCACCAGGTCGGCCGCCAGCGCAGGACGCGGGTCGGGCTGGCCGTCGCCGTGGTGGTGGACCGCGTCCCGGCCGGTCGCCTGGAACGCGTCGAACAGCGCCTGCGCCTCGTCCATCGTGTCCGCCATCAGGCCCCGTTCGATGCCGAGCAGGTGGCCCAGCACGTTCCAGGTGTGCAGGTAGGCCTGTTCGTCCGCGGCGCCGGCCGGGATGCGGAGGTCGCGCATGCCCTTCAGGAACACGTAGTTGAAGGTCAGCAGCGTGTACGCCAGCTCCTGCTGGTTGCAGGGCAGGCCGCGGCGGTCGATGTCCCAGCCGCGCGCATACAGCGTGTGGTGCACGCCTTCGCCGCGCGGGGCGATGCGGGGCAGGCGGCGCGGGGCGACGAGGGCGTCGGCCGCGTCGCCGCGCAGGATCAGGTGGCGGATCGTCGCATGGATCAGGCGCACCTTGAGCGCCTGCGCGACCCCGCCGCCGTCGGGATCCGTCAGGCCGCCGCGCAGCATGACGGGGAAGATCATCGCGGCGGTGGAGCGCACGCGGTAGTCCGTATGGCGTTCGAGCTGGCCGGCCGCGTGCAGCACGGCGGCCAGGTCGGGCATCACGTAGCACTGCGGCAGGCTGGCGCAGAACAGCAGCGTGCACGACGCCATGCTCATGTCCATGAACAGGTCTTCGGCGCGCGCGATGGCGTCGGTGTCGGCCCATGCCGGCAGCGCGCGGGCGGCGGCCACGTAGTCTTCCAGCGCACCCGCCATGTGCGGCGGCAGGCCGGGGCTGGCGCGCCAGCCGTCCAGGTCGCGGTTATGTTGCCAGCGCGCGATTTCGGCGTTCAGCAGGCCGATCGCGGCCAGGTCCGGGCCGGCGCCGCCGGCGGGACCGAGGGCACGCGCGATGGCGGCGTCGGCCAGCGGGTCGGCGCGCAGGGCCGGATTGTCCGCTGCCAGCGGCAGTTCCTCGCGCATCATGCGGCCTCCTTCAGGGCGACCGGCATTGCTGCCGTACCCGCGCCATCCGCCGCCGGCACGTCCTGGCGGCGCGCGGCGCGCCAGCGCAGCAGGCCGCAGGCCGCCGTCAGCAGGGGAAAGCCCATCGCGAACAGGGCGATCGTGCGCGCCTCGTGGGGGTAGCCCAGGCAGACCTGGAACACCATCAGGCCGGCGTACACGGACAGGGGCACCAGCACGTGGCGCGTGGTGGCCGGATGCGAGGGCGCCGCCGGGCGCTTGCGCAGCAGCAGGCGGAAGGGCAGGCCGATCGCGAACGCCACGATCATCCAGCCGGCGAAGCCCTCGATGGTCTCGCCGAACCACCAGCCGTCGGTGCGGGTCATGATCCAGGCCTTCAGCACGTGGACCATGTAGGGGTCCACGCCCAGGTCGTAGCAGGTCACGACCATCGCCCCGACGACGGCCATCAGGACCGCCATGCCGCGCGAACCCTCGGGAGCGTCGGGCGCCTGCCAGACGATCAGGTTCGCGATCACGTAGCCGCAGTAGGACAGCGCGAACCACATCATCGGGATCACCACCGGCACGGCCAGCAGGCGCGGGCCCAGCACATCCGTGTAGTGGTAGTCGCCGAAGAACCAGCCGAGCGTGGCCCCGAGCTGTTCGGCGAGCCAGCCCGCGGACATCGCGATCAGCACCAGGGCCAGCGCCGCGCGGCTGCCGAGCAGGTGGATCGCGCTGGCCCAGCAGCAGCCGAACATCAGCAGCGAGCTCGCCACCAGCAGCGGCGTGGTCTCGGCATAGCCGCGCGCGCTCAGCAGGACGAGGAAGCCGGCCAGCAGGCAGAAGGCGGCGATGGAGGGGATGCGCGAGGATCGGTGCAGCAGCGAGGTCATGGCGATGGCTCCTTGGTGCAGGGTGGAACGTGACGCAAACATGGGAAAGCGCCGCGGGGGGCAGCGCCGCGCTTTCCGGCCAGGGTTAGAAGAAGCGGTAGTCGAAACGCAGGTCGGCGGTGCGCGGGTTGCTCGGCACCGTCAGGCCCGCCCCGCTGATCGTCAGCGGACGGACCTTGTCCTCGAGGTTGCGCACGCGCGCCTGCAAGCTCCAGCGCGCGCCGTCCGGCTCCCAGCCGAGGCGCAGGTCCGACTCGGCATGGCCGGGGATGCGGAACTTGAGCTGCTGCGACGGCACCGAGATCAGGTAGGCGGAGCTGACGCGGGTGCCCACGGCGCCCACCAGGCTGCCGCCCGCAAGGCGCAGGCGGTGCTCGTAGCCGAGCGAGGCGGTGCGGGTCGGCGTACGGTCCAGCTTCGTGCCGGCCCACGAGTGCACGCCGTCCGGCGCATAGCGCGTGTAATGGGCGTCGAGCAGCGTCAGCGCATACGTGAAGCGGTCCACCGCGGTGGCCAGCAGCTGGCCGTCCGCTTCCAGGCCGCGCACGCTCGCTTCGCCCGCGTTGACCGTCTCGTAGCGCGGCTTGGCGTTCACCACCGCCTCGGCCGACAGCTGCAGGTTCTTGTAGTCGTAGTGGAAGGCGGCCAGGTTCAGGCTGGCGCGGTTGTTCCAGAAGCGGGTCTTCAGGCCGGCCTCGTAGGCGCGCACGGTTTCCGGCTGGTAGACCAGGCTCTCGGCCGGTACGGCGCTGCCGGCCGGGCAGCCGACGCCGTTCGCGCTGGCGCCCGCCACGCAGCCGTCGTTGAAGCCGCCCGACTTGTAGCCGGTGGCGACCGAGCCGTACACCATCGTGGCAGGCGCCAGGTCGTAGTCCAGGCCCAAGCGCCAGGTGGTCTTGTTGCTGGAGATGCTGCCGACGTTCAGCTCGCGCAGGTCGGTGGCGGGGTTGTAGTTGGCCGTGCGCTGGTAGCCGATGGTGCCCGTGCGCGACTTGTCGTCGTCCGTGAAGCGTACGCCCGCGGTGGCGCGCAGGCCGTCGACGATGCGGTAGCTGGCCTGGCCGAACAGCGCCTTGCTGCGCGACTCGACCGGGTCGTTGTGGAACACGTAGTAGGGCGGCAGGCCGGCCCGTTCGAGGTCGCGGAAGTTGTACAGGTCGCTGGCCTCCTCGCGGAACCAGTACACGCCGGCCTGCGCCTGCAGCGCACCGTCGCCCCGGGTGGCGACGCGCAGCTCGTGCGAGTCCTGCTGGTAGTCGCCGTCGAAGTGCTGGCGCACGCCCAGGGCCACGGCCGGAGCGACGCGGTAATAGAAGTTGTACAGGTACTGGTGCTCGTAGTCGCGGTGCGATCCCAGCCAGGACAGCGTGATGGGGCCCAGGTTCCAGTTCAGTTCCGTCGACAGGCTGGACGTCTTCTTGTGCGAATAACCCTGCTCGGTTGGCGCGTTGAACGGCACGAAGCGGTTCGTGAGCACGCGGTCGGTGCTGTCGCCGTTCCACACGGGCCTTCCGCTCGGGATGCCGCGGTAGAAATTGGTGTCGGGGACGCTGGCGTCGTTGTTGGTGTCGTCGCGGCTGGTCTCGTAGCGCACCAGCAGGTCGGCGTCCTGGCCCAGCTTGAACTTGGCCGACAGGCGCGCGGCGCGGTCGTCGCGGTCCAGGCCCAGCTTGCGTGCCGTCCCCGTGCCGTTGCGCAGGTAGGAGTCGTGTTCGTTCCAGGTGAACGCGGCGCGCAGTGCCAGCACGTCGTTGACGGGCAGGTTGAGCATCGCGTTGACCTTGTGGGTGGCGTAGTCGCCGACGGTGACGGCGACCGCCCCTTCGCGCTGCCACACGGGCGCCTTGCTGATCACGTTGACGACGCCGGCCGTCGTGTTGCGGCCGTACAGCGTGCCTTGCGGGCCGCGCAGCACTTCGACGCGGTCGATGTCGTAGAACGAGACGTTCTGGCTCTGCGGGCGGGCGACGTAGATACCGTCGACCATGAAGGCGGCGGACGGATCCCCTTTTTCCGTATTGTCCGAGCTCGAGATGCCGCGGATCGTGATGCGCAGCCCGTCGTAGGAATTCTGCAGATAGGTATTCGGCAGGCGGTCGGCGATGTCGCCGGGCGTGTCCAGGCCGGCCTTGTCGAGTTGCGCGCCGTCCAGCACGCTCATCGCCACCGGGGTCTTGGATTCCGGGGTGGCGGTGCGTTGCGCGGTGACGATGACTTCCTGGATCGCTGCCTGGTCGTTGCCCGCTGCCGGCGGCATCGCCTGGGCGTGGGCGGCACCCCAGGCAATGCCCGAGATGGCGAGCGCGAGGGCGCGCGGCGCCGTGCGACCTTGTTGCTTTTTCATGAACATTCCCATTGCTATTATGTTTCTGCTACCGGTGCGGCCTGTCTGCCGACACCTCTGCTACCACCCAGTGGATTTTGGTGAGATTTTATTTCCGGCGGGTGAAACCCAGCAGTCTATCAGTTAGTACCGATACGAAATAGTGTTCAATAACCACAGATCAGTCACACAGGAACTGTAACTTGCACAAATGTCAGTATAACTTTATTTCTCGCTAGAAATAAGATGGGAGGCGTCGCTCGCGGGTGCCGTTGTGTTTCCGGCAAGGGAAAAATGTCATGCTGGGTTGACGAGGGAAGTCAGTACCATGTCTTCCCAGCGGCCGGCGATGCAGAGGTAGGAGCGGGCCAGGCCTTCGCGCTCGAAGCCCAGGCGCTGCAGCAGGGCGGCGGAACGTTTGTTGGCCGGCATGTGGCTGGCCATGATGCGGTGCAGGCGTTCCTGGCCGAACATGTGGGCGATGCCGGCGGCTGCGACCTCCTGCATGAGCCCGGTGCCCTGGTGGGCCGCGGAAACGGACAGGCCCAGGTGGCAGGCCTGGAACACGCCGCGCACGATATTGGTGAAGGCGCAGGTGGCGACGATCTCGCCGCCGGCGCGGTCGAAGGCGATGAAGTGCAGGGCGCTGCCGGCATGCGCCTCGGCCAGCGATTGCGCGAGACGCTGGCGCGCCGCTTCCTCGCCGAAGTAGGCGGGCGTGCGCAGCGGTTCCCACGGCGCCAGGTGGGCGCGGTTGGCGATACGGTAGGCCTGCAGCAGCGGTGCGCAGTCCGGCGAGGGCACGGTGATGACCGTGCGCGGCGTATCGATGATGGGCAGTCCGCTCATCGGCAAATTGTACAACGGCCTTTTCGCGCCGCGGCCATGGGGCTGTCCCCGTGCGCCGGCGCACGACTGATGCCGCGCAAACGCTTGCCCGGTCCGGCATTTAACCTCGTTGCATGGTCGATGGCATGGAGGCGGACGGACATGGAGGCGGTCGAGGGCGCGAATCCTGATGTGAATCCTGTTTCGAATCCTGTTGCGACTCCGACCGGGAATCCAGCCGCGGATCCAGCCGCGCACAAGGACGCAGAGCGCGTCGGCAGCGCGGCGCCGCGCGTCAGCGTGCTGATGCCCACCTTCGAGCAGGCGGGCTTCATCGCCCGCGCGCTGGCCAGCCTGCAGGCCCAGACGCTGGCCGATTGGGAAGCCGTGGTCGTCGACGACGGCTCGCAGGACGGCACGCAGGCGGTGCTGGCGCCGTTCCTGCGCGATGCGCGCATCCGCTGCCTGCGCCTCGGCGAGAACGTCGGCCTCGGGCGGGCGCTGAACCTGGCGATCGAGGCGAGCCGCGCCCCCTTGCTGGCCTACCTGCCGAGCGACGACCTGTATTACCCGTCGCACCTGCAGGAACTCGCGGCGGCACTCGACGGCGCCCCCGCCGCCGTGCTCGCGTTCAGCGGCCTGCGCCATCACTACAAGTACCGGGATGCGAATGAGGCGCCGGATGCCGGCCTGCAGCTGGTGCAGGTCATGCACCGGCGCGTGGCCCCGCGCTGGATCGAGCGTGCCGAGCTCGAATCGGACGACCTGGAACGCCTGTACTGGTCGCGCCTGCGTGCTGTGGGAGCCTGCGTCGGCACCGGAGCCGTGACGTGCGAATGGGTGGCGCATCCGCAACAGCGCCACCGCCTGATGCGGGAACCGCAAGGCGGCCTGAATCCTTTCCGCCGCCACTACCGCGTGCGCACGCCGCTGCGTTTCCACATGACGACGGGCGACCCCGTCGACGAAGCGGCGCTGTACGGGCGCCTGCGTGCGCGGCCGCCGACCCCGCGCGCGACTGACGGCCTGACGATCCTGCTGGTCGGCGAGCTGGCCTACAATCCGGAACGCGTGCTGGCGCTGGAAGAACAGGGCCACAGCCTGTACGGACTATGGACGGACGCACCATACGGCTTCAACAGCGTCGGGCCGCTCGCCTGCGGCCACGTCGAGGAGCTGCCGCGCGGGGACTGGCGGGTGGCGCTGCGGCAGCTGCAGCCGGACCTCATCTATGCGCTGCTGAACTGGCAGGCGGTGCCGTTTGCGCATGCCGTGCTGGACGCCAGCGCGGGCATCCCCTTCGTCTGGCACTTCAAGGAAGGGCCCTTCATCTGCCTGGAACAGGGCAGCTGGCCGCAGCTCATCGACCTGTACCGCCGCGCCGACGGCCGCATCTTCAGCAGTGCCGAGGCGCGCGACTGGTTCGAGCTCGCGGCGCCGGGCCTGGCCACGTCGCGGCCCTGCCACGTGCTCGACGGCGACCTGCCCAAGCGCGACTGGTTCGATGCGCCGGCCTCGGCGCTCCTGTCGGCAAGGGACGGCGAGCTCCATACGGTGGTGCCGGGACGGCCCATCGGCCTGCATCCGCCCGACGTGGGCGCGCTGGCCGCCCTCGGCATCCACCTGCACTTCTACGGCGACTTCACGCAGGGCCAGTGGCGCGAATGGATCGCCCGCGCACGCGCGCTGGCGCCACGCCACCTGCACCTGCACGGCCACGTCGCCCAGGACCGCTGGGTCCAGGAATTCTCGCGCTACGACGCCGGCTGGCTGCACTGCTTTTCCAGCCACAACGGGGGTGACCTGCGGCGCGCCGACTGGGACGACCTGAACATCCCCGCGCGCGTCGCGACGCTGGCGGCGGCGGGGCTGCCCATGATCCAGCGCGACAACGGCGGCGCCACGGTCGCGAGCCAGGCGCTCGTGCGCGGCATGGACATCGGCATCTTCCATCGCGATCTCGACGACCTGGCGGCGCAGCTGCGCGACGGTGCGCGCATGCAGGGCTTGCGCGAGCGCGTGTGGGCGCGGCGCATGTCGTTCTGCTTCGATACCCACGTGCCCGGCTTGCTGGACTTTTTCCGCCGCGTCATCGCCTCGGCGGACAAGGGGGCGCGGACGGCAGCATGAAACGGTGGCACGAGATAGTGGCACGTGACCACACGGCGTGACGACACGACGTGACGACGCGGCATGACGACACGACGGCGCGCCGCCGAACGGCCGCGAGCGCGCCGCAGGCAGTCCGTGTCAGCGCTGGCCCAGCAGGTCCGCGCGCGGCATGCCCCAGCCTGGCACGGGGGAGGGGCAGGGCGTATGCGCCATGGCGGCCACGTCCATCGTCGAGAAGTTGCGGCTGCCAGGCGGACCCCAGCGCACATCGGTGGCCAGTCCGCCGTCGAACGACGGGGCGCGGGCGAAACGCATCCAGGCGCCGACGTGGCAATCGTCGCGCGCGAGGGTGCGCAGCGTGGCCAGGCTGTGGCGTTCGTCCGATTGCCAGGCCAGGCCCGCGACGGCGACGGAATCGGTCTCGGCATCGGCGGCGGACCGGCCGGCCGCCGGGCCCGCGATCCGTGCAGGGCACGCGGACACGGCCGTCACGCCCGGCGCGATGCTGAGCAGGCCGCGGCGCAGGCGGTAGCTGCCGCCGGCGGCATCCTCGCCCACCGTGACGAAGGACCAGCACAACGGGTTCGCCGGATAGGCCGACAGGGCGATGTCGCGCAGCCGCTCGCCGGCGTCACTGCGCTGCAGCTGCGCCGCGATGATGCCGCGCGCCTCGTGCATGGCACCGGCCTGGATGGCGACGAAGGCCAGCGATGCCACCAGTCCGGCGACGAGGCCGGCGCGCCGGCGCGGCGGGCGGTGGACGGCGGTGCGGTTCGCATCGGCCGCGCCGCCGGGCAGCGCATCGATGGCCGGTGCAGCGACGTGGCGCTGGATCCAGGCCAGAACCAGGCCCAGCGCCAGCAAGCCGAGCAGCGAACCCCATTGCAGGAAGCCGCCCAGCGTGAAGCCGAGCGGCACCAGTGCCATCGCGGCCAGCAGCAGCCGGCGTGGCGAGGCTTTTTTCACCATGGCGGCCAGCGGAACGCCGAAGGCGATCCAGAACACGGGCTCGACGATGAAGACGAGGTCGCCGTAGTACCAGCGCGGGTCGAACGGCCAGAACGGATGCACGCCGTACACGTTCAAGCCGTCCATGCACAGGTGCAGCAGCAGGCCGGCGCCGGCGGCGAACACGGCGCCGCGGCGGGCGTGGCGGCTGTCGCGCAAGACCTGGCGCGCCGCCGGCCACAGCAGCCAGACGAGTCCCAGCAGCAGCGCCGCCTCGCCGATCGCGGCCAGCACCGTGTGCGTATGGCCGCGGTGGTGCAGCAGGTAGCCGAGCGGGGCGTCCAGCAGGGGCGTGAGCACCAGGTCCAGGTCGGGGAAGTTGCTGGCCAGGCAGCACACGGTCAGCAGCAGGCGCGTGCGCCGGTGTTCGTTGGCAAGGTCGGCTTCGGGAGGCAGGCTGCGGTCGATCAGGGCGCCGACACCGAGGCCGACGACGGAGTGGGTGAGATTGTCCATCCTTCAATCTTACCTGCATTGCAAGCCTGGCGTTGTTTTGATGGGATCGCCACGCCAAGGCAGTACCGAACTATTTGCAACTAACCGATATCATCTTTAGCCACGTCGAGTAGGCCAGCGCTGCGACGCCGAAGTGTCCCGACTCCTCCGTATTTAAAGTACCGCGCGACCGATCCCTGCCGTGGCGAGGTCCGGAACGGCGCGTGTTCAAGCGGGCGCTGCATTTCTCCGGTTTGGTACAAAGTGGCTGCGCTTGTCTTTACGGGAGGCGCCGGTGAAGCTCACTTTCTTATGCGGAACGATTTTCCTTGTCGGTGCCTTCACGAGCATGCATGCGATGGCGCAATCCGCCACAGTGCCTTCCCGTGCCGAAGCAGCGATCACGTCACTTGGCTACCGTCTCATCGACCTGACACCTGACGACGGGCTGGCGCCCTGGATCGACCTGGCCGGCCTCTGGGGTAGCATGAGCGCCTCGATCCAGCGGCCATCAGGGGGAACACTGCATGATTTCCTGGATCAGCATGGTCAATTGAGCTTGTCCGACGGCGGCAATGCCGTCTTCGGAAACAGCTCCTCTGACGGCTTACTGCTCAGCCTCAACCTCGTCGACCGCAACACCTACATCGCCGGCACTTCCGACTACAGCTTTCGGCTTTCACCGAACACGCAAGTGATTTTCACGGCCGACGCCCAGGTTGCCAGCTACAGCGGCGTCAATGATGTCAGGACCGCTGCGTCGGCAAGCCTGTATGGGTCATCCTATGACGGCGAGCAAATGCCTGGAACTACATCGATCGGCACGAGCGGCACGGCGCAGCAATCGGCAATGCTGGAAATACTGTACCGTTCCGGATCGGTCGAAGGCGGCGGCTTCGTGAGCTTGATCGGTAGTCTGGAAGGCATGGTCTCGCCAGTTCCGGAGCCGTCCCGGCTGCCGATCCTCCTGCTGGGCCTACCCGTCGTCTACGCTGCAGCGCGTCGCCGGCGCACGGGTGCCTGACGCGCCGATCGACTCGCTCGTCCGCGTGGGGGGGGGAGCGGACCATGCGGCGCTGTGCCATCGGCGCGCCGCCATCGCTCATCCGAATGCCAGCGTGGCGACGTAGCCGGCGGGTACGGACAGGGGCACGCAAGTACAGGCCTGCAGGGCCGCTTCGTCGCCGTCGATCCATTCGCGCAGCGGCCAGCCCAGGCATTTGAGGCGCGCCTCGTGTTCGCTCCACGCGCGGGCGAAAGCGGCATCCCGTTCGCCGTCGGTCAGGGCGGCGAGTGCCTCAGCGACGACCGGGCCCAGGTAGTCGCGCGCCACCGCCCGCCAGTCCGGCACGGGCACCACTTGCATGACGTCGATGCCCACCCGACCGTCGAAGCGGAACGCCGCCAGCGACAGCCCGCCGTCGTGGCTGATGGCCGCCGCGGCGCGGTGCGTGCCGCCGACGAGGGCGTAGGGCGCTTCGCCACTGCCCGGCGGGGCGTGCAGCACGACGGCCTGCGCCGCCACGCCGCAGGCCTGGACAATCGCCGCGTGCAGCGCCGCGCGGATGGCTGCCCTGGCGGCCTCGCGCCCGGCCTGGCCGGCCACGCCGACGACGGCGATCTGGCCGGCGCTCCAGTCGGTGTCGGGAGCGAAGCCGCCATCCACCGTCCACCAGCGCACGGGCGGGGCCATCGTCACATCCGCTGCGGCGCGGCCGGAAGGCCGTTCCAGGCGGTGGCGGCCGGGATGTGCTCGCCCTTCATGACGAGGGTCAGCGGGCCGATGCGGGCGTTGTCGCCCACGCGGGCGCTGTACAGGACGGCGCTGCGCGGTCCCACGTAGACCTTGCTGCCGATCTCCACCTCGTCGATCTTCATCACGCGGTCCTCGAACAAGTGCGTCTGCGGGCAGGAGAGGGCATTGAGCTCGCTGTGGTCGCCGATCGTCACGCAATCGAATTCCGTGATGTCCGTCGTGTCCATGTAGACGCCGCGGCCGATGCGGCAGCCCAGCAGGTTGAACGCGAGCGGCAGCCACGGCGTGCCGCGCAGGTAGCGCATGAAGTTGGGCACGGCGATGCCCTCGTACATATTGGTCACGCCTTCGGACAGCCACACGAACGGCGTCCACATCGGATCCGCGCGTTTCTTGTAGCGCCCCAGCAGCAGCCATTTGAAGGCGAGCACGAACACGAAGTTGCCGACGCCGAAGGCCAGGCCGATCAGCGCCAGGTCCCACAGCACTTCGCCCCAGCGCCCGGCGCCGGCCAGCGGCATCAGGTCCAGCACCACCGTGTAGCCGACGGCGATCACGAGCGCGTGCGGGGCCACGATGCGGAAGCCCTCGACCAGCGTGCGGCCCAGGCGGCGCAGGGCCGACGGGCGGTAGGTCAGGTGTTCCGGGTAGCCGCTGGTCTGTTCCCGTGCCGGCAGGTGGATCGGCGGCGAGCCGAGCCAGGTGTCGCCGCCCGTCATGCGTTCGTTGCGCGGCGCATGCGTGTGCACGCCCACCAGCACGCCCTCGGGCAGCACGGTGCCGTCCGGGATGTAGCTGCCGTTGCCGACGAAGGAGCGGTTCGAGACGACCGTCGCTTCCATCGTCATCCAGCCGCCGTCGATCTGCTCGTCGCCCAGCATGACGGCGTCGGCGATGAAGGTCTCGTCGCCCAGCGTCAGCATGTCCGGCACCACGCCCAGCGCCGTCGAGATCTCGGCGTCGCGCCCGACCTTGGCGCCCAGCAGGCGGTACCAGAACGGCGCGAACACGGTCGCGTAGATGCCGTGCAGGACGTTCAGGCTCGATTCCTGGATGTGGCTGACCAGCCATTTTTTACAATAGGTATTGCTGTGCACCGCCGAGCGGCCCGGGGTCAGGCGCGGCAGGAAACCCCAGCGGATCGCCGCCGACACCAGCATCGTCAGCGCGATCAGCACGGCGCTGGCCGGCAGCGCCAGCACGAAGTAGCGCGCCAGCTGGCCCCAGATGGAGTTCTGGTGGAAGCCGGGCAGGGCGCCACGCTCGTCGAACCAGTCGATCAGCACGAAGCTTGGGAACACGGGCATGAAGAACACCGTCGCCACCAGCAGGATGCCGAACACGAAGAACAGCGCTTCGCCGGCCAGGCGCGCGCGGCTGACGGGTGGCCGTGGCGGCAGCGTCGACGGGTCGAAAGCGCCCGCATCGCGCGCCGGCGAGCCGCACCACACGCGCCCGTCCGGCACGACCGCGCCGTCGTGCAGCGCCGACTGGCCCTCGAGGTGGCCGCGCCGGCCCACGCGGGTATTGCCTTCCAGGATGGCATAGGACGAGACGCAGGCATCGTCGTCGAGCACGATCTCGCCCAGGACGAGGCGGCCCCGTTCGACGCGCGCGTTCTCGAAATTGACGCCGTTGCCGATGCTGACGTTGTCGCCGATCGTGAGGAGTTCCGGCGCGCGCAGCGTCATCGAGCCGATGACGACGTCGCGTCCCACCCTCGCGCCCAGCAGGCGCAGCCACCAGGCGTACAGCGAGGAGCCGGCCAGCAGGTAGGTGGGCGCCGCCTCGACCAGGCGGTCCGCCAGCCACCAGCGGAAATAAGTCATGCCCCACAGCGGATAGGAGCCCGGCCGCAGCCGGGGTGCGACCACGCGCTTGCCCACGATGGCGATGAGGAACTCGGCCAGTGTCGCCAGCAGGAACACCCCCAGCGACGCGGCGATCGCGCGCGCCACCGAGTCGCCCGGGTCGCCCGTATAGAAGTGGTAGGTGAAGAACGGCGCCAGCCACTGGGCCATGCGCAGCGTGACGAGCACGGGCAGCGTCGCCAGTTGCGCCAGGCCGCACAGCCAGCGCCGCGAGGCGGGCGGCGGCGTCCAGTCTTCCTCGATGGCGGCCGTGCCCGCGGCCTGGTCGAGGCTGGCGGCGATGGCGCCCAGTTGCCGGTGCTGGTAGATGTCGCGCACCGTCACGTGGGCGAAGCGCGGGTCGGCGCGCAGCAGCGTGGCCAGGCGCGCGGCAAAGAAAGAGTGGCCGCCCAGGTCGGAGAAGAAGTCCAGTTCGCGCCGGACCGGCTGGCCCGGGAACAGCGTGGCGAGCGCGGCGAACAGCGCTTCCTCGCCCGGCGTCTCGGCGATGTCCGAGTCGGCCGGGTCGCTGGGCAGCGGCGCCGACAGGGCCATGGCCTTCAGCGCCTTGCGGTCGATCTTGCCCGAGGTCAGGCGCGGCATCACGGGCAGCGTCTCGAAGCGGCTCGGCACCATGTACGGCGGCAGCCGCTCGGCCAGCGCGCGGCGCAGCGTGGTCGGGCTCAGTTGGTCGTCGCGGGCGCCGGCGGCCGGCACCAGGTAGGCGACGAGGCGGTCGATGCCGTCGTCCTTGCGCAGCAGGACGGCCGTCGTGCCCACGCCTTCCTGCTGCGCCAGCACGGCTTCGATCTCTCCCAGTTCGACGCGGAAGCCGCGGATCTTGACCTGGTCGTCCGTGCGGCCCAGGCACACGACCTGGCCGTCCGCTTCGATGCGGGCCAGGTCGCCCGTGCGGTACAGGCGGGTATCGTCCGGCCCCGCGCTCCAGGGATTGGCGAGGAATTTCTCGGCCGTGAGGTCGGGCCGGCCCAGGTAGCCGGCGGACAGGCCGGGACCGGTGATGCACAGTTCGCCCGTGTCGCCGCGCGGCAGGATCTGCAGCCCCTTGTCCATCTCCGTGGAGATCACCAGCAGGCCGTAGTTCGGCAGCGGCGTGCCGATCGTGATCGGCTTGCCGGGTTCCAGCGACGCCAGGCTGGCCGAGACGGTCGCCTCGGTCGGGCCGTAGGTATTGAACATCTGGCGGCCGGGGCGCGCGAAGCGCTCCACCACCGTTTCCGGGCACATCTCGCCGCCCAGGTTGATGATGCGCAGGCTCGGCACGTCCTCGGCGAACAGCGCCAGCAGCGTCGGCACCGCGTGCAGCACCGTCACGCCATTGTCGAGGAGCAGGCGCGGCAGCGCTTCCGGATCGCCGGCCGCCTCCTTCGGTCCCAGCCACAGCGTGGCGCCGACCAGGTAGGAAATCCAGATTTCCTCGAAGGACATGTCGAACGCGACCGAGAAACCCTGGTAGACGCGGTCCGTCGCGCGCACGCCCAGCACCTCGTTCTCGCTGCGCAGGAAGTGGCAGATGCTGCGCTGGTCGATCAGGATGCCCTTCGGCTTGCCCGTCGATCCGGACGTATAGATGACGTAGGCGGGGGCGTCGCCCGGCACGGCGCCGCGCCGCTGCAGCACATAGCCGTCCGGCGCCGGGGCGAGCAGTTGCTCGGCCATGTGGACGGGCTGCGCCGTACCGGCGAAGTGCGGTCCCAGGCGCTCGCGCATGCGTTCGCTGGACACGAGCGCTGGCGACTGCGCGTCGTCCATGCACACGAGCAGGCGCTCGACGGGCGTGTCCTCGTCGACGGGCAGCCAGGCGGCGCCGGCCTTGGCGATGGCGGCCTGCATGACGAGCAGGTCGATCCCCCGCGGCATCCACAGCCCGACGATGTGGCCGGGCCGGATGCCGGCGTCGATCAGGCGCGAGGCGGCCAGGTCGGCGAGCGCATCGAGTTCGGCGTAGGTGAGGCTGCGCCCGTGCGTGACGAGCGCGAGCTGGTCGGGCGCGCGGCGCGCACTGCTTTCGAGCAAGTCGGCCAGGATTTCGTGGCGCAGCAGCTCGGGCTGGTGCGGACCGTGGAGGACATCGGGATGCCGTGTCAGGGTAGAAATGTCGTTCATCGACGGCTGCAGGTAAGGGCGGCAGAGGGGGAAAACAAGCACATGCGCGCATCCTACGCGATTTTGGAACGGCTTGGATGACCGTCGCGATTACGCACCGGTTTGGGGCATTTTTGATCCACATCAAATGTTAACCGGGAGGCGCATCGCTACAATTCGAGACAAGTTAATTGCCGCACGGAAATCAAAAGGAGCATGCCTTGCGTACCAATCTGCCCGTCACCGGGATCGAATACCACCTCAAGGAAGGCCAGTCCATCGTGTCGAAGACGGACACCAAGGGCCGCATCACCTACGTCAACCCGAACTTCATCGAAGCCAGCGGTTTTACGGAAGAGGAATTGATCGGCAAGGCCCACAACATCGTGCGCCATCCCGACATGCCGCCCCAGGCGTTCGCCGACCTATGGGAGACGCTGCAGGCCGGCGAGCCGTGGACGGGGCTGGTCAAGAACCGCCGCAAGAACGGCGATTACTACTGGGTCGTCGCGAACGTCGTGCCGATCAAGGAAGGCGGCCGTACGGTCGGCTACATGTCGGTGCGCACGCGTCCGGAGCGCGACCAGGTCGCGGCCGCCGAGGCGCTGTACCGGCGCTTCCGCGAAGGCCGCGCGGGCGGCCTGGCGATCCGCCGCGGCAAGCCCGTGGGCACCAGCCCCCTCGCGCGCCTGCTGGCCCTGCGCGCGCTGCCGCTGGGGCGGCGCCTCGGCCTGATGCTGGGCAGCCAGGCGGCGCTGCTGGTGGCGCTGGCCGGCGTCACCGACAGCCTCGTCTGGCGGGTGCTGGCGGCGCTGGGCGCCGGCCTCACGCTGCTGGCCTGGCACGAACTGCAATCGTCGATCGTCGGACCGATGGGCCAGGCGCAGGCGGCCGTGTTCGCGCTGGCCGGCGGCGACCTGTCCCACCTGCCGCCGCGGGGGCGCGACGACGAGATGGGCCGGCTGCTGCTGGCGCTGCGCCAGCTGAACATCAACCTCACGGCCGTGGTGGGCGACGTCAACGACAGCGTGACCTCGATCGAAGCGGCCACGCGCGACATCGCCAGTGGCAACGAAGACCTGGCGCGGCGCACGGAAGCGCAGGCCGCCAGCCTGGAGCAAACGGCCTCCAGCCTGGCCCAGGTGGCGGCGGCGGCCGGCCAGAACACGGACAGCGCCGTGCGCGCGGACGGCCTGGTCGGCGCCGCGTCCAGCGTGGCGGGCCGCGGCGGCGAGGCCGTCGAGGCGGTGGGCACGACGATGGATCAGATCAGCAGCTCGGCCACGCGCATCGTCGACATCATCGGCCTGATCGACGGCATCGCCTTCCAGACGAATATCCTGGCGCTGAACGCCGCCGTGGAAGCGGCGCGGGCGGGAGAACAGGGCCGCGGCTTCGCCGTCGTCGCGGGGGAAGTGCGCTCGCTGGCCCAGCGCTCGGCCACGGCCGCGAAGGAGATCAAGGCCCTGATCGACGACTCCGTCCACAAGGTGGGCCAGGGCAGCGAACTGGTGGGATCGGCCGGCCAGACCATGCGCCAGGTCGTGGGCGCCGTGAAGGACGCCGCCGCGATCATGCACGCCATCACGGCCGCGTCGCGCGAGCAGAGCCACGGCATCGCCCAGGTGAATGCCGCGATGGTCGAACTGGATGGCATCACCCGGCGCAACGCCGCGCTGGTGGAGGAATCGGCGACCGCGTCGAGCAGCGTCGCCGAGCAGGCCGTGCGGCTGGCGCAGGCCGTGTCGGTGTTCAAGGTCGAGCGGCGCGGCCGGGGCAGCTGATTATTTGGACTTGCGCACGAAGCTCGCGTCCAGCACCGACTGGTCGAAGCCGGGCGTGCCCCTGCCGTCCGACGCATAGCGGTACAGGACGGCCGCATAGATGCCGGAAAGGGTGGCATGAAAGAGGATGCAGGCCAGGACGGCCAGCAGGACCACGATGGCGAATACGATGAAGAGTGCCGGGCTGACGGCGCGCACGTTCAGCATCAGCGGCACCGCGAGCAATGACGTGACCGTCGCCAGGCCGAAGTAGATCACGCCGAACGCGGCGCCCAGTCCCGTCTGGCCGACGACGTTTTCGCCCCAGGTGCGCTTGAGCAGGGAAGTGCTCTCGGAGATCGCATCGATCGCGCCGCTATCCCGCACGACGATGACGGGCACCACCATGAACGTGGCCACCGCCCAGGCGGCGCCGACCAGGCCGATGACGAGGCGCCCGACGACACCGAGGCGTTCCTGGATCGCGCGCAGGATGACGCCGACGGTCGCCGAAATGACGGCGTAGCCGAGGATGGCGGGGAAACGGCTGTTGGCAATGCGCAGGCCGTCGCCCAGCGTCGGCGTGCCGCCGTCGAGCCGGATCATGACGGCGCCGACCAGTGCCGCATTGAAGTAGAAGATGACGACATACTGCACGACGTAGAACAGGAAGGCGGCACCGTACAGGCCTCCTTCGCCGATGCCGTCGATGGAGGCGAGGCCGAAGACCGGCAGCGCGAACGCGACGAGCACCAGTACCAGCGCCACCGAGGACAGAATGGGGAACAGCAGCAGGTGATTGTCCTGGCGCAGCACCTGGATGCTGGCGCGGACGAGATCGAAACTGCGCTTGATGCGGTCGAACATGACGTGGCTCCTCGGGATGCGGCGCACCGGCGGTGCGGTGCGCCCATCTTACCGGGGCCGCTGGGCCGAAAATGCGTGCTTTGTCACGCTGCGCCGATCAGCCGCCCGCGCGCTTCGGCTTGTGTCCCAGCTTGTCGAGGGTCTGCATGACGAGGTCGCAGTGGTCGCCCTGCACCTCGATCACGCCGTCCTTCACCGTGCCGCCCGTGCCGCAGGCCGTGCGCAGCTGCTTGCCCAGCGCCGCCAGCGCGACGGGGTCGAGCGCCAGTCCCTTGACGAGGGTGACCGTCTTGCCGCCCCGGCCCTTGCTCTGGCGCGACACGCGCACGACGCCGTCGCCGATGGGGGCGGCGCTGGCCTTGGCCTTGCAGGTGCAATCGGCCAGGGGATGGCGGCAGTCGGGGCACATGCGGCCGCTTTCGGTGGAGTAGACGAGGCCGCCGGTTGAACTACGTTTCATGCTGGGTCAAATGGGGAGCTACGGGAGGCGCAAGTGTAGCAGGCGACGGCCCGTCCTCGGTTCGTCCCTGGCTCGTCCCTGGTTTGTCCTTGCGCGGACAGCAGGGTTCAGTAGGGACTCGCCGCCGGCGCGCCGTCGAGCGTCGTCCATACGTCGTCCGGGAGCGAGCGGTCGCGGATGCATACCCGGTCGTGGTCTGGATAGGTGATGCGATACAGCGCCGCGCGCGTGCCGACGACCAGGCATCTGGTCGGCAGCGCGCTACGGTTGTGCAGCGTGTGTCCGACGGCGACGCCGCTGCGGAAGGTGGCAGCATCGCCGGGGCGCAGCACGGTCTCGGTCTCTCCTTCGACCAGCGTCACTTCCCCGTCGAGCACGTACACCATCTCGTCTTCCGCGCTGTGCCAGTGCTTGATCGAGGATTGCGCGCCGGGCTGCAGCACCTCGATGAAGGCGCCGAACTGGCTCAGTTGACCGGCCTCGGAGATCCACGCGGTCGTCACGTCCTCGGTCGATTCATGGATGAATTGGTCGGCAGTCAGGGCTGGCATGGCGATTCCTCGTGTGAATAGATAGCAATAGTGTACGTCGACGGCGCGCCCGTGATGCGGCTGCTTCAGGCCTCCGGGGCCACCCAGACGAGGTTCCACAAGTGGCCGTCGAGGTCCTCGAAGCCCTGGTCGACCATGAAACCGTGGTCTTCGGGCGGGTGCGGCGTGCGGCCGCCGGCGGCGACCGCCCTGGCGATCAGCGTGTCGAGTTCTTCCCGGCTTTCGCAGCTCAGGCCGATGACGAGCTCGTTGGCTTCCCTGGCCTGGGCGACGGGCTTGTCGATCAGGGACGCGAAGAAGGGCTCCGTCGTCAACATCGCCTGGATGGTGTCGCCGGCGATCTGCATCAATGCCGCGTTGTCGCTGCTGAAACGGTCGCTGAACGTGAAGCCCAGCGCGGAAAAGAAGGCCTTGGACTTGTCCAGGTCCTTCACCGGCACGTTGAGGATGATCTGCTTGTTCATGGTGTGTCCTTGTCGGAGGTTGGCTGGGAATCGCGGTTCCCAGCCTTACGACGAACGACGGGCAGCCGGATCGACACGTGATCGCGCCAGTCGTGTCGATCACTGGATGGAACGCCGACGCAACCTATCGCAAGCCGGAGCAGGCATGCGCCACAGTGCTGTTGCCGCTATTTCCGGTGGCGCAGCCCAACAGGCGGAGGCGGGATGAGCGCGGTATGATTGTATTAGCAAGGATTGTTCAGATGGTGTTGCCGATTCCGTCTAATTCTTATCGCTTGTTATGCGCAGTGAATTATTCATTAATAGTGGAAATAGGTTTGTCCAGCGGTCGACGATTCGATCAGGGCTGAATTGCCAGACACCCGGCAGTATGAATACACATTTTTAGATTGAAACTCTATGACAAACATCTTTTCCAAGAAAATTTTATGTACGTCCATGCGGCAAGTCCAGCACGGCGCCGGCTTGTTACTGGCTTGCGCACTCGCGGCATGTACGACCAGCCAGGGTCCGGCCGACGCGCCGGCCGCGCTGCAAGGCAGCGCGTGGCGCCTGGCCGGCTACACCCCCGCGACGGGCAATCCCCTGGCCGAGGTCCGGCCCGGCCAGATCGTCTTCACGTTCGGCAGCGACGGCCGCCTGTCGGCCAAGCTGGATTGCAACCGCGGCACCGGTGCCTACACGGCGACGCCGGACGGCCCCTCCCAGGGGAGCTTGCGCATGGGGCCGCTAGGGGTGACGCGCATGATGTGTCCTGAAAGCAACGCAGTCGGCGCCGCACTCGCACGCGATATTGAAAATCTTGCAAGTTATCGTCTGAGCGGCGATACACTCGTACTGCGTGGCGGACAAGGTAGCGGAACCTATGTCTGGGAGCGCGTCGCACCCTGAGGGAGAAGTGTGCCCTTGCCGGTAGCGACGCCGCTCCCGGCGGGGAGCCGGTGAGGGTCACGCGGCCACGAACACTGCATGGATGGGCAATGAGTCTGTTTGAACACTTGTTATTATTGGGCGTGCTGGTAATGGCCGCCGGCTTTCTGTCGTTGACGGAAATCTCGCTGGCGGGCGCGAGGAAGATAAAACTGAAATTGCTCGCCGAAGCAGGGGACGAGCGGGCGCGCAAGGTCATGGCATTACAGAGCCAATCCGCCGATTTCTTTGCCGCGTCCCAGATCGGTTTGAATGCGATTGCAATTCTGGGCGGTATTCTCGGTGAGGGCGCATTGCGGCCTTATTTCTCGGCCTGGCTGGCGATGTTTTATGACGGTCCCGGCAGCGAAAATATCGCGTTCGCCCTTTCTTTCGTTTTCGTGACGACGTTCTTCGTCCTGTTTTCCGATTTGATGCCAAAAAGGCTGGCGATGATCGCGCCCGAAAGCACGGCGATCGCCGTCATCGGGCCCGTCCTGTTCATCATCCGGCTGTTGCGGCCGTTTTCCTGGGCATTGAACGTCGTCGCCAATACCCTGTTCCGCCTCCTTGGCATCAACACCACGCGCGAAGACCGCATCACCTTTGACGAGATTTCCGCCGTCGTGGAAGCGGGCACACAGGCCGGGGTGCTGCAGAAGCAGGAGCAGCATTTCATCGAGAACGTGTTCGAACTCGAGTCGCGTGCGGTGACCTCGACGATGACCACCCGCGAGCACATCGTGTTCTTCACCCTGAACGAGACGGAAGACGGCGTGCGCCAGAAGATCGCCCGCCACGCCCTGTCCAAGTTCCCCGTCTGCGACGACACGATCGACCACGTCATCGGCTACGTCGATACGCGCGACATCCTGGTGCGCCTGTTGAACAACCAGTCCGGCTTCCAGCTGAGCGAATCGACGATCCGCACGGTATTGATCATCCCGGACACGCTGAGGCTGTCGGAATTGCTCGACCGCTTCCGTGCGACCAAGGAAACCTTCGCCGTGGTCATCAACGAATACGCGCTCGTCGTGGGCGTCATCACCCTGAGCGACATCATGGTCACCGTCATGGGCAAGTGGGGCAGCCCGCTCGAGACGGGCGAGCTGGCCACGCGCCGCGAGGACGGATCCTGGCTGATCGACGGCAGCACGCCCGTGGCCGACCTGAAGCGCCTGCTCGACCTGGCATCCCTGCCGGACGAGGAGCACTACGAGACGGCGGCCGGCTTCATGATGTACATGTTGCGCAAGATCCCCAAGCCGACCGACAGCGTCGAATGCGAAGGCATCCGCTTCGAGGTGCTCGACGTCGACCACTATCGGATCGACCAGTTGCTCGTCAAGCGCCTGGACGGCGGTTCGCCTCCCTGAGCGCGGCAGCCCAGCCTTTTTATAGGCGTTTCAAGCAGGATTCATCGTCCTGTTTTTGATCCACGTCAAAGATTTTGCTGAGTCCGCTCAATAAACTTGCTGTATAGAATGCCACGTCACCCCGTCGCGTGGCCCGGCAAGGAGCGTTTTTGATGAAGCTGTTCGATATTATTCCGGCAATTCCCGCCAGTGCCGCGAGCCTGGCCGCCACGGCGCTGCCCACCGTCGACTTCGACGCGGCACTGATCGCGCGCCTGTCCCGCTCGGGTCCGCGCTACACCTCGTACCCGACCGCCGACCGCTTCACCGAGGCGTTCGGCTACCACGACTTCCTGCGCGCCGTGGCCGACCTGCGCACGCGCGCCAGCGCCAAGCCGCTGTCGCTGTACCTGCACGTCCCGTTCTGCGACACGGTGTGCTACTACTGCGCCTGCAACAAGATCGTCACGAAGAACCGCGAGAAGGCCGCCACCTACCTCGGCTACCTGAAGCGCGAGGTCGAGATGCAGGGGCGCCTGTTCGCCGGCATGAACGAGGTCGAGCAGCTGCACTTCGGCGGCGGCACGCCGACCTACCTGTCCGATGCCCAGATGGGCGAGCTGATGGACCACCTGCGCCGCTGCTTCCGCTTCGCGCCGGACGAGGCGGGCGAGTATTCGATCGAGATCGACCCGCGCACGGTGTCGGAAATGCGCGTGCACAGCCTGCGCCGCCAGGGTTTCAACCGCCTGAGCCTGGGCGTGCAGGATTTCGACGCCGACGTCCAGAAGGCCGTCAACCGCATCCAGCCGGAGGCGCAGACGGTCGCCATCATCGACGCGGCCCGCGCGGCCGGCTTCCGTTCCGTCAGCATCGACCTGATCTACGGCTTGCCGAAGCAGACGCCGGGCACGATGCGCGCCACGCTGGACAAGGTCATCGCTGCCGATCCGGACCGCATCGCCGTCTACCATTACGCGCACATGCCGCACCTGTTCAAGCCGCAGCGCCGCATCCTCGACGGCGACATGCCGGACAGCGACACCAAGCTGGCCATGCTGCAGCTGTGCATCGAGAAGCTCACGGCCGCCGGCTACGTCTATATCGGCATGGACCATTTCGCCAAACCGGACGACGACCTCGCCATCGCCCAGCTGCAGGGCCGCCTGCACCGCAACTTCCAGGGCTATTCGACGCATGCGGATACGGACCTGGTGTCCTGCGGCGTCTCGGCCATCAGCGCCGTCGGCGCGACCTACAGCCAGAACGTCAAGACGCTGGACGCCTACTACGACGCCCTCGACCGCAACGAGCTGCCGGTGGCACGCGGCGTGCGCCTGTCGATGGACGATGCCTTGCGCCGCGCGCTGATCCAGAAGCTGATGTGCCAGTTCGAGCTGTCCGTGTCCGCCATCGAGCAGGCGTTTCCGATCGCGTTCGCGAAATACTTCGAGCCGGAGCTGGCCCGGCTGGCGCAGCTGGAACGCGACGGCCTGGTGACGGTGACGCCCGACTGGATCACCGTCACGATGAAGGGGCGCCTGCTGATCCGCAACGTGTGCATGGTGTTCGACCGCTACCTGGGCCAGCGCGGCGAAGCGCCGCGCCACTCGCGCACCGTCTGAACGGCGATCGGCCGCACCCGCGTCCGGCCAATCCGGATGACGATGCGCCGGTCATCCATGGTAGATTGCCAAGTGCCAAGCTCATCCAGTTGGCAATGACAACTACATGGAAAAGAGAGATGCCACCGACCCGTTCCCGCCTGCTGCGCGCCGCCACCGGCGCCTTGTTCGTCCTCCCCGTCCTCGGCACCGCGCTGCCGGCCTCCGCTCTCGCCGCTCCTGCCGCGCCGGCCGCCGCTGCGGCCACCCAGGCTGCCCAGGCCACCCAAAACGCGGCGTTCGCCGCCTGGGCCGACCGCTTCGCCGAAGACTGGGTGCGCCTCAATCCGCAATCGGCCACCTCCACCCAGTACTTCTCCGGCAGCGAACAGGAAGCGCTGGACCGCCAGCTGACGCCGCAGACGCCGGCGCAGCGCAAGAAGGTCGTGGCGCTCGCGAAGACGGGCGTGGCCCGACTCGACACATTCCTGGCCGGGCCGCTGAGCGAGGAGCAGCGTACCTCGGCCGCGGTGATGCGCTGGTCGCTGGCGAATACGGTGGCCAGCGAACCGTATGAAGACTACAGCTTCGTCTTCAACCAGTTCGGCGGCGTGCAGGTGGGCCTGGTCAATTTCATGACGACGACGCATCCGCTGCGCCGCGCGGCCGACGTGTCCAGCTACCTGGCGCGCCTGGACCAGATCGGTGCGCGCATGGACGAGGCGCTTGCGCGCGCGCAGGCGGCGACGGCCAAGGGCTTGATCCCGCCGCGCTTCATCCTCGAGCGCGCCCAGTTCCAGGTCGACAAATTCCTGGAGCCCGCGGCCGGCCAGAACGTGCTCGTGACCACGTTCGCCCAGCGCAGCGAGAAGCTGTCCGACCTGGCGCCGGAAGCGCGCGACAAGGCGATCGCCGACGCCACCCGCATCGTCGAGACGAAGATCCGTCCCGCCTACCGGCGCGTGCAGGCCTACCTGGCCGCGCTGCATCCGAAGACGAACGACACGGCCGGCATCTCGCGCCTGCCGAACGGCGCCGCCGCCTACCAGCACGCGCTGCGCACCTACACGAGCACCAACCTGACGGCCGCCGAGATCCACGCGATCGGCCTGCGCGAGGTGGCGCGCATCGAAGGGGAGATGGACCGCCACCTGCGCACGCTCGGCTATACCGAGGGCAGCGTCGAGCAGCGCATGGCCAAGCTGGACGTCACGTTCCAGCCGAAGGCGGAGCCGGACCCGCGTCCGGAACTGCTGCGCAAGTACGCGGACATGGTGGCCGACGCCGAACGGCGCAGCGCCTCCATCTTCAACCTGACGCCGCGCGCCCCGGTCGAGGTGCGGCGCGAACCGCCGCTGACGGAGCCGTCGGCCGCCGCCCACTACACGCTGCCGGCGCCGGACGGCAGCCGTCCCGGCATCTTCTGGGTGCCGATGCGCGGGCCGACGTTCGACGTGATCCGCATGCGCAGCCTGTCCTACCACGAGGCGGTGCCGGGCCACCACTTCCAGCTGGCGATCCAGCAGGAACAGACGGGATTGCCGAAGTTCCGCGCCCAGCGCATCTTCGGCGGCGGCAGCGCCCACAGCGAGGGCTGGGCGCTGTACGCGGAGCGGCTGGCGGTGGAGCAGGGCTGGTACGAGGGCGACGTCCCGGGCCTGCTGGGCGCCCTCGGCTCGGAACTGTTCCGCGCGCGCCGCCTCGTCGTCGACACGGGCCTGCACACGAAGGGCTGGACGCGCCAGCAGGCGATCGACTACGGCATCGGCGCGCAGGAAGTGGAGCGCTACGTCGCCTGGCCGGGCCAGGCCTGCGCGTACATGATCGGCATGTTGCGCATCATCGACCTGCGCGAGAAGGCGAAGAAGGAATTGGGCGACAAGTTCTCGCTGCCGGCGTTCCACGACGTGGTGCTGAAGAACGGGTCGGTGCCGCTGGACGTGCTGGGCGAGGTGATCGACCGGTGGATCGTGGTGCAGAAGGCAGCGTAACGAATCCGTCGTCCCTGCGCAGGCAGGGACCCAATTGCCGGCGCACTGTCGGCGCGAACAGCACTTGGGCCCCTGCCTGCGCAGGGGCGACGTTGTGCGGACTTAGAAATTGTGCCGCATCCCCAACACCGCGCCGCGCAAGGTGGCGCCGGCCTCCGGCCCGATCCCGTTGATGGGGAAGTCGTAGGTGGCATTGCGCTCGTTGTCCAGCAGCGTGTAATAGGCATACAGGCTCGTGCGCTTGGACAGCATGTAGTCGTAGCCCAGCGTCGCGTGCGTCGCACCCGTGTCCGGCCCGCTGTGCAGGAAGCCGATCGTCGCCGTCGACGCGCCGCCGGCGTCGCCCGCGCGGCCCACCGTCAGACGCAGGCCGTGCAGGCCCATCTGGTGCGAGACGGAGACGAAGGCCGCATTGCGCGGCAGCTTGCCGCTGGCCGTCTCGTATTCCAGGCGCTCGCCGACGACGGCGACGCGGGTCTGGCCCCAGGACGTCTTGCCGAACTGGTAGGCAAGGGCCGCCTTGCTGCCCGTGTCGTCCAGGCCTGGTCCCTGGTACTCGTGGTGGCGTTCGTGCGCGACCGTCGCGTACCACGGGCCGTCGGCATAGATGACGGCGGCCGACCACAGCGACGGCTTGGCGCCGTTCGCGGGGGATTCCTCGTTCATGCCGCGCGTGAGGCGCAGCGACAGGCCGTGCCACTCGGGCGTCCAGTAGTGCAGGGAGTTGGCCTGGCGGCGGTCGAAGGAATACGTGTTGTTGACGTTGTCGACCGAGGAGCCGGAGCCGTTGGCCAGGATGCTCATGTAGCCGGCCGTGGTCGGGTAGAACGGGTCGAGGCCCGACGTGGCGCCGTTGTACGCGGTGACCCAGTGGCCGGCGAACAGCGTGCCCCAGGGACCGTCCAGGCCCACGCGGGTATCGCGCCGGAACGGCTCGCCCGCGCCCGTGTCGGGCGACAGCGTGCCCTCGAGCTGGAAGATCGCCTTCAGGCCGCCGCCCAGGTCTTCGCTGCCCTTGAAGCCGAGCACGGAGCGGTTGTTGACGAGGCGGGTCTGGGTGAAGCCGCTGCCGTTGTCGACGTGTTCCATCGAGACGTTCAGGCGGCCGTAGATCTGCACGCCGTCCTGGGCGTGCGCGGTGTGGACGGCGGTGGCGCACAGCAGGCAGGCCGCGGCGCCGAGGTGAAGCTTGTGGGACATTGGCAATCTCCTTCGCCCCGATTGTGCAGGGCCAGGAGCAGCTTGCCAGCTATCCGAACGTATACCGTGGGCCGCCTCAAGCCATGGGGCTGCACTGCTCGGTGCCGGCCGCCATGGCCTTCAGCCGCGCCGGTTCGAGCAGGATCACTTCGCGCTTGTCCACCTGCACCAGGCCCATCTTCCTGAAGCGCGACAGCAGGCGGCTGATGCTCTCGATGGTCAGGCCCAGGTAGTTGCCGATGTCCTCGCGCGACATGCGCAGCTGGAAGCTGGTCGAGGAATAGCCGCGCGCGGCGTAGCGGGCCGACAGGTTTACGAGGAACACGGCGAAGCGCTGTTCGGCGCGCATGTTCCCAAGCAGGAGCATGACGTTCTGTTCGCGCGTGATTTCCTTGCTCATGATGCGGTGGAAGTGGCGCAGCAGGTTGGGCACTTCGCCGAACAGGTCTTCGAGGTTGTCGAACGGGATCTCGCACACCTCGCTGTCTTCCAGCGCGACGGCGTCGCAATGGTGGCGGTCGCCGCTGATCGCATCCATGCCCAGCAGCTCGCCGGCCATCTGGAAGCCCGTGATCTGGGCTTCGCCGGCCGCGTTCACCTGGTAGGTCTTGAAGTGGCCGAAGCGCACCGCGTACAGGCTGCGGAACGGCTCGCCCATCTGGTACAGGCGCTCGTCGCGCGCGATGCGGCGGCGCCGGCCGATGATCTGGTCGAGGCGGTCGATCTCGGCATCCGCCAGGCCCATCGGCAGGCACAGCTGGCCCATGCTGCATTGCTGGCAGCTGACCTTGAGGGCCTGGATGTTCAGCGGCTGGTCGGGAGTAAGGATGGCGGCGTGGTTCATGGCGGGAAGGGGAGCATCGACAAGGGAATTATAGTCGCCATTGTCGCGAATCTCGACCATCGGGGCGCTTTCCTACCCCTTCGGCCGCCAAAAGTGTCGCATTCAGGTACGCTGCTCCTGCATGTGCCGGTCCAGTTCGGGCATGTCGTCGGCCTCGCGGTCGAGTGGCATCTTGATCAGCCGGTTTTCCTTGACGACGAGGGCGGCGGCCCAGATCACCATGGCCAGGCCCACGACGGTGGTCGCGGCGCCTGCGTACTTGAGGAAGGACGTGCCCTTGAAGATGGCGTCGGCGACGGCGATGATCAGGGTGCCGATCAGCAACATGGCGGCGTACAGGCCGAAGTCGGTCGCCCGGCGCATGCAGTCGATGCGGCGGCGGTACAGCGCGACCTCGTCGCGGATCGTCTCCTTGCGCTGGCCGTCGGCACCCTGGCGGTAGTTGTCGACCAGGCTGCGGTAGCGCTCGTAGGCGCTGCTGTAGCGTCCCTGTAGCAGGTGCATGAACATCCACGATGCGAAGACCAGGCCGGCATTGGGGCCGACGGCTTGCAGCACTTCCTTGAGTTCGAAATCCATGGGCTTCCTTCGGCGATGCGCCGGACGGCAAGGCTTGCGCGTCTTACCTGCATCAAATAACGATGCAGTGTGCATCGCACGGGCGAACGCGGCAAGCGTGTGCGCCCCGTGCGCATGTAAGATTGGCCATACGACCTCGGGAGGACTTTCATGTTCGGATTGGCGGCACTGGATTTGGCACGCGTGCAGTTCGCGTTCACGATGTCGTTCCACATCCTGTTCCCGGCCATCACGATCGGCCTGGCCAGCTACCTGATGGTGCTGGAAGCGTGCTGGCTCAGGACCAAGCGCCAGGTGTTCGTCGACCTGTACCACTTCTGGCTGCGCATCTTCGCCGTCAATTTCGGCATGGGCGTCGTCTCCGGCATCGTGATGGCCTACCAGTTCGGCACCAACTGGGCCGCGTTTTCCGAATACGCGGGCGGCATCGTCGGGCCCCTGATGACCTACGAGGTACTGACGGCCTTCTTCCTCGAGGCGGGCTTCCTGGGCGTGATGCTGTTCGGCTGGACCCGCGTGGGCCCCGGCCTGCACTTCCTCGCCACCTGCATGGTGGCGCTGGGCACGCTGATCTCGGCCACCTGGATCCTCGGCGCCAACAGCTGGATGCAGACCCCGCAGGGCTATGCGATCGAAGGCGGACGCATGGTCCCCGTCGACTGGTTCGCCATCGTGTTCAATCCCTCGTTCCCCTACCGCCTCGCGCACATGGCGATCGCCGCGTTCCTCGCCACCGCGCTGTTCGTCGGCGCGTCCGCCGCCTGGCACCTGCTGAAAGGGAACGATCGCCCCGCCGTGCGCACGATGTTCTCGATGGCGATGTGGATGGCGCTCGTGGTGGCGCCCGTCCAGGCGCTCGTCGGCGACATGCACGGCCTGAACACGCTGCGCTACCAGCCGGCCAAGATCGCCGCGCTGGAGGGCCACTGGCAGAACGAGGGCGACGAGCCGCTGCCGCTGCTGCTGTTCGGCGTGCCTGACATGGAGCAGGAGCGGACCCGCTTCGCCGTCGGCGTGCCGCGCCTGGGCAGCATCATCCTCACGCACACCTGGGACGGCCAGATCAAGGGCCTGAAGGAGTTCCCGCGCGACGAGCGGCCCAATTCCCTGATCGTGTTCTGGAGTTTTCGCGTCATGGTCGGCCTGGGCCTGTTGATGATCCTGCTGGGCGCCTGGAGCCTGTGGCTGCGCCGCGGCGGACGCCTGTACACGCAGCGCGGCTTCCTGCGCTTTGCCGCCTGCATGGGACCGGCGGGGCTGGTCGCCGTGCTGGCCGGCTGGATCACCACCGAGGTCGGCCGCCAGCCCTGGGTCGTGTACGGCGTGCTGCGCACGGCGGACGCAGCCTCGAAGCATGGCGTGGCGCCGCTCGCGCTGTCGCTGGCGCTGTTCGTCGTCTCGTATTTCTTCGTGTTCGGCGTCGGCATCGCCTATGTGCTGCGCCTCGTGCGCAAGGGGCCGCAGGCCTTCGACGTGCACGGCGCGCCGCACGGGGGACCCGGCGACCAGCGCACGCCGGCCCGGCCCCTGTCGGTGCCCGAGAAGGACGCCGCCGACTCCCCGCCCTGAGGAACCCGCATGGACTTCGACCCCACGGCCGTCTGGGCCGCGATCATCTTCTTCTCCGTCTTCATGTACGTGGTGCTGGACGGCTTCGACCTCGGCATCGGCCTGCTGTACCCGTTCGTTCGCGGGCGGCGCGAGCGCGACACGATGATGAACACGGTGGCCCCGATCTGGGACGGCAACGAGACCTGGCTGGTCCTGGGCGGGGAAGGGCTGCTGGCCGCCTTCCCGCTGGCGTATTCGGTAATCCTGTCCGGCATCTACCTGCCGCTGATCTTCATGCTCATCGGCCTGATCTTCCGCGGCGTGGCGTTCGAGTTCCGCTTCAAGGCCAACGACCGTGAACGCCCCATCTGGGACCTGGCCTTCATCTGCGGCTCGGTGACGGCCGCCTTCTTCCAGGGCGTGTCGCTGGGCACGCTGCTGCAGGGCATTCCCGTGTCGGGGCGCAGCTACGCAGGCGGCCCGCTGGACTGGCTGGCGCCGTTTCCGCTGGCGGCCGGGTGCGGCGTCGTGGCCGCCTATGCGCTGCTGGGCGCGACCTGGCTCGTGATGAAGACGGAAGGAGAGTTGCAGCAGCGCATGATCCGCCTGGCGAAGCCGCTCGCCTGGCTGCTGCTGGCCGCCATCGCGGGCGTCAGCATCTGGACGCCGCTGGCCTACCACCAGGTGGCCGAGCGCTGGTTCAGCTTCCCGAACCTGCTGCTGCTCTCGCCCGTGCCCTTGCTGGTGGCCGCATGCACCTTCATCCTGCTGCGCGCGCTCGAGCGCAACCCGTTTCGCGTTCCCTTCGTGGCGGCGCTGGGGCTCGTCCTGCTGAGCTATGTCGGGATGGCGATCAGCATCTGGCCGCACATCATCCCGCCCACCGTCACGATCTGGGAAGCGGCCGCGCCGCCGGCCTCGCAGCGCTTCACGCTGGTCGGCGCCCTGGTCGTGCTGCCGCTGATCCTGGCGTACACGGGCTGGTCCTACTATGTGTTCCGGGGCAAGGTCGGCGCCGACCAGGGCTATCACTGATGCGGCGCCCATGGCTGAGCAGGCTCGCCTGGATGCTGGCCTTATGGCTGGGCGGCGTGGCGGCACTGGGTGTCGTGGCATGGTTGTTGCGCTTGGCAATGCGTCTTGCGGGCCTGCATTGAGCGCTTTCATTCCGGGCGGATACGACCCCTGCCAAAAGTCCTATCGTGTGCAATTCTTTTGCCACGGCTGCTAGACTCGCAACAAACTTTGTGAACGGGAGCAGCATGTCCGAGCAGCGGCAAGACCGGCAGCAACAGCTGCAGAAAGAGCGGCAGCAAGAGCGGCAGCAGGACGGCGGCCTGCACGAGGAAGACCAGGCCCGTGCCGACTTCTACGCCTTGTTCGCGCGCCTGCTGCTGGCGCCGCCCGATGCGGCGCTGCTGGCCGCCCTCGCGCATGCCGACCCGATCGCCGCCGTCGGCGAGTTCGCGCTGGAAGACGCCTGGCTCGGGCTGACCCAGGCCGCCGGCGTCGTCGATGCGCGCGCGGCGGCCGACGAGTTCGACCTGCTGTTCATCAGCACCGGCACGCCGCTGCTCAATCCCTACGGATCCTTCTACCTGACCGGCCACCTGAACGACGTGCCGCTGGCCGAGCTGCGCCACGACCTGGCCGTGCTGCGCCTCGCGCGCGCGCCGGGCAGCGGCGAGTTCGAGGACCACCTGGGCGCCCTGTGCGAGACGATGCGCGTGCTGATCCAGGGCGGTCCCGGCGCGGCGCCCCGTCCGCTGCCCGCGCAGAAAGCGTTCTTCGAGACGCACCTGCGGCCCTGGTACGCGGCCTGCCTGGCCGACATCGCGGGCACCGAAGGGTCGAATTTCTACCGCGTCGTCGCGCGCGTGGTCGACGCCTTCCTGTCGATCGAGGCCCAGGCCTTCGCCGTCCTGGACCCGCTCGACCCTGCACTTGATCCATTGACAGGACAGCCGCGCCAGCCGCGCGCCGACCTGCGCCACGCCTTGCCCGCGTCCGACCCGGACCTGCGGGCCGATACCACCCTGACCGCATGAGGCCAACGATGAACAAGCACCAACGACCGCCAGCCCAGGACCGGCCCGATCCGACCCGCCGCAGCCTGCTGAAGGCGGCGCCGCTGGGCGCGCTCGCCGTGGTGGCGGGCAAGGCCGATGCCGCCGCGCCCGCGCCCGTCGCGCTGCCGGAGCCGGCGCCCGAGCCGAAGGGCTACCACGAGACGGAACACATCCGCACCTACTACCGTACCGCCGCATACTGGTAACAAAACCGGGTGACCGGACCCGGGTGCCCGGACCCCGTGATCCGGCACTGCCGAGCACAACTGCACGCATTCGAAGGAGTTCGCAATGACCCTGGTGAAGACATCGCGCGACAGCGGCCTGAAGCGCCGCCGCTTCCTGGCCGGCGCCGGCATCACGGCCGGCGCCGGTGCGCTCGCGCGCCACCTGCCGCTGAACGTGATCGGCCCGGCCAACGCGGCCGATCCGGCCGCGCAGGCGCAGCCCAAGACCGAGATCAAGCACACCGTCTGCAGCCACTGCTCGGTGGGCTGCTCGGTCGAGGCCGTGGTCAGCAACGGGGTCTGGGTGCGCCAGGAAGCGGCCTTCGATTCGCCCATCAATATGGGTGCCCACTGCGCCAAGGGCGCGTCCGTGCGCGAGCACGGCTTCGGCGAAAAGCGCCTGCGCTATCCGATGAAGCTCGTCAACGGCAAGTACGAGCGCATTTCCTGGGACCAGGCCATCAACGAGATCGGCGACCGCCTGCTGCACCTGCGCCAGGAGGCGGGGCCGGACGCGCTGATGGTGATCGGCAGCTCCAAGCACAACAACGAACAGGCCTACCTGCTGCGCAAATGGGTGTCGATGTGGGGCACCAACAATTGCGACCACCAGGCCCGCATCTGCCACTCGACCACGGTGGCCGGCGTCGCCCAGACCTTCGGCTACGGGGCGATGACGAACTCGTTCAACGACCTGCACTACAGCAAGGCGGTACTGTTCATCGGCTCGAACCCGGCCGAGGCGCACCCGATCTCGATGCTGCACTTCCTGCACGCGAAGGAACTGGGCGCGAAGATGATCGTGATCGACCCGCGCTTCACCCGCACGGCGCGGTTCGCCCACCACTACGTACGCGTGCGGCCCGGCACCGACATCGCGCTGGTCTGGGGCATGATCTGGCACATCTTCCAGAACGGCTGGGAAGACAAGGACTTCATCGCCGCCCGTACCTACGGCATGGACGACGTGCGCAAGGAAGTGGCCAAATGGACTCCGGACAAGGTCACCGAAGTGACGGGCGTGCCGGAATCGGCCGTGCGCAAGGCGGCCGAGATGCTGGCGACGAACCGTCCCTCGTCCGTGGTCTGGTGCATGGGCATCACCCAGCACCACGTGGGCACGGCCAACGTGCGCGCGCTGTCGATCCTGCAGCTCGTGCTGGGCAATATCGGCGTGCAGGGCGGCGGCGCCAACATCTACCGCGGCCACGACAACGTGCAGGGCGCCACCGACGTGGGGCCGAACGCCGATTCGCTGCCCGGCTACTTCGGCCTGGCGGAAGGGGCGTGGAAGCACTTCGCCAGCGTCTGGGGCGTGGACTACGAGTGGCTGAAGTCGCGCTACGGCTCCAAGGAGCTGATGGAAAAGTCCGGCATCACCGTGTCGCGCTGGTACGACGGCGCGCTGGAGCAGAACCAGTACGTGGACCAGCCCAGCAACCTGCGCGCCGTCATCTACTGGGGCCACGCGCCCAACAGCCAGACCCGCCTGCCGGACATGAAGGCGGCCATGCAGAAGCTGGACATGCTGGTCGTGATCGACCCGTATCCGAGCATGACGGCCGCCATGCACGGCCGCGAGAACGGTGTCTACCTGCTGCCGGCCGCCTCGCAGTTCGAATGCCAGGGTTCCGTCACTGCGTCGAACCGCTCGATCCAGTGGCGCGAACGGGTGATCCAGCCCCTGTTCGAGTGCAAGACCGACCACGAGATCATGTACCTGTTCGCGAAAAAATTCGGATTCGCCGAGCAGCTGGTCAAGAACATCAAGGTCGTGCACAACGAGCCCGTGGTCGAGGACATCCTGCGCGAGATCAACCGCTCCTGCTGGACCATCGGCTACACGGGCTGCTCGCCGGAGCGCCTGAAGCTGCACATGCAGAACAAGCACACGTTCAACCCGACCACGATGCGCGCCGAGTCCGGCCCGTGCAAGGGTGACTACTACGGCCTGCCGTGGCCGTGCTGGGGCACGCCGGAAATGAAGCACCCGGGCACGCCGATCCTGTACGACCTGCACAAGCCGGTGGCGGAGGGCGGCCTGCCGTTCCGCGCCAACTGGGGCGTGGAGCACAACGGCGAAAGCCTGCTGGCGGCCGACGGCTCGTTCACCAAGGACAGCGAACTCGACACGGGCTACCCGGAATTCGACCACGTGTTCCTGAAAAAGCTGGGCTGGTGGGCCGACCTGACGCCGGAAGAGCAGGTCCAGGCCGAGGGCAAGAACTGGAAGACGGACCTGTCCGGCGGCATCCAGCGCGTCGTGATCGCGCACGGCTGCGCCCCGTTCGGCAATGCGCGCGCCCGCTGCAATGTGTGGAACTTCCCGGATCCGATCCCCGTCCACCGCGAGCCGCTGCTGTCGCCGCGGCGCGACCTGGTGGCGCAGTACCCGACCTACGACGACAAGGCCGCGTTCTGGCGCCTGCCGACGCTGTTCAAGTCGGTGCAGCAGGTGGACTTCTCGAAGGACTACCCGCTCATCATGACGTCCGGCCGCCTCGTCGAGTTCGAAGGCGGCGGCGACGAGACGCGCTCCAACCCCTGGCTGGCCGAGCTGCAGCAGAACATGTTCTGCGAGGTGAACCCGCACGATGCGGCCCAGGTGGGCGTCAAGGTCGGCGACTTCATGTGGGTCGAGACGCCGACCGGCGCGCGCCTGAAGCTGATGGCCATGGTCACGCCGCGCGTGCCCGAAGGCCTGGTGTGGATGCCGTTCCACTTCGGCGGCTGGTGGATGGGCGAGGACCTGAAGGACCGCTATCCGGAGGGCGGCGCACCGCAGGTGCGCGGCGAGGCCGTCAACACGGGCTGGACGTATGGCTACGACGCCGTGACGATGATGCAGGAAACCAAGGTATCGCTGTGCCGCCTCGTGCGGGCTTGACGGCGGGAAGGAGAAACGCATGGCCAGGATGAAGTTTATTTGCGACACCGAGCGCTGCATCGACTGCAACGGTTGCGTGACCGCCTGCAAGAACGAACACGAGACGCCGTGGGGCGTGAACCGCCGCCGCGTGGTGACGATCAACGACGGCATGCCGGGCGAGCGCTCGATCTCGATGGCCTGCATGCACTGCACGGATGCGCCATGCCTGGCGGTCTGCCCCGTCAACTGCATCTACCATACCGAGGACGGCATCGTGCTGCACTCGAAGGACCAGTGCATCGGCTGCGGCTACTGCTACTACGCCTGCCCGTTCGGCGCGCCGCAGTTCCCCGAGACGGGCCTGTTCAACCACCGCGGCAAGATGGACAAGTGCACGTTCTGCGCCGGCGGCCCCGAGCCGGACACGTCGGAAGCGGAATTCAAGAAGTACGGCCGCAACCGCATCGCCGAGGGCAAGCTGCCCGCCTGCGCCGAGATGTGCGGCACCAAGGCGCTGATCGGCGGCGACGCCAACATCCTGGCCGACATCTACCGCCAGCGCGTCGAGACGCGCGGCTACGGTCCCGAGCTGTGGGGCTGGAAGATCGCCTACGGCAAGCCGAAACGGGGCGGCAGCATCGGCGCCAGGGGCGACGCGCCGCGCATCAACCAGGTGCCGGGCCAGTCGCAGAACGATCCGGGGGAGCAGCCGACATGAAGACCAGTGCGCGACTCTGCCTCCTTGCCATGCCGCTGGCGCTGCTGGCCGGCTGCCTCGAAGTCGACCAGCATCCGGCCTGGGTCAAGGGCCAGTACGCCGGCAAGACCGACAACCGCCAGCAGCAGGTCATGTTCCACAACGACAAGCTCGCCTGGTGGGGCACGATCAACAACCGCAACCAGCTGCAGAACGAATTCAACCGGGCCAATCCCTAGGAGGAACCGATGATGCTTGCACTCCAGTTTCCGCCGCGGGCGTCCGCGGCCCGGCTGTCCCGGTTCCTCGCCGCCTGCCTGCTTGCCGTGCTGGCGCTGCTCGTGCTGGCCGGCGTGCCCGCCCACGCGGGCGTGCCCAACGAACGCGCCGAGCCGGCGTACGCCGAGGAGCAGACGATCCTGCAGGCCGAAGCCGATTCGCGCAGCCCGGAACCGGGGCTGGCCTCGGCATCGTCCGGCCGCGTGCACATCGACCGCCACTACCTGGGCCAGTACGGCCATACGGAGGGAACGGTGATCGTCCAGCGCGGCGGCAACACCTGGCGCGAATGGCGCAACGGACCGATCGCCACCATCATGGGCACGCTGCTGGTCGTGGTGATCATCGCCATCTTCTTCTTCTACCGCCTCGTCGGTCCCGTGCGCACCGACGCGCCGGAGACGGGGCGGCGCATCCAGCGCTTCAACGGCTGGGAGCGCTGGGTGCACTGGTCGACGGCGATCAGCTTCATCGTGCTGGCCGTGACGGGACTGGTGATCATGTTCGGCAAGAAGCTCCTGATCCCGCTGGTCGGGCACGACGTGTTCGCCTTCATCGCCTACGTGTTCAAGTACCTGCACAACTTCGTCGGCCCCCTGTTCATCGTGTGCTCGGTGCTGATGTTCTTCACCTTCGTGCACCGTAACTTCCTCAGGAAGATCGACTGGGAATGGGTGAAGCAGGGCGGGGGCCTCGTCACCCACAAGCACGTGCGGGCCGGCTTCTTCAACGCCGGCGAAAAAGCCTGGTTCTGGCTGGGCGTGACGCTGCTGGGCATCGTCATGTCGGTGACGGGCCTGATCCTCGACTTCATCGGCTTCGGCCAGACCCGCTACGTGCTGCAGGTGGCGAACACGTTGCACATCGTCGGCGCCATGTTCTACATCGCCGCCGCCATGGGACACAGCTATATCGGCACCTGGGGCACGCCGGGCGCCTACCAGGCAATGCGCCACGGCACCGTCGACGAATCCTGGGCCAAGGCCCACCACGCCGTGTGGTACGAGGAAGTCAAGGCGGGCGTCCCGCCCGGCACCTTCGACGACCGCACGCCGCCCGACCAGCCGCCCGGCAGCCCGCCGAATCATCCACCAGGCCAGGCGCCGAACGCGGGCTTGCCGCCGCGTCCTGCCCACTGAGGAGCGCACCATGAAGACAGCACCGAACATCGGGCTCGCGGCCGCCGCCATGCTGCTGGCCGCGGCCGGCTGCGCGAAGCACGGCGACACGGCACAGCGCCAGACGAAGTTTCCCGGCGTGGTCTCGTCCGGCGGCGGCACCAGCGGCCAGGTGATGGCGGCCAGCGGCGGGCCCAAGACCGAGGCGACCTATGCGGGCGGCACCCCGGGCATCGCCGGCGGCAGCGGCGGCAATACCTCGGGTGCCGCCACCGGCGGTACCGTCACCGAGACGGGCAAGGGACCGTCGGCCGGCGTCAGCGACCCGGGCGCGGCCAGCACGCCGGGTGGCGGAGCGATGCAGCAGCAGAGCGGCGAGAACACGCCGCCGCCGGGCGCTCCAGCCAATGCGCCGGCGACGGGCGCCGTGCACCGCGACCCGGCCCACGGCGCGGCGCCGTCGCGTTGATCGGATGAAGGAGGACACGATGAACGAACCACATCGCGCATGCCGCTGGATGCGCGGCGCCGTGCTGGCGCTGGCGGCGACGTCCGCCGCCGCGCTCGCCGCGCTGCCGCCCCCGACTCCGGCCCAGCAGCAGGCGGCGGCCGACAAGAAGGCCAAGGCCGACGCCCAGGCCGCCAAGGACAAGGAAAGCCTGGCCGCATCGATGGACGCCGTGAGCGCGCGCTGGCGTGCCCGCGCCGCCGCCCAGGGCTGGAAGACGCATGCGCCGGTGGCCGTCGCCGCCGCGCCGGCGGGCGCGTCGGCGGCGCCCATCGCCGGTGGCGGCCCGGCCGGGCAGCCGCAGGGCAAGCTGACCCCGGCGGCGGCCGCGGCGCCCATCCAGAGCGAAAAATTCGGCACCGCGCCGCCCAGCGAGGACGTCAAGTCCGGGCCGACGAAGTCCGTCGCGGCGGGCACACCGCCGACGGTCCAGAAGGGCTCGCCCGACGCGAGCAAGAAGTGACGGAGAGGACGAGGACACGATGAAAATGGGCAGCATGCCGATCGCCGTGCTGATGCAGCGCCGCGTGGTCAGGACCCGCTGGACCGAGGACGAAGCCTGGTCCGCCGTCGGCATCGTGCCCGACCGCGGCAACCTGGGGGACGTGCAGGAACTCAGCCGCTCGCCGGAACGCGACTATTACCTGGTCCCGGGACTGGAGCTGGAACTGTATCCGGACGAGAACGAAGGATATTACGAGAACTGCATGGCGCCCGAATCGAAGGTATTCGTGCTGTGGCGCATGCAGGATGGCCGCGCGATGCCCGTGCGCGCCTCGGTCAGCTACGTCGAGGGCACGCGCATGTTCGACTCGGGCGAGAACGCCGACGGCGTCGACATGCCGGCCGAGGTGTACGCCTGGCTGGCCGCCTACCTGCGCGAACACTACCAGCCGCAGCCGCGCAAGAAGGGACGCCAGCACGGATGACGGATCAAGCCATGGCCGACGAAGGCTTCCTGAGACGCTGGTCGCGCCGCAAGACCGAGACGAAGCTCGGCAATGCGCCCGCCGAGGAAGCGCCGCCGCCGCCTCCTCCTGCCGCGGCGCCGGACGCGGGCGTGGCGCTGGCTCCCGAGCCGGAGGCGGCCCGGGAGCCCGTGCGCCTGCCGACCATGGAAGACGTGGCGGCTCTAAGCAGCGACGCCGACTTCTCCGCCTTCGTCGCGCGCGGCGTCGACCAGGCGGTGCGGCGCACGGCGCTCAAGAAGCTGTTCGCCGACCCGCACTTCAACATGATGGACGGGCTGGACGTGTACATCGACGACTACACGAAGCCCAGTCCCGTCTCCGACGCCATGCTCGCCTCGCTGGACCACGCGAAGAGCGTGTTCCGCCACCTGCTCGACGATGAGCCCGATGACGCAGCGCCGCAGCCGGAAGCGCCGCCGCCATCGCCAGAGCCGGCAGAACAACGACAACCAGAACCCCCACCGGAACCAGAGACACGATGAACATCCGCCTGATCGAAGCCCAGGACGCCGACCCGCAGCAGGAGGCGCGCAACCAGCTGGCGCGCGCGGCGGCGCTCGCCGTGCTGGACACCCTGAACCCGCCCGAGGCGCTCGACACGGTCGGCTACCACTCCGCCGGCGCGACGCTGGTCGTCGGCAGTCGCGCCGATGCGCTGCCGCTGGCCGACCGCCTGGCGGCCGCCGTGCCCGTGACGGTCCTGCTGCTGGACGAGGGAGACGACGTGCCGGCCCCGTCGCTGCGCATCTATCCCGTGTTCCAGGCCCGGGCCCTCGTGCTGTCCGGCTGGCTGGGCGCCTTCGAGGCGACCTGGCAGGTGGCGGGTAGGGCGCCCGAACACGCTCGCTTCGACCTCGTCGCCGACCTCGGCGCCGCGCCGCAGATCGGCGCGCACCAGCGCCCGCACGGTTATTTCGCGCCGGGGCCGGGGATCGCTGCGCGCGCCAGGGAGCTCGACGCGCTCGCCGACGAACTGCTGGAGATGGTCGGCGACTTCGAGAAGCCGAAGTATTTCCAGTACAAGGAGCGCCTGTGCGCGCACAGCCGCAACCAGCGCACGGGCTGCAATGCCTGCATCGCCATCTGCTCGGCCGAGGCGATCTCCAGCGCGGGCGACCTGGTCAAGGTCAATCCCTACCTGTGCGCCGGCTGCGGCGCCTGCACGACCGTCTGCCCGACGGGCGCGCTTGCCTATGCCTACCCGTCCGCCGAGCACACGGGCCGGCGCGTGCAGGCGATGCTGAACGCCTACCTCGAGGCCGGCGGCAGCGATCCCGTGCTGCTGTTCCACGGCGCGCCGGGCGCGGCGCTGCTCGTGGGGATGGAGCGCGACGGCCAGGCGCTGCCGGCCAGGGTGCTGCCCGTGGGCCTGCACCATGCGGCATCGACGGGCATCGACGTCTGGCTGGCGGCGCTGGCCTGGGGCGCGGCCGGCGTCGCCGTGCTGACGACGGACGAGGAGGCGCCGCAGTACGTGGTCGCGCTGGACCGCCAGATGGCCGTCGTGCAGGAGGCGATGGCGGGCCTGGGCTATGCGGGACCGCACGTGCAGCTGGTGCGCGCGGGCAGCGTGCCGGAACTGGCGCTGGCCTTGGCCCATGCGCCGCGCGGCGCGGCGCCGGCCCGCCGTGCCGGCTTCCACCTGGCGCGCGACAAGCGCGACTCGCTCGAGTACGCGCTCGACCACCTGTACCGCCATGCGCCCGTGCAGCCGGACGAAGTGGCGCTGGCGCCGGGCAGCCCGTTCGGCGCGCTGGCCGTGGATGGGGCGGCGTGCAGCCTGTGCATGTCCTGCGTCGGCGCCTGCCCGGCCCACGCGCTGCAGGATGGCCAGGGCCTGCCGCAGCTGCGCTTCATCGAGAAGAACTGCGTGCAGTGCGGGCTGTGCGCCGACACCTGTCCGGAAGACGCGATCACGCTGGTGCCGCGCCTGTCCTTCCTGCCCACGCGCAAGCAGCCCGTGGTGCTGGCCGAGACGCAGCCCTTCCATTGCATCCGCTGCAGCAAGCCGTTCGGCACCGTGCGCATGATCGAGGCGATGCTGGCGCGCCTGTCCGGCCACCCCGCGTTCGCCGGCAACCTGGACCGCATGCGCATGTGCGGCGACTGCCGCGTGGTCGACATGATGGCGCCGCAGGACGAGATGACGATCGGCGAGGCGCGCGAGCTCAGGCGCCGCTGATAGCCGCCTGGCGCTTCAACGACGTGGGTGGAAACGGTCGCGCAGCCCCGCGCGGCCGTGGCAGAATGGGGGCGACACGACAGGGAACGCAGAATCCCGTCGCCGCATTCATGCACAGGAGACCACCATGACCGCTTCCCCGACCGGGCGCTTCGTCGCCGCGCGCGACTTCCTGCAGCGCCACCGCCTCGACTACGACACCGCCTACCGCGACTACCAGCCGCCGCGGCTGGACACCTTCAACTGGGCGCTGGACTTCTTCGACGTCCAGGCCGCCGGCAACGACACGCCCGCGCTGTGGGTCGTCGAGGAGGACGGCAGCGAGCGTACCCTGAGCTTCGCCGAGATGGCGGCACGCTCGAACCAGGTCGCCAACTGGCTGCGCGGCGCGGGCGTGCGGCGCGGCGACCGGGTGCTCCTGATGCTGCCGAACCGCGTCGAGCTGTGGGAAATCATGCTGGCCGCGATCAAGCTGAGTGCCGTGCTGGTGCCGACGACGATGCTCGTCTCCGGCGCCGACCTGGAAGACCGCATGGGGCGGGGCGGTGTCGCCCACGTCGTGGCGCAGGCGTCCGAGGCACACAAGTTCGCCGGCATGGGCGGCGGCTTCACCCGCATCGCCGTGGGCGGCGCGCCGGACGGCTGGCGCGACGTCGCCGCCAGCCACGCCGCGGCGCGCGACTTCGTGCCGGACGGGCCGACCATGGCCACCGATCCGCTGCTGCTGTACTTCACGTCGGGCACGACGGCCAAGCCCAAGCTGGTGCTGCACAGCCAGCAGAGCTATCCGGTGGGCCACCTGTCGACGATGTACTGGATCGGCCTGCAGCGGGGCGACGTGCACTGGAACATCAGCTCGCCCGGCTGGGCCAAGCACGCATGGAGCTGCTTCTTCGCGCCCTGGAATGCCGGCGCCACCGTCTTCGTCTACAACTACGAGCGCTTCTCCGCGCGCGCCTGCCTGGACACCATCGTGCGCTGCGGCGTCACCTCGCTGTGCGCGCCGCCGACCGTGTGGCGCATGATGATCAAGGAAGACCTCGCCGCCTGGCGGCCGCCGCTGCGCGAGCTGGTGGGGGCGGGCGAGCCGCTCAACCCGGAAGTCATCGAGCAGGTCGAACGGGCCTGGGGCATCCGCATCCGCGACGGCTTCGGCCAGTCCGAGACGTCGTGCCAGATCGGCAATCCGCCCGGCCAGCGCGTCAAGCCGGGATCGATGGGCCGCCCGCTGCCGGGCTTCTCGATCGCCTTGCTGGACCCGGACGACGAGCCGGCCGAGGAGGGCGAGATCGCCATCGACCTCGCCGACGGGCCGATCGGCCTGATGCTGGGCTACGAGGGGGATGCGGACAAGACGGCCGACGTGATGCGGGCCGGCCATTACCACACGGGGGACACGGCCCGCGTCGACGCCGACGGCTATTACTTCTACGTGGGCCGCAACGACGACGTGTTCAAGTCCTCGGACTACCGCATCAGCCCCTTCGAGCTGGAGAGCGTGCTGATCGAGCACCCGGACGTGCTGGAGGCTGCCATCGTGCCCAGTCCCGACCCGCTGCGGCTGTCGGTGCCGAAGGCCTTCGTCGCGCTGCGCCCCGGCGTGGAGCCGACGCGTGCGCTGGCCGGCGCCATCTTCGCGTTCGCGCGCGAGCGGCTGTCTCCCTACAAGCGCATCCGCCGCCTGGAGTTCACGGAGCTGCCCAAGACGATCTCCGGCAAGATCCGGCGCGTCGAACTGCGCCGCGCGGAGGCGGCGGGGCAGCGGGTGGGCGTCGAATTCCGCGAGGAGGAGTTCGAAGGCTGACGGAAGGTGGCGCGCCGCCGAGACGTGCGGCACAATGCTATAAAAAGAGCAATAATGCATGCTGTCCGCCGGCGGCGCCTTCCACCATCCACCACCCCACAACGTCATCGCAATGAGCACCAAGTCTTCCATCTACGAAGTCCGGAAATCGCCCATCCACGGCAACGGGGTCTTCGCCCTGCGCGACATCGCGGCCGGCGAGCGCATCATCGAGTACCGCGGCGAGCGCATCAGCTGGGACGAGGCGACCCGGCGCGCGGCCGAGCGCGGCGGTCCCGTCAACCACACCTTCTATTTCAGCCTGGCCGACGGCAACGTCATCGACGGCGGCCGGCGCGGCAACGACGCGCGCTGGATCAACCATGCCTGCGGCCCGAACTGCGAAGCCTACGAGGAGGATGGCCGCGTCTACATCCACGCGCTGCACGACATCGAGGCGGGAGAGGAGCTGAACTACAACTATGCGCTGATCTACGACGAGCGCCACACGCCGGCCCTGAAGCGCCTGTTCGCCTGCCGCTGCGGGACGGAGGAGTGCAATGGCACGATGCTGGCGCCGAAGAAGCGGACCAGGAAAAGCGCGGGCGCGAAAGCAAACGCGGCGGCGTGAAGCGCGAATCCGCCAGGCCCGGTAAGATGGCGGAACCGACAACAACAAGACGCTCGCACATGAAACCCGTCGTCCGCAGCCTGCTCGAAACCGATCTGTACAAATTCACGATGTGGCAGGCGCTGCTGCACATGCACCCGAACGCCGTCGGCGAATACGAGTTCAAGTGCCGCAACACGCCCGCCTATCCGCTGGCCGACCTGAAGGAAGAAGTCGAGCGCGAGCTGGACCACCTGTGCACGATGCGCTTCACCGAGGACGAGGTGAACTACCTGCGCACGCTGCGTTACATCAAAAGCGACTTCGCCGACTTCCTCACGCTGTTCCGCTTCCAGCGCAAGTTCATCCAGGTCGAGACGGACGGTCCGCACCTGCGCATCCGCGCCGCCGGCCCGCTGGTGCACGTGATGGGCTTCGAGATCTACGTGCTGTACATCGTCAACGAGCTGTATTTCCGCCGCTTCGACCAGGAAGCGGCGTTGACGGAAGCGCGCCAGCGCCTGCAGCAGAAGATCGACGAGCTGCGCGCCTTCGAGCAGGAGCCGAAGCGCCAGCACCCGTTCGAATTCTCCGACTTCGGCGTGCGCCGGCGCTTCTCGGGCGACTGGCACGAGGAAGTGGTGGCCACGCTCGTGCGCGAGATCCCGCAATTCTTCAAGGGCACGTCGAACGTCTACCTGGCCAAGAAGTTCAACATCGTCCCCATCGGCACGATGGCGCACGAATACATGCAGGCGTTCCAGTCCTTCGACGTGCGCCTTCGCGACTTCCAGAAGAAGGCGCTGGAAGACTGGGTGCAGGAATACCGCGGCGACCTCGGCACGGCGCTGACCGACGTGGTGGGCATGGACGCCTTCCTGCGCGACTTCGACCTGTATTTCGCCAAGCTGTTCGACGGCCTGCGCCACGACTCGGGCGATCCGGTCGCGTGGGGCGAGAAGGCGCTGGCCCACTACGCCAAGCTGCGCATCGACGCGCGCACCAAGCGCCTCGTGTTCTCCGACGCGCTGACGGTGCCGAAGGCGCTGATGCTGTACCGTCACTTCGCCGACCGCGTACTGACGGGCTTCGGCATCGGCACCAAGCTCACCAACGATACCCAGTTCGACCCGCTGAACATCGTCATGAAGCTCACCCGCTGCAACGGCCAGCCCGTCGCCAAGCTGTCCGACAGCCCGGGCAAGGGCTTTTCCACGGACGAGACCTTCATCGCCTACCTGCGCCAGGTCTTCGACCAGCGCATCTGATGCCGCCTGCGTGACTGTGGCCGCTACGCCACAGTCGCCCCTCCCGCCCAAGGGGCCCGCGGCTTGTCTGACCGTCAACTGGGACAATTTGCCCGTACGTCCGCGTGGCGTTTTCCGCTAGCATGCCGGGTTCATGCTGCCCGGGAGTGCGCCTTTCGCAGGCTGCTTCCATCCCGACCCCGCCGGCCCGTGCGCCGCGCAGGCGCCGCACGCCGCCGCACGGTACCCATCGGCCGTGCCGCCACCGTCTTACGTTGGACTATCTGCCATGTCGAATGTCGAAGCAAAACTTGCCGTGCCGGCGGAACCGGCCGCCGTCGCCGGCGCGCTGGCGCCGGCCCTGAACACGCTGTCCCAGTACTGGGTACTGACCAAGCCGCGCGTGACCCAGCTGACCGTGTTCTGCGCCGTGATCGGCAGCCTGCTGGCCGCCCCCGGCTTTCCCGGCTGGGCCGTGCTGCTGTGGAGCGCCGCCGGCATCTGGCTGCTGGCCGGCGCCGCCTTCGCCGTCAATTGCCTGATCGAGGCCGAGGTCGATGCCCGCATGGCGCGCACGGCGCGCCGCGCCACCGCCCGCGGCGAGATCACGCGCAGCCGCACCGTGCTGCTGTCGCTGCTGGTCGGCGGGGCCGGCATGGCGATCCTGTACTTCGAGGTCAATCCACTGACGATGTGGCTGACGCTGGCCACCTTCGTCGGCTACGCCTTCATCTATACCATCCTGCTCAAGCCGAATACCTCGCAGAACATCGTGATCGGCGGCCTGGCCGGCGCGATGCCGCCGGCGCTGGGCTGGGCCGCGGTGGCGAATGCCGTGCCGCTGCAAGCCTGGCTGCTGGTGCTGGTGATCTTCCTGTGGACGCCGCCGCATTTCTGGGCGCTGGCGATGTACCGCCGCGACGACTACGCGCGCTCCGGCCTGCCGATGCTGCCCGTCACCCACGGCATGGCGCACACGGGCCGTGCCGTCTGGCGCTACAGCATCGTGCTGGCCGCCTCGTGCGCGCTGCCGTTCGTCGTCGGCATGAGCGGCTGGCTGTACCTGGCCGCCGCCGCCGTGCTGAACGCCGTGTTCCTGCGCCATTCCTGGCTGGTGCACCGCCGCTACAGCGACCAGGTGGCGCGCAAGGCGTTCGCCTGGTCGATCGCCTACCTGGCGCTGCTGTTCGCGGCGCTGCTGGCGGATCATTATCTGATGCCCTTGCTCGGCTGACCCGTCGCCGACGTATCGTCGCCCCTGCGCAGGCAGGGGCCCAATGTCGCGCGTCGTAGCAACGCCGGCAACCTTGGTCCTCGCCTGCGCGGGGGCGACGGTTTCACGTGTTCCGGCTCACGCCGGCGCCGCCGTCTGCAACGCCCGTTGCAAATCTTCCAGCCCCGCGGGCTTGGTGAGGTGCAGGTCGAACCCCGCCGCGCGCGCCCGTTCCACGTCCGTCTTCTGTCCATAGCCCGTCAGCGCGACGAGGCGCAGGCCCGGCGTGCCCGTGCGGCGCAGGATCGCGGCCAGGCCGTAGCCGTCCATGTCGGGCAGGCCGATGTCCAGGATCGCCACCTCGGGATGGAATTCGCGCGCCGCTGCCAGGGCCTGGCCGGCCGTGTAGGCCGTGCGGACCTCGTGGCCCAGCTGGCCCAGCAGGGCGGCTCCGGTGGCAGCCGCATCCTCGTTGTCGTCGACCAGCAGCACGCGCAGGCGGCGCGAGTCCGGCGCGCGTTCGGGCGCCGCGGGCGCGGCCGGCGCCTCCGCCAGCGGCAGCACCACCTCGAAGCAGCTGCCCCGTCCCGGTCCCGCGCTGCGGGCGGCGACGCGGCCGCCGTGCAGTTCCACGATGCGGCGCACGATCGCCAGGCCCAGTCCCAGGCCGCCCGTGTGGCGCGCCAGCGGCTGCGGCGCCTGGTAGAACGGCTCGAACACGCGCGCCAGCAGGTCCGCTTCCATGCCCACGCCGTTGTCCTCGACGCGCAGGTGGGCGCTGCCGTCCACCGCCTCCAGCGTGACGCGCGTGGCGCTGCTGCCGAAGCGCGCGGCATTCGACAGCAGGTTGTTCAGCACCTGGGCCAGGCGGCTCTCGTCGCCGTCGACCCACAGCGCGGCCGGCGCCTGCAAGCCGATCGGCTGGTCGGGCAGGGCGGCCACCGTCTGGCGCGCCAGCTCGGCCAGGTCGAGGGGGCGCAGGTCGACCTGCAGCTTGCCGGACGCGATGCGCGACACGTCCAGCAGGTCGTCGACCAGGCGTTTCAGGTGGCTGACCTGGCGCCGCATGATCGTGCGTTCGCGCCGTCCGGCCGGCTCGTCGCGCATGTCCATCAGGTCGAGCGAGGCGACGATGGGGCTCAGCGGATTGCGCAGCTCGTGGCCCAGCACGGCCAGGAACTCGTCCTTGGCGCGGCCGGCGCTGCGGGCCTCGCCGAGCGCTTCTTCCTGGCGTTCCAGCGCCTCCTTCAGCGATACCAGCAGGCGCGAACGCTCGTCCTCGTGCGCGTTGCGCTGGCGCGCCGTCGCTTCCAGCGCCTGGCCGATGCGCTGCATCTCGCGGATGCGTGACGGCGCGATGGCGACCGGCGCGCCGGCACCGAGGGCGGCGGCGCCCCGCTCCAGGCGCTCGATGCCGCGCACGATGCGCGCCGCCAGCCACGAGGCCAGGGCGATGCACACGGCCAGCGACAGGGCGATGGCCGCGCCGTAGAGCGCGAAACCACTGACGAAGCCGGCACGCAGCGGCGCCGGCGGTGCGCCGATGGCCACGGTCCAGCCATAGTGCGACAGGCGGGTATAGGCGGTGACGACGTCGTCGCCTTCGAGCGTGGTGGTGCGGCCGACGTTCTCGGGCCCGCCGGTCTGCATCAGTTGCACCAGCGAAGGACTCGGCCGCTCGCCGATCGCCTTGTGGCGCGAGCGCGCCACCAGCGCGCCGCTGGCATCGATCACGCCGATCACGGAACCGACCGGCGTGCGCTGGCGCTCGATGACGCGCACGATGCGGTCGGGGCGCACGACGGCGGTCAGCGCGTACAGGCGGCCGGCGCCGTCGCTGACGGGAATGCGCACGGGCACGGCGAGGGTGCCACCCTTGCCGCGCGCGATGCGGCCGACGACGGGCCGGCGCAGGGCCAGCACCTGCTGCAGGCTGGCCGGATCGGCGACCGGTGCGGGCGCCGCGCCATACGGGGCATTGGTGCGAAACAGCATGTGCCCGTCCGCGTCGGCCAGGATCACGGACAGCCACTCGTCCTGGGAGTGCGCCTGCTGGACGGCGATGTCGTAGAAGCCGCGGATATTGCCAGCCGCCAGCGTCGGACTGCGCGCCATGCTGCTGAGCGTGGCGACGGTGCCGTCGAGTTCCGCGTCGACGGCGCTGGACAGGGCGCGCGCCAGGTCCAGCATCGAACGCTCCTGTTCGCGCTGGCGGTATTCCGAGGCGGCATGCAGGTTCCACACCCCGAGCGTCGCCAGCGGCAGCAGGCCGATCGCCGTCAGCAGGATCAGCAGGTGGCGCAGGGAGAGGGTGGGCCCGCCGGATGCGCGCATGTGTTTCCCGGGATAAAAAATGTAATTATAGGTCAAGCAGCGCCGTGCCATGGCCGTTCGCTGCCGCCACCGTTCAGCCGCGCACAGACGGGAAGGTGTGCGCGGCGTACAGTCGGGTTACCTTTCAATAGTGGAGAACGCCATGGATTCGATCAACCGCAACCAACCCGAACAGAACCGCCGCGACCTGGCCGGCATCGACGCCGCCAAGCGCGTCAAGGAGATGGCCGACGACGCCGAATCCTGCTTCTTCTGCACCACCGGCGCCACCGGTTCCACGGACGGCGTGCGTCCGATGAGCGTGCGCAAGGCCGACGACGCCGGCAACCTGTGGTTCCTGTCCGCCAGCGACAGCCACAAGAACCACGAGCTGGCCGCGAATCCGGCCGCCAAGCTGTATTTCCAGGTCGGCCACCACGCCGGCTTCCTGGAACTGGATGGACGCGCCGACATCATGCAGGACCGCACCATGATCCACGAACTGTGGAACCCGCTGCTCAAGACCTGGTTCACGGAAGGCGAGGACGATCCGCGCATCACCGTGATCCGCTTCACGCCGAAGACGGGCTACTACTGGGACAACAAGCATGGCAGCGTCGTGGCCGGCGCCAAGGTCGCCGTGGGCGCCCTGATCGGCAAGACGCTCGACGATTCGATCGAGGGCCGCCTGACCTTCTGACGACGACCTGCGCGCAGCTCATCGGGCCGCTTGCACATCGCCCGGCGCCTCCTATGCTGAATCCATGCCATAGGGGGATGCCATGACCAAGATGAACAGCGAGGTCGTCGCCGGCCTGCGGGCGGCGTTGCGCGGGCCCGTCCTCGAGCCGGGCGATCCGGACTACGACGCGGCCAGGACCATCTGGAACGCGATGATCGAACGGCGCCCGGCCCTGATCGCCCGCTGCACGGGCACGGCCGATGTGCTGGCCGCCGTCGGCTTCGCGCGCCAGCACGGGTTGCCGCTCGCCGTGCGCGGCGGCGGCCACAACATCGCCGGCAATGCGCTGTGCGACGACGGCCTCGTGATCGATCTGTCCGACATGCGCGGCGTGCACGTCGATCCGCAGGCCTGCCTGGCCTGGGTCGACGGAGGGGCGCTGCTGTCCGACGTCGACCACGAGACGCAGGCCTTCGCGCTGGCGGTCCCGCTCGGCATCAATTCGACCACCGGCGTGGGCGGCCTGACGCTGGGCGGCGGCTTCGGCTGGTTGAGCCGCGCCTACGGCCTCACCGTCGACAGCCTGGTCGGCGCCGAGATCGTCACGGCGGACGGCCTGCGCCGCCACATCGGTCCGCGCCAGGAACCGGACCTGTTCTGGGCCATCCGCGGCGGCGGCGGCAATTTCGGCGTGGTGACCCGGTTCGAGTTCGCGCTGCATGGCGTCGGCCCCGACGTCACGGCCGGCCTCGTCGTGTTCCCGCATGCCGAGGGCAGGGACGTGCTGCGCCGCTACCGCGACCTGGTCGACACGCTGCCCAACGACGTCAGCATCTGGGCCGTCCTGCGCAAGGCGCCGCCGCTGCCCTTCCTGCCGGCCGACGTGCACGGCACCGGCATGGTCGCGCTGGCCGTGTTCTCGCCCCAGCCGCCGGCGCAGGTGGCGCCCGTCGTCGACGAGGTGCGCGGCTTCGGCACGGTGCTGGGCGAGCACGTGGGCGCGATGCCGTACACGGCCTGGCAGAAGGTCTTCGATCCGCTGCTGGCGCCGGGCGCCCGCAATTACTGGAAATCGCACAACTTCAGGCACCTGTCGGACGAGGCGCTGGACGTCGTGCTGCGCTACGCGGCCGCCGTGCCGACGCCCCATTGCGAGATCTTCCTGGGCCTGATCGGCGGCCGCGCCAACGAGCCGGCGCCGGACGCCACCGCCTACCCGCACCGCGACATCCAGTTCGCGATGAACGTGCACGGGCGCTGGCTGGACGCGGCCGACGACGAGCGCGTCACGGGCTGGGCGCGGGAATTCTTCGCCGCCGCGGCGCCCCACGCGGCGGGCAGCGTGTACGTGAATTTCCTCACGCAGGACGAGGCGGCGCGCGTGCGCGAGGCCTACGGCGCCAACTACGACCGGCTGCTGCAGGTGAAGGAGCGCTACGATCCGCAGAACCTGTTCCGCTTCAACCACAACATCCGGCCGGGCGGGTGATCCGGCGCAGGGACAGCAAGGGCGGGCACGCCGAAAGGCAGGGGAGTGCGCCATTTGCCGCGACCGTGGCACAATGACAAGCATGAACCGTATCGACTTGCCTCCTGTCATGACGTCCGCAGCGCATGCCGTGCCGGGCCGGCGCCCGCTGCTCTCGCAGGCCAGCGCCACGCTGACCCACCAGGTCGTATCGGTCGACGAACGCGGCCGCCACACGGCGCTCGACATCCCGGCCGAACGTCCGCTCACCGTGTACGTGGACAAGCGCGAACTGGTCACCCTGATGACGCTGGGCGGCGCGCCGGAAGCGCTGACGCTAGGCTGGCTGCGCAACCAGCGCCTGGTGCGCTCGCTCGACGAGGTCGTCTCGGTCCAGGTCGACTGGTCCGTCGATGCGGTGGCCGTCGTCACCCGCGATGGCATCCGCGACGTCGAGGAACGCACGGCGCGCAAGGTCGTCACGACCGGCTGCGGCCAGGGCTCCGTGTTCGGCGGGCTGATGGACGAGGTCGACCGCATCGCGCTGTCGCCGGACGCGCGCCTGCGCCAGTCGGTGGTGTACCGGATCGTCGAGGCGATCCGCAGCCAGCAGTCGGTGTACAAGCAGGCCGGCTCCGTGCACGGCTGCGCGCTGTTCGATGCCGACGGCGAGCTGCTGTGGTTCGTGGAAGACGTGGGCCGCCACAATGCCGTCGATGCGATCGCCGGCCTGATGTGGCTGGAAGGCATGAGCGGCGCCGACAAGGTGTTCTATACGACGGGGCGGCTGACGTCCGAGATGGTGATCAAGGGCGCGCAGATGGGGATTCCCTTCTTGCTGTCGCGTTCCGGCACCACCCAGATGGGCCACGAGGTCGCCCGGCAGCTCGGCATGTCGCTGCTGGCGCGCTGCAGCGGCCGCCATTTCCTGCTGCTGTCCGGGACCGAGCGGCTCGTGTTCGAACCTGAGCTGCTGGCCGCCGTCGACGCGGAATACGCCGCCCGGGCCGCCGCGTCCAGCCCGGCCGCCCCCCTCGCGCCCTGATGTCCCTGGCCGACGCCATCGTACGCGCGTTCGCGCTGCTGTTCACGGGCGACCCGGCCCTGTGGCGCATCATTCGCGTCTCCCTCACCACCAGCCTGGCCGGCCTGCTGCTGGCCGCGCCGCCCGCGGTGCTGCTGGGCTACGTGGTGGCGATGTACCGCTTCCGCGGGCGCCGCATCGTGATCTGGCTGGCGCAGGCGGCGCTGTCGCTGCCGACCGTCCTGATCGGCCTCCTGCTCTACCTGCTGCTGTCGCGCCGCGGGCCGCTGGGCGACCTGCAGTGGCTGTTCTCGCAGCCCGGTATCGTTCTGGGCCAGTGCGTGGTGGCGTTGCCCGTCCTCGTGGCGTTCACGCTGGCGGCCGTGCAGGCCGTCGATCCGCGCTACGCCGAGACGGCCGTCACGCTGGGCGCCTCGCGTGCCCAGGTGATGGCGCGCGTGCTGCACGAGGCGCGCTTCGGCGTGATGGCCGCCGTGCTGTCCGGTTTCGGCAGGGTGATCTCGGAAGTGGGCTGCGCGCTGATGGTGGGCGGGAACATCGAGGGCGAGACGCGCACGATGACGACGGCCATCGCGCTGGAGACCAGCAAGGGCGAGTTCGCCCAGGGCATCGCGCTGGGCATCGTGCTGGTGACGCTCGCGCTCGTGATGAACGGCATGCTGATGGTGCTGCAGGGCGACGCCCATGCGGCGCGGGGGCGCGAGTGATGTCGCACATGCTGCCGCAAACGAAGCTGCAAACGAGCTCGGAAGTGGAGTCGAACGCGAGCCAGGGCGGCGAGCGCCGCAAGGCCTTGCTGGGCCTGCGCGGGTTGCGCAAGCGCCACGGCGAGCGCCTGCTGTTCGACATCGACCGGCTCGAGATCGCGACGCATGCGGCCTATGTACTGACGGGCATGAACGGCGCCGGCAAGAGCACGCTGCTGCGCGTGCTGGGCGGCCTGGAGCGCGCCGAGATCGACAGCCTGCGCTTCGAGGGCCGCGAGGTGCGCCACCATCCGTATCCGCGCGCCCTGCGCCAGTCCATCGTCTACGTGCACCAGCATCCGGTGCTGTTCTCGAGCAGCGTCGCCCACAACGTCGGCTACGGCCTGGCCCTGCGCGGCGGCGCGGCGCGGCAGCAGGCCGCGCTGGTCGAGGAAGCCATGGCCTGGGCGGGCGTCCTGCACCTGCAGGGTACCGACCCGGCGCGCCTGTCCGGCGGCGAGAAGCAGCGGGTGGCGCTGGCGCGCGCCCGCATCCTGCAGCCGCGCCTGCTGCTGCTGGACGAGCCGACCGCCAACCTCGACGGCGCCGCGCGCGAGCAGGTGCTCGAACTCATCCCGGCGCTGGTCGAGGAGGGCAGCAGCGTCGTCGTCGCCTGCCACGACCGCGACCTCATCAACCTGCCGGGCGTGCACCGCTTCAAGCTGCGCGACGGCCGCCTCGAAGTCCGCTGACCACAACAAGGAGATGTCCATGCAACGCCGTTCCATCCTCGTCCTCGCCCTCGGCGCCGTTCTCGCGTCCACGCTGTCGGCGCCCCTCGCATTTGCCCAGCAGGCCGGCGACGCCAAGGCATTGCGCCTGTCGACCACCACCAGCACGGAGAACTCGGGCCTGCTCGCCTACCTGCTGCCGTCCTTCGAGGCGAAGACGGGCATCAAGGTCAAGGTGATCTCGGTCGGCACCGGCAAGGCGCTGGAACTGGGCAAGAACGGCGACGTCGACGTGACGCTCGTGCACGCGCGCCAGCTGGAAGACAAGTTCGTCGCCGAAGGCTGGGGAATCGACCGTCGCGACGTGATGTACAACGATTTCGTCGTGGCCGGCCCCACGGCCGACCCGGCGAAGGTGAAGGGCGAGCGCGACGTGATCGCCGCGTTCCGCAAGATCGCCGCCGGCAATGCGAAGTTCATCTCGCGCGGCGACAATTCCGGCACCGACGTGATGGAAAAGGGCTACTGGCAGGCGGCGGGCACGAAGCCGGCCGGTGCCAACTACGTGTCGGCGGGCCTGGGCATGGGCGAGGTGCTGAACATGGCGTCCGAGCTGGGCGCCTATACCCTCACCGACCGCGCGACCTATGGCGCCTACAAGGCCAAGACGGGCCTGGCCATCCTCGTGCAGGGCGACAAGCGCATGTTCAATCCCTACGGCATCATCGCCGTCAATCCGGACAAGCACAAGGGCATCAACTACGAGGGCGCGAAGCAGCTGATCGCGTGGATCACCTCGCGCGAGGGCCAGGCGAAGATCGCGGCGTTCAAGCCGGAAGGGGAGCAGTTGTTCTTCCCTTCCGCGCAATAGCCTGCCGCTCGCTCACACCAGCTTCCACAGCTGCGTCGGCAGGGCCGGCGGCGCGTCCGGCTTGAAGAAGGCCGAGTCCTGGATGTGCGAGGTGGTCACGTAGATCGTGCCGTCCGGCCCCTGGCTGAAGGTGTCGGGCCAGCGCAGCCGATCGTCGTGCACGACCAGTTCGACCGGCGCATCCGGACCCTGCGCCAGGTCGCGGCGCTTGACGGAATCGTCCTGCGGCGAGGTCAGGTACATGACGTCCGTGCCGCGGTCGAACAGCAGGCCGTCGCAGACGCCGTTCTTGCCGTAGGGTTCGACCTGGCCCGACACGTCCTCGCCGCGCAGGCCGGCGCCCAGCAGCGCCTCGGTGGGGATGCGGTACAGGTCCTCGCCCTTGATCGCCTGCCAGTACAGGTATGTGCCATCCTTCGACAGTTCGATGCCGTCGGCCGAGAATTCCACGCCGCGCCCGTCCGGGCGGCGCAGCACCTTGCCGTCGGCCGTCACGTTCAAGCCCTTCTTCATCTGCGTGGACGGGTCGCCGTCCAGCACCCGCACGGCCTTGGAGGCGCCGATGTCCACGACCAGCAGCGCACCCTTGACGCCGGAATCCGTGATGTAGGCGTACTTGCCGTCCGGGGAGAAGCGCACGTCGTTCAGGTAGGAGCCCTGCGGGGCCAGGTCCTCGTCGAACGGGATCACCTGGCTGACCGTGTTCGTGGCCAGTTCGACGCGCACCAGCTTCGGTCCGCCCGAGACCATGTGGGCCTGGGCCGGCGCGGCGGCGTCCAGCACCCACAGGCTGCTGCGGCCGTCGGCCACGATGCTCTGCACGCACACGAAATGGTCTTCCGGCGTGATCTCGTCCTTCTTCGCGTTGCGCCAGGCGTTCCATTCCTCGTCCGGATAGGGCCGTGGCTGGCCATCGACCAGTTCGGCCACGGAGACCTCGGTGTCCTCGGTCCAGCGCGGGAAGTTGACGAAGATGCGGTTGTCTTCCGAGACGGAGATGCCGGTCACCTGGTGGCCGAATTCGGCGACCAGTTCGATGCTGCGCGATGCTGTCATGGGCTTGCCTTTCTTTGGGTTGGTCAGGCGGCGCGGCGTGTCACGTGTACGCCGGCCGCGGCGGCTTCCTGCGCGAGGCGGTGCTGGAGCATGCCCAGCACCGCCGCTTCCTCGGGTTGCAGGTCGGGCAGGTCCTGGGCCAGGGTTTCCTCGGCGCGGGCGCGCAGGCCCTCGAGCATGGTGCCGTCGAGGTAGGAGTCCAGCACGGCCGGGTGCACATAGCACTTGCGGCACACCGACGGGGTATTGCCGAGCTTTTCGGCCACCGATTCTATGGCGCGCACGATGTTCTTCTTGGCCTGCGCCTCCGAGTCGAAGCTCTCGAATTCGCGCAGCGCCATGGCGGCCAGCACGGTGCCGGACCAGGTCCGGAAATCCTTGGCCGTGTATTCCTCGCCGGTGACGGTGCGCAGCCAGTCGTTGACATCGGCGGACCCCACCGCGTGGCGCTCGCCGTGCTCGTCGAGGTACTGGAACAGTTCCTGGCCGGGCAGTTCGCGGGTGCGGGCGATGATCCTTGCCAGGCGCCGGTCGTGCACCTTGACGTCGTGGTACACGCCGCTCTTGCCGCGGAAGCGGAATTCGACTTCGCTGCCGTCGATGTGCACGTGGCGGTTGCGCAGCGTCGTCAGGCCATAGGACTTGTTCTCGCGCGCATATTCGTCATTTCCGATACGCATCATCGTCGCCTCGAGCAGGTAGACGATGGTCGCCAGCACTTTTTCGCGCGGCAGGCCGGGCAGGGCCAGCGCGCGGTCGACTTCCTTGCGGATCAGGGGCAGGGCCTGGCCGAACTTGATCATGCGTTCGTATTTCACCTCGTCGCGCACGGTGCGCCACTTGGCGTGGTAGCGGTACTGCTTGCGCCCGCGCGCGTCGCGGCCCGTCGCCTGCAGGTGGCCGTTGGCCTGGGGACAGATCCAGACCTCCGTCCAGGCGGGCGGGATCGCCAGCGCCCTGATGCGCTTGAGGGTGGCCTCGTCCTCGACGGGCACGCCGTGGGCGTCCAGGTAGCTGAACCCGTCCTTGGCCGGCTTGCGCGTGATGCCGGGGCGGTCGTCGTGGACGTAGCGCAAGCCGGCCGCCTTGGCGGCGGCGGGGGGATCGGTATTCGGGACCGGGCCGGCCGGTGCGCGCTGTTCGCTTTTCATGGGTCATCCGTATCTGACACGTCCAGCGGTCAGTCTAAGCGGATGGCGTGGATGCACCGTTCGGGAACTAACGTTGGTGGCCGGGAGACAGTGATGGTGGGCACGTGGTGCCCACCCTACGGCGGCGCGTCAAGAATGCGCCGGCCTAGCGGTAACGGGCCTCGACGAGGTCGATCTCGCGCACCAGGTGGCGCGCCACCTCGTCCGAGATCTCGTTGCGGCGCGCCAGCCGCAGGATCGTGTCGCGCTCGGTGCGCAAGCCCAGCAGGCGGTAGATGCGCTCGGTCTGCTCGGCCGCGTGGGCGTCCGGGCGGCCGTCCCCGGGCTGGGTTTCGCGCAGGCGGTGGCGGTACAGGCCCAGCACGTGGGAGGCGGCGTCCGCATGCAGCATGCCTTTGGCGTCGCTGCCGTACTGCTTGGCCTCGTTTTCGATCGCGGCCACGGCCGCTACCGTGGCGGCGTGGCGGGCCCGGTCTTCCTCGTCGTCCACGTGCGGCGCCTCGGGCAGCTCCAGGTCGCGCAGCAGGGGCGGCAGCATGATACTGGCCAGCACCAGGGACACGACGATCACGGCGCCGGCCAGGAAGATCGCCAGGTCGCGCGCGGGGAAGGGCGCGCCGCTGGGCAGCGCCAGCGGCAGCGTCAGGACGCCGGCCATCGTCAGGGCGCCGCGCACGCCGGCGAAGGAAGTCGCCAGAATCACGCGCATGCGCGGCTCGTAGACCTGCTGGCCCAGGCGGCGCCGGTTCAGCAGCGTCAGCTGCAGCGAGATCCAGACCCAGACGAAGCGCAGCAGGACCAGCGCCAGGCTGAACGCGAGCGCCACGCCGGCCAGCCACCAGCCGCCGTAGGGCGTGGGGCCGCTGGGATGCAGGGCGGCGCGGGCGGCGTCCGGCAACTGCTCGCCCAGCAGCACGAACATCACGCCGTTCAGCGCGAACTGCAGCGTGTCCCACACGACGTTGCGGCGGATGCGCGTGGTCGGCGTGGCGCTGCCGCCCAGCTCGACGTAGCTCATCGTGATGCCGGCCGCCACCGCCGCCAGGATGCCGGAGGCGCCCAGGTGCTCGGCCGCCAGGTAGGCGCCGAACGGGGTCAGCAGGTTGATCAGGATCGGCATGCCGTCGTCCTCGCCGAAACGGCTCAGCAGGATCGCGTGGGCGCGGGCGATGGCCCAGGTGACGACGACGCCGGCGGCGATGCCGGCCAGCGCCACCCACAGGAAGGTCGTGCCGGCCTTCGTCAGCGAGAAGTGGCCCGTCATGGCGGCGGCCACGGCGAAGCGGAAGCACACGAGGCCGCTGGCATCGTTGAGCAGCGATTCGCCCTCGATGATGTGCATCAGGCGCGGCGGCACGGGAATGCGGCTCGTGATCGCGGACACGGCGACGGGGGCGGTGGGCGCCACGATGGCGGCCAGCGCGAAGGCGACGGCCAGCGGCATTTCCGGGATCAGCCAGTCGAGCAGGAAGCCGGCGCCGAGCACGGTAAAGACGACGAGGCCCAGCGCGAGCTCGAGGATCGTGCCCTTGTCGCGGAACAGGCCCACCTTGGGAATGCGCCAGCCGTCCAGGAACAGCAGCGGAGGGAGGAACAGCAGGAAGAAAATGTCCGGGTCGAGCGTCACGCCGTGCATGAACACCCCTTCGATGATCGCGCCCAGCAGGATCTGGATCAACGGCAGCGGTACGGCAAACGGCAGCATCCTTCCCAGCCACCCGCTCGCCACGACGGCGAGCAGCATGGCCAGGACAACTTCGATCGACTCCATTCATTTCCTTTCATTCATGTGTAAACGAATCATAAATGAATGGAGCGATGAGCGTGGTCTACCGAATGGCCGAACGACGTCGCCCCTGCGCAGGCAGGGGCCCAATATTGCTCGCCCGGCGTCAGTGCATGCGGACATTGGGCCCCTGCCTGCGCAGGGGCGACGGATCAGCTGACGTTGTCGGTGACGGCGGGCACCGTGGAACCGGCCTGCAGCACGATCCGCGTCTTCTTGGCCAGCGGCGCCGACGGCTTGCTGCCGTCCGCGTTGAGCGGCTTGACCTTGTTGAACACGACGCTGAACGAGGAGGGCGTCACGGTGGCCACGGAATAGCCCTGGGCGTCGTGGTCGACGTAGGCGAACCCCGGGTTGTGGGCGCGCAGCACGCCGTCGAAGGTCTGCGGCGTCGCCACCAGCGGCGCCAGCGGCGTGCCGGCCGAACCGGCGCTCAGGTATTTGTAGAACGAGCTGCTGCTGATGCCGGCACTGACGAAATCGACGGCCACCGCCTTGCCGCTGGCCGGGTCGTTGTTGTCGTAGATGACGCCGCACTGGAAGGCGTGCAGGTCGCCCGTGATCGCGACGACGTTGCCGATGCCCTGCTTGCCGAGCCAGCCCAGCAGTTCCGCGCGGTGCGCCGGATAGCCGTCCCAGCCGTCGGCGTTCACGACGTACAGCTGGTTGTAGGGCGCCGCGGCCTGGGTGCGCAGGTCGACCCACATGCGGTTCAGCGTGACTTCGTTGCCCCACACCTTCCAGGTCGCCGTCGAGTTCTTCATGGTGTCCTTCCACCATTGTTCCTGGGTGGCGCCCAAGATGCTCGGGGCGCGGCCCAGCGCGGCGGTGTCGGCCTGCTCGTACTGCAGCAGCAGGGGCTGGGGCACGAAATAGCGCGAACCGACGGAATCGCTGCCGTTCACGGCATCGTGCTGCAGCATCTGCGCGTACGCCGCTTCGCTGACCACGTGGTCGTCGCGGTACAGGCGCTCGTCCGTCATCACCAGGTGCAGCAGATTGCCGAACTTGAAGTCGCGGTAGATGCGGATATTGTCGTAGGCCGCGTTGTTCAGGTCGAAAGACACGTCGCCCCAGTCGACCGGCATGTATTCCGCCCAGGCCTGGTTGGCGGCACGCCGGCGCGCCGTCTGCTGGACGTTGGCGTTGGTGTAGGTCTGGTGGTCGCGCCAGCAGTCGTCCGAGAACTCGTGGTCGTCCCAGATCACCACCATCGGGAACTTGCGGTGCAGTTCCTGCAGGCGCGTGTCGCCCCGGTAGGTGCGGTACAGCGTGCGGTAGTCGTCCACCGTATTGGCATACACGGCGCCGCCGGCGGCCACGCCGTTCGGCAGCGTGATCTTGCCGTGCGCCGGTTCGGCCGCGCCGGTCTGGAACGCGGCGCCCACGGTCTCGTAGATGTAGTCGCCCAGGTGGACGATGAAATCGAGGTCCTCCTGCGCCATCAGGTCCATTGCCGCCCAGTGGTTGATGCTCCAGTCCTGGCAGGTCATCCAGGCGAAGCGCAGCTGTGCCGGCGCGCTCGCGGCGGCCGGCGCCGTCTTCGTCTGGCCGATGGCGCTGACGTCGGTGCCGGCCACGAAGCGGTACCAGTAGCGGGTGTTCGGCGCCAGGCCCGTCACCTTGGCGCGCACGGTATGGTCGTAGGTGGCGGTGGCGCTCAGCTCGGCCAGCGCGACGATGTTCGCGAATGCCGGGTCGCTGGCCACGTCCAGGCGCAGGCTGGCGTCGCCATTGCCGTCCTTGCGCAGGCAGCGCGTCCAGAACACGGCGCTGGTGTCCTTCGGGTCGCCGCTGGCCACGCCCAGCGGAAAGGTGAAGCTGCCGGCCGGGGTGCCGTCCGAACCGCCGCAGGCGGCCAGCGGGACGCCGGCGCCGACCACGGTGAAATAGGCTGCGCTGCGCAGAAAACCACGTCGATCCATATTGCCCTCGTGTCAAGTGAACGGCGCCGAGTCTAGCGATCGTTTATTGCCGAGCAATGACAAAGCAAGATGTTTCCATGTGGAAATGAAAACGTTTCTCCACATCATCAATTTCGGCATTTCTACAACGCAAAATAACCAATATTTCCAAACGGACAGTTTTACGTTTGGAAATAGCTTTACACTGTAGGAAATGTCCTACTCAGGTTGAATCATGCTTTTACGCACCGCCTACATTCGACGCAGCAGAAAGTCCCAGCGCCTCAAGCAGCGCCTGGCCGTCGTGGCCATGCTGGGTGTCGCGGCCTGTGCCGCACTGCTGTACGCCACCCGCAGCCCGGCGCCGCCTTCGGTGGCGGCCGACGTGTCCGGCATCGTCGAGGTGGCGGCAACGGGGATGCAGGCGCAGGCCGGGCAGGCCGCCGCACCGGTGGCGTCCAGGGCGGCGCGCCGCGTGTATCCGTATTCGATCGTGCCGGGCGGCGTTGCCGGGCGCGACGACGTCGTGCGCGTGATGAAGATGGACAAGGTGGTGGCCGCTCACTATGCCTCGTTCCAGGTCGACAAGGCCAGCGTCGCGACGGTGTCCAAGCCGCGCGCCGTGTACGTGTCCTATCGCAAGGGCGACAAGGTCTACTGGACCGCGGGCAAGCATACGCTGGCCGCCGGCGAAACCGTGCTGACCGACGGCAGCAGCGAGATCCGCGGCCGCTGCGGCAACCGCATCTCCGACGTCGCCATGCTCCCCGTCGAGGCGAAGGGGCCCAGCGAGTCCGAACTGGATGCGGCCAGCGACGAAGCCGGTGACGCCGACGAGGGCAGTGCCGAGAACGTGTCGTTCACGGCCGACAGCCTCGTCGACGGAGGCGGCCGTGCCTTCGCGCTGAACAATTTCTTTGGCGCGGGCCTGGCGGGCGGCACCGCTGCGGCCAGCGCGCGCGGCGGCAGCACCGGCATCGGCTTGCCGTATATGCCGGACCTCGCTGAAATGATGCGCATCGCCAACAGCGGCCTGCTGCTGTCCGCAGCCTCGCAAGCTTCGGGCACGGGCGACACGAACACGGGCAACACAAACACGGGCGGCAGCGCCGCCGCGCCGGCGCCGCAGCAGAACGGCAGCACGGGCGGGACCACGGGCGGAACCGCGGACGGCAGCACGGGCGGTAGCGAGGGCGCGCCGTCGGGCGATCCGGGCAATGCCGGCGGCGGCAGCACGGGCAGCAATGGCGGCGGCACGGGCGACGGCGGCACCACCCCCTCCACCGGCCCCGTCATCCCCGCGCCGCAGACGGCGCCCGAGGCACCGAACGGCGGCCTGCCCCAGGTGTTGCAGCCGACCCAGCCGATCCCCGTCCCGACCGGTTCCGCCGACGGCAAGGACGGCGCCAGCGAGGTTCCGGAGCCGGGCGCGCCATGGCTGCTCGCCCTGGGCTTCGCGGGCCTGCTGGCAGCGCGGCGCAGGCGCCGCGCCTGAACCCGGGCCGCGACCCCCTTCCTCCCGCCATTCCTCCCGCCATCCCGGCCGCAGCCAGCCTGCCGCCGGGATGTGTCATTGGGGGGCTGGACGATGCGTGCGGTGCAATATTCCCGAGTCGCGTAAGCTGGATGCCAACTCAGCCGCCACGGCGGTTTGCATCCAACCACTGACAAGGAGATCTCCATGGGATTGCGCGACCTGCTTCCTTCGATCCTGATCGGCGCCGTCGCCAGCGCCCGCTCGATGACGCCGATGGCCACGCTGGCCACGGCGCGCCTGGCCGGACGCGACACGACGGGCCACCTGGCCCTGCTCAACCGCCCCGTCTTCAAGTACGGCGCGCTGGCGATGGGTGTCGGCGAACTGGCCGGCGACAAGATGAAGACGGCGCCCGACCGCACCGTGTTCCTGGGCCTGCTGGCGCGGGTGATGAGCGCGGGCATCGCGGGTGCGGCGCTGGCGCCGCGCGGGAGCGAGAAGGAGGGAGCCGCCGTCGCCGTGGCGACCGCCGTGCCGCTGGCCTACGCGACGCTGGCCGTGCGCAAGCAGGCCATGGCGCGCATGGGCCAGACCCGCAGCGGCCTGATCGAGGATGCGCTGATCGTCGCCGCCGGCGCCGCCATCGTGGCGCTGGCCACGCAGCGCAGCAGCACCTGACAGTAGCCGTTCCTAGCGCCCGGCGCCCGTTTCCGCCACCGCGCCCAGGATGTCGGCCAGCTGGCCCGTGTTGACGGGCTTGACGAGGTAGTGGTCGAAGCCGGCGGCCATGGACGCGTCGCGGTCCTGCTGGCGGCCGTATCCCGTCATCGCGACCAGCGTCGCGCCGGCCGCCTGCGGCAGCTGGCGCAGGCGGCGCGCCAGTTCGTTGCCGTCGAAGTCGGGCAGGCCGATATCGAGCAGGCACACGTCCGGCACCAGCACCTTGGCCAGTTCGAGGGCGTCGCTGGCGCAGTAGGCGACTTCCACCTGGTGTCCGGCCGAGCGCAGGAACAGCTGCAGCGTGTGCACGGCGTCGACGTTGTCGTCCACCAGCAGCAGGCGCAAGGGGGCCACGCCGCCGGCCGGCAGCGCGCCGCGGTCGACGATGGGCGCGGGCACCACCTCCTGCACGAAGCGGGGCAGGCGCACGGTGAAGGTGGAGCCCTGGCCGAGCCCCTTGCTCGCGGCCTGCACGGTGCCGCCGTGCAGCTCGACCAGGCTCTTGACGAGGGCCAGGCCCAGGCCCAGGCCGCCCTGCGAACGGTCCGGCGTGCGTTCGGCCTGGGTGAACAGCTCGAACACGCGGTCCACCAGTTCCGGTTCCATGCCGATGCCGTCGTCCTCCACGGTCAGCACCCAGTCGCTGCCGTCCGGCGCCAGGCGCAGGCGGATGGTGCCGCCTTCCGGCGTGTACTTGGTGGCGTTGTTCAGCAGGTTGGCGCAGACCTGCACCAGGCGCTTGTGGTCGCCCTTGACGTGGGCCGGCTCCGGCGGCAGATCGATCGCGACGCGGTGGCGGCGCGCCGAGATCAGCGGGCGGATCTGCTCGGCGGCATCGTCGACCACGCGCTTCATGTCCAGCACCTGGGTCGACAGCGCGACGAGGCCGCGGGTGACGCGCGAGACGTCGAGCAGGTCGTCGACGAGACTCGTCATGTGGTCGACCTGGCGCACGATGATCGCGCAGGTCTGGGTGATCTGCGCATTGTCCGAATGGAGCAGCTTGAGCAGGTGCGCGCCCGTGCTGATCGGGGCCAGCGGGTTGCGCAGTTCGTGCGCCAGCATGGCCAGGAATTCGTCCTTGCGCTGGTCGGCCGCGCGCAGCTCGCGCTCGGCCAGCGTGCGCGCCGTTTCCTTCTTCTGCAGCGCTGCCGCCATCCGGTCCAGCGCCTGCGCCAGGTTGCCGATCTCTTCGCGGCCGTAGTCGATGCCGGAACGGGCGTCCAGGTCGCCGGCGGCGATGCGTTCGGCCGTGCCCATCAGCTTGCGCACGCGCTGCACGATCAGCACGTTGCCCACCAGCCAGGCCGCCAGCAGCGCCAGCAGCGTCGTGGCGGCCAGGCCCAGCAGCGACATGATCTGGTCGCGCCGCGCCGCGGAGAGGATCGTCTCGGTCGGGATGCCGATCGTCACCGTATAGTCGGACAGTGCCGGGGCGCCCACGCGCGCGAAGGTGTGCAGGCGCTCGACGCCGTCCTCGCCGCGGATGGTCACGGCGCGCTGGCCGGCCGTGCGCATCGCTTCCAGCATGGCCGGCGCCAGGCGGGTGCCGAAGTGGCGTTCCGGGTCGGGGCGGCGCGCGATGATGGTGCCGCGCGCGTCGGCCGTGGCGAGCACGGAGCCGGGCGGCAGGTCGATGTCGTTGATGAAGGTGTCCAGGCCTTCGAGGTCCATGGCCGCGAACACGACGGCCAGCACCTTGCCGCCGCGGTCGATCACCGGGTAGGTCAGGTTGATCGTGTGCTTCTTGATGACGCGTCCGAACACGTAGTCGCCGGCGATGAAGCGGCGCTCCGCGATGGCGCGGCGGAAGTGGCTGCGGTCGCCCAGGTTCACCGGATGCAGCAGCGGCACGGCGCTGCAGGTGACGTCGCCGTTCAGCTGGATCAGGCCGAAGTTGACGAAGCCTTCGTTGCGGTCCAGCACGTCGGACAGCAGCGACGTGCACCTGGCCGTGTCGCCCATCAGGTCCGGCACGCTCGCCAGGTCGACGAGGATCTGGCGCGCGCCTTCCACCGACTGGGCCTCGTTGGCGGCCGCCATGCCGGTCAGGCGGCGCAGGTTTTCCTCGGACGCCTTGATGGCGTGTTCGCGTTCGCGGACCCCGGACAGGATCGTCATGATCGCGAGCGGCGTGATCGCCAGCGCCACCAGCAGCATCAGCCGGCTCCGGAGACTGTTCGGCCGGAACCGGCTCAACCCAAATATCATGTCTTCCTACTCATCTACTTGCTCGTCCCGTGACCGTTGCCGCGCGAACGCGGCGTCGCCGAATGCGATGATCCTGTCGATGCCGTCGCGCAGCGTCGCCACGTCGTCCGCGATATAGCCCAGGCGGATGAAGCCGGGCACGCCCAGCGCATCGCCGGGCATCGTCGCCACCCGCTTTTCTTCCAGCAGCGCCTCGCACAGCCCGACGCTGTCCTGCGTGAGCGCGCGCACGTCGCCCCACAGGTAGGGCCCGGACGCCGGCGCATGCATCGTCATCCAGGGCAGTCCCGCAAACGCCGCCACCGCCAGGTCGCGCCTCTCGCGGTACTCGGCCATCATCGCGAGCGGGGCGCCACTGTCGAAGGCCGCGGCGACGGCCACCTGCGACAGGTGCGGCGCGGCCGCCGTGATCGGCCCCTGCAGCGTCTGCATCGCCTCGACGATGGGCGCTGGCGCCAGCGCGAAGCCGACGCGCCAGCCCATCATGGCATGGCTCTGCGACGCCGAGAAGATCGTCACCGCGCCGACGTCGCGCCAGTCGCACAAGGCGGCCAGGCTGACATGCTCGCCGTCGAAGATCAGGTGCTCGTAGCTTTCGTCGACGATCACCCGGGCGCCGATGCGCTGCACCCAGTCGCGCACGCATTCCAGTTCCCGCCGAGTGTACACCTTGCCGGTCGGGTTGTGCGGGTTATTGATGATTACGATCCTGGGCGTGCCGAGGCCGTCCAGCAAGGCGGGCGTGATGGCGTCCGGCAGCTCGGCCAGCGCCACGCGCAGCCCGAGCAGCTGCGCCGTGGCGACATAGGCGGGCCAGTGCGGCTTGAACACGAGCACCGTGTCGCCCGGATCGCTCATCGCGTACAGCGCCTCGTACAGCGCCTGCTTGGCGCCGTTGGTGACGATGATCTCGTCCGGCCGGGCCGCGATGCCGTTTTCCCGGCGCAGCTTGGCGGCCAGGCGCTCGCGCACGTCGAGGGCGCCGACCACGCTCGTGTAGGGCATCGTGCGCTGGGCCTCCAGCGCGTGCGCCACCGCGTCCAGCACCGGCGCGGGCGCCGGGAAGTGCGAGATGGCGATGGAAAAGTCGATGACCTCCTGGCCCTGGCTGCGCAGCGTTTCGACGCGGCCGTGCATGGCGGTGGTGGCGAGGGGGCGGGAGGAGGCGATCCGGGCAGACGTGTGCATGGGGTAGGGGCTCGCAGTTGAGGTGGCGAGAATTGTACTAAAGCAAAAACTTCGTGCCGCACGTTACGTGTTTTTGTCACGAACGCATGCTTGGCAATCGTACAAGCAGGGTCGGTCGCGGCGGGCGCCACCCCCGATGCATTTCTGGTACGGTGGGTCCAAGTGCATTCATGCAGGAGCCATCATGCAAAACCCGATCGTTCGTACTTTCATGCACGTGACCGCCGCCGAGCAGGCGCGTGCCGCGTTGCTGGAGGCCGGCATTGCCGCCGATGACGTCGCCATCGACGTGCGCATCGACGAGACCGGCCCCGTGCAGGGCAACTTCGTCACCGGCGACTCTCCCGAGGTCACGGGCAAGACCGCCTACAGCCATACCTACGCGCCCGTCGCCCAGGACGCGGTGCGCGACTGCCAGGTGACGGTCAACGCGCCCGACCCGGCCACGGCCGAGCGCGCGGCGGCCATCCTCGACCGGCTGGGCGGCCTGGATCCCGACCCCGCGACGCGGGCGGCGAACGCGGCGCAGACGCGTCACTGAATGGCGCGGGGCGCCGGCGGCGCACCGATCCCGGCAAGGCGCGGCAGTTTGCGCGACAATGGCGCATCTGCGGCGCCGTGCCGTGTCAATGGGAGACAAGAATGAGTGCGATCCACCTCGACAAGGACGATGCCTTGCTCGTGATCGACATGCAGGTCGATTTCCTGCCGGGCGGGGCGCTCGGCGTGGCCGCGGGCCATGAAGTCATCGCCCCGATCAATCACCTGATCGAGCTGTATCGCGAACAGGGCTTGCCGATCTTCGCGTCGCGCGACTGGCACCCGACCAACCACTGCTCGTTCGCCGAGCAGGGCGGTCCCTGGCCGCCGCACTGCGTGGCCAATACGCCGGGCGCGGAATTTTCCGCCGAGCTGGCGCTGCCCGACGATGCCGTCGTCATCTCGAAGGCCGACACGGCGGGCGTCGATGCCTATTCCGCGTTCAACGGCACCACGCTGGCGGCGCGCCTGCGCGCACGGGGTGTGAACCGCGTGACGGTGTGCGGCCTGGCCACCGACTACTGCGTCCTGAATACCGTCACCGATGCGCTGGAAGAGGGCTTCGCGACCATCATCGTGCCCGAGGCGATGCGCGCCGTCGACGTCGAGGCAGGCGACGGCCGCCGCGCGCTCGACCGCATGGTGGCGCGCGGCGCCGTGCCGGTGCGCCTGGGCGAAGTCGGGATGACGGCGCTGTCCGTGGCCTAGGCGCGACGGTGGGCACATGGTGCCCACCCTACGACCGTGGCGTGATGCCGGCCGCGTCGCCAGGCCGCGCAGCACGTAGGGTGGGCACCACGTGCCCACCATGCCCGCCGAATCACGCCGCCAGCAAGACCACCCACCCCTGCACATCCTCCCCGTGCTCGCGCCTGAGCACCGCGCGCTCCGCCTCCACCAGTACGAACCCTGCCTGCGCCGCGCAGCGCTGCACATAGGCCAGCGCGTGCGCGAACCGGTTCGACGCCGTGATCGCGTAGCCATCCGCCCCCTCCAGCGCCTCGCACGAGAACGCGAACCGCCCGCCCGGCCCGAGCGCCGCATGCGCGCGCGCGAACAGCGTGTCCAGCGCCCCGATATAGACCAGTACGTCGGCGGCGACCAGCAGGTCGCAGTCGTGTTCCTGCCCGGCGAGCCAGTCGCCGATCTCGGCGCAGGCGAGCGCGTCGTACGATCCCGTTTGCGCGGCCCGCTCCAGCATCTTCGGCGACAGGTCCACGCCCGTCAGGCGCGCCGCCAGCGGCCGCAGGAAGGGTGCGCACAGGCCGGTGCCGCAGCCCAGGTCCGCCACGTGCCAGGCAGCGCCGGGTGCCGGCGCCACGCCGTGCCTGGACAGCAACGCCGCGAGCAGAGCAGGCGTGCGGTAGCCCAGCTGGCCCACCAGGTGGCGCTCGAAACGGCCGGCGTAGCCGTCGAACAGCTCGCGCACGTAGTCGCGCGGGGCGGCGTCGGGCAGCGCCCCTTCGCCCAGCGCGGCCAGGGCGAAGGCGATGTCGTTCCCGTCCGCGCCCAGCGCGAGCGCCTGGTGGTAGGCGGCCCTGGCGTCATCCCGGCGGCCGAGGGCGCGCAGCGCATTGGCGCGGTAGTGCGCGGCGAGCGCGTAATCGGGCCGCAGGGCGAGCGCCCGGTCGTAGCTGTCCAGCGCCGCCGCCAGGTCGCCGGATTTCTTGAGGGCGGCGCCCCGCGCGCACCAGGCGTCGGCCTGGCGCGGCGCGGCGGCCAGGGCCGCATCGTAGGCGCGGACGGCGTCGGCCGGCAGGTCCATGCCCTGCAGCGCATTGCCGAGAGCGAGCAGGGCGTCGGCATAGCCGGGCCGGCGCGACGAGGCCTGTTCAGCGCTGGCGGCCGCCTCCTCGAAGCGGCCCAGGTCGTTGAGCAGCATCGCGCGCTGGCACCAGGCTTCCGGGTAGCCGGCCTGGATGGCGAGCGCGCGCTCGTAGCTGTCCAGCGCCTCGCCCTGGCGTCCCAGGCGGCGCAGCGCGTTGCCGCGGTTGTTCCAGGCGAGCGCGTAGCGCGGGTCCAGGCGCAGCGCCGCGTCGTAGCTGGCCAGCGCGTCGGCCGGGCGGTCCAGGTCCTGCAGCGCGGCCCCCAGGTTGCAGTGGGCACGGGCCTGGCCCGGATCGACCTGCAGCGCCGCGCCGATCAGTTCCGCCGCGCGTGCCGGGTTGCCGCGCTGGCGCTCGATCACGCCCAGCAGGTGCAGGGCGTCGAACTGGCGCGGCGCGGCGTCCAGCACGCGGCGGTAGAGCGTGGCCGCGGCGTCCAGGCGGCCCTGCTGGTGCAGCTGCACGGCCTGCCGCAGCAGGGCGCCCGGATCGTCCACGTCAGCTCCAGCTCAGGTCCGCCTTCGACAGCGGCAGCTCGCGCACGCGCTTGCCCGTGGCGGCGAAGATGGCGTTGCAGACGGCCGGCGCCAGCGGCGGGAACGCCGGTTCGCCCAGTCCCGTGACGGGATAATCGGTCTTGAGGAAGTGCGACTCGATCTTCGTCGGGATGTCCGGCATGCGCATCAGCTGGTAGTCGTGGAAGTTCGACTGGACGATGCGACCCTTCTCGATGTCCAGCTCCGGCAGCATCAGCGTGGACAGGCCGTCGATCACGGAGCCCTCGATCTGGTGCTCGGCGCCGGACAGGTTGACGATCTGGGCGCCGACGTCGGCCACGACGACGACCCGGTCCACGGTGAGCTTGCCGTCCTTGCTGACGGTGACTTCCGCCACCTGCGCCACGTAGCCGCGGTGGCTGAAGTGGAAGGCGACGCCCGCGCCTTTCCCGCGCGGGAAGCGGCGCCGGCCCCAGCCCGACTTCTCGGCCACGGCCTTCAGCACGCCGCGCATGCGCGCCACGTTGTAGGGCGTGCCGCGCTCGCCGGTACCCGGCATGATGTCCTTGTCGCCCAGCAGGTCGAGGCGGAAGGCGACCGGATCGCGGCCGGCCGCATGGGCCAGCTCGTCGATGAAGCTGTGGAACACCCAGGCGAACACATTGCTGCCCGGCGCGCGCCACGGCCCCATCGGGATGCGGCATTCGAGCGGCGTCTGCTCGATCAGGCAGTTCGGCACCCAGCGGCCCGGGAACTCGTCGCCGGACAGGTTGCCGCCGCTACCGGGCTGCAGCACGCTGCCGCTTTCCTTCTCGACGCGGTTGGCGAAGGTGACGAAATGGTCGTGCCAGGCCACCACCTTGCCCTGCTCGTCGACGCCACCGCGCAGGAAGTGGAAGCCGCCGGCGCGGAAGTGGTCCTGCTGCAGGTCGTCCTCGCGCGTCCAGGTCAGCTTGACGGGGGCATTCACCTTCTGCGCGATGGCGGCCGCCTCGACGATGAAGTCGGACGACAGCCGGCGCCCGAAGCCGCCGCCGCTGCGGGTGATGTGCAGGACGATCCTTTCCTTCGGCATGTTGAAGGTGGAGGCGACCAGCGCCTGTCCGGAACCGGGGTTCTGCGTCGGCGCCCACAGTTCCAGCATGCCGGATTCCGGCTTGTACCACGCCGTGCAGTTCTGCGGCTCCATGCTGGCGTGCGAGATGAAGGGGTAGCTGTAGGCCGCTTCCACGGTGCGCGCCGCGCCGGCCAGCGCGGCATCGACGTCGCCGTCGCAGCGCTGCACGGCCTGACCCGGATCGCCGGACGCCGCCTGCGCCTGGGCCTCGAATCCCGCCCAGCTGTGCTTCGCGCCGTCGCCTTCGTCCCACGTCACCTCGAGCTTCTTCCTCGCGCGCAGCGCGTTCCAGGTCGAGTTGGCGACGATGGCCACGCCCGGGCGCAGGCCGTTCAGGTTCTCCGTGCCTTCGACGATGAACGCATCCTTCACGCCGGGCATCGCCTTGATGGCCGCCAGGTTGGCGCCGACGGGACGGCCGCCCAGCACCGGGCATTTCACGTAGGTGGCGTAGAGCATGCCGGGCAGTCGCGTGTCGATGCCGAACAGCGGCTTGCCCGCCACGACGAGGCCGTTGTCGACGCCGCCGACGCGCGTGCCGAGCAGGCGGTAGGTGGACGGGTCCTTCAGCCGGACGTCCTTCGCATCCGGCACCGGCAGCGTGGCCGCCGTCGCGGCGAGGGCGCCGTAGCCGATCTGGCGCCCGCTCGCCGCGTGCAGCACGCTGCCCTGGCTCGCGCGGCATGCGGATGCCGGCACGCCCCAGGTGCGCGCGGCCGCCTGTACCAGCATGGTGCGCGCGGTGGCGCCCAGCTTGCGGAAATTCTCGTAGTTGGTGGGCGTGGACGTCGATCCGCCCGCGCCCTGCGGACCGTAGACGGCATCGAGGTCGCCCTGGACCACGTGCACGTCCTTCCAGTCGACGTCGAGTTCCTCGGCCAGCACCATCGGCAGCGAGGTCTTGATGCCCTGGCCGATCTCCGGCTGCTTGGACACGAGCGTCACGCGGCCGTCCGTGCCGATGCGGATGAAGGCGTTCGGCGCGAATGCGCCCGCCTGGTCCAGGTCCGAGGCGCTGGCCAGCGCAATGGTGCCGCCCTGCAGGCCGAGCAACAGGGCGCCGGCGGACTGGCGCAGGAAGCGGCGGCGCGATGGGGAAGTGGCGGCATGCGTCATTTCCTGCTCCCTCCGGCGGCGGCATTCGTGGTGGCCGTGGCTGCGTCGGTGGCCGCGATCGCCGCGGCGCGGTGGATGCCGGCGCGGATGCGGACATAGGTCGCACAGCGGCACAGGTTGCCGGCCATGGCTTCGTCGACCTGGGCATCGGTCGGGCGCGGGTGCTGCTTGAGCAGCGCGCATGCCGTCATGATCTGGCCCGCCTGGCAATAGCCGCACTGCGGCACGTCGAGTTCCTGCCAAGCCTGCTGCAGCGGATGGCGCGCCTGCGCATCGAGGCCCTCGATCGTCGTCACCTTGCGCTTGCCGACGCTGGCGACGGGCAGTTGGCAGGAGCGCGCCGGCTGGCCGTCGACGTGCACGGTGCACGCGCCGCACACGCCCATGCCGCAGCCGTACTTGGTGCCGACGAGGCCCAGGGTGTCGCGCAAGGCCCACAGCAGCGGCGTGTCCGCTTCGACGTCGACGGCCTGGGCTTTGCCGTTGACGTTCAAGATGTATTTACTCATGTCCCCGTTTTTGGATCACGTTGTTGGATCACGTTGTTGGCTCGCGTTATTGGATCTTCGTGGTGCGGATCATAAAGATGCACATCGTAAACCAACAACGCGGCCGAGCATATGGTTTCGTCGTTGCACTTTCGACCTTGCCATACGACTGTGACATATACTGGCGGGGCTGCGACACACGCAGCGCTGCCGAGATACGACGACCTTGCGATCCATCCTGCCCATCACCGTCCGTTCGCGCCTGGCCGTCACGGTCGGGGCGCTGGTGCTGGGCGCCACGCTGCTGGTCGGCCCGCTCGCGCTGACGGTGGCCGAGCACGACATGCGCGCCGTGCTGGGCGATCAGCAGTTCGCGCTGCTGTCCAGCGCCGCCGCCTTCATCGACGACCGCCTGGAAGCGCGCGTGCGCGAGATGGACGTGCTGGCCGGCGCCGTGCCGCCGGCCGCCCTGCACGATGCGCGCCGCCTGCAGGCCTGGCTGAGCGAGCGCGAACCGGGCGCACTGGACGGCTTCGTCAACGTCGTCGCGTTCGCGCGCAACGGCGACCTGGTGGCGTCCGGATCCTCGATGCCGAGCGCCCAGCCGCTCACCGGCGCCGGGCGCCAGTATTTCGAGGAGACCGTGCGGCGGCGCCACGGCCTGGTGTCGGAACCGTTCGAAAGCCGCCTGTCCGGCGCCCAGGTCGTGCTGGTGACGGCGCCCGTGTTCGATGCCGCCGGCGACCTGGCCTACGTGCTGGCCGGGCGCATCGACCTGCAGCACTCGAACTTCCTGCGCCAGATCGACGCCCTGAAGCCGGGCCGCAGCGGCTACCTGTTCCTGATGTCGGCCGACGGCGTGGTGATCGACCATCCGAATCGCGATCGCCTGCTGGAACGGCTCGACGCCGCCGCGGCCGGCAGCGTGGGGGACCAGCCCGGCGCCCAGCGCGCCTTGCGCGGCTTCGAGGGCTGGCTGTACGGCAGCGACAGCCAGGGCGCGGCGATCTTCACCTATAAACGCCTGCGCAGCACGGGCTGGATCCTGGGCGCGCGCTACCCGAGCGACGAGGCGTTCGCGCCGATGGCGCGCATGCGCGGGCGCGTGCTGGCCGTGGCGGGTGCGCTGGCGCTGCTGGCCGGCGGCTTTGCCTGGTGGCTGGTGCGGCGGCGCCTGCGTCCGCTGGACGCGCTGCGCCGCAAGGTGGCGGCGATGCGCCGCGGCGGCGTCGGCAGCGCCGCGCTGCAATCCGACCCGCAGCTGCGCCGTCGCGACGAGATCGGCGAGCTGGCGCGCGCCTTCCACGACCTGGTGCACGAACGCGAGCAGGCGTCGAACCGGGTGCGCGCCATCGCCGACAACGTGCCGGCCGCCATCGCCTACGTCGACCGCGAGGAACGCATCGTGTTCACCAACGCCGCTTTCGAGGGCATGCTGGGCATGGCGGGCGGCGCCTGCGGCCGCACCGTGCGAGAGGCCCTGGGCGAAGCGGGCTACGCGCGCCTGGAGCCGCTGGTGCGCGCCGTGCTGCGCGGCGAGCGGGGACGCGTCGAGGACGTGCGCAGCGACGACAAGCGCCGCCACCAGCTGATCGAATACCTCCCCGACGTCGGCGCGGACGAACACGGCAACCCGGCCGTCGCCGGTTTCTACGTGCTGGCGATGGACATCAGCGAACGCAAGGAAGCGGAACTGGCGCAGGCGGCCAGCGAGCAGCGCCTGCGCCTGATCGCCGACAACCTGCCGGTGCTGATCTGCTACATCGACCGCAACCACCGCCTGGGATTCGCCAACGCCACCTTCCGCGACTGGCTGGGCCTGGACGGTGCGACCCTGGAGGGCATGCACCTGCTGGAAGCGCTGGGCAAGCCCGGCTACGACGGGGCCAGGGCGCGCTTGCAGGGCGCCTTCGGCGGCGACGGCGTGCGCTTCGAGATGGCGCTGCAGGCGGCCGGCCGGCACCGCATCCTCGAATGGACGTTCGTGCCGGACCGTGGCGGCGCAGGCACCGCTGTCGGCGCGGGCAAGGGCGCCGTGACGGGCGTGTATGCGCTCGCGCACGACATGACGCGCATGAAGGAAGCGGAGCGCCGCCTGGTGCAGATGGCGCGCGTGGACGACCTGACCGGCATCGCCAACCGCCGCCTGTTCGGCGAGACGCTGGCGCGCGCGCTCGAACGGGCGCGCCGCAGCGGCAGCGTGCTGGGGCTGGCCTACCTCGACATCGACCATTTCAAGCGCATCAACGACACCTGGGGCCATGGCGTGGGCGACGAGGTGCTGAGGGAGTTCGCGCGCCGCCTGTCCGCGAGCGTGCGCGCCGTCGACACCGTGGCGCGCCTGGCTGGCGACGAATTCGTGATCGTGCTGGAAGACGTGGGCGGCGTGGCGCAGGCGACCTGCACCGCCGCCCAGGTGGTCGAGGCGATGCGCGCGCCGTTCGCCACCAGCGCGGGCAGCCTGGCCGTGAGTGCCAGCGTCGGCATCACGCTCGCGGATGCGGGCGCCGGACCCTTGCCCGGCCAGGAGCAGTTGCTGGGGCAGGCCGATGCCGCGCTGTACGAAGCCAAACGCGCGGGGCGCGACCGCTTCGTCGTGCTCGGCGACGCGGCGGCGTCGGCCGGCTACAGGCCGGAAGGATAGGTTTCGGGCGGCTCTTGCGCATGCCAGCCGCCGCCCGGGTCGAGCGGTTGCACGGCCGTCGTGCGGTCGATGTGGATGACGGCGTCGAACTGGCGCGCCATCGTCGCAGAGAAATAATGGCTCTGGCGCTCCGTGCGCGGCAGGTAGAGGACGCCGATGGCACGCTCCAGGCGGCGTTCCATCAGGATATCGTGCGCCGGGCCCGGTCCGCGCAGGGGCAGCAGGAAGCGCGGCAGGCCGACCTCGTGCAGCAGCGCCTCGTAGCTGCCGGCCAGGGCGGGTTGCACGCGCTTGTGCTCGGCCGGACCGTCCCATTCGGACGCGGCCGTGACGTAGCCGTCATAGGTCGAGAAGCCGACGAGGCGGGTCTGGCCATCGTAGGCCTTGCGCGCCAGTTCGCCCACGTTCCATTCGCCCAGCTCGCCGACCTCGGTGGCGCGCGCGTCGCCGATGTGCGAGTTGTGTTCCCAGACGACGATCCTGGCCGGTTCGCCGTCGCGCGTCAGGTAGCCGGCGAGCGCGTCGAGCGTCTCGGCCATGTGGCTGTCGCGCAAATTCCAGGACGAGATGCGGCCGCGGAACATGGTGCGGTAGTATTCCTCGGCATTCTTGACGAGGCGGGCGTTCTGCTGGGCATAGAAGAAGCCGTCCTCGGCGCCGTCCTTCTGCATGTACTCCAGCGCGCGATGCTGCATCTGCGCGAGCTGGTCGATCACGCCCTGTTCGCAGGACGCCGACAGGTCGATATTGGCCGTGTAGCCGTAGTGCTGGCTGTCCTCGTCGTAGTGGTCGAAGCAGGCATAGCGGGCACGCGCCTGGGCCGCCGCCTGCGGGTCCACCCGTTCCAGGTAGTCCAGCACTTCGCCGATCGACGTGAACATGCTGTACAGGTCCAGGCCGTAGAAGCCGACCTGGCGCGCGGCGCCGCCGTGCCGGTCGTGCTGCTGCCCACGTCGCTGTCCATTATGCCGGCGCAGCCATTCGACGAAGCGCGCCACGTCCGTGTTACGCCACATCCAGTTCGGAAAGCGCGTGAAGCCGCCCAGCGCCCCGTTCGCGTCCTTGTCCTCGCCCTGGCCGCGCACGTAGCGGTTGACGCGGTAGGCGTCGGGCCAGTCCGCCTCGACGGCCACGGCATGGAAGCCCTTTTCCTCGATCAGGCGGCGGGTGATGCGGGCCCGCTCCGCGTAGAACTCGTGGGTGCCGTGGGTGGCTTCGCCCAGCAGCACGAAACGGGCGTCGCCGATCAGGTCGAGCAGGGCATCGTAGTCGTGCTCGCCGCCGGTGAGGGGACGGGCGGCGCTGCGCAGGAAGGAGGCGGCGTGCTGGTTCGGCATGGTGTGCTCAATGGAGGGTGCGGCCGCCCGGGTGCCGGTCGGCCATGCGGAAGGGCGCGGCGCCGCGCTCGATGAAGGATTTCATGCGCCGCAAGTCGTCCTGCATGCGCGCCTGCGGATCGGCGCCCAGCAGCGCGGCCAGGCCGCGGCCCAGCGCCCCGGCCGGCGGCACGTAGGACATGCGCACGGTGACGAGCGTGCCGCCGTCTTGCGGCTCGAACTGCACGGAACCGTTCTGCGGGATTTCCGCGCCCGGTTCGCTGCGCCAGGCGAGGCGGTGCGGGCGGCTCTGTTCGGTGACGACGGAGTTCCACGCGAATTCGGTACCGCCCGGGCCCTTGACGACCCAGTGCGAGCGGCGCCGGCCCAGGTCGCGCACCTCGACCACGTGCGACATGAAGCGGGGGAAGTTCTCGTAGTCGGTCCACAGGTCGTACACGTCTTCCGGCGCCGCGTCGATCCGGATCGATTGCTCGACGTCGGCGGTCTGGTCCATCGACAGGCGCAGGCGCTGGCCCAGCTGGCCGCGCATCATCCCACCAAGGGCGCCGCCCAGCGCACCGCCCAGCGGCCGGTTGGCGGCGCCGCGCGCGAGCAGGGCGGCGCCCGCCAGGCCCAGCACGAGGGCCAGCGGCGAACGGCGCAGCACGCCCACCGTGGCCAGCAGCGTTCCGCCCGCCACGGCCGAGTTGCGAACGGCCGGCGACCAGGCGCCGTTGCTGCGGTCCGGCGCGCCGGTCGCGTCGCCGATCCGCTCCATGCCGTGCTGCGCGTCGTGCGCCATGCGCGCGCCGGCCCCGTCCAGCAGGCGCCCGCCGGCGCCGTCCGGGCGTACCGCCTCCCGCACGTCCGCGGCGGCCTGGCGCACGGTCCCGCGCAGGCGCTCGCCGGCGGCGCCCAGCCGTTCGCCGGCGCCATGCCAGGCGTGGCCGAGCGCCTGCGAGGTGCGCGTGCCCGCGCCGCGCACGGCGGCGGCCGACCGGGCGCGCCGCGCGCCGCCGCGGTCGGGGTCGAGCATGTACATCAGCAGCGCCCCGGCGGCCGCGCCGCCCAGCCATTTGGCAATGTCCAGATTGATGTCGCTCGTCGGTCTCATGGTTTCGGTCCTCGTCGCTTGTCGTCGCTTATCGTCGATGTTCGTCGGTGGTTCTGCTCGTTGTCCGTGGTCGCACGCTCCTGACAGGTCAGGAAGGGGCGCGCCAGGCCGCTCCCAGCAGATCCTGTACTTCGGCGTCGCTCGTCTGGTCGAAGCGCTCGTACCACTGCCCGACGGCGCGAAAGCGTGGCGGCGCCAGCAGGCACACGAGCGCGTCGACGCGCGGCGCCAGGTCCTGCAGCGTGTCCGGCGGCGCCACCGGGACCGCCACCACCAGCTCGCGCGGCCCCAGGCGGCGCGCGACGTCGATGGCGGCCAGCATGCTCGCGCCGGTAGCCACGCCGTCGTCGACCAGGATGGCGCTGCGACCCGCCAGCGCCAGCGGCGGGCGGTCGCCGCGGTAGGCCTTTTCGCGCCGTGCCAGTTCCGCCCGCTCGCGCGCTGCCACGCCGTCCACGTCGTCCTGCGTTACGCCCATCACGCCGGGCACGCCCGGCTGCAGCACAGTCACGCCGCCGCTGCCGATGGCGCCCATCGCCAGCTCCGGGTGGTGCGGCATGCCCAGCTTGCGCACGACCAGGATGTCCAGCGCGACGCCGAGGCGCTGCGCGAGGGCGAAGGCGACCGGCACGCCGCCGCGCGGCAGCGCGAGGACCAGCACGTCGTCCCGGCCGGCGTATTCGGCGAGCGGTGCGGCCAGCAATCCGCCCGCTTCGCGGCGGTCCTTGAAGCCGTGGATGTCCGCCATGTTGCCGTCCCTGCCTCGCCGTCCCTGCGTTGTCGACCCTGTGCCGGCGGGCCTCCGTGCTACTGGACGGTCAGCCGGCGCGCCGCGCCGCCTGCCTTCTTCAGCAGCGTCAGCATCAGCACGCCGTTCTCGAGCTTCGCTTCGGCTGCCGCATCGTCGACCTCGGCGGGAAGCGTGAAGGTGCGCTGGTAGCGGCGCGTCGCGCGTTCAGCGTACACCACCTGTTCGCCCTGGCGCTGTTCGTTTGCCTGCTGGCATTCGCCTTCGATCGTCACGCGCTGGCCGTCGATCGCGACCTTCACGTCTTCCTTGCGCACGCCCGGCAGGTCGGCACGCACTTCGAATGCGCCATCGTGCTCGGTCACGTCGAGCCGCGGCATGCCCACGCCTTCGCCGGCCCAGGCGGCGCCGTGCGCGAGCGGCGCGAAAAAGTCCTGGAACATGCTTTCGACCATGCGGCCGAACTGGTCTTCCATCGAGCCCGGCCGGAACGGCGTCAGCGGGGCATTGGTCCTCCTGATCAGGTTCATGATGCGCTCCTCGTAAAGGATGACATGAAGGGATGACACGACGGGATGCAACGGCGGCCGGTGGAATGACGGCGCCGCCATCGCATTTATAGGACCGGGACAGGCCGAATGCAAGCGCCGCCGCCATTCGTGCGCGGGGCCGGGAAGAGATCATTGACGCGCGCCAGCCAGCGGACGAGAGCGGGGAATCCGGCGCCGTGGCGCCGGTCCATTGCAGGGATGGGACGTGGAAGCGCTCAGCCGAGGTTGCGGCGGTGGAAGCGCAGGTGGTCGTCGACGAAGGTCGAGATGAAGTAATAGCCGTGGTCGTAGCCGGGATGGCGGCGCAGCGTGAGGGGCTGGCCGACGGCCTGGCAGGCCTGCTCGAACGCTTCCGGATGCAGCTGCTCGGCGAGGAACTTGTCGGCCAGGCCCTGGTCGATGAGGATGCCCTTGGGGAAGGGTGCCGTGCCGCTGTCGGCCATCAACGCGCTCGCATCGTAGGCGCGCCATGCGGCCTGGTCGCCGCCGAGATAGCCGCCGAAGGCTTTCTGGCCCCACGGGCAGCGCATGGGCGCGGCGATCGGCGCGAACGCGGAGACGGAGCGGAACAGGTCCGGGTTGCGCAGCGCCAGCATCAGCGCGCCATGGCCGCCCATCGAGTGGCCGAAGATGCCGACGCGCTCGGCATCGGCCGGCAGCGCTTCCGGCACGAGCCGGCGCAGTTCCAGGATGTGGCTGTACATGCGGTAGTGCGTGGACCACGGCTCCTGCACGGCGTCCACGTAGAAGCCGGCGCCCACGCCGAAGTCCCAGGCGTCCGTCTCGCCGGGCACGCCGGCGCCGCGTGGGCTGGTATCCGGCGTCACCAGGATCAGGCCTTCCTCGGCCGCCACGCGCTGGGCGCCGGCCTTGATCATGAAGGTCTCTTCGGTACAGGTGAGGCCGGCGAGGTAGAACAGCACGGGCAGGCGCTTGCCCTCGGCGCCGGGCGGCAGGTATACCGAGAAGCGCATCGGCAGGCCGATGGCGGCGGAATAGAATTTGTAGAAACGCTGGACGCCGCCGAAGCAGGCGTGTTCGCTGAGGAGTTCGAGCATGGTGGAATCCGCAAATGCGCTGGATGAACGAAACCGCAAGTATGCCCGTTCCACGCCGGGCCTGCCAGCTCGGCAGCCCGGGCATGGCGTCGGCATTGCGCAGCCTCAGGGTAGGGAAACGTCAGCCGCCGCCGATGCCGCGCATGACGCGTCCCGTGCCTTCGCACTCGGGACAGGTCTTGCCGCCGGCCAGCTTGCCGCTGCCGCCGCAGGTTTCGCACAGGTCCTCGGCGGCACCGGGCGTGCCCGGCTGGGCTTCGTCGCCCGGTTTCAGGTCGGGGGCGGCGGGGGTGACGGGATGGTGGTAGTCGGCCGGGTTGGCGCGGTTGCTGTCGGTACTCACGGAAGCCTCGCTGGGAAGAATGGATGACGAAGCCATTCTAGGATGGGCGGCGCGGCGGCGGCGCACGCGGCCGGCCGGCTTGCGGGCGCATGTGATGGCTTGTCCCGCGCTTGTCACGCGCTTGTCATCGTGCAGTGCGAAATTTGGCCTTGACTTTCAGTCATCCTGGGAAATACTCGTAAAGCAGCAACACTGAGCAGTCAAACCCTTATCCTCCATCAAAGTCAGGAACTGAGATGAATCAAGATATCCTCGATCAAGACGACGACCACGTCAGTATTCCTTACCAGCGTCGCGACGACCAGCGCACCGAGATCGTCGATCTCGGCATTGCCCTTCAGCAACGCAGCAATACGATGACGGCCGTCGAATACCTGCGTTCCCAGGACGTCGGCAACGACGTCATCGAACGCGTGCTGACCGAGCCGGGGCGCAGGCGTGCCTGGTATGCCTGAGCCCGGAGGCGCGCGTCGGCCAAGGTTATACACAAAAATTTCCTGTTTTCATCTTGCATAATTATTTCATCCGTGTTTCGCTTGACATCGTAAACCCTTGATTTTGCGCGGCTTGCAAACTGCTCGCGCAACGGGCAACTTGTTGAAAGCCGCATCCCAGCTTGGTTTTGCGATGTCAAGAGGGTGTTTTTCCACAAGCTTATTCACAGTTTTTGTGGATATCTGATCAATGCAATAAAAATCATCGACTTGGCGAAAACGGCCCCGACCGCACTGCGCCTGGTCTGATGCCGTTTCGCGACACTGGCGCAATGGGCCGCCGAGATTGCACTTGCGCAAGCACACTGGATAAATGTACAGTTGAGCCATCTTTCCGGCTTGTCCATGTCCGCTACCGCTTCCGCCATCGCCGCGCCGCCGTCGTCTTCTGCGTCCGCTTCGCCCCCTTCGTCCACCGCACGGGACGACGATCCCTATGCCAGCCTGAACGCGGCCCAGCGCGCCGCCGTCGACCACGACATCGGCGCCGCGGCGCCGCGGCCGCTGCTGGTCGTTGCCGGCGCCGGTTCGGGCAAGACCAATACGCTGGCGCACCGGGTGGCGCGCCTGATCCAGACGGGCGCCGATCCGCAGCGCATCCTGCTGCTGACGTTCTCGCGGCGCGCGGCGAACGAGATGGGGCAGCGCGCGGCCGGCGTGCTGCAGCGCATTTTCAAGACGTCGAGCCAGTCGTTCGCCAGCCTGCCGTGGGCCGGCACCTTCCACGCCATCGGGGCGCGCCTGCTGCGCGAGTATGCCGGCCGCATCGGCCTGGAAGCGTCGTTCACGATCCACGACCGCGCCGATTCCGAAGACATGATGGGCCTGGTGCGCCAGGAGATCGGCCTGGGCGCCGCGGCGGGCCAGAAGCGCTTTCCGCTGAAGGGGACCTGCCTGGCGATCTATTCGCGCGTTGTCAACAGCCGCGAGCCGCTCGCCGATGTGCTGCAATCGACCTTTCCCTGGTGCAGCGAGTGGGAGGAACAGCTCAAGCGCCTGTTCGGCGCATACGTCGACGCCAAGCAGGAGCAGAACGTGCTCGACTACGACGACCTGCTGCTGTTCTGGGCCGAAATGGCATCCGATCCCGAGCTGGGTCCGGAACTGGGCGCGCTGTTCGACCACGTGCTGGTCGACGAATACCAGGACACCAACCGGCTGCAGGCGGCCATCATCCAGGGCATGAAGCCGGACGGCAGGGGCGTGGTCGTGGTCGGCGACGATGCCCAGGCCATCTATTCCTTCCGCGGCGCCACGGTACGCAACATCCTCGACTTCCCGAAGCAGTTCAGCCAGCCGGCGTTGACGGTCACGCTGGACCGCAACTACCGTTCCACCCAGCCGATCCTGGACGCGTCGAATGCCGTGATCGCGGCGGCGCTGGAGCGCCATGCGAAGACGCTGTGGACGGACCGGGTCGCGAGCGGCAAGCCGCAACTGGTGCTGATCCCGGACGAGGCCGAACAGGCGCGCTGGGTCTGCAACCGCGTGCTGGAGCAGCGCGAGCAGGGCACCAAGCTGACCCAGCAGGCCGTGCTGTTCCGCGCCGCCAGCCACAGCGCGGCGCTGGAGCTGGAACTGGTCCGGCGCAACGTGCCGTTCGTGAAGTTCGGCGGCCTGAAATTCCTGGAAGCGGCCCATATCAAGGACATGCTGGCGGTGCTGCGCTTCGCCCAGAACCCGAGCGGCCGCCTGGCGGGCTTTCGCGTCGTGCAGCTCATTCCCGGCATTGGCCCGGCCACAGCGGCGCGCCTCCTCGATGCCGTGGCCGCCGCGCCGGAACCTGCCGATGCCGTGGCCGCCTTCGCCGCGCCGGCCCGGGCCCAGGCCGAGTGGGACCAGTTCGCCGCGCTGTTCCGGACCCTGCGCGCGTCCGGCCTGCGCTGGCCGCTGGACGCCGAGCTCGTCAAGGACTGGTACCTGCCGCACCTGGAACGCCTGTACGACGACGCGTCCGTGCGCGCCGCCGACCTCGAGCAGCTGGCGGCGCTGGCCGGCGGCTACGGTTCGCGCGAAGCGTTCCTGACCGAGCTGACGCTCGATCCGCCCGACGCCACCAGCGACCGCGCCGGACCGCCGCTGCTGGACGACGACTACCTGATCCTGTCGACGATCCATTCGGCCAAGGGCCAGGAGTGGAAGGCCGTGCACGTGCTGAACGTCGTCGACGGCTGCATCCCGTCCGACATGGCGACGGGCAGCGCGGAAGACATCGAGGAAGAACGGCGCCTGCTGTATGTCGCCATGACGCGCGCCAAGGAGCACCTGCATCTGGTGGTGCCCAACCGCTTCTTCATCAAGCAGCAGGCCCAGATGGGCGACCGCCACGTGTACGCCCAGCGCACGCGCTTCATCGCCCCGGCCATGCTGAAGCATTTCGAGGAATGCGTATGGATGAATGCCGATACGCCGCAAAGCCGCAAGCCGATGCCGGACAGCGTCAGGATGATGGTGCGCGAGCGCGCGCGCAATGCATGGAAATAATGCGAAGAAGACAGCGGGATCCCCGGAATTCCTGCCACGTTCGCCGAGTTATCCCCGTTGTGTCGTTTTTGTAGGAATTTGCCCTATAGTCACGCACTGTTCAAAAGCGGTGCACGACCAAGTCATTGATTTCCAAGGGCTTATTTTTTGCCTGTTCCTTGGGCATTTTGTTGAAACCCGCACGGCTGCTGCGCTCCGCGTTTGTCAAGAGGGGCTTGTCCACACAGTTATCCACATTTCTTGTGGATATTGGAATAAATCGATTGGAATCAATGCCTTAGCGCATTTTTGTGTGTGCCGGTCGAGGATTTGCAGACAGGCAACGACCGCATCGACTGGGGCCGGTTTCCTGACAGTCCGTCGCTCCCAGCGGCGTCGCTCAGGGCAGCGCGTCGCGCAGCCGCCGCAGGGCGTCGAGCGCGCCCGCCGCGATGCCGACGCCGGCACGCGGCGCCACGTCCGGCTCGCGCGGATTGACGCGGATGAGGGGCGCATCCTGCGCTTCGCACAGGCGCCGCACGGAGGGGACGTCGCTGCCGGCCCCCAGTTCCATCACCACCAGGCGGCGTGCCGCGCCGCCCCAGGACGCCAGGCGTGCGTACTGGGCCTCCGTGCGGGTGTCGAGCCAGGCGCCGTCGCCGAACATCAGGATGTTGGGGCGGGCCAGCGCGCCACAGTGCGGGCAGGTGGGCAGCGGCGGCGCCATCAGGCAGGTGGCCGGATCGATCGCGGGCCGTACCCCGTCCGCCGGCCAGATGGCGCCGCTGCACGGCCGCGTGCATTGCAGGTGGTGGATCGAACCGTGGCATTCCACGAGGCGCAGCGGATCGAAGCCGGCACGCTGGAACTGGCCGTCGACGTTGCTCGTGAAGACGAAGGCGCCGTGCGCCAGGCGCTCGCCCAGTGCGCGCAGGATGGCGAAGCCTTCGTGCGGCACGGTGTCGCGGTACAGCGCGAGGCGGTGGCCGTAGAAGCCCCAGGCCAGTTCCGGATTCGCCGCGAAGTGGCGCGGGTTGGCCATCTCGACGAAACGGATGCCGAGCCGCGCCAGTGGCGGATAGGCGCGCCAGAACCCGTGGTCGCCGCGAAAGTCGGGCAAGCCGGAATCGACGCCCATGCCGGCGCCCGCGCCGACCAGGAGCGCGTCGGCATCGCGCAGCAGCGCGGCGGCGCGGGCGATGGCGGCGTCCACGCTCACGGTCCTTCCTCCGCGTCGATCCTGCGCTGCAGGCGCTCCAGCTCGGCCAGGAAGCGTTCGGCCGCGACGAGCGGCGGCCACGGCTCCCACGGCCGGCAGCCGTAGGCATCGGCGAGCGGATCGCGTTCCAGCACCTTGGAGCGGATCTTCAGCGTGGAGCGCACTTCCTGCACCGACCAGCCGGCCACGTGCACGGCCTCGCTGGCGGCGGCCAGGCGGTCGGCGCGCTTGTGCAGCGCGTGCTCGCCGGCCGTCCAGGCGGGCAGGCGGTAGCGCAGGAACACGGCCTGTTCCAGGCGCCGCGTCAACGCGCGGAAACCGTCGCCGAGGAAAGGCTTGATGGGCGACACCGCGTCGAATCCGAGCAACCCTTCCTCGGCGTCGTGCAGCAGTTCGCGCAACTCGCACACGGCGGGCAGGGGCGCGCTGCTTGCCGCGCGCCGCAGCAGCATCACGGCGATCGAATGCTGGGCCACCGACAGCGGCAGCGGCCAGGCCGAGTGGCCGCCCCAGCGGTAAGTGCGGGCCAGGCCGAGCGCCAGGTCGGCATCGTCCCAGTCGAAGGGCGTGGGGTTCAGGAGGTCGAGTCGCTTGCCGGAAGGCATGCGAACCCAGGCGCGCATCTCGGGCGCCATGTCAGGGAGCAGGAGCAAGAGTCGTCATGCGAGGATTCTACACGGGGCCGCCAGGACTTCCCGCGCCGGTTGACGATTGACGTGGACGAACATCGCGGCCTGCTCTGGCATTATGCTCTGGCAGGATGGCGAGCAGCGTGGTGCGCGGATTCGTGGGCGGAAACGAGGTGGGGGGACAGACATGGGCGAACTTCCGAAACGCGTCGATTGCGACGTGCTGGTGGTCGGCGGCGGCATCAACGGCGCCGGCATCGCGCGCGACGCCGCCGGCCGCGGCTTGCGCGTCGTGCTGTGCGAAAAGGACGACCTGGGCCAGCACACCTCGTCCGCTTCCAGCAAGCTGATCCACGGCGGCCTGCGCTACCTGGAGCAATGGCAGTTCGGCCTCGTGCGCAAGGCGCTGCGCGAGCGCGAGATCCTGCTCAAGGGCGCGCCGCACATCATGCGCCCGCTGCGCTTCGTGATGCCCCATGCGCCGGGGCAACGGCCGGCCTGGATGATCCGCGCCGGCCTGTTCCTGTACGACCACCTGGCGCCGCGCGACTTCCTGCCCGCCTCGCAGGCGCTTCGGCTGCGCCTGGACCCGGCCGGCGCGGCGCTGCAGCGCCGGTTCACCCGCGGGTTCTCCTACTACGATGCCTGGGTGGACGATGCGCGCCTCGTCGTGCTGGCCGCGCTCGATGCGCGCGAGCGCGGCGCCACCGTCTACACGCGCACGCGCTGCACGGGCGTGCGGCGCGAGGGCGGGCGCTGGGATGCGATGCTGGAAGGCGAGGGGGGTATCCGCCACGTGCATGCGCGCTGCCTGGTGAACGCGGCGGGACCGTGGGCCGCCAGCTTCCTGCGCGGCGTGGACGGCGCCCAGCCCCGGCCCCTGCGGCTCGTCAAGGGCAGCCACATCGTCGTGCCGCGCCTGTTCGACCATGGCGACGCCTACCTGCTGCAGCAGCCCGACGGCCGCATCGTGTTCGCGCTGCCCTACGAGGAGGACTTCACGCTGGTCGGCACCACGGACGTCGAGTTCACGGGCGACCCGGAGACCGGTGCGCTCGACCGGATGGCCATCAGCGCTCCGGAGACGGCCTACCTGTGCGAGGCCGTCAACCGCTGCTTCGAGCGCCGCATCGGCCAGCACGACGTCGTGTGGAGCTATGCCGGCGTGCGCCCGCTGATCGGCGAGGTGGGGCCGGGCGCGGCGCACGCGTCGGCGGCCAGCCGCGACTTCCGGCTGGCGTTCGACGACACGGGCGCCCACTTGCTGTCGGTCTTCGGCGGCAAGGTGACCACCTTCCGCAAGCTGGCCGAGCAGGCCGTCGACCTCATCGGTCCCGCGCTCGGACGCCAGGTACGCGGCTGGACCGAACACGCCTGCCTCCCCGGCGGCGACCTGTACGGCCGGCTGCCGATCGCGCGCGGCGTGCTGGAATTCGACGGCTGGCTGCGCACGCGCCGCCAGCAGTACGCCTGGCTGCCGCAATCCCTGCTGCAGCGCTGGGCGCATGCCTACGGCACCCGGCTGGGCGCCATGCTGGCGCATTGCCGCTCGCCGGCCGACCTGGGCGAGGAGATCGTGCCGGGCCTGTACGAAGTCGAAGTCGACTACCTCGTGCGCCAGGAGTGGGCGCGCAGCGCGGAAGACATCCTGTGGCGCAGGACGAAGCTGGGGCTGCACGTGCGGGCGGGGGCGGCGGCGAAGCTCGACGAGTGGCTGGCGCTGCGGCGACAAAAAACGGTGCCGTTGTCATGAGTACGTCGCCCCTGCGCAGGCAGGGGCCCAATTTGGTCAACGTGCACGCAAGATTGGGCCCCTGCCTGCGCAGGGGCGACGGATAGGGCGGGCGTTACCTTACTTGGCGTTCTGCGCCAGCCATGCATCGATTTCCGGCAGGCGCTGCTCCTTGACCTTGATGCGGTCCTGGATCGCGGCGACGGCGGCCTCGACGTCGCCGCGGGCACTGGCCGCCAGGTTGGCGTCGGCATAGGCCTTCAGCTTGCCGACCATGGCCGGATCGGACGAGCCGTAGGCCAGGCGCGCGAAGTAGCGGCTGCGCGAGGTGGCGTCGATGCGTTCGTTGATCTTCTCGCGCTCGGCCAGCGCGAAGTCGAACGCCAGGTCCGGATAGCGGCCGGCCACGGCCGAGATCATCGTCGCGCTGGTGGTCGCGCCCGGCTCGTCCGTCAGCGCCAGGTCCAGCGCGCGCTGGGCCAGGGCCTTGTCCTTGGCAATGGCGAGCAGCGTGTACAGGTTCGACTTGAGCAGCGGCGTCTTCTCCGCCTGGGCGCGGGCACGCAGGCCGTCCCAGGTCGCGGCATCCGCGTTCTGGGCGACGACGGCCAGGATGGTCTTGCGCAGCGGGCCCGGCACGGCGGACGGGTCCTTGTCCATGGCGGCGTAGCGGCGGCGCGCCTCGGCGATGGTGGCGGCGTCGCCCAGGTCGCTCAGCACGCCGATCAGCTGGTTGCGCAGGTTGGCGACCGTGGCGGCCTCGCCGTCGCGCGCCGTCCAGCCGATCTGCGCCATCAGCGGCGCCAGGCGGGCGAGGGCGAAGGCATCGAAGGCGCGCTGGCGCGCTTCGTCGCCGGCGTAGCGGCTGTGGAAGCCGGACAGCACGCCGGCGATGCGCTGCCACACGAGCGGATCGGCCTGCAGGGGCGCGCCCTTGGCCAGGGCCAGCACGTCGGAGGCGGGCTGCAGGCCGGCCATGCCCAGCGAGGAGCTGTCCGACAGCAGGCCGATCTGGTCGATCGGCGCCAGCCGGGCGAACTGTCCGGCCAGCGCGGCGAATTCCTTGGGCGCGTACAGCGTGCGGTAGTAGCCGCTCTGGCCCGCGTTGACGATCACGGCCCCGCAGCCGGGTACGGTGATGGTGCCCTTGCCGCCGGAGACCAGCGTGTTCGCGCTCTTGCCGTTTCCCGCGACTTGCGCGATCACGGGCACGCGCCAGGCCAGCGGCTTCTTGTTCGGCTGGTCGCGCGAGAATTCGGCCTGGGTCAGCGGCACGACGGTCGCGCCGTTCTTGCACACGGGCGCGCCGACGCGGATCAGCGGCACGCCCGGCTGCAGCGTGAAGTCGTGGGCGATCGCCGTGACGGGCTTGCCGGCCGCCTTCTCGATCTGCTTCCACAGGTCGTCCGACACCGTGTTGCCGTAGGCATGGGCCTTCATGTAGGCGCGCACGCCGTCGCGCCAGGCGTTCTCGCCCACGTAGGCTTCCAGCATGCGGATGACGGCTTCGCCCTTCTGGTAGGTGATCTCGTCGAAGGCCTGGCTGGCCTGCTCGACGGTCTCGATGTGCTGCACGACGGGGTGGGTGGCGGCCGTGGAGTCGCGCTGCATGGCGCCGTCGCGGCTGCCGACGGCCGACAGATTGCTGTTCCATTCCGGATGCAGGCGCTCCGTCATGCGGCTTTCCATCCACGAGGCGAAGCCTTCGTTGAGCCACAGGTCGTCCCACCAGCGCATCGTGACGAGGTCGCCGAACCACTGGTGCGCCATCTCGTGGGCGGCCGTCGAGAAGATGTTCTGGCGGTCGCGCTGGGTGGCGATGGCCGGGTCGAGCAGCAGCGCGTATTCGAAGGTGAAGATCGCGCCCCAGTTTTCCATCGCGCCGAAGAACTGGCTCTGGCCCGGGCCGGCGATGTTGTCGAGCTTGGGCAGCGGATAGCGCACGCCGAAGTACTGGTTGTATTCCTTCAGGATGTCCTTCGACGAATCGAGGGCGAACTGGGCCTGCTTGACGGCGCCGCGGCGCGTGATGACGCCCAGTTCCGTGCCGTCCACGGTGGCGGTGGCGCGCTCGAAGTCGCCCAGCGCGAAGAACAGCAGGTAGGTGGACATCTTCGGGGTGCGCGCGAAGCGCACCTGCTGGCGGCCGTCCGGCAGCGTCTTGACGTCGCCCGGCATATTGCTGACGGCCATCTGGCCGGCCGGCACCGTCACGTCGAGGGAGAACGTGGCCTTGTAGGCCGGCTCGTCCCAGGACGGGATCATGCGGCGCGCGTCCGAGTTCTCGAACTGCGTGAACAGGGCGCGCTGCTGCTTGCCATCGGCGCCCGCGTAGTCCAGCCCGAACAGGCCGACGGCCTGGGTACCGATCTTGCCCGTGTAGTCCAGGGACAGGCGGTAGGTGCCCGGCGCCAGCGGACGGTCGAACTTGAAGGTCGCCGTCTGCGCCTCGGCGTTCACGCTGGCGCTGGCCTTGGTGGCGGCGCCTCCCGCGGCCGGCGCGATGCTGGCGCCGGAGAACGCGAGGTCGGCGGCGTTGAGCACGATGCTGTCCGTCGCCTTGGCGACGTCGAGCGTGATGACGGCCTTGCCGGCGAAGGTCGCGGCGGCGGCGTCGGGCGTCAGCGAGACGTCGTAGTGCGTCGGCACGACGCCGCGCGGCAGCTGCGTGGTGGCTTGCTGGGTGGCGGCCGTGGCCGGCGCGGCCTGGACGTGGAGGGCGGGCATGGCGGCGAAAGCCAGGGCAATGGCGGCGGAAAGCAGGCGGCGTTGCATGGAGGTCCTATTTGTATGTATGTCGAACTTGCGCGCTGGGTGTGCTTGGACGAGCAAGGCCAAGCGGCAAATCTACGGGCAAACCGTGCCGGATGTCAACGAGGCAATTCGCCCATGCGGTCGCGGCGCCGGCACGCCGTGCGGTTATCATGGTCCGCACGATAACGACGACAGGAGACGCTGATGAAACTGTACAGTGCCACGCGCGCGCCGAATCCGCGCCGCGTATTGATGTTCATGGCCGAGAAGGGCATCCGCGACATCGAGGTCGTGCCGGTCGACCTCGCGGGCGGCGAGCACCGCGGCGCCGCCTTCATGGCGAAGAATCCGCTGGCCCAGGTGCCGGCGCTGGAACTGGACGACGGCCGCGTGCTGGCCGAGACGCGCGCCATCTGCACCTACCTGGAGGGCCGCCATCCGGCGCCGAACCTGATGGGAGAGGGCTTCGAGGAGCGCGCCTTCGTCGAGATGATGGACCGGCGCTGCGAACTGCAGCTGTTCCTGCGCATCGCCAACTGCATCCGTCACACGCATCCGGGCCTGGCCCCGCTGGAGCAGCCGCAGTTCGGCGAATTCGGGGTCTCGCAGGGCGACAAGATGCGCGCGACGGCGCGCTGGCTGGATGGGGTGCTGGCGCGGCAGCCCTACGTGGCGGGGGAACGGTTCACGATCGCCGACATCACGGCGTTCTGCGCGCTGGAGTTCGCACGGGGATTGATGCGGTTCCGGCCGGGGCAGGAGGGGATGGAACACCTGCAGGCGTGGCGGGATCGTGTGGCGGAAAGGCCGAGTGCGGCGGTGGTGTAGAAAGTCCGTCGCCCCTGCGCAGGCAGGGGCCCAATTTGTACGCGTTGCGACGGCGCATCAGCAATTGGGTCCCTGCCTGCGCAGGGACGACGTGCAGGCAGGGACGCTTATCCCACCCGCTTGTACCACGGCCGTTCGCCCGCCACCGCCTGGTACGAGCCCGCGTGCGCATCCGTCACGGCCAGCGGCCGGTCCAGGCACAGCACGCCGAAGCGCGCCAGGCTGTCGTAGAACAGGCGCAGCACGCGCTGGCGCAGCACGGGGCCGAAGTCGGACAGCGCGTGGCAGCTGACGATGGCCTGGAACTCGTTGAACGAGGCGTCCGTCACGAGGCTGTACTGCGACCACGTGATGCGCCGGCGCAGCTGCGTTTGCAGGCGCGCCTTGCCGTCCGCGATCTCGAACCAGGCGGACAGGTCGCCGGTGCCGCCGCTGTCGGCATGGCGCTGCCGTGCGGCGTCCAGCTCGGCCAGCGGCAGCCAGCCGTCCTGGTGTTCGGCCACCAGTTCCTCGTTGGCCAGCGTGGCGTGGATGTCGAGCCGTCCCAGCACGCCTTCCTCGGCCAGCACGATGGCCAGCGTCCAGGCTTCGCCCACGCCCGCGCATTCGGCGATCCACACGCGCGGCAGCGGCCAGCCGCGCAGCGACGGCGCCAGCACCGTGCGCAGGCGCGAGGCGTGGCCGGGATTCTCGAACAGGCCGGCCGGGGACGGCGAGAACGCGCGCAGCAGGCGCGACGCTTCCGCGCCGTCGTGCAGCACCCGTTCCTGCAGTCCGGACAGCGTGCGCACGTCCAGGAGGCGCAGCACGCGCGCCAGCCGCTCGCGCAGCGCCTGGCGGTCGTAGGCGCGGAAGTCGTGGCCGAAGCGCTGGAACACGGCTTCCAGCAGCAGCTCCGTCTCCAGCTCCTCGACCGCGAGACCGGCGGCCATGCCGGTCCATGCGTTGGATGGTCCCATCGACTTTGGCATCAGTGCAGCCATCAATGGAGCCAAACACGCATCATCGACAGCAACTGGGCCACGTCGACGGGCTTGGTGATGTAGTCGGAGGCGCCGGCCGCGATGCACTTGTCGCGGTCGCCCTTCATCGCCTTGGCCGTCAGCGTGATGATGGGCAGCGACTTGAACTTCGGGATGCGGCGGATCGCCCGCATCGTGTCGTAGCCGTCCATCTCCGGCATCATGATGTCCATCAGGACGATCTCGATGCTCGGATCCTTCTCCAGCACCTCGATGCCGTCGCGGCCGTTCTCGGCGAACAGCACCTGCATCTGCTGGCGCTCCAGCAGCGAGGACAGGGCGAAGATGTTGCGCAGGTCGTCGTCGACGATCAGCACCTTGCGTCCAGCCAGGCCGCCGTCGAGCGCGTGGATCTCTTCCAGCATGCGCCGCTGCACCTCGGGCAGGCTGGCCTGCGAGCGGTGCAGGAACAGTGCCGTCTCGTCGAGCAGGCGCTCGGGCGAGCGCGCGTCCTTGACGACGATGGTCTTGGCATAGCGCTTCAGCTTGGTGACTTCCTTGCGCGACAGCTCCTGCGCCGTGTAGATCACGATCGGCAGGTCGCGCAGCTGCGGCTGCTTGCCGATCTGGTCGAGCAGGTCGAAGCCGGAGACGTCGGGCAGCGTCAGGTCCAGCACCATGCAGTCGAACTGGTCGGACGCCAGCGCCTGCAGCGCCGACTTGCCGTCCTCGGCCATCACGATGTGCACGTCCGCGGCGCCGATCAGGGACACGATCGCCTCGCGCTGGGCCGGATCGTCCTCGACCACCAGCAGCGAGCGCTTGCCGCCCATCAGGAACTTCTGGATGCGCTTGAATTCCTCCTGCAGCATGTCGCGGTCGACGGGCTTGTTGAGGTAGGAAATCGCGCCCTGGCGCAGCGCGCGCTCGCGCTCGCGCAGCGCCGAGATTACGTGCACGGGGATGTGGCGCGTGCTCGGGTCGCGCTTCAGGCGGTCGAGCACCGTCAGGCCGTCGATGTCGGGCAGGTCGATGTCGAGCAGGATCGCCGACGGCAGGTAGTCGCGCGCCAGCGACAGGGCGGAATCGCCGCGCTGCGTGACGACGCCCTTGAAGTTCTTCTCGCGGGCGAAGTCGAGCAGCGTCTTGGCGAAGCGCTCGTCGTCCTCGACGATCAGCACCGAGGCGTCGCCCGGCACCACCAGGCCGCGGTCGTCGCGGATCGTCGCGTACTGGCCCGCATCGTCGCCCAGGTCGTCGGACGGATCGAGCGCGTCGATCGTGACCACGCCGCCATCGGCTTCGTGGCCGCGCTCCGTCTGCACGACGGGGGAGGCCACCACGCTCGGCGCGGCCGGCGGCGCGGCCAGGCGCGCCGGTTGCGGCTGGCGCGTCTGTTCGTAGTTGATGAAGCCGGCGCGGTTGTACGGCAGGTACAGCGTGAAGGTGGAGCCGATGTTGACGGTCGACTCGACGCGGATTTCGCCGCCCAGCAGGCGCGCCAGCTCGCGCGAGATCGACAGGCCCAGGCCCGTGCCGCCATACTTGCGCGCGGTGGAACCGTCGGCCTGCTGGAATGCCTCGAAGATCAGCTGCAGCTTGTCGGACGGGATGCCCACGCCCGTGTCGCGCACGGAGAAGGCCAGCACGGCGTCCGCATGCAGCAGGTGCGGGTGGTCGGCGGTCCAGCCGCTCGTGACGAGGCTGATCGTCAGCGACACCTGGCCGTGGCTGGTGAACTTGAACGCGTTCGACAGCAGGTTCTTGAGCACCTGCTGCAGGCGCGTGGTGTCCGTCATCACGGCGGTCGGCAGGTTGTCCGCCAGGTCGACCTGGAAGCCCAGGTGCTTGGCCTCGGCCATGTGGCGGAACGTGCGGTCGACGTAGTTGCGCAGGTTCGAGAAGCGGTACTCGGACACGTCCAGCGTGACGGTACCGGATTCGATCTTCGACAGGTCGAGGATGTCGTTAATGAGCGTCAGCAGGTCGGAGCCGGAGCCGTGGATGGTCTTGGCGAATTCGACCTGCTTGCCCGTCAGGTTGCCTTCCGGGTTGTCCGACAGCTGCTGCGCCAGGATCAGCAGCGAGTTCAATGGCGTCCTCAGTTCGTGCGACATGTTGGCCAGGAACTCGGACTTGTACTTCGAGGACAGCGCCAGCTGCGTGGCCTTTTCTTCCAGCGCCAGCTTGGCCTGTTCCACCTCGCGGTTCTTGCGTTCCACCTCGATGTTCTGCTCGGACAGCAGGCGCGCCTTTTCCGCCAGTTCCTGGTTGGTCTGCTGCAGTTCCTGCGCCAGCGACTGCGACTGGGTCAGCAGCGATTCGGTACGGCTGTTCGCCTCGATGGTGTTGAGGACGACGCCGATCGATTCCATCAGCTGGTCGAGGAAGGACAGGTGGGTTTCCGTGAAGCGGTCCAGCGAGGCGATCTCGATGACGGCCTTGACCTGCTGCTCGAACAGGATCGGCAGCACGACGATGTTCGTCGGCGGCGCCGAACCCAGGCCGGAGGAGACAACGATGTAGTCGCGCGGCACGTCGGTCAGCCAGATGCGGCTCTTCTCGATCGCGCACTGGCCGACCAGGCCTTCGCCCGGGGCGAACGAGGTCGGCAGCTTGCGGCTGGAGCGGTAGCCGTAGGAGGCGATCATGCGCAGGCGCGCTTCCATCTCCTGCGAGTCCATCATGTAGAACACGCCGTGGTGCGCCGAGACCAGCGGGGCCAGTTCGGACAGGATCAGCTTCGTCACGGCCTGCAGATCGCGCTGGCCCTGCAGCAGGCGGGTGAAGCGCGCCAGGTTGGTCTTGAGCCAGTCCTGCTGGGCGTTCTTCTGCGTGGTCTCCTTCAGGTTGCGGATCATCTCGTTGATGTTGTCCTTCAGGTACGAGACCTCGCCGCGCGCTTCCACCTGGATGGAACGCGACAGGTCGCCGCGCGTCACCGCCGTCGCCACCTCGCCGATCGCGCGCATCTGGTTGGTCAGGTTCGCCGCCAGCTGGTTGACGTTTTCCGTCAAGTCCTTCCAGGTACCGGCGACGCCGGACACGTTCGCCTGGCCGCCCAGCTTGCCTTCGGTACCCACTTCGCGCGCCACGCGCGTCACTTCCGACGCGAACGAGGACAGCTGGTCCACCATCACGTTGATGGTGTCCTTCAGTTCCAGGATCTCGCCCTTCACGTCGACGGTGATCTTCTTGGACAGGTCACCCCTTGCCACGGCGGTGGTCACCGCCGCGATGTTACGCACCTGGCCCGTCAGGTTGGACGCCATGAAGTTCACGTTGTCCGTCAAGTCCTTCCACGTGCCGCCCACGCCCGGCACGTAGGCCTGGCCGCCGAGTTTACCCTCGGTACCCACTTCACGCGCGACGCGGGTCACCTCGGACGCGAACGAGGACAGCTGGTCCACCATCACGTTGATGGTGTTCTTCAGTTCCAGGATCTCGCCCTTCACGTCCACCGTGATCTTCTTGCCCAGGTCGCCGTTCGCCACGGCCGTCGTCACTTCCGCGATGTTACGCACCTGGCCCGTCAGGTTACCCGCCATCGAGTTCACGCCGTCGGTCAAGTCCTTCCAGGTGCCGGCGACGCCCGGCACGTTCGCCTGGCCGCCCAGCTTGCCCTCGGTACCCACTTCGCGGGCCACGCGGGTCACCTCGGACGCGAAGGAGTTCAGCTGGTCCACCATCACGTTGATGGTGTTCTTCAGTTCCAGGATCTCGCCCTTCACGTCCACCGTGATCTTCTTGGACAGGTCGCCATTCGCCACGGCCGTCGTCACGTCCGCGATGTTACGCACCTGGCCCGTCAGGTTGCCCGCCATCGAGTTCACCGAGTCGGTCAAGTCCTTCCACGTGCCGGCGACGCCTTTCACCATTGCCTGGCCGCCCAGCTTGCCCTCGGTACCCACTTCCCTCGCCACGCGGGTCACTTCCGATGCGAACGAGGACAGCTGGTCCACCATCACGTTGATGGTGTTCTTCAGCTCGAGAATCTCGCCCTTCACGTCCACCGTGATCTTCTTGCCCAGGTCGCCGTTCGCCACGGCGGTGGTCACCGCCGCGATGTTACGCACCTGGCCTGTCAGGTTCGACGCCATGAAGTTCACGTTGTCGGTCAAATCCTTCCACGTGCCGGCGACGCCCGGCACGTAGGCCTGGCCGCCCAGCTTGCCCTCGGTACCCACCTCCCTTGCCACGCGGGTCACCTCGGAAGCGAAGGAGCGCAGCTGGTCCACCATCACGTTGATGGTGTCCTTCAGCTGCAGGATCTCGCCGCGCACGTCCACCGTGATCTTCTTGGACAGGTCGCCGTTCGCCACCGCGGTGGTCACCTCGGCGATGTTACGCACCTGCGAGGTCAGGTTGCCCGCCATCGAGTTCACGGAGTCGGTCAAGTCCTTCCAGGTACCCGCGACGCCCGGCACGTAGGCCTGGCCGCCCAGCTTGCCCTCGGTACCCACTTCGCGCGCCACGCGCGTCACTTCGGAGGAGAAGGAAGAGAGCTGTTCCACCATCGTGTTGGCGGTGGTCGCCGCGCGCAGGTACTGGCCCTTGAGCGGGTGGCCGTCCACTTCGAGGGCCATGGTCTGCGACAGGTCGCCCTTCGCCACGGCGCCGATGACGCGCGCCATCTCCGTCGTCGGACGCACCAGGTCGTCGATCAGGGTGTTGACGGAGCTGATGATGGTGGACCAGCCGCCGACCACGCCCGGCACGTCGGCGCGCTGGGTCAGGTGGCCTTCGCGGCCCACGACGCGCGACACCTCGGTCACCGTCTCGACCATCTTCTGCTTGGTCTCGATGATGTCGTTCAGGGTGTCGGCGATCTTGCCCGAGACGCCGGTCCAGTCGGACGGCATGCGGACGGAGAAATCGCCTTTTTTCAGGGCCATCAGGGTGGACAGCAACAGCTTGACATCGAGCTGCTCAGCCATGTCAGTCATGTCGTTCATTGACTAGGGTTCCTCGAAGGAGAAAGAGTAGGTAGGGGCGGTGCGCCAACCGCCGCGGCAGGTACGGACGACCACGTCAAGGTGAGGACGATGTACATGCTCGAGCGAGAAATTTGGACGGACGCTATTGTTAAATGTCAAAAAATTGCAACGATACGCATCTCGGCAAGCCAGTCAAGCGACGCTGTGGCTTACATGCCAAGTTTCATCTATTGTGTATATAAACTTGCATTTATGCAATTTTCAATGGACAATTCGCGCGATCTTAGAACATCTTCGATGATCGGAGCGCACGATTGAAAGAAAACGATTTCAGATCCGATCGCCATCCATCTTCGTATAAGTAGACAAGCCGGCTGGAACTAGCCATTATGAATAAGAACAACATTTTTCGTGCTTTTTTGTTACGGCTTATTTAGCATGGTAGTTGTTATTAAAACGACCCAGACATCGATAGCGGCAGCGACATCCCTAGTGCGAGGAAGACATGAATAGCGTCGAGCTTGACGAGCTGATGCACGCGGACAGCGCCGCCGCGTGGGGCAAGGTCTTGTTCGCGCTCGGCCGCGCCCACGGCTTCGAGAAGGTCTTGTTCGGGCTGTCCGGCTCGCGCCATGCGCGGCTCGAAAACGCTTTCATCCAATCCAACTATCCGGCTACATGGCGCGAGCGCTACGACGCGGAACGCCTTGCCCATGTCGATCCGGTGGTGAGCCACTGCATGCAGAGCACCTTGCCCGTCATCTGGCAGCCGGAACTGTTCCGCAGCCCGACCCAGCGTGCCCTGTACGACGACGCTTGCAGCCACGGAGTGCGCGCGGGCGTGACCTTCCCGATCCACGGCCCGAACGGGGAGTTCGGCCTGCTGTCCTTTGCCAGCGATGCGGCGCCGGATGCGGCTTATGTACGGAGAGTGACGGGGATGCTGGCCGACCTGGCCCTGGTGCGCGATTACGCGTTCGCGTCCGCGGTGCGGTTCTGCCCGCCGGTGGCGCAGGAGGCAGCGCCGAAGCTGACCCCGCGCGAGCTGGAGGTGCTCAACTGGGTCATGGTGGGCAAGTCGTCGTGGGAGATTTCAAAGATCACCGGCTGTTCCGAGGCAACGGTGAACTTCCACATGGGTAATATCCGGCAGAAGTTCAACGTCAACACTCGGCAACAGGCGGTCGTGCGGGCCATTTCCCTGGGCCTGATTACCCCAGAAGATCACCATCGTTGAGCTTGCCGTTGACGTAAAGCTTCAACAACAGCGCGACGGGTGCGGGAATCGCAAGGCCCGTCTCGAAGCGGCTGCCGCTCGACTGGGTCACGCCGAAACGGCCCCAGAATTTCTCCTGGCTTTCGCGCTTGCTGATCCGGTATTTCTTCAAATCGCCGACGGACAGGGCCAGCGACGCCGGTTTGAGCACAGTGCCTGCAGCCGGTTCACGCAGGCTTGCTTCGGTAACGAAATCATTAGCCATCGCCGATCCTCCAGGGAAAGATGTGTGGGAGACAAGTATTCCATGCATCATTCATCTAGCGACCTAGCAACCCTGCTAGTTCCGACCGGAACTCCCTAGGAGCGGTCCCCTAAAACAGGGGTTTTAGGACTTGATCCCTATCAAAAGAAAGGATCGCCGGTTCGGCGTTTGCTTGCCGAACCGGCTTGTCGACGACGTATCAGCTCGTCATCACTTCAGTTGTTGCAGCAGGAACGTGAACGTCAATGCATACATCGTTGCAGTTTGTTCATTGTTTGCTGCGCCAGCGTGTCCACCTTCCGTGTTTTCCCAGTACAGCACGTCATGGCCCTGGGCGCCCATCAGCGCCGCCATCTTGCGCGCGTGGCCGGGGTGGACGCGGTCGTCGCGCGTGGATGTCGTGAACAGCACGCGCGGATACTGCTTGTCCTCGGAAACGTTGTGGTAGGGCGAGTATTTCGCGATCGCCGCCCACTGGGCCGGATCGTCCGGGTCGCCATACTCTCCCATCCAAGACGCGCCGGCCAGCAACTGGTGGTAGCGGCGCATGTCCAGCAGGGGCACCTGGCACACGACGGCATTGAACAGGTCCGGGCGCTGGGTCAGCGCGGCGCCGACCAGCAGGCCGCCGTTGCTGCCACCCATGATGCCCAGGTGGCGCGGGCTCGTCAGGCGGCGCCGGATCAGGTCCTGGGCCACGGCCAGGAAATCGTCGAAGGCCTTCTGGCGGTGTTCCTTCAGCGCGGCCTGGTGCCAGCGCGGGCCGAATTCGCCGCCGCCCCGGATGTTCGCCAGCACATAGGCGCCGCCCTGGGCTAGCCAGGCTTCGCCCGTGATGCCGCTGTAGAATGGCTTGAGCGACACTTCGAAACCGCCATAGCCGTACAGCAGCGTCGGATTGCCGCCATTCCACTCGACGTCCTTGCGCATCACGACGAAGTAGGGGACGTAGGTGCCGTCCGCCGACTTGGCGGCGAACTGGTTCACCGTGTACGGCGACGCGTCGAAGAACGCCGGCATCGACTTCAGCAGTTCGCGCCGGTCGTTGCCCACGTGGGCCAGGTAGGTACTGGTAGGCGTCAGGAAGTCGGTGACCGTGAGGAAGTAGTCGTCCGACTCGATCTCGTCGACGCTGTCGACTTCCAGCGCGCCCATCTTGGGCGCATCGACGTCGCGGCGGATCCAGCGGCCGTGCTCGTTGCGCAGCTCGACGACGCGGTTCTTGACGTTGTCGAGGATGGTCAGCAGCACGGCGGTCTTCGTGGCCGTCACCCCGTCCAGCGAGGTCGTGGGCGTGGGCAGGAACAGCGCCTCGAACGCCGTCTCGCCCGCCATGTAGCGCGCGAAATCCATCGCCAGCAGGGCGCCCTGCGGCCACTTGCGGTCGCCCGCGTCCCAGTCCGAGCGCAGTTCGATGACGATCTCGCCGCGCACCGTGAAGGCGTTGGCGTCCAGCGGCTTCGGGATCGGCACCAGCCGGCCAGCTTCGCGCACGAACAGTTCGCTGCTGTAGAAATCGATCTGGCGGTTGACGAACTGGCGCTCGAAGCCGGGCGCGAAGTCCTTCCAGGCGGACGCCGACAAATCGTCCGGCTGCGCCTCGTAGACGGTGACGGCCGCTTCCAGCGGCGTGCCGCGCTTCCATTCCTTGACGATGCGCGGGTAGCCCGAGCTGGTCATCGATTCCGGACCGAAGTCGGTGGCCACGAACAGGGTGTCGGCGTCGATCCAGCCGACGTTGGATTTCGCCTCCGGCAGGACGAAGCCGTCGGCGACGAAGGACTTGGCGGCCAGGTCGAATTCGCGCACCACGTGGGCATCGCCGCCGCCGCGCGACAGCGACACGAGGCAGCGGTCGCCGCGCGGCTTGAGCTTGACGCTGCCGGCCCAGACCCAGTTCTCGTTCTCCGACCGCGCCAGCGCGTCCAGGTCGAGCACCGTCTCCCACGCCGGTTCCGGTTTGCGGTACTCGTCCAGCGTCGTGCGGCGCCACAGGCCCCGTTCGTGCTCGGCGTCGCGCCAGAAGTTGTAGTAGAAGCCGGCGTGGTAGCCGACCCAGGGAATGCGTTCCTTGGCATCCAGGATGGTCTTCAGGCGCGCGCGCAGCGGCGCGTAGTCGGGGCGCGCCGTCAGCTCCGCCTCGCTCGCGCCATTGCGCTCGCGCACCCAGCCGAGCGCCGCGTCGCCGGCGATGTCTTCCAGCCAGCCGTGCGGGTCCTGGCTCGGGTCCGCCAGGGCGGCGTGGTCCTCGTGTTCTCGATCTTGCATGTCGTTTCCTCATTGCCGTGCTTGGCGATGCTGCCATGGTAGCAAATGTAAAGAAATGACCACGCGTCACGCCCCCGCGGACGTGGCGGCGGAATGGCTTCCAGCTCTACCAATGGCGGGCCATGCGGTGTATGCTGCCGGCATCCCTTGGACGTACATCCTTCAGCAGACCCCATGCCATCCCCGATCACCCCCGGTCTCCTCATCCTGCACGGCAACCAGATGGAATTGCTGCGCGCCGCCGTCTTCGACTGGCTGCGCAACCATCCGCTCGGCCCGCTGGAGGAAGAGCTGATCCTCGTGCAGTCGAACGGGGTGGCGGAATGGCTCAAGATCGCGCTGGCCGACGAACTGGGCGTGTGCGCGGCCACCCGCGTGGCGCTGCCGGCGAGGTTCCTGTGGCAGGCCTACCGCGGCATGCTGGGGCCGGAGCGCGTGCCGCGCCGCTCGCCGTTCGACAAGGATGCGCTGACCTGGCGCCTGATGCGCCTGCTGCCCGAGCTGCTGCAGAAGGAAAAATTCGAACCGCTGCGCCACTTCCTGTCCGACGGCGACCCGGAGCGCCGCCTGCAGCTGGCCGAGCGCCTTGCCGACCTGTACGACCAGTACCAGGTGTACCGCGCGGACTGGCTGACCGATTGGGCCGAGGGCCGCGACCAGCTGCAGCGCCCGGGCGGTGACCCCATCGCGCTGACACCCGACCAGTGCTGGCAGGCGCAGCTCTGGCGCGAGATCCACGAGAGCCTGCCGCCCGAGCGGCGCTGGTCCGGCCGCGCCACCATCCACCAGCAGTTCATGGCCGCCGTGGAAGACGACCGCCCGCCCGTGCTGCGCCTGCCGCGCCGCGTGGTGCTGTTCGGTATGTCGACGCTGCCCTACCAGACCATCCAGGCGATGGCGGGCCTGTCGCGCCACACCCAGGTGCTGCTGGCCGTGCCGAACCCTTGCCGCTTCTACTGGGGCGACATCATCGAGGGGCGCGACCTGCTGAAGGCGGCCTATAAACGCCAGGCGCCGCGCGACGGCCGCGACCTCTCGTCCGTCCCGATCGAGGAACTGCACGCGCACAGCCATCCGCTGCTGGCGAGCTGGGGCCGCCAGGGGCGCGACTTCGTGCGCATGCTGGACGAATTCGACAGCGACCATGGGGCGCGCTTCGGCAACCTGCGCGTCGACCTGTTCGGCGACGAGGAGGGCGAGACGCTGCTGGCGCAGGCCCAGGCCGCGATCCGCGATTTGCTGCCGCTGGCCGAGCATCCGCACGTGCCACCCGATCCCGCCGACCGCTCGATCGAATTCCACATCGCCCACAGCGCCCAGCGAGAGGTGGAGGTATTGCACGACCAGCTGCTGTCCTGGTTCGCCGACGAGACGGGACAGTTCGGCGACGAGCCGCTGCGTCCCCGCGACGTGGTCGTGATGGTGCCGGACATCGACACCTTCTCGGCCGCGATCCACGCCGTGTTCGACCAGCACAAGCGCAGCGACCCCCGTTACATCCCGTTCGAGATCGGCGACACCAAGGACCGCAGCGTCAATCCGCTGCTGGTCGCGCTCGAATGGCTGCTGCGCCTGCCGCAGCAGCGCTGCCGCCAGAGCGAGGTCCGCGACCTGCTCGACGTGCCGGCGCTGGCCGCCCGCTTCGGCCTTGCCGACGACGACCTGCCCGTTCTGGGCCACTGGATCGAAGGCGCCAGCGTGCGCTGGGGACTGGATCAGCGCCACCGCGCCGGCCTGGGCCTGGGATCGGCGGGCGAGCAGAATTCCTGGCTGTTCGGCATCCGGCGCATGTTGCTGGGCTATGCGACGGGCGCCGGCCCGAGCTTCCGCGACATCGAGCCGTATGCGGAAGTGGGTGGCCTCGACGCGGCGCTGGCCGGCTCGCTCGCCGAGCTGGTCGAGTCGCTGCTGGCCTGGCGCGAGCTGCTGGACGCGGACCTGCGTCCGCTGGAATGGGGAGAACGGGCGCGGGCGCTGATGGCCAGGTTCTTCCGGGCGTCCGACGAAGCGGACCGCATCACGCTGAACCAGCTGGAGGAAGCGCTGCAGTGCTGGCTCGAGATCTGCGAGAACGCACTGTTCGACGAGCCCGTGCCGCTGGCCGTGATGCGCGAGGCGTGGATGAACGAACTGGACCAGCCGGCGCTGACGCACCAGTTCGTGTCCGGCGGCGTCACCTTCTGCACGCTGATGCCTATGCGCGCCGTGCCGTTCCGCGTCGTGTGCCTGCTGGGCATGAACGACGGCGACTTCCCGCGCCGCGCCCAGCAGGCCGACTTCGACCTGCTGGCGCTGCCGGGCCTGCAGCGTCCCGGCGACCGCTCGCGCCGCGACGACGACCGCTACCTGATGCTGGAAGCGCTGCTGGCCGCGCGCGACAAGCTGTACGTGAGCTGGGTGGGCCGCAACGTGCGCGACAACACGGAGCAGCCCGCGTCGGTGCTGGTGGCGCAGTTGCGCGACTACCTGAAGTCCGGCTGGGACCTCGATCCGGACGCGCTGACGACCGTGCACGCGCTGCAGCCGTTTTCGCGCCGCTACTTCGAGCGCGGCGGCCTGCGCACCTATGCGGGCGAATGGCGCTCGGCGCACCGCCGCGATGGCGACGACGAGGCCCTCGCGGCCGTCGCCACCGAGCTGCCGCCGTACGAACTGGATGCGGGGAGTGGGCTCAAGCTGGGCGAACTGGCGTCCTTCCTGAAGCAGCCGGCGCGCTACTTCTTCCGGCGCCGCCTGGCCGTGAACTTCAACGACCTCGAAGTGGTGGGCGAGGACGAGGAGCCGTTCGCGCTCAATGCGCTGGACCGCTACTTCCTGGAAGACACGCTGCTCGACGACAGCGGCGCGCCGGAGCCGGAGCATGAGGTGCGCCAGGTGCTGGAAGCGCGCGCCGAACGGGTCGCGCGCGAAGGCGTGCTGCCCATCGGTCTCGTGGGCCGCCAGTGGCAGCAGCAACTGGTCGAAGAACTCGTGCCCGTGCGCCGCGCCTGGCTGGCGCTGGGCGCCCGCTTTCCGCAGGCGGCGCCGAAGCTCGCAGTGGACCTGCAGCTTGGCGACATCCGCCTGGACGACTGGATCGACCGCCTGCGCACGGACGGCACATCGACCGTGTGGCTCGTGCAGATCTCGTCGAAGGTGCTGGACCGCAAGGGTGCGCCGCGCGGCGACAAGCTGATCGCGCCCTGGCTGCGCCAGCTGGCCGCGTCCGCCATGGGCGCGGGCGTCACGGGCCACCTGGTGGCGCGCGACGGCATGGTCGAGATGGCGCCCATCGCCCAGGATGCCGCGCTGGCCCGGCTGGAGGAACTGGCGCGGCTGTGGCGCGCGAACCTCGACCGTCCGCTGGCCGTGGCCTGCAAGACGGCGCTGGCCGAACTGTCCGGCGGCGACGCGCGCGAAACCTACGACGGCGGCTTCGAGATCGACGGCGAGGTCGCCGACCCGTGCCTGGCGCGCCTGTGGCCGGAATTCGAGCTGCTGCGCGCCGCGGGCGACTGGCCGGCCGTCGCCCGCGCGCTGTACGGACCGCTGCACGACTGGCTGCAGGAAGGGGTGAGCGTCACCCGCTTCGACGGCGGCGCGGACGGCGGCGCGGACGGAGGTGCGGCATGAGCCAGCTGCTGGACGCGCTGACGTTCCCCCTGCACGGCTCGCGCCTGATCGAGGCCAGCGCCGGCACCGGCAAGACCTGGACGATCGCCGCGCTCTACCTGCGCCTGGTGCTGGGCCACGGCGGCGAGGCCGGCTACGTGCGTCCTTTGCTGCCGCCCGAGATCCTCGTGATGACCTTCACGCGCGCCGCCACGCGCGAGCTGTCGAACCGCGTGCGCGAGCGCCTTGTGCAGGCCGCCGCCTTCTTCCGCGGCGAGGAATTCGTCGACGACCCTTACCTCGAAGCGCTGGCCGACAGCTACACGGACGAGGCCGAGCGCCTGGTCGCCGCGCACCGCCTGGTGCTGGCCGCCGAGACGATGGACGAGGCGGCCATCTTCACCATCGACGCCTGGTGCCAGCGCATGCTGCGCGAGCACGCGTTCGACAGCGGCAGCCTGTTCGACGAGGAACTGGTCAGCGACGAGCGCGGCCTGTTCGAGGACGCGGCCCACGACTACTGGCGCCAGCACGTGTACCCGCTGGGCGGGCGCGCGTTGCAGGCGCTGCTGGGCGCATGGCCCGACGTCGACGCGATGAAGGACGGCGTGCGCGAGCTGGTGCAGCGCGCCGAGCTGCTGGGGCCCGACTGCCTGGACGAGGAGGGCGGCCCGGGCGGCATGGAGCCGCTGGGCAAGCTGGTGGCGCGCGCGGAGGCCCGGCGCCAGGCCGAACTGGCGCGCGTCAAGGAAGGCTGGGCCGACCGGGCCGACGCGATGGAAGCCTGGATCGCCACCCAGCGCGGCGCCAATCCGAAAGCGTTCAACGGCACGAAGATGCGCCCCGACACGCTGGCCAAATGGTTCGAGGCGCTGCGGCGCTGGGCCGCCGACCCGGCGCTGGCGGAACCGGACCTGACCGACACGGCCTGGCGCCGCCTGACGCCGGACGGCATCATCGACGCCTACGGCAAGGACTTCGACGCCGCCGTGCCCGCATGCTTCGAGCACACGGCCGCCCTGCGCGCCGCGCTCGACGCCATCGAACCGCTGAAGCACCAGCTGCTGCGCCACGCCGCCTGCAATATCGCGCGGCGCATGGTTGAACTGAAGCGCCGCAACCGCCAGTTCGGCTTTGCCGACATGCTCGCGCGGCTGAAGACGGCGCTGGAAGGACCGAACGGCGAGGCGCTGCGGCGCCGCATCGTCGAGCAGTTCCCCGTGGCGATGGTCGACGAATTCCAGGATACCTCGCCCGAGCAGTACCGCATCTTCGACCTGCTGTACCGCGTGGCCGACAACGATGCGGGCCGCGGCCTGTTCCTGATCGGCGACCCGAAGCAGTCGATCTACGGCTTCCGCGGCGCCGACATCCACAGCTACCTGTCGGCGCGGCGCGCGACGACGGGGCGTCACTACCAGCTGGGCACCAACTACCGATCGACGAAGCAGCTGGTGGCGGCCGTGAACCGCCTGTTCGACTACGCCGAGGGCGGCTATGCGGCGGGCGCTTTCCGTTTCCGCAAGGACGGCGAGAATCCGTTGCCGTTCGAACCCGTCGACGCGGCCGGACGGCGCCAGCAGCTGGTGGGCGTCGAGGGCGCCTACCAGGCTCTGGCGATCTGCAGTACGGCGCGCGACGACCTCAAGGCCGAGGACTACCGCGAATTCTTCGCCCACCACTGCGCCGAGCACATCGTCGAACTGCTGAACGACGAGCGCGTGGGTTTTGCCGACGACGAAGGGGGCTTCCGCCGCCTGATGCCGGCCGATATCGCGATCCTCGTGCGCGACCGCCGCGAGGCGGGGGCGATCCGGCGCGCGCTGGTGCGCCGGCGCGTGGCCAGCGTCTACCTGTCCGACCAGGACTCCGTGGTCGAGAGCGAGGAAGCGCGCGACGTGCTGCGCTGGCTGCAGGCCGTCGCCAATCCGCTCGACGGCGGCCTGGCCCGCGCCGCGTTCGCCACCGCCACCTGCGCGCTGCCGCTGGGCGAGCTGGCGCGCCTGTCGAGCGACGAACTGGCCTGGGAAGCGCGCGTGGAGCAATTGAAGGCGCTGCACCAGGCTTGGCAGCGCCAGGGCGTGCTGGCCATGCTGCGCCGCTTCATCCACGAGCTGGGCCTGCCGTCGACGCTGCTGCAGCAGACGGGCGGCGAGCGCAAGCTCACGAACCTGCTGCACCTGGCCGAGCTGCTGCAGGAAGCCAGCCGCGAACTGGACGGCGAGCAGGCGCTGATCCGCTGGTTCGCCGAACAGATCGAGGGCATGGGGGCGAGCGGCGACGAGCGCGTGCTGCGCCTGGAAAGCGACGCGGAGCTGGTCAAGGTAGTCACCGTGCACAAGTCGAAGGGTCTGGAGTACCCGCTCGTGTACCTGCCGTTCGCCGTCACGGCGCGCAAGACCGACAAGCGCAACCGCGCCTTCTTCGAGTACGTGGACGATGGCGAGCGCCGCATCGACCTCGCGCTGTCCGACGAGGCCCTGGCCGCCGTCGACCGGGCGCGCCTGGAGGAAGACCTGCGCCTGCTGTACGTGGCGCTGACACGGGCGCGCCACTTCCTGTGGCTGGGCGTGGCCGCCGTGGCGGGCCGCAAGAAGGGCGAGAACCGCCTGCACGATTCCGCGCTGGGCTACCTGCTCACGGGCGGCGAGCCGGTGGCGGCCGCCGACATGGGCGCCCACTGGGAGCGCCTGCGCGGCGACGCCGCCGGCATCGAATTGCGCATGCTGGACGAACCGGAAGGCATTACCGTCCTGCGGCGCACCGACGTGCGCCCCGAACTGGTGGACGCCGCCCATTTCGACGGCCGCTTCGAGCGCAACTGGGCGGTCGGGTCGTTCACCTCGCTCACTCGCCATACGGTGGCGCCCCCCACGCGGCCCCAGGACGAGAACCTGATGGAAGAGGCGGAGCCCGGCACGGTGGAGCCGGTGCGCGCCGAGGACGCCCCGTGGCACCGTTTTCCGCGCGGCTCCACGCCCGGCAACTTCCTGCACGAGCAGCTCGAATGGATGGCGCAGGAAGGTTTTTCCATGGTCGACGACGAGGGCTTCCAGGAACGCCTGGCGCAACGTATCCAGCGCGCCGGCTGGGGCAACCGCCTGGACGACGCGCTGGCCTGGCTGAAGACGATCGCGACCACGCGCCTGCCGCCGTTCCACGCCGCGCTGGCCGACATCGCCGCGCCGCTGCCCGAGATGGAATTCTGGTTCCCCAGCCGCCAGCTCGACGTGGGTGCGCTGGACCGCCTGTGCCGCCGCCGGCTGCTGGGCAACGTGGCGCGTCCCACGCTGCCGGAGCGCCAGCTGCACGGCATGCTCAAGGGTTTCACGGACCTCGTGTTCGAGCACGAGGGACGCTACTGGGTGCTCGACTACAAGTCGAACGCGCTGGGACCGGGCGACGCGGCCTACACGCGCACGGCGATGGCCGCCGGCATGGCCGAGCACCGCTACGACATCCAGGGCGCCATCTACCTGCTGGCGCTGCACCGCCTGCTGCGCGCGCGCCTGGGCGACGACTACGCGCCCGAGGAGCAGCTGGGCGGTGCCGTGTTCCTGTTCCTGCGGGGGATCGCCAACCCCGCCACGCACGGCTGCTACCTGATCGAGCCCGACCTGGAACTGCTCGACGGACTGGATCGCCTGCTGGGCGATGGACGACACCATGAAGATTGAAGAAGCACATCCGGCGTTCTGGCAGGAGGTCGAACGCCTGACCGAGGCGGGAGAGTTGCGCCGCCTGTCCGGCGCGTTTTCGCGCTTCGTCGCCAGCCTCGCTGCCGTCCCGGCATCCGCGCCATTGCCGCTGCTGCTGGCCGCCCTCGTGCTGTCGGAACTGGAAGGGCGCGGCCACAGCTGCCTGCTGCTGGACGACCTGGCCAGCGAACCCGCCGCGCTGCTGGGCTGGGCCGACGAGGACTGGAAGGCGCTGGCCAGGGCCGCCAAGCCGCTGCCGAAGGGCGCCAAGGGCTGGATCGGGCAACTGTCGAACGTGGAGCAGGTGTGGCGCGTCGGCGACCTGGACTACGGCCAGCCGCTCGTGCTGGACGGTTCGCGCCTGTACCTGCGCCGCTACTGGCGCGACGAGACGCTGGTGGCGGCCAGCGTGCGCGGACGGGCCCTGGCCCATCACTCCGTCGATCCGGCACCCGTGCGCACGTGGCTCGAAGTGCTGTTCACGTCGCCCCGCGCGTCGGACCAGCAGCCCAGGCCGGACTGGCAGAAGCTGGCCTGCGCCATTGCGCTGCGCGGCTCGATCGCCATCATCACGGGCGGTCCGGGCACGGGTAAAACCTATACGGTGGCGCGCCTGCTGGCGCTGCTGTTCGCGACGGCGCCCGATGCCGCCCGCCAGCGCATCGCCCTCGCGGCGCCGACGGGCAAGGCGGCCGCACGCCTGAAGCAGTCGATCGACAAGGCGCTGACGGAGCTGGCCGACCGCGTCGGCGAAGCCTTGCCGCTGCGCGAGCTGACGGCGCGCATGGGGGCGGCGCGCACGCTGCACAGCCTCCTCGGCGCGCGCCCGGATACGCGCGCGTTCGCCCACCACCGCGGCAATCCGCTCGACGTCGACGTCCTGATCGTCGACGAGGCGTCGATGGTGCACCTGGAGATGATGGCCTCGCTGCTCGACGCGCTGCCGCCGGAAGCGACGCTGATCCTGCTGGGCGACAAGGACCAGCTGGCGTCGGTGGAGGCGGGTGCCGTGCTGGGCGACCTGTGCCACGATGCCCAGGCCGGCAACTACGACGGCGCCACGCTGGACTACGTGCGCGCGGCCAGCGGCGAGGCCATCCCGGACGAGTACGCCGGCGCCGGCGGACCGCTGGCCCAGCAGACCGTGATGCTGCGCCACAGCCGCCGCTTCGGCGGGCCGATCGGCCGGCTGGCGCTGGCCGTCAACGGCGGCGACGTCGACGGGGCGACGGCTGTCCTGCGCGACGGCGAACACGCGGAAGAGCTGCGCTGGATCGAGCATGCGCACCAGCACCACCTGCTGCAGCTGGCCGGCGACGGCTACCGGCCTTACCTGGAGCTGCTCAAGGCCGGGCCCCAGGGCGCGCACGAGGACTGGGTGCGGGGCGTGCTGCAGCAGTTCGAACAGTTCCGCATCCTGTGCGCACTGCGCGAGGGCGAGTGGGGCGTCGAGGGGCTGAACACGGCCATCGAGGGGCGCCTGGACCACGCCGGCCTGATCGCGCGCGCGGGCGAATGGTATGTGGGCCGCCCCGTCATGGTGACGCGCAACGACTATGGCACGCGCGTCTTCAACGGCGACATCGGCCTGACGCTGGCCGACCCGGACCGCCCCGGTTCGCTGCGCGTCTACTTCCTGGAAGGGGACGAGGTGCGCAGCGTGCTGGCCACGCGCCTGCGCCACGTCGAGACGGCGTTCGCGATGACGGTCCACAAATCGCAGGGTTCGGAATTCGCGCACACGGTGCTGGCGCTGCCGAAGGAGGGCGGAGCCGTGCTGGCGCGCGAACTGGTGTACACGGGTATCACCCGCGCCAGCCGCCGCTTCACGCTGACGACCCCGACGCCCGGCGTGCTGGGCGACGCCATCCAGCGCCGCACGCACCGGGCCAGCGGCTTGCGGGGCATGATCGAGCGCTGAACGCTGCGTTCGGCTCTTGCGTTCCCTGCGTCCGCGCAAGCGGCGGCTGCGCATTGGTAAAGCTGTTTGCGATGGCTTGCGTTCCCGCTTTGCTTTCTTAGTGGCAACAATGATAAAGTTGCGATTTGGAAAGTAATCGGGAGCCGCCATGCTGATCCTCGCCGGATTCGTCATCGTCTTGCTGGCCGTCTTCGGCGGCTTCGCGCTGCAGGACGGCCATTTGGCCGCGCTGTTCCAGCCCTACGAACTGATGATGATCTTCGGCGGCGCGCTGGGTGCCTTCGTCATCGCCAACGACCGCAAGGCGCTCGTGCTGACCTGGCACAGCCTGCCGCTGCTGTTCCGCGGCTCGCGCTACACGCGGGCGCTGTACATGAACCTGATGGCGCTGCTGTTCGACGTCTTGACCAAGGTGCGCAGGGAAGGCCTGATGGCCATCGAGGAAGACATCGACAACCCCTATCGGAGCCCGCTGTTCGGCAGCTACCGCCTGGTGCTGCAGGACGAGCACCTGCTCGACTTCATCACCGACTACCTGCGGCTGATCGTGTCCGGGACGATGAACGCCTACCAGCTCGAGAACCTGATGGACAGCGAGATCGCGACCTGCGAGGAAGACGCCGACATTCCCGTCCAGGCGATCCACAAGCTGGCCGACGGCATGCCGGCCTTCGGCATCGTCGCCGCCGTGATGGGCGTCGTGCACACGATGAGCGCGATCGGGCGCCCGCCCGCGGAACTGGGCAGCCTGATCGCCGCCGCGCTGGTGGGCACCTTCCTCGGCATCCTGCTGTCGTACGGCCTCGTCGCGCCACTGGCCAGCCTGCTGCACCGCCGCCACCAGGAAGTGACGAAGGCGATGCAGTGCGTGAAGGTGACCTTGCTGGCGAGCCTGAACGGCTACGCCCCGACCATCGCCGTCGAGTTCGGACGCAAGGTCATCTCGGCAACCGAGCGGCCGACCTTCGAGGAGCTGGAGGGGCATGTGCGGCAGTTGAAGGCACGCTAGAACTCCTCCAACCTGTCGCCCCGGCGCAGGCCGGGGCCCGATGTCATTCGCAGGCCGAGCCATGAACCTGGGCCCCGGCCTGCGCCGGGGCGACGCGGGTTAATGGCCCAGCTCGATGCCCGACAGCTTCCAGCCCCACAGCCCGTGGCGCGTGAACACGAGGCCGCCTTCCGAGCCCTTCCACGTCAGCGCGAACCGGTTCCAGCCGCGGTAGGCCGCAGCGTATTCCGGCTTGCCGTGCTCGTCGCGCCGCGGCTGCGCGTCGTCCGTGCTGCGGCGCCTGGCCAGGTTGACCTTGCCGTTCTCCATCATCGCGATCACGCCCGCCGGCGACACGAGCGCGTCGACCATCGGGTTCAGGAAGGCGAGGGCCATCGACCTGCCCAGGCCGACCAGCGGGTTCGTGCTCTCCTGCGCCGCCAGGTCGCGGCTGACGGATGCCATCAGCTGGCTCTTGACGCTGTCGCGCAGCGCGGGAAAATCGACGTGGGCCGCGACGGCGTCGGCATCGTGGCGCTCGACGGCGGCGCGCAGCTGGCGCAGTTGCCAGTACGGACTGGCATAGACGGAGGCGGCCAGCAGGGCCAGGACGACGGCGCCGATGGCGAAGATGGCAACTGAGCGATGGCGTTTCATGGGGTCAGCGGAAGTGGCGAAGGCGCCATGATAAACAAAAAGCCGGAACGGTTGCCCGTGCCGGCTTTCGATGACGACGCTGATGCGCCGATCAGCGGTGCTTGCGGTGGCGTACCACGGCCTTCTTGCGGGCGCTGCGGGCCGAGGCCTTGACGCGCACGGTGCCGGCGGTCGCCTTGATGCGCGGCGCCTTGGTGGCGGCCGTCGCGGTCGGGATCGTGTCGCCCAGCACGTGGCGGCGGATGTTCAGCGCGTCCAGCATGCGCACCGACGAGGCGCCGGCGTTGAGCAGCACCAGCGTCGCGTTCTTGCCGGCGGCTTTCACGCGCATGATCAGGCAGCGACCCGCTTCCTGCGTGTAGCCGGTCTTCGACAGGCCGATGTCCCAGCCCTTGGCGCCGACCAGGCGGTTGGTGTTGTGGTACTCGACCTCGCGGCCCTTGATGTTGACCATGTGGTCGGACGAGGTCGTGATGCGGGTGATCTCGGCGTAGTTCGAGGCGGCGGTCGCCATCTTGACGAGGTCGGCGGCGGTCGAACGGTTATGGGGGCTCAGGCCCGTCGGTTCCTCGATCACGGTCTGGTGCATGCCCAGCGCGGCGATCTTGCGCTTGACGGCGGCCGTGAAGGCCGGCATGCCGCCCGGGTAGGTGCGGCCCAGGGCGGCGGCGGCACGGTTGTCCGAGGACATCAGCGCCAGCTGCAGCACGTCGCGGCGCGGGATGGTCGAACCGACGGGCACGCGCGAGCTGCTGTGCTTGAGCATGTCGACGTCGCTCTTGTCGATTTCGATCATCTCGTTCATGTCCTGGTGGGCGTCGAGCACCACCATGGCAGTCATGAGCTTGGTCAGGGAAGCGATGGGCACGACATTGTCGGCGTTCTTTTCGAACAGCACCTTGCCGGTATCGTCTTCCACCACCAGCACCGATTGCGATCCGAACGGTACGGCGAGGGCGGCCGCACTGGAAAGCGTCATCAGCACGGCAGCGAGGAATTTTTTGATCATGGGTATCGTGTAGGTACGGGTTAATGGTCGGGCGCCGAATGGCGGCGGAGCATCAAAACGTCAAGCCAGCTATTAGCGTCGCGCTAAATAGCGAAATTTTCATTGGTCTCGCACCAATGAATGACATATATCAATGTCTCTCAAAGGAAATCAAGACCACTGGCAAGATTCTACAAGAAAAAAAGGCCTCGCGTTGTCGCAAGGCCTTATTTTCGAACGGAAATTTAATTGTTGAGCAATTTATGTTCGTTAAAAAAACCACTCAGCAATAGTTATCTGCGCTTACGGCTGTATATTTGTACAGCATAAAACGTTTTATCGGTTTTAAGGCTGTATATCTATCCAGCTCATTCGTTGCCAATCATTTATCAGCATTATTTCGACTGATAGATCTTGTCGAATTCGCCGCCATCGTCGAAGTGACGTTTTTGCGCCGCGCGCCAGCCGCCGAACACGTCGTCGACGGTAAACAGCTGGATCGGCTTGTAGTTGGCCGCGAACTGCTTCATCACTTTCTCATTGCGTACGCGCATATAGTGCTTCGCGCCGATCGCCTGGCCCGTTTCCGAATACAGGAAGTTCAGGTAGGCCGTGGCCTGCTTGCGGGTGCCGTTGCGGTCCACGACCTTGTCGACCACGGCTACCGGCGATTCGGCGAGCACGGAAATGGTCGGGTAGACGACTTCGAAACCGTCGCCGAACTCGGCGCGCACGAGGTTCACTTCGTTCTCGAAGGTGACGAGGGCATCGCCGATCTGGCGCTGGGTGAAGGTGGTAGTGGCCGCGCGGCCGCCGCCGTCCAGCACGGGCACGTTCTTGAAGATGCGGGCGACGAGGTCGCGCGCCTGCGCCTCGCTGCCGCCCTTCTTGACCACGGCGCCCCAGGCGGCCAGGTAGGTATAACGGCCGTTGCCGGCGGTTTTCGGATTCGGGATCACCACTTTCACGCCCGGCTTGGCGAGATCGGCCCAGTCGCGGATCTGCTTCGGATTGCCCTTGCGAACCAGGAATACCATGGTCGAATAATAGGGCGCCGCATTGTTCGGGAATTTCTTGGCCCAATCCTTGGCGACGAGGCCGCGGTCGGCCAGCATGTCGATGTCGTTGGCCTGGTTCATCGTCACGACCGAGGCCTGCAAACCGTCGGCGACGGCGCGCGCCTGCTTGCTGGAGCCGCCGTGCGACTGCTTGATGACGATGTCCTCGCCGGTCGTCTTCTTCCATTCCGCGATGAAGGCGGGATTGACATCCTTGTACAGTTCGCGCGCCACGTCGTAGGACACGTTCAGCAGCTCGGTCTCGGCGGCGCGCGCCTGCACGGCAGGCAGCATGGCGCTGCCCAGGGCCAGCGCCAGCAGCAGCCGGCGCAGCGGGGAGGTGGTCGGGGTCATGGTTTTCTTCCTGTGGGAGGTGCGATGGGAACTCGAGGCATGATCCGTTAATGAATAGCAAAACAAAAGTACATTTTCATCATATGCTTACAACCAAATCCGGAATGCATACCTGGACAGCAGAGATCCCGGGATTGCGTTATAGTCCGGCCTTCGCACGGCTCTCTTACTGCATCGACGTTTTTCCAGCGCTAGATCATGGGTATCGACATTCGCCAGGCACGACCTTCCGACGCAACCGACGCGTGCGACCTGCTGCGCCGCTCGATCGAGCAGGGTTGCGAGCAGGACCACGGCGGCCGGCCCGAGATCCTGGAGGCCTGGCTCGGCAACAAGACTCCGCAGAACGTCCTGGGCTGGTTTTCCTCGCCCTCCAACTACGCCGTCGTGGCCGAGATGGGCGATGGCGAAGGGCGCGCGCTGGTCGGCCTCGCGCTGGTGAACCAGGCCGGCAAGCTGGCGCTGTGCTACGTGCGCCCGGACCAGATCAAGAACGGCGTCGGCCGCCTGCTGCTGGATGCCATCGAGGCCCAGGCGCGCGTCTGGAACATCAGCAAGCTGCATATGCACGCGCCCGGTTCCTCCAGCGCCTTCTTCGAACGCCTCGGCTAGGCTTTGTTGCATAAATCCGCAAGTCATTGATTTTATTGAACAAAAATTTCGCTGCTAAATTTATAATTCACTGAAAAATCAAAGGCTTATCGTTTATTTATGCAACAAAGCCCCTCGGCTATATCAATGCGGGCAAGGACAAGGCCTGCTTCGGCATGGAATGCGATTTCCTCTGGAAGCAGGTCGATGCCTGCGCGCCGCCCGCCAGTAAACGTTACTGCAAGTGCACCGGCTGACCGCATCGCGCCACTGTTGCGCGAGTGCTCTCTGATGCATTTGTAATGTGTGCTCGTCTTTTTTCCTGTTATTGCTTGCGTTATAGTAAGCAGCTTGCAACGATGAGTACCATATGGCTTCCCGTAGAGATTTCATTCAGAAGGGCTTGCGCCTGACCGCCGCCGGCCTGGTCGCCGTGCCGCTGCTCGATGCGCGTGCCCGCGCCGCAGCCCAATCCAGCACCGAGCTGGAACCGCCCCCCGATCTGTTCGACGCCCAGGTGGTCGATCTCGACTTCTGGGTCAAGCCGCGCACGCTGTCCGTCATCCGTCCGGCCAGCGGCGAACGCACCAAGGTACTGTACTGGAAGGACGGCCAGATCATCGATTCGGCCTACCAGGAGCTGTGCCACATCCTGCGCGACGTGAACGGCAAGGCGTCGATCCCGATCGACCCGAAGCTGTTCGAGACGCTGTGGGCCTCGCAGGCCTTCGTAGCCCGCTACGGCCTCGAGCATCCGCTCGAGATCCTGTCCGGCTACCGCACGCCGGCCTCGAATGCGCGCCTGCGCGAGCAGGGCGTGCCGGCCGCGCGCCAGTCGCTGCACATGTCGGGCAAGGCAGCCGACGTGCGCATCGCCGGCCTGACCGAGGAAGTGCTGGGCGGCCTGGTGAAGAGCTTCCGCCAGGGCGGCGTCGGTTTCTACTACCGCTCCGGTCCGAAGGGCGGCTGGATCCATGCCGATACGGGCTTGAACCGTACCTGGAAAGGCTGAGCCCACCGTGCCGGGCGCGTGCGCCCGCGCATGGCGGCGCGCGCTTCTCCGCGTTTTTGCTATCTTTACGTGGCCGGCCGGCGCAGTGCGAGCCCGGCGGCAGGTTCCCTCACTCGTAACCTTTCCACGGAGGACATGATGGCAACCATGAACGCACCCACGATGGAACGCCGGCACCTGCCGGAACGGCGCGCCGCCGTGCGCGAAGGCAGCGCGGCCATGTCGGCGATCGACTACATCGCCATGGCGCTGCTGATCGTCGGCGGCTTGAACTGGGCCATGGTCGGCCTGTTCGACGTCGACGTCGTCGCCACGCTGTTCGGCGCCGGCAGTCCCGCCACGCGCCTGATCTACGTCCTGGTCGGCATCTCGGCCCTGTACTCGATCTGGACGGCGATGAAGATGGGCCGCAGGCATTGACGCGGCTGCGCATCGGCCTCGTCTCCGATACCCACGGGCTGCTGCGCCAGGAAGCGCTCGACTTCCTGGCCGGCAGCGACCACATCGTCCACGGCGGCGACATCGGCGGCGAGGAGATCCTGGTGCGCCTGGCGCAGATCGCGCCGCTGACGGTGGTTCGCGGCAACAACGACACGGCCGCCTGGGCCGATGCCTTGCCCGAGACGGCCACGCTGGACCTCGGCGGCATACGCCTGCTGGCGATCCACGACCTGAAGGCGCTGGCATTCGACCCGCTCGACCCGCGGGCGGAGGGCGTGCGCGTGGTGGTGTCCGGCCACTCGCACCGGCCCTCGTGCACGGAGCGCGACGGCGTGCTCTACGTGAACCCGGGCAGCGCCGGCAAGCGCCGCTTCAGCCTGCCCATCGCGGTGGGCGAGCTGCTGATCGACGCCGGCCGCGTCGAGGCGCGGCTCGTGACGCTGGTGCCGCCGGCCTGAGCCATGGCCGAGGGCGCCGAAATGCCGTAGCATACGCGCCGTCTCATTCACTTCCCGCATCCCCTTTGATATGACGCAAGACGCCAACTCCGATTCGAACTCCTCCACGCGCGACGGCGAACGCCCGCGCTTCCGTCCCGTGCCCTGGACCCCGCTGGAAACCCCGCAGGACGTGGAGCTCTGGATCGAGGAGCACAACCGCACGATGCAGGAACTGGTGCGGCCCCAGGAGACGGGCGTCGGCGTGCGCTTCCGCCTGGCCGTGGGCGGCGACATCTACATGCAGACGCTGGACGACGCCGTGATCCTCGACGTCGAACCGGACGCGAGCTGGGTCGCCCCCCTGATCATGGCCGCCACCGGCGCTGAGCAGCCCAGCGGCCAATTCTGGATCCTGGCGGACGACAAGCTCGTGCAACTGCTGCTGGGCCTGTCCACCCTCGTCGAAACCTCGTTGATCGTCACGGGCCACCATTTCGGCAAGCATGGCCGCCAGCGCTGGTGATGCGCTCCTGATATTATTCGGTGACAACTTCTGCCTCGCGCCGTGCTGTGCTCCCGTGCGAGGCCGTCTTCGATCTGCGCTGTCTACGACTGGAGTGTTGAATTACATGCAAATGGTATCCCTCACGCGTGGCGGCAAGCGCCGTTCCCTGCTGGCCGGCGCGGGCCTGCTGGCACTGGGCCTGAACCTGGGGCTGGCATCGTCCGTCCATGCCGCCGACCTGCTCGATACGGCCAAGGCCCGCGGCACGCTGCGCATCGCCCTCGAGGGCACCTATCCCCCGTTCAACTTCAAGGATGCGAAGACGGGCCAGCTGGCCGGCTACGACGTCGATGTCGCCAAGCTCATCTGCGCCAGGCTGGGCGTCAAGCCGGAATTCGTCACCACCGAATGGGCGGCGATCCTGGCCGGCCTGGGCGCCGGCAAGTACGACGTGATCGTCAGCCAGGTCGGCATCAATCCGCGCCGCCAGCAGGCCTTCGACTTTTCCCAGCCCTATACGTATTCGTCGCCGCAGCTCATCGTGCGCAAGAACGAGCGCAACAACTACGCCAGCCTGAACGACCTGAAAGGGAAGAAGGTCGGCGTGGGGCAGGGCAGCGTCTACGAGCAGCAGGCCAAGGCCGTGGCCGGCATCGACGTCAAGAGCTACCCGGCGGCGCCGGAAAACCTGCAGGACCTCGCGTTCGGCCGCATCGACGCCGCGCTGAACGACAGCCTGATGGTGTCCTACCTGCTGAAGAATTCGCAGTTGCCGATCCGCGCCGGCGCGCGCGTCGGTGCCGTCGAGCGCATGGGCGTGGCGCTCAAGAAGGGCAATCCGAAGCTGCTGGCCGCCATCGACAAGGCCATCGAGGATGCCCGCGCCGACGGCAGCCTGAAGCAGGTGTCGGTCAAGTGGTTCGGCAGCGACGCCAGCCGCGCGCCCTGAGGAGTTCCCGGCCGCGATGGATGTCCATGAATTGACGGCGCTGCTGGCCGAGGCGGCGCCGACCATGCTCAAGGGGGCCGGCTACACGCTGGTCTTCGCCGTGGCCGCCATGGTCGGCGGCCTCGTGCTCGGTTTTCCCGCCGCCGTGCTGCGCGTGGTGCCCTGGGCACCGTTGCGCTGGCCGGCGGCGCTCTACGTCAGCCTGTTCCGCGGCACGCCGCTGCTCGTGCAGCTGTTCGTCATCTATTACGGATTGCCCAGCGTGGGTATCGAATTCACGCCCGTCACGGCGGGCATCCTGGCCTTGTCCCTGAATTCCGGCGCCTACCTGTCGGAAAGCCTGCGCGGCGCCATCCTCGGCGTCGCCCAGGGACAATGGCGCGTCGCGTTCAGCCTGGGCCTGACCTGGCCGCAGGCCTTGCGCCACGTCGTGCTGCCGCAGGCATTGCGCATTGCCGTACCCGCGATGAGCAATACCCTGATCAGCCTGATCAAGGACACCTCGCTGGTTTCCGTGATCACGATGACCGAACTGATGCTAGTCACCAAAGAGTTGATCTCGGTCACATTCCAGCCTTTGCCCTTGTACATCGCAGCCGCCATCATCTACTGGTTGCTGAGCCTGTTCTTCGAGGCCCTGCAGCGCCGCGCCGAACGCCGCTTCAACCGGGCCCACCAGCCTCATTGACGCGCCCGGCAACCGCCTCGTGCCGGCCGGCGAGGCGGTTGCCGGACGCCCGAGCGTCGGCGCATCGTGTTTCCGAACGCAGCACCGACGACGAGCGAGGCGGAATGGACAAGGACGTGCAGGCCGGCCGGCGGGCCACGGACCGCGTGGACGATGTGCAGGACCCCTACGACGAACTGCACCTGCTGGCGCCTGGTGGCCACGTGGTGGTGGCCGCCGACGGCCGCATCCTGCGCGCCAACGTGGCGGCAGCGCGCATGCTGGGCATCCCGCGGGCGGGCGGCGGGCGGGAGTTGCGCGACTTCGTGGCACGCGGCAGCGAGGCGCGCTTCGACGCCTTCTTCGATGCCGCGCTGGGCAGCCGCGTGCCGCTTGCCTGCACGCTGGAACTGGCGTGGGCGGAGCGTGCGGAGCCGCTGGCGGTGGCGCTGGCCGCCCATGCCGACGGCAGCGGCCGGGCCTGCCGCATTGCCATCGATCCGGGCGACCCCGCCGAGCGCCTGGCGCTGCTGGCCCGGAGCGAAGAACGGTTCCGCCGCATCGTCCACTGCGCCGACGTCGGCATCTGGGAGACTGATGCGCGCGGGCGCATCGCCTTCGTGAATCCGCGCATGGCGGCGCTGCTGGGCTGCACCATCGAGGACATGCTCGACCGGCCGCTGGCCGATTTCATGGACGACGAGGGGCGGGCCCGCTTCGATGCCATCGACGTGCGCCGGCTGCCTGCGCACGCGGGCGCGGGCGTGGATGCGCGCGCCGAACTCACGTTCATCCGCAGCGACGGCGCCGTGCTGTGGGCCAGCGTGGCGACAACGCCGATCCACGACGCCCTCGGGAACGTGACGGGCACGCTGGCCCTCGTCACCGACATCACGCGCCAGCGCGCCTCGGCCGAGCGCATCTGGCACCAGGCCAACTACGACGAGCTGACGGGCCTGCCGAACCGCCACATGTTCCGCGACCGCCTGCGCCAGGAAATGCACCGCTCCGACCGTAACGCCACCTTCCTGGCGTTGCTGTTCATCGACCTGGACCGCTTCAAGGAGGTCAACGACCGCCTCGGCCACGCGATGGGCGACGCGCTGCTGGCCGACGCTGCGCGCCGCATCAAGGGCTGCGTGCGCGCGTCGGACACGCTGGCGCGCCTGGGCGGCGATGAATTCACGCTGATCCTGGCGGGGCTGGACCGGGTCGGCAACGTCGATCGCATCGCCCAGGCCATCGTCGATGCGCTGGCGCGGCCGTTCGAGCTGCCGGGCGGCCAGGCCGAGGTGTCGGCGTCGGTCGGCATCGCGCTGTATCCGGCCGATGCGCGCGACCTGGGTGCGCTGCTGGCCAGCGCCGACCAGGCCATGTACGCATCCAAGAACGGGGGGCGCAACCGCTACTGCTATTTCACGCCGGACCTGCAGCAGGCCGCGCTGCGCCGCCAGGCCATCGGCGCCGACCTGCGCCACGCGCTCGACGACGGCCAGTTCGAGATCCTGTACCAGCCGATCGTCTCGCTCAAGAGCGGCGCCGTGCGCAAGGCCGAGGCGCTGCTGCGCTGGCGCCATCCGCGCCAGGGCCTGCTGCAGCCGGCCGAGTTCATCCCCTTCGCGGAAAGCTCGGGGCTGATCGTCGAGATCGGCGACTGGGTGTTCCGCGAGGCGGCGCGCCAGGTGCAGGCCTGGCAGCGCAGCATTGCGCCCGACTTCCAGGTCAGCGTGAACAAGTCGCCCGTGCAGTTCCGGCGCGACGCGGCGCTCTACCAGGGCTGGTTCGACTACCTGCAGCAGCTCGGGCTGCCGCCGCGCAGCATCGTCGCCGAGATCGGCGAGAACGTGCTGATGGACGGGACCGAGCGGGTGGTGGAACGCCTGCGCCAGTACCGCGCGCTGGGCCTGCAGGTGGCGCTGGACCACTTCGGCAGCGGCCACGGCTCGCTGGCGCACCTGCAGCGCCACGCGATCGACTTCGTGAAGGTGGACGCGGCGTCCGCCAGCGCGGCCGACGGCGAGGCGGCGCTGGTCGAGGCGATCGTCGCCATGGCGCACAAGCTGGGCCTGGAAGTGGTGGCGGAAAGCGTGGAGACGGAGGAGCAGCGCCGGCTGCTGGTGCAGGCGGGGTGCGATTACGCGCAGGGGTATGTGTTCGGGGCGCCGATGACGGCGGGGGAGCTGGAGGAGATGGCGGTGGTGCCCTTCGATACGTCGGTGGCGGAACACCGGGGTCAGAGCCCTTTTAACACCAACACCGGGCTCTGACCCCTCCGCCAACTACATGTTCGGGTAGTTCGGCCCGCCGCCGCCTTCCGGCGTCACCCACACGATGTTCTGCGTGGGATCCTTGATGTCGCAGGTCTTGCAGTGCACGCAGTTCTGCGCATTGATCTGCAGGCGGTCCTTGCCTTCGTCGGTCTTCACGAACTCGTACACGCCGGCCGGGCAGTAGCGCTGCTCGGGACCCGCGAACCTGGCCAGGTTCACCTCCACAGGGATGCTCGGGTTCCTCAGCGTCAGGTGCACGGGCTGGTCTTCCGCGTGGTTGGTGTTCGAGATGAACACGGAGGACAGGCGGTCGAACGTCAGCTTGCCGTCCGGCTTCGGGTAGACGATGGGCTTGAACTCGGAGGCCGGGCGCAGGCATTCGTGGTCCGCGTGCTGGTGGTGCAGTGTCCAGGGCGCCTTGCCCTTGAAGACGATCTGGTCGATGCCCGTCATGATGGAACCCAGGTACAGGCCCTTGCTCATCCACGGCTTGAAGTTGCGCGCCACGTGCAGCTCTTCCTTCAGCCACGACGCCTCGAAAGCGGCCGGGTAGGCGGAGAGTTCGTCGAACTGGCGGCCCTCGCCAAGGGCGGCGAAGGCGGCGTCGGCGGCCAGCATGCCCGTCTTGATGGCGGCGTGGCTGCCCTTGATGCGGCTGACGTTCAGGAAGCCGGCGTCGCAGCCGAGCAGGGCGCCGCCCGGGAACACGGTCTTCGGCAGCGATTGCAGGCCGCCCGCCGTGATCGCGCGCGCGCCGTAGGAGATGCGCTTGCCGCCCTCGAAGAAGCCGCGGATGCTGGGGTGGGTTTTATAACGCTGGAATTCCTCGTACGGCGACAGGTAGGGGTTCTGGTACGAGAGGCCGACGACGAAGCCGACGGCGACCTGGTTGTTTTCCAGGTGGTACAGGAAGGAGCCGCCGTAGGTCGAAGAGTCAAGCGGCCAGCCGGCCGTGTGCACGACGAGGCCCGGCTGGTGCTTGGCGGGGTCGATCTCCCACAGCTCCTTGATGCCGATGCCGTACACCTGCGGGTCGCGGCCCTTGTCCAGGCCGAAGCTGGCGATCAGCTGCTTGCCCAGGTGGCCGCGCGAGCCTTCGGCGAACAGCGTGTACTTGGCATGCAGCTCCATGCCCAGCTGGAAGGCGTCGGTCGGCTCGCCATGGCGGTTGATGCCCATGTTGCCGGTGGCGACGCCCTTCACGGAACCGTCCTCGTTGTACAGGATCTCGGCGGCCGGGAAGCCCGGGAAGATCTCGACGCCCAGCGCTTCCGCCTGCTGGCCCAGCCAGCGCACGACGTTGGCCAGCGAGATCACGTAGTTGCCATGGTTGGTCAGCGCCTTCGGTACCATGAACGAGGGCGTGGCGTAGGACTTGGTCTCCGTGAGGAACAGCACGCGGTCTTCCGTGACCGGGGTGTTGAGGGGCGCGCCCAGTTCCTTCCAGTTCGGGAACAGTTCGTTCAGCGCGATCGGGTCCATGACGGCGCCGGACAGGATGTGCGCGCCCAGCTCGCCGCCTTTTTCGAGCACGCAGACCGATACCTCGCGGCCTTGCTCCGTGGCCAGTTGCTTCAGGCGGATGGCCGCTGCCAGGCCGGCGGGACCGCCGCCGACGACCACCACGTCGTACTCCATCGCCTCGCGGGGGCCATACTGTTCGAGGATGCTGTTGGTCTGTGTCATTGTTCTAATTGGTATCAAAAAAATTTAAGCACGAGTGTGCACTTTTTTGCGTTGCTTGGCAACGGCGTGCGCCATTGTAGGGCAAGTATTAGATGCGGCAATCTAAACCGCGTGAATTTGGTGAAGTATGTAATCATTATGTCTTCGCAACAGAATATAGTTCGGGCTCGTCCGCGCGGAGGATCGTAAAGTGGGTATTGAAGTCAACTTCGAAGGCAAGATCGCGATGGTCACGGGGGCATCCAGCGGGCTGGGCGCGCGTTTCGCCAAGGCGCTGGCCGGCGCCGGCGCCCAGGTCGTGCTGGCGTCGCGCCGGCTCGACCGCCTGAAGGAGTTGCGCGCCGAGATCGAGGCCGACGGCGGCGCCGCCCATGTCGTCTCGCTCGACGTCACCGACCTGGCCAGCATCAAGGCCGCCATCGCCCACGCGGAGACGGAAGCGGGGCCGATCGACATCCTGGTCAACAATTCCGGGGTGCAAAACACCCAGCGCCTGCTCGACGTCAGCGAGGACGACTACGGCTACATCATGGACACCAACCTGCGCGGCGCCTTCTTCATGGCCCAGCAGACGGCCAAGCGCATGATCCAGCGCGCCAAGGGCGACCCGCGCAAGCAGCACCGCATCGTCAACATCGCCTCGGTGGCGGGCCTGCGCGTGCTGCCGCAGATCGGCGTCTATTGCATGAGCAAGGCCGGCGTGGTCCAGATGACCAAGGCGATGGCCGTCGAATGGGGCCGCTACGGCATCAACGTCAACGCCATCTGCCCCGGCTACATCGCCACCGAGATGAACGAGGATTATTTCGAGACCGAGCAGGGCAAGCGCCTGATCGACATGCTGCCGCGCCGCCGCACGGGCCGCCCGGAAGACCTGGACGGCCTGCTGCTGCTGCTCGCGGCCGAGGAAGCCCATTTCATCAATGGCGCCATCATCACGGCCGACGACGGCATGACGGCGCAGTGAGCGCGCAATGAGCGCATAATGAGCGATCCCGTCGTCGTCGTCCACGGCCTGTTCAACGCCTTCGCCCCGATCGCGCCGCAGCGCCTGCTGCCCGGCGTGGACGTGCGCATGCCCGACCTGGCCGGCTACGGGCGCTTGCGCAGCGTCGACGCAGGCATCGACCTGCCGTCGCAGGCGCGTGCCCTGGCCGATTTCCTGCGCGACGAGGTGGGGCGGCCGGCCTGGCTGCTCGGCCACAGCGTGGGTGGCGCGCTGGCGTGGCTGGTGGCGGACCTGGTACCGGAGCGGGTGCGCGGCATCGTCAACGTCGAGGGCAACTTCACGCTGAAGGATGCCTTCTGGTGCGGCCGCATCGCCGCGCTGCCGGAGGCCGAATGGGCGGCCGAATACGGCGCCATGGAAGACGCGCCCGGCGCCTGGCTCGAACGCATGGGCATCGAAGCGAGCGACGAACACGTCGCGTTCGCGCGCGAGATGCTCGCCAACCAGCCCTACACGACGCTGCAGCGGCTCGCGCAATCGGTGCTGGACGTGACGGGATCGCCGGACTACCTTGAACGGGTGCGGCGCGTGCTGCTGCGCGGTACGCCCCTGTGGCTGGTCGGCGGCGAACAGTCGGCGGCCGGCTGGGACATTCCCGAATGGGTGCTGGCTGCCGCGCGCGCCATCCACGTGCAGCCGAAGACGGGCCACATGATGATGCTGGAAGACCCGTCGGGCTTCTGCGCCATCGTCGCGCGGATCCTGGCCGAGGAGAACCCGGCCTGAACGATTTTTTCAACGAAGCATAGCAATCGAAGCGATTAACAATAATGAGCGACAAGAAACTGGTTCACACGATGCGTCAGGCCATCCGCTGGGGAGACATGGATGCGCTGGGACACGTCAACAACACCGTCTATTTCCGTTACATGGAAAGCGCCCGCATCGCCTTCCTGGAAGAAGCGCAGGGCAGCATCGATCCGAAAGGCGAGGGCCCCGTGATCGTCACCGCCTACTGCAATTTCATGAAGCAGCTGACCTATCCGGGCGACATCGAAGTGCGCACCTTCGCCGGCACGCCGGGCCGCTCCAGCGTCGAGATCACGCACGAGATGCGCCTCGTCGATGCCGAGGGCAACGCCGAGGTCGTGCATGCCGAGGGCGGCGCCAAGGTCGTATGGGTGAATTTCGCTGCAGAGAAGTCGGTGCCGCTGCCGGAAGAATTCAAGGCATTGCTGGCGGGCGGCTGAGCCGCGCGCGGCGCCATCGCAGGCGGGCCATGTGCCCGCCTTTTTCGTCGGCGCTCAGCGCGTCACGCCCACGAGCTTGTGCACGAGCTCGGACGAGGTCGATGCCGAGAACTTGCGCATCAGCTTGGCCCGGTGCATCTCCACCGTGCGCGGCGACAGGTCGGTCTCGCGGGCGATCACCTTGCTGGTCTTGCCTTCGACGAGCAGGGCGGCGATCTCCCGTTCGCGCGGCGTCAGCTCGGCCGTGACGGGGCGCTTTTCGCTGACGTCCTCGAAGGTCCAGACGCCGGCGCCCAAGGGCTGTTGCGGGTCGAGCGCGCGGCCCGTCACGTGGCACCAGAACAGTTCGCCATTACCCCGGCGCATGATGCGCTCGTCCGAGTAGCGGCCCTTCGTGTTCATGATGGGGATGATGCGGTCGCCCGTGCGCAGGAACTCGTCCATGGTGGGGTAGAGCACGGCGAAGGACTGGCCGTCCAGTTGCGCGCGCTCATAGCCGAACATCGCGGCGAGGGCATCGTTGCAGGATTGGATGACGCGGTCCACCGAGATGCACATGCCGACGGGCGCGTGCTGGAAGATCATCTCGTAGTCGATGGCGTATGATGCGTTCATCTGGTGCAAGGGTGTCTCCGCGGGCCTTGTTGCCGGTAGTTCTACGGTATTGTGCTTTGAAGGGGGCTATTTTATTCTGAGATTCTACTCTGCTGTACAGAAAGAGCTTCCAGCTTAACTATTAAAGGGACGGGTATGAACAAAGTGTATCCTGACGCGCGGTCCGCGCTCGAAGGCGTCGTCGCGGACGGCCAGACCATCGCCGTCGGCGGCTTCGGCCTGTGCGGCATTCCGGAGGCGCTGATCCTCGCGCTGCGCGATTCCGGCGTCAAGAACCTGACGGCCATTTCGAACAATGCCGGCGTCGACGACTTCGGCCTGGGCCAGTTGCTGACGACGCGCCAGATCAGGAAGATGATCGCGTCCTACGTGGGCGAGAACAAGGAATTCGCGCGCCAGTACCTGGCCGGCGAACTGGAGCTGGAATTCACGCCGCAGGGCACGCTGGCCGAGAAGCTGCGCGCCGGCGGCGCCGGCATCCCCGCCTTCTTCACCAAGACGGGCTACGGCACGATCGTCGCCGAAGGCAAGGAGACGCGCGAATTCGACGGCGAAATGTACGTGATGGAACGGGCACTGCTGCCGGACGTCTCGCTGGTCAAGGCCTATATGGCCGACCGCGCCGGCAACCTGGTGTTCCGCAAGACGGCGCGCAACTTCAACCCGAACGTGGCCACCGCCGGCAAGGTCTGCATCGTGGAAGTGGAAAAGCTGGTCGAGGTCGGCGAGATCGATCCGGACCAGGTGCACACCCCGAGCATCTTCGTGCACCGCATCGTTCACAACCCGACGCCGGAAAAGCGCATCGAGCAGCGCACCGTGCGCCAAGCATAAGACCAGGATCGGAGACAAACCATGGCATGGACTCGTGATGAAATGGCCGCGCGCGCGGCACGGGAGCTGCAGGACGGCTTCTACGTCAACCTGGGCATCGGCTTGCCGACCCTGGTGGCAAACTATGTACCCAGGGACATCGAAGTCTTCCTGCAATCGGAAAACGGCTTGCTGGGCATCGGCCCGTTCCCGACGGACGGCGAGGTCGATGCCGACCTGATCAACGCCGGCAAGCAGACCGTGACGGCGCTGCCGGGCGCCGCCTACTTCAGCTCGGCCGATTCCTTCGGCATGATCCGCGGCGGCAAGATCAACCTGGCGATCCTGGGCGCGATGCAGGTGTCGGAGCGGGGCGACCTGGCCAACTGGATGATCCCGGGCAAGATGGTCAAGGGCATGGGCGGCGCGATGGACCTCGTGGCGGGCGTCAAGCGCGTCGTCGTCGTGATGGAGCACGTGGCGACGGCCAAGGACGGCTCGACAAGCCACAAGATCCTCAAGAAGTGCGACCTGCCGCTGACGGGCGTGGGCGTGGTCGACCGCATCATCACGGACCTCGCCGTGATCGACGTGACCGACACGGGCCTGAAGCTCGTGGAGCTGGCACCGGGCGTCACGAAGGAAGAAGTGGTGCAGGCCACGTCCGCCGAGCTGGACGTGACGGGAGTCTGACGGCGCCGCAGCGATCCGGCCCGGCACACACGCGACGCGCGGCGCTTGCCGGCGTCGCGTTCTTGTTTGCGCGGTCCTCAATCGCTGGCCGTCGACGCTTCGGCGCGCAGGGTATCGAGGCGCTGCCGGATCGCGTCCTGGGTGGCGCGGTCGCCGTCGCCGGTCGGCAATTTGTCCAGGATGATGAGTTGGGCGCGCGTCAGCGCCTGTGCAGCGGGCACCGCCACATCGGGCTGGACGCCCGTGCCTTCCCAGTCCAGTCGCGTCACGGGATCCCGCGCCGTCGAGGCGGGCACCATCAGCGCGTAGTGCTCGTCGAGCCGCTTGATGCGCGACGGATGCGCGCCGCCGCGAGTCGTTTCGCCGACGATGATGGCGCGCTTGCGGTTCTTCAGTGCGAACGCCAGGCCTTCCGCCGCCGAGAACGTGGCTTTGCTGGTCAGGATGTAGACCTCCTTGTCCATCCCGTAGCGGTTCCCGGGAACGCCGGGAAACGTCCACTGTTGCTCGGTCACGTTGCCTTCACGCCGGTACAGGTCGCTCAAGTGGGTGGGTGCATCGAACAGGTAGCTGGCCATCAGGGGGAGCGCATCGGCCGCGCCGCCATCGTTCTCGCGCATGTCGAGGATCAGGGCGCGCGTATTGGCCAGCAGGGTCATTGCCGCGCCGATGGACGGCGCGGCATCGGCCGCCGGCGCGAAAAACCGCGTCTTGAGGTAGCCGATATTGCCCGGCAAGCACTCGACGCGCTCGATGCCATAGTTCCGTTCCCTCAGGTAGGCCTGCCGCCTGGCGATGTCGGCTGGCGCGGGCGTACCGGCACCGCCGGCCGGGGCGGGTCTCGCATCGTAGATCAGACGCAGGTGCGGGTCGCGGCTGACGTCCTGCATCAGCGTCGTGACCGCCTTGGCGAACGCTTCGTCGTCGAGGTTGGGGCCGAAGTCGGCACGGCGTAACGCCGGGCCCAGCCGGGCGGCCTGTCCGGCATCGATATAGGCGCGTTCCAGTTCCACCGCGACACGTTCGACGAGCGTCGCGCGTGTCGTGGACGCAGGGGCGGCATGCACCGCAGCAGCGGCGACGAGCGTCGCGTACAACATGAAGTAATGGCGCACGGATGATGTTCCTCGAATGTGGCGGTCAATGGCGTGGTGACGCCGTCCGTGGCGACGCCAGGGCGCCGCGGGCGGCCACCAGGGTGTCGCCTTACTTCAGCGTCCAGACGTACTGCACCTTGGTCCAGTCCTTGACCGGCTTGCCGTTCTTCGTCGCGGGGCGGAAGCGGCACTTGACCAGCGCCGTGCGCGCGGCCTCGTCCATGGTCGGGAAGCCGCTGGACTTGGCGACCTTCGAGTCGCCGACCTTGCCGTCCTGGTCGACGAGGAAGTTCAGGGTGACCGTGCCCTGGTGCCCGGCCTGGACGTCGGCATGCGGATACTCGGGCTTGGCGCAGCTGTCGAAGTCGAGCAGGGCGCGCTCGTTGCCCTTGGTGTCCGCTGCCGTGGCGCAGCCGGCGATGCCCAGCAGGCATGCCGCCAGCAGGGCGGCGCGGGATTGCATCGAGATCGTGCGTTGGTACATGGTCTTCTCCTGGTTGATGAGCACTCGGCTCGTTGTTGACGGACGTGACGATGCGCCGTGCGGCGGGCGCAACGGGGCCGGCGCGGTGCGCCGGGAACGACGGGGAAGCGGAACCGGCTAGCTGCCTAGCCGGGCGGTGTCACTCAAGGGTCCAGACATACTGCACCCTGGTCCATTCGGTGACGGGACGGCCCTGCTGGAGCGCCGGGTGGAAGCGGCATTTGCGCAGGGCGCCGTGCGCGGCCTCGTCCATCGAGGCGAAGCCGCTCGAGCGCTCGACGCGGGAATCGCCGACGATGCCGGTCTGGTCGACGAGGAAGGCCAGCGTGACGGTGCCCTGGTGGCCGGCGTCGATGTCGGCCTGCGGATAATCGGGCCGCGCGCAACTGCTGAAGTCGGCCAGCGCCTTGGTCGTCATCGAGCGCTGGTCCGCCAGCACGGCGTCGCGGCCGGCGAGCGCCTGGGCGCTGCCGGCGAAGGCGAGCGCCAGTCCCAGCACGGGGACGAGCGCGCGCCAGTCCAGCGACTGCGTGCTGGGACGCAGCAGGCGGCGGATGCGGGCCAGCAGGTCGCCGCCATTGGCGGCCTGGGCGAGGCCGGTGCCGGCGAACTGCAGGCGTTCGAGTTCGGACAGGGCCAGCGCCAGGCGGCGCGGATCGCCCAGGTGGCGCGCGGCGAAGTCGTCGGCGATCTGCTCGCGCTCGGTGCGGATCCGGCGCGAGATCCACCAGACGGCCGGGTGGTAGAACAGCAGGATCTCGACCACGTTCTGCAGCAGGTTCACGAGGTAGTCGTGGCGCTTGATGTGGCCGAGTTCGTGCGCCAGCAGCGCTTCCAGCAAGTGCGGCGGCATGCCGGCCACGAGCGAGGCGGGCACCAGCACGACGGGCCGCCACCACCCGGCCGTCACGGGACTGGCGAGCCGCTCGACCACGCGCAGGCGCACGTCGCGCCCGAGGCCACAACGCTCGGCCATGGCGGAGAGGCGTGCCTGCCACGCGGGATCGCCGCGCTCCTTGCGCACGGTGCGGCCGATCCACAGGAGGCCCGTCGCCGTGCGCAGGCACAATGCCGCCACGCACGCCGTCCACAGCGCCACGATCCAGCCCGTGTGCGCCTGCAGCCAGGCCAGCCAGTTGCCGGGCTCACTCGCCGGTACCGCCTGGAAGCCGATGCCGAAGAAGACGGCGCCGGCCTGGGCATCGTGCGGCCCCGCAAGGACGCTGACGAGGACCGCGGCGGGCCAGGCCAGGCACAGGGCCAGGCCGAGGCAGGCGACGGCATAGCGGGACTCGGGACGCGCATTGCGCAAGGCCACCAGCAGTTCCGCCGTGATGCAGGCGATGACGCAGCCTTGCCACAGGAAGTTCAACAGTACCCAGCCGAGCGCGGCAACCACCGCCTGGGCGCTCATCGGGCGTCTCCGTCCGCGTCTCCATCCTTCAGCAGCTTCTCGATTTCCTCCCTTTCCTTCCTGGAGATGCCGGTCTTGAGCGCGGCCAGCACCAGGGCCGTCGCGGAGCCCGAGAAGGCCCGCTGCATCAAGTCCTTCAGCAGGTTCGTCTGCAGCGATTCCTGGGCCTGGGCCGGTGCGTACACATGCGATCGTTCGCTCTCGTCGCGGATCAGCAAGCCCTTGCCGTGCATGATCTGCATCAGCCGCAACACGGTCGCGTAGGTGACGTCCGGACGCTCCTTGACGATCGCATCGTGGACCTGGCGGGCGGTGGCGGCGCCGAGCGGCCACAGGACCTGCAGCAGGTCGAGTTCCGCCGGGGTCGGCTTCGGTAGGGCAGGGGACTTGGCCATGGGAATTCCTCGCGACGGCAATGATGATTCGATAACCTAGACTAAACCGTCTAGATCGCTTTGTCTACACATTTATTTTTCGTGCGGCGGCTTGCCGCGGCGGACTGAAGCGGCCTAACATAGAAAACATTGTCTACACATGGAGCGCTCCGATGATCCTGCCGAACACCCGCCTCGCCGCATCCGCCTTTGCCGTCTCCCTCGCGCTGTCCGGCGCCGCCGTGGCCACCGCATCGGCGGCCGACCTGCCTGCCTACCCGTTCGTGCACGTGACGGGCAGCGCCTTCCAGGCCGCCTTGCCGGACATCGGCAGCCTCGACTTCGAGATCGTCGCCACCGATGCCGACCCGGCCGCGGCGCGCGCCGTGCTGGAAGCGCGCATGGGCGAGCTGCATGCGCTGATGCGGCAGGTGGGGCTGGACCCGGAAGACGCCCAGGCGCGCGAGGTGCGCCAGTCCGTGCGCAAGGGCGAGCAGGGGGCGGCGGGCGAGCCGCTGTACGAAATTCGCTGCGACGTGCACGTCAACGTCAGGAACCTCACCGTGTGGCCCGCGCTGGCCGGCGGCCTGCTCGGCAAGCCCAACCTGGACAGCTTCGCCGCGTCGTTCGGCCTGTCGACGATGGACCAGCTCAACGACGAGCTCGTCACCGAAGCCATCCGCGACGCGCGCCGCCGCGCCGACGTGATGGCGGCCGCGGCGGGACGCCGGGTCGGCGCCGTGATGGGCGCCACGCCGGACCAGCTGAAGAACCTGACGACGGCCATGGGCCTCGAGCGGGGCGACTTCCGCGAGACGGCGCGGCGCGCGGACGGCGGCCGCGCCAGCCAGACGGACCGCGAGCAGCTGCTGGTCATTCCCGCGCTGAGGCTGCGCCAGCCCGTGGACGTGGTGTTCCGGCTCGAGAACCTGCCGGCCGCGCGCGCCGCCAGAAAATAAGGCCAGGAGATAATGCTAGGAGACGAGCGCTGCCCGGGCCGGGCAAGCGCCGTTTGTCCGTGCACTCGCGCGGTTTCGCATGTCCAAGCAGGATAGCCGCCATGCCGACGATCCGTGGACACGCCAGCCCCGCCCCCAGAGGACGCCGCCGCCAGCCAAGCGGCAAGGCGCCGCTTCGTCCGCGCGTTGTGGGCCGTGATGCGCGCGTGGCGCTGGCGCATCCTCGCCTCCATCGGCCTGCTGCTGGTCGCCAAGGTCGCCACGGTGGCCGTGCCGCTGCTGCTCAAGCGCATCATCGACGCCTTTTCCCAGCCGACGCTACCAGCGCGCCTGCCGCTCTACCTGCTGGTCGGCTATGCCGTGCTGCGCTTCGCCGCGACGCTGTTCAACGAATGGCGCGACCTGCTGTTCGCGCGCGTCACGCTGAGCGCCGTGCAGGACTATGCGCGCCAGACGTTCGCCCACCTGTTCGCGCTGGGCCCGCGCTTCCACGCCCAGCGCCAGGTCGGCAGCCTGCTGCCGGACATCGACCGCGGCACGGGCGGCATCGCCTTCCTGCTCGGCGTGGGGCTGTTCACCATCGTGCCCACGCTGGTCGAGATCGGCCTCGTGCTGGCCGTCATGCTGCGCCGCTATCCGGGCGGCTTTGCCCTGATCATCCTCGCCACCTTCCTCCTGTATTGCGGCTTCACCCTCGTGTTCACGGCGCGCCGCGTGGTGTACCAGCGCCGCGTCAACAAGCTCGACGCGCGCGCCAAGGGGCAGCTGACGGACAGCCTGCTGAACCTGGATACGGTCAAGTATTTCACCAATGAAGCGGTGGAGCTGGACAAGTTTTCGAGGATCATGGCCCAGTGGCAAGAGGCAGGACTCGGCAACCAGCGCGCCCTGTTCATCCTGCACGTCGGCCAGAGCTTCGTCATCGGGATCGGCGTGGCGGCGATCATGGTGCTGGCGGGCATGGCCGTGCTGGAACGGCGCCTCAGCGTGGGCGACCTGGTGCTGATCAATGCCTATGCGCTGCAGGTCTGCCTGCCGCTGAATGCGCTGGGCTTCGTCTACCGCGAATCGCGCGACGCCTGGGTGAACGCCGAGCGCCTGTTCGCGCTGCTGCGCGTGCCGCCCGACATGCCCGACGCCGAGCGCCTGCCGCCGCTGCGGGTCCAGGCGGGGGAAGTCGTGTTCGAGGACGTGCGCTTCGGCTACGAACCGGGCCGGCCCGTGCTCGACGGGGTCAGCCTGCGCATCGCGCCGGGGACGACGCTGGCCGTCGTGGGCAGGAGCGGATCGGGCAAGTCGACGCTGGCGCGCCTGCTGCTGCGCTTCTACGATCCGGACGACGGACGCATCCTCGTGGACGGCCAGGACATCCGCCTGCACAGCCCGTCCAGCGTGCGCCGCGCAATCGGCGTCGTGCCGCAGGATGCTCCCCTGTTCAACGACAGCGTCGGCAACAATATCGCCTATGCGCGGCCCGGGGCGGATGCGGCGGCGGTCGAGGCCGCGGCACGCGCTGCCCAGCTGCACGACACCATCGCCGCGTTGCCGGAAGGCTATGCCAGCCCGGCGGGCGAGCGCGGGGTGAATTTTTCCGGCGGTGAGCGCCAGCGCATCGGCATCGCGCGCGCCATCCTGAAGGACCCGGCGATCCTGATCTTCGACGAGGCGACGTCGGCGCTCGATTCGGTGTCGGAACACGCGATCGTCGAGGAGCTGGAACGGCTGGCGAAGAACCGCACCACGCTCGTCATCGCGCACCGCCTGTCGACCATCGTGAACGCGGACCGCATCGTCGTCATGGAGCGGGGCCGTGTCGCCGAGCAGGGCACGCATGCGGAACTCCTGCGTGCCAAGGGGATGTACGCGCGGCTGTGGCTGCTGCAGCAACGCATGGACCGCGACCGGGACTAGGATGCCGCGCGGCGCCGGTGCGCCAATGAAAAACGCCGGGACGAGCCCGGCGTTTTTCCTGGGTGGTGCGAACTTATGCCGCTTCGCGCACCGGACGCGGATCGACTTCCGGCGTCGGGTCGTTGGCCGGATTGTCCGGGGTCGGGTGCTTCAGCTCGGCGGTCAGGCGATCCTTGTCCAGTTCGCCTTCCCACTTCGACACGACGATGGTCGCGACGCCGTTGCCGATGATGTTGGTCAGGGCGCGGCATTCGCTCATGAACTTGTCGATGCCCAGGATCAGCGCCATGCCGGCCACCGGAATCGTCGGGACGACGGCCAGGGTCGCGGCCAGCGTGATGAAGCCGGCGCCGGTGATGCCCGATGCGCCCTTCGAGGTCAGCATCGCCACCAGCAGGATGGTCAGTTCCTGGGTCAGGGTCAGGTCGGTGTTGGTTGCCTGGGCAACGAACAGCGCGGCCATCGTCATGTAGATATTGGTGCCGTCCAGGTTGAACGAGTAGCCGGTCGGGACCACCAGGCCGACGACCGATTTCGGGCAGCCCAGTTTTTCCAGCTTGCGCATGATGGCCGGCAGTGCGCTTTCCGACGAGCTGGTACCCAGCACGATCAGCAGTTCTTCGCGGATGTAGGACAGGAAGCGGAAGATCGAGAAGCCCGTCATCTTGGCGATGGTGCCCAGCACGATGACGACGAACAGCGCGCAGGTCAGGTAGAACGAACCGACCAGCGAAGCCAGCGGGATCAGCGACTTGACGCCGTATTTGCCGATGGTGAAGGCCATGGCACCGAAGGCGCCGATCGGGGCGGCCTTCATGACGATGTTCACGACGCCGAAGATGGCGTGCGACAGCTCTTCGATCAGGCGGGCGACGGGGCGGCCGCGCTCACCCAGCATCGACAGCGAGAAGCCGAACAGCAGCGCGACCAGAAGCACCTGCAGGATCTCGCCCTTGGCGAACGCGTCCACGAAGGTGGTCGGGATGATGTTCAGCAGGAAGTCGATGGTCGACAGCGACTTGGTCTTGTCCGTGTACTGGGCAATCGCGTGGGTGTCCAGCGTGGCCGGGTCGACGTTGAAGCCGGCGCCCGGCTTGACCAGGTTGGCGACGATCAGGCCGATCGCCAGCGCGAAGGTGGACACGATCTCGAAGTAGAGCAGGGCCTTGCCGCCGACGCGGCCGACCTTCTTCATGTCCTGCATGCCGGCGATACCGGCGACGACCGTACAGAAAATCACGGGCGCGATGATCATCTTGATAAGCTTGATGAAGCCGTCTCCCAAAGGCTTCATCTTTTCGCCGAGTGCAGGGTCGAAGATACCGAGGAGGACGCCGACGATAATGGCGAACAGCACCTGGATATACAAGACTTTATAGAATGGTTTTTTCATGACTGGGGTCATACGCGATTGATAACACGGTCATCATCACAAAAAATATCTGCCGCAGCTATTGTGGAAAACCGCAGGCTTTGTGTTGATATCAGGATATCCGTTCAACATATAACGAAAGAAGTTGCTGCGTAGAATCATTGCTGCCTGCGGTGAATAACGCCTCCTTTCATGACGAAACCCACCTTGCGCAGCGCGCCAATGTCCGCCGTCGGATCGCCGTCGACGGCGACGAGGTCGGCGAGGTTGCCGTTGCGGATGGCGCCCAGCTCCGGCTTGGCCAGGATGCCGGCCGCGACGACGGTGGCGGCCCGCAGCGCATCCGTCGGGCTCATGCCCAGGCGCACCATCCATTCCAGTTCGCGTTCGTTGGTGCCGTGGGTGAAGACGCCGACGTCGCTGCCGTTACCGATCGTGACGCCCAGCTTGCGCGCCAGCTGGAAGGCGCGTGCCGCCTGCTGCATCGCCGGGGTCGGGGCGCCGCCGCGCTGGTGCTTCTGGAAGTATTCGCCGATCGCTTCCGGCGCCGTCAGCGTCGGCACATAGGCGGTATGGCGTTCCAGCATCAGCCTGAAGGTGGCCTCGCTGGCGCCGTAGCCGTGTTCGATGGAATCGACGCCGGCCAGCACGGCCAGGCGAATCGCGTCGTCGCTGCTGGCATGGGCCGCCACCTTGCGGCCGCTGACGTGGGCCGCGGCCACGATCGCCTTCATTTCCTCCAGCGTGAACGTGGGGCGGGTGCTGCCGTCGACGCCGGTGCGGTAGTCGGCATAGAACTTGATCCAGTCGGCGCCATGCGACGCCTGCTCGCGCACGGCCTTCGTGACCTCGTCGACGCCCGTCGCCTGCTGGGCGCCGTAGGGAATGTCCATGTCGGGGCGGTAGCTGCGCTCGGCCGGGCCGTAGCTGGCCGTGGCGACGATGGCACGGGTGGCGACGAGCAGGCGCGGGCCCGGGACCTGGCCTTCGTCGATGGCGCGCTTGATGCCGACGTCGGCATAGTCGGCGCCCTCGGTGCCCAGGTCGCGCAGCGTCGTGAAACCGGCCTGCAGCGTGTCGGCCGCGTGGCGCACGGCCAGGGCGATGCGGTAGGCGGGCGCTTCCTTGATCACCTGGTCGTCCCAGGTGGTCTCGTTATAGGGGTGCAGCAGCACGTGCGAGTGCAGGTCGATCAGGCCGGGGATCAGGGTCTTGCCCGGCAGGTCGACGCGCTCGGCGTCGGCCGGGACCGCCATGCCGGATGCCGGGCCGACGGCCTGGATGCGGCCCTGGGCGACCAGCACGCTCCAGCCCTGGTGCGCGGCGCCGTGCCCGGTCCAGACGCGCTCGGCGCTGATCAGTACGGGGCGGGCCGGCGTGGCCGCATCGGCGGCATAGGCCGCGGTGCCGAAGAGGGTGAGGGTGGCGAGTGCGAGTGAGCTGGCCCAGGTCCGCATGCTTGTCTTCCTTATCGTTATGGAGGCGCAATCATAGCGAAGAATGATCTATGATGGACGAGTATCCTTTCCTTACGAAACCGTGATGAAAACGACGCGCGCGATGCTGATATGCCTGTCCATGCTGTCCCTGCATGCCGCTGCGCAGGAGCCTGTGCGCCTTATGCAGCAGATGGCGGGCGTCTACAAGGAACGCTTTAGCAGCGGCATCATCGTGCCCGGCAAGCCGGACGAACCGTACCAGGCTGAGAACATCGTCGAAATCGTGCCGTTCGACGCCGACCACGCGTACGTCCGCGCCCATCTCGATTTCTACAATGGCCACACCTGCGGCATCTCGGGCATGGCGCGCTACGAAGGTGGCGAATTCGTCTACCACGACCCGGATCCGCCGCTCCCGGGGCGTGCGCCGTGCGCATTGAAGGTGGGGGTATCACATGGCAGGTTGAAGCTGACCGACCGAGCCACGCCAGATGCCGAGTCGAGCTGTTCCTTCCATTGCGGCGTGCGTGGCAGTCTGACCTACGATATCGGCATGGACAAGAAGCGGCCGATCCGCTACCTGAAGCGTCTCAAGGCCTCGCGCCAGTACAGGCTGGCCATCGAGGAACTGGGCAAGACGGAGTCTGGCCGGACGCCTTGACTGTCGTTACTCCATGTCCTGCATGGATTGCCGGATGCCTTCCTCGACGTCGGCAAGGAAGGCGCCGCCCCGTGCCGACAGCGCGATGTTCGGCACGGCCAGCTCGACCAGGCAGGCGAGCGCCTGGCGGAACCATTCCATGTCGGTACCCATCAGCGGCAGCGCGTGCGCGTCGATCAGGTAGTGGACGGCGCGTGTCAGCAGGGCCGTGTCGCGGCCGCCGTTCGCGACCATCAGGGCGAAGTCGGCGGCTTCGCGCTCGAACCGGGACGCGAGCGTCTCGAGGATGTCGCGCGACACCTCCGGCTGGCCCGCCGCCAGGACGACGTGGGCCAGTTCGATGCAGGCCTCGTGCAGGCCGCGGACTTCGATGGGATCTTCGTTCATGGGCGCCATTGTAGACGAGGCGGCGCCATTGCAGCGCCAGCGGCGACTACTGGGCGACCCAGCCGCCGTCCATGTTCCAGGCGGCGCCGCGCACCTGGTTGGCGGCCGGGCTGCAGAAGAACACGGCCAGCGCGCCCAGTTCTTCCGGAGTGACGAATTCGCCGGACGGCTGTTTTTCCAGCAGCAGGTCCTTCTTGGCCTGCTCGCCGCTGATGCCTTCGCGCGCGGCGCGGTCGTCGACCTGCTTCTGCACCAGCGGGGTCAGCACCCAGCCCGGGCAGATGGCGTTGGCGGTGACGCCCGTCGTCGCCGTTTCCAGCGCCGTCGACTTGGTCAGGCCCACCAGGCCGTGCTTGGCCGCCACGTAGGCCGATTTCTGGGCCGACGCCACCAGGCCGTGGGCCGAGGCCAGGTTGATGATGCGGCCCCAGTTCTTCTGCTTCATGTAGGGCAGGGCGAGGCGGCTCGTGTGGAAGGCCGAGGTCAGGTTGATGGCGATGATGGCATCCCACTTCTCGACGGGGAAGTCCTCGACGTTGGCCACGTACTGGATGCCGGCATTGTTGACGAGGACGTCGACGCCGCCGAATTTATCGCTTGCAAAGCGCATCATCGCCTCGATCTGGTCGGGCTTGGACATGTCGGCGTTGTGATAGGCCGTGCGGACGCCGAACTCCTGGCCGATGTCGGTGTACAGCTTCTCGATCTGCTGGGCGTCGCCGAAGCCGTTGAACACGATGTTCGCGCCCTGTTCGGCGAGCGCGCGGGCGATGCCCAGGCCGATACCGGACGTCGAGCCGGTAACGAGCGCTGTCTTGCCGCTTAACATGGTGGATTGCATGACATCTCCTTCGATGGACAGGTTGAACGGTGCGCCAGGCTGGAGCGCCTGGGCCTTTATTGGCCAGACTTGGTAGAATTCTAATCGTATCGCCGTTTAAAATGTTGGCGGCGCGTCTAGACGGAAGACCAGGACATGAGCGAAGCGAGGCTGAAGTCCGTGCAGTGCAGTTCGCCGGCCGGCCTGCACCGCATGGCATACAAGGAGTGGGGCGACCCGGCCAACCCGCGCGTGCTCGTGTGCGTGCACGGGGTGACGCGCGTCGCCGACGACTTCGACGCGCTGGCAGCCGCCTTGTCGGATCGCTATCGCGTCGTGTGCCCGGACGTTGCCGGACGCGGCCGCTCCGAGCGCCTGCGCGACGCCGCCGACTATGCCGTGCCCCAGTACGTCGCCGACATGGTCACGCTGATCGCCCGCGTGACGCAGGGCAGCGCGGACGGCGCGGATGGCGATGAGGGCGTGCACTGGTTCGGCACCTCGATGGGCGGCCTGGTCGGCATGATCCTCGCCTCGTTCGCGGACAGCCCCGTCAAGCGCCTGGTGCTGAACGACATCGGCCCCGTGCTGGACCCGGCCGCGCTGGCGCGCATCGGCGAGTACATCGGCCAGGACCTGCGCTTCGCCAGCTACGAGGCGGGCGCCGCCTACGTGCGCACCGTGTCGGGCGCGTTCGGCCCGCACAGCGATGCCGAGTGGGACAAGCTGGCGCGCGACGTGCTGGTGCGGCTGCCCGACGGGCAGTGGACGCGCCACTACGACCCGAAGCTGGCCGCCCCGTTCGCCGCGCTCACGGCGCAGCAGGCGCGTGCGGACGAGGCGCGCCTGTGGCAGGCGTTCGATGCGATCCGCTGCCCGACGCTGCTGGTGCGGGGCGCGTTGTCCGACCTGCTGTCGCGCGCCACGGCCGAGGAAATGACGCGGCGCGGGCCGCGGCCGCGGCTGGTCGAGATCGCGGGCGTCGGCCATGCGCCGACCTTCGTGCAGCCGGAGCAGATCGCGATCGCACGGGAATTCCTGACCGGCTGAAGGCCGGCACCGATTGTTCGTCCGGCCATGGCCGGACCCGTTTTTTACTGATGAAAGAGCGTATGGAAATCAAACGACTGCACGTAGGCAAGCGCCTGTCCGAAACCGCCATCCACAACGGCACCGTGTACCTGGCCGGCCAGATCGCCGAGGACACGAGCCAGGACATCGTGGGCCAGACCCGCGAGGTGCTGGGCCACGTCGACCGCCTGCTGCAGGAAGCGGGCAGCGACAAGACGCGCATCCTGTCGGCCCAGATCTACATCGCCACCATGGCCGACTTTCCCGGCATGAACAGCGTGTGGGACGAATGGGTCGCCCAGGGCCATACGCCGCCGCGCGCGACCGTGGAGGCGAAGCTGGCCAATCCGGCCTGCCTGGTCGAAGTCGTCATCGTCGCGGCCCAGGCCTAAGACCGGCGCATGGTTTCGACAGCAGCGCTCGGCGACGCCACCACCCAGCTCGTGCACGGCCTCGGGCCGGACGATTGCGCGCGCGTGCAGGCCGCCCTCGACTTCGCGCTGGCCGGCTACGGCGAGCGCCTGGCCACGTCCGGCCAGTCCGCCGGCGAGTTCTCGGTCGGCGTGGCCGGCACGCTGGCCATGCTGCGCAGCGATGCCGAGACGCGTATCGCCGGCCTGCTGTTCGAGCTGTGCATCATGCAGCCGCAGCTGGCCGAGCAGATCGAGGAACGCTTCGGCAAGGAAGTCGCGGACATGGTGCGCGGCGTGCACCAGCTGATCCGCCTGCGCGACCTGACGGCCGCCCCGGTGCCCGTCGGCCGCGGCAAGAACGCGGCCCAGGAAGCGCTGGCCCAGATCGAGACACTGCGCAAGATGCTGCTGGCGATGGCCAGCGACATGCGCGTGGTGCTGGTGCGCCTGGCGTCCTGCGTGACGACGCTGCGCTACTTTGCGGAAAAGAAGCGCTTCGACGAGGTCACCAGCAACTACGGCCGCGAAGTGCTGGACCTGTATGCGCCGCTGGCGAACCGCCTCGGCATCTTCCAGCTGAAGTGGGAGCTGGAAGACCTGGCCTTCCGCATGATCGAGCCGGAGAACTACAAGCGCATCGCCAAGATGCTCGAAGAGAAGCGCATGCTGCGCGAGAGCTTCGTGGCCTCGTCGATCGAGCGCCTGCAGAAGGAACTGGCGGCGGCCGGCATCAAGGCCGAGGTCAGCGGCCGGCCCAAGCACATCTACAGCATCTGGAAGAAGATGCGCGGCAAGGACCTCGACTTCACCGAGCTGTACGACGTGCGCGCGTTCCGCGTCATCGTCGCCGACGTCAAGACCTGCTACACGGTGCTGGGCGTCGTGCACAATATCTGGACGCCGATCCCGAAGGAATTCGACGACTACATCTCGCGTCCCAAGCCGAACGGCTACCAGTCCCTGCACACGGTCGTGAACGCCGACGACGGCCGCCCCCTCGAGGTCCAGATCCGCACCCAGGAAATGCACGGCTTCGCCGAGTACGGCGTGGCGGCGCACTGGCGCTACAAGGAAGAGGGCGGCTCCAACTTCAAGAGCCAGCAGTACGACGAGAAGATCGCCTGGCTGCGCCAGCTGCTGGCGTGGAAGAGCGAGGTCGCCGATGCCGTCACGGGCGCGGGCGACGAGGAACTGCAGCGCGAGTGGGTCGAGAAGCTGAAGTCGACGACGCTGGACGACCGCATCTTCGTGCTCACGCCGCAGGCCCGCGTGCTGGAGCTGCCCGTGGGCGCGACGCCGATCGACTTCGCCTACCACCTGCACAGCGAGGTCGGGCACCGCTGCCGCGGCGCCAAGGTCGACGGCATCATGGTGCCGCTGAACACGCCGCTGAAGAACGGCCAGACCTGCGAGATCATCACCGCCAAGGGGGCGCCCGGCAGCGCCGGCCCGTCGCGCGACTGGCTGGGCAACGACTACACGGTGAGCAGCCGCACGCGCACCAAGATCCGCGCCTGGTTCCACGCCCAGGAACTGGCCGAGACGCTCGCCAACGGGCGCGCGCTGGTGGAAAAGACGCTGCAGCGCGAGGGCAAGACGGCCGTCAACCTCGACGCGCTCGGGAACAAGCTGGGCTTCGCCAAGGTCGACGACCTGTTCATCGCCGTCGGCAAGGACAAGTTCAGCCTGCGCCACGTGGAAGCGGCGCTGCACGAACCCGTGGCCGCGCCGGAGCTGCAGGACGTCGACGTCGTCAACAAGAGCCGCGCCTCGAGCGTGGAGCAGGGCGCCAAGTCGGGCGTGCTGGTGGTGGGCACCGAGGGTCTCATGACGCAGCTGGCACGGTGCTGCAAGCCGGCGCCGCCGGACCCGATCGTCGGCTTCGTCACGCGCGGCAAGGGCGTCTCGATCCACCGCGCCAGCTGCAAGAACTTCGCCGAGATGGCGGCCAAGGCGCCCGAGCGCGTGCTCGATACGGACTGGGGCCGCGCCGGATCGGATACCGTCTACCCGATCGACATCTTCATCCTCGCCCAGGACCGCCAGGGCCTGCTGCGCGACATCTCCGAAGTGCTCACGCGCGAGAAGATCAACGTGATCGGCGTGAACACGCAAAGCGCCAAGGGCCAGGCGCGCATGGTGTTCACGGCCGAGATCGGGGCCACCGGCCAGTTGCAGAAGGCGATCGCCGCCATCGGCGAGGTCCAGGGCGTGATCGAAGCCAAACGTACGTGATGCGTCGCCGGTGCGTTGCATCCACGTAGGGTGGGCACCACGTGCCCACCCAACGCCACTGCACCGTCGCCCCAGCCCAACCGTATCGCAGCGACAATAGTATTGACTGTATCATCTCACCATGCCGCTCTCATCGCTCCTGTACATGAAGCCCTCCCGCTGGGGCGTCCACGCCGCGCGCTACCTGCGCAGCTGGTGGAACATGCTGCACCTGGGCGCGGTGGCCCTCGTGATGGCGCTGTCGCCGTCGACATGGAACCGCGCCAACCGCCTGGCGACCTAGCGCCACATCTACGCCAGCGCCTGGCAGGTGCTGCCCTGGTTCACGCTGCTCACGGCCCTGGTAAGCCTCGTCATCATCCGCATCGTGCTGGTGACGGCGCAGAGCTACGGGCTGTCGCGCTTCGCGCTGGAGATGGTGGTGCGCGTGCTGGTGCTGGAACTGATTCCCCTGTCGGCGGCGCTGTTCGCGGCGCTGCGCTCCAGCATGGCCTTCGACGCGGCCGCGCTGGGCCTGGCCAGGAGCGGCGTTCCCGTCGATGCCGCCGCCGGCGAAGCGCTGCAGCGCCTGCGCCGCGACCTCGTGCCCCAGCTGCTGGCCAATGCCTTTTCCGTGCTCAGCCTGGCCATGGCGAGCAGCGTCGTCGTCCTCGTGCTGGCCTACCTGAACGTGTACGGGCTGTCGCCGTGGGGGCTGGGCGACTATACGCGCACGGTCGGACGGGTGTTCGATCCGACCGTCACCGTGGGCTTCGTGTGCAAGACCGTGCTGTTCGGCCTGGCCGTGGCCGTGATCCCCAGCGCGGCGATCCTCGAGTCGCTGCGCCACGGCTGGCGCCAGCGCTCCAACGTGCAGCCGGGCGCGCTGCGCCTGTTGTTCGTGCTGCTGCTCATCGAAGCCAGTTCGCTGGCACTGAAATACGTCTGATTGAACAAGTAAACGAACAAGTAAAGGACCACGCATGGCGGAACCGCTCCCGGACGAACCGAAACACGTCGAGACCAAGGCCCTGATCCTGCTGGTCGTCATCGGCGCCCTGATCGTCGCCTTCTTCCTGTACGTGATGTACGCGCGCGGCGTGTTCCAGGAGACCCAGCGCCTGACCCTCGTCGCCGACGATTCCGAGGGCGTCATCCCCGGCATGGACATGACCTTCGCGGGCTTTCCGATCGGCCGCGTGCGCCAGGTCGACCTGGGCGCGGACGGCAAGGTCAACATCCTGGTCGACATCGCCCGCGACGATGCGAAATGGCTGCGTACCACGAGCGTGTTCACGCTCGAGCGCAGCATCGTCGGCGAGACCCGGCTGCGCGCCTACAGCGGCATCCTGACCGATCCGCCGCTGCCCGACAAGTCGCAGCGTCCCGTGCTGCGCGGCGACGCCACGGCCGAGATCCCGCGCCTGCTGGGCACGGCGCGCACGCTGCTGGAAAACCTGGAGGCGCTGACCCGTTCCGATTCCGCCATCGGCAACACGCTGAACAACGTCGAGACGCTGACCGGAAAGCTCAACGGCCGCTATGGCGTGCTGGGCACGGCGCTGGGCGGCGACGCCGAGGCGCAGCAGCTGCTGCAGACGCTGCGCCGGGTCGACACGATCCTCGCCAAGGCCGACCGCCGCGTGTTCGGCAAGGACGGCGTGATGGACGACACCCAGGCCGCGCTGCAGCAACTGAACGGCGTGCTGAAGGATGCACGCACGACGCTGCAGAAGGTCGACGCGGTGCTGGTCGAAGCCCAGGCCATCGGCGCCAATACCCGCACCGCCACCGAGGACCTGGGCCGCCTGCGCGGCGAGGTCGACGCCAGCCTGCGCAAGGTGAACCGCCTCGTCGACGAGATCGACCGCAAGTGGCCGTTCAAGCGCGATACGGAGATCAAGCTGCCATGAACAGGACCTTCCTGACGATCCTCGCCGCCGCCGTCCTGGCCGGCTGCGCCAGCAAGCCCCAGCCGCCCGCCTGGCAGCAGGATGCCCACGGCGCGCTGGAAGGCTTTACCGATGCCTGGCTGCACGGCGACAGCGCGGCCGCCGAGGCCGACTTCGCCCGCGCCCGGCGCGCGGCGGCCGACACGGGCCGTTTCGACCAGGTGGCGCAGGTTGAGCTCGTGCGCTGCGCCGCGCACGTCGCGGCGCTCGACTATGCCTGCCCGGGCTTCGCCGCGCTGGCGTCCGATGCGACGGCCGCGCAGCGCGCCTACGCCGCCTATCTCGACGGCCGCTGGAGCGGCCTGGACGCGGCCAGCCTGCCCGCGCAGCACCGCCCCGTCGTCGCCGGCGCCGGCATCGCGGGCGTGGCCGATCCGCTGGGGCTCCTCGTGGCCGCCGGCGCGCTGCTGAAGGCGGGCAGGCTGACCCCGGCCGACATCGGCGCCGCCGTCGAGACGGCATCGAACCAGGGCTGGCGCCGGCCGCTGCTGGCCTGGCTCGGCGTGCAGGAACGGCGCGCGCAGGACGCCGGCGACACGGCGGCGGCGGCGGCCGTGCGGCGGCGCATTGAGCTCGTCGGGCAGGACCGTTAGCAGGCGTCAACGGCTGGCCGTAGGGCAGGGGGCAGCGCGGGAATCCGCTGCTAGCATGGCTTGCTGGCGCCGCATCGTGCGGTGCCGACATCGTCAGGAGCCTTCCATGAACACCTACAACATCAAGAACATCACCCTGCTGGCCGCCGCCGCGCTGCCGCTCCTGCTTGGCGCCGCATCGCCGGCCGCTGCCCAGAACGCCGCCGCCAAGCCCACCGTCGTGCTGGTGCACGGCGCCTTCGCCGATTCGTCGAGCTGGGACGGCGTCACCGCCAAGCTGCAGGCCGACGGCTACCGCGTGATCGGCGCGGCCAACCCGCTGCGCAGCGTCAAGGGCGACGCCGAGTTCGTGGCGTCCGTGCTCAAGAGCGTGGGCGGTCCCGTCGTGCTGGTGGGGCACTCCTACGGCGGCTCCGTCATCACGGCCGCGGCGAACGGCCAGGCCAACGTGAAGGCCCTCGTCTACGTGTCGGCGTTCGCGCCGGACAAGGGCGAGAGCGCGCTCGACCTGAGCAACAAGTTCCCGGGCAGCACGCTGGGACCGGCGCTGGCCAAGCCGGTGCCGCTGGCGGGCGGAGGCACCGACCTGTACATCGACCAGCAGAAATTCCCGGCGCAGTTCGCCGCCGACGTGCCCCACGCCAAGGCCGTGCTGATGGCCGCCGGCCAGCGCCCGGTGACGGATGCGGCCCTGAAGGAAGCCTCGGGCGAGCCGGCATGGAAGAAGATCCCGTCGTGGTCGATCTACGGCAAGCAGGACAAGAACATCCCGCCGGCGGCGATGGCGTTCATGGCCGAGCGCGCGAAATCGCGCCACACCGTCACCGTCGACGGCGCCTCGCACGTGGTGATGGTGTCGCACCCGGCCGAGGTGGCGAAGCTGATCGAGGAAGCGGCGACGGCCAAGTAAGTTCGCTGACCGGGCCGGCCATGCAGGCCGGTCGGTGAGGCGTCAGCCCTGCTGCCGGCGTTTCGCGTCGAGCAGGGCGTCGATGGGAATGCCGGCATCGCGCGCGATCTCGGCGATGCGCGCCTGGGCCCCTTGCAGTTCCTGGCGCCGGCGTGCCTTGATGGCCTGCTCGACGTCGAACAGCAGGCCTTTCAGTTCGCCCAGGGTATAGTCGGAGAGGTCGAATGCCGCCATGGTGCTCCTTCTTCGTATCCGTATCGGGTCGATGACCCTAGCTTACATCGTCGTGCCGAGCGAGGGTGGGCGGGTGGATCCCATGCGCAGCGCCGGCGGCAGGCGGTTGTGGATATGGGTGGCGGCCCTTGCGGCCTGGCCCGTCGCGACGGCGATCTGGTTCAGGCCGACCGTGACGTCCCCGATCGCGTACAGGCCCGGCACCGAGGTCGCGCCGTGCACGTCGACGACGATTTCCTCGCACTGCGCCGTCTCGGCGCCCAGCTTCGCCGCCAGGCCGGAGCGGGCATTCTCTCCCAGCATCGGATAGAACACGTCGGCGCCGTGTTCCTGCCCGTCTTCCGTGTGCAGCACGGGCTTCATCGACGCGTCCAGCGTCACCGACAGCAGCGGCGAATCGACCAGGCGCACGCCGGCGGCGGCCAGGCGGCGGCGGTCGTCGTCCGTCAGCGACGTGGGCGACATGCGTTCGAACAGCGTGACCTCGGCGCTGAAGGTGCGCATGAACAGCGCATGGCCGACGGGATTCACTTCCGACGTCGCCACGGCGATGTGCTTGTCCATCACGTCGAAGCCGTCGCACACGGGGCACAGCCGCACGGAGCCGAAGGCGATCGCCTCGCGCCACATTTCGATGGGCAGTCCCGCGTCGGCCACGCCGGTGGCCAGCAGCACCGTGTGGGCGCGGATCTCGCAGCGCGCGTCGTCCGGTGCGCCCTCCGGCAAGCAGTCGGCGACGAACACGCCGTTCTCGATGCGCAGGTCGAGGATCTCGCCGTGCGTTATCGTTCCGCCGTAGCGTTCCAGCTGGGCCGTCAGGTTGCCCAGCAGCGTGGTGCCGGGCACGCCGTCGGGAAAGCCGGGGTAGTTGTGGGAGACGGGGATCAGACGCAGGCGGCTGTTGCCCTTGTCGACGAGGGCGACGTCGCGGGTGAAGCGGCGCAGGTAGATCGCGGCGGTCAGGCCGCCGGGACCGCCGCCGACGACCAGCACATCATGGACATGTGAGTCATGCACATGTGAGTCATGCACATGTGAGTCATGCACATGTGAGTCAGGGGCGTGGGAGTGTGTGGACATGCACCGATTATCCGCAGCAGTCCGGCGGCCGGGCTATCGGCGTGCGCGCCGCAGGCGGGTCGGAGCGGGCTTACACAAGTCCTTTTGCGCGCAGCGGCGGCGCCTCGATGGCGGTGTTTCAGTGGTTGTGTATTTCCGGCTGCAGCGTCACGTGGTCGATGCCATGCTTTTCGCGCAGCACGGCCTTGGCCGCTTCCAGCACGGCAGGCCAGGCCCCCAGGTCCGCGACCTGCACATGGCCGATCAGGGCCGGCTCGCCCGGCGACATGTCCCAGACGTGCAGGTCGTGCACGGAAGACACGCCCGGCACGGCCGCCAGGTCGGTGCCGACCTGCACGTAGTCGATGTGGTGCGGCACGCCTTCCATCAGGAAGTGGTAGGACTCGCGCAGGATGCCCACGGTCGAGCGCAGGATCAGCAGCGACACGAAGATCGACAGGATCGGGTCGATGCGCACCCAGCCCGTGAAGTGGATGATGGCGCCGGCGGCGATCGCGGCGGCCGAGCCGAGCAGGTCGCCCAGCACGTTGACGAGGGCGGCGCGGGTATTGATGCTCTGCTCGTCGCGCGACAGCACCCAGGCGACCACGATATTGATGCCGCCGCCGATCGCGGCAACGACGAACACGACGCCGCCCTGCACGTGCTCCGGGTGCACGAGGCGCTGCGCCGCCTCGTAGACGATCCAGGCCACCAGCAGGAGCATGGCCAGGCTGTTGACGAAGGCGGCCAAGGCCTCGGCGCGCACGAAGCCGAACGAATGGCGCGCCGACGGCGGCCGCTTGGCGATCAGCTGGGCCAGCAGCGCCAGGCCGAGGGCGGCCGCATCGGTGACCATGTGGCCGGCGTCCGAGATCAGCGCCAGCGAATTCGACATGACGCCGGTGACCGCCTCGATCAGCGCGAACAGCAGCGTCAGGCCCAGCGCCAGCCCCATCGCCTTCTGGCTGCGCCCTTCGATGGTATGGCCGTGGCGGGCATCGCCGTCGAGGTGGGCGTGAAAGTCGGCGGAGGAGGCGGAATGGTCGGACATGGCGGTGCGAAGAGTGGGGCAGGCGGGCAGTATACGTGCTTCCGGTGGCCCCGTGGTGGCCACCATTTGTCCGCCCGAAGCGCATGACCTTGCGTAATCGCATGGTTCTCCCTATAATAGCGGCATACGGGCGGTTAGTTCAGCTGGTTAGAATACTTGGTCGACATCCAAGGGGTCGCAGATTCGAATTCTGCACCGCCCACCAGAACACCAAAGGCAAGCGCGGGGAACTTCGGTTTTCCGCTCTTGTCGTCAGTAAGAGCGAGAAAGGCACAAAACGGTTATGACACCGCGAACTACAACGCAGTTGTGGGGGAATCGCTAGACGCGGTATGGTGTGCTTTTGTCTCGAGAAACACGACAACACTGAATGAAACGCGCCTAGTGCGCGTTTTTTTTCGTCCAGGTTATTTTAGTTTCAATTTTTGTAATATCAACGGGCGCAACGGCGCCGACATGGAGCTCACAATGTTGAATGTACGTCTTCCCGATGGTTCGACCCGTCAATTCGAAGGCCCGGTGACCGTCGCCCAGGTGGCGTCCAGCATCGCCCCGAGCCTGGCCAAGGCCGCGCTGGCCGGCAAGGTCGACGGCAAGGTGGTCGACACTTCCTTCCTGATCGACCACGATGCCGACCTCGCCATCGTCACGGACAAGGATCCGGAAGGCCTGGACGTCATCCGCCATTCGACCGCCCACCTGCTGGCCTACGCCGTCAAGGAACTGTTCCCGGAAGCGCAAGTCACCATCGGCCCCGTCATCGACAACGGTTTCTATTACGACTTCTCGTACAAGCGCCCGTTCACCCCGGAAGACCTGCAGGCGATCGAAAAGAAAATGGTCGAGCTGGCCAAGAAGGACGAGCCGGTGACCCGCAAGGTGCTGCCGCGCGACGAAGCCGTCGCCTACTTCAAGTCGATCGGCGAAGACTACAAGGCCGAGATCATTGCCTCGATCCCCGCGAACGAGGATGTGTCGCTGTATTCGGAAGGCAAGTTCACCGACCTGTGCCGCGGCCCGCACGTGCCGTCGACCGGCAAGCTGAAGGTGTTCAAGCTGATGAAGCTGGCCGGCGCCTACTGGCGCGGCGACTCGAAGAACGAGATGCTGCAGCGCGTCTACGGCACCGCCTGGACCAGGAAGGAAGACCAGGAGCAGTACCTGCACATGCTGGAAGAAGCGGAAAAGCGCGACCACAGGAAACTCGGAAAGCAACTGGACTTCTTCCACTTCCAGGACGAGGCCCCGGGCCTGATCTTCTGGCACCCGAAGGGCTGGGCGATCTGGCAGCAGGTCGAGCAGTACATGCGCAAGACCTACCAGACCACCGGCTACGACGAAGTCAAGGCGCCGCAGATCATCGACGTGTCGCTGTGGAAGAAGACCGGCCACTGGGACAATTATCGTGAAAACATGTTCACGACCGAGTCGGAGAACCGCACCTATGCGCTGAAGCCCATGAACTGCCCGGGCCACGTGCAGATCTATAACGCCGGCCTGCGTTCCTACCGCGACCTGCCGCTGCGTTACGGCGAGTTCGGCCAGTGCCACCGCAACGAATCGTCGGGCGCGCTGCACGGCCTGATGCGCGTGCGCGGCTTTACCCAGGACGACGGCCACGTGTTCTGCACCGAAGAGCAGATCGCGCCGGAAGTCGTGGCCTTCCACGCCCAGGCGATGAAGGTGTACGAGGACTTCGGCTTCGAGAACATCGACGTCAAGATCGCGCTGCGTCCGGAAAACCGCATCGGCTCCGACGAAGTCTGGGACCAGGCCGAGGAAGCGCTGCGTTCGGCGCTGCGCGGCTGCGGCGTGACCTGGACCGAGCTGCCGGGCGAGGGCGCCTTCTATGGTCCGAAGATCGAGTACCACCTGAAGGACAGCCTGGGCCGTCCGTGGCAGGTCGGCACCATGCAGGTCGACTTCTCGATGCCGGGCCGCCTCGGCGCCGAATACGTCGCGGAAGACAATACCCGCAAGGTGCCCGTGATGCTGCACCGTGCGATCGTGGGTTCGATGGAGCGCTTCATCGGCATCCTGATCGAGAACTATGCCGGTGCGCTGCCCCTGTGGCTGGCGCCGGTGCAAGTGGCGGTCTTGAATATCTCGGATGCGCAAGCATCTTATGTGAAGGAGGTCGAAGCCAAGCTGAAAGCCGCTGGCCTCCGCGTTCACGCTGATTTGCGAAACGAGAAGATTACCTATAAAATCCGTGAACATTCCGTCCAAAAACTGCCGTACATCTTAGTTGTCGGCGATAAAGAACGGGATGCAAACACCGTGGCCGTTCGCGCACGCGGCAATGTCGATCTCGGCGTGATGTCGATCGATGCGCTGCTGGAACGCCTCCAGAGCGAGGTAGCATCCAAGGCGAAGTAAAGCACCATCCGCCTTGAGACGGCCCGATTACTCATACTTTCAAAGGAAACAACATAGCTACTGACAAGTCGCAAAATCGCATCAATGGCGAAATCACCCATCCGGAAATGCGCCTGAATGGTGTCGATAATGAGCCTCTGGGCATCGTGAGCCTGGCCGAAGCGTTTCGTCTGGCCGAAGAGAAAAACGTGGACCTGGTCGAGATCGCGCCGAACGCGGTCCCGCCGGTCTGCCGCCTGATGGATTACGGCAAGTTCAAGTATTCGGAACAGAAGAAAGCGCACGAAGCGAAGCTGAAGCAGAAGATCATCCAGGTCAAGGAGATCAAGTTCCGTCCTGGTACGGACGAAGGCGACTACAGCATCAAGCTGCGTAACCTGATCAAGTTCCTGGAAGAGGGCGACAAGACCAAGATCACCCTGCGCTTCCGCGGCCGCGAGATGGCCCACCAGGACATCGGCGCACGCATGCTGGAACGCCTGCGCGGCGACCTCGAGCCGTATGGCCAGGTCGAGCAGTTCCCGAAACTGGAAGGCCGCCAGATGATCATGGTGGTTGCGCCGAAGAAGAAGAAATAATTCTTCGTGACCCGGGCGTGCTGCGCGCCCGTCGTGACAAGTCAGCAGGACCAGGTCCCGGACCGGCGCAAGCCGGACCGGGCCTGGTCCTTTTCTGCTTTGTATCGCGTGCGGTGCGCAGGCATGGACGAGGGCGCACATTTCGTGCGAAACCTGTGTTAGAATCTGCGGTTCCCGTGTTTGCTGATGCGGGAAAGCAAGACTGTAGTGGACTCGCTTCTGCTGCAGAAACAAGTGAAAGCAGGCATCCAAGAGCAGCGTTGCTGCCACCTGCAATCCTGTTACATATGAGGCTGCCTGTAGAAGGGCAGAAGACTATGCCGAAAATGAAAACCAAAAGCTCCGCGAAGAAGCGTTTTCGCGTGCGCCCGGGTGGTACCGTGAAATCGGGTATGGCGTTCAAGCGTCACATCCTGACCAAGAAGACCACCAAGAACAAGCGCCAGCTGCGTGGCACCCGTAACATCAACGCGTCGGACGTCCAAAGCGTCTACCGCATGATGCCGTCTGCTGTTTAATCTCACATCTTAAGGAGCTACCATGCCTCGAGTAAAACGTGGGGTTACTGCACGTGCCCGTCACAAGAAAGTTCTTGAACTTGCCAAAGGCTATCGTGGCCGTCGCAGCAAGGTATTCCGTATTGCCAAGCAAGCAGTCATGCGCGCTGGCCAGTACGCCTACCGCGACCGTCGCAACAAGAAGCGCGTCTTCCGCGCACTGTGGATCACCCGTATCAACGCGGCTTCGCGTTCGCACGGCATGACCTACAGCGCCTTCATGAACGGCCTGAAGAAAGCCGCGATTGAACTGGACCGTAAAGTCCTGGCCGACATGGCTGTCAACGACAAGCCGGCTTTTGCCGCTATCGTGAACACCGTCAAGACCAAGCTGGCTGCCTAATACGCGTCAGCAACAAGCACTACAGCAGCGCGCTGCCGCAAGGCCGCCGCTGCACAAAGGACGGGGCAAAGGTTGAACAGACCGATGCCCTGTTTTTGTTTCTGGCGCCTCCCGCCATCAAAACAGGAAAAGAATATCCATGAACTCGCTGGAAGAACTCGTCGTCTCGGCCCAATCCGATTTCAGTAGCGCCCAGGACGCTGCCGCGCTCGAAAACGCAAAAGCGAAGTACCTGGGCAAGACCGGCCAGGTGACCGAACTGATGAAGGGCCTCGGCAAGCTCGACCCGGAGCAGCGCAAGGCCCAGGGCGCCCTGATCAATGCTGCCAAAGAAAAAATCGAACAGGCATTGACCGCCCGCCGCGAGGACCTCGCCAACGCGCAACTGATGGCGCGCCTGAACGCCGAATCGATCGACGTCACGCTGCCCGGCCGCGGCCGCTCGATGGGCGGCATCCACCCCGTCATGCGTACCTGGGAGCGGGTCGAACAGATCTTCCGCTCGATCGGTTTCGACGTGGCCGACGGCCCCGAGATCGAAACCGACTGGACCAACTTCACCGCGCTGAACAGCCCGGAAAACCACCCGGCCCGCTCGATGCAGGACACGTTCTACATCGAAGGCCAGGACAGCACGGGCAAGCCGCTGCTGCTGCGCACCCACACGAGTCCCATGCAGGTGCGCTATGCCCGCACCCATACCCCGCCGATCAAGGTGATCGCGCCGGGCCGCACCTACCGCGTCGACAGCGACGCCACCCACTCGCCGATGTTCCACCAGGTCGAAGGCCTGTGGATCGGCGAGGACATCAGCTTCGCCGACCTGAAAGGCGTCTACCTGAATTTCGTCAAGGCCTTCTTCGAGACCGACGACCTGCAGGTGCGCTTCCGCCCGTCCTACTTCCCGTTCACCGAACCGTCGGCCGAGATCGACATCGCCTTCGGTTCCGGCCCGCTGAAGGGCCGCTGGCTGGAAGTGTCGGGCGCCGGCCAGGTGCACCCGACCGTCGTGCGCAACTTCGGCCTGGACCCCGAGAAATTCATCGGCTTCGCGTTCGGCTCCGGCCTCGAGCGCCTGACGATGCTGCGCTACGGCATCAACGACCTGCGACTGTTCTACGAGGGCGATTTGCGCTTCCTCAAGCAGTTCAATTAAGCAGACACCGTTCGATCAAACGAAAGCAAACAATTATGCAATTCTCTGAAAACTGGCTCCGTACCATGGTCGATCCGAAGATGAATTCGGACGAACTGGCCCACCTGCTCACGATGTCCGGCCTGGAGGTCGAGGAAGTCGAAGCCGTCGCGCCGCCGTTCTCGAACGTGGTCGTGGCCGAAGTCAAGGAAGTGGCCAAGCACCCGAACGCGGACCGCCTGAACGTGTGCCAGGTCGACGTCGGCACGGGCACGCTGCTGAACATCGTGTGCGGCGCCCCGAACGTGCGCGCCGGCATGAAGGCGATCTGCGCGATGGCGGGCGCCGTCCTGCCGCCGGGCGCGGACGGCAAGCCGTTCGAGATCAAGGTCGGCAAGCTGCGCGGCGTCGAGTCGCAGGGCATGATGTGCTCGGCCAAGGAGCTCAAGATCTCGGAAGAGGGCAGCGGCCTGATGGAGCTGCCGGAAGATGCGCCCGTCGGCCAGAACATCCGCGACTACCTGCAATTGAACGACCTGAAGTTCACCATCAAGCTGACTCCGAACAAGGCGGACTGCCTGTCCGTGCTGGGCGTGGCGCGCGAAGTGTCGGCCCTGACGGGCGAGCCGCTGACGGTGGCGCAGTTCCGCCCCGTCCCCGTGTCGACTGACGAAGTGCTGCCGGTCAAGGTCTCGGCGCCAGACCTCTGCGGCCGTTTCACGGGCCGCGTCATCCGCGGCCTGAATGCCCGCGCCGCGACGCCGGAATGGATGAAGCGCCGCCTGGAACGTAGCGGCCAGCGCTCGGTGTCGGCCCTCGTCGACATCTCCAACTACGTGATGCTCGAGATGGGCCAGCCGTCGCACGTGTTCGACCTGGCCAAGATCCACGGCGGCATCGACGTGCGTTGGGGCAAGAAGGGCGAGTCGCTGAAGCTCTTGAACGGCAACACCGTCGAGGTCGACGAGTGGGTCGGCGTGATCGCCGACGACAAGGAGATCGAATCGCTGGCCGGCATCATGGGCGGCGACGCCACCGCTGTCACGCTGGATACGACCGACATCTACCTGGAAGCGGCGTTCTGGTGGCCGAACGCCATCCAGGGCCGCGCGCGCCGCTACAACTTCTCGACCGATGCCGCCCACCGATTCGAGCGCGGCGTCGATTTCGCGGGCACCGTCGAGAATATCGAGCGCCTGACCTCGCTGATCGTCGAGATCTGCGGCACCACCGACACCAAGGTCGGCCCCGTCGACGACCAGGCCCCGAACCTGCCGCAGCGCCAGCCAGTGACGCTGCGCACGGCGCGCGCCGCCAAGGTGATCGGCGTGCCCGTCAGCGACGACATGGTGGCCGACATCTTCACGCGCCTGCACCTGCCGTTCGAACGCGAGGAAGGCCTGTTCCGCGTGACGGCGCCCTCGTACCGCTTCGACATCGAGATCGAGGAAGACCTGATCGAGGAAGTGGCGCGCGTGTACGGCTTCGAAAACATCCCGACGCTGCCGCCCGTCGCGCCGAGCGCCATGCTGATCGAGCCGGAAAACACCCGTTCGCTGTTCGCCATCCGCCGCCAGCTCGCCGACCTGGGCTACCAGGAAGTGGTGAACATGAGCTTCGTCGAGCAGGGGTGGGAAGCGGACTTCGCCGACAACACGAATCCGATCCGCCTGCAGAATCCGATCGCCAGCCAGATGAGCGTGATGCGCTCGACGCTGATCGGCAGCCTGCTCGCCAACGTGCGCTACAACCTGAACCGCAAGGCCGGTCGCGTGCGCGTGTTCGAAGTGGGCGCCGTGTACCTGCGCAACAGCGACGCCCAGGACGGTCCGCTGTCCGTGGCCGGCTTCGACCAGCCGAAGCGCGTCGCCGCCATCGCCTACGGCCCGGCCGTGGACGAGCAGTGGGGCGCGCCCACCCGCGCCGTCGACTTCTTCGACGTCAAGGGCGACCTGGAAGCGCTGTTCGCGCCGCGCGCCGTCCGTTTCGCCAAGGCGGAACATCCGGCGCTGCACCCGGGACGCTGCGCCTCCGTCGAAGTCGACGGCAAGGTCGTGGGCATCGTCGGCGAACTGCATCCGCGCTGGCTGCAGAAGTACGACCTGCCGCAGGCGCCCGTGCTGTTCGAGGTCGATGCGGACGCCCTGCGTGCCCGCGCGGTGCCCGCCTATGCCGAGATTTCCAAGTTCCCGGGCGCCACGCGCGACCTGGCGCTGGTGGTCAAGCAGGACGTTCCGGCCCAGGCGCTGATCGACGCCTTCCATGCCGAACTGGCCGCGAACCCGCTCGGCAAGCTCGTGCAAGCCGTTGTTTTATTTGATGAATATCGCGGCAAGGGCCTGGAGTCGGATGAAAAAAGCCTTGCTTTCCGCTTTGGCTTGCAAGATACTCAATCGACGCTGCAGGACGATGCGGTCGAGGCCATCATGGCCGCGCTCGCTACCGCAGCGCAACAACGGGGCGCGAAACTTCGCGCTTGACAAGGGCACGGGTTCGTAGGGACACCGTGCCTGACCGGGGCAGCGGGCAGCCGCCCGCGCCCCCACCAAAACACTGTCTGAGGCAGCAAAATTAACAACAACGACGTCGACACCGCCGTGTTCCAGGAAGCGCTGGCCGCCGATCTGCATCGTGCAATGCAGGTGGCCAAGGTGCGCAAGGAAGCGGAGCAGGCACTCCCGACCCTGACCAAGGCCGAGCTGGCCGAGCTGCTCTTCGAGCAGGTCGGCTTGAACAAGCGCGAAGCCAAGGACATGGTCGAAACCTTCTTCGATGAAATCCGCAACGCGCTCGAGCGCGGCGAAGCGGTCAAGCTGTCCGGCTTCGGCAACTTCCAGTTGCGCGACAAGCCGCAACGGCCGGGACGCAATCCGAAAACCGGGGAAGAAATCCCCATCACGGCGCGCCGCGTCGTGACCTTCCACGCCAGCCAGAAGCTGAAAGGCATGGTCGAGGAGGCGAATCCGGCCGGTTCCGGCAGCCCCTCGCTGGCGCGTGCAGCCTGATTGAGCCGAGATGACCCAGAACGAGCGACCGAACAAGATGGAAATGACCGTATTGCCGCCGATTCCGGCCAAGCGCTATTTCACGATAGGCGAGGTCAGCGATTTGTGTGGGGTCAAGCCGCATGTCCTGCGTTACTGGGAACAGGAATTTACTCAGCTGAAGCCTGTCAAACGCCGAGGTAACCGCCGTTACTACCAGCACCATGAAGTGCTGCTGATCCGGCGCATCCGTGAGCTGCTGTACGAGCAGGGCTTCACGATCAGCGGCGCGCGCAACCGGCTCGACGGCCGCAGCCATCAAGAAGAGGGTGCCGAAGCGGTACCGGCCCCGGCGCCGGTGCCAACCGTCGATCCGGCCGAACTGCGCGAGGAACTGCACGCCATCCTAGCGCTGCTCAAGCACGGCGCGACGGCCACCTGAGACTCGCGCCCATTCGGCGGGGACGGTACGGCTCAGGCGTGTGCTCCTGTTGTTCTGCACCTCGGAGGTGCTAGAATGTCATTTGCGAATGTCGCTGACTCGAACGCATGCCTGCAGGGGGAATGCGGCGTCAGCTTCGGTTCTTTCCTGCCTCAGGAAAATTTAAGGGAAGACAATGATACGCGTTGCCATTTGTGACGATCACCAGATAGTTCGAGCAGGTTTCAAACAGATTTTTTCGTCCTCGGGCGAATTCGAAGTCGTTGCCGAAGGGGCGACCGGGCGCGAGGCCCTCGATATCGCACGCCGCGAGATTTGCGACGTGCTGCTGCTGGATATTGCGATGCCCGACCAGAGCGGCATCGATATCCTGCGTACCATCCGCCAGGGGCAACCGAACCTGCCGGTGCTGATCCTGTCCGGCTATCCGGCACAGCAATATGCGCTGAACCTGTTCAAGATGGGCGCCAACGGCTACCTGAACAAGGAATGCGACGCCGACGAGCTCAAGACCGCCGTGCGTACCGTCTACCAGGGCCGCCGCTACGTCAGTTCCCAGGTCGGCGAACTGCTGGCCCAGAGTTTCGACCGCGATCCCAACACGGCCCTGCACACGGAGCTGTCGGACCGCGAATTCCAGGTGTTCCTGCGCCTGGCCAAGGGGGCAACCGTGTCCGACATCGGCAATGCGCTGTCGCTGTCGATCAAGACCGTGTCCACCTACCGTACCCGCATCATGGAAAAAATGGGTCTGCAGTCGAACAGCGACCTGACCTATTACGCCATGAAGAACAATCTGCTCGACTGACCGGTTCTGCCGGGCGAGCGACCGCGGGGGCGATGATGGGAAACCGTCATCGCCCTTCGTTTATGCATTGACTAACGGTCGTTGTCGAGAAGAATTTTTCTTTATGGAATTGTTACTTTCTAGTCGTCATTACGCCACAATTTTTTGTAAGAAAGGTGAATAGAGCTCCGAGGCAACTTTCCAACGTCTATAATGATTTGCCTAGGCAATGCTGTGCGAAAGGAACGCTCGAGGATGTACTTCACCACCGACCCCAAGTTCAGGCCGGGCCGCAGCCTCCCGCTCTATCAGACCCTGCTGTGTGTCGTGTGCGTCCTGATCCTCGTGCTCAATGCGTTCAGCCTGGCCCGTAACCTGGACGGACTCAAGGCAGCGAACACGCGGCAGGCGCAGGCGGACCGCGTGTCGGCCAAGCTCCAGTACGTGAACCTGCTCGTCACCGATGCGGACAGCGGCCTGCGCGGCTATTTCCTGTCCGGCTCCGACACCTATCTCGGTCCCTTGCGCACGGCCCAGCGCGAACTGGGTGGGCAGTTCACCATCCTCAAGGAACTGCTGGCCGATAACTCTTCCCAGCAAAAGAATCTCACGCAACTGCAGACCCTCGTCACGCGCCGCATGGACTTGATGAACCAGGGGCTCGAGGTCTACCGCCATGGCGGCCTGGACGACATCATCGCCATCGCCCGGACCCAGGAAGACCGCGGCAATATGGACGAGATCCGCCTGCAGGTCGTGATCATGACGGGCGAGCAGAACGAGTTGCTGGCCGCCCGCACCACGGCCTTCTACGACCAGTACCGCCGGGCGACACTGCTGGGCCTGGGCATCAATTTCGCCGCGCTGTTCGTCCTGGTGCTGTTCTATAACCTGATCCGCCGCAGCTTCGGGGCGCGCCTGCACGCCGAGCACGCGCTGCAGCAGACCAACGACCACCTGGAAGCCCTCGTGGCCGAGCGCACCGAGCAGTTGTCCGTGCTGTCGCGCCACCTGATCAGCGTGTCCGAAGAGGAAAAAGCACGCCTGGCGCGCGAACTGCACGACGAAATGGGCGCCAACCTGACAGCCATCGGCATGCACCTGGCCAGCGTGGGCGACCACCTGAAGGACAGCCATCCGGAGCAGGCCGCCATGCTGGCCCACGCGCGCGGCACGCTCGTGCAGACGGTGGAGCTGAAACGCCGCATCATCGAAGGCCTGCGCCCCAGCCTGCTGGACAATATGGGCTTGCAGGCCGCCCTGGAAAGCTATTGCGAGGACTTCGGCCGCGTCACGGGCATCGATTGCGAAGCCCTGATCGAGGGCACCGTCGACGATGCCGGCCCGATGCAGGCGATCGCGCTGTTCCGCATCACCCAGGAATCGCTCAACAACGTGGCCAAGTACGCCAAGGCGAAGCACGTCGTCGTGCACCTGGCGCGCGAAGGCGAGGCGTATGTGCTGGAAGTCTCGGACGATGGCGTCGGCATTCCGCCGGACGCGATGCGCCGGCCCAAGTCGCATGGCCTGCTGGGCATGCGCGAACGGGCGGCGCTGCTGGGCGGCAGCCTGCGCGTGGAGCGGGGCGTGAACGGCATCGGGACCAGCGTGCATGCGGCCGTGCCGGTGGCGGCGCCGGGCGGCGAGCCGGGTGCTGCCCTGTCTGGTGCAACCGTACCTGCCGACGTGCTTGCAGTGTCGGCGCTGGTGGCGGGATCGGGCGAGCCGGCCGAATCGGCCGAGGAGAAGCTACTGCGGGAACAACTGATCAGTGAACTGCATCAGGAACTGAAGGAACAGCTGAGCGACGAACGAGATCGCGAGAGGACGGGTGAACAGGACGTCGCCCCGGCACCGATCTCGGCCCGGGGCGGCGCGGCGCCACTTATGCGCGTGCAACGTCCATCAGCAGACGGTCATATTCGCTTTTAGCAACCTTGTAGCATTCGCCGGCGTAGTCTTCCAGGCCCTGGCGGTTCAGCACGGTGATGTTGCCGCGGCGGTACTGGATCAGGCCTTCGTCCTGCAGCTTGCCGGCAGCGGCCGTGATGCTTTCGCGACGCACACCCAGCATGATCGAGATCAGTTCCTGGGTCACTTTCAGTTCGTTGCTGGCCGAGCGGTCCAGGCGGTCCAGCAGCCAGCGGCACAGTTTCTGTTCGATCGAGCTGTGGCGGCCACCGACGGCGTTCTGGGCCATCTGGGCGAACAGCGCATTGGTGTAGCGCATCAGCAGCTGGGGCAGGGCGCCGCCCTTGTTGAAAGCGTCACGCAGGAACTGGGTCTTGAGGCGGTAGCCGTAGCCGGCGCTCTGGACGACGGCGCTGCAGGTGGCGCGCTCGCCCATGAACAGCGACACGCCGACGGCACCTTCATGGCCGACCACGGCGATCTCGGTCGTCGCACCGTCTTCCATCACGTACAGCAGGGAAACGATGGCGGTGGTCGGGAAGTAGACGTATTCGAGCTTGCTGCCGAATTCGAACAGCTCTTTGCCGAAAGGCAGCGGAACCAGTTCGAGGTGTTCGAACAGGGCTTCCAGGTCCGGACGCGGCAGGGCCGCGAGCAGTTCGTTCTGTTGGGTACCACTGTAGCTCACTACCGGGCGGGATGCCAGCTTGATGTCTTCGCTGGTCGTGGGGATCTGGTTCGATTGCGCTTGCTTTTGGACGGCCACACCGAGTTGAGCGTTATTCATTTTGTTCCTCGTTATCTCTGACTACTTCACTGGGGCGAATGCTTGGATGGGTTTCCTCATCGCGATGTGTGTACATTAATGCCATAGTGTTCTGCCGAACATAAGACTAGTCGTCGCCCCCATGTAGGTTCGACGTAGGATGTTTTGTCAGTCCAGTCCTACTAGAGAGGAATACCGAAAAATCGATATTTCTTGAGAGGGAGAAATGGCAGAAAGAAATTAAATCGTTTTCCTGCTCATCAATTCGCTCGATTCCGGCAGAACCGGGGGTTCTGGACGGTGATTGCAAGCACGTTTTGGGTGCCGAATCGCGGGGTGATGTGGGCATCGATATCAGTCGACTCCGAATAATCTTACAGCGCATTCCTACCTCAGGTCGGTGAAATCCTTCACACAAGGGGCACGAGACTCGGTAAAATCGACCGTTTTGCAATGCGCCTCCAGGGCGAAACCATGTCCAACGAAACCGCAGCATACCCTCCCGACGACGACGCGGCCGCGGAAGCCGCCGTACCGGCCTCCAAGCCGGCCGCCGTCATCGCGCGCGAAGTCGCGCGCCGCCGCACTTTCGGCATCATTTCCCACCCCGACGCCGGCAAGACGACGCTGACCGAGAAGCTCCTGCTGTTCTCGGGCGCGATCCAGCTGGCCGGCACCGTCAAGGGCCGCAAGAGCGGACGCCACGCGACGTCCGACTGGATGGACATCGAGAAGCAGCGCGGCATCTCCGTCGCGTCGTCGGTGATGCAGTTCGAATTCCGCGACCACGTCATCAACCTGCTGGACACCCCGGGCCACCAGGACTTCTCGGAAGACACCTACCGCGTGCTCACCGCCGTCGACTCGGCGCTGATGGTGATCGACGCGGCCAAGGGTGTCGAATCGCAGACCATCAAGCTGCTCGACGTCTGCCGCATGCGCGACACGCCGATCGTCACCTTCATGAACAAGCTCGACCGCGAAACCCGCGACCCGCTCGAACTGCTGGACGAAGTGGAATCGGTGCTCAAGATCGAGTGCGCGCCCGTGACCTGGCCGATCGGCATGGGCAAGAACTTCCGCGGCGTGTACCACCTGCTGAACGACGAAGTGATGCTGTTCAAGGCGGGCGAGGAAAAGGCCGACGGCGCCTACGAGATCATCAAGGGCATCGACAATCCGAAGCTGCACGAGATGTTCCCGCTGGAGATGGAACAGCTCAAGATGGAAGTGGAGCTGGTGCACGGCGCCTCGCATCCGTTCGACCTGGAGCGGTTCCTGTCCGGCGTGCAGACGCCCGTGTTCTTCGGCTCCGCCATCAACAACTTCGGCGTGCGCGAGATCCTGTCGGCGCTGATCGAATGGGCCCCGGCGCCGCGCGAGCGCGATGCCACCGTGCGCGCCGTCAAGCCGGAAGAGCAGCCGTTCTCGGGCTTCGTCTTCAAGATCCAGGCCAATATGGACCCGGCCCACCGCGACCGCATCGCCTTCCTGCGCGTGTGCTCGGGACGCTTCGAGAAGGGCATGAAGGTCAAGCACCTGCGCCTGGGCCGTGAAGTGAAACTCTCGTCCGTCGTGACCTTCATGGCCTCGTCGCGCGAGCAGGTCGAGGAAGCCTACGCGGGCGACATCATCGGCCTCCCCAACCACGGCAACATGCAGATCGGCGACAGCTTCTCGGAAGGCGAAGTGCTGACCTTCACGGGCATCCCGTACTTCGCGCCGGACCTGTTCCGCACCGTGCGCATCCGCAACCCGCTCAAGACCAAGCAGCTCCACAAGGGCTTGCAGCAGCTGGGCGAGGAGGGCGCCGTGCAGGTGTTCAAGCCCGTCATGGGCAGCGACCTGATCCTGGGCGCCGTCGGCGTGCTGCAGTTCGAGGTGGTGGCGAGCCGCCTGCTCAACGAATATGGCGTCGATGCCGTGTTCGAGGGCAGCAGCATCAGCAGCGCGCGCTGGGTCTCCAGCGACGACAAGAAGTCGCTGGCCGACTTCGAGCAGGCGCTGGCCCACAACGTCGCCTACGACGCGGCCGGCAACCTGGCCTACCTGGCCACCTCGGGCGTGAACCTGCGCCTGACGCAGGAGCGCTGGCCGAAACTGCAGTTCCACGCGACGCGCGAGCACGCGGCCAAGCTGGACTGATCCTGCCGCCAGCGTCGGCCTGGGGTGGACGGCTGCGCCGTTCACCCTGCCGCAGACTTTTTCCCCGCACCGAAACGATGCCGTCTGCCGCGCGATGCGGCGACGGAACCTCCCTGCGCGTGCGTCGGCGCCCCTCCGGTGCGCTCAGCGCTCGCGCACGAGCAGCGCTTCCACGATGCCGCCGATCCAGCAGGCGGCGAACACGATCCCGGCGACCGTTTCCGGCAGCGGCGTGGGCGCCGCTTCCAGGCGCGCCGAGATGGCCGCCGGATCGAGCGGCACGCTGCCCGCCAGCACCTGGTCGGCCAGGGCGGTAGCCTGGTCGACGGCGAAATCCGCATACACGATGGCGGCACCGGCGGCGATGAGCAGCAGCAGCCAGCCGCGGCCGCGCCGGTGCAGGTAGAACTGGCCCGTGCCCGGGAAAACGAGGGCCGACAACAGCGCGCCAATGACGTTTCTCTTCATCTGCTTCCTTGGTATGTCCTCGGATTTGCGCTAGCCCAAAGGGGCGAACACGCATCCGCGTAAATTGCTTCAATGCACGTCTGAAACATTGCCCTGCGCCATCCAGACGACAGGGTATCCGCATTCAGGAGACGCCAATGACGCTCGCAGCAATCCCAGTCCCTTCCTGCCTGGCCGCGCTGCCGGGCGCGGCGCGCTAGCATGCTGGCGCGCCTGCGCATCGGTCCCAAGCTGCTGCTCGCGCCCGGCGCCGTGCTGGTGCCGCTGGTGCTGCTGTCGAGCGACGCCTATTACGCGATGGTACGCCAGAACGAATCGCTCGACACGATCGTCGGCCAGCGCGCCGTCCACCTGCGCGCCGCCGCCGAGCTCGTGGTCTCCAGCCAGCGCGCCCACGCCCAGGCCTACCAGGCGCTGACCTGGACGGGCGGCAGCTTCGCGCCCGCCCGCATCGAGCCGCTCGTTGCCGACGTGCGCGCCCAGCATGCCGCCATCGACCGCGGCTTCGCTGCCCTGCAGCAGATGACGGGCGACAGCCCGGACGAGCGCCGCAGCGTCGAGGAAGCGCGCGCCGCCTGGGGCCTGTACGTGGCCGCCGTGCGCGACGTGCTCGAGATCGTCCCCATCGACCAGTCGATCGGCGCCAACGCCATGTCCAAGGCCGAGCGCGCGTTCGCCATCGTCGCGCTGCGCCTGACCGAGCTCGCCCAGCGCGAACAGGACCTGTCCGAGCAGGCGTCGGCACGCGCCCAGGACGATTTCCGCCTGATGTCGATGCTGATGCCGCTCGTGGTCGCGCTGGCGGTGGCGGCGTCGCTGGCGATCACGATCGCCGTGCGCCGCTCGCTGCTGGCCGAGGTCGGGGCGATCGAGGCCGTCGTGCGGGGCCTGGCGAGCGGCGACCTGACGATCCGGCCGCGCCTGGACGGGCAGGACGAGATCGCCGCCACCTCGCGCGCGCTCGATGCCAGCATCCGCCACCTGAACGGCACCCTCCGCACGATCCTGGAGTCGGCCCGCTCGATCGGCTCGGCCTCGCGCGAGATCGTGCTGGGCCGCGGCAGCCTGCCGCCGCGCGCGGGCGTGCGCGATTCGCTCGAGCGCACGGCCGGCGCGATGCGCGAGCTGGCCGCGACCATGCACGACAACGCCGACAGCGCCCATGCGGCCACGCGCCTGGCGGAGAACGCCGCGCTGGCGGCCCAGCACGGCGGCGGCACCGTGCACGGGCTGGTGGCGACGATGGAAGCCGTGCGCCGCACGGCCCTGCGCCTGGAAACGGTCGGCGCGCGCATCGAGTCCGCGCTGGCCCGCGCCGACCTCGCGGGCGGCGCACCGGCGCTGGGCGAAGCCCGGCGTGCCGCGCGCGAAGTGGGCGACCTTGCCCGCGGCGCCGTCGGCGCCATCGACGACGGCACGGCGCGCGCGCTGGACGCGGGCTCGCGCATGGCCGACCTGGCCAGTTCGGTGGAAGAGGTGGGGGACATCGTGGGCAGGATCGGCAGCGCGAGCAGCGAGCGCGCGCGCGACCTGCTCGGGGTCAACCAGGCCATCGTGCGCATGGACGAGATGACGCGCCAGGGCTCGCGCCTGGTGGAAGAGGCGGCGCTGGCCGCGCGCGGCCTGCAGCAGCAGGCGCTGGCGCTGTCGCGCGCCGTGGCCACGTTCCGCCTGGACGAAGCGGTGCAGCCGCCACCCGAAAAAGAAACGGCCCCGCCGGGAACGCCCGAGGGTGACGGGCGTCCCGGCAGGGCCGGACATCCCTACCTGCGGCTGGCGAGCAGCCGCGGGCTGGACGATTCGTAAAAGCAAAGGGCCTCGAAAACCGTAGGGTGGGCACCACGTGCCCACCAAACGCGTGCGGACCGCCAACGTCAAGGTGGGCACATGGCGCCCACCCTACGACAGTACGATTACTCGTAGTCGCTGATCGGCGCGCAACCGCAGAACAGGTTGCGGTCGCCGTAGGCGTTGTCGGCGCGGCCGACCGGCGGCCAGTACTTCTTCTTGCGCAGCGACGGCACCGGGAAGGCGGCGACTTCACGGGTGTAGGTGTGCTGCCAGTCGTCGGCGGTGACCACCTCCGCCGTGTGCGGCGCGCCCTTCAGCGGGTTGTCCATGCGGTCGTACTCGCCGCGCTCGACCTTCACGATCTCGGCGTGGATGGTGATCATCGCCTCGATAAAGCGGTCCAGCTCCGCCTTCGACTCGGACTCGGTCGGCTCGATCATCAGCGTGCCCGGGACCGGGAAGCTCATGGTCGGCGCGTGGAAGCCGAAGTCCATCAGGCGCTTGGCGACGTCCTCGTTGCTGATGCCGGTGGCATCCTGCAGCGGGCGCAGGTCGATGATGCACTCGTGCGCGACCAGGCCGCCTTCGCCCGTGTACAGCACCGGGTAGTGCGGCGCCAGGCGGCGCGCGATGTAGTTGGCGTTCAGGATCGCCATCTCGGTCGCCATCGTCAGGCCTTCGGCGCCCATCATCGCGATGTACATCCACGAGATCGGCAGGATCGAGGCCGAGCCGTAGGCGGCCGAGCTGACGGCGCCGATGCCGGTTTCGGTAAATGCGTCACCGCGCGAGTAACCGGTCGATGCCTGGTTTGGCAGGAAGGGGACGAGGTGCGCCGCCACCGCGACCGGACCGACGCCCGGGCCGCCGCCGCCGTGCGGGATGCAGAAGGTCTTGTGCAGGTTCAGGTGGCTGACGTCGCCGCCGAACAGGCCCGGACCGGCCACGCCGACCAGCGCGTTCATGTTGGCGCCGTCCACGTAGACCTGGCCGCCGTGCGCATGCACGATCTCGCACAGTTCCTTGATGCCTTCCTCGAACACGCCGTGGGTGGACGGGTAGGTGACCATCACGCAGGCCAGGTTGGCGCTGTGCTGCTCGGCCTTCTTCTTCAGGTCCTCCAGGTCGACGTTGCCGTTCTCGTCGCAGGCGGTGACCACGACCTGCATGCCGACCATATTGGCCGATGCGGGGTTGGTGCCGTGCGCCGACGACGGGATCAGGCAGATGTTGCGGTGGCCTTCGCCGCGTGACTCATGGTACTTCTTGATGATCAGCAGGCCCGCGTACTCGCCTTGCGAGCCGGCGTTCGGCTGCAGCGACACGCCGGCATAGCCGGTGACGGCGCACAGCATGGCTTCCAGCTGGCCGATCATCTCGCGATAGCCGACGGTCTGGTCTTCCGGTGCGAACGGGTGGATGCTGGAGAACTCGGGCCAGGTAACCGGGATCATTTCCGAGGTCGAGTTCAGCTTCATCGTGCACGAACCCAGCGGGATCATGGTGCGGTCCAGCGCCAGGTCCTTGTCGGCCAGCGCGCGCAGGTAGCGCAGCATCTCATGCTCGGCGTGGTAGCGGTGGAAGGTCGGGTGCGTCAGGTAGGCGCTGCTGCGCGACAGGGCAGCCGGGAAGGCGTCGGCGGCATCCTTGTCCAGGCCGTCGATATCGAACGCGGCATCCTTGCCGGCAGCCTTGGCGAAGACGGCCAGCAGGGTGGCGACGTCGTCGCGCGTGGTGGTCTCGTCCAGCGACAGGCCGACGTTGCCGCCGTCGATGCGGCGCAGGTTGATGCCGTGCTCGTTCGCGATGCGGTGGATCTCGTCGGCGTTCGCGGCGGCGACGGTCAGCGTGTCGAAGTAGGTCTCGTTGGCGAGCTGGTAGCCCAGCTGCTGCAGCGCGCCGGCGACGATGCCCGTGTAGCGGTGCACGCGGCGGGCGATCTGCTCCAGGCCTTTCGGGCCGTGGTAGATGGCGTACATCGAGGCCATCACGGCCAGCAGCACCTGCGCGGTGCAGATGTTCGAGGTCGCCTTTTCGCGGCGGATGTGCTGTTCGCGGGTCTGCAGCGCCAGGCGGAAGGCCTTGTTGCCCTGGGCGTCGATGGTGACGCCGGCCAGGCGGCCAGCCATGCTGCGCTTGAATTCGTCGCGGGTAGCCAGGTAGCCGGCGTGCGGGCCGCCGAAACCGAGCGGCACGCCGAAGCGCTGGCTGTTGCCGACGACGACGTCGGCGCCCCATTCGCCCGGCGGGGTCAGGACGGTCAGCGCCAGCAGGTCGGCGGCGACGACGATCATGGCGCCGGCGGCATGCAGCTTCTCGCAGGCGGCGCGGTAGTCGCGCACGTCGCCGTTCACGCCCGGGTACTGCAGCAGCACGCCGAAGCAGGTTTCCGTCAGGTTCTCGATGTCGGCGGCGGCGATGGTGCGTACTTCGACGCCGATCGGCTTGGCGCGGGTCTGCACCACTTCCAGCGTCTGCGGCAGCACGTCGTCTGCCACGTAGAACACCTTCGAGGCCGACTTGCCCACGCGCTGGATCAGCGTCATGGCTTCGGCGGCGGCGGTGCCTTCGTCCAGCATCGAGGCGTTGGCGATGCCCATGCCGGTCAGGTCGGTGATGACCTGCTGGAAGTTCAGGATCGCTTCCAGGCGGCCCTGCGAGATCTCCGGCTGGTACGGCGTGTAGGCGGTGTACCAGGCCGGGTTCTCGAAGATGTTGCGCAGGATGACGGGCGGGGTGTGGGTGCCGTAGTAGCCCTGGCCGATCATCGACTTCATGACCTTGTTCTGCGCGGCGATGGCCTTCAGCTTGGCCAGCGCGGACTGCTCGGGCAGCGGATCGAAGAACTGGCCCAGATCCAGCTTGTCCTTGCGGCGGATGTTGGCGGGAACGACGGCGTCGATCAGCGCGGCGCGCGTGTCGTAGCCGAGGGCGGACAGCATGGCTGCCTGTTCGGATTCGGACGGGCCGATGTGGCGCGGGATGAAGCCGTCGCGTGCTTCGAGTTGGGTCAGGCTGGTGCGGGTCATGGTGGCAGCAGAAAAAGAGAAGTCGAGGGCGAGCGAACCGCGTAGGGTGGGCACCACGTGCCCACCTGCGGCGTATGCGTTACGTTGGCATGGTGGGCATAGGATGCCCACCCTACGGTGTTACAGATTCAGTGGTACAAACGACAAGCGCGCCCGCAGGCGCGCTCGTTCACGGCGATCAGCCTTCGGTGGTCTTGCCGTAGGCGGCGGCGTCCAGCAGGTTGTTGATCGCGGCCGGGTCCGACGGCTGCAGCTTGAACAGCCAGGCGCTGTAGGCGTCGGCGTTGATCGAGTCCGGCGCGTCGGCGGTCGGCTGGTTGACGGCGACCACGGTGCCGGACACCGGCGCGTAGATGTCGCTGGCGGCTTTCACCGATTCCACCACGGCGGCGTCGTCGCCGGCGGTGAAGGTCTTGCCGACCTGCGGCAGTTCGACGAACACGATGTCGCCCAGCGCATCCTGTGCGTATTCGGTGATGCCGACGGTCAGGGTGCCGTCGGCTTCTTGACGGACCCACTCGTGGGACTCGGTGTACTTCAGGTCGGCCGGGATGTTCATGCGTAGACTCCTAATGAGGGGATGGTGCGGTAAGTATAGTTTGTTCTTTTCGGGCCGAGATGCTTCAAACGGCCAGGATTTTGCCGTTACGCACGAACGGCAGCTTGACCACGGAAGCGGCCAGTTTCTTGTCGCGGATCTCCACGTGCACGGTGTCGCCCACCTGCACGTCCATCGGCACGCGCGCCAGCGCGATCGCCTGCTGCATCGAGGGGCTGAAGGTGCCGCTGGTGATCTCGCCGGCATTGCCCGAGGCGGCCACCACCTTCTGGTGGGCGCGCAGGATGCCGCCTTTCTCGCGCAGGATCAGGCCGACGAATTGCTGGTGCTGGCCGCGCTGCAGGGCGTCCTTGCCGATGAAGTCGCGCTCCGACACCAGGTCGACGGTCCAGGCCAGGCCCGCGTCCAGCGGCGACACGGTATCGTCCATGTCCTGGCCGTACAGGTTCATGCCCGCTTCCAGGCGCAGCGTGTCGCGCGCGCCCAGGCCGGCCGGCTTGACGCCCGCGGCGGCCAGCGCATTCCACAGCGCTTCGACCTGGGTCGCGGCGACGCCGATCTCGAAGCCGTCCTCGCCCGTGTAGCCGGTGCGCGCGACCATCAGTTCGCCGAACGGGGTGTCCTTCACGATGACGGCGTTGAAGGGTTTGAGGCCTTCCGATGCGGCGCGGGTGACGGGCACGACGTCCCAGAACTTGGCGCGGGCGTTCGGGCCCTGTACGGCGACGAGGGCGATGCCGTCGTCCGACAGGTCGGCGCGGCGGGGGGTGATTTCCAGGCCCGATTGCGACGTCTCGTTGCGCTCGCGGATCCAGGCGATGTCCTTCTCGGCCGTGCCGGCGTTGACGACCAGGCGGAACCAGGTCTCGTCGAAGAAGTAGACGATGAGGTCGTCGATGACGCCGCCCTGCGGGTTCAGCATGCACGAGTACAGCGCCTTGCCCGGGACCTGCAGCTTGTCGACGTTGTTGGCCAGCAGGTGGCGCAGGAAGGCGCGGACGTTGTGGCCCTTGAGGTCGACGACGCACATGTGCGAGACGTCGAACATCCCCGCATCGGTACGCACGGCGTCGTGTTCCTGGATCTGCGAACCGTAGTTGACGGGCATGTCCCAGCCGCCGAAGTCGACCATCTTGGCGCCAGCGTTGCGGTGAGCGGAATTGAGCGGGGTCGCTTTGAGCGTCATGGGAAATCCTCAAACAGTGAATAGGGGTCGTGCATGCGGCCGGCCGCATGCTGTTCGCACCCCTCTGTCCTCGGTACCTGAGAGATAGCGGCCTGGTGCCGCCTGCCCCTTCGGTGGGCCGCAAGGCCGCTCTCCAGAGTTGGTCCGCCGCGGCATTCGCGCAGCGTCCCTTGACCGGTCCGGTTTGCCTGAGAGTTTTCGGGTGATGCCCCTTCGGCGGCAGCGGTGCGCTGCGCTCTCCCGGTCAAGACTGCGAAGCATATGTCAGCGGCCCCGGGAAGTCAATCCGGAACGGGCCTGGCAGGCCGATTTCGGGGTGCCGGGCCGGCCATGATTTCCATCCGGCAGCCCGCGCACTATTGCAGTGCGTCAGCATCGGCAAAAGGGCGTGTTTTGTTAAACTTCCCCCATGACCCTTGCTATATAAGAGATCCCACGATGAGCGAAGATCAAGCAAACGAAAAGGAAGCGTGGTTCACCCTGTCGGGCGACGTCAACAGCGACATGGTGCACCGCGTGTTCGAAGCGGTCGCCCACATGACCGAGGACGGCATCGAGACGGCCCACGTGCTGCTGCAATCGAACGGCGGCTACGTCAGCGACGGCCTGTGCCTGTACAACTTCATGGCGGCCTCGCCGATCGACTTCGTCATGTACAACGGCGGGGCGGTGGCGTCGATCGCCGTGATCCTGTACCTGTCCGGCACGCGCCGCTATGCGAGCGACACGGCGCGCTTCATGATCCACAAATCGCATGCGACGGCGTCGCCCGGCTCGCGTCCCGATGCGCTCAACATCATCGTCGAAGGCTTGCGTGCCGACGATGCGCGCACCGAATCGATCCTGCGCAAGCACGTGGAGCTCACGCCCGAGCAGTGGGGCATCCACCAGTACGGCGACCTGCACCTGACGGCGCGCGATGCCAAGGCCGCCGGCCTGATCGACGACGTGCGCGACTTCTCGCCGCCCAAGGGCGCGAGCCTGCGCAATATCTGAGGAGAGTGCCGGCACCGCGGGGTGCCGGCCTATGGGACGCTGTGCGTGTCCCCGTGGCGCGTGCGTCCACGCACCGCCGACGCACGAACGCATGAAGCCCGCCGCAGCCTGGGCCGCGCGGGCTTCATGCATTTTCCGTGTCCGTCTGGCGGCGCAAGCGCTCAACCGCGCGGGCGCGGCGCGCCGTCGTCAGCGCGAGTTCTTGTGGCTCTGGCGGCCGGCGGCAGCGTGCTGCTCCGGGGTGCCGCCGCGGGTGCCGCTCGACTGCGAGCTCGAGCCGGCCGATGCCGATTGCTGGCTGCCGGAATTCTTGTGGCTTTGCTGGCCGGCCTTGACGTGCTGCTCGTGGGTGCCGCCCTGGACGCCGCCCGAACGCGAGCCCGAACCGGACGATGCCGACTGCTGGCTGCCGGAATTCTTGTGGCTTTGCTGACCTGCTTTTACGTGTTGCTCGTGGGTGCCGCCTTGGTTGCCGGGACGCGAATTTTGATTCGAAGCCATGATCTTTCCTTTCAATATGATTGGTAAAGTGTCCTGCTCGGTGTCCTGCTTCCGGATGCCGCCAGACGTTGATGCCTGCAGCGTTTTCCGGTGAAGCAATGATGCAAGCCCGGCCGTAGAACGGGTATCGGACCGGTCCCTGCACCCTTGTAGGACTAGGGGCATTTCCTTTGGAACGTTTTTTCTACGTAATGTAGAAAGCGCATTTACTTATTTTGCGAATGGTCGCCATTGCACCCGTGGGGTGCGGTTTTTGCTGTCGGGTTAACTCATCCTTAGCATGTTCATTTTCGGCCAGCTACTGCGCAGGACCCATTGGCGGAAGCGTGCACGGCTTGGGCGAGAGCGATGGCTACGGTATAGTCGAGCGGCATTCATCCGTATCGAATCCCATGCTCCTCTGGTCCAATCTTTCCGCGCTGGGCGGCTTGAACGTCACGGCGCTGCTGGCGATTGCCGTCGCTGCCTGGCTGGTGGCCGCCCGCTGCTGGCGCCTGGCGCTGGCGTGGTGCCTGCTGTTCGGCGCCGCGCTCGTGGTGGCGGCCGCCAGCCAGGCAGCCTTCATCGGCTGGGGCGTCGGCATCCGTTCGCTCGCCTTCACGGGCTTTTCCGGCCACGCGACGCGGGCCGCAGCCGTGTTTCCCGTCGCGCTGTTCCTGCTGCTGGAACGGGAAGGGGGCCGCCTGCGCCGCATCGCCGTGGCGGCCGGCGCGGTGCTGGGCGTGCTGGTGGCGCTGGCACGGGTCAAGACGGGCGCCCACTCCGCCAGCGAGGCGCTGGCCGGCTGCGCGCTGGGTCTCGTCACGGCCGCGCTGTTCATCCGCCACGCGAAGAAGGCGCGCGACTGCTCGCCCCGGCCGCTGCTGCTGGGCCTGCTGGCCGCCACGCTGCTGCTGCCGCTCGCCGACCCCATCAACTCGCACCAGTGGCTGACTGCCGCCACGCTGAAACTGTCGGGCCGCGACCGCGTGTACCTGCGCAGCGACTGGCAACCGGCACGCGGCCCCTACGTACCGCCGTGCACGCCGGACCGCATCCGCTTCGACTACCTGTGCACCTGACCGACAATTCGGGGTCAGAGCACATTTCCACCGAAATTCGGGGTCAGAGCACTTTTAGTGGCAATGGCGCTGGGGTATCGACATAAACGACCTCGTCGTTGTCCCACGCGGGTTCGATGAGAAATACCATGCTGCGGGATCTTTCGGCCGATGCGCCGCCGAAGCCTGTATTGGCGGAACTTTCCTCGAAATGTGCTCTGACCCCGAATTGGCCGGAAAATGTGCTCTGACCCCGAATTTTGGCGGTGCAGGTTGTGGCCAAACGGCAAGAGGCAAATGGTATGATGCGGCTTTCCTGTTTTCTGCCCTCCTGAGCAAACGTGCGTCTTTCCTCCATCAAATTGTCGGGATTTAAGTCTTTCGTGGATCCCACCAATTTCCAGGTGCCGGGACAGCTCGTCGGCGTCGTCGGGCCGAATGGCTGCGGCAAGTCGAACATCATCGATGCCGTGCGCTGGGTGCTGGGCGAATCGAAGGCGTCGGAGCTGCGCGGCGAGTCGATGCAGGATGTGATCTTCAACGGCTCCACGCACAGGAAGCCGGCGGGGCGCGCCTCCGTCGAGCTGGTGTTCGACAACAGCGCGGGCAAGGCGGCCGGGCAGTGGGGCCAGTACGCCGAGATCGCCGTCAAGCGCACCCTCACGCGCGACGGCACGTCGACCTACTACATCAACGGCCAGCCGGTGCGCCGGCGCGACATCCAGGACATCTTCCTCGGCACGGGCCTGGGGCCGCGCGCCTACGCGATCATCGGCCAGGGCATGATCGCGCGCATCATCGAATCGCGCCCGGAAGAACTGCGCGTGTTCCTGGAAGAAGCGGCCGGCGTCTCGAAGTACAAGGAGCGCCGCCGCGAGACGGAAAACCGCCTGGCCGACACGCGCGAGAACCTGACGCGCGTGGAGGACATCCTGCGCGAACTGAACGCCAACCTGGAAAAGCTGGAGGCGCAGGCCGCCGTGGCGAACCGCTTCCGCGAGCTGCAGGCCGACCAGGAAGAAAAGCAGAAGCTGCTGTGGCTCCTGCGCCGCAACGAGGCCAAGGCCGAGCAGGCGCGCTGGTTCCAGGAGATGGAACAGGCGCAGACGGGCCTGGAAGAACAGAACGCGAAGCTGCGCCACCTGGAGCTGGAACTGGAGCGCATGCGCCAGGCCCACTTCGCCACCGGCGACCGCCTGCACGGCGCGCAGGGCGCCCTGTACCAGACCAATGCGGAAATCGGCAGCCTGGAAGCGCAGATCAAGTTCGTGGTCGAGTCGCGCACGCGCCTGCAGAACCAGATCGGCACCCTCACGGCCCAGCGCGAACAGTGGCAGAACCAGGCCATGGAGACCCAGGAGCAGATCGAGGAAGCGGAGATGCGCCTCGAAGAGCTGGCGGCACGGGTCGAAGGGGCGCAGATCGCCGTGGAAGCGCACAACGAACGCCTGCCCGACCTCGACGCCGCCTGGCGCGCCGCCCAGGAACGGGCGGGCGAATCGCGCGCGCGCATCATGCAGGTCCAGCAGCGCATCGAGCTCGCGTCCGCGCACCAGCGCAATGCCGGTTCGATCCTGGCCAACCTGGCCACGCGGCGCGAACGCCTGCAGCAGGAACGATCGGGCCTGAACCTGCCGGATGCCGGCCACCTCGACAACCTGCGCATGCAGCTCGAGGAAAAGCAGCTGACGCTGGAAGAACAGACGCTGATACTGGAAGAGGCCGCGAGCCGCCAGCAGGCCGTCGAGCAGGAGCGGCGCGACGCCCAGGCCCAGGTCACGCAGGAAAACGCGGCCAACGCCAAGCTGGAGGCGCGCCTCGCGGCGCTGCGCCAGCTGCAGGAACGCGTGCAGACCCAGGGCAAGGTGCAGCCCTGGCTGCAGAAGCACGAGCTGGATAAACTGCCGCGCCTGTGGCAGAAGCTGGACGTCGAGGCGGGCTGGGAGACGGCGCTGGAATCCGTGCTGCGCGAACGCACGGGCGCGCTCGAGATCTCGAACCTGGACTGGGCGCGCGGCTTCTTCGGCGATGCGCCGCCGGCCCGCATGGCCGTCTACACGCCCGCCAGCGGTGCCGCCGTGCAGCCGGACCACCACGGCCTGAAGCCGTTCGCCACGTTGCTCAAGCTGAACGACCCGGGCCTGCGCGGCCTGCTGGACGACTGGCTGCACGGCGTGTACGCGGCCGACGACCCCGGCACGGCGCTGGCCCAGCGCGCACGCCTGCCGGAAGGCGGCGCCTTCGTCACGCCGAACGGCCACCTGATCACGCGCTCCAGCGTGCGTTTCTACGCGGCCGATGCCGAACAGGACGGGGTGCTGGCGCGCCAGCACGAGATCGACAACATCGGCAAGCAGTTGCGCGCCCAGGCGCTGCTGGCCGACGAGGCCCGCACCCGCGCCGCGCGCGCGGAAGCCGCCGTGACGGAGCTGCAGCGGCGCCTGCAGGAAGGGCGCCAGCGCGTCGCCACGCTGCAGCGCGAAGTGCATGCGCTGCAGATCGACGTGGTCAAGCAGGCCGAGGTCGAGGCCCGCTTCAACCAGCGCAGCGGCCAGATCGGCGCCGACCTCGACGAGATCGCGGCCCAGGAAGCGGAGCAGCGCCAGGCCCAGGCGGAAGCCGAGGCCCAGTTCGAGGAACTGGACATGGAGCTGGCCGAGCTGCAGGGCGCGCACGAGGACGGCCAGGTCGATTTCCAGGAAAAGGAGAGGGCGCTGGCCGACGCGCGCGAGCGCTTGCGCGAGCTGGAGCGCGCGGCCCAGGAAGCCGTGTTCGCGGAAAAGACACAGCGCACGCGCATCGAGGAATTGCGCCGCACGGCCGCGACGGCGGGCCAGCAGGCGGCCCAGGTGCTGGAATCGATCGGCGCGGCGAAGCTGGAGCTGGAAGCGCTGGAATCCGGCACGGCTGCCGAAGGCCTCCAGGACCTGCTGGCGCGCCGCAGCGAACAGGAACAGGCCCTGGCCGATGCGCGCCACGAACTGGACCAGCTCACCCAGCAGCTGCGCGAGGCGGAGGAAGCGCGCATGGGCGCCGAGCGCAGCCTGCAGCCGCAGCGCGAGCGCATCACCGAGATGCAGCTGAAGGAACAGGCCGCACGCCTGAACCAGGAGCAGTTCGCCGAGGCGCTGAAGTCCACCGAGGCCGACGAGGCCGCCCTGTCGGAGAAGCTGAACCCGGACATGAAGCCGTCCTGGCTGCAGGGCGAGGTCACGCGCCTGACCAACGCCATCAACCTGCTGGGCGCCGTCAACCTAGCCGCCGTCGAGGAGCTGGCGCAGGCCACGGAGCGCAAGCGCTTCCTGGACGCGCAGAACAACGACCTCATCGAAGCCATCACGACGCTGGAAGGCGCGATCGGCAAGATCGACCGCGAATCGCGCGACCTGCTGCAGGACACGTTCGACCGCGTCAACGAACACTTCTCCGAACTGTTCCCGATCCTGTTCGGCGGCGGCACCGCGCGGCTCGTCATGACGGGCGAGGAGATCCTCGATTCCGGCGTGCAGGTCATGGCCCAGCCGCCCGGCAAGAAGAACGCCACCATCCACCTGCTGTCCGGCGGCGAAAAGGCGCTGACGGCGACGGCGCTCGTGTTCTCCATGTTCCGCCTGAATCCGGCGCCGTTCTGCCTGCTGGACGAAGTCGACGCCCCGCTCGACGATGCGAACACGGAACGCTTCTGCCGCATGGTCAAGCGCATGTCGGACCACACGCAATTCCTCTTCATCTCGCACAACAAGATTGCGATGGAAATGGCCAGCCAGCTGATCGGCGTGACGATGCAGGAGCAGGGCGTCTCGCGCATCGTGGCCGTCGACATGGAAACGGCCGCCGACCTGGCCGCTGCCTGATCTCTCTTCACTCCTGACGCCGCCATCCGGCGGCGTCGCGCATGCACCAAAATATGGCATCCATCATATTTGCACAATAATGGTGCAGAATTTATCGCATCGATAGTAACTATCAACTTCACCGATCAATAGAATTTATTTATATTGCTATCTCTTTTAGCAAAACAATAGATTGAATCTATGGGAGTGATCAATATGTCGATTGGCCGAATGAGCTTGTGCGCACTGACGCTCGCGAGCGCCCTGCTCGCGTTGTCGCAAGGCGCGCAGACGCAGCAGATCCTGACGAAGGACAACGGCGCCCCGGTGGGCGACAACCAGAACAGCCAGACGGCGGGGCCCAACGGTCCGACCCTGCTGCAGGACGTGCACCTGGTGCAGAAGCTGCAGCGCTTCGACCGCGAGCGCATTCCCGAGCGCGTCGTCCATGCGACGGGCACGGGCGCGCACGGCACCTTTACCGCTACCGACGACCTGTCGGACCTGAGCAAGGCGAAGCTGTTCGCCAAGGGCACGGTCACTCCCGTGTTCGTGCGCTTCTCCACCGTGATCCCGAGCCGCTCGGGCGCCGAGACGACGCGCGATCCGCGCGGTTTCGCCACCAAGTTCTACACGCAGGAAGGCAACTGGGACCTCGTCGGCAATAATCTGCCGATCTTCTTCATCCGCGACGCGATCAAGTTCCCGGACATGATCCACGCCCTCAAGCCCGATCCCGTCACCAACGTGCAGGAGCCGGAACGCGTCTTCGACTTCTTCTCCCACATTCCCGAATCGACTGCCATGCTGACCCGCGTGTACTCGAACTACGGCACCCCGGCCAGCTACCGCGAGATGAACGGCAGCAGCGTGCACGCGCTCAAGCTCGTGAATGCGAAGGGCGACTACGTGTACGCCAAGTTCGCCTGGAAGTCGCGCCAGGGCGAGCGCAACCTGCGCCCGCAGGAGATCCCGCTGGTGCAGGGCAAGAGCACCAGCCACGCCACCGTGGACCTGTACGAATCGATCAAGGCCGGCAAGTTCCCGATGTGGGACCTGACCGTGCAGGTCGTCGAACCGAAGGACATGGGCAAATTCGACTTCGACCCGCTGGATGCGACCAAGGTCTGGCCGGGCGTCCCGGAGCGCAAGGTCGGCACGATGGTGCTGAACAAGGTGCCGGACAACTTCTTCGAAGCGACGGAGCAGGTCGCGATGGCGCCGGGTAACCTGGTGCCGGGCATCGAGGCCTCGGAAGACCGCATGCTGCAGGGCCGCCTGTTCTCGTACATCGACACCCAGCACCACCGCCTCGGCGCCAACTTCCAGTCGCTGCCGATCAACCGCCCGCTGGTCCCCGTCGCGAACAACCACCAGGACGGCGCCGGCAACATCTCGGGCCGCAAGGGCAGCGTCAACTACCAGCCGAGCCGGCTCGACGGCGCGCTGGTCGAAGACACGAACGCGCGCAGCAGCCAGCTGCCGTTGACCGGCACCACCCAGCAGCAGCGCATCGCCAGGACGCTGAACTTCCGCCAGGCCGGCGAGTTCTACCGCTCGCTGAGCGCCCAGGAACGTGACGACCTGATCGTCAACCTCTCGGGCGACCTGAAGCGCGTGAAGAACCAGGACAGCCTGAACACCATGCTGTCCTACTTCTGGAAGGCGGACACGGACTACGGCAAGCGCCTGGCCAAGGCCGTCGGCGTGAGCGGCGACAAGATCGGCGCCCTGGCCGCGGCACTGCAGGACTGACGGCCGTCCACGGCCGCCAGCGACGAGCCACCCCGCGGGGTGGCTTTTTTCGTTCCGTTCGCGGTCCGGCCGCGTGGCGTGGGGGCGCCGTAATTGGTATCATGGCGCTTTTGTGGACAGTTTGGCATGAATGGCCGGAAAATCCGGCCGCGGGCGTGCCTGTTTCTGTACTGCACCGTGACCTTCGGCGTTCATGCTACCCTCACGCTGCCGGCGCCTGCGGGAAGGCGCCGGGGCTTGCCGGTACCGACAACGATATTGAAGAACCATTTACAACAACAAACCGTGCGCTGCATCGTCCCGGCCCCATGCGCCCGGGCCGGTGACGCCTTGCCTGGCCATGCAGGGCAGGGCGCGCAGTACGCCGCATATTTCGCATTCGAGGCACACGCAGCATGACAGATTTCCAAATGAGCCTGATCGCCGCCGGCGGCATCTTCGTCGTCGGCGTCATTAGTTACAACAAGTGGCAGGAGTACAAGGCCAGGAAGAGCGTCGAACGCGCCTTCTCGACGGACCACGACGACGTGCTGATGAGAGGCGGCGCCGCGCCCTCGGCCCGCTTCGACGCCGACATCGAGCGCCACGAGCCGGTGCTGGACGGCGTCCCTCCGGCCGAGCCGCTGGTGCCCGGCCCGGACCTGCTGGCCGAACCGGTCGTGCACGAGCCGCACGCGGCGCCCGCGCCGGCGTCCGCGCCGGCGGGCGCCGCGTCGTCCCCGACGGGCGCCGCAGCCGCGCCTTCCGCCGCGCGCGATCCCGCGCTGGCCGCCGCCGCCGTGCTGCCCGGCGCCAAGCCGGATACGCCGCCGGCCCAGCTGGCCGAGAACCTCGTCGATCCGCTGATCGACTGCATCATCCCCCTCAACGTGGAAGGCGCGCTGCGCGGCGACCGCGCGCTGCCTGCGCTGCTGAAGCTGCGCCGCGTCGGCAACAAGCCGGTGCACTACGTGGGCCTGGCCGTCAACGGCGACTGGGAACCGGTCGTGCACGGCGGCGTGTACACCAAGCTGCAGGCGGGCGTGCAGCTGGCCACCCGCACCACGGCGCTGAACGAACTGGAATACTCGGAACTGGTCACGCGCCTGCGCGCCGTCGGCGACGAGATCGGCGCCGAGCCGGAAGTGCCGGACATGATCGAGGTGATGAGCGAGGCGAAGACGCTGCAGCGCTTCGTCGCGGGCCACGACGCCCAGCTGGGCGTGAACCTCGCCTCGAAGGGCGCGCCGTGGCCGATGTCGACGCTGGTCGGCGCCCTGGAGGCGGCCGGCTTCGACGTGCGCGCGGACGGCAAGTTCGCCATGCCGGACGCCGACGGCCACGTCAACCACCCCTTGTTCACGCTGTCGACCAACGTCAACATGGGCGCCGACACGACGCCGCGCCTGACGCTGCTGCTGGACGTGCCATGCGTGGCGCCGGCCAAGGACGGCTTCGGCCGCATGGTCGCCTGCGCGCGCGACCTCGTGCAGCGCCTGGACGCCACCATCGTCGACGACTTCGACCAGCCGCTGTCGGACGAGACGCTGGACGAGATCGCGGGCCAGGTGCGCGAGTTCTACCAGGAGATGGACGCGGCTGACATCCCGGCCGGTTCCACCCGCGCGCTGCGCCTGTTCGGCTGAGGTGGCGATGAGCGAGGCAATCAAGCCGCCCCGGGACGACCTCGGGCGCATGGCGTGGCTGGTCGAGGAGCTGAACCGCCACATCTACAACTACCACGTGCTCGACGCGCCGACCATTCCCGACGCCGAGTACGACAAGCTGTTCCGCGAGCTGCAGGCGCTGGAAGAACAATACCCGCAGGCCGTGTCGGTCGATTCCCCGACCTCGCGCGTGGGCGCCGCGCCGATCCCCGAGTTCAAGCAGGTGACGCATGCGGTGCCCATGCTGTCGCTGAACAACGGCTTTTCCGACGAGGACATCGACAACTTCGACCGCCGCGTGCGCGACGGCCTCGATACGCCGCGCGCGGTGGACTATGCGGCCGAGCTGAAGTTCGACGGCCTGGCCATGAGCCTGCGCTACGAGGACGGCGTGTTCGTGCAGGCCGCCACGCGCGGCGACGGCTACACGGGCGAGGACGTCACGGCGAACATCCGCACCGTGAAGGTCATCCCCCTGCGCCTGCACGGCAAGGACATTCCCGCCGTGCTCGAGGTACGCGGCGAGGTGCTGATGTTCAAGGAGGACTTCGAGCGCCTGAACGCGCGCCAGCGCGACGCCGGCCAGAAGGAATTCGCCAATCCCCGCAACGCGGCCGCCGGCAGCCTGCGCCAGCTCGACGCGCGCATCACGGCCCAGCGCAAGCTGCGCTTCTTCGCCTACGGCATCGGCGTGCTGGAAGGGGCGCCGCTGCCGGAATCGCATTCGGCCGTGCTGGACTGGTTCGAGCGCCTGGGCTTGCCCGTGTCGAAGGAACGCGCCGTGGTGCAGGGTTGCGAGGGCATGCTGGGCTATTTCCGCGACATCGGCGCGCGCCGCAAGTCGCTGCCGTACGAGATCGACGGCGTCGTCTACAAGGTCGACCGCGTGGCCGACCAGCGCCAGCTCGGCTTCGTGTCGCGCGCGCCGCGCTTCGCGCTCGCCCATAAATTCCCGGCCGAGGAAGCGCTGACCGAGGTGGCGGCCATCGACGTGCAGGTGGGTCGCACGGGCGCCATCACCCCCGTCGCGCGCCTCGTGCCCGTGTCGGTGGGCGGCGTCACGGTTACCAACGCGACGCTGCACAACGAGGACGAGGTAAGGCGCAAGGACGTGCGCGTGGGCGACACGGTCGTCGTGCGCCGCGCCGGCGACGTGATCCCGGAAGTGCTGTCGGTGGTGCTGGAGCGCCGCCCGCAGCCGGCGCCCCCCGTGTACCAGCTGCCGGCCACCTGCCCCGTGTGCGGCTCGCACGTGGTGCGCGAAGAGGGCGAGGCCGTGGCGCGCTGTTCCGGCGGGCTGACCTGCGCGGCCCAGCGCAAGGAAGCGATCCGCCACTTCGCCGGCCGCCGCATGATGGACATCGAGGGCCTGGGCGACCGCTACATCGACAGCCTGGTCGAGGCGGACCTGATCCACGGCGTGGCCGACCTGTACAAGCTGACCCTCGACGACCTGCTCAAGATGAAGCGCCTCGCGGACGAACGCGACGGCACCACGCCCGAGACGGTCAAGCAGGGCAAGGTGGCCACCAAGTGGGCCGACAACCTGCTCGCGGCGATCGCCGCCAGCAAGGCGCCGCCGCTGGAACGGCTGCTGTTCGCGCTGGGCATCCGCCACGTGGGCGAGTCGACGGCGAAGACGCTGGCCGACTGGCTGGGCAGCCTGGCCCTCGTGCGCCGCGCGCCGGCCGCGCTGCTGCGCGTGCTGCCGGACATCGGCGGCACGGTGGCCGAGGCCATCGCCGACTTCTTCGCGGAAGAGAAGAACCAGCAAGCGCTGAACGCGTTGCTGGAGACCGGCGTCGCCCCGCAGGGGGAGCATGCGCCGAGGGCGGCGCTGCGCGAGAAGCTGGACGACGTGCAGTTGCTGGCCGCGCTGGCGATTCCGAAAATGACGGAGCCGCGCGCGCGCCAGCTGCTGGCCGGCGTCACGCTCGACAAGCTGGTCGATTTGCGCGTGTTCGACGTGTTCGGCCTGCCGGAGACGGTGGCCGCAGCGCTGGAGCAGTGGATGGGCTTGCCGGCGAACCGCGATGCACTGGCGGCGCTGGTGGCGCTGCGCCGCGAGCTGCAGGACGCGCTGCCGCAGGAAGAGGCGGCACCCACCGGAGCGCTGACGGGCAAGACCTTCGTCCTGACCGGCACGCTGCCGACGATGAGCCGCGACCAGGCCGGCGCGCTGATCGAGGCGGCCGGCGGCAAGGTGTCCGGTTCCGTGTCCAAGAAGACCTCGTACGTCGTGGCCGGGGCCGAAGCGGGCAGCAAGCTGGAAAAGGCCGAGGCGCTGGGCGTCACGGTGCTCGACGAGGCGGGGCTGCTGGCCCTGCTGGAACAGTCCAAGTAATCATACGAAACCATACGAGGGATGTACGAGAATGACCGCAATTAAGAAAGCCGTGTTCCCGGTCGCCGGTCTCGGCAGCCGCTTCCTGCCCGCCACCAAGGCGCAGCCGAAGGAGATGCTGCCGATCGTCGACAAGCCGCTGATCCAGTACGCGGTCGAGGAGGCGGTGGCCGCCGGCATCAACGAACTGGTGTTCATCACGGGCCGCAACAAGCGCGCCATCGAGGACCATTTCGACAAGGCCTACGAGCTCGAGTCCGAGCTGGAGGCGGCCGGCAAGGAAGGGCTGCTCAAGCTGGTGCGCCAGGTGATCCCCAAGAACGTCAGCTGCATCTACATCCGCCAGTCCGAGCCGCTGGGCCTGGGCCACGCCGTGCTGTGCGCCCGCCCGGTGATCGGCAGCGACCCGTTCGCCGTGCTGCTGGCCGACGATTTCATGGACACGGCCGACGGCCACAAGCCCGTGCTGGCCCAGATGACGGACCTGTACGCCTACGAGAAATGCAGCGTGCTGGCCGTGCAGGACGTGCCGCGCGCGCATACGCGCCAGTACGGCATCGTCAGCGCCAGCCCCTACCGCCCCGACCTGGAGCTGGTTTCCGGCATCGTCGAGAAACCGCAGCCCGAGGACGCGCCGTCGACGCTGGCCGTGGTCGGCCGCTACGTGCTGTCCGGCGCCATCTTCGACCACCTGGCGACGCTGGGCACGGGCGCCGGTGGCGAGATCCAGCTGACCGACGGCATCGCCGCCCTGATGGCGCGCGAGCGCGTGCTGGCCTACCGCTACGCGGGCCAGCGCTACGACTGCGGCTCCAAGCTGGGCTACCTGAAGGCGACGGCGGCGATCGGCATGAAGCACCCGGAAACGGCCGCCGGCTACCGCGAATTCCTGCATCAGCTGTGCAAGGAGAACCCGTAATGGCCATCCGCGAGATCCTCAGGATGGGCGACCCGCGCCTGTTGCGCGTTGCCGAGAAAGTGACCGCATTCGACACGCCGGAACTGCACGCGCTGGTGGCGGACATGTTCGAGACCATGCACAGCGTGGACGGCGCGGGACTGGCCGCGCCGCAGATCGGCGTCAACCTGCAGCTGGTGATCTTCGGCTTCGGCAAGAACCAGCGCTATCCCGATGCGCCCGCGGTGCCGGAGACCGTGCTGCTCAATCCCGTGCTGACCCCGTTGTCCGACGAGATGGAGGAGGGCTTCGAGGGCTGCCTGTCGGTGCCGGGCCTGCGCGGCAGCGTGCCGCGCTACACGAAGCTGCGCTACGAAGGCGTCGACCAGTACGGCAAGCCGATCAGGCGCGAGGTCGATGGCTTCCACGCGCGCGTCGTGCAGCACGAGGTCGACCACCTGCTGGGCATCCTGTACCCGATGCGCATCAAGGACTTTTCCCGCTTCGGGTTCACCGAAGTGATGTTCCCCCACCTCGACCCGAAGGCCGACGATTGAACGCTTCCCGCATCCTGCAGGCCCTCGCCGTGGCGGGCCTGCTGACCGGCACCGCCGCCCAGGCCCAGGAACAGACCCAGGAACAGGCCTCCTCCACGTGGTACAGCTGGATCGATCCGGCGCCGAAGAGCGAGCTGTGGGTCGACACCGGCTTCGCCACCTGGCACTTCGACCGCGACAAGGACCTGAACGGCGCCAACAAGGGCCTGGGCGCCGAATACCGCTTCTCCGGCACGATGGCCGCCGCCGTCGGGCGCTTCTACAACAGCGACCGTGAATGGTCGAACTACGCGGGCGTGATCTGGCAGCCGTGGGCCGTCGGCCCGGTACGCGTGGGCGCCGCGCTGGCGGCGTTCGACGGCTACCCGCGCATGCGCGACGGCGGCTGGTTCCCGGCGGCGATTCCCACGCTGACCTACGAGTACCAGCGCGTGGGGGTGAACGTGGGGATTATCCCGAGCTACAAGGACCGCTTGTACGGCGGGATTTCGGTGCAGTTGAAGCTGAAGCTGTTCTGACGCTTGCGCGGCTGAACACCGGGGTCAGAGCCCTTTGAACAGCAACACCGGGCTCTGACCCCTCCGCAACTTATTTCGACGCAGGATACGGCGACTGGCCGCCCTCCGCGATGAACGTGTCGATGCGCGCCTTCAGCACCGGCAGCGGCACCGAGCCCAGTTGCAGCACCGTGTCGTGGAAGGCGCGGAGGTCGAACTTTTCTCCCAGCGCGGCCTGCGCCCTGGCGCGCGCTTCCATGATCGCCATCTGGCCCAGGTAGTAGCTCAGCGCCTGTCCCGGCCAGGAGATGTAGCGGTCGACTTCCGTCTCGATCTCGTGGTCCGACAGCGCCGTGTTGTCGTGCATATAGGCCTGCGCCTGTTCCCGCGTCCAGCCCATCGCGTGGATGCCCGTGTCGACGACGAGGCGGGCGGCGCGCCAGGCCTGGTAGCTCAGCATGCCGAAAGTCTCGTACGGCGTTTCGTAGATCCCCATCTCGCTGCCCAGGCGCTCGCAGTACAGCGCCCAGCCTTCGCCATAGGCCGAGATGTAGGCGCGGCGGAACGGCGGCACGCCCTGCTGTTCCAGCGCCACCGGCATCTGGAAGGCGTGGCCCGGGGCCGATTCGTGCAGCGTCAGCGCCGGCAGGCTGTACAGCGCGCGCGCCGGCAGGTTGTAGGTGTTCACGAGGTAGATGCCGGGGCCGCCGCGCGCGGACGTGTAGTAGGGCGCCTGGTCGGGCGGGACGGGCACGATGGCGAAGCGGCGGCGCGGCAGGTAGCCGAAGTACTGGTCGGCCTTGCCGTCGAATTTCTTGGCGATCCAGGCCGCGCGCATCAGGAGTTCCTCCGGCGTCTTCGCATAGAACTGCGGGTCGCTGCGCAGGAAAGCGAGGAAGGCCGGCAGGTCGCCCTTGAAGCCCGCCTTGTCCATCGTCTGCCCCATCTCGGCGCGGATCTTCGCCATCTCCGCCAGGCCGACCTGGTGGATCTGCTGCGCCGTCATGTCGGTCGTCGTGAACTCGACGATCTTCGACTGGTAATAGGCCTTGCCGTCCGGGAGGGTTTCGGCGGCGAGCGTCGTGCGCGCCCCGGGGAAGTACTCGGCCTGCACGAATTTCAGCACCGTCGCGTAGGCCGGCTGCACCCGCTCGGCGATCAGCCGCGTCCCCTGCGCGCGCAGTTCTTCCTGCACGGCGGCGGGCATCGTCGCCGGCATCTCCTTGAACGGCGAGTAGAACACGGTGTCCTGCGGCGTCTTGGCGCCGGCGACGTTCACGAGCGGGGCCTCGCGGCCCGTCAGCGTCACCTTCGGCGGCGTGAAGCCGCGCGCCAGGCCGGCGCGCATATTGTCCGTCTCCTCGGCGAAGTAGCGGGGCAGGTCGGCTAGCTGCTGCAGGTAGGCGCGGTATTCGGCCTCCGTCTTGAACGGCTTCCTGGCGATGTAGGTGATGTCGCTCCAGAATGCGCTGTCCGCGTTCACGGGCTGTTCGTATTCGCGGAAGCGCTGGGCTTGCACGAACGCCGCGATCTGGGCGCGGTAGACGGCGTAATCGATCCTGCGCGGCGCCGACAGCTGCTCGGGGCGGATCGCATCGAGGCGGCGCAGCACGTCCTGCCAATAGGCCAGGCGCGCCGCCTGGGTGCGCGCATCGACGCGCGCCAGTTCGCCGCGCAGCGCGCGCGGGCTGTCCTCGTCCCACGCCAGGCCCTGCTCGAGCCGCCACTTCCATTCCGCCTGCCAGATTGCCTGGAAGCGGCCATCGGCGGGACCGGCCTTGGCTGCCGCCGGCGCCGCCCATGCAGGGGCGGCGGGAACGAGGGCAGCCGACAGGGCGAGGGACAGTGCGGCGGCGAGCAGGGTCTGCTTCATGGTCTTCCTGTTGAGTGGTGGAGCAGCGATCTTACCCGCGATCGATACGCCGGCGCCACCCGTTCGACGTCGACCGTCCAGCGCCAGCGCTAGCACAAGCACTAGGACCTTAGCGCTTGACCTTGCCGTACGCCTCGCCGTCCTTCCAGCGCGGCAGCGCCGGGGCGTTCGCGACCGCGTAGCCGAGGTTCAGCGTGAACTGCGCCTGCTGCACCATGCCGGACAGGTCCCACGACGGATCGTACTGGTCGGTGACCTGGTGGTAGTCCCTGGTGAAGGCGCGCATCTTGTCCACGGCGCCGTGGTCGTGCTCGAAGGTGAACTTGCCGTCGCCCGAGAACACGGCCGACCCCACGTTGAACGCGGGCACGCCGGCCTTGGCGAAGTTGAAGTGGTCGGCGCGGAAGTAGGCGCCGCCCAGGTCCGGGGTCGGCGGGGCCAGGCTCAGGCCCATCGACCTGGCGACCTGGCCGGCCGTGTCGACGAGGGTGCTGCGCTCGGCGCCGGCCACGCCGATGTCGCGTGTGCGGCCGACGAAGTTCATGCTGTCCAGGTTCAGGTCCGCGGCCGTCCGCGCCAGCGGCCACAGGGGCGCGCGCACGTAGGCCAGGCTGCCCAGCAGGCCCTGTTCCTCGGCGCAGGGCCACAGGAAGATCTGGGTGCGCCGGGCCGGATGGGCGACGGCGGCCTGCGCCATCGCCAGCAGGGCCGCGCTGCCGGACGCGTTGTCGATGGCGCCGTTCCAGATGTGGTCCGGCTTCCCGTTTTCAACATCGATGCCCAGGTGGTCCCAGTGCGCCGAATAGATCACGGCGTCGGCCTTCAGCGTCGGGTCGGCGCCGGGCACGATGCCCGCCACGTTGTACTCGACGACCTGGCGCACGGCGCTCTTCACCTCGGCCTGCGCGGTGGCGTCCAGCGCCACCGGCGCGAAGCCGCGCACTTCCGCGCGGGCGCGCAGGGCGTCGAGGTCCTGGCCGGCCTGCTTGAACAGCGTGCGCGCGAAGTCCTCGCTGATCCAGCCCTGCAGCGCGTTGCCGGCGCCGGCCAGGTGGAACTGCTCGTGCGAGAAGCTGTTGACGGGCACGGTCCACGGATACGACGCGGATTCGGTGGTGTGCACGAGCAGGATGCCGGCGGCGCCCTGGCGCAGCGCTTCCTCGAACTTGTAGACCCAGCGGCCGTACCAGGTCAGCGACTTGCCGGCGAAGCGGTTCGGCTCGGCGGCGGTCGGGCGCGGGTCGTTGACCATCGCCACGATCAGCTTGCCCTTCACGTCGGCGCCCTGGAAATCGTTCCAGCGCTCGTCCGGCGCATCGATGCCGTAACCGACGAAGACGACGGGCGCGGACAGGGCCGTCTCCGCGCGGCCGTTGGCGTTGCCGAACACGACGTCCCGGCCGAACCGGGCGTCCAGCGTCCTGCCGCCGGCCGTGAACTGCACGCGGCTGCCGGGCAGGGTCTTCTGCCCGACCATCTCGACCTTCTGGCGGTAGGTGCCGTCTTTCAAAGGCGCGAGGCCGATGGCGGCAGCCTGGGTCTCGAGGTAGCGCACGGCGAGGGCGCCACCGCGCTGTCCCGTGCCGCGGCCCTCGAACAGGTCGTCGGCCAGCATGGACAGGTGGGCGCGCAGCGGCGCTTCCTGCACGGAAGGGGCGGCGGCCGGAGCAGCGGCGAGATGGGCGGAGACCAGTGCGGAACTCAATGCGACGGCGACGTGGGCGGAGCGGAAGGTAAAGCGCGGGAGACGTGGGGACATGGGATCGCGGGGTGATGGCAAACACCCATGGTAGCAGCTCGACAGCCGCGATGAACAGAAAGTGGTAAAACTGACAAGATGGTCACAAGATTACATTTTCTGGGTTGACATTGCAGCTATAATGCCCGTGGATGCCTGGACCGCAATGGCGGATTGCCAAGGATAATAATTTCGCGAAGCCTGATGGAAAGAGATGATAACCAGCGCCGACCCGACGGGATTGCGCCCGTGCCGGCTGTGCCTGGCGCGGGAACGCGCCTGTTGCAGCCGTGGCGCCGCATCACCGGCCAGCTTGCCGGTCTGATCGGCGAAAGCGGCGTCTGCGCGCTGTTCGGCCGTACCGTGCGCATGCTGGCGCCGCGACACGGCTGGCTGAGCGTCGGCGGCGAGCGTTCCTCGATCGAGGCGCTGCTGGCGACGCTGGAGCGGGACCTGGCGGGCGTGAATGCCGACCAGGCCGCCGCGGCCAATGCGGAGTTGCTGGCGACGTTCACCAGACTGCTCGCCGCGTTGATCGGAGAGGGGCTGACGGCACGGCTGCTGGCCGACGCGGGGAAGGAACCGGACGGCCGGGATGGGCCGCAAGAAGCACAGGAGCAAAAGTAAATGACCGACAAAGTACGCTTGGGGATGCTCAGCACGGGGGTGCCGGGACTCGACATTCTCCTGGGCGGCGGCCTGACCGAGTTTTCCTTCACGCTGATCGCGGGCGCCCCCGGCAGCGGCAAGACGACGCTGGCGCACCAGATCATGTTTGCCCTGGCCAATCCGCAGCGGCGCGCCCTGTTCTTCACCGTGCTCGGCGAGCCGCCGCTGAAGATGCTGCGCTACCAGCAGCAGTTCCCGTTCTTCGACATGGACAAGGTCGGTCCCGTGGTCCGCTACGTGAACCTGGCCGACGACCTGCGCGCGGGCCACTTCGACGGCGTGCTCGAACGGATCATGCACGAGGTCGAGGACTTCGGGCCGGGCCTCGTGTTCGTCGACTCGTTCCGCTCCGTCGTGCAGACCGCGCGCGGCGGCAACGAAGGCCTGACCCACCTGCAGCACTTCATCCAGGAACTGGGCTCGCGCATGGCGACCTGGCAGGCGACCACCTTCCTGATCGGCGAATACACGCAGGCCGACGTCGAGGCCAACCCGATCATCACGGTCGCCGACGGCATGGTGGCGCTGGCCCAGGCCAGCGACGACAACTCGATGCTGCGCAAGATCCGCATCATCAAGATGCGCGGCCAGGGGCACATGACGGGCGCCCACACGATGCGCATCACCGACGAGGGCATCCGCGTGTATCCGCGCGAGCTGCCGCCGCTGGCCGACGACCGCCTGCCGGGCACCCAGTCCGACCTCCAGCCGCGCCGCATCCCGACCGGCGTGCCGGGCCTGGACCAGCTGATGCTGGGCGGCGTGCCGCAAGGCCACGCGCTGCTGGTGACGGGACCGACCGGCATCGGCAAGACGGTGCTCGGCACGCGCTTCCTGGAAGCGGGCGTCGGGCTGGGCGAGAAGGGCGTGGCCGTGTTCTTCGAGAAGGGCACGGCGCGCCTGCGCAACGCGGCGCTGGCCCGCATGGCGCAGGAAGGCAGCGTCGCCGTGGTCGAGACCCGCTCGCTGTCGCTCAGCGTCGAGGAACTGCTGGACGGCATACTGAGCGCGATCGACCGCACCGGCGCGACCCGCGTCGTGATCGATTCGCTGTCCGAGTTCGACCTGTACCTGGCGCCGGAAGCCCGGGCCGACCTGCGCCAGACCGTGTTCCGCACGCTCAGCGCGCTGGCCAAGCGCGGCGTGACCGTGCTGGTGACGGCGGGCATGGACGACTCGCGGCCGAGCCTGCGCACCAGCCCCCACGAGCTGGCCTTCCTGGCCGATGCCGTGGTGGCGATGCGCTTCGCCGAGGTGGGCGGCGCGCTGCGCAAGTTCCTCATGGTGGTCAAGGTCCGCGGCGTCGACCACAGCAGCGAGCTGCGCGAGTACCACATCACGGGCAGCGGCATCGAGGTCGACGAACGGCCGGTGCCGTACGAAGGCGTGCTCACCGGCTGGCCACGCAGCTGAGCGGGAGATGGGATGAGCGACGCGGCGGTGACGGGCATGGACGGCAGCAGGGCGCAGGACGGCGCCCCCTCGCAGGAACGGCTGAGCGCACTGGAAGCCGAGGTTGCCGCCCTGCGCGCCGCCGCGCGCGACCGGGACGAGCTGGAGGCCCTGGTCGCCCAGCTGCGCGAAGCCAACGAGCACCTGGTCCTTGCCACCGTCAACGCCCAGCACCTGCGCGACGACGCCGAGGCGGCCAACCGGCGCCAGAACGAATTCCTGGCCATGCTCGCGCATGAGCTGAGGAACCCGCTGTCGCCGATCGCGATGGCCGCGTCGCTGCTGGAACGCGGCGCCACGCCGGAACAGACCCGGCTGGCGCGCGTGGTGGGGCGCCAGGTCGAGCACATGGCGCGCCTGCTGGACGACCTGCTCGACGCGGCGCGCATCAGCAGCGGCAAGATCACGCTGGCGCCCGAGCCGCTGGCGCTGGCGGAAGTGCTGCGCCATGCCGTCGAGACGGTGCAGCCGCGCATCGCCGAACGGCGCCAGTCGCTCGAGCTGGCGCTGCCGCCCGAGGACGTGGCGGTCGAGGGCGACCGCGTGCGCCTGGCCCAGGTCTTCACCAACCTGCTGGCCAACGCGTCCAAGTACACGGGCGACGGCGGCCGCCTGCACCTGGCCGTCCATGCGGCCGACGGCACGGCCACGGTGCACGTCGAGGACGACGGCATCGGCATCGCGCCCGAGGTCCTGCCCTATATCTTCGACCTGTTCACGCAGGGGCCGCGCTCGCTGGCGCGCTCCGAGGGCGGCCTCGGGGTGGGGCTGAACGTGGTGCGCAACCTGGTCGGCATGCATGGCGGGACGGTCGAGGCCAGCAGCGCCGGCAGCGGCCGGGGCAGCCGCTTCGTCGTGCGCCTGCCGCGCTGCGGCGAACAGGCCGTCCCCGCGGCCGCGCCGCCGCCCGCCGTCGCCGCGCCGGGCGGTCCGCGCCGCGTGCTGCTGGTGGAGGACAACGTCGACGCCTGCCTGACGCTGGCCGGCTGCCTGGCGGCCGACGGCCACGACGTCGCCGTCGCCCACGACGGTCCCGGCGGACTGGCGCTGGCGCTGTCCGGGTCCTGGGACGTGATCGTGTGCGACATCGGGCTGCCGGGCCTGGACGGCCTGGGGCTGATGCAGGCGCTGCGCGCGGCGCCCGACGGCGCCGTGCCATACGCCGTCGCGCTGAGCGGCTACGGCCAGCCGGGCGACCGCGAGCGGGGCCTGCAGGCCGGTTTCGACCGCTACCTGGTCAAGCCGGTGACGGCCGGCGTGCTGTGCGAGCTGGTGGCGGGGGCGGCGCGCGCAGCGTAGCGCCTTCCTCCTCGCCACGTCGCCCCGGCGCAGGCCGGGGCCCAATTTACGCGTTCAGGCAGTGCCGAGGCATTGGACCCCGGCCTGCGCCGGGGCGACGGTTGTTGCGCCGCCAGGGCGTTAGCGCCCCAGCAGCCGCGCGATGCGCCCGACCGCCTCCTCGATCCGCTCGATCTTCGTCGCATACGAAAAGCGCACGTGCCGTTCCGGCGCGGCGAAGCCGAAATCGCCGCCCGGCACGATCGCCACGTGGGCGTCGCGCAGCACGGCCATGCCGAAGGCGGCGCTGTCGGCCGCGTCCGGATGCGCCAGGCCGGCGATGTCCGCGTACACGTAGAAGGCGCCGTCCGGCATCACGGGGATCGAAAAACCGAGTTCGCGCAGCGCCGGCACGAGGAAGTCGCGGCGGCGCTGGAATTCCAGGCGGCGTTCCTCGAACACGGCGATCGCTTCCGGCGCGAAGCAGGCCAGCGCCGCGCGCTGTGCCACGGTGGGAGCGCAGATGAACAGGTTCTGCGCCAGCTTTTCCACGGCCGGTACCAGCGCGTCCGGCAGCACCAGCCAGCCCAGGCGCCAGCCCGTCATGCTGAAGTATTTCGAGAAGCTGTTGACGGTGATGACGTCGTCGCCGAACGAGAGGGCGCTCACGGGCTTCTCGCCATACGACAGGCCCTGGTAGATCTCGTCGACGATGGCGAAGCCGCCACGCGCGCGTACCGCCGCCACGAGGTCGCGGGTCTGTTCCGGGGTCATCGAGGTGCCGGTCGGGTTCGACGGCGAGGCCACGATCACGCCGCGCGTGCGCGCGTTCCAGCGCGCGTCGACCTGGGCGACCGTGAGCTGGTAGCGCTCCTCGGCGCCGGACGGCACCAGCACCGGGCGGCCGCCGAAGGCGCTGACGAAGTGGCGGTTGCACGGATAGCAGGGGTCGGGCATCAGGACCTCGTCGCCCTCGGCCACCAGGGCCGCGCAGGCCAGCAGCAGGGCGGCCGAGGCGCCGGCCGTGATCACGATGCGGCGCGGGTCCACGTCCAGGCCGTGGCTCGTGGCATACCAGGCGGCGATCGCCTCGCGCAGGGCGGGCAGGCCGAGCGATTCCGTGTACTGGGTGGCGCCGGACTGGATCGCGGCGACGGCGGCGCGTGCGACGACGTCGGGCGCCGTGAAGTCCGGCTCGCCGACGCTCATGCTGACGACGTCGATGCCGGCGCGGCTCATGGCGGCGGCCGCCTTGACCATTTCCATCACGCGGAACGGTTCGATGGCCTCGACGCGGGCGGCGAGCTGCAGGGCGCGCGCGGCGCCGTCGAGGGAAGCGGTGTTGGATGACATGCGAGGAGGGTGAGAAAGGTCGATCCCGCCATTCTACCGCCGCTGCGGCGCGGCGTCAGGTCGCCGCCTCGCTTTCCAGCAGCGCCGCGCAGCCGTCGGCCGCCAGCGGACGGCTGACGTAGTAGCCCTGGATCTCGTCGCAGTGGTAGCGTTCCAGCTCGCGCAGCTGGGCGATGGTTTCCACGCCCTCGGCCACCACCTTCAGGTTCAGGCTGTGCGCCAGGCGGATGACGGCCTTGGTGATGGCGGCATCGTCCGGATCGTCGGCCAGGTCGCGCACGAAGGTGCGGTCGATCTTGAGCGCGTCCAGCGGGAAGCGCTTCAGGTAGGCCAGGCTCGAGTAGCCGGTGCCGAAGTCGTCGACCGACAGGCGCATGCCCAGCGCCTTGATGCGCGACAGGGTGGCGACGGCGGCTTCCGGGTCCGACATCAGCATCGACTCGGTCAGCTCGAATTCCAGCAGCGCGCTGGCCACGCCGGCGCCGGCCACGATGCGCTCGATGGCGCCCGGCAGGTCGCCCTGCTGCAGCTGGCGCGCCGACAGATTGATGGCGATCGGCGCCAGCGCCATGCCCCGCGACTCCCAGTCCTTGAGCTGGCGGCATACTTCGCCGATCACCCATTCGCCGACGGGCAGGATCAGGCCCGTGTCTTCCAGGATCGGAATGAATTCCAGCGGCGCGACCAGGCCCCGTTCCGGATGGTTCCAGCGCAGCAGCGCCTCGAAGCCGCTGATCGTGCCGGCGTCCAGGTCCAGCTTGGGCTGGTAGTGGAGCAGGAATTCTCCCCGTTCGAGCGCCAGGCGCAGCTGGGTCTCGGTCTGCACGCGCCGGGTCGTGCTCTCGTGCATCCGGGCCTGGAAGAAGCGGTAGTTGTTCCTGCCGCCGTTCTTGGCATCGTACATTGCCGTGTCGGCGTTCTTGAGCAGCAGCTCGGCGCTGCCGCCGTCGTCCGGATAGCTGGCGATGCCCACGCTGGCCGACACGAACAGCTGCTGGCCCTCGAGATGGAAAGGACGCGCCAGCGCCTCGACGACGCGCTGCGCGACCAGGGCGGCATCGGCATTGTCGGACAGCTCCGTCAGCACCAGCGCGAACTCGTCCCCGCCCAGGCGCGCCACCACGTCGCCGGGACGGGCGCAGGCCTGCAGGCGCTGGGCGGCCTGCACCAGCAGGCGGTCGCCGACGGCGTGGCCGAGCATGTCGTTGACGTTCTTGAAGCGGTCCAGGTCGACGAACATCACGGCGGCGCGCCCGCCGTGGCGCGCCGCCTCGGAAATCGCCTCTTCCAGCGCGTCGCTCAGTTGGCGCCGGTTCGGCAGCTCCGTCAGGGCGTCGTACTGGGCCAAGTAGGTCAGGCGGCTCCTGGCATCGTGGCGCTCGACGGCGGTGCCCAGGATATTGGCGAGGCCGCGCAGGAAGCTGGCGTCGTCGTCGGTGAAGCGGCGGTGTTCGTCGTCGTAGACGGCCAGCAGGGCGACGCTGCGGTCGGCGCAGACGATGGCTTCCTCCAGCCCGGGCGCACTGCCGATCAGGCCGTTGGCCGCACGCAGCACGGGCGCGCCGATGCCGGCGGGGGTCTCGAACAGCGCGGCGCCGGCCGCATCGAGGCCGTGTGCGGCCGCGGTGGCCGCTTCCATGAACAGTTCGTCGAGGTCGTTGGCCGCCAGCGCCTTGCGGCCCAGCTCCGCCGCCAGCGTCTGGCGCCGCGCGTTTTCCACGATGGCGCGCTCGAACTCCTTGCGCTCGCTGATGTCGATGTCGATGCAGATGTAGCGCTCGACCTTGCCGGCGTCGTCGAGCATCGGCACGACGGTGCGGTACCACTGGCGCGTGCCGAGGCGTCCGTGGATGACGACCTCGCCGTTCCAGACCTGGTCCGACGGCCGCCACGACGCGCCGCCGCCCGCCGACTGGCCCACGTCGGCGAGCGGACGGCCGATCACGGCCGCGCGCGCGAAGCCGCTGCTGGCGACGAACAGGTCGTTCACCGCCGTGATGGCGCCGTGCGCGTCGACCTCGGACACGATCGCCGCCTGGTCCATCGCGCTCTTGTGCTGCATGAGGGAATTCATCAGCGAATCGATGCGCTGGCCGAACTGCACGCGCAGGCTGGCGGCGCCGCGGTTGACCGCCGCGATCGCTTCCTGGATCTCGGTCGGGGCATCGTCCAGCAGGGGCGCGTCGGCGTTGACGCGGCCGGCCGCCACGTCGTTCTCGAACTTGCGCAGGCGCCCCAGGCTGACGAGCCAGCGGCGCAGCAGCGTGCGCATCAGCGCCAGGCTGCAGGCGAACACGATGCCGGCCACGAGCGCCATCTCCAGCACCATGTTCCACAATTGGGCGGCGAGCTTGTCCTCGTCGAAGGACAGGCGGACCACGCCGTAGTCCTTGCCGCCCACGTTGGCGATGCGGTTGACGTCGTACAGCTTGGAGGCGATCAGCGCCACCAGCCACTGCGGGGCCGGCGCCCGCGTCACGTGCGGGGCCTCGAGGCGGATCCTGCCGCCGGCCACGTCGATGAACTCGGCGCGCTTGAACGGCGACTGGAACAGCATCTTGCCCAGCGTGCGCTTGACGGTGTCGTAGTCGCCGATCACGGCGCTGTCCTCGATGGTCTGGGCCGCCACCTCCACCAGCGTCATGGCCGTGTCCTGGGTTTCCTCGATGTGCTGCAGGAACTGGTAGCGGTAGAAGAGACCCAGTCCAGTGCACAGGCACAGCAGCAGGGTGAGCGAGAACACGGCGAACACGCGCCCCACGAGGGAGCGCGGCAGCAGGGACCAGCGCTGGGGGTTGGAGGTGGAGGAGCGCGGAAGGAGCATGGGAGCCGGTCGTCGAAATCAGCGGTTGGGGTCAGTCCGAGCGTCAGCGCAGGTCCGCCGGCGCATCGGCATAGAAGGCGCGGTAGGACGCGTAGTCGGCGTCGGTCGCGGGAACGAAGGACAACGGCACGGCGGCATGGACGAGCTCCGAGGCGGCGTCCAGGATCTTGCGGCCTTCCGGATCCTGGCGCATGCCCAGGAAGGCGCGCGCCACGGCGCGCAGGTGCTCGGCCGGCACGCGCGGCGACGCCATCAATGCCAGGTCGTTGAACGGGGCCGAGGCCCACAGCACGCGGAAATGCTTCCCTTCGCGGCCGGTGTAGCTCTGCACCAGCTGGGAATTGGCGCCCACGGCCTTGACCTTGCCGGCGAACAGCTGGGTGAAGGCGGCGTCCTGATTGCCGGCGAAGACCACGTCGACGGGAATCTCGCGGCGCAGCAGCTGGGCGTAGGTCACCTTGTAGGCGATCAGCGCTTCCGGGCCGGGGAAGGCCACGGCGCCGCCGGCCAGTTCGCGCAGGTCGCGCACGGGGGAATCGGCGGGGACCACGATCTGGCCCTGGACGGGCGGCGCGGCGCGGCGGCCGAACACGGTCCAGCCCATTCTTGCGCGCTCGGGACCGAACAGGTGGTTGGTGAATGCGAAATCGACTTCGCGCGCGAGGACGTAGCTCGTGGTGTCGGCCGAGGTGCGGCCCAGTTTCAGGGTCAGGCGCACGCCGCTTTTCTGCGACACGTAGCGCATGATCGGGTTCCAGAAGCTGGCCGATACCTGCAGATTGTATTGATTAACGGGCGAAAAATGGTAGACCGGCGGTTCGGCGGCGCCGGCGCCGGGATGGGCGCAGGTCAACGATGCGAAGGCCAGCAGGGCGGCCAGCCGCGGAAAGCGGTAGAAAATTTGACGAAACATGGTGCGGAAATCGGTAGATGGGCGCTTGCAGGCGGTGCCAAGTGCGGCACTCTCCTGCTCGTACACTCAAATATAGCATATTTCCGAGATGCAATAGGTGAAAGCGATTTACTAACGTGCGGCCTTGTGGTTTCCTGCGCGGTTCGCTTCCCAGTCGGTGCGCTCCAGCGCGTGCACGGGCACCGTTTCGCCATTCCAGACCTGCATGCCCACGAGGCGCATGCCGAGCTTGTCCATGACGCGGCGTGAGGCGTCGTTGCCGGGATCGCGGATCGCGCACAGGCGCGGCGCATCCAGCGTCTCGAAGCCGTGGCGGACGAGCGTGAACGCGGCCTCCGTGGCCAGGCCCTGGCCCCAGCTGGCACGGCGCAGGCGCCAGCCCAGTTCGTGCGGGTTGGCGCGATCGAAGCCGAGGTGCTGGATGCCGGCCGCGCCGACCATCTCGCCGCTGGCCGCGTCCAGCAGCGCCCACCAGCCATAGCCCCAGGCAGCCCAGCGCGCGCGCACCCGGCCGATCATGGCGCGCGTCTCGTCCGCGGTCGAAGGGCCGTGCAGCCAGCGCATGACCTCCGGGTCGCCGTTCATCGCGTGCAGGCCGTCGAAGTGGACGTCGTCGAGCGGTTCGAAGCGTAGCCGGGTGCTGGTCAGGATCGTCATCGTGGGACTCCGGAATGAAGAACGGCGCGCCGGAAGCGGGCGCGCCGTCGGGATGATACCTCGGCAGGCCGATCAGTTGTGCGACGCGTGCGTGGCGCTCAGGCGGCGCATCAGCGGCAGCACGAGCAGCGCGATCACGGTGCAGGCGACGGCGCCCAGGCCCAGCTTGTTGAACAGGCTCGTGTAGATCGGCAGCGTCTGGACCGGATCGGTGATGTTGCTCGGCACGCTGGCCAGGTTGGCGACGACGCCGCCCAGGTACTGCGAGATGCCGGTGGCGACGAAGTAGGCGCCCATCATGAAGCCCGTCATGCGCGCCGGCACGTAGCGGGCCACCATCGCCAGGCCCAGGCCGGACACCAGCAGCTCGCCCAGCGAGTAGAAGCCGTAGCCGGCGATCATCACCCAGGACGAGGTCAGGCCGTTCACGGCGAACGCGCCGGCCACGCCGTAGGCGAAGAAGCCGACGGCGACGGCACCGAAGCCGAGGGCGAACTTGCCGGCGATGGACAGGTCCTTGCCGCCCTTGCCGGCGGCCGTGTAGACCCAGGCCAGCACGGGGCTCAGCACCATGATCCAGATCGCGTTCAGCGCCTGGAACTGCGCCGGCGACCAGGTCCACAGGTGGGCGCCGAACACGCTGAAGTCGAGGTCGACGTTGCGCAGGGCGAACAGCGACAGCGAGGTCGACATCTGCTGGTAGAAGATGAAGAAGAACACGGTCTGCAGCGTCAGCACGAGGGCCGCCGTCAGGCCGGCGCGTTCGCTCGGCACGCTGGTGCGGATCAGGTGGATGAAGATGCCCAGCACGACGAAGCCGGCGACATAGACGAACAGGCGGGCCAGCGCCTGGTATTCCAGGATCACGGCGGACAGGCCGACGGTCAGCACGCTGCCCGCGAGCACCATGAGCAGCTTGGCGACGTCGAGCGGGCGCTCGTCCGGCGGCGAACCGACGTGGGCGATGGTGGCGCGCATCGCCAGCACGTTCAACAGGCCCAGCACCAGGCCGACGCTGCACACGGCGAACGCGGCGTGCCAGCCCAGCTCGTTGCCATAGGTGGCATTGACGTAGTCCTTGATCCACGGCGTGGCCAGCATCGACACGGTCGAGCCGACGTTGACGGCCATGTAGTACAGCGTGAACGCGGAGTCGATCTTGGAATCGTCACCCTCGTAGATCTTGCGCACCAGGTTGGCGGTATTCGGCTTGAACAGGCCGTTGCCGACGACGATGACGCCGAGGGCGAAGAACATGAACCAGGTGTTCTCGGACGGGACGGCCATCAGGGCGTAGCCGAGGGTCAGCACGATGGTGCCGAGGTACATCGAGCGCTTGGTGCCGAGCACCTTGTCGCCGATCCAGCCGCCGATGGCGGGCGAGACGTAGATCAGGGCGGCGGCGGCGCTCCAGACCAGGTTGGCCCGGCTGTCGTCGAAGCCGAGGCGCTGGACCATGAAGTACACGATCAGCGCCTGCATGCCGTAGTAGCCGAAGCGTTCCCAGAGTTCGATCAGGGCGACGGTGAGGAAGGAACGGGTTTGCGAATATTGCGCGGTATTGGTGGGTGTTTCGTTTTTCATGGGACTCCAGGATCTTGACCGGTCGCCTTGTGGGCACGGCAAGCCGTGGATGCTACGACAGAGGGAGCATCGATGCAAGAACGGAAAATGCCGTCATTACGGTATGACGCAACGCTGACGCCAAGCAGTGCTTCCACACGAGGCCTTACCGATTAAAAGTGACGATCGCAATCAATCTGATGAAGTGTTCCGAATCTTTGGAATTCCAGCGCGCAATTAAATATGGCGAGTACGATTGAAATCCATTGGCAATGATCGAAATGTCAAGTAATCTGTGGTTTCAGTCGTTAAACAACCGACAATAAATCCATGGCCGATTCGCCTCCAGGCGTGCCCGGCGCCGCCGAAGGCGCCTACCGCGACGATACCGTGGTGGCGGCATTGTTGCGTGAACGCGGTACGGGCGAGGATGCTGGCACCGAGCAGGCGCTCGCGGCGCTGGCCCAGCAACTGGCCGACGACCCGCACTCGCTGCTGCAGCGTGTGGCCGAGCTGGCGCGCGCGCTGTGCGGCGCGGACTCCGTCGTGGTGGCCGTCTGCGAACCAGGTCCGGGCGGCGGCATGGACGACTGTAGCGTGCGCTGGCAAGCCGTGGCGGGCCGTCTGGCGCCGCTCGAGGGGGCGCGCTGGGGAATCGGTGCATGTACCTGTGGCGCGCCCGTGCTGGCCGACGGCAGCACGTTGTTCGAGCATCCGGCCGATCATTTCCCGTCGGCGCGGGGCCTCGACGTGCCCCTGGGCGAAACGCTGGGCGTTCCCTGGCGCGTGCAGGGCCGCGCCCTCGGCTCCCTGAACGCCATGCGGCTGGAGGGCGGCGGCGGCTTCGATGCCGGCCACCTGCGCCGCCTGCATGCCTGCGCCGCATTCGCGGCCGCCGGCTGGCAGGCCGCCAGCCACGAGGCGGACCCGGCCGTGACGGAGGACGGGGCCGACGGCGGGGAACTGGAACGGCGCGTCGAGGAGCGCATCCGCCCCGTGCTGGAACGCGAGGAACACCTGCAGCGCGAGGTCGAGGAAAGCCGCGCGGCCGAGCGCGTGCTGCGCGAACACAAGGCGCTGATCGACGCCACCCTCACCATCGACACGGTGGGCGTCATGTATTTCGACCTCGACGGCACAGTGCGCGACGTGAATCCCGCGTTCGAGCGCATGACGGGCTATTCCTGCGAGGAGCTGCGCACCTTGGCGCACTGGCGCGACCTGACCCCGCCCGAATTCTGGGCGGTGACGGAAAGCGCCTTGCGCGACCTGGAAGCGGGCGCCAGTCCCGTGCCCTATACCAAGCAGATGGTGCGCAAGGACGGCAGCCGCTGGTGGGGCCTGTTCGCGCCGGCGCGCATCGGCAGTGAAGGCGGTGAGGGCGCCGACGGCGGCGGCGAGGTGCGCGGGCGCTGCGTGCTGTTCGTGATCGACGTCAGCGCCAACAAGGAAACGGAGGAGCGCCTGGCCGAGAGCGAGGAGCGTTTCCGCGCCATGGTCCAGGGGTTCGCCCAGGCCGTGTGGGAAACCGATGCCCAGGGCCGCATCGTGGAGGGTTCGCTCAGCTGGACCCAGTACACGGGACAGCGCGAGGAAGCGTCGCTGGGACTGGGCTGGCTGGACGCCGTGCATCCCGAGGACCGCGCCGCCGTGCTGCGCCAGTGGCGCGCGGCGGTCGGCATGCGGCGCACGCTGAACGTGGAGTTCCGCGTGCAGGTGGCGGCCGGCGGCTGGCGCTGGACCAATGCGCGCGCCGCGCCGCTGTTCAATGACGACGGCTCGGTGCGCAAGTGGGTCGGCATGCACATCGACATCGACGAGCGCCGCCGCACGCAGGCGGCGCTCATCGAAAGCGAGCGGCGGTTCCGCATGCTGTTCGAGTCGATGGACGAGGGTTTCCTGCTGGCCGCCGTCGAGCTGGACGACGCCGGCCGCGCGACGGGCCTGTCGTACACGGAGGCGAATCCGGCGGCAGTGCGCATGGCCAATATCTCCTACGTGGGCCCAGGCCGGCTGCGCGTGCGGCCGGAGCACGAGCCGTGCTGGCTGGACGCCTGCGCCGAGGTCGTACGGACGGGCACGAGCAGCCGCTCCCAGTGCTATGCGCCGGGCGTGCAGGGATGGTACGACTTCTTCGTCTTCCCCGTCGGCGGTGGGGCCAGCCCGCGGGTGGCGATCCTGTTCTACGACATCACGCTGCGAAAGCGCGCCGAGGATGCGCTGCGCGAGAGCGAAGCGCGGTTCCGCGCGCTGGCGGACGCGTCGCCGGCGCTGGTCTACCAGTTCGACATGGACGGACGCGTGATCTACCTGAACGAGCGCTGCACGTCCGGCAGCTGCCCGTTCGGGCCGGCGGCGCCGGGCGCGCCGGACGGGCGCGGCTGGAACGGCATCGTGCCACCGGCCGACATGGATGCCTACCTGCGCGCCGTGTTCGACGGCGTGCGCGCCGACGGCGCATTCACCCGCCGCATCGAGACGCCGGTGGCCGGTGGCGCCAGCCACTGGTTCGAAGCGCACGTCGCGCCCTGGTTCTCCGGCGAGGGCGTGCAGCGCGGCTACGTCGGCATCTCGCTCGACATCACGGGCGCCGTCCAGGCCGAGGAAGCGCTCAGGGAAGCGGACCGGCGCAAGGACGAGTTCCTGGCCACGCTGGCGCACGAACTGCGCAACCCGCTGGCGCCGATCAGCAATGCCGTGCAGCTGATGCGCCGTCCCGACGGCCGGCGCCAGGCCGACCGCGTGGTCGAGATGGTGGGACGCCAGGTGCGCCAGATCGTGCGCCTGGTCGACGACCTGATGGAAGTGTCCCGCATCACGCGCGGAAAGATCGACCTGAAGCTGGAACGGGTGCCGTTTTCCGAGATCGTGCAGGCGGCCATCGAGACCAGCCAGCCGGCCATCGACCGCTGCGCCCACCAGCTCGCCGTCGCGCTGCCGCAGGAGCCGCTGGTGCTGGAGGCCGACCGCGTGCGCCTGACACAAGTGTTTTCCAACCTGCTCAACAATGCCGCCAAGTACACGGATGCCGGCGGCCGGATCTGGTTCGACGCGCGCCGCGTGGACGGCATGGTCGTGGCGTCCGTGCGCGATACCGGCATCGGCATCCCCGCCGAGGCGCTGCCGCGCGTGTTCGACATGTTCGCCCAGGCGCACCGCAACGTGGGACGGGGGCAGGGCGGGCTGGGCATCGGCCTGACGATGGTACGCAGCCTCGTCGAGATGCACCATGGCACGGTCGAGGCGAAGAGCGCGGGCGGCGGCCTGGGCAGCGAGTTCATCGTGCGCCTGCCGCTGGCCGATCCGGACGGCGAATGGGAGCCCGCCGAGCCCTTTGGCCAGGCACGCGTCGCCGCGCCCCTGCACGGCCAGCGCATCCTGGTCGTGGACGACAACCGCGACGCGGCCGACACGCTGGGCTTGCTGCTGGAGGCGGACGGCGCCGAGGTCCGCATCGCCTATGACGGCCGCAGCGCGCTGTCGACTGCGGACAATTTCCTGCCGCACAGCGTGCTGCTCGACATCGGCATGCCCGGCATGGACGGCTACGAAGTGGCGCGCCGTCTGCGCCAGGATGCGCGCTTCGCGGCGCTGCGCATCATCGCCCTGACGGGCTGGGGCCAGGACGCCGACCGGCGCCAGACCCGCAACCGGGGGTTCTCGCATCACCTCACCAAGCCCGTCACGCTGGAAGACCTGCACCTCATCCTTGCCGATCCGGTCTGAAACAACTTGATACAAATTCCTGACCGGTCGTTCAGTGTTTTGTTCCCCTCTGTGCGCCAGCTAACGTCAATGCATACACCCCGCTGATAGAGTGAAATCACGTCGACGAGTGTTGGGGAGGCAGCGATGACGTGGATTTCGCATATCGTGCGGTACCTGGGCGTGTTGGGCGATCCCAGGCTGGAGCCGGAAACCATCGAGGGCTTGCCCCCGTTCGCCCTGCGCCAGGCGAACGACGCGCTGCGGCGCCAGGGATGGGTGACGACCTACGAGTACGTGGGCGAGGATGCCTGGGTCGATTACGCGCGCGTGGACTTGCGCAAGGGACGTTCCAAGCTGAAGCTGGAGTGGGACCAGGAAAGCGGCGGGACCGTGGCCGGCCCGCGCGCCGTGCTGGACGAGCTGCGCGTGCTCGACCCGTGGACGAACATGCAGATCAAGCATGGCCCCCATTGAAGGCCGTGCCGCCGTTCAGAACACTTCGTCTGCTCCCAGGTAACGCCACTGTCCTGGGGGCAAATCGCCTAGCTTCACGCGGCCGATCCGCACCCGCTTCAGGCCGACGACCTTCAGGCCGACCATATCGCACATGCGCCGGATCTGGCGCTTGCGGCCTTCCTTCAAGGTAAAGCTGAGCTGGTCGTCGTTCTGCCAGCGTACCTTGGCGGGCAGCAGCGGCTTGCCGTCCATCCACAGCCCATGGTTGAGTTTCTTGAGGTCGGCGTCCGGCAGGCGGCCCGGCTTCGTGTACTGCACGCGCACCAGGTATTCCTTCTCGATGGACGTGTCCTGGCCGATCAGCTGCTTGGCGATGCGGCCGTCCTGGGTCAGCACGAGCAGGCCGACGGAATCGATGTCCAGGCGGCCGGCCGGCACGAGCGAGCGCAGCTGGGTGGGGTGGAACAGTTCCGGCGACGGGTCGTCGGCCCAGTGGTTCTCCGGCTTGACGAGCACGACGGCCGGCTTGTAGCCGTCCTCGGCCTGGCCGCTGACGTAGCCGACAGGCTTGTGGATCAGCACCGTCACGCGCTTGGACTGCTCGGCCGCGGCCTGGCGCTCCACGGTGATCTTCTGGTGCGGCAGCACCTTGCTGCCGAGTTCCGAGACGACTTTCCCGTCGACGCGGACCCAGCCGCGGGCGATCCATTCATCGGCTTCGCGGCGGGACGAGAGTCCCAGTTCGGACATGCGTTTGGACAGGCGTACGGGTTCGGTCATGGTAATGTTGAGTAACGATTAAATACGTCGTCCCTGCGCAGGCAGGGACCCAATGTGCACGCATCGTGGCAGCGCTGGATTGGGCCCCTGCCTGCGCAGGGGCGACGGTGTTGCGGTTAACGGTGGTCTCAGATCTTCAACGCATCCAGCAACTCGGTCTCCAGCTGCACCTGCACGCGCTGGTTGTTGAGTGCCGCGCCGTCGATCAGGAACACGTCTTCCACGCGTTCGCCCAGCGTCATGACCTTGGCCGTGTGCAGGTTGATGCGGTAGCGCGCCAGCACGCTGGCGATCGCGTACAGCAGGCCGTTGCGGTCGTTGGCGGCGATCGACAGCAGCCAGAACTGGCCGCGCTCGTCCGGACGCAGGTCCACCGTCGGGGTGACGGGGAAGTTGCGCGACATGCGCGACAGGCGGGCGCGCAGCGGCGGCGACAGGGGTTCCTGGCGCGTCAGCACGTCGCACAGCTCGTGCTCGATCAGGTTGATGATGTCGCGGTAGTTGCCGGCGAAGTTCTCGTCCGTGATCAGGAAGGTGTCGAGCGCGTAGCCGCCCTTGGTCGTGTGGATCTTGGCGTCGAGGATGGAAAAATTCTTGCGGTCGAAGTAGCTGCAGATGCGGGCGAACAGGTCCGGCTGGTCCTTCACGTAGACGGTCACCTGCAGGCCTTCGCCGATGGGCGCCAGGCGCGACTTCACGACGGGCTTGTCGCGGCCCAGCTTGTCGTGCAGGCAGCGCGTCTGCCAGGCGATGTCGGACGCGTCGTGGCGCAGGAAATAGGCCATGTCGAGCTGCTTCCACAGCGCCTCGTGCTCGGTCGGGCCCAGGCCGAACAGGCGCAGCGTGGCCAGCGCCTCCTGCTGGCGCGCGCGCAGTTCGCGGTCTGCCGACGGCGGCTCGCCGCCCAGCACGCGCAGCGTGACCTTGTACAGGTCTTCCAGCAGCTTGGCCTTCCAGGCGTTCCACACCTTCGGGCTGGTGCCGCGGATGTCGGCCACGGTCAGCAGGTACAGCGCCGTCAGGTGGCGCTCGTCCTTGACCAGGGCGGCGAAGGCGGCGATGACGTCCGGATCGGACAGGTCCTGCTTCTGCGCCACCTGCGACATCGTCAGGTGCTGCTCGACGAGGAACACGACCAGTTCCGTGTCTTCCTCCGACAGGGCATGGTCGCGGCAGAACTGCAGCGCGTCTTCCTTGCCCAGTTCCGAATGGTCGCCGCCGCGGCCCTTGGCGATGTCGTGGAACAGGGCGGCCACGTACAGCAGCCAGCGGTCGCGGAAGTTGGCGATCAGCTGGCTGCAGAACGGGTATTCGTGCGCGTGTTCCGTCATCGTGAAGCGGCGCATATTGCGCACCACCATCATGATGTGCTGGTCGACCGTGTACACGTGGAACAAATCGTGCTGCATCTGGCCGATGATGCGGCGGAAGTTCGGCAGGTAGCGGCCCAGGATGCCCAGGTCGTTCATGCGGCGCAGCGCGTGCACGAGGCCCACGGGCGCCTGCAGGATGCGCAGGAACAGGGCGCGGTTGGCGGGACGCGCGCGGAATTCCTCGTCGATCAGCTTGCGCGCATGCCAGATCGCGCGCATCGTGCGTGCCGTCATGCCCTTGATGTCGGGGCGCTCCGTCATCAGCACGAAGATCTCGAGCACGGCCGAGGGGTTGCGTTCGAACGTGTCGTCGGCGGCGATGTCGATGAAGCCGCCGACCTCATTGAAGCGCGGGTTGATCGGCACCGGTGCGCTCGGGGTGGGGAACAGTTGCGCCTCGATGTTCTGCAGCAGCATCGTGTTCAGCTGGGTCACGGTCTTGGCGGCCCAGTAGTAGCGCTGCATCAGGAATTCGCTGACGCGGCGCTCGGGCGTGCCTTCCAGGCCCAGGTTCTCGGCGATGGCCGTCTGCACGTCGAACACGAGCCGGTCTTCGCGCCGCTTCGTCTGCAGGTGCAGGCGGATGCGGATGTCCTTGAACGCGCGTTCCTTTTCCATCAGCTGGCGCGCTTCCTCGCGCGTGATCAGGCCGCGCATCGCCAGCTGGCTCCAGGAATTGGCCAGGCCCGCCGCCTTGGCCACCCACAGGATCACCTGCAGGTCGCGCAGCGCGCCCGGGCTTTCCTTGACGTTCGGCTCCAGCGAGAACGGGGTGAATTCGTACTTGGCGTGGCGCAGCCGCATCTCCGCCGTCTTGGCGTGGAAGAAGGCTTGCGCGTCCATCGCCGCGTCGTAGCGGAACTGCAGCGTCTCGAACAGCGGCTGGCTGCCAGTCACGAGGCGCGCTTCCAGCAGGCTCGTCTGCACCGTGATGTCGGCCTTCGACTCGACCAGGCACTCGTCCACGGTGCGGATGCTGTGGCCGATCTCGAGGCCGAGGTCCCACAGCAGCTGCACGAAATTCTCCAGCTTCGCCTGGGTCAGCGCGTCGGCCGGCCGGCCGAGCAGGACCAGCAGGTCGACGTCGGAATAGGGGAACAGCTCGCCGCGCCCGTAGCCGCCGACGCCGACCAGCGCCGTGTCCTCGGGCAGGGCGGCTGTGCGCCAGGCGTCTTCGAGCACGCCGTCGACGCTCTGGCGCAGCCCGCGCAGCAGCTTCTCTGGCTTGCCGCATTCCTGGAATTCGGCGATCACGAGCTGGCGCTCGGCCTTCAGGCGTTGCTTCAGCTGCTGCTGCAGGCTGGGTTGCTGGTCGAGCTGCGAATCGGCGACGGTGCTGGTCATGGTCGGCGTGGACGGCTTGGTGGGTCAGGCGGCGACGGCGTCGTTCTGCTGGACGATGGCCGGCGGCGGCGGGGTGCCGGCCGACGTGGTCAGCACTTCGTAGCCCGTCTCCGTCACCAGGATCATGTGTTCCCACTGGGCCGACAGGCTGCGGTCCTTCGTCTTGATGGTCCAGCCGTCCGGCATTTCGCGGATCTCGCGGCGGCCCGCGTTGATCATCGGCTCGATCGTGAAGATCATGCCGGCCTTCAGTTCCTCGCCCGTGCCCGGGCGGCCGTAGTGCAGCACTTGCGGTTCTTCGTGGAACACGCGGCCGATGCCGTGGCCGCAGAATTCGCGCACCACCGAGAAACCGTTCTTTTCGGCATGCTGCTGGATCACGGCGCCGATGTCGCCCAGGTGGGCGCCCGGCTTGACCTTGCTGATGCCCAGCCACATGCATTCATAGGTGACCTCGGACAGGCGCCTGGCCTGGATCGACGGTTCGCCGATCAGGAACATGCGGCTATTGTCGCCATGGAAACCATCCTTCGTGATCACGGTGACGTCGATGTTGACGGCGTCGCCATTCTTCAGGACCTTGTCGCCGGGAATGCCGTGGCAGATCACGTCGTTGACCGAGGTGCACACGGCCTTGGGGAAGGGCGGATAGCCGGGCGGCGCGTAGTTCAGCGGGGCCGGCACGGTGCCTTGTTCCTTGATCATGTATTCGTGGCACAGACGGTCGAGTTCGCCCGTGGTCACGCCAGCCTTGACGAAAGGCGTGATGTAGTCGAGCACTTCCGCGCCCAGGCGGCCGGCGACGCGCATGCCTTCGATTTCTTCCGGAGTCTTGATGGAGATGGACATAATTTTACGGTTCTGCAATCTGCGATCCATCCATTATATGTGATCCCGGAGTGCCGCGGGACGATGGCCGGCGCTCCCGCCGGCAAGCTTCCGAGAGTGAAATGACATGGGTTTCGGTTGCGCGCAACGGCAAATCCCGCTAGAATCTCGGGTTGCTCGTGTTCGTATCGAGCGATGCGGTAAATAACGCCGCAAAAAGCAGCAAACCGAGTAGCAAATCAGCCTTTTTTAAATCGCGAATGCGGCCGACAAGGGTGCCCCAAGGGGTGTACCGGCCGTCGTTCAAGAAACCAACCCTGGAGAATTATATGTCTGTCACTATGCGCGAAATGCTGGAAGCCGGTGTTCACTTCGGCCACCAGACCCGTTTCTGGAACCCGAAAATGGCCCCGTTCATCTTCGGTCATCGCAACAAGATCCACATCATCAACCTGGAAAAGACCATGGCGATGTACCAGGATGCGATGAAGACCATCAAGCAGATCGCTGCCAACCGCGGCACCATCCTGCTGGTGGGCACCAAGCGCCAGGCCCGCGACATCATCGCCGCCGAAGCGCAACGCGCAGGCGTGCCGTACGTCGACCAGCGCTGGCTGGGCGGCATGCTGACCAACTTCAAGACCATCAAGACCTCGATCAAGCGCCTGAAGGACATGGAAGCCGCGATCGAATCGGGTGAAGTCGAGAAGATGAGCAAGAAAGAAGCGCTGATGTTCTCGCGCGAACTGGAGAAGCTGCAGAAGTCGATCGGCGGCATCAAGGACCTGCAGGGCGTGCCGGACGCGATCTTCGTCGTCGACGTCGGCTACCACAAGGGCGCCGTCACCGAAGCCGGCAAGCTGGGCATCCCGGTCATCGGCGTGGTCGACACCAACCACTCGCCGGAAGGCGTTACCCACGTGATCCCGGGTAACGACGACTCGTCGAAGGCCATCACCCTGTACGCACGCGGCGTCGCCGATGCGATCCTGGAAGGCCGTGCCAACTCGACCGCCGAAATCGTCGAAATGGCCAAGTCGGCCGACGACTTCGTCGAAGTCAACGAGCAAGCGTAATTGAATGACGGCGGGCGTGTGTCCGCCGATGGAAGAAGGGGCGCCGGGCGCCCCTTTTTTCAAGCGAATTCGAATCCGGTACCAGATTAAAACTTAGGAGAATACACATGGCAGCGATTACTGCAGCGATGGTCGGCGAACTGCGCGCCAAGACCGATGCCCCGATGATGGAATGCAAGAAGGCACTGAACGAAGCCGAAGGCGACATGGCCCGTGCCGAAGAGATCCTGCGCGTCAAGCTGGGCGGCAAGGCATCGAAGGCCTCGTCGCGCGTGACCGCCGAAGGCGTGGTCTCGGCTTACATCAACGGCAACATCGGCGCGCTGGTCGAAATCAACAGCGAAACCGACTTCGTCGCCAAGAACGATGACTTCCTGGCCATGGCCAACCTGGCCGCCAAGCTGGTCGCCGAGCAGAACCCGGCCGACGTCGCCGCCCTGGCAGCCCTGCCGGTCGACGGCAAGACCTTCGACGACATCCGTACCGCACTGATCGGCAAGATCGGCGAGAATATGACCGTGCGCCGCTTCCAGCGCTTCGAAACCACGGGCAAGCTGGCGTCGTACCTGCACGGCGCCCGCATCGGCGTGATCGTCGACTACGACGGCGCCGACGAGCAAGTGGGCAAGGACGTCGCGATGCACATCGCCGCGATGAAGCCGGTCGCCCTGTCGTCGGAACAAGTTCCGGCCGACCTGATCGAGAAAGAGCGTTCGGTCGCCCAGCTGAAAGCCCAGGAAGACGCCGACAAGGCCGTCGCCGAAGGCAAGCAGCCGCAATCGGCCGACATCGTCGCCAAGCGTATCGACGGTTCGGTGCAGAAGTACCTGAAGGAAGTGTCGCTGTTCAACCAGGCATTCGTGAAGAACGACAAGCAGAGCATCGAGCAGATGCTGAAGGCCGCCAACACCACCGTGAAGGGATTCACGATGTACGTCGTCGGCGAAGGCATCGAGAAGAAGGTCGACGACTTCGCAGCCGAAGTCGCAGCCCAGATGGCTGCCGTCAAGCAGTAATAAAGAAAACGGGCCGCAAGGCCCGTTTTTGTACGGGGACGCCCCGGCCGCTGGCCGTGGCAACATCGTAGGGTGGGCACCCCGTGCCCACCATGGCGCCAACGTCGTGCGGGCGCCGCAGGCGGGCACGTGGTGCCCACCCTACGTCCATCCGCAGCGACGGGTGAGGCTCCGGGAGCGTTCCCCGGTGCCAGAACCGGAATCGAAACACATCACCATACAGGAGCCCCATTCATGACCAAACCAGCCTACCAACGAGTCCTCCTCAAACTGTCTGGCGAAGCGCTGATGGGCGACGATCCGTTCGGCATCAACCGCGCCACCATCGAAGGCATGGTCGCCGACGTGGTCGAGGTGTCGAAGCTGGGGGTGGAACTGGCGGTGGTGATCGGCGGCGGCAACATCTTCCGCGGCGTGGCCCCGGGCGCGCAGGGCATGGACCGCGCGACCGCCGACTACATGGGCATGCTGGCCACGGTCATGAACGCGCTGGCGCTGGCCGACGCGATGCGCCAGCAAGGCATCACCGCGCGCGTGATGTCCGCGATCGGCATCGACCAGGTGGTCGAGCCCTACGTGCGCCCGAAGGCGCTGCAGTACCTGGAGGAGGGCAAGGTCGTCGTGTTCGCCGCCGGCACCGGCAACCCGTTCTTCACCACCGACACGGCCGCCGCGCTGCGCGGCGCCGAAATCTCGGCCGAAATCGTTTTGAAGGCAACCAAGGTCGACGGTGTCTATACCGCCGATCCGAAGAAGGATCCGCACGCGACCCGCTACGAGTCGATCTCGTTCGACGAAGCGATCGCCAAGCACCTGCAGGTGATGGACGCCACCGCGTTCGCCCTGTGCCGCGACCAGAAGCTCCCGATCAAGGTGTTCTCCATCGTCAAGCCGGGCGCGCTCAAGCGCGTGATCATGGGCGAAGACGAGGGTACACTCGTACACGTTTAACATTAATTGAAATACAGGAGAGCAGCATGTCTGTAGCTGACGTCAAGAAAAATGCCCAGGACAAGATGGCGAAGTCCATCGAGACCCTGCGCGCCAACCTGGCCAAGGTCCGTACCGGCCGCGCCCACGTTGGCATCCTCGACTCCGTCATGGTCGACTATTACGGTTCGCCGACCCAGCTGTCCCAGGTCGCCAACCTGACCCTGATCGACGCCCGCACGATCGGTGTCCAGCCCTACGAAAAGAAGATGCTGAACACCGTCGAGAAAGCCATCCGCGACTCCGACCTGGGCCTGAACCCGTCCTCGTTCGGCGAAATGATCCGCGTGCCGACCCCGCCGCTGACCGAAGAGCGCCGCAAGGAAATGGTCAAGCTGTGCAAGTCGGAAGCGGAAGACGCGAAGATCGCCGTGCGCAACGTGCGCCGCGACGGCAACGAACAGCTCAAGAAGCTGGTCAAGGACAAGGCCATCTCGGAAGACGACGAGCGCCGCGCCCAGGACGACATCCAGAAGATGACCGACAAGGCCGTCGTGGACATCGACAAGCTGGTCGCCGAGAAGGAAAAGGAAGTCATGACGGTGTGACGCCGCCGCCGGCCCTCGCGGCCGGCCATTCGTCATGGAAGGGCGGACCGGCTTTTGCCGCTCCGCTCCCGTTGTTTTTGCGGTAAGGTAAAATTGCAATTCTCATTGCATTGTTGATGCCGCATCCGCGTGACCGACCCGGCTAGCCGGTCGGCCGCTTCTGGCCTGATTTATGATTTTCAAAAGCTCGACCACCGCCGTACCCGACGCGCCCACGGTGCCCCGCCATATCGCCATCATCATGGACGGCAATGGCCGCTGGGCCACTAAGCGCCTGTTGCCGCGCGTGGCTGGCCACGTCAAGGGCGTGGATGCCGTGCGCAAGATCGTCGAGGCCTGCGTGGAGCGCGGCGTCGAATACCTGACGCTGTTCGCCTTTTCCTCGGAAAACTGGCGCCGCCCGGCCGACGAAGTGTCCTACCTGATGGGCCTGTTCGTCACCGCGCTCGAGCGCGAAGTGTCCAAGATGCACGCCAATAACATCCGCCTGAAGGTGGTGGGCGACCTGTCGCGCTTCGACCCGAAGCTGCAGGACATGATCGCCAATGCCGAGCGCCGCACCGCCAACAACAGCCGCCTCACGGTGACCGTGTGCGCCAACTATGGCGGCCGCTGGGATATCATGCAGGCGACGAGCAAGATGGTCGCCGCCAACCCCGGCACCACGGACTACACGGAAGACATGCTGGCGCCGCACCTGGCGATGGCCTATGCGCCGGAGCCGGACCTGTTCATCCGCACCGGCGGGGAAGAGCGTATCTCGAACTTCCTGCTGTGGCAGCTCGCCTATTCCGAGCTCTATTTCACCGACACCTTCTGGCCGGATTTCTCGCCCGAGTCGCTGGACACCGCGATCGCTTCCTACCAGAGCCGGGAACGCCGCTTCGGCCGTACCGGAGAGCAAGTAGCTAACAAGGCCAAGTAAAACGCATGCTGAAAACCCGTGTCATCACCGCCGTCGTGCTGTTGGCAGTCCTGCTGCCGATTCTTTACTTCAACAACTTCACGGCCTTCGCGGTGGTGGCAACCGTGTTCTTCGGCGCCGCGATCTGGGAGTGCTTCCGGCTGTTCAACCCGGGCACCCAGAACGCCCATGTCATCGCGCTGCTGTGGACGGCGGCGTTCGCCGTCGCCGTGTTCACGGACCGCATCAATCCCTCGTTCTGGGCGGCACTCAGCGTCGCGCTGTGGATCGCCCGCTTCGCCCCCTCGCTGAAGACGGGCCTGCCGCCGCTGGGCACGACGCCGAACACGATCCTGAGCCTCGTCTACGGCTTCGGCATCGTCGGCTGCTTCACGGCCATCGTCGCCCTGTATTCGTATTCGCCGCTGTTCCTGCTGTCCGTGCTGGCCATCGTCTGGGTCGCCGATATCGGCGCCTATTTCGCCGGCAAGGCCTTCGGCAAGCGCAAGCTGGCGCCTTCCATTTCCCCGGGTAAATCGTGGGAAGGCGCAATCGGCGGCGGCATCGCCGTGCTCGTGCTGGCCTCGCTGTCCGTCGCGTTCGGCGGCCCGGCCTTCGCCAATACCTTTGCCGCCCGCGTGCAAGCCGCGTTCGGCTGGCCGGCGCTGCTGGCCATCCTGGTCCTGATGGTCGCCGCCAGCATCGTCGGCGACCTGTTCGAATCCCAGCTCAAGCGCCGTGCCGGCATGAAGGACAGCAGCAACCTGCTGCCCGGCCACGGTGGCGTGCTCGACCGGATCGATGCCCTCATCCCGGTTCTACCGCTGGCCGCACTGATCGGCTCGCGCCTGTAAAGGTCTCACCATGCAACGCATCACCATCCTGGGCGCCACCGGTTCGATCGGCGCCTCGACCCTGGACGTGCTCGCGCGTCATCCCGACAAGTATGCCGTCCACGCCCTGAGCGCGCATTCCCGCGTCGAGGAACTCGCGGCCCAGTGCCGCACCCATCGCCCGCAGCGCGCCGTGGTCGGCACCGCCGAGGCGGCCGCGCGCCTGCGCGCGCTGCTGGCCGGCCTGGACATCGACGTGGCCCACGGCGAAGCCGCCCTGTGCGAGATCGCGTCCAGCAGCGAGACGGACACCGTCATGGCCGCCATCGTCGGCGCCGCCGGCCTGGCCCCGACGCTGGCCGCCGCCCGTGCGGGCAAGAAAGTGCTGCTGGCGAACAAGGAAGCGCTGGTCATGTCCGGCCAGCTGTTCATGGACGCCGTCAAGGAACACAAGGCGACGCTGCTGCCCATCGACAGCGAGCACAACGCGATCTTCCAGTCGCTGCCCGCCCACTACGACCGCGATCCGGACGCCGCCGGCGTGGCGAAGATCGTGCTGACGGCGTCCGGCGGCCCGTTCCTGCAGCGCGCCGTCGAGACGCTGGAAGCCGTCACGCCGGAAGAGGCGTGCAAGCATCCGAACTGGTCGATGGGCCGCAAGATCTCCGTCGATTCGGCCACGATGATGAACAAGGGCCTGGAAGTGATCGAGGCCCACTGGCTGTTCGGCGCGCCGGCCGACCGCATCGAGGTGCTGATCCACCCGCAGAGCGTGATCCACTCGATGGTGTCCTACGCGGACGGCTCCGTGCTGGCCCAGCTCGGCAACCCGGACATGCGTACCCCCATCGCCCACGCGCTTGCCTACCCGGAGCGCATCGCATCAGGCGTGGCGCAGCTCGACCTGACCCAGTGGGCGGCGCTGCAGTTCCACCATCCGGACTTCGACCGCTTCCCCTGCCTGGCGCTGGCGTTCGACGCGCTGCGTGCGGGCGGTACCGCGCCGGCGCTGCTGAACGCGGCCAACGAAGTCGCGGTCCAAGCCTTCCTGGACCGCCACATCGGCTTCCGCGACATCGACCGCGTGGTGCGCCAGGTGATGGACGAAAACCCGTGCGGCGCCGCCTCGAGCATCGACGCCGTGCTGGCCCAGGACGCGTGCGCCCGCAACGCGGCCTCGCGCATCGTGGGCGGGCTGCGAGGAGGGTAAGATGAGCCTGATCACCACCGTGCTGGCGTTCCTGCTGGCGCTCGGTCCATTGATCGTGTTCCACGAACTGGGCCACTACTGGGTCGCGCGCCTGTGCGGCGTGAAGGTGCTGCGCTTCTCGATCGGTATGGGCCGCGTCGTGTGGTCGCGCCGTTTCGGCCCGGACCAGACGGAATGGGCGATTTCCGCGCTGCCGATCGGCGGCTACGTCAAGATGCTGGACGCCCGCGACCCGAGCACGGCGCCCGCCAGCGAGAAGGACCTGGAACGCGAATTCACGCGCCAGAACGTGTGGAAGCGCATCGCCATCGTGGCCGCCGGCCCGCTCGCCAACTTCATCCTGGCCATCGTCGTCATGGCCGGCATCTACATGGGCGGCAAGGAAGAACCGGGCACGCGCCTGCGCGGCATGGCCGAGAGCTCGGCCGTGTACAAGGCCGGCATGCGCGGCGGCGATGTCGTCACCGCCGTCGACGGCCGCCCCGTGCAATCCTGGACCGAACTGCGCTGGGAGATCGTGCGCGTTGTCCTGGACAAGCGCGCCGCCGAGCTGGAACTGCGCGCCGCCGACGGCAGCAGCTACCGCGCCGTCCTCCCGCAGGCGACGATGGCGGCGCTGGACGTCGACGGCGACGTGATGGGCGCGCTGGGCATGCATATGTGGCGCCCGCGCGCGATCGTCGAGCGGGTACTGCCCGGCGGCCCGGCCGAAAGGGCGGGGCTGCGTGCCGGCGACGTGGTGGCCACGGTGGACGGCAAGCCCGTCGTGGACGGCATCGGCTTCATCGAGGCCGTGCGTGGCGCCGCCGGCCGCACGCTGCAGCTGGGCGTGACGCGCGCCGGCCAGCAGGTGACGCTGGCGCTGGCGCCGGAACGCGATCCGGCCACCGGCAACGGCATCGTCAAGCTGTACGTGGCCCAGCTGCCGGAGATGGTCGAGGTGAAATCGGGCCCGCTGGAAGCGCTGGCGCGCGGCGCGCACCGCACCTGGGAAACGGCTTCCATGACCGTCAAGATGGTCGGCAAGATGATCGTCGGCGAAGTCTCGCTGAAGAACGTGAGCGGCCCGATCACCATCGCCGACGTGGCCGGACAGACGGCCAGGGCGGGCGCGCAGCCCTTCCTGGAGTTCATCGCCTTCATCTCCATCACCCTTGGAGTAATGAATCTGTTACCAATTCCCGTTCTGGATGGGGGCCATTTGCTGTATTATTCGCTGGAAGTTTTGACCGGGCGTCCCGTGTCGGCGCGCATCAACGAGATCGCGCAACGTGCCGGGGTAGGCCTGCTGTTCATGCTGATGGCGCTCGCCGTCTTCAACGACCTGGTGCGGCTGCTTTGAAGGGACTTCGCACGAGGTCTTTTCTTCGAAGCGGCATAAGTACGGGCTGAGAACACGAAACGTTGTCCAATGACTGACCTGAATTAATCGATGAAATTACAACCTGATCGCCTTGCCCTGCCCAGCTTTGTCCTGCCTTCCCGACGTAGCCTGATCGGCGCTGCCGTGCTGGCCCTGTGCGCCGGCCATGCGGCCGCCGCCACGCCCTTCGTCGTGAAGGACATCCGGGTCGAAGGCATCCAGCGGACCGAGGCGGGCACGGTGTTCAGCTACCTGCCGGTGCGCGTGGGGGAAACCTTCGACGACGAGAAGGGCACCGCCGCGATCAAGGCGCTGTACGCGACCGGCTTCTTCAAGGACATCCGCCTGGAAGAGGAGAACGGCGTGCTGGTGGTGCTGGTCGAGGAACGTCCGGCCATCGCCTCCGTCGATTTCACGGGCACCAAGGAATTCGAGAAGGACATGCTGGTCAAGGCCCTGCGCGAGATCGGCGTGGGCGAGACCAAGATCTTCGACAAGGCATCGGTCGACCGCGCCGAGCAGGAACTGAAGCGCCAGTACCTGTCGCACGGCCTGTATGGCGTCAAGATCACCACCACCGTCACCCCGATCGAGCGTAACCGCGTGAACGTCATGTTCAACGTGGACGAGGGCGACGTCGCCAAGATCCGCCAGATCAACATCGTCGGCAACAAGGCCTTCTCCGACAAGGAGCTGCGCGCGCTGCTGCAGCTGTCGACCTCGGGCTGGTTCACCTGGTACTCGAAGGCCGACCAGTACTCCAAGCAGAAGCTGACGGGCGACCTGGAAAACATCAAGTCGTGGTACCTGAACCATGGCTATCTCGAGGTGAACGTGGAATCGACCCAGGTGTCGATCACCCCGGACAAGAAGGACATCTACCTGACCATCAACATCACCGAGGGCGACAAGTACACCGTCACCGGCGTCAAGATGGACGGCGAGATGTTCGGCCGCGAGCAAGAGCTCAAGAGCCTGGTGCTGCTCAAGCCCGGCCAGACCTATTCCGGCGACCTGCAGGAAGCGTCGAACAAGCGCATCGCCGACCGCCTGGCGAGCTTCGGCTACGCCTTCGCGAACGTCACCGCCAACCCGGAGATCAACCGCGAGAAGCGCGAAGTCGCCTTCACCTTCTTCGTCGACCCGGGCAAGCGCGCCTACGTGCGCCATATGACCATTTCGGGCAACACCATCACCCGCGACGAGGTGATCCGCCGCGAATTCCGCCAGTTCGAGAGCTCGTGGTACGACCCGAACCGCGTGAAGCTGTCGCGCGACCGCGTCGACCGCCTCGGCTACTTCAAGGACGTGACCGTCGAGACGCCGGAATCGCAGGGCACCACCGACCAGGTCGACGTGAACATCGCCGTGGTCGAGAAGCCGACCGGTAACTTCATGATCGGTGGCGCGTTCTCGCAGGCCGAGAAGTTCACCTTCACGGCGTCCGTCACCCAGGCCAACTTCGCCGGCTCGGGCAATACCGTCGGCATCGAGCTGAACACCAGCAAGTACAACCGCACGATCTCGTTCGCGCAGACCAACCCGTACTTCACCGACGAGGGCATCTCGCGCGCCTTCCAGGTCTACCTGCGCACTTCGCGTCCGCCGGCGATCAACCTGGGTTCCTACTCGGTGCGCCAGCAGGGCGGCAACATGACCTTCGGCGTGCCGTTCTCCGAGATCGACACCGTCTACTTCGGCGCCGGCGTGGAACGCACGGAACTGGAAACCGACGAGAGCTCGCCGACGCTGTACAAGCAGTTCGTCCAGCAGAACGGCGGCCCGTCCTCCGGCGTGGGCACGGCGACCACCAACTCGATCCCGCTGACCGTGGCCTGGGGCCGCGACTCGCGCGACAGCGCGGTAACCCCGAGCCGCGGCCGCTACCAGCGCGCCAACCTGGAAGTCGACTTCTTCGGCGACGCCAAGTACTACCGCGCGATCTACGAACACCAGTGGTACCGTCCGATCACGCGCTGGATGACGCTCGCGCTGAAGGGCGAGCTCGATTACGGCAAGGGCATGCAGGGCCACGCCTACCCGGTCTTCAAGAACTTCTACGGCGGCGGCATCGGTTCCGTGCGCGGCTACGAAAGCTCGTCGCTGGGTATCGTCGACCCGTACACCTACGACGCCCTGGGGGGCTCCAAGCGCATCATCGGCAATGCCGAGCTGCAGTTCCCGTTCCCGGGCAGCGGCCAGGATCGTTCGCTGCGCTGGTTCACCTTCGCCGACGCCGGCCAGATCTACCAGGAAAACCAGAAGATCCGCCCGTCCGAGCTGCGTACCTCGGCCGGTATCGGCCTGTCGTGGATTTCGCCGGTGGGCCCGCTCAAGTTGAGTTATGCTAAGCCCTTGAACTCCAAGCCGGGCGACCGCCTGGAACGCTTCCAGTTCCAGATGGGTACCGGCTTCTGATCGGCCGCGCCGGCCCTGGCCGGCGCGCCAACCATAAGGAATGCGGAGAACTATGTTGAAAAATGTGATTGCCTCGCTGCCCAGGAATCTGGTGTTGGCCGCCGCATGCGCCGGTGCGATGGCAAGCGCGCAGGCGCAGAACGCGCCCAGCCGCATCGGCTTCGTGTACACGGAGCGCCTGATGACCGAGTCCAAGCTCGCCAAGGTGGCCGACGAGAAGATCCAGGGCGAATTCTCCAAGCGCCAGAAGCAGGTCGACGAGATGATCAAGCGCTACAAGTCGAGCCGCGAGAAGTTCGACGAGGATGCGCCCAAGCTGAACGACGCCGACCGCGTGCGCCGCACCCGCGAGCTGCTCGATATGGAAAAGGACGTGCAGCGCATGCAGCGCGAGTTCAACGAGGACCTGATCCAGCGGAAGAACGAGGAACGCACTGCGATCGCCCAGAAGGCGTTCAAGCTGATCGAACAGGTCGCGGAACAGGAACACCTCGATGTCGTGCTGCAGGAGTCCGTCTGGACCAGCCCGCGCATCGACATCACCGACAAGATCCTGAAATTGCTCGACAAGTAAGTCGGTGGTAGGGTGGGCACCACGTGCCCACCGAACGTGTGCTTGACCGGTGCATGGCGAGCACATGGTGCCCACCCTACCTGACACGGAAGCCGGCCCTGCGTGGCCGGCGGTTTTTTTTTAATACTTTGATTGGACGACCAAGATGGCCACTCGACTGGGTGATTTGGTCGAACGCTTCGGCGGACAGCTGATCGGCGACCCGGACCTCGAGGTCCAGGGTATCGCGCCGCTGGACAGCGCCGATGCTTCGCACATCAGCTTTCTCAGCAACAGCAAACTGCGCGCGCTGGCGGCACAGAGCCGCGCGGCGGCACTGATCGTGGCGCCGCTGGACGACGCCACCGTCGGCGCCACCTACGAAGGCGCGCGCATCGTCACCACCAACCCGTACGCCTATTTCGCGCGCGCGGCCCAGTACTTCGTGGCGCTGGAAGAAGCGGTACCCCCGCCCGGCATCCATCCGAGCGCCGTGGTGCACGAGACGGCGACGGTCGACCCGACCGCCCATGTGGGACCCAACGTCACCATCGAGGCCGGCGCCGTCATCGGCGCGCACGTGGTGATCGACGCCGGCTGCTACATCGGCCGCGAAGCCGAGATCGGCGAAGGCAGCCACCTGTTCGCCAACGTGACCTTCCACGCCCGCTGCAAGATCGGCCGGCGCGGCATCCTGCACTCGGGCGCCGTGATCGGCACCGACGGCTTCGGCTTCGCGCGCGAGAACGGCGTCTACATCAAGATCCCGCAGACGGGCCGCGTGCTGCTGGGCGACGACGTCGACGTCGGCGCCAACACGACGATCGACCGCGGCGCGCTGGCCGATACCGTCATCGAGGACGGCGTCAAGCTGGACAACCAGATCCAGATCGGCCACAACTGCCACATCGGCGCCAACACGGCGATGGCGGGCTGCGTCGGCGTCGCCGGTAGCGCCAGGATCGGCAAGAACTGCACCTTCGGCGGCGCCGCCATGGTGCTGGGCCACCTGGAAATCGCCGACAACGTCCATATCTCATCGGGCAGCATGGTATCGCGCTCGGTGCTCGAGCCGGGGCAGTACACCGGCTTCTACCCACTTGCCAAGAATGCCGAGTGGGAAAAGAGCGCCGCAATCGTGCGCAACCTGTCCTCGATGCGCGAGAAAATCCGCGCGCTGGAAAAACAGATTAAAAACCTGACGGAACCACACAACAAAAATGACTGACACCACCACCGACACCAACGTCTCCAAAGTCCTGGGCATCAACGAGATCAAGAGCTACCTGCCGCACCGCTACCCGCTGCTGCTGGTGGACCGCGTCGTCGACTACGAGCTGGGCAAGACCATCACCGCGATTAAGAACGTCACGGTCAACGAGGAATTCTTCAACGGCCACTTCCCGCACCAGCCCGTGATGCCGGGCGTGCTGATGATCGAAGCGCTGGCCCAGACCGCCGCGATCCTGTCGTTCATGACCATGGGCGTGAAGCCGGACGAGAACTCGGTCGTGTACTTCGTCGGCATCGACAACGCGCGCTTCAAGCGCCCGGTCGGCCCCGGCGACCAGCTCAAGATGGATGTCGAGATCCTGCGCACCTCGCGCGGCATCTGGAAGTACAAGGCCCAGGCCAGCGTCGACGGCAAGGTGGCCGTCGAGGCGGAACTGATGTGCACGATCCGCGCCAACGAATCGGCGACCAACGGCGCAGGGCAGTAACATGAGCAAGATCCACGCGACCGCCATCGTCGACCCGCACGCAGAGCTGGACAGCTCGGTCGAGGTCGGCCCGTACTCGATCGTCGGTCCCAACGTGCGCATCGGCGCCGGCACCGTGGTCGGTCCGCACGTCGTGATCGAGGGCCACACGACGATCGGCCGCGACAACCGCATCTTCCAGTTCGCCTCGCTGGGCGCCGCGCCGCAGGACAAGAAGTGGGCCGGCGAGCCGACCCGCCTCGAGATCGGCGACCGCAACACGATCCGCGAGTTCTGCACCTTCAACCTGGGCACCGTCCAGGACGAGGGCGTGACGCGCCTGGGCGACGACAACTGGATGTCGGCCTATACCCACCTGGCGCACGACTGCCGCGTGGGCAGCAACACGATCTTCTCGAACAATGCGCAGCTGGCCGGCCACGTGCATGTGGGCGACTGGGCGATCCTGTCGGGCTACTGCGGCGTGCACCAGTTCTGCAAGATCGGCGCCCATGCCTTCATCGGCATGTACACGAGCCTCACCCAGGACGTGCCGCCGTTCGTGCTCGTCTCCGGCAACCCGGCCGAGGCCCACGGCATCAATATCGAGGGCCTGAAGCGTCGCGGCTTCACGCGCGAGCAGATCAACGGCCTGCGTGCGTCGTACAAGCACCTGTACCGTTCCGGCCTGACGCTCGAGGAAGCCAAGGCCAAGCTGGCCGAGGAAGAAGCCGCATCGGCCGAAGCGGCGCCGCACATCCGCGCGCTGCGCGCATTCCTCGACACCAGCACCCGTGGCATCGTCCGCTGATTCGACGGCCGCACCCTCGCTGGCCCTCGTGGCCGGCGAGGTCTCCGGCGACCTGCTGGCCGCGCGCCTGATGGCGGGCCTGAAGCCACGCCTGCCGGACGTGCGCTTCACCGGCATCGGCGGGCCGCGCATGCTGGAGCAGGGCCTGGCGTCCGACGTGCCGATGGACACGCTGACGGTACGGGGCCTGCTGCCCGTGCTGCTGCGCTACCGCGAACTCAAGGGCATCCAGAACCGCTTGCGCGACCGCCTGCTCGCCGAACGGCCGGCTGCCTTCATCGGCGCCGACTACCCGGGCTTCAACCTGGGACTCGAAGAGCAGCTGCGGGCGGCCGGCATTCCGACCGTGCACTTCGTCGGCCCGCAGATCTGGGCCTGGCGCGGCGGGCGGATCAAGAAGATCCGGCGGGCCGTGTCGCACATGCTGGTCATCTTCCCGTTCGAGCAGGAACTCTACGAGCAAGCCGGCGTCCCCGTGACCTACATCGGGCACCCGCTGGCCGAGACGATTCCCCTGGTGCCCGACGTGGCCGCCGCGCGCCGCGCGCTGGGCATGCCGGAGGACGCGAAGGTGGTCACCGTCATGCCGGGCAGCCGCATGTCGGAGATCAAGTACCTGACCGAGCCTTACCTGGCCACGGTGAAGCTGCTGGCGGCGCGCGACCCGTCGATCCGTTTCGTCGCGCCGATGGCCGGAGAGCGCCAGAAGACGGCATTCCAGCAGATCGCCGCCAGGGCCGGCCTGCAGGACGTGCCCTTGACGCTGGTGGACGGACGGTCGCATGATTGCATCGCTGCCGCCGACGCCGTGCTGGCCGCGTCCGGCACGGCGACGCTGGAAGTGGCGCTGTTCAAGAAACCGATGGTGATCGCGTACAAGGTGATGCAGGCCGAGTGGCTGCTGATCCGCAATATGGGATACCTGCCGTGGATCGGCCTGCCGAACATCCTCGCGCGCGAGTTCGTCGTGCCGGAATTCCTGCAGCATGCGGCCACGCCGCAGGCGCTGGCCGATGCCGTGTGGTTCCAGCTGACCGACGAGAACAACCGCAAGCGGCTGCAGCAGCGCTTCACGGACATGCATCACAGCCTGCTGCGCGACAGCGCGTCGAAGAGTGCCGACGCCGTGTTGCAGGTGATAGGTAAGTAAAGTCATGAGAAAGAAGAAGTTCGATTTCTATCCCGGCCTGCCGGCCAAGAACCGGCCGTTCACGATCGAGGACATCGTGTGCGGCGTGGACGAGGCGGGCCGCGGCCCGCTGGCCGGCCCCGTGTACGCGGCCGCGGTCATCCTCGACCCCGCGCGCCCCATCGAGGGCCTGCGCGATTCCAAGAAGCTGACCGAGGCGCGCCGCGACGAGCTCGCGCCCATCATCAAGGAACAGGCACTGGCCTGGGCCATCGCCGAGTGCTCGCACGAAGAGATCGACACGCTCAACATCCTGCAGGCGACGATGCTGGCGATGCGCCGCGCCGTCGAGATGCTGGCGACGGTGCCGACCATCGCCCTGATCGACGGCAACCGCTGCCCGCAGTTTACGACGTCCGTGCGCGCCCACGCGGTGGTGGAGGGCGACGACAAGGTGCACGCGATTTCGGCCGCCTCGATCCTGGCCAAGACGGCGCGCGACGCGGCCCTGGTGGCGCTGCACGCGGCGTATCCGCAGTACGCGTTCGACCAGCACAAGGGTTACTCGACGGCGCTGCACCTGGCGCGCCTGCGCGAGCACGGCCCGTGCCCCGTGCACCGGCGCAGCTTCGCGCCCGTGCGCGCCTTGATCGAACAACCGGACCTCTTCGCCGGGATGCCGGCATGAAGACGATCACCTCGCGCGACAACGCCTTCTACAAAGAGCTCAAACACCTGGCCGGCAGCACGCAGGCGCTGCGCAAGGCGGGCAAGTCGCTGCTGGACGGCGTGCACCTGTGCCAGACTTACCTGGACCTCATCGGCCAGCCCTTGCACTGCGTCGTGTCGGACGGTGCGCTGGGCAATCCGGAGGTAGTCGCCATCGTGGGCCGTGTCGAAGCGGCGCAGAACCACGTGACTGCGCTGCCGGACGCCCTGTTCGGCGCCCTGAGCCAGGTCGAGCACGGCGTGCACCTGCTGTTCCTCGTCGAGACCCCGCGGCCGGCATCGGCGCCCGCGCTGACGACATCGGCCGTGCTGCTGGACGGCGTGCAGGATCCCGGCAACGCTGGCTCGATCCTGCGCAGCGCCGGCGCGGCCGGGATCAGGCAAGTCTATTGCAGCCCCGGCACGGCATCGATCTGGTCGCCCAAGGTGCTGCGCGCGGCGATGGGCGCCCACTTCGTGCTGGAGATCTTCGAGCACGCCGACCTCCCCGCGCTGGTGCGCGCCGCCGCGGTGCCCGTGCTGGCCACCAGCGGCTATGCGGCCGACAGGCTGTACGACGTCGACCTGGCCGGGCCCGTCGCCTGGATCCTCGGCCACGAGGGGCAGGGCGTGTCCGACGAACTGCTGGCGCTGGCCACGCGCCGCGTCGCCGTGCCGCATGCGGGCCAGGTGGAGTCGCTGAACGTGGCCGCCTGCGCCGCCGTGTGCTTCTTCGAACAGCTCAGGCAACAACAGTCGCCGCCCCGCTGACGAGCCTCGGACCCGGGAGGCATGGACGCGGCTGCGTTCCCGGGTTACGCTTCGGGCATGAATCATGGAGCCGCCCCGATGGACACCGCCCAGCAGTTACACAGCCTGCATTTCCTCGTCGCCGAGGCCGATCCGGTCCAGCGCCGCGCCCTCATCGAGGCGCTCGGCCATGCCGGGGCCACCCGCGTGACGGACGTGCCCGACGGCCCGACGGCGCTGCGCACGCTGCAGGGCGGCTTCACCCCCAAGGTGGACGTCGCCGTCATCGACCTGGCGCTGGGCGGCATGGACGGCCTGGAACTGCTGCGCGCGATCGCCGCGCAGAAGTCCGCCGTGCGCCTGATCGTGGTGGGCGACCAGCCGCCCGGCGTGCTGTTCTCCGTCGAGACGCTGGCGCAGTCGTACGGCGTCGACCTGCTGGGCACCATCGCCAAGCCCGTCACGACGGCAAAACTGAAGGCGCTGCTCGACCATTATCAGGCGCCGCGCCCGGCCGCCGCCCGCCAGCCCGTGCGCCGGTTCAGCTTCGCGGAAGTCGGCCTGGGCCTGCAGAAGCGCCAGTTCGAACCCTTCTTCCAGCCCAAGATCGAACTGGCCACGGGCCAGGTGAAGGGACTGGAGACGTTCGCGCGCTGGCGCCACCCCGAGCATGGCGTGCTGGGCCCGGGTTCCTTCATCGACGCGCTGGAACAGAACGGCCGCGTCGATTTCCTCGACTGGACCATGATCGAGACGTCGGTCGAGCGCTGCCGCCGCTACCACGACCAGGGCATCCCGATCTCCATCTCGCTGAACCTGTCGCCGGCCACGCTGGCGCATCCGAATTTCCTGCGCCAGGTGACGTCTTGCATGCAGCGCCACGGCGTGCTGCCCGACTACCTGACGTTCGAGATGACGGAATCGTCGATCCTGGACTTCGACGCCGACTTCATCGAGCGCCTGGTGCGCCTGCGCATGCTGGGCTTCGGCCTCGCCATCGACGACTACGGCACCGGACGCTCGAACCTGCAGCTGCTGGCGCGGATCCCGTTCTCGGAACTCAAGATCGACCGCTCCTTCGTCGACGGCGCCTCGAAGAAGCGCCCGCTCGGGACCGTGCTGAAATCCTGCCTGGGCCTGGCGCACAGCCTGGACCGCATGTCGGTGGCGGTAGGCGTCGAGACGCGCCAGGACTGGGACTTCCTGCAGGCCCTCGGCTGCACCTACGCCCAGGGCTACCACATTGCCAATCCGATGGCGGCCGACGCCTTCCCGGGCTGGCTGGAAGACTGGCGGCAGTTCTTTTAAATGCCGCCAGCCGGCACCGTCAGTACTCGCGCCGGTCCGGCTTGATCTCCTGCAGGATGGTGGTCGAGATCTCCTCGATCGACTTGGTCGTGGACGACAGCCAGCGGATGCCTTCGCGGCGCATCAGCGCCTCCGCCTCGTTGACCTCGTAGCGGCAGTTCTCCAGCGCCGCGTACTTGCTGCCGGCGCGCCGCTCGTTGCGGATCTGGGACAGGCGCTCGGGCGTGATCGTCAGTCCGAACAGCTTGTGCTTGAACTGAGGCAAGGCCGAGGGCAGGCGCCCGCGCTCGAAATCGTCCGGGATCAGCGGGTAGTTGGCCGCCTTGATGCCATATTGCATTGCAAGATAAAGGCTCGTCGGCGTCTTGCCGGAGCGCGAGACGCCGACCAGGATCACGTCCGCCTCGGCCAGGTTCTTGTGCGACTGGCCGTCGTCGTGCGCCAGCGAGAAGTTGATGGCCTCAATGCGGTTCTTGTACTCCTCGGTATCGACCGTGTTGTGGATGCGGCCGATCGTGTGCGTCGATTTCACGCCCAGTTCCTGCTCCAGCGGCGCGACGAAGGTCTGGAACAGGTCCATGTGCATGCCTTGCGCCGCGCGGATGATGCTCGACAGGTCGTGCTTGACGAGGGTCGAGAACACGATGGGACGCTGGCCGTCGCCCGTGGCCGCCTCGTTGATGCGGCGCGCCGCCTCGTAGGCCTTCTCGACGGTGTCGATGAACGGAAGGCGGATCTGGCGGAAGCGCATCTCGAACTGGCTCAGCACCGCATGGCCGAATGTTTCCGCAGTGATACCCGTACCGTCGGATACGAAAAACACGGTGCGCGCGGCGCTCGGACTGGATGGGGTGCTTGCTGGAGTCATGGTGTCTTTTTCAATAATCAGATAACAAAGTTGCAGCAACCGCGCTGTCAGAATCAGGCGTACGGGGTAGAATGCTCTGCAACAGATTCAGGTTGTGCCGTGCAGCATTTCACAAGAATAACAAGAAATCGCCAAAAACCCGATAAACCTGCTGCGCGTTGCAGGTTCGTCCTCCGATGCTCGCTGTACATCACGTACAGCTGCGCTTCTCGGACAAACCTGCTGCCGCTCGCGACGGTTTCTCGGCGTTTTTGCTGTACCGCCGACCGCACAGATTTCCATCATCAAAAAGGTGTTTTACCATGACTAACCTGTCTACTGCAGCATTGAAGGTAGCCGATCTAACGGCGGCCGGCGCCGGCAACGGCGTCTACGTCGCCCCGTTCGAGCAACTGCGCATGACCGACGTCGAGTCGGTCGGCGGCAAGAATGCCTCGCTCGGCGAGATGATCAGCCAGCTGGCCGAGGCCGGCGTGCGCGTGCCGGGCGGCTTTGCCACCACGGCCGATGCCTTCCGCGACTTCCTGCGCCACAGCGCGGACGGTGGTCCGTCTCTCGGTGATCGCATCGCCACCCGCCTGGAAAGCCTGGACGTGGACGACGTGCGCGCGCTGGCCTCTGCCGGCGCCGAGATCCGCCAGTGGATCGTCGACACCCCGTTCCAGCCGCGCCTGGAACAGGAAATCCGCGACTACTACGAACGCCTGGTGGCCGATAGCAGCACGGAAATGTCGTTCGCCGTGCGTTCCTCGGCGACAGCGGAAGACCTGCCGGACGCTTCGTTCGCGGGCCAGCAGGAAACCTTCCTGAACGTCGTCGGCATCGACAACGTGCTGGAAGCGATGAAGCACGTGTTCGCCTCGCTGTACAACGACCGCGCGATCTCCTACCGCGTCCATAAAGGTTTCACCCATGCCGAAGTGGCGCTGTCGGCCGGCGTGCAGCGCATGGTGCGTTCCGACCTGGGCGCCGCCGGCGTCATGTTCACCATCGACACGGAATCGGGCTTCAAGGATGTCGTCTTCGTCACCTCGAGCTACGGCCTGGGCGAGACCGTCGTGCAGGGCGCCGTCAACCCGGACGAATTCTACGTCCACAAGCCGATGCTGGAGCAGGGCAAGAAGCCCGTCATCCGCCGCAACATCGGCTCGAAGCTGATCAAGATGGAATTCGCGCCGGAAGCCAAGGCGGGCCGCTCGGTGCAGACCGTGGACGTGCCGGTCGAGCTGCGCAACCGCTACTCGCTGACCGACGACGAGGTCGTCGAGCTGGCCAAGTATGCCGTCATCATCGAGAAGCACTACGGCCGCCCGATGGACATCGAGTGGGGCAAGGACGGCCGCGACGGCAAGCTGTACATCCTGCAGGCCCGTCCGGAAACCGTGAAGTCGCAGCAGAAGGCCACCGACACCCAGCAGCGCTTCCAGCTGAAGGGCACCGGCACCGTGCTGACCTCGGGCCGCGCCATCGGCCAGAAGATCGGCGCCGGCCCCGTGCGCGTCATCAACGATCCGTCCGAGATGGAACGCGTGCAGCCGGGCGACGTGCTGGTCGCCGACATGACGGACCCGAACTGGGAACCGGTCATGAAGCGCGCCTCGGCGATCGTCACCAACCGCGGCGGCCGCACCTGCCACGCGGCGATCATCGCCCGTGAACTGGGCGTGCCGGCCGTCGTCGGCTGCGGCGACGCCACCGAGGCGCTGAAGGACGGTACCTTCGTCACCGTCTCCTGCGCCGAGGGCGACGAGGGCAAGATCTATGACGGCTTGCTGGAAACGGAGATCTCGGAAGTGAAGAGTGGCGACCTGCCGAAGATCGCCACCAAGATCATGATGAACGTGGGTAACCCGCAACTGGCCTTCGACTTCCAGTCGATCCCGAACGGCGGCGTGGGCCTGGCGCGCCTCGAATTCATCATCAACAACAACATCGGCGTGCACCCGAAGGCCATCCTCGAGTACCCGAACATCGACAACGACCTCAAGAAGGCCGTGGAATCGGTGGCCCGCGGCCACGCGTCGCCGCGCGCCTTCTACGTCGACAAGCTGGCCGAAGGCGTGGCGACCATCGCCGCCGCGTTCTGGCCGAAGCCCGTCATCGTGCGCCTGTCCGACTTCAAGTCGAACGAGTACAAGAAGCTGATCGGCGGCTCGCGCTACGAGCCGGACGAGGAAAACCCGATGCTGGGCTTCCGCGGCGCCGCCCGCTACATCTCCGAGGACTTCGCCGAGTCCTTCGAGATGGAATGCATGGCCATGAAGCGCGTGCGCGAAGAGATGGGCCTGACCAACGTCGAGATCATGATCCCGTTCGTGCGCACGCTGGGCCAGGCCGAGAAGGTCATCGAGCTGCTGGCCAAGTACGGCCTGAAGCGCGGCGAAAACGGCCTGCGCGTCATCATGATGTGCGAAGTCCCGTCGAACGCCATCCTGGCCGAGCAGTTCCTGGAATATTTCGACGGCTTCTCGATCGGCTCGAACGACCTGACCCAGCTGACCCTGGGCCTGGACCGCGACTCCGGCATGGAACTGCTGGCCAAGGACTTCGACGAGCGCGACCCGGCCGTGAAAGCCATGCTGTCGCTGGCGATCAAGGCCTGCCAGAAGCAGGGCAAGTACGTGGGCATCTGCGGCCAGGGGCCGTCGGACAACCCGGACTTCGCCGAGTGGCTGATGCAGCAGGGTATCGAGTCGATGTCGCTGAATCCGGATTCGGTCATCGAGACGTGGCAGAAGCTGGCGAAGCTGTAAGCCTGCTTCGGAAACTGTTCATCATCTCATCCTGATGGACTATGCTTGATGCAACCCCCGTGGCCGCAGGGCCGCGGGGGTTTTTCTTTTCCAGGGGATGAGATGAAACGCCTTGCCATCGTGACGATCCTGCTCGGCTTGTCGAGCGCCAGCTTTGCCGAAGAACCAGCCCTCTGCACATCGATGTGCGCTTCCGAAAAGAACGCATGCCGTGCCGATGCGCAGGCAAGTGAACCGTCCGGAAGCCTGGTCCCGACCCCCGTGCCGGAAAAGAATCCGTTCGCGCGCACGGCGCAGGTCCAGATGCGGTCGGACGACGGTGGCGCGCTGGAGAAGGCGGGGAATGATCGTCGCAGGATGTCGCGGACGGGTGCTTGCGAGGATACGTATCAGCGCTGCAGGCGCGCCTGCAGCGTGCCGGCCAAGCCCAAGGCGAACTAGGCGCGACCGTCGACGCCTTTCTGCTTGCTCAGGGCACCGCCGCGCGCGCCAGTTCCGATGCTTCGTTCAGCCAGCCGAACAGCGTCTTCGTGGACGCGGGTTTGGTCATATGGCGCCAGAAGCCGATGCGCATGGCACGCGCCACGTCGTCCGCTTGTCCGTAGCCGGTCAACGCGATGAACTTGGCGGCGCTGCAGCGTGCATCGCGCTGAAGCCGGTCGAATACGTCGTAGCCGTCGATATCGGGCAGCCCGATATCCAGGATGACGACCTGGGCGTGCAGCCCTGGCGCGACGGCCAGCGCTTCGCGCCCGGTGTGCACGACGGTGACATCGTGTCCATGCTCTTCCAGCAGGAAGGCCAGGGACCGCGCAGCGTCGACATTGTCGTCCACGAGCAGCACGCGCAAGGCTGACGACGTGCTCGTCGCATCCGGCTCGAGCGGCGCAGGCGCGGCCTGGACAGCGACATCGTCGATGCAGGGAAGCTCGATCGTCACGACGGTGCCCCGATGTTCACCGGCGCTGTCGAGGTGGATGTGCCCGCCATGCCGCTCGACCAGCGTTTTGACCAGGGCAAGGCCGATGCCGAGTCCGCCCTGGGTGCGCCCCAGGGTACGGCTGCCCTGCACGAACAGGTCGAAAACATGGGGCAGGAGGTCGGCATCGATGCCGCAGCCCTCGTCGCGCACGACCAGGCGCGCCCTCGTGCCGTGTCTGGCCAGCGAGACGGCGATATCGGTCCCGTCGGGACTGTACTTCGCCGCATTGTTTAAGACATTGGCGACGACCTGCACGAGTCGGACGAAGTCGCCATCGACGACGACGGCCTCGTCCTGTCGATCGACGTGCAAGCGATGGCTTTTCGCGCGCAATTGCACGCCGACCTGTTCGATTGCGGCATCGATGACGGCGCGCAAATCGACGGGTTTCAGGTCGACTTCTATCGTTCCCCGCGTGACGCGCGAGACATCCAGCAAGTCATCGAGCAACGCGGACATATGGTTGACCTGGCGCGCCACGATCTTGCTGGCTTCCCGCGCGCGCGTCGGATCGAGGCCACCGCGGCCCAATAATTGCGCCGCCGTACTGATCGGCGCCAGTGGGTTGCGCAGCTCGTGCGCGAGCATCGCGAGGAATTCGTCTTTCCGGCGGCTTGCAAGCACCAGTTCGTTTTCTGCGCGCGCACGTTCGACGGCGTCCCAGGTCCGTTGCGCGACGTCCTCGGCGATCTGCACGTCGATGTCGCTCCAGTAGTGCGGCTTAGCATGGTGCAGATACATGATCGCGACCATCGCGCCGTTCTTCATCAGCGGGACGACCAGGAGGCTGCGGGTGCCGATGCTCGCATAGCCGGCCGCGTAGGGAACGGAACGCTCGTCGGCGCCGATGTCGTGCAGGCGCAGCGTACGGCCGGCTTTCAGTTCGTCGATGATCCGCGGACCGAAGCTGTCGAGAGGACGCGACTCGCCGCCCAGGCTTTCCATCGCGCCATCGGTCCAGTCCCGCTCCACGCTGACCGTCGTCAGCAGTGGATCGATCTCGCCGTAGCCGGCCCGGCCGGCGCCGACATGCGCGCCGAGCATCGCAGCCGCACGTTCCATGATCTCGACCGGGGATGCCAGGCGGCGCAGCGCATCGGCCAGGTTCAGCTGGAACGCCTGGCGCCGCTCGGCCAGCACCTCGCGCGTCGTTTCCGCGAATGTCACCAGTACGCCGCCGGGCTTGCCCGATTCATCGGGGACCGGGCTGTAGGAAAAGCTGAAATAGCAGTCTTCCGGATAACCGTAGCGCTCGATCGTCAGCTTGAAGCGTTCGGAACCGATCCCTTGCCCTTCCAGTACTTGCGCCCACATCGGCCCGATCGTCGGCCAGATTTCCGACCAGGTCACTCGCGCATCGTTGCCGAGGGCCGCGTTATCTTTGTCGCCGAGAATGGGTACGTAGGCATCATTGTAGAACTGGGTGAAGTCCGGTCCCCAAGCCAGGTACATGGGAAGGCGGCAATCGAGCAGGACGCGCACGGCGGATTTCAGCGTGGACGGCCACGTCGATGGCGCCCCCAGCGACGTCGCTTCCCAATCGAACGCAATCATCCGCTCTTCCATCCGGCCGACGGGATCGCGTCGTGACTGAGCGTCGACATCATGGGAAATGGGCCATTTCATATTCATAGTGTATGCCAGCCGATGTAAGCTTTCGCCCTTTCCCGAGGGCGCAGTAACGGGTCGCAAGGACTGCGCCGGCACGCTGGGCGACGGCAACAACGGGCGGGCCGTCGAAACGAAACGGCCACCATACACCGGACATGATTGGAGAGCAATCTTGCTAAGAAGAATGTAAAAAACGGGCTTAACAGATTGACACACCGTACCGACGCGGTAGACTGGCCGGGTAGGCCGACATACCTCACCTACGAACAATAAAATCGCCATCGACGCACGGGAAACCCACGCAGAACCCTCGTTACCCGGGCCGGGCAGCGAGGGTTTTATCTTTTGAAACGCCTACATGGAGGAGACGACCATGGCTGACTGGATGGGCTGGCTCGTTGCGGCCGGCTTGCTCGTGATCCTGGAATTGTTCACCGGGACCTTTTATCTCTTGATGATCGCCATCGGCCTGGCGCTGGGCGGCATCGTCGCGCTCGCGGGGGCCGGCCTGTCCGTGCAGGCGATCGTGGCGGGCATCGCCGGCGTGCTGGCGACGGGACTGCTGCACCGTTCGCGCTTTGGCCGCCAGGGCAGGCAGGACGCCAGCCGCGACCGCAACGTCAACCTGGACATCGGCCAGCGCGTCACCGTGCCCGCTTGGGACAACGGCCGCGCGCGCGTCATGTACCGCGGCGCCTTGTGGGACGTCGAGCTGGGAAAGGGCGCCACGCCGCACGCGGGCGACTTCCGCATCGTCGAAGTCCATGGCAGCCGCCTGGTGGTGGCTGACCACTGATCGACCCGGCAAGCGAGGATGAGCATGACGCACGCACATGGCATGGCAACGGACGAGCAAATGCCCGGCGTACGGCCGGCGCTGACGCAGAAGCAGGTGCTCGGCGTGCTGCTGGCGCTGGCCCTGGTGGCCGGCCTCGCGGATCCGCGGACGATGGGACAAGTGTCGCACCTCGTCTCGGACATGGTCGTCGAGCTGTCGTTCAGCTTCCTGGCCTTCTACTGGTATCGCCTGGACAGCGACGCGCGCCAGTACCGGCGCTCGCTGCTGCTGAATGCCGCCGTGATCGGCGTGGGCACCGTCGCGGTGCCGTACTACCTGCTGCGCAGCCGCCCGTGGAGGCAGAAGGGGCGGGCGGTGCTGCGCGCCGTCGGCTTCATGCTGCTGCTCTCCGCGACGCTGGCCGCGAGCCTGCTGATCCACGCCGCGCTGGCCTGAGCCGGCGCGCTCGCTTTTTATCATCAATGACAGAAGGGATGTCCATGCAATTCTCGTTCGGTACGTTCGCCCTGGTGATCTTCATCATCGCGCTGGTCTTCGTCTTCAAGACGATCAACGTGGTGCCGCAGCAGCATGCCTGGGTCGTCGAGCGCCTCGGCAAGTACCACGTAACGCTGGCGCCGGGGCTGAACATCGTCGTGCCCTTCATCGACCGCATCGCCTACAAGCACAGCCTGAAGGAGATCCCGCTCGACGTGCCGCCCCAGGTGTGCATCACGCGCGACAACACGCAGCTGCAGGTGGACGGCATCCTGTACTTCCAGGTGACGGACGCGATGCGCGCGTCCTACGGCTCGTCGAACTACATCGCCGCCATCACGCAGCTGGCCCAGACGACGCTGCGCTCCGTCATCGGCAAGATGGAGCTGGACAAGACGTTCGAGGAGCGCGACCACATCAACACGACGATCGTCAACGCCATCGACGAGTCGGCCGCCAACTGGGGCGTGAAGGTGCTGCGCTACGAGATCAAGGACCTGACCCCGCCCGCCGAGATCCTGCATGCGATGCAACGCCAGATCACGGCGGAGCGCGAGAAGCGCGCATTAATTGCGGCGTCGGAAGGCCGGCGCCAGGAAGCGATCAATATCGCCAGCGGCGAACGGGAAGCGCAGATCGCCCGTTCGGAAGGCGAGAAGCAGGCGGCGATCAACCGCGCGCAGGGCGAGGCGACAGCAATCGTGGCGCTGGCCGAAGCCAGCTCCTCGGCACTGCGCCAGGTGGGGGATGCGATCCGGTCGCCGGGCGGCATCGATGCCGTCAACCTGCGCGTGGCGGAGCATTATGTCGATGCGTTCGGCAAGCTGGCCAAGACGAACAATTCGATCATCGTGCCGGCGGACCTGGGGGACATGAGCGGCTTGATCGCGAGTGCTTTGCAGATCGTGAAGTCGCAGCGGTGAGCGGCGCGGGTGTGCGCGCAATGGTGGGCACGTGGTGCCCACCCTACGTGGATGCACGGGTGATCGACGCGTGGACGATTCGCCGTCCACGCGTTCAACGGCGATCGGTCAGAAGTCGACCGTCGCCGACACCGTGAAGGTGCGCGGCGCCGCCAGCACCAGGTAGCTGGAGCCCGGGTAGCCGCCCGTCGAGGCCCAGTAGTTGCGGTCGAAGGCATTGTCGACGCGGGCGCGGAAGGTCACGTCGCGGTCCATGATGCGGGTCGCGTAGTTGGCGCCCAGGTCCACGCGCGTCCACGACGGCAAGCGCTGCGTGTTGGCGGCGTCGGCGTACTGCTTCGACGTGTAGACGGTGCGCGCGTTCAGCGACAGGCCCGGCACCTGGCGGACGTCCCACTCGGCGCCCAGGTTCAGCTGCGTTTCCGGCACGCCGATCGCGTCGTTGCCGGCGTTGATGCCGCCCTGGGTGCGGCGCTGTTCGGCGTCGAGCAGGGTCAGCCCGCCCAGTACGCGCACGCCCGGCGCGGCGATGCCGAACACGGACAGCTCGGCGCCGCGGTTGCGCTGCTCGCCGTTCAGGCCGAAGATGCGGTCCTGCACGAAGCCCATCGGCTGCGAGGTGGTGAAGAAGGACAGGCTGGCGCCCAGCTTGCCGCTGTCGACCTTCACGCCCACTTCCTTCTGGCGCGAGGTGTACGGGGCGAAGATCTGGCCCTGGTTGACGACGTCCGGACCCGATGCCGTCGGGCCCTGCTGCAGCGCCTCGATGTAGTTGGCGTAGACCGAGACGTTCTTCAGCGGCTTGTAGACGAGGCCCAGCACCGGCGTGTTGGCGCTCTGGTCGTAGCCCGCGTTCTGCGCGCCCGTGTTGTAGTCGTAGCCGTAGGCCTTGATGGTCTGGCGGCGGATGCCGACGGTGGCCAGGAAGCGGTCGTCGAACATCGACATGGTGTCGGCCACGGCATAGCTAGTCAGGATCGTCTTCGACGTGAGCAGCGGGTTGCTCATCGAGCCACCTGTGAAGAAGGTGTTCGATGGGGCCGCGACGTCGACCGGGTTGTACAGGTTCGAGGTCCAGCCGGAGAAGTCGCCCAGCGCGTAGGCGTTGCGCGACTTCAGCTCCAGCCACGAGGCCGTGGTGCTGATCGTGTGCCAGACCGGGCCCGTAGTGAACGCGCCGCGCAGGCCGACCTCGCCGGTGCGGTTCTGGTCCTTGCGGAAGTTGTCGAAGCGGGTCATCAGGAGGCCGCCGCTCGTGTTGGTGTTCGTGGCCTGGCCCAGCACATTGTATTCCTGGCCGTTGCGCGCGCCCGCGGCGGCCCAGGCCACGGCGTCCGGTCCCAGGTCGACTTCGGCGCGGACGTTACCGAAGGTGTCGCGCTCGTCGGACTTCGTCCATGGCTGGGCGAAGTTCTTGTCGGCGTCCGGGGCGCTCGGCAGCGGCAGGCCGGCGCCGGGCGTCACGCTCGGACGCGGCGCGTCCAGGTTGTGTTCCTGGAAGCCGATGTCGGCCGACAGGCGGTAGTTGTCGCCGCGGTAGTCCAGGCCGATGGACAGCACGTTCAGTTCGCGCTTCTCGCGATCGACCGAGGTATCGCCGTCGCGGCGTACGCCGTTGATGCGGATGCCGCCACGGCCGCCGTCGAAGCGGCGCGCGACGTCGAAGGCGCCGTAGCCCTGGCCGCCCGATTCGACGCCCAGCGTGACCTGGTTCAGGTCCTTGTTCGGGGCGCGCTTGGGCACCAGATTGATCATGCCGCCGATGCCGCCGCCGCCCGGGCCGACGCCGTTGACGAAGGTGTTCGCGCCATGGAAGACTTCCACGCGTTCCAGCAGTTCGGAGGCGACGAACTGGCGCGGCAGCAGGCCGTACAGGCCGTTGTACGACAGGTCGTCCGAGTTGACCGGGAAGCCGCGGATCACGTACAGCTCCTGGTAGTTGCCGAAGCCGCGCGCCACGCGTACCGACGGGTCGTTCTGCACGACGTCGCCCACGCTGCGGGCCTGCTGGTCCTGGATCAGCGCGAGCGTGTAGTTGGTGGTGTTGAACGGGGTGTTCATGATGTCGACGTTGCCCAGCAGGCCGAGACGGCCGCCGCGCGCCACCTGGCCGCCCGCGTAGGCGCCCGGCAGGCCCTGCGCCGAGGCGTCGGCCGAGGCGGTGATGACCACGGTCGACATCTTCTGGTCGGCTGGCGGCTGGCTGGCGTCGGCCGGCTGCGATTGCGCGAACGCGGCGCCGCTCGTCATGAGCAGGGCGGCGAGGGCGCACGGTGTCAACTTCGGCGTCAGGGGCAGGGTGGAGCGTACTGTCGTCTTCATGGAAACTCTTGTTGTTGGATGAGAATAATTATCATTATAGCGGCCGTCCTTGCCTTCGTAAATGAGAACCATTATTATCTGGTCTCGTTCTCAACGTAGGCCCGCTCCTGTCCGCATTTCCATGTCGAATTCAACCCTGCGCGCGTGGTCCTGGATCCACAAGTGGAGCAGCCTGGTCTGCACCGTCTTCATGCTGCTGCTGTGCCTGACGGGCCTGCCGCTCATCTACCACCACGAAATCGGCCACCTGCTCGGCAACGAGATCGAGGCGCCCGTCGTCTCGCCTGAACAGGCGCGGCAGCGCGCGAACCTGGACACCGTCATCGCGGCGGGCAAGGCGCGCTATCCGGACAAGGTCATGATGTACATGTCGCAGGATGCGGAAGAGCCCGCGTTCTGGTACCTGACGATGGGCGCGCATGCGAACGACGAGAAATTCGTGTCGCTGGCCGTCGACGCGCGCACCGGCAAGTACGTGGCCGAGCCGCCGATCGAGGGCGGCGGTTTCATGTCCGTCATGTTCCACCTGCACGTCGACCTGTTCGCAGGCCTGTGGGGCAAGCTGTTCCTCGGCTTCATGGGCATGCTGCTCGTCGTCGCCATCATTTCCGGCGTGGTGCTGTACGCGCCGTTCATGCGCAAGCTCGACTTCGGCGCCGTGCGCCATGGCCGCACGGCGCGCCTGAAGTGGCTGGACCTGCACAACCTGCTGGGCATCGTCACCCTCGTGTGGGCGCTGGTGGTGGGCTGCACGGGCGTCATCAACACCCTGGCCGACGTGCTGCTGAAGGTATGGCAGGCCACCGAGATCGCCGAGATGACCAAGCCCTACCAGGGCCAGCCCACGCCCACCGTGCTGGCGTCGATGGAGACCTCGGTCAAGCGCGCGGAAGCCGCGGAGCCGGGCATGAAGGTCGGCTTCGTCGCCTTCCCCGGCACGCCGTTCGCCACGCCGCACCACTACGGCGTCTACATGCACGGCGACCAGGCCCTCACGTCGCGCCTGTACAAGCCCGTGCTGGTCGACGCGACCAATGCGCAGATCACGGACCGCCGCAACCTGCCGTGGTACCTGACGGCGCTGCTGGTGTCGCAGCCGCTGCACTTCGGCGACTACGGTGGCGCCGGCATGCAATTCCTGTGGGCGCTGCTGGACGTCGCCACCATCATCGTGCTGGGCAGCGGCCTGTACCTGTGGGTCAAGCGCGGCCGCGCGGCGCAGAAGGCGGAGAAGGAAGCGCGCCGCGCCGCCGGGCTGCGCGCCCCGGCCCTGGTGCGCGAAGGGGATGCGCGATGAGGACGGCAAGGCAGATCTGGCTGGCGCCCGTCCTGCTGGGCATCGTGACGGTCGTGGGCCTGCTGTCGGCGCTGCTGGGCGACGGCGTGTGGGACATGGTGTCCGTCGTCGCGCTGGCGATTCCCGTGCTGACGATCGGCTGGTACTGGTCGCGCCCGGCGCAGTCTCCGCATTCACGCTGACGGTGGGCACATGGTGCCCACCCTGCGTAACGTATGTATGGACGCTTTAATTTTCTGTTAAGCCTCGGCCACGTGAAGCCGCGTATAAATCCTGTTGAACCATAACGACAACAAGGAGTACGCGGTGAAGAACCTGATCCGGAATAACAAAGGCTTTCTGGCGTTTCTCGTCCTGTTCGGCGTGTTCCGCACCGCGGTGGCCGACTGGAATCCGATCCCGTCCTCGTCGATGCACCCGAACCTGCTGGAGGGCGACGTGGTGCTCGTCAACCGCGTGGCCTTCGACCTGAAGGTGCCGCTCACCGACGTCGTGCTGGCGCGCGTGGGCGAACCGGAGCGCGGCGACATCGTCACCTTCCGCTCGCCGCGCGACGGCCAACTCCTGATCAAGCGCCTCGTCGCACTGCCCGGCGACGTGGTCGAGATGCGCAACGAGCGCCTCTACATCAACGGCCGCGGCGCCGACTACCGCGTGGTCGAGCATTCGATGGATTCCGTGGGCGGATCCGCCGTGCGCGCCGTGCAGCTGGCCGAATCGTTCAACGGCGCGCGCCGCCACATCCAGCTGATCCCGGACGTGATGGCGCCGCGCACTTTCGGCCCCGTCACGATCCCGCAAGGGCAGTACCTGATGCTGGGCGATAACCGCGACAACAGCGCTGACTCGCGCGTCATCGGCCTGGTGCCGCGCAAGCTGCTGGTGGGCCGTGCCGAACGTGTGCTGGTGTCGGCCGACTACCAGGGCAACTGGATGCCGCGCACGGAGCGCTTCGGGATGTCGTTGTACCGTCCGCAGTGAGAGCGTACGCATGAGCCGTCGTCCCTGCGCAGGCAGGGACCCGATCTGGGGTCGGTCCCCGTTAAGCACGACATCGGGCCCCTGCATGCGCAGGGGGCGACGCGGTAAAATGCTGCGCTTCGGACGCTTGCATGGTGCAGTGCCGAGTTTTGAAAGGCATCCCTATGCAACGAGTACTGACCGCCATCCTGGCCTGCCTCAGCATGGTCGGCGCGTTGGCGATCGACACCTACCTTCCCTCGATCCCCGCGATCGGACGCGACTTCGGCGTCGGCCCCGTCGCTGTGCAGCAGACGCTGTCCGTCTTCCTGTTCACCTTCGCCTTCATGATGCTGTTCTACGGGACACTGTCCGATTCCTTCGGCCGGCGTCCCGTGATCCTGGCCGCGCTGGCCGTGTACACGCTGGCGTCGGCCGGCGCCGCAATGGCGCCCACGTTCGGCTGGCTGCTCGTGTTCCGCGCGCTGCAGGGGAGCGCGGCCGGCGCCGGATCCGTGATCGGGCAGGCCATCGTGCAGGACCGTTTCAAGGGTGCCGACGCCCAGCGCATCATGTCGCACGTGATGATGGTGTTCGGCCTGGCGCCGGCCATCGCCCCCATCCTGGGCGGCTGGCTGCACGTGACGTTCGGCTGGCGCTCGACCTTCGTGTTCCTGGCGCTGTTCGGCGCGCTGATGGTGGCGGCCGTGTGGAAGCTGCTGCCGGAAAGCCTGCCGCGCGAGCAGCGCCATGCCTTCCACGGCGGAGCCATCGCCCGCAACTACCTCAAGGTGCTCGGCCATCCGCAATTCCTGCTGCTGGCGCTGGCCGTCGGCCTCGCATTCGGCGGGCTGTCGATCTATATCGGTTCGGCCGCCAACTTCGTCATGGACATCCTCGGCCTGCCGGAGACGGCGTTCGCCTGGATGTTCATCCCCCTGATCAGCGGCATGGTGATCGGTTCGGCCTGGGGCGGCAAGCGCGCGTCGCGCATTGCGCCGGCCACCATGCTGCGCATCGGCTACGGCCTGATGGCGCTGGCCTGCGTGCTGAACGTGGGCTACGCGGCGTTCGTGCAGGACCGCGTCGCGGTGCCGTGGGCGGTGCTGCCGCTGATGGTCTATACCTTCGGCCTCGCGGTGGCGATGCCGGCGATCCAGGTCGGCGCGCTGGCGCTGTTCCCGGACAACCGGGGACTCGCATCGTCGATGCTGGCGTTCGTGCAGATGATGTCGTTCGCGCTCATCTCGGGCCTGGTGGCGCCGCTGCTGTTCGGCAGCGCGTTCAAGCTGGCGTGCGGCGTGGCGGCGGGGATGGTGGCCAGCTTCGCGGCCTACCGGCTGGCGGGCGTGGCGGGGAGGCGTGGGGCGGTAGCGGCTTGACTGGCATGGTGGGCACGTGGTGCCCACCCTACAGCCCGATACAAAGGGTGGGCATCACATGCCCACCATCGCCCCACGTCAACGGCGGTTGTTCTTCATCGCCTTCTCGATCTCGCGCTTGGCATCGCGATCGCGCTCGGTATCGCGCTTGTCGTGCTGCTTCTTGCCCTTGGCCAGGCCCACTTCGCACTTCACGCGGCCGGCCTTGAAGTGCAGGTTCAGCGGCACCAGCGTATAGCCGGAGCGCTCCACCTTGCCGATCAGCTTGTCGATCTCGGCCTTGTGCAGCAGCAGCTTGCGGGTGCGGATGGCTTCCGGATGGCTCCAGGCGGAGGCCGAGGGCAGGGAGCTGATGTGCGCGCCGAACAGGTACAGCTCGCCGTTGCGCACGACCACATAGGCCTCCTTGATCTGCACGCGTCCCTCGCGGATCGCCTTCACTTCCCAGCCTTCCAGCACCAGGCCGGCCTCGTAGCGGTCCTCGATGAAGTAGTCGAAAAAGGCTTTCTTATTATCAATAATACTCATGAAATAGCTAAAATGCGCGCGTCGGTTAAACTACGGTTGTCGCCCTCGCAAGGGCAAACCTACCAACATCATAACAAACGGTTGACCAATGGCAGTAGTGCACAAATCAGTTTTCTTAGGCTATAGCGCCGAGCAGATGTTCGACCTGGTCGCAAAGGTCGAGGATTATCCCAAGTTCCTGCCCTGGTGCAGCGGCGTCAAGGTGATCGAACGCAGCGACGACAAATTGACCGCCTGCCTGCAAATCAATTTCCATGGCGTGAAGCAGAGCTTCACCACGGCGAACCACAACCAGCGTCCGACTCAGATGAAGATGCACCTCGTCGACGGTCCTTTCAAGATGCTGGAAGCGACCTGGAGCTTCAAATCGCTGCGCGAGGACGCCTGCAAGATCGATTTCGACATGCAGTACGAGTTCTCCAGCATCATCCTGGAACAGATCGTCGGCCCCGTGTTCGGCATGATCGCCAACACGATGGTCGATTCCTTCTGCAAGCGCGCCGAGGTCGTGTATGGCTGATGCCGGCAGCGTCCAGGTCTGGGTGGCGTACGCGTCCAGCACGTTCGAATACCTGGAAGGGATGCACGTGGCGCCCGGCACCACGATCGGCCAGGCCATCGAGCAGAGCGGGGTGCTGCAAGCCCATCCGGAGATCAACCTGGTGACGCAGCCGGTCGGCATCTACGCCAAGAAGAAGACGCTCGACACGGTGCTGAGGGAGCGCGACCGCATCGAGATCTACCGGCCGCTGGTGGCGGATCCCAAGGATTCGCGGAGGAAGCGGGCGGCGAAGAAAGAAGCGGCGAAGTAAATGCGCCGTCGCTCCCGCGCAGGCGGGAGCCCATGCCGAGCATCAGAAACCTATATTGGCGAGATGTCGAGGCCTCATGGATAGCGCGACTTCGGTGCTTGAGCTTGGATTCCCGCCTTCGCGGGAATGACGGGTCATTTGCAGGAGCACGTCATGGGAGACGGCTCACTGGCACTCCGCCCCCTGCATCCTGCGCGTCTCCGCCAGCCTGCGCGCCCGCTCCTCGTCGGACACGAAGCTGCGCTGCCCTTTCTCGTCGAACTCCGACAGGCGCGTTCCCGCCGTCAACGTCATCTCGCGCCGCTTCAGGCTCTTGCAGCGTTCCGCCTGGACCGCCTGCTTCTGGGTGGCCAGCTGCTCCTTGTTCTCCATGTCGGCCTGCTGTGCCTGGCGCTTGCGGTAGTCCGCTTCCCGCTCGGCCAGCGTCGGCGCCGCCTTGGCCGGCTCGGCGGGCGGGACAGTCGCGGCAGGCGCCGGTGCAAGCGCATCCAGCGTACGGGGCCGTTTCAGGATGCGCGCCTCGGGCGTGCCGGGCGGAGGCGGGCGGTCGGCGAACACGCGTGTGCCCTTGTCGTCGATCCAGGAGTACTGTGCAAAGGCGGGGGCCGCCAGCAAGGCGAGCAGGAGAGGGAGGCCAGTACGCAGCCTGGGGAAGGTGGTCGGGGTCATCGAGATGGGGTCGGTATTTCCTTAAATCACATACGCGATTTCGCCATGGTTGACCGACCCTGTCAATTAGTGACTTTTTGCTATTTATGGCCTTTTTTGGCAACGTTGCGACGTTTTCCTGGAGTTTCTGTATAATTCGCTTTTGCGCCTATAGGAAATAAACTATGCGTCTCCTCCAGAAAGCACTCACGTTCGATGACGTGCTGCTCGTCCCGGCCTACTCCAACGTCCTCCCGGCCAATACGTCCCTGCGTACCAAGCTGACCCGGAATATCTCGCTGAACATTCCGCTGCTGTCCGCCGCCATGGACACCGTCACCGAAGCCCGCCTCGCGATCGCGATGGCGCAAGAGGGTGGCATCGGCATCATCCACAAGAACCTGCGCCCGGCCGACCAGGCGCGCGAAGTCGCCCGCGTCAAGCGTTTCGAGGCCGGCGTGCTGCGCGACCCGATCACGATCCCGCCGGACATGAAGATCCGTGAAGTGCTGGCCCTGGCCCAGCAGCACGGCATCAGCGGTTTCCCCGTGGTGGAAGGCAAGCAGGTGGTCGGCATCATCACTAACCGCGACCTGCGTTTCGAGGAAGACCTGGAAGCCGAGGCGCGCGCCAAGATGACCCCGCGCGAGAAGCTGGTGTACGTGAAGGAAGACGCCGGTACCGAGGAAGCGAAGCGCCTGATGAACAAGCACCGCCTGGAGCGCGTGCTGGTCGTCGACGACGAATTCGAGCTGCGCGGCCTGATCACCGTGAAGGACATCCTAAAGTCGCACGAACACCCGAACGCATCGAAGGATGCGCAGGGCAAGCTGCTGGTGGGCGCCGCAGTGGGCGTGGGCGAAAAGGACAAGGAACGCGTGGACCTGCTGGTCAAGGCCGGCGTGGACGTGCTGGTGGTCGACACCGCCCACGGCCACTCGCAAGGCATCCTGGACCGCGTGAAATGGATCAAAGAAAATTACCCTGAAGTCGACGTCATCGGCGGCAATATCGCCACGGCAGCTGCGGCCCGCGCACTGGTCGAGGCCGGCGCGGATGCGGTCAAGGTCGGCATCGGCCCGGGTTCGATCTGCACCACCCGTATCGTCGCCGGCGTCGGCGTGCCGCAGATCTACGCGATCTCGAGCGTGGCCGAAGCGCTGGAAGGCACGGGCGTGCCCTGCATCGCCGACGGCGGCATCCGCTACTCGGGCGACATCTCGAAGGCACTGGCGGCAGGCGCGCACACGGTCATGATGGGCTCGATGTTCGCCGGCACCGACGAGGCGCCGGGCGAAGTGATCCTGTACCAGGGCCGTTCGTACAAGTCCTACCGCGGCATGGGTTCGCTGGGCGCGATGGCCGAAGGCTCGGCCGACCGCTACTTCCAGGAATCGCAGTCGAAGGCCGAGAAGTTCGTGCCGGAAGGTATCGAAGGCCGCGTCGCCTACAAGGGCAGCGTGCTGGCGATCATCTATCAGCTGGTCGGCGGCGTGCGCCAGTCGCTGGGCTACTGCGGCTGCGCGACCATCGAGGAACTGCGTACGAAAGCCGAGTTCGTCGAGATCACCTCGGCCGGCATGCGCGAGTCGCACGTGCACGACGTGCAGATCACCAAAGAAGCGCCGAACTACCGCACCGAGTAAGCCACGAGACGCGGCCTGGTCGGCCGCGTCGTCGTATCGTAGGGTGGGCACCCCGTGCCCGCCATGACGCGTGAATCATGTTGGCGCCAACGGGCGCCGACGAACCTCCATTTCGCTCCATACATGCACTCCAAAATCCTCATCCTCGACTTCGGTTCCCAGGTCACGCAACTGATCGCCCGCCGCGTCCGCGACGCCGGCGTGTTCTCCGAGGTCTATCCGTACGACATCGACGAAGAGTTCGTCCGCAACTACGGCGCGTCCGGCGTGATCCTGTCCGGCAGCCACAACTCGACGCTCGAAGGCGACTCCCCGCGCGCTCCGCAAGCCGTGTTCGAACTGGGCGTGCCCGTGCTAGGCATCTGCTACGGCATGCAGACCATGGCGGCCCAGCTGGGCGGCAAGGTCGAGAACGGCAAAGTGCGCGAATTCGGCTACGCCGAAGTGCGTGCCCGCGGCCACACCAAGCTGCTGAACGGCATCAACGACTTCATCACCGACGAAGGCCACGGCATGCTGAAAGTCTGGATGAGCCACGGCGACAAGGTCCTGGAAATGCCGGAAGGCTTCAAGCTGATGGGCTCGACCCCGTCCTGCCCGGTCGCCGCGATGGCCGACGAAGAGCGCGGCTTCTACGCGCTGCAGTTCCACCCGGAAGTGACGCACACGACCCAGGGCGAAGCCATCATCGGCCGCTTCGTGCACGAGATCTGCGGCTGCAAGAGCGACTGGAACATGCCGGACTACATCGGCGAAGCCGTCGAGAAGATCCGCGCGCAAGTCGGCACCGACGAAGTCATCCTCGGCTTGTCCGGCGGCGTCGACTCGAGCGTGGCCGCCGCCCTGATCCACCGCGCCATCGGCGACCAGCTGACCTGCGTCTTCGTCGACCACGGCCTGCTGCGCAAGGACGAGGGCAAGATGGTCATGGACATGTTCTCGAAGAACCTCGGCGTCAAGGTACTGCGCATCGACGCGTCCGACCAGTTCATGGGCCACCTGGCCGGCGTGACGGACCCGGAACAGAAGCGCAAGATCATCGGCCGCGAATTCGTTGAAGTGTTCCAGGAACAGGCCAAGCAACTGACCAGCGCGCGCTGGCTGGCGCAGGGTACCATCTACCCGGACGTGATCGAATCGGCCGGCAAGGGCAAGAAGGGCCAGACGATCAAGAGCCACCACAACGTGGGCGGCCTGCCGGAAACCCTGAACCTGAAACTGCTGGAACCGCTGCGCGAACTGTTCAAGGACGAAGTGCGCAAGCTGGGCGTGGCCCTGGGCCTGCCGCACGACATGGTCTACCGTCACCCGTTCCCGGGCCCGGGCCTGGGCGTGCGCATCCTCGGCGAAGTGAAACGCGAATACGCCGACCTGCTGCGCGAAGCGGACGCCATCTTCATCGAGGAACTGCGCAACACGCCATTCGTGGCCCCGATGGTGCCGGGCATCGACGCCGGCAAGGCGCCGACCAACTGGTACGAAGCAACGTCGCAGGCGTTCGCCGTGTTCCTGCCGGTGAAATCGGTGGGCGTGATGGGCGACGGCCGCACCTACGAATACGTCGTCGCGCTGCGCGCCGTGCAAACGCTGGACTTCATGACGGCGCAGTGGGCGCATCTGCCGCACGATCTGCTGGGAAGGGTGTCGAACCGGATCATCAACGAGGTGCGTGGGTTGAATCGCGTTGTCTATGATATTTCGGGGAAGCCGCCGGCGACGATTGAGTGGGAGTAGGGTTTCAGGATGGAAATTTTTTTATAGTTTGAAAAGGCTCGCTTTAGCGAGCTTTTCTAGATTACACGATTCGGTGAGGATCAGCTTGCGTTCGCTCTAGACTGCCAGTTGATCTAATCGAAGCTGGCTAATCGCTATCGAATCCACACTCGCAGTTAGCGTTCTAACGTAGTGTATCTAACAAAACTGGGCGATTCAGACAAAACTTCCGCCGAAACCATCGTAGGTTGTATAGACTGAGCTGATCGACCGTCTCGCTTTTGAACAAAACGTGAGGCGGTCGAACTGGGTACATTGAAATACTTAGCTATGCGCTGATCCTGCGACTTGTTCTGACTCTGCAATCGCCTCTAACTTCGCAGATGTGTCATCACTGCGTAACTTGTTGAGCAAGCGGTCATATCTCACTCGGTCGTCCAGGGTCAAACTAGGCATTTTGAGGGAGTCTAGAAAATACATGCTTGCGCCCGCGACGGCATCCTCGTTCGTTTCAGTCAGAATGAGTTTCTTAAAGAAATCGATCGTAAAGTTGTTCGTCGGCGTCCTGTTGATTGCATCGACTACTAAGGGTTTTTTGCGTTTGTGATAGGCCGGGTAATCCTTAATCATGTGCTCCTGAAAAGTCAGGTCGCACGTGTGGTTGACGATGGCGGCCTGAAGCTTATATGTGTCACCGAAAGGGTCGCTACGGCCTTTCTGTTCTGCTTCTGTTACGATCGGCAAAGCGCGCGCCGCGTCTAAAAAGAACAACCACTCGACAGACCACGGAAGTTCCGTGACGAGTAGTCGGAAAACTTCCTCCTTTTCTTCAGGCGCCAATCCAATAAACGCATTGCGGCTGTAGCCATTGGCTTTTTCGCTGCCAGTGGCATGATACTGTTTCATGAACGTCTCATATGCGATGCTCATTTTTTCACTCCAACAGCGCCTCGGCTGCGTCGCTTTGTGGGTCAATTTTCGTATGATCTAGTGTATTTCCCGCTTCATCCGTATTGTACACATTCATCGAAGTAACTTTCCTCGCCTTTAATATCGCCGGGTATTCGCGTATGGTATCGAGGATGGAATTGAGTTTGTGAGAGCGAAGAAAAATAAGAAAAATCAATAGCCTACAGCGCTTGTTGACATTCGAGTGGGAGTGAGATTTTTTTTTGGAAACTCTTCTTTTGTGATTTGAAAAGGCTCGCTTCGGCGGGCTTTTTCATAAGCCTCGACCTCTCAGGGGCGGGTCAACTTGTGCCGGTTCAAAAATCGGCGCTCAACTCGGCTGGGGTTGGACAATTGCCGTGGACCTCTGCGTTTGCCAGCGTCCGATTGATCCCGTGTGTTGGCGGAGACATTGGACGGAAAAGTACAACCAGCATGACCCCGCCGCTAAAAAAAGCCGAGGCGATTCAGTCTGGTGTAACGTCAAGCCTTGACTCGACCGTAAAATCCCCTGCGCCCGCATTCCGCTCCATGAGTGAGGGTCAAAAATTCATATCCCGCAGCGTTCGTCGTTCATCTTCTGACAGCGCCAACAGGTTCATCGCTTCGACTCCTGCTGTCTTGCCTAATCTACTTTGACAGCAAAAACTAGAGACTACTCGGTCATTCATTTTGATGCCGAGGAGTGCTTCTACAACGTTGGCGCGGTGGGCATCGATATTAATGGCACTAAGAACAAGTGGCTTAGCTGGCTATTTTATCGAGTTTCTGAAATGTTTTTTCTTTGTCAGACGAGACATCGCTGCGTAAACCACGATAAAAAGCAGAAAACTCGTCTTTACTGACAGACTCTCTTGTAATGCCGTGGCATTCCAAGAGCTTATTTATCGCGTTGACGAGCGGAAGTGTTTCTGTCTCGGTGCGGATCATACCTTTTAAGGCTGCATCGAGCTCTGGCGTTAGTACATCGGCAGGAACATAAAAGGCCGCATTTGCCCGGTTATATTTGTCCGCACTAGACATTGACCGTATGAATACTTGGAGTAATGATTGATCTGGCTGGGTTTGATACAGGTTCCACGCAGCAGCAATCTCTGCGCTTTCGCGCAGTTTTCCGGCATCAAGCAACTGCCTGATGACCAGCGCAGCCCGTGCTGCATCGGCAACAAAAAGTCCATTAGCGCTCTCACGGCTGCCGCCTTTCAATACTAGCTTTAATAGATAGTCAAAAGCCATCGACCTTTCTTGTGGCAACATTCCGTCAAAATGTGCTTGAGTCAGTCCGTCAAGTCGCTCTTTGTTTGCGGTCGAAAAGAAATCTAGGAATTTTCGATATGAAAGTAGCATAGCCTGCGTTGGTCAAGTTTTGATAATTGATCGATATATTTCGACGACAGCTTATGCGAGGGAGTGCGGCATTAGCGGTAGGGCTTATGCGTTAAGCGGGTTTATGCTCAACGAGACTTGATAAATAGGCTGCAATTTTCCTTCATTTATTGGTAGGGACAAAATTCGGGCCACCAAGCTTGTCTCTTACAGTTTCTGAAACCTTTAGCAAAGGTCCCCACATTCCGTTCTGGCTATTCCATGAGCGTCCGGCCCATCTATGATCGTTAATTAAACCCTCTTTATTTTCTTCGATCAACGATTTTAATAGGTAAGCCACTTGAGAAAGATCAACCTCAAAAAGTTCCCTATAATATTCGGAAGAGTTCAAAATGTTTTTATCAAAAAAATATTTGTAGCACCAGATCCATTCATGTGCTACATAGATTGCCCGGTTCTTATCGGGATATGTATCCAGTAATTGATAAAGTGCAGATGAGAATCTTTTTGGAAAGTCAATATCTTTTGTTAAATTCCAGTAGGGAATGATTAGAGTGTAGAACGCTTGGCTTACGTTTTGTGGCTCTTCGTTATCGTTTTTTGCATGAAAAAAATAAGGCGGTTCCCCAACTAAAAATTTTTCGAATGCATTGTGAGAAAATGCTTCGAGTAAAACATTGGATGCTGTCGAGATCATCGTATTTTCGCCGTTTTAGGTAAGGTTCCTGATCACTGCTACTGAAAATGGTAGCACTGTCTAAAACATTATCCGCCTCCTCCTTGGATAACTAAGCTAGCCATGACGCCAAGGTGAATCTGCGCCTCCCTTGTCACAAGTTGGCACGGCAACTTTGGGATTGTCTAGCGTTGGCTATCCGTGAGAAGTCGACATAGTAAGCAGATAAGACGATTGTCCTTCCGCTTGAACGAGACAAGCGAGCGGCCCCGGCCGGGCTCATCGCGCCATGACGGATCGACCGCTGGGTTCAGATGTAGTGAATTTCCCGGGTTCGGCAGGCATGGGCAATTCCACTGTACGTAGCAGGGCTTACATGGCCGCGCGGCCGACGTAGTGGCATGGTACCGCTCCTTTCAAATGCATCAGGCAACACCGTTATCTCCCAGTTATCGGGGTTTGCTGCTTCCATAAAAGAGTTACGAACTGCTGTATCTGCAATTCCGTCGAACAAGATATGTCTGCTCTACCTTCGGTTTTTAGAGCTGCGTCATGCCGCCATCCATGACGAGATCGATCCCGGTCGAGAAGCTGCTCTCTTCCGACGCCAGGAACAGCGCGGCGGCCGCGAGTTCTTCCGGCCGGCCGATACGGCCGAGCGGGACATGGGTGGCGGCCTGCTTGCGGAACGCTTCGGCCGCCTCCGGCGATCCGACTTGGCCCTCGATGATGGGGGTGTCGACCGGGCCCGGGCTGAGCGTGTTGACGCGGATGCCATCGGACACCAGTTCTGCGGCGGCCGTGCGGACGAGCGAGCGTACTGCCGCCTTCGTGGCGTTGTAGACGCTGTGGCCCGGGAATCCCTTCGTTGCCAGGCACGACGACACGAGGATGATCGAACCGCCCCTGCGCATGAGCGGAAGCGCTTTCTGGACGGTGAAGTAGGTGCCCTTCACGTTAATGTCGAACATGCTGTCGAAGTGGGCCTCGCTGGCTTCCCGGATCGGACTGGATGAGATCACGCCCGCGTTGGCGACAAGCACGTCCAGACGCCCTTCTTCTTCGCGGATCGCGGCGAACAGCCGGTCCAGACTCTCGAGGTTCGATACGTCGCTCGGCACGGCCCGGGCGGCGTCTCCAAGCGCGCGGGCAGCGGCCTCGAGTTCCGCGATCCGGCGTCCGGTGATGTAGACCTTCGCGCCTTCCTTGATGAAGCGCTCGGCGATCGCGTAGCCGATTCCGCTGGAGCCGCCGGTGACGACGGCGATTTTCGAGTCGAGTTTGCGCATGGTAGCTGTTGACCTTTATTCAGTGGGAAAAATGGGTAGTGCGTCATCGCACCACCGTGGACTGCCACTGCTATATTACGAACGGGTCACGCCCACGTAAATTCGCTAATAGAGCACAACGCTTGTGGGAAAACGCACCATGGATCATTGGGATGAAATTCGTATGTTTCTCGCGGTCGCGAAGGGCGGAACGGTTCGTGCCGCTGCGAACGCGCTGGAGGTCAACCACGCCACGATCATCCGCGCCATCGGCCGGCTCGAACACAAGCTGGGTGCCAAGCTGTTCGACAAGCTGGCGACCGGCTACAGGTTGACGGATGCGGGAAGCGACATCGTGGAACTGGCGGCGCAGATGGCCGCCACATCGTCGCAGATCGAGGCCCGCATCTTCGGCCGAGGCCAGAACGTGTCCGGGCCGCTGCGCTTCACGCTTCCAGTCTCGTTCGCCACCGACCTGTTGATGCCGACGCTGGCGGCGTTCCGGAGCCGCTATCCGGACATTGCCCTGGAAGTCCTGAGTTCGACATCGGTGGTCAATCTGGGCAAGCGTGAAGCCGACGTCGCACTCCGGGTCGTCATCGGCAATGGCACGCCGCCAGAGAATCTCTACGGCATGCGGCTCTGCGAATTTCACGTCGCTTACTACGTCGCTCGGACGGTGGCGGAAGCCCGCTCCCCGGCGTATCCAGCGTGGTTGCTCGGACCGGATGAAGTCGTGCCCGCTGACTGGGTACCCGCCGACGAGGTGAGGATGGCGCCAACCCCGGTCCGGTTCACCGAGATGCGATCGCAGTTCGAGGCGGCACGCGCAGGGATGGGGGTCGCGCTTCTGCCATGTTTCCTGGGCGATGCCGACGAAGCGCTCGTCCGCGTACCCGGCAGTCCGGTCAAGCATATCGGGGACATCTGGCTGCTGACGCATGGCGATACACGACGCACGAAGCGCGTGCGGCTGCTCTGCGATGCGGTCCGCGAGGTCATTCGTGACAACGCGGATCGCCTGGCGGGGCGCGGCCTTGTTCGTTGACGGCCGCTCTGTTTGCTGCGTTGTGTCATGCGTGGCGAACCGCGGCGGCTTTCATGGCGTCCGTAGCGCGCATGGCCGCGTCAAGGTCGGCGATGACACCGTATGGAAGCATCCATGCTGGTCCTTCCGAACTTGGTCGCCAGCTGGATCCGCGCTCCCCGCCGTGCGCGCAGAACGCGCTGGGTCAAGAGCACGTCTTGCCGTGCACCCCGTGGTAGCCCTTCGCCTTGGCATCCGCCTCGGCCATGTATTCGCCCTTCTTGGTCTTTCCATAGTACTTGTCGCCCTCGCAATGGTAGACCTTGCTCGAGCTGTTGACCCAGACTTTTCCGGCGCCACCGCCGGGCGCCGCCTCGGCCGGTGACGCGGTCTTCGCCGGCTTGCCGGCCTGGGCCGAGGATGGACTGGCGCCGGTCGACGGGGACAGCGGGTTCGGCACGGTTGTCTGGGCAAACGCGGCAGTCGTGAGCAGGGCGCTCAGGACCAGCGCCATGGTGTTTTTCATCGCAGGCTCCAATCAAAGGCAGTGAGGTTGAAAAGCGGCACGTCGATTGTAGTCGGCAATGGCGCCTGAATCCTGAACATGGTTGAACTGTAATCCTGCGGATGACCGGGGCGGCGCCGGGAACACCCGGCGCCCGTGATTGGCCACAGCGCAGCCTCAGCGCGGCATCAGCAGCGGCGTCAGATGATCCGTCGTGCCCGCAATGCGGACCAGGTGCGGGTAACGCAGCGTGCCGCGATAGTCCAGCGTGGCCGTGCGGCGGCGTCCACCCGACTCGAACGCGAGGACGGGCGGCGCGGTGGTGGCGCCAGCGATGGCGTGCGCGAGGCCGTCGGCGCTGAAAGGCTCGCCATTCACCGTCAGCAGCCGGGCACCCGGGGCCAGGCCCGCGCGGAAGGCCGGACCGTTCCAGGCGACCTCGCGCACCACGCCTTTCTCCGTGACGGTCAAGCCGGCCGAGTAGGCGAAATTGCGCGCGCCGTCCGCCGCTTCCTCCTGGCGGAACGACTCGCTCGCCGTCTCGTCGTAGACCAGGCGCCAGCCCGCGGCGGCCAAGCCGTCGATGGCTTCGGCGTCGTCGTGCGTCTCCAGCTTGCGCGTCAGCGCAGCGCGCCAGTCGGCATGCGCCATGCCGTCAAGCGTCGCGCAGACGTCCTCGAAGGCATACAGCGAAGGACCGGACCGGCGCGTGTCGAAGAAGCGGCGCGCGAAATCGTCCATGCCGAGCCGGCCGCCGCTGAGCGTGCGCAGGCGGGCTTCCACGCCCAGCCACAGCAGGACGCCTTCGGGATAGTAGTCTTCGCGGCGCTGCCAGTCTTTCCAGGCGATGCGGTGGCCCGGCATGTACAGGGGATCGGCCAGGCTGTCGGCCAGGTTCTTCCAGGCGCGGGCGGGACGGTGTTCGACCAGGGCCGCATCGACCGCCAGCTTGTCCAGGCTGTCCTGCAGGCTGCGCATGCCGGCGCGTGCGGCCAGCACCCGGCCCCAGAACTCGGTCTGGCCTTCGTACACCCACAGCAGATCCGTCTGCACGGGCGAATTGAAATCGGGGGACCACAGCGCGGCCGGTCGACGGTAGACGCCGTTCCAGGCATGGACGAATTCGTGGGCGATCAAATCCTGGTTGGGGAGCTGCCGCCCCGGCGCTGTGAAGTAATCGGCCGGGAGGGCGATCTCGCCTTCCTCGAGGTGCTCGTAACCGCCCGGCCCCGGGACGCGGTCGCTCAGCGTCACCAGCATGCGGTAGTTGCGGAAGGGAGGCGTGCCGAACACGCGCTCGACCTGGACGGGCAGGCTGCGCAGTCCTTGCAGCTGGGCCGGGGCGGCATCCATGTCCGCAGCCGTATCGGCCAGCAGGTCCAGCGTCACCGGCGCGGCGCCGACGCGGCCCAGGGCGATCGACCGGTACTGGCGGGCGGCGTGAACGGGCGCATCGACGAGGGTGTCGAGCGGGACCTGGGCGTAGCGGACCACGCCGTCGCCGCCCCCTGCCCGGGCGAGGGCCGACACGGGCGTGACGCCCGCCGGCAGCTTGAGCGTGGCGGCGACCGGGATCGCGTGCGCCGGCCAGCCTTGCGGATACAGCAGCAGGCGGTGCCAGGGCACGATCACCATGTCGGGATGCAGCAAGGCCTGCGACGGCGCCGCCAGGAACTGCATGCGCAGGTGCAGTGCGGATACGCCGGCCGGGACGTCGACGTGGAAAGCGTGCGTCTCGAGCGGATCGCGGCGCCATGCCAGCGGCTTGCCGGCGGCATCGATCTGCAGCCCGGCGAGTTCGTGCACGGTGGCCGTGGGCGCATGGCTGCCGGTCTCCCAGCGCGGATACAGCAGCGTCATGCGACCCGGCCGCTGGACCGGGATGGTCTGTTCGATCCAGAATACCTGGTGGTCGGCGTCGGTGGCGTCGACGGCAAGCGTCATCGCACCGGCAAACGGTGGTGCCGGTTCTGGCGCAGTGCCGGCGCCAGCCGCCACGGCGACGGCCAGCAGGAGGGGTACCAGGCGCCTCAGCGCGGCGGGCAGCGGGGGAAGCACGGTTGGGGCGTGTCGTGTCATGTTCATCCGGTTTGCTTGAAAAACGGACCGAGTGCGCAGTCTGCTCCCGGCCGTGTCAGTGCTCGTGAGACCACTCGTCGGGATGATCGTCGAGCTCGATGTCGAGGGTGGCGACGAAGCGCGCCACCGACATGTAATGGCCGATCAAGCATAGCAGGGTCGCGATATCGCGGGCCGGCAACCGTTCGCGCACGTCGGTGAAGGCGGCATCGCCGACCCGTACGTCGCGCACGCATTCGTCGACGAATCGCAGCACGGCCGCCGTGGTACCCGTGAAGCCGGCCGCGCCCTGCGACTCGATGCGTGCGATCTCGTCGTCGCGCCAGCCGGCCTTGCGGGCCTGGCCGAGGTGCTGCATGCGTTCATAGGCGCTGCCGCACAGGTGGGCCACGCGCAGGATGACGCCTTCGCGCAGCTTCGGATCCAGCCCGGCGTCGCGCAGTGCATTTGCCATTTCCGGCAGCGCCCGCGCCAGCCTCGGGGCGGCCAGCAGCACGCCGCGGGTGAGGTTGGACGGAAAGCGCTCGAACTGGGCGCGCTGTTCCGGCGTCATGTCCGCTTCGCGTACCAGTGGCAGGCGTGCCATCAGAGCCCTCCCGTGCCTGCCGGTGCGCGGGCGTTGCCGTCCTTGTCCACCTGCATGCGCTTGTCGTAGCCGGTGACGGGGTCGACCTCGCGCCCTTGGGCCCACCAGTTTTCCGGCGCCACTTCCGTGATCGACATGATCAGGTCGGCCCGGTCCAGCTGCGCGCGCGCCGCCAGTTCGTCGGCGACCGCCTCGAAGAAGCGGGCCTTCAGCTCGGGCGTGCGGGCATTGAAGAAGAAGTGGATGAAGACCATTTCGTCGCTGCGCGGCACGCCGCAGTAGTTGCGGTCGTAGACCATGCGGCCGTGCGGCAAGGTGTTGATGAAATGGTCGTAGGTGTCCTCGGTCACGTTCAACACGTTGACCATCGCGGCATGCACGCCTTGCGAGATGGCGTTCAGGCGTTCTTCGTTCTTTCCTTCATGGGTCCAGATATATACCATCGGCATGGTCAGTTCCTCCATCGGGTTGAATGAACAAACAGGATAGGCGTGCGCGGGCGGAACAGACAGGGACTGTAAAATACCAGGGTCGCCGGCAATGATTTCGGGTACCGCATGCACGCAAACAAACCGCTTGGAGAGTTCCTTCGATCGCATCGCCTGCGCCTCGAACCCGAGCGCTTCGGCATTCGCCGTGCGGGCACGCGCCGTACCCCCGGCTTGCGCCGCGAAGAAGTCGCCGAGCGCGCCGGCATCAGCACCGAGTGGTACGTGAAGTTGGAGCAGGGGCGCGCCGCCGGACCCTCCGGCCCCACGATTGCGGCGCTGGGACGGGCGCTGGGGCTCGACGAGCTGGAGATGCAGCACCAGCGCGGACTGGCGTCGGGCGCGGCCTTGCCGGCGTTCGCACCCGAGTCGGTGCCGGACGCATTGCGGCGCATGGTAGACCAGTATCCCGGGCCGGCCTACATCACGGGCGAGCGCTGGGACATCCTGGCCTTCAATACGGCGGCCGATGCCCTGTTCGCGTTCGGCCGGTGCGCTCACGATGAACGCAATATCCTCGTCTACATGCTGGGCGAGGACGCGCGCGCGGTGTTCGGCGCCGGCTGGCTACGCGAAGCGAAGCGAATCGTGGCGCTGTTCCGCCCGGCCTACGACCGGCGCCGCGGCGATCCGGCGTTCGAGGCCCTGGTCGAGCGGCTGCATGGCGCGCATCCCGCGTTCGGCGACTGGTGGCGTGACCATCGCATCGATACGCCGGTGGTGCGCACCAAGGCGTTGCACCCCGGTGGCGCCGGCGCTTGCGTGCACTATGACCTGGCGAGCTTCCAGTGGGTCGACCATCCAGCGCTACGCCTTGCGCTTTACACCCCACAGGCTTGACGCGGGCGCCTCTGCGACGGCCTGGGCATCCATCCACATCCACATGCCGACCAAGGGGAACAGGATGCAGCGCGACACCATCGCGAAGGCCTGGGTGACGGGCCCGTAGCCGCCGTCGTAGCCGGCGCTGCCGAAATACGCGAAGAACCAGTAGGCGCTCAACAGGACCACGCAGGCAGTGCCCCCGGGCACGGACGCCGTCAGCCGGCCGATACTGCGCCGGTACGTCACGAGGAAAAAGTGGGCGACGAGCGCGAGGGCGGGGACCAGCACGAACGGAAACAGCTGCAGCGGCGTGACGCCCCAGCCTTGCGCCGCCAGGGCGATGTCGGCGTGGGTCGTGATCGCGCGCGTCGGCACGTAGCTCCACACGTTCCCGGCACACATCAGCGCGGTCCAGTACAGGGCGGCCAGGAGCCACCTGTTCGCGCCGGCCGTGGCGCTGGCCATCAGGCGGCACACGACCAGATAGGGCAGGACGTTGCCGAACGCGAGGCCGGAGAGCGCGATCAGGGACGCCTGGGCACCGTGGCCGGCAGCCAGGATCGGCGCATAGTCGACGCCGTCGCCGACGTCGGACTGGAACAGCAGGTTGAGCACCGTCGGCGCGCCGTAGTCGATCTGGAATGGATACGCTTTCCAGCCGAGCAGCCAGGCGACGACGCTATGGCTGTATTCGTGCAGCAGGTAGACGACCGCGTGCGCGACCAGCACGGCGCAGCAGTGGAACAGGCCGAATCGGATGGCGCCGGCATCGAGACGAGGCGTAGGGGGCGAATAATTCATGCGCTCTGCGTGATGGGGTGAAAAAGCCCGGGCGCGGGGCGCCAAAGGCGGATGCTGCTGTATTGTCCCGCACGTTGCCGTCGACAGCCAGGTACTGGCGGGTACCAGTCTATGTGGTGGCTTCGCCGCACGCTGCACTCATCGATCCATCTTTCCGGACCAGCGCCGGCAGCCAGGCGCAGCGGCGATCGCGACCCTCGCCGGCAGGCGGATACACGTGCGCGGCATCGCCGGCCAGGAAGACCGAGCTGCTGCGGTAGCGTTCCGCCAGCCAGGCCCCCATGTGGAACGTCGATGCCCAGGGCACGGCACCGACCATGTCCTCCAGCCGGCATACGCGCGGGATTCGATCATGGCAGCCCTGCATGAAGAAAGGATGACGCCGGAGGCCGTGCGCGTTCGAACGGGAACGGCAGGATCGTTGTCGTCAGCGATCTTGAAACGCAAATGAACAAGCCGTTGATCATCCGATTCGAACGATCAACGGCTTTTCGTTTTTCTACCAGAACGAGGGCGCCAGCCCATGGGCGCAGCCCCCGTCGCCGGCAACCAAGCGGTACCCGCTCAGCCTTCCATCTGCTCCAGCTCCTTGCCGCGCGTTTCGTGCACATAACGCAGCACGAAGAAGATCGACACGATCGCAGCCAGCGTGTACAGGCCATAGGCGCCTGCCAGGCCAATGCCGGTCAGCAGGACCGGGAAGGTCACCGTGATCAGGAAATTGGCCGTCCACTGGGCTGCGCCGGCGACCGCCAGGCCGGAACCGCGGATCTGGTTCGGGAACATTTCACCCAGCATCACCCACATCACCGGTCCCCAGGACATATTGAAGAAGATGACGTACAGGTTCGCCGCGACGAGGGCCAGCATGCCCATCGAGCCGGACAGGGCCAGCTTGCCGCCGGCGTCGAGTGAGGCGCTGGCGAAGGCGTAGGTCACCAGGCCGAGCGTCACCGCCATGCCGGTCGAGCCGATCCACAGCAGCGGCTTGCGGCCGATCCGGTCGATCAGGAAGACGGTGACGATGCAGGCGCCGATGCTCAGGCCGCCGGACAACACGTTGATCAGCAGGGCATCGCTCTCGGAGAAGCCCACGGCCTGCCACAGCACGGCGCCGTAATAGAACACGACGTTGATGCCGACCAGTTGCTGGAAGGTCGCCAGGCCGATGCCGATCCAGACGATCGGACGCAGCTTGCCCGTTGCCTTGTTGACGAGGTCCGACAGGCGCGGACGGTGGTGGTCCTTCGACAGCGACACGTCGATGGCGGCGAACTTCGTGTGCGCCGCGGCCGCGCCGTACAAGCGTTCCAGCACGGCCAATGCCTCGTCCTTGCGTTTCTTGACGACGAGGAAGCGCGGGCTTTCGGGGATCGTCAGCAGCAGCAGCAGGAACAGGACGGAAGGAATTGCCATCATCCAGAACATCCAGCGCCATGCTTCCTGTCCCAGCCACAGCACGCCGACCGAGCCGCCGGCCGACTGGGCCAGCAGGTAGTTGCTTAGGAACGCGCAGAACAGGCCGCTGATGATGGCGATCTGCTGCACCGTCGCCAGCCGGCCCCGGTAGCGGGCCGACGCCACTTCGGCGATGTAGGCCGGCGACATCACGCTGGCTGCGCCGACGGCAAAGCCGCCCAGCACGCGCGCGGCGATGAAAAAGGCCGAATTCGTCGCGAAGCCCGCGCCCAGTGCCGACAGCAGGAACATCAAGGACGAGATCAGCAGGACGGTACGGCGTCCCCACAGGTCGCCCAGGCGGCCGGCGGAGAAGGCGCCGACCGCGCAGCCCAGCAGCATCGAGGCGACTTCGAATCCGAGCTCGGCGGCCGTCGAATGGAAAGTCTGCTTCAGGCCGTCGACGGTGCCGTTGATGACGCCGCTGTCGAACCCGAACAGGAATCCGCCGATGGTGGCAACGCAACTGATGAGAATGATGAGACGGGTATTTTCCGTCTCCTGGATGGTGCTACTGGTGTTGTCGACAGCAACTTGGTGCATCGTGGTCTCCTTGGTTTGTTATTGCATCCGTAATGGGTGCCGTTTCCGTCTGGTGGCGCGGCGTGTTCTACGACACTTGCCGCCGGTGGGGTGATCGGTTTCCTGGGCGGCATCAATGGCGCGCCGATTTCTCCCTGTGCAACAATATATTCCCGGCGCTGTGGATCATGCGAAGGGGATGTTCGCCGATCGCGGGCGTGGACGGGCCGATGTCGCCGGCTCGGCCGGCACGCGTGACAAGTCCCGTGCGGTTGCCGGACGAACGGCAACGCCGGACACGACCCGCCGGCAGCGCGCTGGCGAGGCGGTGAGACAGGCAGACAGGGGCGGCGACAGGGTGCATCGGAATCGGGCTGTTTGGTAACATCCTATATCACTAAAGATATAGCGCTAACATCAACGGTGACGAGTCTGGCCGATTTGCATTCTTGTGTCAATTACATTGCGATTCGGCACGTACCACATGCGCACGTGCCGGTGACGGCCGCCGAGGCGGGTGAAGCCGGCGGCCGGCAAGCAGCCCGCCTCAGCGAGCTTTCGAACGATTCGCCTGGCCCGCTTCGCTCATCAGAAATAGTATCGCAACGAGGCGCCTCCCTGCATGCGTGGCACGGTCGACACCAGCAGGCCCGCCGCGCTGCCGTAGGCGATGTCGCTGGCAAACTCGTGCGGCTGCAGCGCGAAGAAGACGGAGCCCTGCAGCTTGCCGACGTCGTAGGTCGCCTTCACGTCGTAGCGCACGAAGGTGGGCATGTCGCGCCGGACGAGCGGGCTGCCCATGTAATAGGGATTGCGCGCGGTGACGTAGACGTCGCCGTTCACCGTCAGCATGCCGGGTCCGAGCGCACGGCGATGCTGCGCGCCGCCTTTCCAGGTGTGGGCGGGGACGGAGAGGAGGGCGCCGGTGCCGGGCGCCGGATTGTCCAGCTGCGCGCGCAGGATACGGCCATAGCTAAGGTAGGCGCTCCAGGCGCGGCTCGCCTGGTAGCGCACGTCGAACTCGAATCCCCGTCTGGTCGTGCGGCCCGATGCCACGTAGACGTCGGGTGCCGTATTGACGATCTCGTCGTCGTTCTTGATGTCGTAGACGGCACCCGACAGCGTCCAGTCATCGCCCAGGCGCGCGTTGGCACCGACGTCGTGCGAGCGGACCTTGCTCGGTTCGATGCCGGTATTGCTCCTGCCGCCAGCGGCGCCCAGCGGTCCCAGGCTGCCGCTGGCGCTGATCTGCTCGGCGGCCGGGGAACGGAAGCCCTGCGCGACGTTGGCGAAGAAGTCGAGGTCGGGCATCGTGCTCCAGATGGCGCCGTACTTGGGCGTGACCACCGCGCTGCGGTAGTCCGTGCTGGCCGCCGGCAGCTTCAGGTTGGCGATGTCGTAGTCGAAGCGGTCGTAACGGATGCCGCCATGCAGCTTCAGATAAGGCAGCACGCGGTACTGGCCCTGGGCGAAGGCGCCGTAGGTGAGCAGGTCGAGGTCCTGGCTGTTGACGTAGCGCGCCGTCGGCTGGCGGGACTGGTACTGGCGGCGGTAGGCGATGCCCCGGTCCTTGCGCGCCTCGAGTCCAATGGTCAGGATGCCGTCCGCGCCGACGTTCCAGGTCGTGCCCAGGCGGGCGCCGGCGATGTCGCGGTCGTCGTAGCCGTAGGTATGCAGCACGGGGCTGGTCTGGATCGCGCGGCTGCGCTGGAAATCCTCGGCGTAGGCGGTGGCGAACCAGCCCGCCTCGCTGGAGGCCGGACGGCGGTTGAACACCACCGTCTTGCGGTGCGCGTCGCCGAAGCCGGGCAGGCCGTACATGGTCGCATGCGGGTCGAGCCCGGCCTCCATGGCCGGCAGCGACAGGTAGCCGGCGCCGGCGAAGTCGGATTCGTAATAATTCGCGCGCAGGCTGTAGATGCCGTCACCGATGGTCGTCGACAGCTTCCAGAACAGGTTCGCCCGCTTGTTGTTGGCGCCATGACGGAAGCCGTCGCTGAGGTAGCGGTCTGCCACGAGCAGGGAGCGCACCTTGCCGTACTCTCCCGACAGCACCAGCGATGCGCGCCGTCCGCCGTAGCTCTCCACGGTCAGCGCGGCGCTGGATGGCGTCTCGGCGCCGCCCTCGCGGGTGGAAATCGCCACCGACCCGGCGCGGTTCTGGTCGCCGAACAGGGCGGAGACGGGGCCCTTGATGACATCGACCGTGCCGACCATGTCGGCCGTCATCCATTCGAGGAACGCCGGGCCGTGGCCCGCGCCCCCCTGGCTGGACGGGATGTTCTGCGGCACGCCGTCGATGTAGATGGCCGTGTCGGCGCCGTGGGTGCCCTGGGTGGCGAAGCCGCGCATGCGAAAGCCGTTGCCCGTATCGCCCTGGTCGATGTTGTGGGCGACGACGCCGGGCACCCGCTTGAAGATGTTGGAGATGTCGCGGCCGACATCCAGCGTGGCGATGTCCTGCGCCGTCACGGTGGTCACGCTGCCGGGGAGGGCGCGCGCACCGAGGCCGGGTGCCGTGCGGTCATCGCCATCCTTGCTGCCCTTGACTTCGACGACGTGGGTACTGCCGTCGGGTGGATCGTCGTCGGCAAGGACGTGGCCGGCGGCGCAGGCGATCAGGGCCGCCAGGGGAAGCGCACGCATGCGCACTGGCGGGAGAGTGAGGCGGGAAGGGAACGTCATCGGTACTCCGGTTGCTTGAATGGGTTGTTTGTCATTGGGCGGTGTGCGCTAGGCCACGCGGAGACGGCGCAGGCGCGCGAGTCCCCAGGCGAACACCAGCACGGCCAGCGCGCACAGCGCGGCGATGCCTGCCGTCGGATACGCGGCGTCGGCGGGACGCGCGTCGTAAACGGGCCGCCGTGCGTAGTCGTCCGCCCGGAACGGGCGGTCGTTGAACAGGTAGGGGTAATAGAATTCCCGGATGCGGCGGTGGAAGGCGGCGATGCGGTCCTGGTAGGCCAGTTGCGCCGGCAGGTCGCTGCCGGCCAGGCGATGCAGGACGGCCTGGGCGCCGACGCCGGGCAGCAGCCAGCCGAGCCGCTCGCTCCATTCCTGGCGCGCGGCGAGTCCCGCGCGATAGTCGCGCGCCTGGGCCGCGACGCTCTCGTCGCCGAGCTGGTGGAACGCGAAATACCATTTCCAGTGGAAGCGCGACGGCAGCGGCGCCGTGTCGCGCCATTCCGGATGGCCGGCGAAGAACTTGCGCATCGTTTCCTCGCGCGGGACTTCCCACGCGCCGTGCACGGCCTGGCGCTGGGCCATCATGAGGTCCACGCCCTGGTGGACGGGCACGGCGCGCGTCAGCATCACGTTGGCCAGCGCGGGCAGCACCAGCGTCAGCATCGCCCAGGCGCCCATCAGCGCGGTGGCGTTGGCCACCGAGCGCCAGCCGCGCGAGGCGATGAGCAGCGAGATCCCCGTCCAGAAGGCGAGGTAGGCGGCCGTGGTGGCCAGCACGACGCCGGCGACGGCCGCGCCGGTGGACGCGGCCAGCATGCCGACGCAGGCGGGCAGCGCCAGGCAGGCGAACACCAGCGCGCCGCGCAGCAGCACGCGCCGGCGCCACGAGCGCGCGCCGTGCGGCAGCGCCAGCAGCATGCGCAGCCGCCCGGCTTGCCGTTCGCCGGACACGACGTCGTGCAGGAGCGTGATGACGAACAGGGGCGCCAGGTAGATCAGGACGAACGCGAAGTCGAACCGTCCCGCCAGCGCCAGCTCGGGATTGAACGTCTCGCCGTCGTACAACTGTGCCTGCAGGCCGAGGGCGCGCACGCGCAGCACGTAGGGGGAGACATCGCGCATGCCGATCGCCAGGAAGGCGGCGTCGGAGGGCGGGTCGGCCGTGGTGTAGAACGTGTAGTAGGCGGCCTCGCCGCCATTGGGGCTGTCCCCACGGGTGCGCGCCACGGCCGCGACGTCCTGCTCGTTCAGGGGGCCGACGCGGGCGATCGTCTGGCGCTGGCGCGCGACCTCGTGCAACCCCGACCAGACGGCGAGCGACGACAGCAGCAACAGCAGCAGGAGCGCCGCCATGCTGGCGCGCGAGCGCCACAGCAGGCGCAGTTCGAAGGAAAGGGCGCTCATCGCACGGCCCTCCCCAGGCGAGCCGCCAGCCACCATGCCAGCGCGCCGGCCGCGCCGATCCAGGCCAGCAGCACCAGGCCGGCCGGCAGCGCCGTGCGCACGGTGTCCGCCAGCGGCGTCGGGGCGTAGTGGAATTCCGGGAATGCCTTCCAGTGGGTGCGTGACACGCGATTCTCCTTGTCGGGGTTGGTGTCGTCCGCATAGCGCAACTCCTGCGCCTGCAGACGATTCAGTCCTTGCACGAGGTCGTAGCGATAGCCCTCGGCCTGCTCGAGGAAGCGGCGGTGGGCGGCGAGGTCGGTACCGGAGGCCGTCATCGACAGCCGGCGCAACGCCAGCGTGGGACTGATCCAGGCGAAGGCGTCGACCACGGCGCCCTGCCGCTGCTGGCGGTCGAACGCAGCGTCGGCGTAGCGGCCGAACAGGGCGCTGGACTGGCGCTCGCCCTCGATCCCGACGAGGCCCTTGTAATTGACGGGCAGGTCTTCGATGCGCGATACGCCGTAGCGCTGCAGCAGGCTGGCGCGGAAGGCGGCGAACTTCGGATCGGCCGGATCGTGGGCGTTGCCCAGCGCGAGATAGTCGCGCTGCACGTGGATGTTGTCCTCGACACGGCTCGGCAGGGCGACGACGGTGTTCGCCACGTCCGGCGCCCAGCGCGGCACCATGACGACGACGAGCGCCCATACGGCCAGCAGCGCGAGCAAGGCGTCGCGGCCGCGCCGGCACAGCGTGGACACCGCCACCACGGCCAGCGTCCACAGCGCCAGCCAGCCGGCGTAGGCGGCGCCGAGCAGAAGCACGGGCGGCCACGCCGCCTGGCCGCTCGCCGCCAGCCAGGCCAGGCCCAGCAGCGCAGGCGCCAGCGCAAGGCCAGCGAAGCCGGCCAGGGCAAGCCATTTGCCCAGCACGAGCTCGCGGCTGCGCACGCCCTGCGCGAGCAGCACGCGCAGCGTGCCGGACTCGCGCTCACGCGCGACCCCGGCGTGGCCGAAGAACACGAGCAGCAGCGGCGTGAGTACCTGCAGCACGAAGGCGGGTGTCAGCTGGCCGAAGCGCAGCAGCAGCGAATGCTGGCGCACGTCGCCGAAGTTCGCGCTGTTCTGGCGGTGCCCTTCGAGGAACATGGTGTTGCCGGTATAGCCGTCGATGCCGGGATCGAAGGCGGCCAGGGGATTGAGGGGACGGAACAGGAAGTGACCGAAGTGCACCATGCGGTGCGGATGGCGGTCAGGCTGCGCTTCGAACGCATGGTTCGCCTCGGCCTGATAATGGGCGCGTTCGGCGGCGACGCTGCGCTGGTGCTCGTGGGCGTTCAGCACGGCGAGCAGCGTCAGCACGATCAGCAACGCCAGGCTCGCGACGGCGGCGCGGTCGCGGAACAGGCAGCGCCACTCGTCGCGGGCGATGCGGATGGCGATGTTCATGCGGCCTGCCCTCCGTAGCGGCGGTGCAGGGTGCGCACGTCGAAACGGTCGGCGCCGGTGGCGGCCACTTCCTCGACCAGGCGTCCCGCGTCCAGGAAGCCGATGCGGTCGGCGACATCGGCGGCGCCCAGCAGGTCGTGCGTCACCATCAGCACGGCCACGCCCTGGCCGCGCAGCACGCCGAGCAAACGGTTGAATTCCGCGGTGGCCTGCGGATCCAGGCCCGACGTGGGCTCGTCGAGCAGCAGGACGGGCACGCGCCGCGCGAGCGCCAGGCCGATCGCCACCTTCTGGCGCATGCCTTTCGAGAATCCGCCGACGCGGCGGTCGAACGCGTCCGCAGCCAGTCCCGCGGCCGCCAGCGAGGCGTCGATCGGGGCATCCGCCGGCGCCTGTCCCGCGAGGGCGAGCAGGTAGGCGACGTTCTCGCGCGCCGTCAGGTGTTCGTACAGCGCGACGTTTTCCGGAATGTAGGCGAGCAGCCGGCGCGCCGCCTCGGGATGCGCGGCCGGGTCCGTGCCGTGTACCCGCACCTGGCCGGCGGACGGCGCGAGGAAGCCCAGGAACAGGCTCAGGGTCGTGGTCTTGCCGGCGCCGTTCGCGCCCAGCAGCGCGTAGATCTCGCCGGCGCGTACGTGCAGGTCGAGGCCGTGCAGGATTGTCTTGCGGCCGTAGCCGGCGACGACGCCCGTCGCCGCGAGGGCGGCGTCGATGGTGGTAGTCGTAGTCAAACAGGTCTCCATGTAGAGAGTCGGTGGTCGGATGCGGCGGCGGGATGACGCCGCGCGCGTGGCGGGTCGGCCGCAGTGTCGGCAAGGACAGGCGCGGCAAGGCAGCGCGCCATGGTGGCGCGCGATGGATCGAAGCTCATCGTGTTGGGGCGTTGTTGGTGCGCGCGAAGGCGCACCCGATGCGCCGTGCGGCGGCGCGTCGGGTCAAGCGAATGGGCTGCACCACCAGGACGTCCGGTATGCGCGCGCAGGCGCGCTGCCACCATTCGGTTCGAGGACGAACGGGAACGGCGACAGAAGGCCTACGAGCAGTGCTCGTACGGGAACGGCGCGCGCGTCAGCGCCGGCGAACCAGGTGGGTGCGGATCAGGACAGCGACAGGAGGGGCGATGGCGGCCCTTGGCCGGGCGGCATCAGGTAGGCGGGTGCAACGACGAGGATGGAATCCGGCGCGCGCGCCAGCAGGTAGACGGCTGCGAGGAAGACGGCGAGCAGCAAGGGCGGCGTGGCCGGGACGTCCCCGAGGACCGGCGCCGCCGTGTGGCAGGCCGCGCAATGGTGCTTGACCTTGCCGTCCTCGTGGTGATGGGCGGCGGCCGCCAGCAGTTGGAACGTGAACAGGGCGATGCAGACCATGACCACGAAGCGGGTCAGCCGCGACAGGGCGCGTGCAGGCGTGACGGCTTGTTCGATGGCGAGATGCATGGCCCGTTGCTGGAAAGGGTGGATGCGTGCACAAGGGATGAAGTGGCTTCAACGTGCGCGCAAGCTGTATGCGGCGACAGCTTCCGGCTGTCGTTCGGCTTCATGCTGCAAAGCCTTGCCAAATCATAGCGCATCACCGGCGTGGTCGGCAAGACACGCGCTCTCGCGACCGGGGACGGCGCACGGCGTCGCGCCGCGTGCCGTCCAGTGTGCTGGCGCGCGACGACCTCACGCGGTTTTTACTAGCATGGAGCCATCGATCGCTCACCAGACATCCGATGACTCAACCGCATTCCTTGCCGGACGAATACGGCGTGCTGTTGGCCTTCGTGAGTGCCAGCAACTCGTCGATCGTCATCACCGATGCCACGGCGACAGACGCGCCGATCGTCTTCGTCAACCCGTCGTTCGAGCGCATGACGGGCTACGCCTTGCGCGACGTCCTTGGACGGAACTGCCGATTTCTGCAGAACGAGGATCGCGACCAGCCGGCCCGCGACGTGATCGTCAAGGCGGTCGCGGAACAAGCGTCCTGCGAATGCCTGCTGCGCAATTACCGTAAATCGGGAGAGATGTTCTGGAACAAGCTGTACCTGTTCCCGCTGCGGCTGGCGGGCGCGGAGGTGACGCATTTCGTCGGCGTGCAGCATGACGTCACGCGCGAGCAAAGCCTGTTCGCCGAACTGGAGCATACGGCGGGCGAACGCGCGCGCCTGATCGAACGGCTCGAGCGCAAGCGGCGCGACATGGCCCGCCTCTCGCGTGACCTGATCAACGCCCAGGAAAGCGAACGCAAGGCCCTGGCGCGCGAGCTGCACGACGAGCTGGGGCAACGCCTGACGGCCTTGAACCTGCTGCTGTACCGCACGCGTCCCCATGTCCACGCGGGGGAGGCGCTGGCCTTGTGGGAGCAGGCGGAGCGCGAGATGACGTCGCTCGTCGGGCTCGTGCGCGACCTGTCGGTATCGCTGCGGCCGCCCGGCCTGGATTTCTTCGGGCTCGAACCCACGGTGCGGCAACTGCTGGTCCGGCAACTCGACGGCGGGCCGGACTGGATCTTCGAGTATGCGGGCCTGCCGCCGCGGCTTGCCCCGATCCTCGAGATCAGCGTGTACCGGATCGTCCAGGAAAGCCTGACCAATATCGTCCGCCATGCCGGCGCGCGCCACGTGGTGGTCGAAATCAATAGCGGTGCCGACAGCCGCGAGCTCGAACTGATCGTGCGCGACGACGGCCGCGGCTTCGATGCCGCCTCCTGGCGCGAGCATGCCGCGCGCAGCAGCCGCGCCGGCCTCGCCGGCATGAGCGAACGCATCCAGCTGCTGGGAGGCAGTTTCGACGTGGACAGCGCGCCCGGACGGGGAACGCGCATCACGGCGACCCTGCCCCTGCAATTCGTGGAGAACAAGCATGAACGTGATTCTGGTGGATGACCATGCGCTGGTACGAGCCGGTATTTCCAACCTGATCAACCAGATCGACGGCTTCCGGGTCGTCGGCGAAGCCAGCACCAATGCGGAAGCCCTCGAGCTGGTGCGCCAGCATCGGCCCGACGTGCTCGTGGCCGACATCACGATCGGGGAGCAGAGCGGCCTGGACTTGCTGGCGCCGGCCATGGAAGCCAGTCCCGCGACGCGCGTCGTCATCCTCAGCATGCACGCGTCCGAAGAACTGGTGGCCGAGGCGCTGCAGCGGGGCGCGTCCGCCTACCTGGTGAAGGAATCGGCGCCGGGGGAACTGAGCATCGCACTGCAGGCCGTCGTCCGCGGCGATAACTACCTGAGCCCGGCCGTGTCGAAAAAAATGATCGACCGCTTCGTCCGGCCCAAGACCGTGGCGGATCCGCTCAGCTTCCTGACGGCGCGCCAGCAGCAGATCCTGACGATGATCGCCAACCGGAAGTCGACCAAGGAGATCGCGTTCGAACTCGACCTGAGCGAAAAGACCATCGCCGCCCACCGCGCGCAAATCATGGAGCGCACGGGCGTGAGGGACCTCGTCGGCCTGGTCTTGTTCGCCGTGAAGCACGGGCTGGTGAAGAAACAGGATTAGGCGATGCCAGCCAGGCCACGCTGTCGTCGGCATACAATTTCAGCCTGCATCATCGACAAGGTCGGTTGACCACGGCGCGCGCGCCCTTTCCTGCGGGACTAGGCAACTATCTGGGTGCGGATACTGAACGATCCGCCAATATCGTTTTATCCTGCGCATGCCCGAAATCCGGCGGCCTCGGAGGGGCGCACGTGCCTCGCCAGGCATGGCTGGGATATACGTGCTGCCGTGGTCCGCACTTTGCAGGCATGATTGCTGCGCGATCACCGACTGCCAGCCCCGGCTAGAATCGCGAATATCGATGCGGGCCTCGCCGTTGTCGCCAGCGCGGTTCCGTCGGGCCTGGCGCAGCGGGTAGCAATAACGGCAAGGATCAAATTTTCCAGGTTGTCGTATCGCTGACTTGCACATTGAGGGTGGCGTTTGCCCTTAGTTTTGATATGACCGGAGATATTCAAAGCTTGAGGCGCCTCGACCGACAATGCATGCTGATTGTCATTGAAAATCAATTAGCCGCGCAACTGGAGAAGGGATGAAATATCGTGAATTCTTAATGATGGCTTTGTTGGGCACGCTAATGGCGTGCACGTCACATCCAGATGGTGCATTGTCAGCGTCAGGGAAAGGCGTGTCAGTGAGCGTCCACGGCGTCAACTACACGGCCAATCCTTTCACGTTCGTCGTGGTGGATCCGAGTGACGAATCCAATATCGGCGGTGGAGAACACATCGGACCATTCTCGGCGGGCGGCATCATGTGCTGTTTTACTTTGCCGAAAAAGTGGAAAGCGGGAATGAAAGTGCAGGTGCGTTCGACGCACTGGCTGCCGAAAAATGACAAAGGCGAGCTTCCCGAAGTCGAGACAGTTTACACGGTCGACGTACCGCCTTACGCGAACGGTAAAGTAGGCGAACTGTGGGTACTGCGTACGTCCGATGGAGGTATCGAAGTCGTTTCCACCGATCTGCAACCAGATCATCCGCAATGGCCGGGAAAGGTCAAGGGCTGGCCTGTCCCTTCGAAAGAGTATGTGCGCGAAAGATGGGCACTACAGGCTGAATTAGCGAAAGAGGCAGTTGAAACGTATCGTCGGTTAATTGGTAAGCTGGAGCAGGCGCCGGAGGCTGCTAGAAAAGACGCCTGGGCAGTTGACAGTAAGTACATGCGGGACGAGGTTGCCGCATTCAAAGGTCCGCTAGATCCCGCATACGCTCTGTATTTGAGGAATAAATATGGTGAGGGCCTGCGAGCTGCCCAAATCGAGCTCGAACAGTTGATGAAGGAGGAGCCCTAAGCGCAAGTTTCTGCTAGTTATTTTTAGGAAATTGAACTTGCGTCTTCCTAGAAGAAAATTTCATGGCGGCGAGGAAATATCGGTATGCGCCTACCTCTTCCGTAAAGGTATCTGGGCCCCGCTTCAAGTCCAATGTTGAAAAGAGAGTAATCGCGTCGTTGCTGATGATATTTAAACGTGGATGAGGACTCGAGCGAAAAGCCCTTTTAAGTGTTACCAGAATTGGTTAATCGCGCGATCGGAAATGGGATGAAATACTGTAGATTCTTAGTGATGGCTTTGCTGGGGGTGCTGTTGGGGTGCACGTCACATTCTAATCCTACATCGTCAAGGTCTGGGAAAGGGGTGTCAGTGAGCGTCCACGGCGTGAACTACACGGCCAATCCTTTTACGTTCGTTGTGGCTTTGTTGCATAAATCCGCAAGTCATTGATTTTATTGAACAAAAATTTCGCTGCTAAATTTATAATTCACTGAAAAATCAAAGGCTTATCGTTTATTTATGCAACAAAGCCGTTCGTTGTGGTGGACCCAGATAACGAATCGAATATCGGTGGCGGAGAACACATCGGGCCATTTTCGGCAGGCGGCATCATGTGTTGCTTTACTTTGCCGAGCAGGTGGAAAGCGGGACTGAAAGTGCAAGTCCGCTCGACGCATTGGTTGCCGAAAAATGACAAAGATGAAATTCCCGAGGTCGAGAAAGTGTACACGGTCGACGTACCGCCTTATGCCAATGGCAAAGTGGGCGAGCTATGGGTATTGCGTACGTCCGATGGCGGCATCGAGGTTGTTTCCACTGACCTGCAGCCGGATCACCCGCAATGGCCGGGGAAGGTAAAGGGTTGGCCTGTACCCTCAAAGGAGTATATGCGCGAGAGGCGGGCTTTGGCCATAAAGTGGGCGCAGGAGACCGTCGATAGTTATCGCGCTTCGATTGCCAAACTTTACTCGGCCCCCGAGGCTGCACGAAAGGAAGCGTGGGAAGTCGATAATAAGTCTCTGCGCAATGAGGTCGCGACATTCAAAGGGCCTGAAGATCCCGCTTACGATCGGTATCTAAAAAAACGATATCAAGAGGGGCTAATTAGATCCGAAAATCGTTTGAAGGAGCTAGTGGAGGAGTAGCCTTGAGTTTGAGTTTGAGTTTGTGTGACTTCTTTCCGATTAGCTATGCTAAAGCCGTGGACCAAAATGCCTTTTCAGCAATGCGGAAAAGCTCGCCCTTGATCGATTGACTAAACATGAGAAAATAAAAGGTGGCGAGCCCGAAATGTCGTGCCATACAAACCTCTTCTTCGGCTTCTTATTCGACTTTCTTGGGCAATGCGATAACGTGGCCTCGGTCGGTGCAGTTCATAAATTAGGGAATGTCCAGGGCTTCAAGCGTGCAAATGGCCATGAAGGTTGGGCAGATGCGGATATATCTGAGCTCCCATCCAAGTTCAATGTTTACAAGGGAGTAATCAAGTCGTTTCTGGGCGGGATGTAAATGATGCCTCGAGCGAAATACCCTTTAAGTGTCACCAGAATTGGTTGATCGCGCAATCGGAGATGCGATGAGATACTGCAGATTCTTAATGATGACTTTGTTGGGGATGCTGTTGGGGTGCACGTCACATTCTAATCCTACATCGTCAAAGTCAGGGAAACGGGTGTCGGTGAGCGTCCACGGCGTCAACTACACGGCCAATCCTTTTACGTTCGTTGTAATGGACCCAGATAACGAATCCAATATCGGTGGAGGAGAACACATCGGGCCATTTTCGGCAGGCGGCATCATGTGTTGCTTTACTTTGCCGAGCAAGTGGAAAGCGGGACTGAAAGTGCGGGTCCGCTCCACGCATTGGTTGCCGAAAAATGACAAAGGTGAACTTCCCGAGGTCGAGAAAGTGTACACGGTCGACGTGCCGCCTTATGCCAATGGCAAAGTGGGCGAGCTGTGGGTATTGCGTATTTCGGATGGCCGCATCGAGGTTGTTTCCACTGACCTGCAGCCGGATCACCCGCAATGGCCGGGGAAGGTGAAGGGTTGGCCTGTACCTTCAAAGGAGTATATGCGCGAGAGGTGGGCACTGTATGTAAAATTGGCGGAAGAGTTAGTCGATAACAACCGCAAATTGATTGATGAGCTTGTTTCCGCACCAGAGGAAACGCGTCTTGCCGCCTGGAAACTGGATAGTATGAATTTCCGTGATGAAGTAGCTTCTTTCAAAGGGCCTTCGGATCCTGCGTATGGTCTTTACCTGAAAAACAGATACAAGGAAGACTTACGCAAGTCCGTAGTCCGTTTGGAAGAACTCAAAAAGGCCAAGCCGTGAGCGCAAGTGTGCCAGCTTGAACCTGAGAATTTTGTCCGCTTATTGGGCTACACACTGTCTTCTAGCAATACGGAGATCAACAGCATTGATAGTTGGCGGTACGTGCCCAGTTTAAGCAGTTGTTCGACACGATAGGTCGATGGCCGACCTGTCTAGGCTAGGCTGGATTGGCGATCGCTGACTCGTCGTCGGTTTTTCATCAGGAGCAAGCAACGCGCTCAATCCTCGGCTGGCGTACGAACAGCTCTTGAAGCTCCTCTCCACGAAGGCCGCTCCTGTCGAGCATCAGCGCTGCGCCGCCGCCCGCGCCTGCGCGATCCACCCGTCGAACACCTGCTGGTGGAACTTGATCCATCCGGCCGTATGCCGCGCGATGTCGGCCTGCGTATTCTCGCCACGGCGCATGCGCTCGTTCTGCGCGTTGATGTCCGCGATCGGCAGGCGCATGACCTCGAACAGCCTGACGGCCGCGGGGTTCTTCTCGGCCCAGGCGCGATTCACGACGATCCGCGTCGTGTTGACGGAAAAGCCGTAGTCGCTGCCGTCGGCGAGACGGGTATTCGCGTGCTGCGGGTTGGCCGAGAAGGGCACCTGCAGCCACACGACGTCCTTGCCCGGCACCAGCACGCCGCTGACCCAGTAGGGCGTCCACGTGTAGTACAGGATCGGTTCGCCGCGCTGGTAGCGGCCGATGGTGTCGGCGATCAGCGCCGTATAGCTGCCTTGCACGTGCTGGACGGTGGCGCGCAGCTTGTAGGCATCCATGTGGTGTTCGATCATCGCCTCGCAGCCCCAGCCCGGATTGCAGCCCGTCAGGTCGGCCTTGCCGTCGCCGTCGTGGTCGAACAGCCGGGCGATCTTCGGATCGCGCAGCTGGGCGATATTGGTGATGTGGTACTTGTCGGCCGTCGCTTTGTCGATCAGGTAGCCCTGGGCGGCAGGGCCGGCGTAGGCGCCCGTGCGCAGCAGCTTGGCGTCGCCGCCCGCGTGGTCGTAGTAGTCCTGGTGCAGCGGGTCCCAGTGCACGGCCAGGAAGGTGGCGTCGCCGTTGGCGATGGCGATGTGCGCGGTCGGGTAGTCGACCTCCTTGACGGGCTGGGGCTCGTAGCCCAGCTGCGCGAGGGCGCGGTCGACCAGCATGGTCTGGAACGTCTCTTCGCCGATGGGGCTTTGCAGCGCCTGCACCTTGATGCCCTTGCCGGGCAGGGCGGCATCCGGCGTCTGCGCCATCGCCACGCTGGTGGTCAGGACGAGGGCGAGGAGCGCCAGGATCGAGCCGAGCTTGAAATTGCGTTGCGCTTTATGGGTGATGTGGTAGTGGTCTAGTCGATGCATGAAAATCCTTGGTCTTGATTATTTTCGTTATTCGGTAACGGGAGTGTTCGGCGTGGCCGCTTCGCCACGTCCCGGATTGCTGCGCACCAGGCGCAGGATGAAGCCGGCGGGCCCCGTTTGATACCAGTGGCGCACGCCGCGGCGCGGCTGTCCCATCGCCTGCGTCAGGCGGTCCAGCGTGATGGCGAGCAGCACGATGCCGAGGCCGCCCACGGTGGCCAGGCCCATGTCCAGCCGGCCGATGCCGCGCAAGACCATCTGGCCCAGGCCGCCGACCGCGATCATCGAGGCGATCACCACCATCGACAGCGACAGCATCAGCGACTGGTTGATGCCGGTCATGATGGACGGCATCGCCAGGGGGAACTGCACACGGGTCAGCAGCTGCCACGGCGAGGCACCGTAGGCGCGCGCCGCCTCGATCAGGTCGGGGCGGACCTGGCGGATGCCGAGGTTGGTCAGGCGCACCAGCGGCGGCAGGGCGAAGATGATGGTCACGATCACGCCCGGCGCGTTGCCGATGCCGAACAGCATGACGACCGGCACCAGGTACACGAAGGCCGGCGTCGTCTGCATGGCGTCCAGCAGCGGGCGCAACATGTTCTGCGCGCGGTCGCTGCTGGCCAGGAGGATCCCCAGCGGCAGGCCGATCACCAGGCAGAAGGCAAGGGAGGTCAGCACCAGCGACAGCGTGATCATCGCTTCCGGCCAGACGCCCAGCAGCGAGACGGCCAGCAGCGCCACCACGGTGCCGATGGCGAGTGCGCCGCTCGTGAATTGCCAGGCCAGCAGGCCGATGATGGCGATGACGACCAGCGACGGCGCCGCCTGCAGCAGGTGGGCCACGCCGTTGAGGGTGGCGTCGATCGGCGCGCGCACGGCCTGGAAGAACGGGCGGAAGTGTTCGACGACCCAGCCCAGGCCCTCGTTGATCCAGGTCTGCAGCGGCAGGGCGCCATCGAAGATGCGCGTCAGGTCGACGCCGCCGGCATGTGCGGGCGTGGCGGCCGGGGCCGCCGCGTCCAGCCAGGACGTATCGGATGGCGGGGTCGGCAGCCAGGGGTTGACCTGGGCTGCCCCTTCGGCGGCCGGCGCGCTTGCCGGCATGGTGCTCATGGCGTTACTTGCGTTCATGCTTGTCCTTTCTGTGTGTGTTGCTCGGCAATGGCTGGCGTGTCGCGGTCGAGGAACTTCAGCAAGGTGGTCTTGCTGATGGCGCCGCGGAAGCTGCCGTCGCCGGCCACGACGGGCACCGCGTAGGGCAGCTGCGCCACCTGGCCGAACAGGCCGGCCACGGGTTCGTCGGCATCGATCGTCGGCACGTCCGGCAGGTAGGCATGCGCGAGGCCCAGCGGACCCGTATGGCCTTCCAGCGCCGTGCGCAGCGAATCGACCGACACCACGCCGAGGAATTTGCTGGCGGGATTGACGACATAGGCGTAGGCGCGATCCTGTTCTTCCAGCATCGACAGCGCCGCGCGCGAGCCGCGGGTCGGCGATTCCGACACCACGATCTGGCTCTTGCGGGCGATGTCGCTGGCCTTGAACACGGCCGCCGTATCGACGCCGCGCACGAAGTTGCGCACGTAGTCGTTGGCCGGCTTGCGCAGGATGTCTTCCGGCGTGCCCACCTGCACCACGTGCCCGTCCTTCATGATGGCGATGCGGTCGCCGATGCGCATCGCCTCGTCCAGGTCGTGCGAGATGAAGACGATGGTGCGGCGCTTGATCTGCTGCAGGCGCAGCAGCTCCGACTGCATGTCCTTGCGCATGATGGGGTCGAGCGCGGAAAACGCCTCGTCCATCAGCAGGATCGACGGATCGCAGGCCAGCGCCCGCGCCAGCCCCACGCGCTGCTGCATGCCGCCGGACAGTTCGTCCGGATAGCTGGCGCCGTAGGCGGCAAGGCCCACCTGTTCCAGTGCCTGGCGCGCCAGCGCATGGCGCTGCGCCTTCGGAATGCCGGCCAGTTCCATGCCGAATGCCGTGTTGTCGAGCACGGTCACATGGGGCAGCAGCGCGAACGACTGGAACACCATGCTGATGTCCTTGCGGCGCAGCGCGCGTAGTTCCGCATCCGGCAGGGTATTGATGTCGTTGCCGTCGACGAGGATGCGGCCCGCCGTCGGCTCCACGAGCCGGTTCAGCATGCGCACCAGCGTCGACTTGCCCGAGCCGGACAGGCCCATGATGACGAAGATTTCTCCCGCCTCGATGGTGAAGCTGGCGTCGTACACGCCGATGGTGCATTCGGTCCTGGCCAGGATGTCCTGCTTGCTGGCGCCCTGGCGGACGAGCGCCAGCGCTTCCTCCGGCTGGTCGCCGAAGACTTTGAAGACTTGGTCGATGACGATTTGTTTTGCCACTTTTTGGTTCTCCTTCGAGTTGGCGAATCAATGACGCGGCAGCGCAAGCGAGCGGCCGAAAGGGGACGGAACACGCGCTGTCGGCGGCGCATGGCGGTGCCAGGGCGTCATGTGCGCGTTAAAAGAGGCTGGGTACAGGACTTTTAAGCACGCGGGCACCATGCGTTGGCATGGCGCCGGGTATCCGGCGCAGCTGCGCCGGACGATTCATGATGTGGGCGCAAGGCCCGAGAATGATTTCCCATCCACGACCAGGAAATCGTGCACGGACGAGGCCGCTGTCGAACTGTGCAGTCGGCGTCCCGTGCTGGGAGTCGACATGGGTGCCGGCTCCCGGGTGGATTGCTATTATAAAACAATTATCTACATTTGTCCAAACCTTTGTGGGCGGGTAGAATGACCGACCGTTGCCTGACGCGGCGCCCGTCGTTCGCGCGTGTTGTTCGCGCATGTCGTTTGCGCATGTCTTTCCACCATTCGCACGATCGCCCTGCTTGCGCATCGCGCCGATGCATCCGCCTGATCACGAGCACGCCGGGCCCGCCTGGCTCCCACTCCGCCGCAGCCACGGCAACGCCGCTGGCCATCGCTCACCAACGCTTACTGTTACCGAGGAATTCTGATTTGATGTTGCACACCCGTACACACCCCGCATTGCCGCTACCAACCACCACGACCAGCACGCAACGTCGGCCCCTGCGCCGGATGCGTTGCCTGTGCGCGCTCCTGGCGGCAGCGGGTGCACTGTCGGGCAATCCCGTTCGTGCCGAGGACGCGCCCGCATCGCCGCTGACGGTGGGCGGCGCGATCCGCTTCAACTACGTCCACAAGAGCTGGCAGGACGATTACCGCAGCGGTTTCTTCGGGCTGGACACGGCGCGCCTCGAAGTGAACTACGACGATGGACGCCTGCTCGGATCGGCCCAGTACCGGTACAACCGCTTTCCCAAGGGGCAGGGCGGTTACTGGCAGCATTTCCTGCATCACGGCTGGGTCGGCATGCGTTTCGCCGACAAGAGCGAAGTGCATGTGGGGCTGGACCAGAACCGGCTCGGCCTGCAGCCGCTGGCGTCGAATAATTTCTACGAGTCGATCGCCTTCTACGCCGGCTTCGAAGACAAGTACGACCTGGGCGTGACCTGGCTGAGCCGACCCGGCCCGTTCGAATGGCAGCTCGGCTTCTATCCGCGCGACGGCGGCTCCTATGGGGGCGGCAGCAATACGGCCGGCGCCTCGAACCGCTACTCCTACAACATCGTCCCGGACGACGATGCCCAGGGCTACGGCACGGGCCAGCGCGACCGCGAGCGCGACACGCTGATCGCACGCGCGGCATGGCACGTCGGGCCCGGCGGCCGGCACGAGGTCGGCATCTCCGGCCTGGCGGGGACGATCGACAACGGCCGCGGCACGGATACCCGGCGCCATGCCGTCGCCGTTCACTACCGGGGCGCGGCCGGCCCGTTCAAGCTGATGCTGCAATCGCTGCGCTACCGCTACGGGACGGCGCACGGCGCCAGCCAGACCTACGGCGGCCTCGACCCGAACAGCTTCGTGATGCTGGGCGCCTTCGGCTATCCCTATCCGGTGGCGGCGAACGGCGACATCCATATCGCCAACGTCAGCTACGACATCCCGGGCCGCCTCGGTCCGTTCGGCGACTTCAAGCTGTACAACGACTACAGCGTGCTGCGCAAGCGGACCCGCGGCTACAAGGACTCCGTGCAGAACGTGACGGGCCTGAGCTTCGCGTCCGGGAAGTGGTCGTTCTACATGGATTTCATGCTCGGCAAGCACCACCCGTACCTGTCGCCGGACGGCGGCGGGCTCGCATCGACCTCGGCGGCGCACGACGGGTTCACGCGCAGGATCAATCTGCAGGCGGGGTATTATTTCTAGGACAACGTCAGCCCAGGCGTCGCGTGACGGTCAGGGCGGCGGCTTGCAGCGCCCGTAGTCAGGCAGGCAACCGGTGCTGCATGGCGGGTGGGCACACCGAACAACGCAATGGTTGACTCAGGAAGGCGGATAGCCACCGGGCCGGTGTCGACACGCAAGCATCCGATATTGACCGGCGATGCGCGCACGGTCGGCGTGCAGGCAACGGACCGCCTCCGGCGGCGTGCAGCAGCGCCGTCTGGCTTTGATCCGGCGCCGAGTTGTGACATACTGGCCGGCTTTTGTATTGCAGGCGAGTGCCATCATGGAAATCAAGGTCAACTTTCTCGACAAGCTGCGTCTCGAAGCCAAGTTCGACGACTTTACCGTCATTGCCGACCAGCCGATCCGCTACAAGGGCGACGGCTCGGCGCCCGGTCCATTCGATTACTTCCTGGCCTCGTCGGCCCTGTGCGCCGCCTATTTCGTGAAGCTGTACTGCAATACGCGCGACATCCCGACGGACAACATCCGCCTTTCGCAGAACAATATCGTCGACCCGGAAAACCGCTACCAGCAGATCTTCAAGATCCAGGTCGAGCTGCCGCCGGACATCTCGGAAAAGGACCGCCAGGGCATCCTGCGCTCGATCGACCGCTGCACGGTCAAGAAGGTCGTGCAGGCGGGCCCCGAGTTCGTCATCGAGGAAGTGGCGAACCTGGACGCCGACGCGCAGGCGCTGCTGACGCTGCAGCCGCCTGAAGGCGCCCACACCTACATCCCAGGCAAGGACCTGCCGCTGGAGCAGACCATCGCCAACATGTCTGGCCTGCTGGCGAACCTGGGCATCAAGATCGAGATCGCCTCGTGGCGCAACATCGTGCCCAACGTGTGGTCGCTGCACATCCGCGATGCCCATTCGCCGATGTGCTTCACCAACGGCAAGGGCGCGACCAAGGAAAGCGCGCTGGCCTCGGCGCTGGGCGAATACATCGAACGCATCAGCAACAACCACTTCTATGCCGGCGCCTACTGGGGCGAGGAGTTCGCCAACGCGCCGTTCGTGCACTATCCGGACGAGCGCTGGTTCAAGCCGGGCCCGGACGACGCCGTGCCCGAGGAGATCCTCGACGCCTACTGCATGGCAATCTACGACCCGGACGGCGAGCTGCGCGGCTCGAACCTCATCGACACCAATTCCGGCAACGCCGAGCGCGGCATCGTGTCGCTGCCCTTCGTTCGCCAGTCGGACGGCGAGACCGTGTACTTTCCGTCCAACCTGATCGAGAACCTGTACGCCAGCAACGGCATGAGCGCCGGGAACACGCTGGCCGAGGCGCAGGTGCAGTGCCTGTCCGAGATCTTCGAAAGGGCCGTCAAGCGCGAGATCCTGGAAGGGGAAATCGCGCTGCCGGACGTGCCGCAGGACGTGCTGGCCAAGTACCCTGGCATCGTGGCCGGCATCCGCGGCCTGGAAGAGCAGGGCTTCCCCGTGCTGGTCAAGGACGCGTCGCTGGGCGGGCAGTATCCCGTCATGTGCGTGACGCTGATGAACCCGAAGACGGGCGGCGTGTTCGCCTCCTTCGGCGCGCACCCGAGCTTCGAAGTGGCGCTGGAGCGCAGCCTGACGGAACTGATGCAGGGCCGTAGCTTCGAAGGCCTGAACGACCTGCCGCAGCCCACGTTCGAGAGCAATGCCGTCACGGAGCCGTATAACTTCGTCGAGCACTTCATCGATTCCAGCGGCGTCGTGTCGTGGCGCTTCTTCAGCGCCCGGGCCGACTACGACTTCGTCGAATGGGATTTCACGGCCGAGGGCGAGAACGCGAACGCCGAGGAAGCCGCGGCGCTGCTGGGCATCCTGGCTGACATGGACAAGGAAGTGTACGTCGCCGTCTACGACCAGCTGGGCGCGACGGCCTGCCGCATCCTGGTGCCCGGTTACTCGGAAGTCTATCCGGTCGAGGACCTGGTCTGGGACAACACCAACAAGTCGCTGCTGTTCCGCGAAGACATCCTGAACCTGCACCGCCTGGACGACGACGCGCTGGCCGCGCTGCTGGACCGGCTGGAAAACAACGAGCTGGACGAGTATTCGGACATCGCCACCCTCATCGGCATCGAGTTCGACGAGAACACGGAATGGGGCCAGCTCACCGTGCTCGAGCTGAAGCTCCTGATCAACCTGGCGCTGCAGCGCCTGGAGGATGCGCACGACCTCGTCGGCGCCTTCCTTCAGTACAACGACAACACCGTCGAACGCAAGCTGTTCTACCAGGCCATGAACGTGGTGCTGGAAGTGGTGCTTGACGAGGAGCTGGCGCTGGACGACTACGTCGCCAACTTCCGCCGCATGTTCGGCGATGCGCGCATGGACGCGGCGCTGGGCTCCGTGGACGGCAGCGTGCGCTTCCACGGCCTCACGCCGACGAGCATGCGGCTGGAAGGGCTGGACCGCCACCATCGCCTGATGGACAGCTACCGCAAGCTGCACGTGGCCCGCGCAAAGGCGGCTGCCGCGTCGCGCTGACTGCCGGCGGCTGCTGCACCGTCGCCCCGGCGCAGGCCGGGGCCCGATTTCCCTCTTGGCCCCCGCTATCCCCGCCCCAGCAGCGGCAAATCATGCCGCCGCACGCCGCTGGCCTGCGCCAGCGCATTCGCCAGCGCCGCCGCCATCGGCCCCTGCGCCGCTTCCGCCACGCCCAGGAACGGCTGCCCCGGCTGGTCCAGGATGTCGACGTCGATCCGCTCCGGCACGCTGGAAAAGCGCAGGATCGGATAGCTGCTCCAGTCGAAGCTGCCGATGCCCTGCGGACCGTAGCGCAAGTGTTCGTACAGCGTCCAGCTGGACGACTGGATGATGGCGCCTTCGAGCTGGTTGCGGGCGCCGTCCGGATTGACGACCTGGCCGCAGTCGGCGGCGCAGGACACGCGCAGGATGCGCACGTCGTTGCGGTCGGGGTCGAACTCCAGCTCGACGGCGATGGCGACGTAGGCCATCAGGTTCTTGTATTGCCCGAATCCGAATCCGACGCCGCGGTTGCGCGCCAGCTTCGCGCCCGGCTGCCAGCGGAACATCTCGGCGGCGCGCTTGACGACGGCCTGCGCGCGCGGCTGGCTGGCCAGGTGGTCGAGGCGGAAGCGCACGGGGTCGACGTTGGCCAGTTGCGCCAGCTGGTCGAAGGTGCTTTCGATGGCGACGATGTTCACGTGCGCGCCCAGCGAGCGCATGGCCGAGGTGCGCAGCGGCGTCACCGGCAGGAAGTGGTTGACCACGTGGGCGTTCGGGATGTCGTACAGGGGCAGCGCGTTGCGGTCGCCGCCGCCCTCGGGCTGCAGCATCGGTTCGGAACGTGATGGCGCGATGGGCTTGGCCAGCAGCCAGGCCGGCACGAGCTTGCCCGCATTGCCGGGACGCTCGTTGTGCGAGCCGCTCCACAGTTCGTACTGCCACCCGTCCACGCGGCCGTTCGCGTCGAGGGTCGCATGCACGTTCGTCACCATTGCCGGCGCATACGGCTCCCACAGGTTTTCCTGGTCGCGCATCAGCTGGACGCGCACGGGCGTGCCGGGCACGGCGCAGGCCAGCAGGGCGGCGTCCGCGGCGACGTCGTCGGCGCCGTTCTGCCCGTAGCATCCCGACCCCTCCGTGTGGATGCAGCGGACCCGATCGAGCGGCATGCGCACCAGTTCCGCCAGCGCGGCGCGCAGCGGATACACGCCCTGCGTGTGCGTCCAGACGGTCAGCACGCCGTCGGCCAGGTGACCCACCGCGCACGACGGGCCGATCGCCCCGTGCATGACGTACTGCTTGGTGTAGCGGGCGGACACGCTGCGGCCGTTGCCAGCCTGGATGCGGCCGCGCTGCAGGATGACCAGGTCTTCCGAGGGCAGGTGCTGCAGCGTGGCATGGATCTCTTCCGGCCTGGGCAGCACGGCGCCGCCTTCCCAGCGCGCCTGCGCGGCGAGGGCATTCATGGCGCTCACGGCGCGCCACTCGTCGTCCGCGAGCACGGCCAGGTAGCTGCCATCGCGCACCACCTGGCGCACGCCCGGCAGGCGTTGCACGGCCGCGAGGTCGGCCGCGGCCAGGCGTGCGCCGGGGCGGGGCGGGCGCACGACGCGGGCATGCAGCATGCCGGGCAGGCGCATGTCCTGCACGTAGGCCACGCCGCCGGCGACCTTGGCCGGGATGTCGACACGCGGCACCGACTTGCCGATCAGGCGGTAGCGTGCCGGATCGCGCAGCGGCGACGTGGCGGCGGCGCCGCGGTGCAGGCCGGGCGCGCGCAAGCCCTTCACCGCCTCGCCATAGTGCATGCTGCGGCCGTCGGCGGCGACGGCGCGGCCGGCGCGCAGCGTGACGCCGTCCGCCGCCACGTTCCACTGCGCCGCCGCGCCGGCGCGCAGCAGGGCCGCCACCTGGGCCGACGCGTGCAGCAGGGCGGTGCCGCTGTCCGCGACGCTGTGGCTGCCGGCGGTAAATCCTTCGTTGGGCGTGAGCAGCGTGTCGCCGCCGATGAACACGATGTCGGCCGGCGCCAGCTCCAGCTGCTCCAGGGCGATCTGCATCAGTGCCGTGCGCATGCCGGTACCCAGTTCGACTTTGCCGCTGCAGACGGTGACCTTGCCGTCCGCGGCGACGCGGATCCAGGCGTCCAGCATCGGCGTGTTCTTCAGGCTGCCGGGAAGGCGCGCGTCGACGAGGGCCGGTAGGCCGAGCGCATTCAGTTCCGCGCGCGCCGCCACGGGCAGCAGCGAGAAGCCCAGCACGAGCGCGCCGCCTTTCAGCACCGCGCGGCGGTTCAGGTGCGGACCGTTCATGCCTTGCCTCCATCCGCCACGTCGCGGATCGCCGCCAGGATGCGATGGTGCGTGCCGCAGCGGCACAGATTCGGCTGCATGTGCTGGCGGATCTGGTCGTCGCTGGGATGGGGCACCTTGTCCAGCAGCGCCTGCGCACGCATGATCATGCCCGCGATGCAGTAGCCGCACTGCGCCGCCTGATGCTTGATGAAGGCCGCCTGCAACCGGCCCGGCCGTTGCGGCGTTCCGAGGCCCTCCACCGTGCGCACGGCGCGGCCTTCGAGCGCGCCCAGCGGCGTCACGCAGGAAAACACCGGCTTGCCGTCGACGATCACGGTGCAGGCGCCGCACTGGCCCATGCCGCAGCCGAACTTGGCGCCGTTCAGGCGCATCTCGTTGCGCAGCACGTACAGCAGTGGCGTGCCGGGATCGGATTGCAGGGCTTGCGCCTTGCCGTTCAGGGTGAGGCGGGTACTCATGGCTGGTTCTCCTTGCGCAGCTTGGCGCTGGTGGCGGCGACGTCGTCCCAGGCCGGCCTGGCGGCGAGGCCCGTGCGGACGTAGGCGGCGAGTTGGGCGACCTGCTTGTCGTCGAGGGTGTCGGCAAACGGCGGCATATACACCGTCGACGTGTTGTCCCAGGGGATGCCCTGCAGGACCGTCTGCACGAAGTTGGCGGGATCGCCGCTCAGCACGGCGCTGCTGCGCGCCAGGCCCGGACGGTCCGCCAGCCGCATCATCGGGGCGGGCGCCGCGTGGCAGCCGGCGCAGGCGGCGGCGAACAGCGTCTCGCCGGCACGGTCGCCGGGGACGATGGCCGCGGCGGGCTTGACCGCAGGCGCCGCGGCCGGCTGGCTCTGCGGGGCGACCTGGATCGACATCAGGTAGGCGGCGATCGCTTCCACGTCCTCGCGCGGCACGCTCGCCAGCCGCTCCGTCACGGGACGCATCGGGCCCTTGGCGGCGCCGTGGCCCAGCGCCAGCCCGCCGCGCAGGTACTCGACCAGGTCCGCCTGGGTCCAGGGCGCGTCGGCCGCGGCCAGGCGCGTCAGCGCGGGCGCATTCCAGCCGTCGATGCGGCCGCCCTGGAAGGCGGGCGAGCGCTCGCCGCCCATCAGGTTCAGGCCGCTGTGGCACGAGGCGCAGTGGCCCAGCGTGTCGACCAGGTAGCGTCCCCGTTCGATGGGCGTGGCCTGGCTGGCCGGCGTATCGCTGGTCCCGGGACGCAGGTACAGCATGTTCCAGAACGCCAGCACGGGGCGGAAGTTCAGCGGGAACAGCAGGTCGTTGGCCGGCGCCGGCGCATGGACGGGCGTGCGCGTCATCAGGTAGCGGTAGGCCAGTTCGATGTCGTTGTCCGACATGCGCGTATAGTGGATATAGGGGAAGGCCGGATACAGCAGGTGGCCGTCGCGCGAGGTGCCTTCGCGCAGCGCGCGCCGGAACGCGGGCAGCGTCCAGCGGCCAATGCCCGTCTCGGGGTCCGGCGTGATGTTGGTGCTGTAGATGGTGCCGAACGGCGTGCGCAGTCCCAGGCCGCCCGCGTAGGCGGGACCGTCGCCGGCCGTGTGGCATACCATGCAGTCGCCCAGCGCGACGACGCGCGCACCGGCGGCCAGGACGGCGGCAGAGGGCGGCGGCGGCGCGGCATCGGCAGGCGCGATCGGCGCCGCCCGGGTCCAGGCGTACAGGCCGCCCAGCACGGCGGCGGCGGCGATGGCGGCGACGGCAGCGCCGCCGATAAGGGTCCGCAATTGCATGGTCGTTCCTCGTGATCGGATAAGCGATTGTGGCGAGCGGCGCCGCCCAGCGTCTAGCTATCTCAAAGGATACGATCCGGCGTGCCAGCGCCGGCCAGGGTCGGGTAGTCCAGGTAACCGGCCGCGCCGCCGCCGTAGAAGGTGAAGGGATCGGGCTCGTTGTACGGGCCGCCCTGGCGGATGCGCGCGACGAGGTCGGGGTTGGCGATGAAGCGCCGGCCGAACGACACCATGTCCGCGCGGCCGCTGGCCACCAGCGCGGCGCCGCTGTCCGGATCGAGGCCGCCGTTGGCGATGATCTTGCCGCCGAACCGCGGACGCAGGATGTCGAGGATGCGGTCCATGTCCGGCGCGCCACCCCAGGCATTCGTGTCGGCCGCGTGGATATAGGCGACGCCGGCATCGTCCAGCAGCTGCGCCACGTAGGCGTAGGTGGTGGCGGTGTCCGGGTCCGGCGCATTGTTGTAGGCGGCGAACGGCGACAGGCGCACGCCCACGCGGCCGGCCGGCATTTCCTCGAGCACGGCGCGCAGCACCAGTTCCAGGAAGCGCGCCCGGTTGACGAGGTTGCCCCCGAATTCGTCGTCCCGGCGGTTCGTATGGGGCGACAGGAACTGCTGTGGCAGGTAGCCGTTGGCGGCGTGGATCTCGACGCCGTCGATGCCGGCTTGCGCAGCACGGCGCGCGGCGCCGCGGTAGGCGGCGACCGCCTCGTGGATGTCGGCCGTCGTCATGGCCCGCGCCGGCGAGGCGGCGATGCGCGTGTACCAGCCATTGGCCAGCGCGCCATAGGCCTGCAGCAGGTGCAGGTCGTCGTTCACGGCGGACGGCGCCAGCGGCGCGCGGCCGTCCAGCAGCGCGTAGGAACTCACGCGGCCGCTGTGCCACAGCTGTGCGAACAGGGTGCCGCCGGCGCCGTGCACGGCTTCCATCACGCGGCGCCACCCTAGCGCCTGGGCGTCGTCGTACAGGCCCGGTGCCAGTTCGAACGCGGCCGAGTCGATCGACACGTCGGTCGCTTCGCTGACGATCAGTCCCGCGCCGGCGCGCTGCGCGTAGTAGGCCGCGTTGTCGGCGTTCGGGATGCCTGCGCCGCCGGCGCGCGCGCGGGTGACGGGCGCCATGGCGATGCGGTTGGGGAGAACCAGGTCGCCGAGGCGGATGGGGTCGAACAGGCTTGTCATGGTGACGCTCCGTGTGAAAAGATGGGTTACTGTAGCGTTGGGCGCGGCCGGCGATAATCCGTCCGGCGCCGACAACAGCGTTGCGCTGGAAGCAAAGATACGAACAGAGAAAACGGGAACACATCGTGGACCGATTTGCGGAACTGAAGACTTTTTGCACCGTCGTTGCCTGCGCCGCCTCATCGAACACCGCCGCCTGCCATGCGCCAGCCCGGCCGAGCACCTGGACCACGCGGCGCAATCAAGCGGGTGAACGCCGGATGCCCATGATGCGGTCGCCCATGTCGCGGCCCCAGTCGGTCATGGCGCGGCCGGCGCGCAGCTGGTCCGCTTCCCATTCGTGCAGGCGCTGCGCGAGCGGCATGTCGGTGCGCCGCAGCATCCGCGCGAGCGCCAGCGCGTTGGCCGCCGCCTTGGCCGTGCTGCCTGCCGTATGGGGCCGCGGCACGAAGGCGGCGTCGCCGACCAGCACGACGCGGCCGGATGCCATGCGCGGCACGGCCAGGTCCAGGATCGCCTGGACGAACGGTTCGGCCGTAAGGTGCACCAGCGCGCGGAACGGCGGCGCCAGGTGCGCGTCGGCGTCGGCGCGCAGCGCCCGGGCGTGCGCATCGGGCAGGGCGCCCGGCGGCAGCGAGAACGCGTGCGGGCGGCCGCCCGCATCGGTGAGCAGAGCAGGCAGCTGCGCCGCATCGACCTTGCGGTACCAGACCCAGTTCCAGCGGCGCCGCCCCGGCTCGGTCGCGCCATCCTCGCCCGGCACCAGGTACTCGAGCAGCATGTGGTCCTCGCCCTGCTGGAACGCGAACACGCCGTCCAGCAGGGCGCGCGAGGCGGCGTCGAGATCCGGTTCGGGCACGAGGCCGCGCCAGGCGACGTAGCCGGCATAGGCGGGCGCCAGGCCCGGCTGCAGCTGGGCGCGCACCATCGAGCGGGCACCGTCGGCGCCGACGAGCAGGTCGCCTTCCGCACTGCTTCCGTCCGCGAAATGGGCGATCACCCGCTCGCCGTCCTGTTCGTAGCGCAGCAGCGTCGCACCCTGGTGCACGCAGTCGTCCGGCAGCGCCCGCCGCATCGTCCCGTACAACATGTTCCACGACGTCTGCGTCTGCGGCTGCCAGCCGCGCTGCACGACCTCGCCCGCGCGGTCGAGGAAGATGCGGTCGCCCGACGCCACGCCCAGGCTGTTCCGCTCGTTTCCCCGCGCCAGGCCGGCGAAGCGGAAGGCGTGCAGGACGTCCGGCTGCAGCACGATGCCGCCGCCGCGGCTGTCCAGCGCGTGCGGCGAGCGTTCGAACACGTCGACGCGCCAGCCGATCGCGCGTAGCGTCGTGGCGGCCAGCAGTCCGCCGAGCGAGCCCCCGATCACGAGCGCGTGGGGCGCCGCGCCGTCCCGTTCGTTGCTGGTCGAATCGTTCATGCAGTGCTCCTCGTCGGCAGGGCCGTGCGATGGCGACGGTCCCGATAGGCGTCGACTGTAGGGACCCGTCCCGGCCCCGACCACTTTCTTTGGATCTGGTACGGCCAACTCCATGCGGGAAGGGTAAGCGCCCCTCCGCCTGGGAGGTTTGCATGCGGCACGGCGCAGGCAAAAATACACATATCGATATACACAAAACGTTGGAGACGATGGCGGACACGAAACGAGGATGGGCGAATGCCGTTGCTGCGCTGCCGGGCCTGGCGCTGTGCGCGGGCGTGACCGTGCTTGCCTGCCTGGTGGAGCGTGCAGAGACCATGCTGCTGGGACGCGCCTGGCTCGAGAGCCTGGTGCTGGCGATCCTGATCGGTACGGCGATCCGCACGCTGGTCCGCCTGGACGCGCGCTTCGATGCCGGCATCCGCGTCGGCGCCCACCTGCTGCTGGAGATCGCCGTGGTGCTGCTGGGCGCCTCGGTCAGCGCGCGCACGCTGCTGTCGGACGGGGTCGGCCTGGTCGTCGGCATCGCCGCCGTCGTCGTGCTGGCGCTCGCGTTCAGCTACGTCATCGGACGGTTCGCCGGCCTGCCGCGCAAGATGGCCATCCTGATCGCGTGCGGCAATGCAATCTGCGGCAACTCGGCCATCGCCGCGGTGGCGCCCGTCATCGATGCCGACGGCAAGGAGGTGACGGCCGCGATTGCGTTCACGGCCGTCCTCGGCGTCGTCGTCGTGCTCGGCCTGCCGCTGCTGGTCGGCGTGCTGTCGCTGACGGCCGTCGAATACGGCGTGCTCGCCGGCCTGACCGTCTACGCGGTGCCGCAGGTGCTCGCCGCGACGGCCTCGGTGTCGAGCGCCAGCGTGCATGCAGGCACCCTCGTCAAGCTCGTGCGCGTCCTGATGCTCGGCCCGGTGGTGCTGGTGCTGTCGCTGTTCGGCAAGGGTGGGGGCGGCCGTCCCCGCCTGTCGCATCTCGTGCCGTGGTTCATCGTCGGTTTCGTCGTCCTGCTGGTCCTGCGTTCCCTTGGCTGGATCCCGCAGGCGGCGCTGGGCCCGGCGCATGACGTGGCCAACGTGCTGACCATCATGGCGATGGCGGCGCTCGGCCTGGGCGTCGACGTGCGCGCCGTGCTGCGGGCGGGCGGTCGGGTGGCGGCAGTGGTCGTCGTATCGCTGCTGGGGCTCGCGGCGGCCAGCTATGCGCTGATCCGTCTGCTCGGCCTGTAGTCGCCAGCGCCGGCGCCGGCGCAGTGCCGGCCCGGATGCCCGTTCGAACTGTTTTTTTGCAAGAGGTGATCGATGAACATGATGTCCTTGTCCGCGCGCTGCACGACGGTGCTGCGGGCTTCCTTCCTCGCTGCTTTCGTCATCGCGGGCGCCCCCACGGCCGCCGCGCAGGAGATCCATACCATGAAACTCGCCAGTCCCTATTCCTTCGCCGACACCCTGGCACGCCTGCGCACGACGCTGGCCGGCAAGGGCATGACCATCTTCGGCACGATCGACCACCAGGCCGGGGCGAGAGACGCCGGCTTGTCGATGCGTCCCGCCACGGTCGTCGTCTACGGCAATCCGAAAGGGGGCACGCCGCTGATGCAGGCGGCGCCCGACTTCGCGCTGGAGCTGCCGCTGAAGGTGCTCGTGCGCGAGGACGAACAAGGCAAGACCTGGCTCGTGTACGAGCCGGTCGCCAGCCTGGAAGGCCGCCACGGCCTGCCGGCCGGCATGACGGAGCGCCTGGCGCCCGCCGAAAAGCTGCTCGCCGCGGCGGTGCAGCCGGCGCCGGCTCCGTGACGCAACCCTTCCTATTTTTACCCTGTGGAGACAATCGATGACCATCAGTGACAAGGAAAAGCAGGCGCTCCTGGGCGCCAGCGCCGTGCTCACGCGGCGCAAGTTCCTGGGCGCCGCCGGCGCCGGCATCATCGCGGCACCCGCGCTGGCCGACACGCTGGCCGACGTGCCGCAGCGCGCGCCCGGGCCCCCGGTCGGGCCCGTGAGCGAACGTTCGCAATACGTGCACCTGGACCGGGTGCTGGAGGCCGCGCCCGGCAAGCTGAAGGTGGACCTGGGCCTGGCGATCAATTCCAAGACGCCGCTCGACAAGCTGTCCGGCACCATCACGCCCTCGGACATGCACTACGAGCGCAGCCATTCGGGCTCGCCTGACCTGGACCCGGCAAAGCACCGCCTGCTGATCCACGGCATGACGAAGAAGGAGCTCGTGCTGTCCGTGGACGAACTGCGGGCCATGCCGTCCGTCTCGCGCATCCATTTCATGGAATGCTCGGGCAACGGCTGGGAAAACTGGAAGAAGGCGGATCCCGGCCTGACCGTGCAGGACACCCATGGCCTGGTGAGCATGCACGAGTGGACGGGCGTGCGACTGGCCTACCTGATGGACCTGGTGGGCGCCGATCCGAAGTCCACCTGGATGCTGGCCGAGGGCGGCGATGCGGCGGGCGTGGCGCGCAGCATTCCCCTCACCGACGAGATCCTCGACGAAGTCTTCGTCGCCTATGCGCAGAACGGCGAACCGCTGCGCCCGGCCCACGGCTTCCCGATCCGGCTGTTCGTCCCGGGCATGGAGGGGAACCTCAGCATCAAGTGGCTGCGCCGCCTGAAGTTCGGCAACCAGCCCACCATGACGCGCTGGGAAACGGACCGCTACACGCAGTTGCTGCCAAGCGGGAAGGCACGCCAGTTCCAGCTGTACCAGGAAGTCAACTCGGTGATCACGGCGCCGTCCGGCACCATGCGCATCCGTCCCGGCTACAACCGCATCACGGGCCTGGCCTGGAGCGGCCGCGGCAAGATCGTCAAGGTCGAGGTCAGCATGGACGGCGGGGCCAGCTGGCGCGAGGCGCGCATCAACGCGCCCGTGCTGCACAAGGCCCAGGTGCGCTTCGACGCCGACTGGACCTGGGACGGCAAGCCCACCCGCATCGTCAGCCGCGCCACCGACGACAAGGGCTTCGTGCAGCCCACCCGCGAGGCGTTCGTCGCCATGATGGGCGAAAACGCACTGTTCCACTACAACGCCCAGCAGACCTGGGGCATCGATACGGAAGGAAAGGTGACCAATGTCCTCGCCTAAGCATTTGCTCGCATGCGCCGCGCTGGCGATCGGCGCCCAGGTCCACGCCGCCGCTCCTGACGCCGCCGCGCAATTCGGTCGTCCGGCGACGCCGGCCGAGGTCAAGTCGTGGAATATCGACGTGCTGCCCGACGGCACCGGCCTGCCCGAAGGCAAGGGCAGCGTCGCCCAGGGCAAGAAGCTGTTCGAGGCCAACTGCGCGGCCTGCCATGGCGTGGGCGGCGTGGGCGGCATCAACGACCGCCTGGTGGGCGGCGTGGGCAGCCTCGCCACCGACCACCCGATCAAGACCGTGGGCAGCTACTGGCCGTACGCGACCACGCTGTACGACTACATCCGCCGCGCCATGCCCTACCAGGCGCCGGGATCGCTGTCCGACAGCGACTACTATGCGCTCGCGGCCTACCTGCTGAACGCCAACGGCGTCGTGCCCGAGAACACGGTGCTGGACCGCCGCAGCCTGCCGAAGGTGAAGATGCCGAACCGCGACGGCTTCGTGCCCGAGCCGGAATTCCGTACCATCTCGAACGGCCGCATGAAGAAGTAACGTGGCGCCGCGCCGGGCGGCCGGCGCACTTCGGCCGGCTTGCTCCGGCGGGTGCAATCAGCCGGCACGCGCCGGCGGCGCGACCGCGTCGCCCAGTTCGCCGGCGATCGTGGGAATCAGTTCCGACACGGTCGGGTGGATCGCCACCACGTGGGTCAGCTGGCGGGCCGTCATCTTCGCCGCCATCGCGGCCAGCACCATGTGCACGGCCTCGTCGCCGCCCGGTCCGAGGATGGCGGCGCCGAGGATCTCGTCGGTCCGGGCGTCCGCCACGATGCGCATGGAGCCCTGGCGCTCGCCCTTCTCGACGGCGCGGCCCACGCGCGTCATCGGGCGCTTGCCCACGCGGACCGTGCGCCCCTGCGCCAGCGCCTGTTCCTCCGTCATGCCGACGCGGCCGAGCGGCGGGTCGATGTACAGGCCGTACACGGGAATGCGGTCGTTCACCGAGCGCGGCTCGCCGTCGAGCAGGTTGGCGGCGACGATCTCGTAGTCATTGTAGGCCGTGTGCGTGAATGCGCCGCGGCCGTTGCAGTCGCCCAGCGCCCAGATGCCGGGCACGTTCGTCGCCAGGCGCTCGTCCACCTCGATGTGGCCGTGCGGGCCCGTGCGCACGCCGGCCTTGTCCAGGCCCAGGTCGTCCGTGTTGGGCACGCGGCCCGCCGCCACCAGCACGTGGCTGCCGATCGTCTCTTCCTTGCCGCCGTGCGTGATTACGGCCACGCCCTCCGGATGCGGACGCACCCGGATGCATTCCGCGTCCAGCTTGAAGACGACGCCTTCGGCCTCGAGGATGGCACGGATCTCGTCGGAGACTTCCGCGTCTTCGCGCGGCATCAGGCGCGCGCCGCGCTCGACCACGGTCACCTGCGCGCCGAAGCGGCGGAACATCTGCGCGAACTCCAGCCCGATGTAGCTGCCGCCGATGACGACCAGGTGGCGCGGCAGCTCGCGCAGCGCCACCATGTCGCTGCTGCTCAGCCAGGGCACCTCGTCGAGTCCCTCGATGTTCGCCGCGGAGGCGCGCCCGCCCACGTTGATGAAGACCTTGTCGGCCTCGATCAGCCTGTCGTCCGCCCGCACGGTGCGCGCGCTCTCGAAGCGCGCATGGCCGCGGATCAGCGTCACGCCGGGGAGGCCGCCGAGCCAGCGTTCCAGTCCCGTACGGCTCTTCGCGACGATGGCGCTGGTGCGCTCGTGCACGGCCGCCATGTCGACGGTGGGCGTGCCCGGGATGGCCACGCCATACTCCGCCGCGCGGGCCGCCAGGCGGGCGACGCTGGCGCTGGCCACCATGGACTTGGTCGGCGTGCAGCCGACGTTGACGCAGGTGCCGCCGACCGCGCGGCGTTCGATGACGGCCACGGTCATGCCGGCGCCCGCAAGACGGTTGGCGAGGGCGGAGGCCGCCTGGCCCACACCGATGATGATGGCGTCGAATCGTTCCCTTGCGTCGGACATGCTGTTCTCCTTGTAGGCGCCGGCGCGGATTGCCCGGCCGCTCGGCCCCATTGTAGGGCGGGAACGGACGCTTGGCACCGCCCGGAAGGCGGGCCGGCCAGCCTGCAGTTCGGCCGCCGCCGCCCCCAGTGCCTCGCGCCGGTTCAGTCCATTCGACACGGGATGCGTGCCGGGGTGGCCATGCGACTCTTGCGCACGATCGAGCGGACCGGCATGCGGCCATGCACCTGGTGCCGCGCTTTGCAGTTTCTTCAGCGAAATTCATCGTTGCTATCAAAACACTTTTGTGGCAATGTTAAATGTCACGTACGAGGAGAACAGCCCGTCCGTGTCGTGACGCATCGATAAAAAACGGAGAGAATTCCATGCAGGGAAAATACTTGTTGCGCGGCCTCGCGGGCGCGGCGCTTGCGGTCGGCATCGCACCCGCGGCGCTCGCCGCGCCGAAGGTACCGGCAGCGGCCACGACGAGCATCGCCGGCGCCCCGAGCGCCTACAACCAGCCGCCGAAGGAGATCCTGGACGTGATGCGCGCGCCGCCGCCGCCTTCGCCGCTGCCGAGCCCGACCCGCGACCGCCTGATGCTGGTGACGATGGACGACTACCCCTCGATCGCCAAGGTGGCCGCGCCGTTCCTGCGCCTGGCCGGCGTGCGCATCGAACCGGCCAACCACGCCCAGCACGACACCCCGGGCGGCTACGGCATCCCGCCCTGCGTGAGCGCCATCGACCTGGTGCAGGTCGCCGACGGCAAACAGACGTCCGTCAAGCTGCCGGCGAATGCCTGCCCGCGCCGTCCGGTCTGGAGCGCCGACGGCCAGCGCTTCGTGTTCGAGAACATCACCGCCGATGCGGTGGAACTGTGGGTCGGCGAGGCCGGCACGGGTGCCGTGCGCAAGCTGCCGGGCGTGCGCCTGAACCAGATGTTCGGCGACCAGATGCAGTGGATGCCGGACCAGAAGACGCTGCTGGTCAAGCTGGTGTCGGCGCACAAGGCGCCGCCCGAGGCGCCGCCGGGCTCGGACGGTCCTGGCATCCAGGAATCGCTGGGCGCGAAGGGGCAGAGCAGCACGTACGAGAACCGCGACACGCTGCGCAACCGTCACGACGAGGCCCTGTTCGACTACTACGGCACCTCGCAACTGGCGCTGGTGGACGTCGCCAGCGGCAAGATCACCCCGGTCGGCAAGCCCGGCCTGTACGAGGAGCTGGACGTGGCGCCGGACGGCCGCCATGCGGTGGTGACGGAGATCCGCCCGCCGTATTCCTACGTCACGACCTTCGACCGGTTCCCCAAGCAGGTCGACCTGTGGGACTTGAAGGCGGCCGGCAAGGGCGCCAGCAAGGGGGGCAATCCCGTCGTGCGCGAGATCGCCGCGCTGCCGCTGGCCGACCGCGTGCCGAACCGCGGCGTGCCGACGGGCCCGCGCGGCTTCACCTGGCGTCCGACCGACGCGGCGACACTCGTCTGGGCCGAGGCGCTGGACGGCGGCGACCCGAATGTCAAGACGGCCGAACGCGACAAGCTGATGATGCTGAAGGCGCCGTTCGACGGCGCGCCCGTCGAAATCACGCGCACCGAGCAGCGCTACGCGGGACTGGCCTGGAGCGAGAAGCCGGGCGTGGCGCTGTTGAACGACTATGACGTGAACCGCAAGTGGCGCCGCACCTGGCAGATCGACGTCGACCAGGCTCAGGCGTCGCGCCGCCTGATCTGGGACCTGTCGAGCGACGAGCAGTACGCCAATCCGGGCACGCCGGTACGCCGCCAGCTGGCCAACGGCTTTTCCGTGATCCGCGTCGACGGCGACGCGATCTATCTGGCCGGTGCCGGCGCATCGCCCGACGGCGACCGTCCCTTCCTCGACCGCTTCGACCTGAACACGAAGCAGGGCGAGCGCCTGTTCCGCAGCACCGCGGCATCGTACGAGCAGTTCATGGGCTTCGCCGGCAACGATACGCGGCGCCTGCTGACCTGGTACCAGTCGGCCACGGAAACCCCGAACGCCTTCGTGCGTACGGTGGGTGCCCGGACCACTGCGCCGGCCGGCGAGCCGGCCCATGCGTCGACGAGCGCCGCGCTGACCCACCTCGTCGATCCGGTACCGCAGGTCCGCCAGATCAAGAAGCGCCTGGTGAAATACAAGCGCGCCGACGGCATCGACCTGTCGTTCACGCTGTACACGCCGCCGGGCTACCAGGAAGGTACGCGCGTGCCGACCATCCTGAACGCCTACCCGCTCGATTATGCGGACGCATCGAAGGCGGGCCAGACCACCGGCTCGCAGGCGACGTTCACGCGCCTGCGCCAGTACCGCCTGCTGCTGCTGTCCGGCTACGCCATCATCGACAGCGCCGCGTTCCCCATCGTCGGCGACCCGCGCAAGGCCTACGACACCTACACCGAGCAGCTGGTGGCGAACGCCAGGGCGGCCGTCGACGAGGCCGTGCGCCTGGGCGTCACCGACCCGAACCGCGTGGGCGTCACGGGACACAGCCACGGCGCGCTGATGACGGCGAACCTGCTGGCGCACTCGGACCTGTTCCGCGCCGGCGCGGCCACGAGCGGATCGTACAACAAGTCGCTGACGCCGTTCGGCTTCCAGAACGAGCGCCGCTCCGTCTGGGAAGCGCCGGACGTCTATACCAAGGCCTCGACCTTCTTCTATGCCGACAAGCTCAAGACGCCGCTGCTGATCGTGCACGGCGCCGACGATGCCAATCCCGGCACGACCCCGCTGCAATCGACCAAGCTGTACGAGGCGATCCGCGGCAACGGCGGCACCACGCGCCTGGTGATGCTGCCGCACGAGCCGCACTGGTACGCGGCGCGCGAGTCGAACGAGCAGCTGGTCTACGAGATGCTGCGCTGGTTCGACAAGTACGTGAAGAACGCGGCGCCGGCAACGCCTGCCGCCACCGCGACGGCGGCGCCCTGAGCATCCGGCACGGCACATGAAAAGCTCGCTTCGGCGAGCTTTTTTTTATGCGCGGCGCGTCGCGGACGCTCGTCATGGCCGACACAGCTTGTCAGGTCCTTAGCACGGGGTGGTGGTATTTGGTGAGCAATTGCGCTTCGTAAATATGCTACGGTAGCCCGGCACTGCAACCTTCCGCCAGCATCCGATTGCCCAACGCAAGGAGCCGACCAGTGAAGACCCGTTCGATGAAGTGCCTTTCGATGACGTGCCTCCCGATGAAGTACGGCTTGATGAGGTGCTTGTCCTTCCTGCCGCTCGCATGTGCCGCCATGCTCGCCGCCTGCCACGGCGACGACCACGTGGCCGGTCCCGCGCCCGACACTGTCCCCACCGTTGCCCCCGCCGTTGCCCACATTGCGGCCGGCGACGTCGTGGCCGTCGACCGGGCCGGGATGCGCAGCTATTTCGCCATCCCGTTCGCCGCGCCGCCCGTGGGCGAGCTGCGCTGGGCCGCACCGGCGCCGCCGCAAGCATGGAAAGTCCCGCTGGCGAAGACCGGCTCCGCCGCGCCCTGCCTGCAGACCAGCGAAAGCCCGTTCCGGCTCCCCGGCGACAGCGAGGATTGCCTCTACCTCGACGTCCACGCGCCCCTCGGACAGGGCCCGTTCCCCGTGATGGTCAACATCCACGGCGGCGCATTCAATACGGGTGGCCCGGTCGCCTACATGGACCCGTCGCCGCTCGTGACGAAGGGCGTGATCGTCGTGAACGTCGCCTACCGCCTGGGCGCCATGGGCTTCCTCGCGCATCCGGCGCTGGCGGCCGGCGGCAGCGCAGGCAACTACGGCATCATGGACCAGCAGGCCGCATTGACCTGGGTGCGCGACAACATCGCGCACTTTGCCGGGGACCGCAACAACGTGACGCTGTTCGGCGAATCGGCCGGCGGCTTCAGCGTGATGGCCCATCTTGCCGCTCCCGGTTCCAGAGGGCTGTTCCACAAGGCGATCGTCCAGAGCGGGAACTACGGCAACGACCGCCAGCTGACGGCGGCGCAGATGGGCAGCGCGAGCGCGGCGATCGTCGACGATGCGCTCCGCGCCGCCCAGGCGGCGGGCGTCCAGGGCATCGTCTGCGCGCCCGGCGCCGTGACGGCGGCCTGCCTGCGCAGCCTGCCGGAACCGGTGGTGCGCACCTACCTGGCGCAGGCGATCTACGCGGCCTTGCCGGTCATGGTGCCGTCGGTCGACGGCCGCGTGCTGCCCAGGTCCGTGAAGGCCACGTTCGCGGCGGGCGAGAATCTGAAGGTCCCGCTCATCAACGGCAGCAACCGCGACGAGTACACGCTGTATATCGCCATCGCCGAGGCCGCGCGCAGGGCCGCCGCCGCGCCGCCGGACCTCGACCCGGCCGATACGCGCTTCGCCTTGCCGGCCGCGGCCTATGCGCCGACGGTCGCTGGCCTCACGGCGGGGGCGGGCGTTCCCGCCGCCGACCTCGTCGGGCGCTGGTATCCGCTGGCCGCCTATGGCAGCGATGCCGCGCTGCAGCCCAGCCTTGCCGTCAGCGCGCTGGGCACCGACCTCGGTTTCGCCTGCCCGGCGCTGCGGGTCACGCAGCGCGTGGCGAGCCAGAAGTCGCCAGCCTGGATGTACGAATTCCGCGACCGGACGGCGACGCCGCTGGTGGGCATCGCCCAAGGCAAGTACTATCTCAGCTTCCCCCAGGGCGCCGGCCATTCCTACGACTTCCAGTACCTGTACAACATGGGGCCGCTCGCCAACGACGAGCAGCGCCAGCTGCAGGCGGCGATGACCCGCTACTGGACCAATTTCGCCCGCAGCGGCGACCCCAACCGGGGCGCCGACGTGCCGGCCGCCTGGCCCCCGTTCACGGGCCCGGACCGGGTGTTGGGCCTGGACGTCGCCTCGGGCGGCGGGATCAAACCGCTGGCGACATTCGAGGCGGATCACAAGTGCGCCGAACCCTGGGGCGCGGTGACGTTCTGAATGCCGGCCGGCGTCAGGCCGGCGCCGCCGCGCCGAAGTCCACCAGCCCCGAGCGCGCCGCCAGGTGCATCAGCTTGAAGTCGTTGTCGGCGCCCAGCTTCTGGCGGATGGTGGTGAGGTAGTTCAGGACCGTCTTCGGGCTCAGGTGCAGTGCAATGGCGATGTCCTGCACGGATTCGCCTTGCACGAGGAGCCGCAGCAGCTCGAATTCGCGCGGCTTCAAATCGTGCAGCGGCCCGTCGCCACCGTCGGGCGAGACGTCCTGCATGTCGCGCGACAGCACCCGCCGTCCCCGCATCACGGCGCGGATGCCGTCGACGACTTCCTCCGGCTCGCTGCACTTGGTCAGATAGCCGTGCGCGCCGGCCTTCAGCGCTTGCGCAAGGTGGCCGGCGCCGTCGTGCATCGACAGCACCAGGATGCGCAGCGGCGGCAGGCGCGCCGCCATGCCGGCGATGGCTTCCAGGCCGCTGCTGTGCTTCAGGCTCAAGTCGACCAGGGCGACGTCGGGACGGACGCGCTGCACGAGGGCGTTCGCTTCCTGCACAGTGGCCGCTTCGCCCACCACGTCGATGTCCGCCTCCGAGGACAGGAGGCGGCGGTAGCCGCTGCGCACGATGGCGTGGTCGTCGACGAGGATGATGCGGATCATGGATGGACTCCTGCGGCGGTGGCGACGGGCGCGGCGGCGGCGGCTTGCAAGGGAAACGCGGCGCGCAGGCGCAGTCCCCCGGAGGGACCCGGAACGGCATCCAGGCGGCCGCCGACCATGGCCACCCGTTCCCGCATGCCCAGCAAGCCGCCATGCTTGCCTCCATCGCCATGGCTGCCCGCGCCGGCGGGCAGGCCGCGGCCGTCGTCGGCGACTTCCAGCAACAGCCCGGGGCCGGCCGCCGCCAGCCGGATCGCGCACTGGCGGGCGCCGCTGTGGCGCACGACGTTGGTCACGGCTTCCTGCACCACAAGGTAGACGGCCAGCGCCGTTGCATCGTCGATGTCGGGCAGCGCGTCCGGCACATCCAGGTGGAAGGCGATCTCCGTATGGCGGCCCTGCCAGCCCTGCACCAGCTCGCGCAGCGTCTGGGCCAGCCCGCTCGCATGCAGGCCGTGCGGGCGCAGCGTCCTCAGCATCGCGCGCAGGTGTTCGCTGCAGCTGCGCAGGTCGCGCCGCAGGTCGGCCGCGCACTCGGCCACCGCGGTGCCCGGCAACCGATCCGCATTGCGCGCCAGGTAGGCCGCCGTCACGTTCAGGGCCGCCAGCGACTGTCCCATGTCGTCGTGCAGCTCGCGTGCCAGGCTGCGGCGCTCGTCTTCCTGCACGGTGATCAGGCGCTGGGCCAGGCCGTGCTGGGCGGCGCGCGCCGCGGCCAGCGCACCGGCCAGGTGCTCGATGGCGCGCGCCACGCGGCCGAATTCGCGCAGGGCAAAGGCGGGCAGGGCGGGGTCCGCCTCTCCCCGTGCCAGCCGGTGCAGGCTGGCCTCCAGTTCGCGCACGGGGGCCAGCGCGCGGTCGGCGCACCACCAGGTGACGAGCAGCGTTGTTCCGAAAAAGAACAGCAGGGTGTTCCAGATCCGGACAGTGTCCTGTAGCCGCTCGCTGATCTCGGAATGGGGATTCGGTGCGATGTACAGCACCTGGCCGCCGATGCGGATCGCTTGCTCGGGCCGCGCGGCCGGCCCCAGCCCGAGCCGGGCCAGCAGCGGATGGGGCGCATCGGCGGGCGCCGGCTGCGCCGCCGTGCGGATGCTCAGGTGACGCAGCTTCGCCCGGGCCAGGAGCTCGTCCATGCCCGCGCTGGCATTGCCGGCGGCGAGCAGCACGCTCACCAGCTCCGCCGAAGCGCCCACTTCGGCATCGATGTCGCTGCGCAGCGACACGAGCTGGATGACGGCGGTCACGGCCAGCAGGCAGCCCAGCAGCAGGCCGACGGAGCCGATCAGGCGGCGGCGCAAGTCCATGGTCTCCTCGCATCGTTGTCGTTTGCGGGCGTGGATGCAACTCCCGTGCCACACGGCGAGGCGCAGGTCGGGAATTATTCCCTAGCGGCCGCGCGGGGGCCTTGGAATAATCGGCGCAAAAGCGGGCCGGAGCGTCCGCAAGGGATGCATCCCCGACCAGCACAGGAGACGACCGCCATGGTGCACCGTTCGACCGCCCGCCCGCGCCTCGCCACGATGGTCGCCGCCGTGGCCGCCACTTGGCCGGGCGCTCCCGCATGGGCGCTGGACGATCCGGCCGGCGCGACGGCGGCGCCGCACGTCGTCGAGGTCATCGGCCTGACGCCGCTGCCCGGCGTGGGCCTGGCGCGCGAGAAGATCCCCGCCAACGTGCAGACGCTGGACGGCGCCGAAGTCTCGGGCACGGATGGCGCCAACCTGCCGGACGCGCTGAACCGCCGCCTGGGCAGCGTCTTCGTCAACGACATCCAGGGCAACCTCTTCCAGCCGGACGTCAGCTTCCGCGGCTTCACGGCGTCGCCGCTGCTCGGCACGCCGCAGGGCCTGTCGGTGTACCTGGACGGCGTACGCATCAACCAGCCGTTCGGCGACGTCGTCAGCTGGGACCTGATCCCGCGCGCCGTCATCGCCACCGTCCACCTGATGCCCGGCTCGAACCCCCTGTTCGGCCTGAACACGCTCGGTGGCGCCATCGCCCTCCGCACGAGGGACGGGCTGCACGATCCGGGCACGTCCATCCAGCTGCAGGCCGGCCGCTACGGCCGCAAGGACGTCGAGGTCGAACACGGCGGCGGCAATGCGCGCGGCTGGCACTGTTACGTCGCGGGAACGGGCTACCGCGAGGACGGCTGGCGCGACGCTTCGCCGTCGCGGCTCGGCCAGCTGTTCGCCAAGGTCGGCTGGCAGGACGGCCGCACGGAGATCGCGCTGAGCGCCGCCCATGCGCGCTCGAAGCTGACGGGCAACGGCCTGCAGGACGGCCGCCCGCTCGAACGCGATGTCGCCAGCATCTATACGTCGCCGGACCAGACCCGCAACCGGTCGCTGCTCCTGAACCTGGCCGGTAGCCAACAGGCGACGGACGGTGTCCAGCTGAGCGGCAACCTGTACTACCGCCGCATCCGCACGGCCACGCTGAACGGCGACATGAACGACGACGCCTTCGACCAGGCGGTCTACCAGCCCGGCGCCGCGGAACGGGCGGCGCTGGCGGCCGCCGGCTACACGGGTTTCCCGACGATCGGCGCGAACGCGGCGAACACGCCATTCCCCTCCTGGCGCTGCATTGCCAACGTGCTGCTGGAGGACGAGCCGGCCGAGAAGTGCAACGGCCTGCTCAACCGCAGCGACAGCCGCCAGCAGCAGGGCGGGGCAAGCGCGCAAGCCACCCTGTCCGGGCAGATCGGCGGACGGCCCAACCAGTTCGTGCTCGGTGCCGCCTTCGATGCGAGCCGCGTCGACTTCCGGCAATCCGCGCAATACGGCTACCTGAACCCGGACCGCAGCGTCACGCCGGTCGATTTCTTCGCGGACGGCAGCGCGTTCGACGACGACGGCGCTCCCATCGATGCCCGTGTCGACTTACGCGGCCGCACCCGCACGGCCAGCGTGTTCGCGAGCGACACGGTGAGCATCGATGCGCTGGACCTGACGCTGTCCGGCCGCTACAACCGCACGACGGTGCACAACCGCGACCGCATCCAGCCGGGCGGCGGCCCCGGCTCGCTGGACGGCGACCACCGCTTCAGCCGCTTCAATCCCGCCGTCGGCGCCACCTGGACGGTGTCGCGCGCGCTGAACCTGTACGCCGGCTATAACGAGGGCAGCCGCACGCCCACCGCGATCGAACTGGGATGCGCCGACCCGGAGAACCCCTGCAAGCTGCCCAATGCGATGGCCGGCGACCCCCCGCTGCGCCAGGTGGTCACGAAGACCTGGGAAGGGGGCATGCGCGGTACGCTCGGTGGCAATGCGCACTTGAGTGCCGGCGCGTTCCGTGCGGATAACGTCGACGACATCCTGTTCGTGGCGGACGACGCGGCCGGCTTCGGCTACTTCCGCAATGTCGGCAGGACGCGGCGCCAGGGCGTCGAACTGGGGCTCGATGGACGCGCCGGCGCGCTGTCCTTTTCCGCCCATTACACGTACCTTGATGCGACGTTCCGCAGCGCCGAACTGCTGGGCGGTGAGGCCAACAGCAGCGCCGACGAGGACGGCAACATCGCCATCCGTTCCGGCGACCGCATTCCGCTGGTGCCGCGCCACGTGTTCAAGGCGCGCGCCGACTGGCAGTTGACGCCCGCCTGGTTGGTGGAGGCGGGCGTGCTTGCCGTGTCCGGGGCGACGGCGCGCGGCAACGAGAATGGTGCGCACGAGCCCGACGGCACCTATTTCGTCGGCAGCGGGCGCACGAGCGGCCGTGCCGTGTTCGACCTCGGCACCACCTACGAGTCGGCGCCGCGCCTGCGGTTCTTCGCCCAGGTCGACAACCTGTTCGACCGGCGCTATGCGACGGCGGCCCAGTTGAACGCGACGGGCCTCACGCCGGAAGGAACTTTCATCGCGCGGCCGTTTGCGGCCGGCGGCGACAATGCCAGCGTGGTCCATGCGACCTTCTTCGCGCCCGGTGCGCCGCGCACCTTGCGTGCCGGCGTGCGCTATGCGTTCCGCTGACGGGTCACGGCAGCAGGGGCGGGGCGGCGTCTGCGACCGCGGCGCGGTCGTCCGTCCCGGTCGTCTCGTCCTTCAGCGCGACGCCGGACAGGCCGCGCCGGCGCGCTTCCGTCATCAGGTAGCGCAGCCTGGCGGCCGCCTCCTCGTAGCCGAGGCCGGCCGCATGGATGTTCGAGATGCAGTTGCGGCGTTCGTCCGTCAGGCCGCGGCGCGGCGCCCAGGTGAGGTACAGGCCCATGCTGTCGGGCGAGCTGAGGCCGGGCCGCTCGCCGATCAGGACGACGACGAGCCGCACGCCCAGCAGTTCGCCGATCTCGTCGCCGATGGCCACGCGTCCCTGGCGCACGATGACGGGCGGGGCCAGCGTCCAGGGTTCCGCCGGCCGGCCAGGCAGTGGGGTCATCAGCGCGTCCATGAGCGCGGCCAACAGCGGGGCCGCGTGGCGCGCGACGGCCGGGGCGGACAGGCCGTCGGCGACGACGATGCCCAGGTCGTGGCCGGCGCCCGAGGATGGCACGGCGGCCAGGGCGGCCAGCGCGGCGCGCGAGGCATCGTCGAGCCGGCGGCCGAGGTCGGGCCGCTGCAGGTAGACGTGGCGGTCCGCGGCCGCGCTGTGCGCCAGGACGGGCGGCGGACCCGGCCAGACCCCTTGCAGCGCCTGCTGCAGCGCTGCCGCATCGAGGGGGACGTGGACGGCGTCGCGGGCGCGGGCGTGCGCCAGCTGGAACTCGAGCTGCGTCGCCGTGCGCTGGCTGATGCCGCTGTGGCCCAGCGCGATGCGGGCGGGGGTGAAGCGGCGCAGCGCTTCCCAGGGACTCGTCGATGCGGGCGTGTCGCTCATGCGCTGTCCTCAGGCAAGCAGATTGCGGAAGGCCGGCGGCACCGTGCGCCCCAGCGTGACCCGGTCCTCGTCCGTGAAGATGCCCAGGCCGCGCAGCCAGGCGAGGAATTCGGGCGCCGGCTGCAGGCCCAGCGCGCGGCGCGCGTACAGGGCATCGTGGAACGAGGTGGTCTGGTAGTTGAGCATGACGTCGTCGGCGCCGGGCACGCCCATCACGAAGGTCACGCCGGCCGTGCCCAGCATCGTGAGCAGCACGTCCATGTCGTCCTGGTCCGCCTCCGCGTGGTTCGTGTAGCAGACGTCGCAGCCCATCGGCAGGCCCAGCAGCTTGGCGCAGAAATGGTCTTCCAGGCCGGCGCGGATGATCTGCTTGCCGTCGTACAGGTATTCCGGCCCCATGAAGCCGACGACGCTGTTGACCAGCAGCGGCTGGAAGGCCCGCGCCACGGCATAGGCGCGCGCCTCGCAGGTCTGCTGGTCGACGCCGTGGTGGGCGTTGGCCGACAGGGCGCTGCCCTGGCCCGTCTCGAAATACATGACGTTGGTTCCCACCGTGCCCCGTCCCAGCGACAGCGCGGCGGCGCGCGCCTCGCGCAGCAGCGCCAGGTCGATCCCGAAGCTGGCGTTGGCCGCCTGGGTGCCGGCGATCGACTGGAACACGAGGTCCACCGGCGCGCCCCGTTCGATGGCGGCGATGGTGTTGGTCACGTGGGTCAGCACGCAGGACTGGGTCGGGATCGCATGGCGGGCGATGATCTCGTCGAGCATGCCGACCAGCCTGACGACCTGCTGCACGTTGTCGGTGGCGGGGTTGACGCCGATGACGGCGTCGCCGCTGCCGTACATCAGGCCGTCGAACAGGCTGGCCGCGATGCCGGACGCGTCGTCGAACGGATGGTTCGGCTGCAAGCGCGTGGACAGCGTGCCGGGCAGGCCGATCGTATTGCGAAAGCGCGTCACGACGCGGCATTTGCGCGCGACCAGCACGAGGTCCTGGATGCGCATGATCTTCGAGACGGCGGCGGCCATCTCCGGCGTGATCCCCAGCGCGACGCGCTCAAGCGCCGCCGTGTCGGCCGCGTCGCCCAGCAGCCAGTCGCGCAGGGCGCCGACGGTCAGCGCGCGGATGGGGGCGAAGGCGGCGGCGTCGTGGCTGTCGACGATCAGGCGGGTGACCTCGTCCGTTTCGTACGGGATGACGGTGTCGTTCAGGAAGGCCGTCAGCGGCAGGTCGGCCAGCGCCATCTGCGCGGCCACACGTTCCTCGCTGCTCGTGGCGGCAACGCCGGCCAGGTAGTCGCCGGAACGGGCCGGCGTCGCCTTGGCCAGCAGCTCGCGCAAGCCGGAAAAGGTGTAGGTACGGCTGCCGACGAGGTGGCTGATCTGGCCCATGGCACGCTCCGTGTGGCGCGGGATGTGTTCCGCTTGTTGCCGATCATACCGCATCCCGGAGCGGGAAAGTTTTCATCCAGCGTGGGTTACTTAACAAACGCGGCGAGCGCCGTCTGCGAAGCTGGGGCAGTGGCGAACGTCCGGCCATGCCGCAGCATGCCGGCACCGCTTCGCAGGACATGTGGCGCAGGAAAGTCCGCGCCGAACACCCACTCACCGATACCGGAGAACGCAATGACGACGACGGCAGACGAGAACCTGAACGACTGGCTGCGCGATGCGCACGCCATGGAACAGCAAGCGGAAAAAATGCTCAAGGCGCAAGCCGAGCGGCTGGAACACTACCCGGCACTGCGCGAGCGCATCGTGCAGCACATCGAGGAAACGCGCTGGCAGCAGGGTGTGCTGGACGAGATCCTGGGCCGGCGCGATATCAGTAATTCCGTCGTGAAAGACCTTGGCGGCAAGTTGATGGCCATGGGCCAGGCGATCGGCGGCATGACGGCCAGCGACGAGGTCGTCAAGGGCACCATGGCCGGCTATGTGTTCGAGAACATCGAGATCGCCACCTACACGACCCTGATCGCGGCGGCCCAGGCCGTCGGCGACACGGCCACGCAGACGGCGTGCGAGCAGATCATCGTGCAGGAAAAGGCGATGGCCGCCTGGCTGCTGGATCACATGCCGGAAGTCACGCAAGCCTTCCTGGCACGTTCGGCGACGCCGGGCGCGACGGCGAAGGTCTGACGTCCGCTGGACGGCAATGAAAAAGCCGCGGCCGTTGAAGCAACGGGCCGCGGCTTTTTATTTGGCGCTGTTCGCATTAATTATGTGAACCGGACGCTATCTCTGCGGTCTTACCCACGGTCGAGGTAACTCATGGGGAAACCGCAATGCGCAGCATGCCGTTCGATGACTTGTTCGCTGCCCTGGAGCGCTTGTCACTAGGTATCGACGATCTGGCGCGGCTGCGCCACTGGCTGGCCTCCATCGCGCATCCGGGCGAGTGCCTGGCCGTGATCGCAGGCGCGGTCGGCACGCCCCCATGTCCCCATTGCGCCTGCCCCCGCGTACACCGCTGCGGCCACGCCAGCGGCTTGCAACGCTTTCGTTGTTGCCGCTGCCGGCGCAGCTATAACGCCTTGACGGGAACGCCGCTCGCGCGGCTGCGCAAGAAGGAACAATGGCTGCCTTACCTGCAGTGCCTGCTGGAGTCGCGCACGGTGCGCGATGCCGCCACGGTCACCGGCGTTCACCGCACGACCAGCTTTCGCTGGCGTCATCGCTTTCTGCCGGGTGCCATGCACGAGCGACCCGCGCGATTGTCGGCCATCGTCGAAGCGGATGAGACGTACCTGCTCGAATCGCAGAAGGGCTCGCGCCACTTGACTCGGCCGCCGAGGAGACGGGGTGGCGTGGCCCGGCATCGCGGAATCAATCGCGAGCACGACTGCCTGCTGGTAGCGCGCGACCGCAGCGGCCACACGCTGGATTTTCATACGGGCCGGGGCCCCGTCACGGCAAGCCAGCTGGCGCGGTGCCTGGGACCAGTCCTGGCTCAGGACGTGCTGCTCATCAGCGATGCGGCGCTCGCCTACCGGACCTTCGCGGCGAAGGCAGGATTGAGCCATGAAGCGGTGAATGTCAAAGCGGGCGTCCGCGCACGTGGCGCGCTTCACATCCAGAACGTGAACGGATGGCATAGCCGCTTCAAAACCTGGCTGCTGCGCTTTCGTGGCGTGGCCAGCCGCTATCTCGTCCATTACTCCGGATGGCAGCGCATCCTGGACGACAGGTACCTGACGACACCGACCTTGCTACTGCGCGCGGCGCTGCGCTGCCGCCAAGCTGCCCGCACCTTACATAACTAACGCGGACAGCGCCTTTTATTTGGCCAGGGAGTCAGCAGGCGGTCGGCTTCACGCGCTCGACCTCGAGCCCGAACAGCGGACGCAGGCGGGTGCCGAAGACGTTGCCCGCGAACGCCGCCACCAGCCACAGCCAGCCGTGCAGGCTGCCCGACACGATGCCGCTGAAATAGGCGCCGATATTGCAGCCGTAGGCCAGGCGCGCACCGTAACCCAGCAGCAAGCCGCCGACGACGGCCGCGATGAAGGAGCGCAGCGGGATGCGCCAGACCGGCGCGTAACGGCCGGCCAGCGCCGCCGCCAGCATGGCACCGAGCACGATGCCGATGTCCATCACGGACGTCACGTCCTGCGAGATCGGCGCGGCCAGCGCGGCGGCGTTGGCCTTGGTGGACCAGTAGGTCCAGCTCGCGGTATCGATGCCGACGGCGGCAGCGGCTTTGGCGCCCCACAGCGCGAACGCCGACGTCACGCCCCAGGGACGGCCCGACAGCGCCAGCGTGGCGAAGTTCAGCACGACGAGGGCGAGGGCGCCGGCGGCCAGCGGCCACGGGCCGTGCAGCCAGGGCGACACGTGCTTCGGCTGCGTGTGCGACGCGACCAGGCGGCCGTGGCGGCGCTTCTCGACGACGACCGTCACGGCCACGATCAGCGCGAACACGATCCAGTTGAGCACCAGCGCGGGCGCCAGGCCCAGCGTGCCGACTAGCGAGATCGGCTTCAGTTGCGGCAGCGACGTCCAGAACGGCATGTGCGCGGTGCCGATGAGGGAGCCCACGATGAAGCCGATCAGCGTGACGATCATGCGCGTGCTGCCACCGCCGACCGTGTACAGCGTGCCGGAGGCGCAGCCGCCGCCCAGCTGCATGCCGATGCCGAAGATGAAGGCGCCGACGATCACGGAGGTGCCGGCCGGTTGCACGAGGCCGGTGACGGGATTGCCGAACAGCGTGCCGGCCGACAGGGCCGGGAAGAACAGCGCGACGCCGACGGCCAGCATCAGCATCTGGGCGCGAAGGCCGGCGCCGCGGCCGTCCGCGATGAAGACGCGCCAGGCCGAGGTGAAGCCGAACGCCGCGTGGTACAGGGTGACGCCCAGCAGGGCGCCGACGACGTACAGGGCGGCCTGGCGCGGGCTCACGGCCTGCGCCAGGTACCAGGCCCCGAGCACGATCAGGAACAGCGATACGCCCAGCGGCTTCGGCGTGATGTCGACGCGCGGACGCAGGGAGGGAGAAGCGGAATTGGACATGAGGGTTGCTGCCAAATGACGTAATCCACCATTTTCCCTCGTTTTCCCCTTTTCTGCAGGCGGTCCCGCGATTTGCCTGGGACGCGTGCAACGCGCGCGCGGGAAACGCGCCCGCCGCCCGTCCGGATGCAGCGAACCGAACGTTACAGCTTGTCCATCATTGGCGCCCGTCCGCCCCCTTGGCCTACAATGGTGTTGACGTCGAGCACTATCGGGAATGTGAACAATGCGGGAACCAATGCTTCACCTGCGGCGCGGACGGCTGGCCGCGCTGGCATGGGCCGTCGCCCTGGCGGCTGGCGCCGCGCACGCCGGGGGCGGTGCCGCCAGCGTCTATGTGGAAGAGCTGACCTCGCCGGAACTGGCCGCGCGCATCGCCGCCGGCACCACCACCGTGCTCGTGCCCATCGGCGGCACCGAGCAGAGCGGCCCGCACATGGCGCTGGGCAAGCACAACGTGCGCGCCCGCGTGCTGGCCGGCCGCATCGCCGAGCGCCTGGGCGACGCCGTCGTCGCGCCCGTCATCGCCTACGTTCCCGAAGGCGCGATCGCGCCGCCCCAGGGCCATATGCGGTTTGCCGGCACGATCTCGATTCCCGAGGCCGCGTTCGAGACCGTGCTGGAAGCCACGGCCAGGAGCTTCTGCGCGCACGGCATCCGCGACGTGTTCTTCCTGGGCGACCACGGCGGCTACCAGGCCGGCGAGCAGAAAGCCGCCACGCATCTGGCCCGTGCGGCCGGCGCCGGACCCGCATGCCGCGCGCATGCGCTGGGCGCCTATTACGAGGCCACGCAGGACGGCTACGTGGCCGACCTGAAGCGGCGCGGCCACGGCGACGCCGAGATCGGCCTGCACGCCGGCCTCGCCGATACGTCCCTCTCGCTCGCCATCGACCCGTCGCTCGTGCGCCAGGACCAGCTGGCCGCCGGCGCCAGGGCCGGTGTCGCCGGCGGCGTGCGCGGCGACCCGACCCGCGCCACGGCCGCCCTCGGACAGCTGGGCGTGGCGCGCATCGTCGATGCCTCCGTCGCCGCGATCCGCGCCGCGCGGCAAACCAAGTCACCCGAACACCCGTCCAAGCAACCGTGAACAAGTCCATCGTGTCCTCCAAGCGTACCGCCGGCGCCTGCCTGGCGCTCATCGTGGCCGGCTCCGCCATCGCCGCCGCCATCGCCGCCAGCCCGGCGGCGACACCCTCCGCCGCCTCCAGGTCCGCCCCGGTCGCCACCGTGCCCGGCATGCCGCCCGTCGTCGACGCCCGCAACCTCTACAGCGAGATCGGCCCGGCGCACCTGTCCGCCGCCGTCCGTGGCGACCTGGAACGGATCTACGTGCCGAACCTGCGCACCAACGACGTCAGCGTCGTCGATCCCGCCACGCTCAAGGTCGTGGACCGCTTCAAGGTGGGCGAGGCGCCGCAGCACGTGATTCCATCGTGGGACCTGCGCACGCTATGGGTTGCGAACAATGCCGAACGGCGCAACGACGGCAGCCTGACACCGATCGACCCGCGCACGGGCAAGCCCGGCAAGGCCCTCGCCGTCGACGATCCCTACAATATGTACTTCACGCCGGACGGCCGTTCGGCCATCGTGGTGGCCGAGGCGCGCCACCGGCTGGATTTCCGCGACCCGCACACGATGGCGATGCAGTACGCGATCGACGTGCCGCAGTGCGGCGGCATCAACCACGCCGAGTTCTCGATCGACGGCCGCTACGCGCTGTTCACCTGCGAGTTCGACGGCGGCGTCGCCAAGATCGACATGGTCGCCCACAAGGTCGCGGGCTACCTGAAGCTGACGATGCCCGCGACGCGCCTGCGCGAAGGGGCCGGGACGGGCATCCCGGGCATTCCCGGCGCCGACGAGGTGTGCACGGCCAAGAAGGGGATGCCGCAGGACGTGCGCATTTCGCCGGACGGCAAGCGTTTCTACGTGGCGGACATGGATGCGGACGGCGTGCACGTGATCGACGGCGCCAGCTTCCGCCAGGTCGGCTTCATTCCAGCCGGCCTGGGCACGCACGGCCTGTATCCGAGCCGCGACGGCCGCTTCCTGTACATCGCCAACCGCGGCACGCACCGCATCCACGGCAAGCGCCACGGACCGGGCAGCGTGGCCGTGATGGACTTCGCCAGCGAGAAGATCGTGGCGCGCTGGACGATCCCGGGCGGCGGCAGTCCCGACATGGGCAACGTCAGCGCCGACGGCCGCTGGCTGTGGCTGTCGGGCCGCTTCGACGACGTCGTGTACCGCTTCGACACCCGGGACGGGAGCGTGCGCCAGGTGAAGGTGGGCGGCGAGCCGCATGGCCTGACCGTGTGGCCGCAGCCGGGCCGCTATTCGCTGGGGCACACGGGCAACCTGCGCTGACGCAGGGCTGGGTCAGCGCCGCTCGGCCGCGTCGGCGTCCGCCGCCGCCTGCGCGGACGCGCGCGCGACGGGCAGGTGCCAGTCGTAGCGGATCGCGGCCAGGCGCAGGCCGAAGCACAGCGCCGCGCCGGCACAGGCGCTCGCCGTGCTGGGCAGGCCGAGGGCGGCGCCGGCCACCACGACGCTGGCGCCGGCCAGCGCCGCCACCGCGTAGATCTCCGCCCGCAGCACCGCCGGAATCTCGGACAGCAGCACGTCGCGCGCGACGCCGCCGCCCACGCCCGTCAGCATCCCCAGCAGCGCCGCCATCACGGGTTCCAGGCCGAACACGAGGGCCTTCTGGGCGCCGGCCACGCAGAACAGCGCCAGCCCGGCCGCGTCGAACAACAGGACGGGATGGCGCAGGCGCTTGATGACGGGGTACCAGAAGAACATGAGGGCGCCGGCCAGCAGCGAGACGGCCAGGTAGCGCCAGTCGCGGATGGCGGCGGGCGGCGTGGCGCCGATCAGCAGGTCGCGCACGATGCCGCCGGAGTTGGCGGCCACGAAGGACAGCACCAGCACGCCGAACAGGTCGAGCCGGCGGCGCACGCCGGCGACGGCGCCACTGAGCGCGAACACGAAGGTGCCGAGCAGGTCGAGCGTCAGCACGAGCGTCCTGAGGGCGGCGGCGACGTCGAGGGGAGGGACGGCGAACATGGAGAGGCGGGATCGAAAAGCGCGCAGTGTACCGCAAACGTCGCGGCTTTTCTTCGCTGCGGCGTTCCGGCGCGTCGCCCGGCGCGATGCGTTCGATGCGGCCCTGCGCGCATAACGGCACCTCGCGAGGTAGCGCACGCCCGCGCGCGGTCCATGCCGCCGCTGGTCCCGTCGTCCGCATGGCGAAAGCGAACTACGCTGAATTCTTGCGTAGACAAAAGAAAGAAGAAACAATGTTATCTTTCATGTCACATCGACTTGTTCAAGGAGCCTCCATGTACCGAACCCTGTCCCAAGCCTGGCTGTCGCTTGCCCTTGTCGCCGGCTTCCTCCTGTCCGCGGGCGCCAATGCCGGGCCGGCAGACGAACTGGCAGGTCACTATTACCTCGAAGGGGGGCGCAGCGAAGTCGGTTCCGAGCTGCTGCTGCGGAAAGACGGCACGTTCGAATGGGCGCTCATGTACGGCGCCGTGGACCAGGGCGCCCGTGGAACCTGGGCGAAGAAGGACGATCGCGTCGTGCTGACGCCGACGCGTGCGGAAGAGCCGGTGTTTCGCCTGTTCCGCGACGACGATTACAACGCCACGGAGCCGGTGGAACCGGGACGCTGGATCGCCATGGTCGGCGTGCCGCACGTGGGGCCGATGGGGGATGTCGAGGTGCGTTTCGAAGCGCGTTCGGGCAAGACCGCGAGCGCCGTCAGCGAGGAGAACGGCGCTGCCATCGTCGAGATGCCGGCGAGCGAAACATGGACGCGCGCCGGGCTGGGCCGCGCCGGCAGCGCGGCGCCGTTGCAGTGGTTTTCCATCGATGCCGGCCGCGCGCAGACGCGGCTCGTGGGCTTTGCGTTGACCAATGTGGAAGCCCTCCAGAGGGCGCCGTTCTCCAAGCTCGCGCTGCGCGTGGGACCCGACGGCCTGGTCGTCGACGATCCGGACAGCGGCTTGCGTGGCACATATGCGAAGCACTGAAGCCAGGCACTGAACCGACGAGCCGGCGCGAAGCGCTTATGCCTTCAGTGCCGCCGCCAGCCGGTCCATGTGCTCCAGCGGGGTGAAGATCGCTGGCGTCACCCGCACGCAGGCGCCCGACGCCAGGCCGTCGCGCATCACGGTAAAGACGCCGTGCTCGGCGAGCAGGCGTTTGGCCAGCGCAACGTTGTCGGCGACGGAAGTCCGGCCGCGCACGCGGAACGAGGCGATGGCGCTGGTCAGGCGAGGGTCGGGCGAGGCCAGGACATCGATGCCGTCGATGCCGCGCGCCGCTTCCACCCAGCGGTTGCGCAGCAGGCGCAGGCGCGCCTCCTTGTTGGCCACGCCGATGCGCTCGTGGATCTGCAGCGCCAGCGGCAGGGCCGCATAGGCGGCGAAGTTGACGGTACCCGTGTGCACGCGGGTGCGGATGTCGTCGCCGTCCGCCTCGCCCATGTACGGATCGATGTCGCGCACGCGGCCCTTGCGGATGTAGGCGGCGCCCACGCCCACCGGCGCGCCGATCCACTTGTGCAGGTTGATGCCGGCGAAGTCCGCATCCAGGTCCGGGATGCGCATGTCCAGTTGGCCGAAGCCGTGCGCCGTGTCGACGATGGCGTCGATGCCGCGCGCGCGTCCCATGCGCACGATCTCGGCCACGGGCAGCACGGTGCCGTTGCGGTGGCTGACGTGGGTCAGCAGCATCAGGCGCAGGCGCGGATGGCGGTCCATCGCCTGGGCGTAGCAGTCGATCAGCGACTGCCACGTGGCCGGCTCCGGCAGGTCGATCCGCACGACATCGACGCCGCGCCTGGCCTTCAGCCAGTGCATCGCCGCGATGGTGCTGTCGTAGTCGGCGTCGGCGCACAGCACCGTATCGCCGGGACGCAGGCGGTGGTAGCCGCCGATCAGCGCCTGCAGCGCCTCGGTGGCGCCGCGCGTGAGCACGATCTCGTCACGCCCCACGCCGAGCGCGCGCGCCGCGGCCGTGCGCGCCGCCTCGAACGCGGGCGGGAACTCGCGCCGGCCGTAGTAGGCGTTGCCGCGGTTGGCCGCCGCCGTGTGGCGCTGGTAGGCGTCCAGCACGGGCCGGGCCATCGAGCCCCAGAAGCCGTTGTCGAGCATCGCCACCTCGTCCGTGACGTCGTACAGCGCCGCCACCTGGCGCCACCAGGCCGCGTCGGAAGCCAGCGCCGCCGGCGCGAGGTTCGTCGCGGGCAGGTCGAAGGTCGTGGCGTGCGCCGCTGCCAGCGGCAGCAGCGCGCCGGCGCCCAGCAGCGCGCGCCGCTTCCGGTCCGGGGCGTTCAAAACTTCACCGTCCAATCGACGTACAGGTTGCGGCCATCCGTGTCGTACGGGGCGTTGCGCGAGTAGATCAGGCCGCGGCTGGCCTGGAACACGGCTTCGTCCGGATACTTGTCGAGCACGTTGTCGATGCCGAAGCGCAGCGTCTGCCTGGCCGTCAGCTTGACGCTCGCGGCCAGGTCGAGGAAGTTCATGGCGCCGAAGCGCTGGAAGATGTCGCCGGTGGCGTTGCCCGTGCTGTCCGTCCAGGAACCATAGTGGCGCACGCGACCCAGCGCGCTCCAGGCGCCGCGTTCGTAGGTGGTGCCGAACGTGGCTTTCTGGCGCGGCAGGCGTTCCTCGAACACGATGCGCTGGCTGGGATTGGTGGCGATGCTGGACTTGCCGCCGTCGACCTTCGTCCGGTTGTAGTTCCAGGCCAGCGTCGCATTCAGGCGGCCTTCGCCCACGCGGCGCAGGTAGTTGCCGACCAGGTCGACGCCCTGGGTGGTGGTGTCGAAGTCGTTGGTGAAGTAGGTGACGGACGTGTAGTGCAGCGGATTCGCCACGCCGGCCGGCACCGCGAACGAGGCCGAGGTACTGAAACGGTCGCGTACCGCGATGTCGTAGACGTCGATGGAGCCGGACAGGCCCAGCGCCGTCTTCCAGGCCAGGCCCAGCGACAGGTTCTTCGATTTTTCCGGCTGCAGCGGCCTGGCGCCGAGCAGGACCGCCAGCGGATCGTTGTTCGACAGGCGTCCGCTGGAAAACACCAGCAGCGTCTTCGTGTCCAGGCCCTGGCTCGTGCTGTTGGTGTTCAGCTGGCCCGGAGTCGGCGCGCGGAAGCCCGTGGAGTAAGAGGCGCGTACGGCGACGTCCGGTGTGATCTCGTAGCGGCCGGAGACCTTGCCGTTGACGGTGTTGCCGAATTCCGAGAAGTCCTCGTAGCGCAGCGCCGCGCCGAGCGTGAAGCGTTCCGTCAGCGGCGCCTCGACGTCGACGTAGGCCGCGTAGCTGTCCTGGTCCCAGCGTCCCGCCTGCGTGTTCGAGAAGCCGGGCGCGCCGTTGGCGTTGGCATCCAGGCCCACGGCGGCGCCGGGGCCGACGGCATAAGAGGCCGGATCGCCCGCCTTGACCGCATAGCGTTCGTTGCGGTACTCCGCGCCGAAGCCCACGTTGACGGGCTGGCCCAGCGCCGGGACGTTCCACGCGTAGTTGAAGTTGGCGTTGACGAGCTTTTCTTCCTGCGTCAGGCGGCCCAGGTAGAACGCCGTGGGGCTTTGCGGGCCGAGCGAGGCGTTGATGGAGTTGTGCAGGCCGTAGTCGATGCCGTTGCGGCCGTACGAGGCGCTCACGTCCCACGACAGTGCCAGCGTGGCATTGCCGCGCACGCCCGCGACGACCTGGGCATCGTAGGACTTGTTCGTGTACTGGGGGCTGAAACCGAGCGGATAGATGCTGCGCACGTCCCAGCCGGGGAACACGGTGGTGGTCTTGTAGACGGAGGTCGAGGTATCGGGGTTGCGCCAGTTGAAGTCGGACACGCCGTCGCTGTGCGCGAACAGGCCGTAGCCGTAGGCGGTGGCGTCGCCGCCGAGGCCCGTGCTGGCATTGAAGCCGATGCGCTGGCTCTCGAGTTCCGGCTGGCCCCAGCGCTGCACGGGGTTCGGCACGGACAACTGCGGATGCGCGGCCTGGAAGGCGATGGCATCGGGGCGCTGGCGCGTGCGCGAGGTGGGATCCGACTGCGCCGCTTCCGCGAACACGCTGGCGCGGCCGCCGTTGCCGAAGGCGAAGCCGTACTTGGCGCGCACCTCGTTGGCCTTGCCGTCCGCTTCGCCGTACTGCGCGTGCTGGACCGTCACTTCCGCGCCGAGCGTGTCGTCGAGGATGATGTTGATGACGCCCGCGATCGCATCGGAACCGTATTGCGCGGACGCGCCGTCGCGCAGCACCTCGATGCGCTTGATGGCGCTGGTCGGGATCTGGGCCAGGTCCGGCGCCTGCGCGCCGCGCGCACCGAGCAGGGCGCTGCGGTGCAGGCGGCGGCCGTTGACCAGCACGAGCGTCTGGTCCGGCGACAGGCCGCGCAGCGTGGCCGGACGGACGAAGACCTGGCCGTCGGCCATCGGCAGGCGCTGCACGACGTACGAGGGGACGAGCTGGGCCAGCACGTCGTTCAGGTCCGACGATTCGACGGCGGCGATTTCCTCGCGCGTGAACACGTCGACGGGGGCGAGGGTGTCGAACTGGGTGCGGTTGCTGGCGCGGGTACCCGTGACGATCACGGATTGCTGGGCGGCTGCGCCGGCGTCGGACAGCGTGTCCTGGGCCTGGGCTGCATCGAGGGCGCCGCACGCGCACAGGACGGCGGCGGCTAATTGGGTTCGTTTGGAATTCATCGACACGGTTCTTGGTTGAGCGGGAAGTGTCCCGTTCCCGGCGCGTCCGCAGGGCTTGGGCGACCGCTAGGCTAACCGTGCAATATTGCAAGAACATGAATGCGGAGAGAACGTGCGATGGCTCCTACACCAGCCTTGCGTCCAGTCCTATTGGAAAACACGCAAGTCGAACCGATATGACAAGTTCAACATGCCGAGGAGATCACGATGAGCAAGGACCAGCAACGAGGACAGGAACAGGGCCAGCAGCAGGGCCAGCAGCAGGGCCAGCAGCAGGCCAACCAGCAGCAGGACAGCCAGCAGCGCGACCACCAGCAAGCCACGTCCGGCATCCACAGCAATTTCGCCCATGCCTCGCCCGAGAGCAACGTCAACCCGCCGGGCAAGCCGCTGAACAGCCATGGCAGCGCCGTCGAACCGGTCGCGGGCGGCACGCAGGGCGGCTTCGAGGCGAGCCGCAATGCCCAGCAGGCGACGCTGGACGGCGACAGCACGAACTACGCGCCCGGCAGCCGCCAGGGCACGGAAGCGAGCGACGAGCAGACGCTGCAACCGGCCAACGCCGACCAGGACCAGAGCCGCCGCGACAGCTGACCCGTCACGCGGGGCGCTGCTCCGCCGGCAGGAACCAGTTGAGCAACAGCGCGCAGATGCCGCCGGTGGCCACGCCCGACTCCAGCACATGGCGCAGCGCCGCCGGCATGTGCGCGAGGAATTCGGGCACCTGCGACACGCCCAGGCCCAGCGCCAGCGACACTGCGATGATCAGGAGCGCGCGCCGGTCCAGCGTGACGCTGGCGAGGATGTTGATGCCGGCCGCGGCCACCGCGCCGAACATCACCATCGCCGCGCCGCCGAGCACGGGCTCCGGCACGGCCTGGATGACGCCGGCCACGCCGGGGAACAGGCCGAGGACGACGAGGAACAGCGCGATCCACATGCCCACGTGGCGGCTGGCGATGCCCGTCAGCTGGATCACGCCGTTGTTCTGGGCGAAGATCGAACTGGGGAAGGTATTGAAGACGCCGGCCAGCAGCGAGTTGGCGCCGTTCACCAGCACGCCGCCCTTGATGCGGCGCATCCATACGGGCCCCTCCACGGGCTCGCCCGATACCTTGCTCGTCGCCGTCACGTCGCCGATCGCTTCCAGCGAGGTGACGAGGTAGATCACGATCATGGGCACGAACAGCGACCACGAGAAGCCGAGCCCGAAATGCAGCGGCACGGGTACCTGGAACCAGGCCGCTTCGCGCATGCCCGTGAAGTCCAGCCGCCCCAGCGCGGCGGCGAGCGCGTAACCGGCGAGCAGGGCGATGACGATGGCGCCGCTGCGCATCCATGGCACGGGCACCCGGTTCAGGACCACGATGATCGCGAGCACGACGCCCGAGAGCAGCAGGTTCTCGCCGTTCGCGAACGTCCCCTTCGCCATGGCGCCATAGCCGCCCCCCATGCTGATCAGGCCGACCTTGATCAGCGTGAGGCCGATCATCAGCACGACGATGCCCGTGACGAGGGGCGTGATCATGCGTTTCACGAAGGGCAGCACGCGCGATACTGCCATCTCGATAAACGAGCCGGCCACCACCACGCCGAAGATCGCCGCCATCACGCCTTCCACCGGCATGCCCTGCTTGACCATCAGGCTGCCGCCGGCGATGAGGGGGCCGACGAAATTGAAGCTCGTCCCCTGCACGATCAACAGGCCCGCGCCGAACGGGCCGATGGGGCGGCACTGCACGAAGGTGGCGATCCCGGAAATGACGAGCGACATCGAGACGATCAGGTTCGTGTCGCGCGCCGGCACGCCCAGCGCCTGGCAGATCAGCAAACCTGGTGTGACGATGGGAACGATGATCGCCAGCAGGTGCTGCAGGGCGGCCAGCATGCCGACGAGTGGGGCGGGGCGGTCGTCGAGGCCGAGGACCAGTTCGGGATGCGGGGCTTCCGGTGCAGAGGAGCGCGGATTCATGGAGGGTCGTTTGGGCGCGAGGCCCCTGCAAAAGGCCGATTCTACCGCGTCGCCTCTCTGCCGTGCGCGGGCGGCGAAGGCCGCGATGCTAGTATCGGCACCGTTCCCATGTGCCCGAAGAGGTTCCGATGCCATCGCGAAGGAAGCTGCTCGCCCTGTTTTCCCTGCTGCCCCTGGCGGGCACTGGTCCCGCCGTGGCCGGGACAGGTACGGCAGCGGGTGCACGGGTCACCGTCCTGCAGGGCGGACGCATCATCGACGGCACTGGCGCCGCACCGATCGAGAACGGCAGCCTCGTCGTCAGGGGCGGCCGCATCGAGGCCGTGCAGGGGCCGGGCAGCAAGCCGCCGGACGACGCGCGTATCGTCGACGTACGCGGCAAGACGCTGATGCCGGCATTGATCGCCGGCCACGCCCACCTGGGTTTGACGAACGGCACCAGCGCCGGCGTGGGCAATATGACGGAGGCGAACGTCATGCGCCAATTGCAGAAATACATGCGCCACGGGGTCGGCACCGTGGCCGTCTTCGGCACCGACCACGACTTCATCTACACGCTGCGCGCGGCCCAGCGCAAGGGCAAGCTGGCGCTGCCGACGATCCTGACGGCGGGCCATGGCTTCGGCGTGCGCGACGGCGTGCCGCCGGTCGCGATGGGCATGGACGAGGTCTACCGGCCGACGTCGGTGGCGCAGGTACGCGAGGATGTCGCCCGTCTCGCCGCGCACAAGGTCGACCTGATCAAGATCTGGGTCGACGATGGCGGCGACGGCAGGACCAGGAAGATGGATCCGGCACTGTACGGGGAAGTAATCCGCCAGGCGCACGGGCACGGCATCAAGGTCGCCGCCCACGTCTACTACCTGGAGGATGCCAAGCGCCTGGCGCGCGACGGCGTTGACATCTTCGGCCACAGCGTGCGCGACCAGCCCGTGGACGAGGAACTGATCGCCCTCATGAAGAAGAACGGCGTTGCCTGTATCCCGACGCTGGACCTGGACGAATCGTCATTCGTGTATGAGGACCGGCCGGACTGGATGCAGCAGCCGTTCTTCCGCCAGTCGCTCGACCCGGGCGTCTGGGAATGGCTGCGCAGCCCGGCCTACAAGGTCAAGGAGCAGGCACGCAAGGACTTCGCCATGGCGCAGGCCAATGTGCGGGCGCTGCACGAGGCCGGCATCCGCGTCGGCCTGGGCACCGACTCGGGCGCCACGATCGCACGCGTCCAGGGCTTCGCCGAGCACCGCGAACTGGAATTGCTGGTGGACGCCGGATTGACCCCGATGCAGGCGCTGCAGGCGGGAACGTCCGTGAACGCGGCCATCTTCGGCATCGACCAGGAGCGCGGCGTACTGGCGCCGGGCAGGCAGGCCGACATCGTCGTGCTCGATGCCGATCCGATCGAGGACATCCGTAACACCCGCAAGATCCACGGCGTGTGGCTGCGCGGCGTGCTCGTGGCGGGCGCGCGCTGAACGCAGCCATCGCGTATACTTTTGCAGCTACCAACACCACAGGAGAACACGATGCAGAACGAAGTTGACCAGATTCCTTTTCGCCTGATGAACGGCAGCGCGTCGTCGCTGTCGGCATACCGCGGCAAGGTCGTGCTGGTGGTGAACGTGGCCTCGCAATGCGGGCTGACGCCGCAATACGAAGGCCTGGAGCGCCTGTACGAGGACAAGCGCGATGCAGGCCTCGTCGTGATCGGCTTTCCGGCGAACGATTTCGGTGCCCAGGAGCCGGGCAGTAACGAGGAGATCGCCGCGTTCTGCACGTCCAAGTTCGGCGTGGCCTTTCCGATGGCCGAGAAGCTGTCGGTGAAAGGGGATGAGCGTCATCCGCTGTACGGGGCGTTGACCCGCGCCCGGCCGCAAGCGCTGGACCCCGCCGGCGGCGCATTCCGCGCGAAGCTGGCCGGCTATGGCTTCACGTCGGAAGACCCTGCCGACGTGCTGTGGAACTTCGAAAAATTCCTGATCGGGCGCGACGGCACGGTGGTCGCGCGTTTCAATCCGGACGTCGAGCCGAACGATCCGGTGCTGGTCGAGGCGATCCAGCGCGAGCTGGACAAGCCGGCATAAACCTCAATGCTGCATCGGCCGCAGCAGTGCCGCCAGGCCCATGTCCGGGCATTGCTGGGCCGAGTGCGCGCCGGTGGGGGTAGGGACGTCGCCGTTTGCCGACACGGCGAAGAAGCCGAGTCCGGCGAGTACGATTGCCAGGAGTCCTTTGGTCAACATGATTTCCTCCAGCCGTGGTGATGCCGCCGTTGTGGAATGAAGCCGTCAATACCAGTCTAGGCCGTATGCATAGTTTGTCAACGGAGTTCGATTGCGCGCCGCACCATGCGCGATGCGCGATGCGCGAAACGGCGCGAAACGGCGCGGCAATGGGCGGCGCCTGCCGCGTGCGGTGCATGGTTGAGGGGCGGGCATCGATGAAGCGTCTTCCACTCGCCGCGTGGGTGCTTGCGGGTCTTGCGGCCACGACCGCGCAGGCCACGACGTTCGACTGCCGCAAGGCGGGAACGGCCGTCGAGAAGACCATTTGCGCCGACCCCGCCTTGTCCCGCCTGGATGAACGCCTCGGCGCCGCTTACAAGGAAGCCATGCATGCCGGCGCCGATCGTCCCGCGCTCGTGGCCAGCCAGCGCCGCTGGATCGCCGAGACGCGCGACCGCTGCCCCGACGCCGCCTGTATCGCACGCAGCTACGAGGCCCGCATCGCCTGGCTCGCCGAACGGGGCAAGGGGCATGGCGGCGCATGCCCGGTGCAGGCGGCGCAACTGCGCGGCAGCTGGATCCAGGCGGAGAACGACGACTTCGAGGAGTCCGCCATCGCGACGCTGGACGGGATCCAGTCGTTCACGTCGTGGCGCCACCACCGGCCGGAAATGGTGGGCAACTGGGTGCTGCGGGACTGCGTGCTGCACATCGACACGCATACGGACGGCAAACTGGACTTCGACTACCGCATCATCGGAGTGCGTGGCAATGTGCTACACCTCGAAAACGCGGAGACGGGCGATGCAGCGACGTACCGGCGCGAGGCGATCCGCTGAGGGATGATCAGGCGGTCGGCGCTTGCAGCTTCAGGTAGAGCAGCGTCTTGCCGGACTCCCTGCAGGTAAAGCCCGGCACGATGCGGCCGGATTCGCGCACGCGGCTGCGCACCGGGCGGCAAGACCCGCCGTCGAGGTCCAGTTTCTTGTTGCGGCTGCGCTCCATGCGCTCGCGGAACGCGGGGGACAGCCAGCGTCGTGGCGCTTCCGGCACCACGGAAGGCGGCCACCGTTCCGGTTCGTCGGCAGCGAAGGCTGCATCGTCGGCGAGGTCGAGCTCTGCGACGAGCGTCATGTAGTCGGTTGGACCGGGCACGCCGCCCGTGTATTCGGGCGTGCCGAAGATTTCCCAGCGCGCGGCCGTGACGCCATCCGGAATGGCAACGACGTGGCGCAAGCCGGCGAGATCGGTGGACGGCCCGGGGGACTCGCCGTCCAGCGAGCAGACGGTGACCAGTGCCGCGACGGAGGCGGCGACGAGAACGGCCGCCGTACGGCGGAGCATGCGGGCAGTATTCAATACGTCAGCCATCCTTCGTACTTCTTCGCATACGAAAAGCGCGACCTCGCTGCAGCGACGGGATCGGCCAGGAAGTGCGTGAGCTCAGCTGCACGGACACGCGTCAGTTTCACGACGCATCCATCCTGCTCGACACCGGCGCAAACGCCGTTGTTGCAGCCAGCACGCTCCTCCGCGTCCTCGCAGGTCTGGTCGCGCCACCTTATCCATGAACGTTGGGTTGCCCTCAGCTGTTGCGCGGCGCTGTTGGTCAGTGACCGTTGGAGTGCGGCATAGGCGTCATTGAGCCGCTTGTCTTCCCTCGCGAAATCGCGATACCGCTCGCAACGGGTGAGCGGCCCGTTTCCCAGGTCGCAGGCTTGATCTTCGGAGCGGTTTTTCAGGATGCAGTCGCGGCCAGTCTCGCATGAAGAAGCAGCCGACGACTGCAGGATGCATGCGAGAAGAACAATGAACGAAACGGTCGTTTTGGTGGACATCGCCGCGGCGGTTGGTGCGGCGACCGACGCTGCCAGCAGCGCCGCAAGCGTTTTTCCTTGCTCCGACATCCAAGTACCGATCAAAAATGTTGTGCAGGTGATATCGTAGCAGATAGGGAACTTTGCTGATGGTGTTCCGGAGGAATTGCCGATGTCTGGTTATCCAGGTAATAACGCATGCGCAACGTCGCCGTCCGAGACAATGAGACCGGACCCGGGACCTGCTACCCCGACATTGCATATTGAACTAGATAGCGGACAATACGACGTCAATCAGAAGAAACGGCGGAACTCCCTGACTGACAAAACTGCGGGTCGCTGGTGGGATGCGATGATCAAGTCGATTCGGAGTCGGGATCGACGGGAGAGGCATGTCCTTGCATCGGATGAACGAGATAGACGAGTAAGGGGGCGCAGTCTGAAATGGAAGGAATGCTCTTCTTGCTGGAGTCACGTATTAAAGAAGAAATGGCGTTTAGTAATTGCTGTGCTGGCGTCAATAGGGATCGCCCTGAAATGGGCGAAAACCGCTGACCTGACCGATCACTTTACTGTTAGATATAGAGAAAGAAACGACGATGTCGATCTCACGCCGCAGTGTCCGGGCGCATCTCGGTGCTGCGCTGTTGCTTGTCTCCGGCATGACATCCGCGGCAGAACAGCCAGCGTCTGTCGCCCCTCGTATGGCAACCTCTGCGCAGCTGACAGCGGTCGAAAAAAGCCTGGCCGGACTGCTGGCCGGACGCGAGGATTTCGCCGACGGCATGAGCGCTATCGCCTACAAACAGCACGTGGCCTGGTCCTCATCTGAGGGCGGTCGCTTGTTGGTCCCGACCTACGTCCGGTTCAAGGGGGAGAAGAGCGGATATTGCAGGCTGACGACGCTGAGCGACGATGTGCAAAGCGTCGAACTGATCAGTATTTCTGAGGAGCCGAACGCACCTGATTGCCGCGGATTCCGCACTCTGCGCTATCTGGACGTGAATGGGGATGGACAGTTGGACGTCATCTCCAGTAGTACGATCAAGTCCAACACCTTCGACGGCAACATCGAGCTTCCCGTCGTGTATGTCTCGAATGGGGAGCAGCCAGGGGGATACTGCTATTCCGGGTCAGCAAGCGCGGCCTTGGCGCCGAGCGACATGGTGTCGGACGGTAAGATCAAAGCAGCGCTCGAACGGCATCAACGGCGGCTTGGCCTCGCCGAGTTCACATGTGATCCGCGGCCTTGACACGGTCACCGCAAGTGCTCTCGCGGAAATGCGTTGCTGTGGTGGCCGGAGGGTGTGCTGGCCGGTCCGCGAGCAAGTGGACGACAACCGGGCGTCGGCTGCATCCTGCGGCCTGTAGCGCTGTGCGACATCGAGCCGAGGCGACGTCGGCCTCGATGACGTCATCGGCAATTAGTTGACGTCGCTACTCGCTTTGCTGAATCCGAAACCGGTCGCTCTGGCTTTGCCGAGATCGGCATTGAAAGCCTCCAGTTCGTCTGCTCGTCTGGCGGTAAGACCAAGGATGCAGTTATCGTGCTCGACGCCTGCGCACATCCCGTTCGTACAATTCGCCTGGATATCCTCGAGTTCGCATTGCTCATCGCGCCATCGAATCCACGCTCGCTGAGGACGTAGCAAGAGTGTCCTGTCTTTTTCACTCAGCTTGCCTGCCAGCTTCCGGTATTCGTCATTCAGTCGCGCATCTTCCTTCCTGAACTCCTTGAAATTCGAGCAGCGTGTCAAGGGCGTGTTGTCGAGGCGGCGATCCTGGTCCGCACTGCGATTGAGCAGGGCGCAGCCCTTTTCGCAGCCATTCGAAACTGGACCAGCAGCGGCGAAAGCAGCCACGCCGAATGCGAAAACCACAATCCAGGCCGCCTTGCACTTCGCGGATTTAATCGGGCGTGTCTTGTAGGGAGTCATTTCAAATGGTTACCAGCTCGTCGCGCACAGCAATATTGAAGCGCCTAGTTGTCCGCAATATCATCGAACTGATATTCCGCCTCTTCCTCCGGGATAGTGCCATCACGGTAGCGGTCGTCGCGCCACAGCAGGCGCCACGTCGTATGGAGACTGACTTCATCGTCCTCGAGATCCACATCGATCTTTGGCGCTCTGGATCCGCCATGCAGATAGTTCATCGCGCCCATGATCTTGAAAGGCGCTTGCGGTTTGGGATCTTTTTTCAACAATCCGAGCCAGGAGCGCTTGGGCGCTGCGGTCTCGATTGGTTCCCATATGCCGGAACAGGGCGTGTAACCATTCGTCCTGACGAATACGTTATCTTGTGGATCAGGAACGGCCTGCAATACCTTGGGAAAAGGAAGTGATGCCAGGTAGTTCATGGTCCAGTCATTGTAGATCGTCAGTGCTGGCTCATCCAGGTAACGCGGCTCCAGAATCTGAAAGCTACATGCTTGCCAGCACATGTGTGCACGCTGTAGCGCGGCGGTGAAATCTGGCCAGTATGGCGTATGTGCCTCATCGATGCCGTTTTCTCCCTCCTCAATTCTCGTTTTCATCTGGCTCCAGTGCGACAGAATGCGGTTTGCCATGGCAAATTCACCGTTACTGTCGAATTTGAAGACACGTTTGTCGCCCTCGCTTAAACGGCGCACGCCCTCGTCGCAATGCAGGAGGCCTTTCAGTATGAGATTGTAGTCCGATCGTGGCAGCCCGGTTTTTTCTATCCAACCTAGATCTTCGGCCCTGCGCACGCTTTTTTCGGTGATGTCAGCCCAGTTCCTGTAGTGGATCGATACGTTTCGCCAGGCGGTCAGCGAACTGATCTTCTTGAGCCAATAAAACAGCTTCTCGCGATCGTCCTGGGTAGGGGTGGCGCTGTGCATATACTTTCCAAGTACGCTGATTGAAACGACTGACGCTTTCAGGAGCGAGGTACCACTTTATCCCCACGCCTTATCGCATACACACTGAGGGTAATTACTGGCGATAGGCGTTTGGTCGATATTGCTCTGCACATCGAAACTGGTTTCTGGCGCGTGATGTGCACCCGGTTTGTAACAGCCGGCGACGGTGACGAGCAGGACCGCATAAAAAGCGATGCCTTTCCGGTCCAAGTGGCTAGCCATTGCGCTTTTATTTTCGCTTGTCGACCGACACCGCCTGCCAGATCTTGTCGAGATGCTGCTTGTACGCGGCCATGTCCGGCCGCAGCAAAGGTTTGTCGTAGGTGTGCTCGCCTCCGAACGGTTCCTGCCCGGGAAGTTCGACGCGCGACTCCCCCCGTATTGCCAGCTTGGTCGACCCGTCGCGCAAGATGACCTTGACCGTATGTGAGTCGACTCCGCCGCCGCAGAATAGTTGATACGGAATCGTTACCTCGGCGTTTCCATCCGCGTTCAAGTCCGAAAAGGCAAGGGATTTGGCAAAGAAGTCTGCGGAGGCATCGAGGCCTGGGCAGTCCACGCCGTCACGCACCGTCCATTCCTGCTTCCAGCCGCCTTGCGCTTGCGCGTAGTATGTGACCGTCAATTGGATGTTCTCGGTCCGTCCAGAGCCGGGTTTGCTGGGAGATGGCCCTGCTTTGCGGTTCAGCACCAGCACGTGGATTCCGCTCTTGTCTTTCAACCTTGCTGCAGACACCAGCGCGCCGGAAGAGGGAATGCGTTGGTGCGACAGCCAGGCGGCATCGACCGGCTCTGGCCGAATCGGGGCAGGCTCGGCGCTGCAAGCCGACGTCGTGCCGAGCAGAAGAGTCAGGGACAAAAGAAGCAGGTGGGGACGATTCATGGTCTGTATCAACGCGTCGCGTTGCCTTTCTTTTTCTTCACTGCGATGCCGAATGCAGTGTTGAGTTCGGCGGCCGTATGCTCCGCAAGGCCGCCGCCTTTCTTGATTTGCTCGAGCGCGTAGGCGTGATAGGCGAGCGGCACGAAGAAGCGCACGCCTTTGCCGAATGGCGAAAAATTGATCTGGTCCGATTGGTTGCCGCCAAGGCACACGTAGCTCGAGCCGCTTTTGGCATAGACGAAGCAGACGTGGTGCGTCCCGACGAGCAGGATGGCACCGAATACGGGTTCCGTGATTTCCACGAAATTCGCATCCAATGCCACGGCGCGGGCGCGGAACGAGTTCTTCCAGGTCGTGTATGCGGGCGTGGCGTGCTTCAGGCAGTAGTTGACGAAGGAACCGCACCAGGCATTCTCGGTGCCGGACAGCGACTTCAGGAAGCCATTGCCGTTCAGCGCATGGTAATTCGAGGTCTTGGTGATTTCGCTTTCGACCTTGCCCCCCCATTTCCTTGCCTCCGCAATGGCGACCTGCATCCACGGCGCCTGCTTCTGGTCGGGCATCAGGAGTGCGAGCGGCGCGCCTTGTCCTTCCTTGCTGCGCGTGACAGGGGCCGGTTTCGGAGGCGTGGGTGCCGGCGGCGCCGCAGAAGGCTTGGAGGACGGCTCCGGTCGCTTTCGCCCTTGCTGCACCGGCGCGGGCTTCGGCGCCGCGTTCCGCGTGGGCGCCGGCGCGCCGCTGCCATAGATGGAAATGACCTGGGCGGGATAGATCCTGGCTGCGTCCTTGATCTGTGGATTGTCGCGTCGGATCGCGGCGACCGTCGTCTTGAAGCGCTTGGCGATCGCTGCAAGGGTGTCGCCCGACTCGATCACGTAACGGATCGGCGTACGCTTCGCTTTGGGTGGCGGTGTCAGCGGTTTTTTAGGCGCGGTGGGCGCCGCGAAGACCTCGAGCGGGTTGACCAGTGCGAGCGTCTTCGACTGTGCGCCCAGCACTGCGGAATATACCTTCTTCCATTCCCCTTCCAAGGTCTTCATCATGACAGCGAGCGACATGCCTTCCTGGACATGGGCGATCGTGGGAAGGCGGCCCTGCTTGTCCGTCGTCGTCTCGTGTTCTTCGTTGCCGACCTGCACCTTCGCGGGCAGGCCGGGCTTCGGTTTGGCACCGTCCGACACGGTAATCGAGGTGGTCGGAACGACTTTCTCCCTGCGCGTATCCTTCTGGTTATGGTAGCCCTCCTTGCGCTCCATCGCGTCCATCATGCTTTCGAGCTGGGCGTCGGTCAGGTCCGCGATCTTCGTCGTGGTCGGCAAGCCGATATGGTCGGCCAAGGTCTGGGCATAAGCCACGGGATCGTTCTTGTCGCTCTTCGGCGCATAGCCGTCATGCAGTTCGCCGTTGGCATCGGGAATGCCGGCGAGCATGGTGTAGATCGTCCGCTGGTTGTACTTCCGGCGCAGCAGCAGTTTCTTTTGCTTGCGTCCTTCCTCGTAGCTGGAAAAGATCAGGAAGCTGCCGTTGGACTTCGTCTTGGCTTTGCCGATCGCGCCATACAGGAGCGCGCCGGTGCGGCCCGGACGCAGGTTTCCGGGATTGTTGAAGCGCCATGCCGCCGTGCCGCCCGTGCGGAGCAAGTGCGTGCCGTCGCCGGCCACGTAGTCGACGGTCAGCGTGTCGACGTCGTATTTTGCACTCAGATATTCCATCGCTGCGGGCTGTCCTATTTACGCGGCTGCAGCGAGGCTTCGCGGGCCAGGATCGCATCCACCGTGTCTGCCGTTTTTGGATAGGTACGCGTGAACGCCGGCTTGAACGCATAGGGCGGATCATCCGGATGGTCATCGCCAGCTTGCGTGAATTTGTACCAGGTAACGAAGATGTCGCCCTTGTCCACGTAGCTCTTGTTCCGCTCCACGCGCTTGTCGGCGACGACGAAGTAGATACCGTCCTGGCGCGCCGCCACGATGCCGTCCGCAAGCGTGGTTTCACCGCCTACGGCGCTATTCCACGTAAATTGCGGCAGCTTGTTCTTGTCCGGAACCGGCACCTGGTTCCATGCGTCGTCATTCGCTTCCTTGAAGTAAAAGGAATACGCACGGCGGAACGTGGTGGTGTCCTGGTAGGTGCCGGCGACGAGCATCAGCTTTCCCGTTCCTGCCGTCCATTGGTGCAAGCCCTGCTTGAGCGGGTAGGTCTCGGCCGGGGCGGCCATCACGAGCGCGTGGCCTGCCAGCAGCGCGACCGAGCAAGCCAGGGCGGCAGCCAGTTTTTTCCAACTCATTCTTCGTGTTCTCCCATATTGGCGCCGACGAGCAGCGCAATCATGTCCTTCGACAGGTGGACATCCTCGTCATCGTCGTCCGTCGGCTGGTAGCGCATGTCATCTCCCGCTTCGGCCGCCTCGACCTGCGGATCCGCATCCCGTTCGATCGCGGGAGCGCCTGCCGGCGCATTCGGCGACTCGTCCCAGCGTTCGTCGCCGATCTGCAGCGTCAGCGCGTCGGCATCGGGAACGTCGATCCTCGGCAGGCGGCCGTCGTCGCCGACGGTTCCCTGGGCACGCACGGCCCCCAGCTTGTCGACGATGCGGAAGGGCTGCATGGCAAAGCCCGACAGGCCGGCCAACTCGTCGGCGCCGGCGAACGCGAAACGCAGGCTGTGCGGTCCCGCGTTGGAGACGAACGGCGGCGGCATGTGCTGCAGCTGGTCCGGCAGCGGCGCGAGGTGCGCGCTGGCCTCCGCGCCCCCGTCAAACACGTGCTGCGCCCCCTTTACCGTAAACTCTCCCGGGCACGCAAACGTGATATCCCCGCCATCCAGCGTGATCGATGCCTGCCCCGCCTGCAGCACGATCTTCTTGCTCGCCTTCACCTCGATCGCATCCGACACGGAAATCACGGTCACCGACTGATCGGCCAGGATTTCCAGCTGGTCCGTATGCGCCTGCAGCGACACCGGGCCGTTGGCGGCAATCGCCTGGATCCCGCCCGCATGGCTGAAGAACGACGCTGCGTTCGCCGCCACCGACGACACCGTCGCGCCGGCCGCCATGTGCACGTCGCCCTGTGTCGTCCACTGCAGCTGCCGGCCCGCGAACAGCACGGTCGATGCCGGCGTCGCCCAGTTCAGCGTCGACGGCGTGTCCAGCGCCACCAGCGGCGCACCGAGCTTTTCCACGGGCCTGGACGTGTCCAGCGCGCGTGATCCCGGCTGCGGCTTCGATGCCTGCTGGCCGTTGACGGCGCCCTCGTACTTGCCTTTCGCGGCAGGATCGAGCAGGTCGGCCATGTCCGCCTGCGCCTGCAGCGCCTCCTTGCTCGACAGCGCATGCTGCTGCGTCGCCGCATCCGTGATCGTCGCGGCCAAATCGTGCCCGGCGCGCAGCGCCTGCGGCGCCTCTGCCGAGTCCATCTGCGTCGATACGCCGTTGCTGCGCGCCGTCGTCGTCAGCAGTACGCCTTCGCCGCCGCGCACGACGGCCCAGGCATCCGTGCGCAGTTCGAAGCCGCTGCCGCGCCACGCGCCGCGTTGGGCGGCGCCGGGAGACTGCTGCACCAGGTAGCCCAGGTTCAGCTGCGTGGCGGCCGTACTGGTCGCGAGGCGCATGCGCACCTGGCCCGGCGTGTCGTCGAGCTGCCACTGGTTCCAGCCGCCACCGTCGAACGCATTGCTGTGGATGCCGGACAGCGTGCCGGCGTGGTTCGCGCCCGAGTCGACGCCGGCCGAGAACGGCGGCATGTCGCTGCCCGTGTAGAGCTGGGCGACGACGAGGGGGCGGTCGATGTCGCCTTCGATGAAGTCGACCAGCACTTCGGTGCCGATGCGCGGCGTGAACTGCGAGCCCCAATTGGGACCTGCCAGCGCTTCGGCCACGCGTACCCAGGTGCCGGAACGTTCGTCGCCGGGGGCGTTGCCGGCCTCGTCGGTGTCGTGGGCGCTCCCGCCCGCGTTCGGCGCCTGGCCGCGCTGCCAGGCGAACTGGATCTTGACCTGGTGGTCGCGGTTGGTGGTGGCGACGGCATCCGCCAGGCCGACGACGAGCGCCGTCTGCGGTCCCGGTGCGGTAACGGGCGAGGGCGCGGCGACGGCGCGCGGCACGATGGCGACCGTGTCGCGCACGCAGGCGAAGCGGTTGCGGTAGGTGCCGTTCTCCACGCCGTCGCGGCTGCCCTTGATCTGTGCGCTGAAATTGTTGCGGGCGTCATGTTCCGCCCACAGCACGACGAAGCCATTGTCGCCCTCGGGGTAGCGCTCGTGCTGCGTCAGGCGGAAGGCGTGGCCCGCCGCCAGCCGGCGCACGGCGCCGGCCCCTTCGAACAGCTTGTTGTCCAGTTCCAGCGCCTGCAGCATCAGGCGGCTGTGCGGATCGGCGGCGCCGCCGTGCGCCGCGCTGCTGGCGACGCGTTCGCCGCTGCCGTCGTAGACCGCCAGCGGCGGCAGCTCGCCCACGTCCAGGCTCGTCTGCTGCTCGGCGGACGGCGCCAGCAATTGCGCGGGATCCCAGCTGCCGATGCTGACGGCATTGGCCTGGATGCGGCGGCGCGCGCCGAAGCGGTCGACGGCGTCGTCGGTGTCGGTGGCGCGCATGCCGTGGAAGCGCAGGTCGGCGCCGCCGGCCGTCTCGGGCGCGCGCGCCTGGCTGTCGAAGATGACCAGCTTGTGGCGTGCCTGGCCGTCCTGGGGGCTGTCGTCCGCCCCGTCGTGTTCGAAGCGCCACGACAAGCCTTCGGATGCGAGGATGCGGGCGAGGAAATCGAGGTCGCTTTCGCGGTACTGGGTGCAGACGGCGCGCGGCGCCAGTTCCTGCGTCACGTCGAATTCGAAGCGCACCTGCGGGTAGTCGGACAGCAGTTCGGTGGCGATCTCGCGCACGTCCTTGTCCTGGAAGATGTAGCTGTCGCGGCGCAGGCGCAGCAGGGCGAGCGCCGGTTCGAGGCGCAGGCGGTAGCGCGCCACGCCGCCATCCGCGCCGAGCCAGGCGGCCTGCGTGCACAGGCCGTGCCAGGCGCGCCGGCTGCCGTCCGGCTGCAGCAGCGCGACGGTCAGTTCCTCGCCGATGAATGCGTCCAGGTCGAGGTCCGTCGAAGGACTGAGCGCATCGACGTCGAAGGCATACAGCTCGTTGACGCCTTCGCGGCCGCTGAAGCGTTCCGCCATCAGCGCTTCGGGCAGCGCGCCGTCCTGCGCGCTGGCCAGCGTGAGCAGGCGCGCGTGTTGCGACAGGCCGGTGCCGAACAACGCCGACAGCGGCGGGATGGCAGACGCGTCGAGCGGCAGATCCATTTACGGCAGGGTGATCGTCAGGTTGGCCTGGCGCGGCGCCATCTTGACGACGTCGCTGTAGGCGTTCATGCGTTCTTCACTGGTATGGCCGAGCGAGGTGCGCAGGCCGATGTAGCCCAGCACGCAGATCAGGCCGAACACCGAATACAGCGCCCACATCGGCAGGTCGCTGCGCAGCTTGTGGGCGATCTGGTCGGGGCGTTCCGCATGCGGCGCGAAGCCGCCGCGCTTGCCCTTCATGTGCGCGATCTCGTCGCCCAGGCGCGAGGTCAGGTAGTTCAGTTTTTCCGTGCCTTCGATGATGTAGCGGCCCTGGAAGCCGAGCAGCAGGCACATATGGAATACCTCGAGCGCCTGTACGTGGGCGCTGCCGCGCGCGCGCAGCTGCTCCAGGCGGTTGAAGAAATTCTCGCCCGCGAGCTGGTCGCCGAACAGCTGCAGCTGCAGCGGCTTGCGTTCCCAGGCGTCGCGGATGGGGAAGGGTGAGCGCAGGATGATCTCGTCGACGGCGGCGCAGAACGCGTATTTTGCCGCGTCCACGTCGTCCGGCGACGCGTTGTGCTTGCGCGCGTTACGGCCGAAGTCGTCGAGGAATTGCGTCATCTTGCGGGCGAACGCGGCGTCGTCCTGCGGACGGTTGCCGTTCTTGAGCATGAACAGCGCGTAGAAGCCGTCGTACATCAGGTCGAGCAGCGTCTGCGGCGTGGTCGGCGCCGCCATCGGTGCGGCGTTGCCCATCAGGGAAGGTGCGGTCGTGGTACTCATGGATATCTTCCTTGCTTCAGGATGTCACTGCCACCAGGTCCATCTGGGCATCGGACATGCTGCCCGGGACATAGATCGAAATCGACTGCGCCTGCAGCATGCGCTCGTACATCTGGCCCTTGGCCTCGATGGCGAAGTAGACGGCGTCCGGGCGCACGGGCACGGCGGCCGGCACCTGGGGCGCGTGCACGAGGCGTACGCCCGGCATCGCCGACAGCACGAATTTCTCGACGTCGTCCGGTGCGCCGATCTTGAAGCGCAGCGGCACCACGTCCACCAGCTCGCTGGCCGGCATGCCGCTCGAGACGGCCAGGAAGAACGTGGTCTTGTCGTCGATCTTCTGCGAATCCAGCATGCCGTGCCAGTACGAGGGCTTCACCTCGCGCAGCGCGATCGCGAAATACTTCGCCGAGATCACGGTGTCCAGCAGCTCGCGGATGATCTGGTGCAGCGTGGCGAACGCGGGGCCCGGATCCTGGTGCTGGTAGGGCGGCAGGTCGGCCAGCGTCCAGCTCTTGGAGAACGTCATCAGGCTGCCCGCCAGCGACAGCAGCTGTTCGTACAGGCGTTCCGGATGCAGCGACGGGTGATGGAAGTAGTGCGACAGCGACGCGCACGCCGTGCTGGCCGTGTGAAGCAGCCAGAACGAGGACATGTCGCCGGAGCGGAATTCGATCACGTGCTTGCTCGGTTCGCGGTGGTGGCCGTACAGCGCGCTCACCTTGGCCTGCAGCGCGTCGAGCAGGCGGCGCAGCTGCAGGAACAGCTGGGGTGCGCTCTTGATCGTCAGGCTGGGCGGGACGAAGCCGGCGTCCAGCTCGAAGCCACCCGTGGCCGCGCGGCGCAGGCGCAGCAGCGGGAAGTGGACGTAGGCGTCGAGCGGTTCCGCATCCGACACCAGGCGCACCGTCTTGCGCAGATAGGAAAGCTGGGCGCCGGCCGCCTGCGTGTACAGGTCCGGGGTCTCGCGTTCGAGCTGGCGGAAGCGCACGGCGTTGCCGGCGTCGCCGCCCTGGCCGCCGAAGTTGCCGCCGAAGGGCTTGAAGCCGGGCAGGGCGACGTGGTAGGTCACCGCCTGTACCGACTGCGGCAGCTGGCTGAGGTCGACCGTTTCCGGCAGCTCGTCGCCGCCGGGGGCCGAATACAGCTCGCCATCCTGGAAGCGCAGCGACAGTTCGAGCAGGCGCAGCGCATTGTTGGCCAGCGCGTCGCGGTCGACCTGGAGCGCGCCGACGCCCCACGCGTACGGGTGCAGCAGGCCGGCGGTACGGTGCAGGCGCTCCTCGTGGTACTGGTCCTGTTGCTGGAAATGCTGGGGACGGAGGAACAAGCCCTCGCCCCAAAGAATCTTGCCGCTCATGCTATGCGCATCCTTGCTGCTGTCGATGAAAGTGGCTGAACAGTAACATTTCTTTGTCTATTGCTGCGCCCGATTGAAGACACAAAATTTCCTCGGTGCAAAGAAGTGAATATTCACCTTTCCATTGCGACCGCCACGCCAGAAATGCTGGATTGGCGGGGACGATGTGAGAATGTGTGAGAATTTGATGTCCCATGATTCCCGCGCACGATTGAAAATAAATTGAGCGACGTCAATAAAATGCCTCTGGTATTATGCCTCTCGTTTTACAAAATTACCAATAAAGCATCGTATATTCATCGTTGTGAGGGAAGCATGACCGCTGCAATGCCATTCGGACGCATTGGCCGAACCACCCGCCTCCTTGGCGCCATCGCCTGCGCGATCGCGCTCTCCGCCTGCAGCACGACGCAACCGGTCGTCGCGCAGAAGCCTGCCGTGCCGTCGATGGACGACATGCTGGCCAAGGCCAGCCAGGCCAGCAGCGCCGGCCAGAAGGAGCAGGCCGTCGCGTTGTGGAAGGAAGCCGCGGCCGCGTACCCGGCGGACAAGACTCCATGGGCCAATATCGCCCAGACGCGCTACGACGCCGGCCAGTACGGCGACGCGATCACGAGCGCCCAGGAAGTGCTGGTGCGCGACCCCAACGACCGCCTGGCCAACAGCATCATCGCGATCAGCGGCCTGCGCCTGTCGACCCGCGCGCTGGCCGACCTGTCGCGCCAGAACAACCTGTCCGGCTCGATCCGCACCGAGTCGCAGGACCTGGCCAAGCTGCTGCGCGAAAGCCTCGGCGAACAGGTGCTGGTGCCGCCGGCCACGCCGCCGGCGCCGCCGCAGAAGTCCGTCGCGACCAAGGGCCGCAAGGCCAAGGCCAAGGCCGACGACGGCGGCGGCAGCGCCAACCCGTTCGGCGCGCTCAAGTAAATCCGAATCAACCCAGCAGGGGAATGCCATGTCCAGAAATTCGAGTGTGCAAAAGAAGCTGCAGAAGATCCGCCCGCCGCGCGTGCAGATGACGTACGACGTCGAGATCGGCGATGCGATCGAAAACAAGGAACTGCCGCTGGTCGTCGGCGTCGTCGGCGACTTCGGCGGTAACTCGGAAGTACCGCAGAAGCGCCTGAAGGAGCGCAGCTTCGTCGGCATCGACCGCGACAACTTCGACGAGGTGATGAAGGGCGTCGAGCCGCGCGCCGCGTTCCGCGTGCCGAACGAGCTGTCGGACGAGGGTGGCCAGTTCGCCGTCGACCTGAAATTCCGCTCGATGGACGACTTCCGCCCCGAAGCCGTCGTGCAGCAGGTCGAACCCCTGAAGAAGCTGCTGGAGGCGCGCACCAAGCTGGCCGACCTGCGCAACAAGCTGGCCGGCAACGACAAGCTGGAAGACCTGCTCAACGACGTGTTGAACAGCACCGAGAAAATGGCCGAACTGGGCCGCCAGAATCCGAAGGAATGACCATGTCCGCGCAATCGAATGCCGCCGGCGCGGCGGATACCGCAGCCGCCCCGGCCCTGGAAGCCGACCTGCTGGACCAGATCGTCGAGCAGAGCAAGGTCGCCAAGTCGGACGCCGAACATGCCCGCGCCAAGGACCTGATCGGGGAACTGGTCAGCCAGGTCATGGAAGGCACGGTCGTCGTGTCCGACAATCTGGCCGCCACGATCGATGCCCGCGTCGCCGAACTGGACCGCCTGATCTCGGCGCAGCTGTCGGCCGTGATGCACGCGCCCGAATTCCAGAAGCTGGAAAGCAGCTGGACGGGCCTGAACTACCTGGTGCGCAACACGGCGACGGGCCAGAACCTGAAGGTCAAGATGCTCAACGCGACCAAGCGCGAACTGGTGAAGGACTTCCAGAGCGCGATCGAGTTCGACCAGAGCACCATGTTCCGCAAGGTCTACGAAGAGGAATTCGGCACCTTCGGCGGCGCCCCGTTCGGCGCGCTGCTGGGCGACTTCGAGATCACCCGCCAGCCCGAGGACATGTACTTCATCGAGCAGATGTCGCACGTGGCCGCGGCCGCGCACGCGCCGTTCATCTCGGCCGCCTCGCCGGAGCTGTTCGGCCTGGAGACGTACGCCGACCTGGGCAAGCCGCGCGACCTGTCGAAGGTGTTCGACACCGTCGAATACGCCAAGTGGAAATCGTTCCGCGAATCGGAAGATTCGCGCTACGTCGGCCTGACGCTGCCGCGCTTCCTGGGCCGCCTGCCGTACAACCCGGCCGACGGCGCCACCACCGAGGGCTTCAATTTCGTCGAGGACGTCGACGGTACCGACCACCACAAATACCTGTGGTGCAACGCCGCCTACGCGTTCGGCACCAAGCTGACGGCCGCCTTCGAGGACTACGGCTGGTGCGCGGCGATCCGCGGCGTGGAGGGCGGCGGCCTGGTCGAAGACCTGCCGACTCACACCTTCAAGACCGACGAAGGCGAAGTGGCGCTCAAGTGCCCGACCGAGATCGCGATCACGGACCGCCGCGAGAAGGAATTGTCGGACCTGGGCTTCATCTCGCTCGTCCACTGCAAGAACACGGACTACGCGGCGTTCTTCGGCGCCCAGTCGGCGCAGAAGGCGCGCAAGTACAACAGCGACGCGGCCAACGCGAACGCCGTGCTGTCGGCGCAGCTGCAGTACATCTTCGCCGTCTCGCGCATCGCCCACTACATGAAGGCCATGATGCGCGACAAGATCGGCAGCTTCGCGGCGGCCTCGAACGTCGAAGACTTCCTGAATCGCTGGCTGACCCAGTACGTGCTGCTGGACGATAACGCGAGCCAGGAGCAGAAGGCGCAGTTCCCGCTGCGCGAGGCGAGCGTGCAGGTATCGGAAGTGCCGGGCCGTCCGGGCGTGTACCGCGCGGTGTCGTTCCTGCGCCCGCATTTCCAGCTCGACGAGCTGTCGGTTTCCCTCCGCCTCGTGGCGGAACTCCCGGCATCGACCAAAACCTGATGCGTTCTTCGTAGTCATCCACCACACTGAAAGGAAGAGAACAACATGGCAATCGACGTCTACCTCCAAATCGACGGCATCAAGGGCGAGTCCGCCGATACCGCCCACAAGGACTGGATCGAGGTGAAGAGCGTCCAGTGGGAAGTGCTCCAGCCGAAGTCGGCCACCGCGTCGACCGGCGGCGGCCACACCGCCGAGCGCACCGAGCACAAGGACATCGTCGTGTCCAAGCTGGCCGACCTGGCCACCCCGATCCTGCTGCAGACCTGCTCGTCGGGCAAGACCATCCCGAAGGCGAAGTTCGAGTTCCTGCGCGCCGACGGCCAGGGCGAGCGCGTCAAGTACTTCGAGATCGAGCTGGAAAACGTCCTGATCAGCAGCGTGTCGCCGTCGGTCGAACCGGGCAACATCCTGACCGAGGACGTGGCGCTGAAGTACTCCAAGGTCAAGTGGAAGTACACCCAGCAGAAGGTCGGCGGCGGTTCGGGCGGTAACACCTCGGGCGGATGGGACCTGTCGGCCAACAAGATCGCTGCCTGATAGACGGACGGCACGATGCCTGCCAAGGGATTCACGCCGGGGCTGTTCGACCGGCTGATGGAGCGCTCGGGCCACGGGGTTGGTAACAGCGGGTCTAGCGCGGGCCCGGCAGGCACGGTGCCGCGCGTGTCGCTCGAGGAAATGAAGGACTCGGTGGCGCGCGACCTGGAAGCGCTGCTGAACACGCGCACCGTGGTGCCGGAAGAGACCTTCCGCCGCTTCCCCGAGTGCGCGCGCTCGATCGTCACGTACGGCCTGCACGATTTCGCCGGCCTGTCGCTGTCGAGCACCGACGACCGCGCCTTCATCTGCCGCAGCCTGGAGCAGGCCATCGCGCGCCACGAGCCGCGCCTGCGCAACGTCCAGGCCCGGCTCGAATTGCGCGACGACGCGGTCAATCGCCTGAATTTCGCCATCACGGCGCTGATGGTCGTGAGCGCGGCGCACGAACCCGTCAATTTCGACGCCGTCCTCCAGCCCTCCAGCCTGCAATACACGATCAGCAAGGCGCGCCGTCCGGCGCAGCCAGGAGCCTAGGTTGGACCAGTTACTACCGTATTACGAGCAGGAGCTCGGCTTCCTGCGCCGCCACGCGCGCGAATTTTCCGAGCGCTATCCCAAGATCGCCGGCAAGCTCCTGATCGGCGGCGAGGTGTGCGAAGACCCGCACATCGAACGCATGATCGAGTCGTTCGCGCTGCTGAACTCGCGCATCGCAAAGCGTCTCGACGACGATTACCCCGAATTCACCGAAGCGCTGTTCGAGGTGCTGTACCCGCACTACCTGCGGCCGTTTCCCTCGTGCTCGATCGCGCGCATGGACTTCGGCGGCGCGGCCGCCCAGATGACGGCGGCCGCCGAGATCCCGCGCGGCACGCAGCTGACCACGCGTCCCGTGCGCGGCGCTGCCTGCACCTTCCGCACCGCCTACCCGGTCACGGTGGCGCCGCTGGCGCTGTCGGGCGCGCGCTTCGACCCCATCATCGACGCGCCCGACGCCGTGCGCGCACCCCCGCAGGCCACCTCGTCGATCTCGATCACGCTGTCCGCCACCGCGGCCCAGGTGACGATCGCCCAGCTCAAGCTGCCGGCGCTGCGCGTGTTCATCGACGGCGAACCGTCGTTCTGCGCGGCGCTGCGGGACGCGCTGTTCATGCGCGGCGTCTGCGCGTATGCGGAGGCCGACGGCAACGGCCGCTGGCTGGCGCTCCCCGCGATTCCCGTCAAGCCGGCCGGCTTCGGCGAGGAGGAGTCGCTGATCGACTTCTCGGCCCGCTCGCACACGGCCTACCGTTTGCTGACCGAGTACTTCTGCTTCCCGGAGAAGTTCAACTTCTTCGACATCGACCTGGAGGCGCTTGCGAAGGTACTGCCGGCCGGCGCGCGCACGATCACGCTGCACCTGGCGCTGTCCGGCCTGCGCACGGATTCGAACACGGCGCGCATGCTCGGCACACTGTCGGCCAACAACCTGCTGCTGGGCTGCACGCCGGTCGTGAACCTGTTCCGCCAGCGGGGCGAGCCGATCCGCCTGACGCACACGACGGCCAGCTATCCCGTGCTGGCCGACGCGCGCCGTGCGTACGCCTTCGAGGTGCAGTCGATCGACGCCGTACGCCTGCTGCGCCAGACCCCGCAGGGCGAATCGCTCGTCGAGTTCCGGCCCTTCTATTCGCTGCGCCACGGCCAGGCGCCCGAGAAGAGCGGGCATTACTGGATCGTGCGGCGCGACGGGGCGCTGGCCGAACGCAGCCCCGGCTTCGAGACCCAGATCTCGCTGGTCGACATCGATTTCGACCCGGCCGAGGTGGAAACGGATACCCTGAGCCTGGAGCTGACGTGCACCAACCGCGACCTGCCGGCGCAGCTGTCCTACGGCGTGCGCGGCGGCGACCTGTTCCTGGAGGGAGGATCGAGCGTGCGTTCCATCGCCTTCCTCAGGAAGCCGACTCCGTCGTACCGCTTCGAGCGCGGCCGCGGCGCCCACTGGCGTCTGATCTCGCACCTGTCGCTGAACCACCTGTCGCTGTCGGACGGCGGCGTCGATGCGTTCCGCGAGATGCTGGCCCTGTACGACCTGCCGCGCTCGCCGTCGTCGCAGCGCCAGATCGGCGGCATCGTCGCGGTGGCGCACCGGGCGGCGACGACCTGGATGGCGGGGAACCCGTTCGCCTGCATGGTGCGCGGCATCGAGGTACGCCTGACGATCGACGAGGAAGCCTTCGTCGGCAGCGGCATCGACGCGTTCGCCCACATCGTCGAGCGCTTCCTGGGCCTGTACGTCCATGCCAACAGCTTCACCCAGCTGGTGATCGTATCGAACAAGACCGGAGGAGAGCTGCTGCGATGCCAGCCCCGAAGCGGCGATTTGAGCCTGCTGTAATCGAGCGCCTGTTCGCCGCGCCGTACCGCTTCCAGTATTTCCAGGCGGTGCGGATGATCGAACTATGGCTGCGCCGCCGCGGCCGTTCGGAAGAGGGCGCGCTCGCGAACTTCCTGCGCTTCCAGAATTCGACCTCGCTGTCCTTCCCGGCCAGCGAGATCGAGGCGCTGCAGCCGGAACCGCGCGCCGTCGCGCCGGACCGTGCCGCGCTGGCCGAGGCGCTGCAGTCGCAGGAGCTGAAGTACGTGCGCCTGACGCCGACCTTCATGGGCCTGCTGGGCAGCAGCGGCGCGCTGCCGGCGCACTACACGGAACGCATCGCGGCGCACGTGCTGTACGAGCGCGACGAGGGGCCGCGCGCCTTCCTGGACACGTTCTCGAACCGTACGCTGGCGCTGTTCTACGAAGCCTGGCGCAAGTACCGGCTCGAGCTGAAATACCACGGCGTGGCGCGCAAGGACGGCTTCCTGCCGCTACTGCTGTCGCTGGCCGGCATGGGCCACGAGTCGCTGCGCCGGCGCCTGTCCGACCACGGCGAGGGCGTGCTGGACGAATCCGTCGCGTATTTCGCGACGGCGATGCGCCAGCGCCCCGCGTCGAGCGTGCAGATCGCCCGCGTTTTGTCCGAATACTTCGGCCAGCCCGTGCGCGCCGAGCAGTTCGTCGGACGGTGGTACGACGTTCCCGCCGCGCAGCAGACGGCGCTGGGCATGGGCAATGCCATGCTGGGCGCCGGCGCGCTGGCGGGCACGCGCGTGTGGCAGCGCGACCTGCGCCTGCGCCTGGTCATCGGCCCGCTCGACCTCGCGGCCTACGAATCCTTCCTGCCCGGCGGGCGGGCGGCGCGCGCGCTGGCGAGCATGCTGACGATGTTCACGGGCCTGTCGCTCGAATACGAGGTGCAGCTGGTGCTGCGCGCCGCCGATGTGCGCGGCGTGACGCTCGGGGCGCCGGGCGCCGGTGGCCGCCTGGGCTGGGACGGTTTCATGGTCGACGGACCGCAGCAGCAGGACCGCGCCGACGTGCGCTACGAGATCCACGCCGCCTGAGCGGCGATTCTAGAGTTTCGCGCCGCGCCTGCGGCGATTCCACAACTGGAGAGAAGGCATGAGCATCAACCTGAAGACGCTGATCGGCAAGCTGGACGACACGAGCCGCACGGCCGCGACGCGCGCGGCCAGCCTGTGCGTGTCGCTGGGCCAGTACGAGGTCGACATCGAGCACCTGTTCCTGGCGCTGCTGGAAGAGCCGGCCAGCGACGTGTCCGTGATCGCGCGCCGCTGCGGCATCGCGGCCTCGCGCCTGGAAGCCGACCTGCAGGCCGAAGTGGCGAAATTCAGGAGCGGCAATACCCGCACGCCCGTCTTTTCCGAACGCCTGCCCAAGTTGTTCGAGCATGCCTGGCTGATCGCCTCGCTCGATTTGCGGGCGGGCCAGCAGGCGCAGGTCCGTAGCGGTCACCTGCTGCAGGCGCTGCTGAGTTCTCCCGAGCTGTCGCAACTGGCCCATCGCGCGTCCGGCCTGTTCGCCGAGTTCGACGTCGACCGCATCAAGCACCACTTCGACGAGATCACGGAAGGGTCGGCGGAAGCGCCGGCCGTGGCGGTCGCGAACGAACCGGCCGTCGGCGAGGGCGGCGACCCGGTCGGCGAGCTGCAGCGCCAGGCCGTCTCGAAGACGCCGGCGCTGGACCAGTTCACGACCGACCTGACCCAGCGCGCCCGCGACGGCCACGTCGATCCCGTGATCGGCCGCGACGCGGAGATCCGCCAGGTGATCGACATCCTGATGCGCCGCCGCCAGAACAATCCGATCCTGACCGGTGAAGCCGGCGTGGGCAAGACGGCTGTGGTGGAAGGCCTGGCGCTGCGCGTGGCCCAGGGCGACGTGCCCGAGGTGCTGCGCGGCGTCTCCATCCGCGTCCTCGACATGGGCCTGCTGCAGGCCGGCGCCAGCGTCAAGGGCGAGTTCGAGAACCGCCTCAAGAACACGATCGACGAGGTCAAGAAGAGCCCGCAGCCGATCATCCTGTTCATCGACGAGGCCCACACGATGATCGGCGCCGGCGGCCAGGCCGGCCAGAACGATGCTGCCAACCTGCTCAAGCCGGCGCTCGCGCGGGGCGAACTGCGCACCATCGCGGCGACCACGTGGAGCGAATACAAGAAGTATTTCGAGAAGGATCCCGCGCTGGCGCGCCGCTTCCAGGTCGTGAAGGTCGAGGAACCGAGCGAGGAGATCGCCTGCGCCATGCTGCGCGCGATGGCGCCCCTGATGGAAAAACACTTCGGCGTGTGCGTGCACGACGAGGCCGTGACGGAGGCCGTGCGCCTGTCGCACCGCTACATCAGCGGCCGCCAGCTGCCGGACAAGGCCATCAGCGTGCTGGACACGGCCTGCGCCAAGGTGGCGCTGGGCCGGGCCGCCGCGCCGGCGCAGATCGAGGACCTGGTGCGCAGGCTGGAACGCATCGAGGCCGAGCGCGCGGCGCTGGAGCGCGAACAGTCGGGCGGCAATCCCGTGCATGCGGCGCGGCTGGAGGAGCTTGCCGCCTCCCGTTCCGGTGTCGAGGACGAGCTGGCGCAGCTGCGCACGCGCTGGGAGGCCGAGCAGGCGCTGGCGGCGCGCATCGAAGCTGCCCGTGGCGAAGCGGCGGCCGGCACCGACCTGCAGGCCTTGCAGGCGGAGCTGCGCGAACTGCAGGGCGAGGCGCCGCTGGTGCCGCTGCAGGTGGATGGCCATGCGGTGGCGGCGATCGTGTCCAACTGGACCGGCATCCCGCTCGGCAAGATGGTCACGGACGAGATCCGCACGGTGCTGAACCTGCGCGACCTGCTGGAACAGCGCGTGCTTGGCCAGCCGCACGCGATCGACGCCGTCGCGCAGCGCGTGCGCACGGCGCGCGCCAACCTGGACGACCCGAACAAGCCGAAGGGCGTGTTCCTGTTCGTCGGCCCCTCCGGCGTCGGCAAGACGGAGACGGCGCTGGCGCTGGCCGACGTGCTGTACGGCGGCGAGAAGAAGCTCGTCACCATCAACATGAGCGAATACCAGGAGGCGCACAGCGTCTCCGGCCTGAAAGGCTCGCCGCCGGGCTACGTGGGCTATGGCGAGGGCGGCGTGCTGACGGAAGCGGTGCGCCGCAACCCGTACAGCGTCGTGCTGCTGGACGAAGTGGAGAAGGCGCACCCGGACGTGCTGGAGCTGTTCTTCCAGGTGTTCGACAAGGGCGTGCTGGACGATGCGGAAGGGCGCGAGGTCGACTTCCGCAACACCATCATCATCCTGACGTCGAACGTGGCGTCGAGCACCCTGATGCAGGCCTGCCTGAACAAGACAGCCGAGGAGCTGCCGTCGGTAGACGAACTGGAGGCGCTGATCCGTCCCGCGCTGGTGAAGCAGTTCAAGCCGGCCTTCTTGGGCCGCCTGAAGGTGGTGCCGTACTATCCGATCGCCGACGACGTGCTGGCCGAGATCATCGAATTGAAGCTGGACCGCATCGGCAAGCGCGTGCACGCGAACCACAAGGCCGCGTTCTTCTACGACGAGGCCCTGGTCGACGCCGTGCTGGCGCGCTGCACGGAAGTCGATTCCGGCGCGCGCAATGTCGACAACATCCTGAACGGCACGCTGCTGCCGGAGATCGCGGAGACGGTGCTGGCGCGGATGGCGGAAGGCCGGGCGATCGAGCGGATCGGGGTGGGGGCGGACGAGCAGGGCAACTTCACTTACACGATCGGGTAAATCCGTCGCCCCTGCGAAGGCAGGGGCCCGATAATGCCGGCTCCGCGGCGGTGTACGCAACATTGGGTCCCTGCCTCCGCAGGGACTACGTCATTATTGGGCTGAATTATTCGGTTCAGTTGGACGGCGGCACGCCCAGCAGCTCCTCGATATGGGCCAGCGAACCCTGGTCCTTGATGACGGAGCGCAGCCAGGTATGCAGGTCCTGCTCGCCCGCGTTCGCCGCTTTCTCGGCGAAATACGACACGGGGCTGTGCGGCTCCGTCTCGCGGAAGAACTTCGCCACCGCGCGCAACTGGGCGATCGCGTCGGCGCGGCTGCGGATCTGGCCCGGCACCATTGGCGCCGAAGGCGCGGATGAGGCCTGCGCTGCCGGCGCTTCCGCGGCTTCCGGCTGCGGGTCGACGTCGACCGTGGCCGGCGCCGGCATCGCATGCAGCATCGCCTGGACGGCTTCGCGCGCGGCCGAGAATCCCGGGCTGTCCTGGCCCAGGCGCGCATCCGCCACCCGCTCCAGCTCTCCCAGCGCGTCCAGGCAGTACTGGGCATCGTCGCGGAAGGCGGCGACGAAGGCGAGCGAATTGGCGCGTTTGGCCACTTCCATGTCGGCCAGGCGCGGCGGCGTCTCCGTGTCGCCGGCGGCCGCGCGGCGGCGCGCGCCCTCGAAATCGACGGTCGACCAGGCGCTGCCGCGGCCCTCCGTCAACGGCACCTCGCGCACCAGCGAGCGGATGCGCGACAGCATCCAGGCCAGGTTGCCGATGCGCTGTTCCTGGTCGCCGCCGTCGGCTTCCGGCTACAGGCCCAGGTCCCAGAAGCGCTCGCACAGCCCGGCCAGCAGCAGCAAGCCTTCGCCCAGGCCGCGCAGGCCGTATTCCTTCGTGGCCGCCTCGGCCAGCCACACGGCCAGGCGCAGGTCCTTGGTCTGCTCGCGCAGCAGCAGCGCGCAGCGCTTGACGACGAATTCCCAGTCGGCTTCCTTCAGGTCCGTCACCCATTCGCCCTGCGCCAGCGACGGATCGTCGAAGCGGCGCGCCTGGGCGATGGCGTCCAGGTCGCTGGAAAAGGCCGTGTCGATGCCGGCCGGCTGGCTGGCGCTGATGGGGTGCAGCAGTTCTTCTGCGGTAAACATGGTGTCCTTTGTCGATATTACTGGGCCAGGCGGAACTCGATGCGGCGGTTGCGCGCGCGTCCATCGGCGGTGTCGTTGCTGGCGATCGGCCGGTCGGGTCCCTGGCCGCTGGCGCTGAGCAGTTCCTCGGCGATGCCGTGGCTGGCCAGGTAGGCCTTGACGGTGGCGGCGCGGGCCTGGCTCAGGCTGACGTTGCTGGCGCGCAGGCCGGCGCTGTCCGTGTGGCCGATGATCTCGATCCTGCGGCCCTTCAGCTTCATCATGGCGGCCACCATCTCGTCGAGGATCGCGCGGCCCTTCGGCGTCAGCGTCGCCTGGCCGCTCTCGAACTCGATCGTGCGGTTGGCCAGCGTGTCGTCGAGGATGGCCTGTTCGTTGCTCGAGACGCGCAGGCCGTTGTTGACCGTGTAGGTCGGGTTCAGGTTCGTTGCCACGTTGCTCGCGATGCGCTGGCGCAGCGATTCGTTGGCGACCTCGCCGCGCAGGCTCACCGTGCTGCCGTCGATCTTGAGCTGGCCGCGGCTGATCTGGCGCAGGTCAGGATTGATCAGCTTCTGCACGTAGCCGTTCCAGTTGGCCGGCATGGCGACGGGGCCGATGGCGATCTGGTCGACCACGCGGTCGGCGCCGTAGACCTCGCGCAGCTTGGCCAGCACGGCGGCCTTGGTCGCTTCGTCGGGGACGGTGCCGCTGGCCGTGACCTGGCCCGGCTGCGCAGCCGTTTGCGCCGGTGCCACGTTCTGGGCCTGGGCCGGCGTCTGCAGGGCCATGGCGGAGAATGCGGCGGCAAGGAGGCAATGGGGGATGGTTCGCATGGTCAGGTTCCGATGAATGCCGTGCCGACCGATTCCAGCGCGGACTTGAGGGACAGGCTGCCCTGGGCCAGGTAGGTGGAGAGCTTCTTGATCGCATAGTCGCTGTCGACCTGGTCTTCGACCCAGTCCAGCTCCTCGAACGCGATGTTGTGGTCCAGCCCCGCCTGCGGATCGATGATGGTGCGCAGCGTCTGCGCCGAGGCGCCGGAAAAGCCCAGGATCAGCGCAGGACGGCCTTCCAGGCGGGTGATGAACAGCGCCAGCTCGAAGTCGGCGCGCACCAGGAATGGCGTGATGACGTGCATCCAGAACGCGGCGACGAGGTTGCGGTACATCGGGTCTTCCGGCAGCGGCAGCACGAGGCTCTTTTCCAGCCGGCTGGAACTGCTGGCCAGTACGGGCTGCAGTAGCATGCCCAGCGCCAGCAGGATCTGGCGCGCGGAACCGCGGAAGCCTGCCTGCGCCAGCAGCGCATCGAGCGCGCCCACGGTCTGCAGCTCGAGGAAGTCGTCGAAGGCGGCATCGTAGGCGGCCGCGCGCAGGTCCAGCTCCACCGGCTGGCTGCTGGCCGATTGCAGCGGCACCGTGGGATCGGCGGCGCCGCGCACGCCCGCGGTCAGGCCTTCGAGGCGGCTCCACAGGCGCGAGAACACGAGCGGCGTGTTTGGCACGAAGGCGGCTGGCTCGGCCACTTCCATCGCGCCGGCCATCAGGAACGGATAGCGGCGGCTGGAGGCGTCGCTGCTGGCGACGATGTGGCCGCCGATCGCGTGGCGCCGGCGCGGGCCGACGAAGGCGAAGTGCAGCGGCGCGACCGCATCGTAGGCCAGCTTCCAGCGCGCGTTGGCGCTCATCAGGTCCATTGCCTCGGACAGCCAGTCGTCCAGGATCTTCAGCAGCGCCGGGCTGGTGCTGCCCTTGACGAAGTCGCCACGGCTGGGCAGCTTGCCGAAATAGCCGACGCTGACGGGGGTGACGACGCGGCTCATCGTGCTTCTCCTTGTGCCATGGCGGTGCGTACAGGTGCTGCCGGCGCGGGCGCGGCGGCCGGCACGGCCGGCGGCTGCGGTGCCGGCGCCGTGATGACGTCCGGCAGGCGCAGGCGCTTGAAGCCCTGGGCCGGCTGGGCCGCCTGCGCGGGTGCCGGGGCGCTCGGCAGCACCTTCAGGTTGGCGGTGACGGTCACGTTGCCGTTCTGCCAGTTCAGTTCGAACACGCCGCCGTCCTTGCGCTTGCGCTGGGCCGCGTCGATCATCTTCTTCAGGCCGAAATGGCCCGGCTCGTCGAGCAGCACCACGTTGCGGCCTTCCGGCGTCAGCGCCGTGATCTTCGCGCCCGGTACGCCGGACGGGTTCGGCCACGCCATGTGCACCCAGGGCTGCGGCTGGCCGCGCCAGCGCAGCGACTGGCCGTCGATCTCCAGCGTGAATTCGGTGGCGCCGGTGGCGCCCAGCGCCTGCACGTCGAACTTCGTCTGGGCCTCGCCGCCGCTGGAGGCGGCCGCGTTGGCGACGCCGCCGGCGGCCAGCGGTGCCACCCAGTTCGGGAAGCTGGCGACGACGTTCGGCGCCAGCGTGACACCCATATTGGCCCAGGTGCGGCTGCTGAGCGAATCGCCGCGGCGCACGACCAGCGGACCCATCGTGCTGGTAAAGAACTTGGCGATGGCGCCGTCCGGCCCGAAGATCTCGCCGATCTCCGCGTTGCTGGCCTCGGCCTTCGACTCGGTCGCGAACGGATACTTCAAGGCCAGGTTCTTGTTGAACGGCTGGACGACCTGGGCGGCCCAGACCTTGTTGATCTCGGCCTCGGCCGGCTGCACGATCACGGCGAAGGTCTGCATCAGCGGCCGCACCAGCACCGGACGCAGCGCCTGGCGCTGGGCGTCCGTCATCCCGACCAGCATCTGCTCGTCGACGTATTTCAGCGCGTCGGCCAGTTCGGAGCCGTTGCCGTCCAGCGTCTGCTGCATCAGCTGCTTGGCGCCGGGGCCGGGGTCGCCCTGGTTCTTGATCTGGTTGAAGCGGGCGCGCAGCTTGGACAGGTTGTCGATGTAGCCACGCATCAGCGACGCATCCTTGTCGCGGGCCACCACGAGGCGCGCGACGCCGGAGAATTCGCGTCCCACGGGGCCGAGGGGCAGGGCGGCGTTCTGCACGTTCGCGGCAGGCAGGTTGACGTTGACGGCGGCCGGTTTCTGGCGCAGCACCGTCTCGCGGAACCAGCCGGCCAGGCCGTTCTGGGCGCGCTGCAGGCCGGTGCCGATCAGGGAGGGGTTGTCCCACGAGGTCTGCTCGTACACGGCAGCCACCAGCTTGTTCAGCGGCGAGTTCTGCGGGTCGCCCAGGCGGTCCATCGCGCTGGCGGCCGCATCGAAGCCGTTCAGGTCGCGCACAGTGACGCCCTGCATGAACTTCTGCCATTCGCGCGCGTACTCGTTCTTGTACAGGTCCACCAGCGACTTCTGGATCTGTTCCGGGCTGCCTTCCAGCGTGAGGTCGTCCTTCGAGGCCGTCTTGAGCACCCAGTCGGCGCTCTGCAGCTCGCGGTTGGCGGCGTCGCGGAACGCGTCCTGCACGAAGCCTTCCCAGGCCGCGCGGGTAAAGGCGCCGGAGATCGCATAGCTGCCCAGCACCAGTTCCTTGTCCTGGTCGCCGACGATGCGCGCCACCGTCACCGACGGATAGCGGGTGGAGGCACGGGCCTTGACGTCGGCATACACGCGCTCGCGCGCCGGCATGCCGCGCACCACGCGGCGCAGGTTGTCGCGGGTCTGGTCGACCAGGGCGCGGCGCTCCTCGATCACGGGCCAGGACGGATCGTTGACCTGGGCCAGGAAGAACGAGATCATGCGCTCGGCGCTCCGGATCATCTGCTCGCGCGGCATGGCGCCGCGGTTCCCTTCCAGCCACACGCGCCAGAAGCGGGTCAGCTGGTCGTTCAGGTGGGCGCTCTCGGCGCGCGACTTATCGGCCAGCATCAGGTAGGTCTTCAGCGCGTTGTAGGCATCCTCGGCGTCCGTCGGGGAGGCATCCTTGAACTGCTGGGCGCCGTTGTTGACGGTGGCCGCGTCCGCAGGCGCGGCGGCGGCCGTGCCCGTGGCGCCGACCGGCTTGTTCATCGGCTGCAGCTGGCCGGCGTTGCCGTTCACCTCCGCCAGGAAGCCCTCGAGTGACTGCGCGACGGGCTTGAGCATCACTTCGCGCACGCCGTTGAAGTACTCCTCCTTCAGCTTGCGGTTCAGGATGTCGCCCTGGTACAGGCCCAGGCTCAGCGACAGCGGACGGTGTTCGGCGTAGCGGTCGAGCTGTTCGATGCGATCCTGCAGGATCTCCAGCGCCTGGAAGCGCGACTGCAGGTCCAGGCTCTTGGCCTGCACCTTGGTCGCCTGGTCCAGGTCCGCCTGCACGTTGGCGACCAGCTGGCGGTTGTTCATGTACGACCAGCTCCAGCCGCCCAGCGCCAGGCCGACGATGGCCATGGCGCCGAAGAAGGCGGCGTAGCGCAGGCGCGTCTTGGCGGGGCTGGCGTACTGGGCGACGAGGTCCTTGTCGGCGAAGATCACCTTGCGGAACAGGTTGAGCAGGAAGTAGCCCTGCTGCTGGTGCTGGTCGGCGTGCTCCAGCGGCTGCAGCTGCAGGTCGAAGCGCTGGGCCACGCGCGCGGAGGAGGCCGACACGGTCTCGCCTTCCTGCAGCGCGCTGGTGAAGTAGAAGCCGCGGAACACGGGCTTGAACTGGAACGGGTTTTCCTCGAACAGCGTGGCGATGAAGGCGCGCAGCGCCGGCTTGATCGACGAGAACTCGAGCGGGAAGGTGAACACGCCCGGCGGCATGCGCTCGCGCCATTGCAGCGCCATGTTCGCCAGGCTCAGGTCCTTCAGGCCGTCGTACAGTTCGTCGAAGCGGGTGTCGAACAGGTCGAGCAGCTGCTCGCTGGTGGCGTCCTGGTTGTAGGGCAGCGTGGCGCCCCACACTTTCTCGCGTTCGCCCCGCTCGCTGTCCTGGAAGAATTCGTTGAAGCCGTTGATCAGGTCGGCCTTCGTGAACACGACGTAGACGGGCGCGTGCACCTCCAGGCGCTCCGTCAGTTCCTGCACGCGCTGGCGCAGGTTCTTGGCCAGGTCGATGGCGAATTCGGGACGGTTGCGGGTGAGCTCCGCGATGCTGACGGCGATGATGACACCGTTGATGGGGGCCTTGCGGCGGTATTTCTTGAGCAGGTCGAGGAAGCCGAACCATTCGGCGCGGTCGTCGTCCACCACGGAATAGCGGCCCGCCGTGTCGAGCAGGATGCCTTCCGTCGTAAAGAACCAGTCGCAGTTGCGGGTGCCGCCCACGCCCTGCACGACCTTGCTGTCGGCGAAAGGGAACTGCAGGCCCGAGCTGGCGATGGCCGTGCTCTTGCCGGCCGCCGGGTTCCCGATGATCATGTACCACGGCAGTTCGTACAGCGCCGCGTTGCCGGACAGCTGGCCCAGCTTGGAGCCCTTGATCGTGGCGATGGCGTCCAGCAGGCGCTTGCGGATGACTTCCGTCTCCTGGCGCTGGGCGGCATCGGGCGCGGCCGCCGTCTGCTGTTCGATCATGTCGCCCAGCTGGCCAGCCTTGCGCGCATGGCCGCGGCGGCGCCAGTACCACAGGCCGGCGCCGATCAGCAGCGCGATGCCGAAGATCGCCAGCGGCACGCCGATGGGCCACTGCAGCAGCTGCGCGGCGACCAGCAGCAGGGCGGCGAAGGCCACCCAGCCGATCACGGTCAGGCTGGTGCGGGAGGTCAGGAATTGCCAGGTTTTTTGCATGGTGACGGTGTGGTTAACGCATGAAGTCGGCCGGCGCGACCACGGCGACGTCGCGGCGGAAAGGATCGAGATTGCCGATGCACAGGACCGGCGCGCGGCGTTCGCGCGCGCCCTCCGCGCCCACGGCCAGGGCGGACAACCAGGCGACGGGCGCACAGGCCCCTGTGGCGCTGCCGGCGCGCAGCAGGTCGGCGGCCGTGTCGAGCTGCGGCAGCTGCGCGGTGGCGACGCCCATCAGCTCCATCACGCGGCCGGCGCGGGCGTCGGCGTCGGCCACGACGAGCGCCACGGCGTCGGCGGCGCAGCCGGCATCGCGCAACGCCCGCGCGCACAGGGTTTCGAGCTCGGAGGCATCGACGCGGCGGGCGTCGTCGGCGGATGCGCCCAGCCGGCCGGCCGCCAGCGCGCGCAGCGCGGGCAGCTCCTCGTGGGGCGCCAGCAAGGCCGCTTGCGTCGCATCCGCGAGCAGCAGGGCACAGGCGCCTTCGCCGGGGATCAGGCCCTGCGGCTGGCGCGCCGTGAGCAGCTTGCCCGCCACGGCCATGGCGTCGACGGTGGCGCTGCCCAGTTGCGAACCGCACGCGAGGACGACGGCCACGAGCGGCTGGCCGGCCCGCGCCAGCAGGCTTGGCGGCAGCCCGTTCGTGTCGCCATGATCGGGTTCCGGCGCGATGGCGATGCGTTCGGCCGGCCATCCGCTCGCGGCCAGCAGGTCGCGGTACCAGGCACCGCCGGCCGTCCGTTGCGCCGCCGTGAAGTCCTGTGGCCAGGCGACATGCAGTTCCAGCAGCGGCAGCGGCGAGGGCGCGCGCGCGTCGATGCGCGCCGCATGTTCCGGGATGCGGGGGTGGGCGGCCAGCCAGTCGGCCAGTTCGGCGGCGACGGCGCCGCCCAGGGCGACGGCGCGCCAGTGTTCGTCGCCGAAGCCGGCCGCGGCCCCGGACGGGCCCATTGCCGCGCGCGCGGCATCGACGTCGACGCCGTCCACGCGCGCGGCGAGGACTGGGTAGCCATAGTCGTCGACCAGTTCCGTATCGAGCTGCGGCCGCGCTTCTCCCGAGGCCAGCGCGGCGGCCAGCTCGCTGGCGGAGCCGCCGTGCGGCACGCGCAGCGCGCTGGCGACGATGGCCAGCGGCGGAAGCGCCGGCGCGGGCACGGGCGCCGCCGCGGCCGCCGCCTCGGGCGCGCTTGCGGCCGCCGCCGGTGCGGCGGTGGCGCGCCGGTACAGCGCGCGTCCGCCCCAGGCCGCGAGCAGCACGGCCAGCGGCAGCACGAGCAGCCAGAGCACGATGTCCGCCGTATCCGGCATGCGGTTGGTCGCGCGCCAGCGCCAGACGGCGCCGCTCCAGCTGGCGCCGACGGCAATGCCGGTATAGGTGAGGTTCCTCAGCCAGGACACCATGTCACACCATGTCGATGCTGCTCTGCTGGCTGGCGATCAGCGTGGCGCCGCACGAGGTCTTGTCGCCGTCGCGCGCGACCGGGCGGCCATCCACGAGCATCGTCGGATCGCCCGTGGCGATGGTGACGTTGCTGTGGCGCGGGCAATCGACCTTGTCGCCGACGCGTGCGATACCCTTGCCGCCGCTGTCGCTGAACGGCGATGCCTCGACTACGGTGCCGCCGTGCGACGTGCGGTCGCCCAGGCGGATCAAAGGTGCTGCCATCGTTGCGCTCCTATCGCTTCATCGTGCCGGGCACGCGCAGTTCCGTGTGCCCGAAATCCATCATCTTCCAGCGCCCGCCCCAGGTCAGGCCGAGCGATTCCGCCACCTGGCCGTACAACTGGTAGCCGCGCATGGCCCAGGGATCCTTTTCCGAGATCACCAGCTTGCCGTCGCGGACGAAGGCGCAGTCGGCGGCCAGGCCGTACTGGTGCCAGCTCTGCCACGCCCTGGCGTTCGTGACGCCCGGTCCCAGCGCCGACAAGGCCTCCTGGCGCGCGGGGCTGCGGTAGCCTTCCAGGATGGCCATCTCGTAGCCATGCTGTTCCTTCATGATCTTGAAGACCATCAGCAGGCGCTGCGTGTAGGCCGCGTTCATCAATGCCCAGTCGCGGCTCGCCGATACCAGCAGCGGGCGTTCCTGCGCCGCTTCCGCCTGCGCGAACACCAGCGGCGGCAGCGCCGGCGGCGGCACCAGCTGCTCGCCCTGCAGCAGTTCCGCCACCTGCGTGTTCATCTCGCGGCTGGACGGCTCGTAGCCGTTCAGGGCCGGCCGTCCCGCCAGCAGCAGCGCGGCCAGTGGCGGCAGGCAGACGAGGGCGGCACCGGCGGCGCAGGCCAGCGCGTGGCGGCGCACGAAGGTCCCGAGCCCCACGACGCTGCCGCCGGCGGCCCGCGCACGCTCATCCAGCGCGGGCCGCAGGCGGGCCAGCATGCCGGCGCGCCGCTGCAGCCGCTGGCTCGCGCCGGCCAGCGCATTCATCACGAAGTCGCGGCCGGACGGAAACAGGATCATCCAGCTGACCGCGCAGGCGACGATGAAATACACGGTGACGGCCAGCAGGAACACATTGGTCTCCAAAGGGACACATTTATGTCACAAAAACATTTCTTGAAAGTATAACTTACCGATATGACAAGCATGCGCACAATTGAAATATGACCCATCATTAAATGTGGTATCGCGCACGATTAAAACGCAAACTCGCGGCACATTTTTCTTGATTCTTGTAAAGTACTGCAATATTAATAGGGAGGCACCTTGCAAGACCAAGGCGATCGTCCGGCCCGTCCTGGCCGGCCCAGTCTGTTGTCGACCGGACCGCAAGCCGAGCCGGAGCGGCAGCGCATCCTCAGTTCGCTGGAAGGGACCGGCGCCAAGCCGGCCGCTGCCAAGCCTGCCGCCGCGTCGGCACCAGCGGCGCCGGGCAAGTCGCGCGGGCTGGTATGGGGCGTGCTGGGACTGGGCGCGCTCGTCGTCGGCGCCGTCGCGTTCGCGCTGTCGAGCGCAAGCCATGACGCCGATCCGCAGATCGCCGCGGCCACGCCCGTCCATGCGCCGGCGGCCGCTGCCGGGCATGGGGACATGCCTGGCGCCGTCGCCGCGTCGCCTGCCTCTTCGGCTGCGTCATTGGCTGCTTCATTGGCTGCTTCGTCGGCTGCGCCCGTCGCGCCGGCACCTGCCGGCACGGCCGACGCGACGCCGCTCGCTGCGCTGGCCGCCACCACGCCTCCTGAACCATCGACGGCCGCGGTCTTGAACGACGTCGCCGAGCCGTCCGCGAATCCGCTGGCCGACATGGCCCCGCCCGCGCGCCACGCGGCGGGCAAGGGTGGCGAGGCCAAGGAGAAGGCGGCCACGAAGCGCGAGGCAAGGGCCGAGCAGGCACGCCTGGCGCAGCAGAAGGCGAAGGAGAAGGCGAAGGAGAAGAGCCAGGCCAGGCCGGCCAGGCGCGAGGCCGACAGCGACGTGGTGCTACTGGCCGCCCTGATGGCGCACATGCAGCCGACGAACCGCAAGGCCACGCCGGCCGAGCAACTCCAGGTGTGCAAGCAATACAACGCTGCCGGCGAGGAACAGTGCCGGGCGCGCGTCTGCGAGGCGGCCGGACGCAAGGAGCCGGCCTGCAAGGGCGTACCGGTGGCCAAGGTGGCGTCGGATACCTGAGTGGCGCAATAGACCCACATATCACGGAAATAGAACATAACTATTTCCGTGGCGTAACATCCTGCTGTATACTTTCCTGCAAGTCATCCCACTGGCGCCGCGCCCCGCCCCGCGCTGCCCATCCGAGCCGACTCCGCAACCCGAGTCTCCCGCGACGAGCCCCAGGCCCCGTTGCGCCACCACTTCGCCGATTTGCCCGCCATGTTCACGAGCCCGCCCGCTGAGAATGCCGATCCGATGTACCGCCTGCTGGTCGAGAAGATCGTCGACTATGCGATCTACATGCTGACACCCGAGGGCATCGTCTCGAACTGGAACGCGGGCGCGCAGCGCGCCAAGGGCTACGTGGCATCGGAGATCGTGGGCCGCCACTATTCGACGTTCTACCGGCCCGAGGACGTCGCGGCCGGACTGCCGGACATCAACCTGTCGATCGCACGCGAGCACGGGCGCTTCGAGGATGAGGGCTGGCGCCTGCGCAAGGACGGCACGGCGCTGTGGGCCCACGTCGTCATCGATGCGATCCATGACGACGACGGCCGCCTGGTCGGCTTCGCCAAGATCACGCGCGATTGCACCGAGCAGCGGCGCGCGCAGGAAGCGCAGCGCGAGCAGGAGCAGCGTTTCCGGCACCTGATCCAGGGCGTGACCGATTATGCGATCTACATGCTCGACGGCGATGGTCACGTGGTGAACTGGAACGCCGGCGCCGAGCGCGCCAAGGGCTACAAGGCCGACGAAATCGTGGGCCGGCATTTCTCCGTGTTCTACCGGGCCGCGGACCGCGCGGCGGGCCTGCCGCACGCGGCGCTGGAGACGGCGCGCAGCAACGGGCGCTTCGAGGCCGAAGGCTGGCGCGTGCGCAAGGACGGCAGCGAATTCTGGACCAGCGTGGTAATCGATGCGGTGCGCGGCGAGGACGGCGAGCTGATCGGCTTCGCAAAGATCACACGCGACATCACGGAACGGCGCCGGCAGGAACTGAAGGTGCTCGAGGCCAAGGAGCTGGCGGAGAAGTACAGCCAGCAGATGGCGTCGCTGTCGCGCTTCCTGGATTCCGTGATCTCCAACATCCCGGCCAGCGTGCTGGCCCAGGATTGCTCGGGCGAGGTCATCCTGCTCGCCAACCAGCAGGCGCAGCGGCTGTTCAGCGGCGCCCAGGTGGACCTGGCCGGCAAGAGCGTGCGCGACTGCCTCAGTCCCGCCGTCGCCGACTACATCGAGCGCCAGGTCGCCGGCGTGGGGCAGGACGCCGAGCTGCAGGCCAAGGAGAGCACCGTCGATACGCCGCTGGGTACCCGCACGCTGCGCAGCCGCTCGGTGCGCGGCACGCGCCCGGAAGGCGAGGGCGACTACATCCTGACCATTACCGAGGACGTGACGGAGGAGCTGGCCGCCTACGCCCAGATCCACCACATGGCCCAGCACGACGGCCTGACCGACCTGCCGAACCGCGCCTTCTTCCACCACCGGCTGGAAGCGGCGATCGCGGGCGACGCGGCCAGCCGCAGCATCACGGCGATCCTGTGCCTGGACCTGGACAACTTCAAGAACATCAACGACGCCCTCGGCCACGCCTACGGCGACAAGCTGCTGCTGGCGCTGGCCCAGCGCCTGCGCGAGCACCTGCGCGAGCAGGACACGCTGGCGCGCCTGGGCGGGGACGAATTCGCCGTGGTGCTGCCGGGCCTGCGGCGCCTGGAGGAAGCGAAGCAGGCGGCGCAGCGCCTGATCGACGCCACGGGCCAGCCGTTCCTGATCGACGAGCACGGCTTGTCCGTGGGCCTGTCGGTGGGCATTGCCTCCACCAACTCGGGCAGCTCGGCCGAAGAGCTGCTGCGCTTCGGCGACATGGCGCTGTACGAAGCCAAGCGCAACGGCCGTAACCGCTACGAAGTGTTCCGCCCCGAGCTGGAAGAGGCGGCGCGCGTGCGGCGCCAGATGGAGACCGACCTGCGCCGCGCACTGCACCTGGGCCAGATCGAGATGGTGTACCAGCCGATCATGGAAAAGGACGGCCGCCGCATCGCCGGCTACGAGGCGCTGATGCGCTGGAACCATCCCGTGCACGGCCAGGTCCTGCCGCTGGACTTCATCCCGCTGGCGGAGGAAACGGGCCTGATCCACGACCTCGGGGCGCGCGCCCTCAACCTCGCCTGCCAGGAAGCGATCACCTGGAACGACGGCGAATCCGTCGCCGTCAACCTGTCGCCGGCACAGTTCAAGAGCCCGGACCTGGTGGCGACGGTGGCGCTGGCGCTGTCCGACTCCGGCCTGGACCCCGCGCGCCTGGAACTGGAGATCACGGAATCGGTACTGCTCGACGACAGCGACGGCAATATCCGCACGCTGCGCGCGCTGAAGGAGCTGGGCGTGGCCATTTCGCTGGACGACTTCGGCACCGGCTATTCCTCGCTCAGCTATCTGCGCTCCTTCCCCTTCGACAAGATCAAGATCGATAAATCCTTCGTGCAGGACATCGGCGAGAGCCGCGAGGCGCTGGCGATCATCCGTGCCATCACGGGCCTGTCGAACAGCCTGCTGATCCACACGACGGCCGAGGGCGTCGAGACGCACGAACAGTTCCTGCGCCTGCAGGCGGAGGGCTGCTCGCACTTCCAGGGCTATCTGTTCGGCCGGCCGCAATCGTCGGACCGGCGGCTGCGGGCGATGGACGACGCTGCCTGAGGGGGCGGCGCTCCCGCAGGCGGCGTCCCGAGCAGTGCTCCGCGTTTCGCGCGGCCCCGCTACACTGCTTCCTCGTATTGCAAGCCAGGAGCAGCCATGAACGAGAAACAACGCATCGCCATCGTCACCGGGGCCGGCGGCGGTATCGGCCTGGCGGCCGCGCGGCGCCTGCTGGAGGCGGGTGGCGGGGTGACGCTGGTCGGACGCCACCAGGACAGCCTCGACGAGGCGCGCGCCAAGCTGGCGCAGGACGGGAAGCCCGAGCGGATCCTGACCGCCGTCTGCGACGTCGGCCATGAAGACCAGGTCAAGGCCGCCGTCGACGCCACCATCGCCCACTTCGGACGCTGGGACGCGGTCGTCAACAACGCCGGCCTCATGACCTTCAAGCCCCTCGAGGAACAGACCGCGGACGACTGGCGCGGCACCCTCGACGTCGACCTGCTCGGCGCCTTCTTCTTCATCAAGCAGGCGTTCCTGCGGATGGAGAAGGGCGGGGCCGTCGTCAACGTCGCCAGCGTGCACGCCTATGCGACCGAGGCGCTGGTCGCCCCCTACGCCGCGGCCAAGGCGGCGCTGCTGTCGCTGACCCGTTCGGCGGCGATCGAGGGCAAGGACAAGGGGATCCGCGTGAACGCGGTGGTGCCCGGCGCGATCGACACGCCGATGTTGTGGGACAACCCGAACGTGAAGTCGGGCGCGGAAAAGATCGACAAGGCCGACGTGGGCTCGCCCGACGAGGTGGCCGCGGCCATCGCCTTCCTCGCCAGTGCGGACGCGTCCTTCGTCAACGGCGCGGCGCTGCTGGCCGACGGCGGCCGCATGGCCCGGCTCTAGCGCAGCTGCTGGTTGCGCGTCGAGCCGCGCAGGACCAGGCGCGGCGCGATTCGCGTGCAGCGCTCGACCGGTTCGCCGCGCACCAGCGCCAGCAGCTTGTCCATCGCCGCCGCGCCCATGTGGCGGCTTTGCAGGTCGACGGTGGTCAGTGCCGGCGTCACGTATTTGCCGTAGGGGATATTGTCGAAACCGGCCACCGACAGGTCGCGCGGGATCGACAGGCCGAGGTTGGCCACTTCCTTCATGAAGCCGAGCGCCAGCAGGTCGTTGTAGCAGATGACGGCGTCGAGCCTGCGGCTGCCCAGCACCAGGCCGGAACACAGGCGCTCGCCTTCCGCCAGCGTGGGACTGCCGGCGTCGAACACGACCAGCTCGAGGCCCGCGGCCTCGAGGCAGGCGCGGATGCCGCCGAGCCGCTGCGCATCGCGGCGCGACGCCGGGCAGCCCAGATAGGCGATGCGCCGGTGGCCCAGCATCTGCAAGTGGCGCGCCAGCATGTCGCCGCCCGCATGGTCGTCGGCGGCGACGGTCGGCAGCGGCAGCTCGGCCAGGGTACCGAGGAAGACGACCGGCTTGCCGATGTCGGCCATCCAGGGCATGTCCGCCTCGTCCAGCCGCGAACACACGATCATCCCGTCCACGCGGCGGCTCAGCGTCTCCAGCGTGCGCCGCTCGCGCTCCGGGCCGTGCGACCCGTCGACCAGCAGCACCGAGTAACCGCGTTCGGCCGCGACCGCCGCGGCGCCTTGCAGGATGCAGGTGAAATGGGGATTGGCGATGTCCGGCAGGCACAGGGCGATCGTGTCGGTGCGCCCCGTGATCATCGACTTGGCCAGGGGATTCGACTTGTAGCCGAGGCGGCCGACGGCCGCGTCGATCGCCGCTTCGACCTTCGACGAAAAGCGTTGCGCGCCGTTGAGGTACTTCGACACCGTGGCGGTGGACACCTGGGCGGCGGCGGCGACGTCGCGGATGGTCGGGGCGGGCTTTTTCATCGCAGGTAGATGTAACTCGACGGGCGATCTTAACACGGGCGCCGGTGCGCCCCTGCATTTCGGCAGGGGCGATGCCGCCGCCGCCGCGCTACCGTGGAGGGCCACAAGGGCTCATGGCGCGGCGGCCGGCAGGGACGCGCGCAAGCGCAGCAACGCTTCGAGGAAATAATAGTCGGCGTAGTTCAGGGGCACGTCGATTTCGGTGCCGGCCGGCTTGTGTCCCGTCGCGTGCATCAGCAGGAAGCCGCCGTTGGTGCCCGGCGCGGCCAGGTAGGCCGGAGAGGACAGGCTGCGCAGCGTCTGCTCCGCGAACACGCGATAGCCGGGCGCCAGCGTGGCGTCTGAATGGCGGGCCAGTTCGAGCAGCGCCGCGCTGGCGATGGCGGCCGCCGCGGCGTCGCGCGGCGCGGCCGGAATCGCGGGATCGTCGAAATCCCAGTAGGGCACCTTGTCGGCCGGCAGGCGCGGGTGGCGCATGTAGAACGCCGCGATCTTCTGCGCCTGGTGCAGATAGGCGTCCTTGCCCGTCTCGCGGTACATCATCGTGAAGCCGTACAGGCCCCAGGCCTGGCCGCGCGCCCATGCCGACGCGTCGGCCTTGCCCTGCACCGTGACGCGGGCGCGCACGGCGCCCGTGCGGGGATCGTAGTCGACCAGGTGGAAGCTGGAGCCGTCGGGCCTGAAATGGTGCTGCAGGGTCGTGTCGGCGTGCGCGATGGCGACTTCGCGGTAGCGGGCCTCGCCGGACGCGCGCGCCGCCCACATCAGCAGTTCCAGGTTCATCATGTTGTCGATGATGACGGGGTAGGCCCAGCCGCTGCCCGGCCACAGGTCCCAGGACTGGATGCTGCCGACCTTCGGATCGAAGCGCGTCAGCAGCGTGGTGGCGCCGGCCAGCATGGCATCGCGGTAGGACGGGTCGCCGGTCAGGCGCAGTCCGTTGCCGTAGCCGCTGCCCAGCATGAAGCCGAGGTCGTGCTGGCTCTTGTCGAACTTGGCCGGCGCCGTGTCGGCCGTGTAGCGGGTCGCCGCGCTGCGCCAGCGCGCCTGGCCCGTGGCTTCGTACAGGTACCACAGCGTGCCGGGGAAGAAGCCCGAGGTCCAGTCGAGCGGGCCGACCGTGACGATCTCGCCCTTCGCGAGGCTGCGCGGGAAGCCCGGCTGCCGGCGCAGGCGTTCCAGCAGCTGGCCGTACTGGGTCTCGGCGACCCGGATGTCGCGCGCGATCATTGCGGCGGTCGTTTCGGGAGCCTGGGCGGCGGCGCTGCCGCATGCGAGGGCGAGTGCGCAGCAAAGCGCGCTGGTGAGGGCAAGGCCGATCATGGAAGGGGTCTCCTGTGTATTGTTGTTGTCGGAACATCGTAGCGATGGCGCTATAGCCCGTCAACGGTCCGGCCGGACCGCAGCTGGCCTCAGGATTTTCCGAAGCCACGGGCTTGCCGCCCGCGCTAGACTGGCGTCGTCGACGGCAGCAGGGGAGTAGCGCAGATGCACATCGAACGGATCAGGATCGACCGCGTATTCGACGCCCGGGCGCGGGGCGCATTCAGCTTCGACAGCGGCGGCGCCGTCACCTACGGTGTCGCACTGCCGGGCAAGGTCGTGCCGAAGGCGGGGACGGTGCTGGTCGTCGCCTTCGCCCGGCCCGGCGACTGGGCGTCGGTGCTGGGCTGGCGCGATGCGGCGGGCGGCAAGGTCGTGCTGAGCCATCGGTGGTGGAGCGAGGTCGATACCGTGTACGACCTCGCACTACCCGCGCTGGCCGCGGGGGTGGTACTGGGCGGCGCGGCGGGTGGAGTTGCCGCCCTGGTCGCCGTCGTCGCCGCCGTCGTCTGGATGGTGGCGTGGATAGTGCGCCTCAATCGCCGGGTGCGCGCAGCGCTGCTGAACGCGCCGGCGCCGGAATAGTCAGAACCCGCGCCCGCCGCCGAAGCCGCCGCCATCGTTGCCGCCACGCTCGCCGCGCCCATTCCCTTGCGGACCGCGGAACATGCCCGGGCGGCCGCCGTTGCGGATGCGCTCGTCCCCCGTGACGCCGCCCCACTGGTAGCGCAGGCCCACGGTGAACACGCGCTGCTGGGGCGTGCCGAGCGTGTGCAGGCGCAGCACTTCGTTCTCGATCCAGCTTTCGTTGTTCCCGGTCCGGAACACGTTGTTGACGTTCACGTTCAGCGAAAACTGCGGCGAGAAGCGATGCATCCAGGTGAAGTTGGTGATGGTGACGGCGCCGTTCACGCCCTGGCCGTTCAGCGTGCGGCCGTTGCGGTTGACGGACAGCTGCAGCGACTCCTGCAGGAACTGGTAGGCCAGGCGCAGCTTGGCGTTCTCGCGCCGGTTCTTCTGTTCCTCTCCCGTGTCGCCGGCGCCGAAGTTCGAGAGGCGCATGCGCTTCTCGTTGGCCAGCGTGACGCCGAGGTTGGCCGACAGGCCGCGCAGGAACAGCTGGCGCACGTTGAAGTTCATGTCCATGCCGACGGAATCGTTGGCGCCGTAGTTGATGGGCGAGGTGACGATGACGTTCGGGTCCGTCGCCAGCGCGTAGCTGCGGTTGCCGATCACGGGCGACTCGCGCCGCTTGAACGCGGTGAAGCTGGACTCCACGCCGAAGAAGCGGTCGCGGTAGGCGAGCTCCATCAGGTCGTTGTCGACCGGTTCCAGGTCCGGATTGCCCTGGCGCGCGCTGAAGTCGCTCAGGTAGACGAGGTTCGGATTCAGGTCCCGTTCGTTGGGCCGCGCGATGCGCCGGCTGGCGCGCAGCTGCAGCTGCGCCGTGGCGCCCAGGTCCTTGGTGGCGTAGAAGCTGGGCAGCCAGTTCATGTAATGGTAGGTGTCGCGTTCGGCGAGCAGGGGCTGGTGCACTTCCAGGTCCGTGTACTCGCCGCGCAGGCCCGCCAGCACCTGCACGTCGGAGAAGAACTTCGTGGACAGCGTGCCGTAGACGGCGCCGTTGCGGTCGTTCGACGCGAACTGGCTGATGCGGGCCGGCACCGGCACGTAGGCGCCGCTGGCCGGATCGACGGCGCGGTAGTCGGTGCCGTTGTCGCTCCGGTTGTCGGCGTACTTGGCGCCCGCCTTCAACTGCCAGCCGCCCCACAGCACGCGCTGGTAGTCGACCGACACGTCGAGGATGCGCGTGCGGCGGTCGGTGATGCGGATGCTGTCCGTCGTGTAGCGGTCCGGGCGCAGGCGGTAGTCGTAGAACACGTCGTTGCGGGCGTCGTTGGTCTGGCCCGTGTAGCGCAGGTCGAACTTCAGTTCCTCGCCCGGTTCGCCGCTCTTGTGGCTGTACGAGGCGCCCAGCCCGAAGTTCTCGGCCGGCGAGTCGCTGTGGGAGCGGCTGGAAAAATCGGCGGTCGGCACCAGGGCCGGACCGAAGCGCACGGTATCGTTCGTGTTGTCCGTGTCGTTCTTCAGCTTCGAATAACTGACCGTGGCGCCGGCCTGGTCGCGCGCTCCCACGTTGTAGGTCAGCGTGGAGGCCAGCGTGACCGAGGTGGAGCCGAAGCGGCCGTCGCCGCTGGACTCGTTGCCGCCGACGACGTCGCCCGTGCGCGCGTCCAGGTCCTGGCGCTGGCTGGCGCGGTGCGTGCTGCGCGCGTTCTTGCGCACGCCCACGTTGCCGCTGATGGAATAGGGACCGGCCGCATACTCGCCGTTCAGGTAGCCGTTGTAGCGGTCCTCGGTGCCCTTGTTCAGGCTGAGGGTCGCGCGCGAGCCGGGCTTGCGGTTGCGCTTCAACACCAGGTTGATGATCGGGCCGCTGCCGCCCTCGTTGCCGAATTCCGCGCCCGGCACGTTGATCACCTCGATCGACTCGATGGCCTCGGCCGGGAACGCGTTCAGGGCATCACCCCGGTTCTGGCCCTGGAACTGGGCGTCGCGCTTGCCGTTGACCATGATCTGCACGTTCGGGTTGCCGCGCACGGCCACGGATCCATCCTGGTCGACCGTCACCGAGGGCACGTTGTTCAGGACGTCGGAGGCGGACGCGTTGCTGACGCTGATGTCGTTCTTCAGGTCGTAGACGTCGCGGTCGACCTTGTTGGTGGGGCGCGTGGCGACCACTTCGACGGTTGCCATGTCGTCGCTGCCGGATTGCGGGGCGGGCTGGCCGGTGCCGGTCGTGGCGCCGCTTGTCGTGGCCGGCACGGAAGCGGCCTGTCGCGCCCCGGCGGGTACCGGCCCTGCCTGTGCGGGCGCGGCGGTCTGTGCATGCAGCGGCTGGATGGCGAAGCAGCCCAGCACCAGGGCGGGTAGCAGCTTGGTGGCGGGGACGCGTTGGCGGCGCTGGCCGGGAGGACGGGACGGATGGGGCATGAACGGATATTGGGCTTGTCGCAAGGTTGTCATGATGTGTGGCCGGACCTGACGCGCCGGCGCGCGACAGGATGATACCAAGCGGAGCGAATCACAAGCGCGACCACCCGACGATCGATTGCTCGGGGGTCTCTATGCACGGCGCAAGCCGGCGTCCCCACCATGCCGGATCATTCACCACTCGCTTGGCATCACTTCAGTAAGGAAAAAACAACAATTTAAAAAAGTTTCGAAAGCTTTCGAAAGTTTGTTGTGTTTTCGTTTCAGGTTTATTACCATCTGATAACAACGAAAGACAACACCCAGGAGATTGCCATGCGTAGCAGATTCGAAACGGGGTTCCGGCGCAGCCTGATGGCTGCGGCGGTGGAGATGGCGCTGTGCGGCACGGCGCTGGCGCAGGCACAGGCCGAGCTGCCGAACATCGCGCCGAATGTCGCACCGAATGCCGCCCCGGCGGCGGCCGCGGCGGCCGGGCCCTCGGTCGTGGTGGTGACGGGCGCCAGGGCGGCGCTGGCCAAGTCGCTCGACCTGAAACGCAATGCGGATGTGATCCAGGATTCGATCTCCGCCACGGAGCTGGGCCGCTTCCCGGACGATAACGTGGCCGACTCGCTGACGCACATATCCGGCATCTCGGTGTCCCGCACGCGCGGCGGCGAAGGCCAGTACATCAACGTGCGCGGCCTGGGCTCCGGCTACAACATCGTCACCCTGAACAAGCGCATCCTGGCCACCGACGGCGACGGCCGCGACTTCGCGTTCGACGTGCTGCCCTCCGAGGTGATCAGCGGCGCCGACGTGATGAAGTCGGCCGAGGCGGCGCAGATGGAAGGCAGCATCGGCGGTTCCGTCAACCTGCGTTCGGCGCGCCCGATGGACAATCCTGGCCAGCACGGCTCCATCCGCTTCGAGGCCGAGCGCAACGACCTGTCGAAGAAAAATGGGGGCAAGCTCTCTGGCGTCTACAGCAATACCTTCAACAACAACACCATGGGCGTGATCGTCGGCGCCGTGCTTTCCAAGCGCAAGGTGCGCACGGATTCGCTCGGCTACCAGACCTACAACGCCGACTCGCCGGGCAGCTTCGACGTCAACGGCGACGGCGCCATCGGTCCCGGCGAGAGCAACCTGCTGGCGCCTTGCTGCATCTCGTTCGGCTCCGTATTCGAGGACAAGAAGCGCTCGGCGCTGTCCGGCGCGTTCGAATGGAAGGTCACGCCGCAGTTCAAGATGACGGTCGATGCCCTCGCCACGCGTCTCGATTCGCCCCAGGTCGGCTACCAGCAATCGTATTACGTCGAGCATGCGCCGGACCGCTGGTCGGACGTCGTCGTGAAGGACCACCTGATCACCAGCATGACGGTGAAGGACCTGGTGCCGGAGATGTCCAACGTCACCACCGACCGCGTGGTCGACACGATGCAGTTCGGCTGGCGTGGCGAATGGAAGCCGACCAGCCGCCTCAAGCTGACGGGCGACGTCTACCGCTCGACCTCGAAGCGCGATTCGGGCGGCAAGGATACCTTCCTCGTCGCCGGCATCGCGGGCCACAATACGGGCTACTACCGCGCCACCAACGGCGGCCTGCCGGACATCCGCGTCCAGCTGGAGGGCGGCCGCGACCTGGCGACTGAGCTGGCTACGGGCCGCCTGGGCAACAAGGACTACGGCATCCACTTCACGGGCCTGACGGGCGTCGACATCAAGGACACCATCGACGGCGCCTCGCTCGAGGGACGCCTGGCACTGGACGGCAAGTGGCACATCGACGGCTTCCAGTTCGGCGCCAGCGCCACCAACCGCAAGAAGGACCGCAACTCGATCGGCAACGAGAAGAGCGGCGGCGCCTGCCAGTACTGCGATATGTACACGATCACGTTCGCGTCGCTGGGCGCCGACGTCGTGCATCCGATGACGCTGCCGAACTACATGCGCAACGCGGGTGGCAGCTTCCCGGGCAGCTTCGTCCAGTTCGACGTGCCGGCCTACCTGGCGGCGCTGGCGAGCCTGAACGGCAAGCCGGTGCTCGATGCGAGCGGCAACCCGACCGGCGAGACCTTCGACGTCAGCAAGACCCAGCCCGTGTTCGTGCCGACCGATTCCTATTCGGTGCGCGAGAAGACGGCCACGCTGTACGGCCAGTTCGAGCTGTCCGGCGACAACTGGAACGGCAACGTCGGCGCGCGCGTCGTGCGTACCAAGACGACGTCGAAGAGCGCCATCGACGAGATCGTCGCGATCGACGACCCGACGCCGAACATCCCGACCAGCAGCCCGACCGTGACCTACAGCCCGGCCGTGCCGGTGTCCGAGGACGGCAAGTACACCAAGTTCCTGCCGTCGGCGAACTTCAGCTGGTGGGCGCGCGAGGACTTCGTCGTGCGTGCCGCCGCCGCCAAGGTCATGGCCCGTCCGTCGCTGGACAAGCTGGCGCCTACCCGCACCGACAACACGCTCGACCGCACCTACATCATCAACATCGTCGGCGATCCGAAGCTTAAGCCGACCGAGGCCGTTCAGCAGGACCTGTCGGTGGAGTGGTACTACCGTCCCAAGTCGGCGATCACGGCGGCCGTCTTCGCCAAGCAGATCAAGAACTTCGTCACCTACCAGACCGACGAGCACGTGGACATCGGCCTGCCCGGCTACCTGTACACGGTCACGCACCCGGTCAACGGCGACAAGGCGCGCGTGCGCGGCATCGAGGTCGGCATCCAGCACCTGTTCGACAACGGCTTCGGCATCAACGCCAAGTTCGCCAAGACCCTGACCAAGGCCTACCAGAACGGCCAGTACGTGGGCCAGCTGGAAGGCGTGGCGCCGACTGCCTCCTCGCTGGGCTTCCTGTACGAGCGCAACGGCATCAACGCCTCGATCTCGTTCGACTACACGGGCGAATACACGCAGAGCACCAACGTCATCGCCGGCTTCCCGAGCAAGGTCGATTCGCTGACGTGGGTGACGGCGTCGGCTTCCTGGGACGTGACCCGCAACATCACGCTGTTCGTCGAAGGGAAGAACCTGAGCGACGCCTCGATGCGCTCGAACCTGGGCCGCAGCGACGCGCTGTACGGCTTCGAGACCTGGGGCCGCACCTACGTGGCCGGCATGAGCATGAAGTTCTGACGGGGCCCGCATGGAAACGACGACGACGATGGACGACGGCGCGGCACGACCGGGCGCGCTGCGCAAGTCCGGCTGGCTGGGCTACGCGCTGGCCACCACGCTGCTGTGGGGCGTGTGGGGCGCGTTCGCGGGCCTGCCGGCCCAGTACGGCTTTCCCGAGACGCTGATCTACGTCGTGTGGGCGCTGACGATGGTGCCGCCGGCGCTGTTCGTGCTGGCCCGCGCCGGCTGGCGCGTGCGCCGCGACGCCCGCGCGGTCGCCTACGGCCTGGCGATCGGCCTGCTCGGCGCGGGCGGGCAGATGATCCTGTTCTACGCGGTCAAGGCGGGACCTACCTATCTGATCTTTCCGCTGATCTCGCTCTCCCCCGTGATCACGATCGCGCTGTCCTTCGCCTTCCTGCGCGAACGCACGGGCGCGCTCGGCACGGCGGGGATCGTGCTGGCGGTATGCGCGCTGCCGCTGTTCGACTATGCGCCGGGGCAGGCCGCCCAGTCGTATGGACTGTGGTTCGTGCTGGCCCTGGGCGTGCTCGCGGCCTGGGGCCTGCAGGCCTACTTCATCAAGCTGGCCAACGCCAGCATGGATGCGGAAAGCATCTTCTTCTACATGACGGCCAGCGCGCTGCTGTTCATCCCGGTGGCGCTGGCGATGACGGATTTTTCGCAGCCGATCAACTACGGCCCGTCCGGGCCGTGGCTGGCGGCGGCGACCCAGGTGCTCAACGCCATCGGCGCGCTGACCCTCGTGCATGCCTTCCGCCACGGCAAGGCCATGGTCGTCTCGCCCCTGGTGAACGCCGGCGCGCCGCTGCTCACCACCGTCATCGCGGTGGCGCTGGCCGGCACGCTCCCCGGCGGCGCCAAGCTGGCCGGCATCGCCCTGTCGCTGGCCGCGGCGCTGCTGCTCGCGCTGCAGCCGGACGACGGCGCCGCCGCACCCTCAACCGATTCCCGGAGCTGACATGGACTACCTGTTGCATCTCGTACGCCGCCACAAGGCAGGCGAAGCCGCCGGCATCCATTCCGTGTGCTCGGCCCATCCGCTGGTCATCGAGGCGGCGATGGAACTGGCGCTGCGGCGCGGCGTGCCCGTGCTGGTGGAAGCCACGTCGAACCAGGTCAACCAGGACGGGGGCTATACCGGCATGACCCCGGCCGCCTTCCGCGACTTCGTGCACGGCATCGCCGACCGCGTCGGCCTGGCGCGCGCCGCCGTGCTGCTGGGCGGCGACCACCTGGGGCCGAACGCCTGGCAGGCGGAGCCCGCGGACGCCGCCATGGCGCGCGCCGAGGTTTTGATCGACCAGTACGTGGCGGCGGGCTTCCGCAAGATCCACCTGGATTGCTCGATGTCCTGCGGCGGCGACCCCGTCCCGCTGGCGGACGCCGTCGTGGCGGCGCGGGCGGCACGGTTGTGCGCCGTCGCCGAGCGCGCCTGGCGCGTGGCCGGCGGCGAGGCGCCCGTGTATGTGGTCGGCACCGAAGTGCCGGTGCCCGGGGGGGCCCACGAGGACCTCGACACGCTCAGCGTGACGACGCCGCAGGCCGCCGCCGCCACCATCACCGCGCACCGCCAGGCGTTCGCGCAGGCCGGGCTGGACGGCGCCTGGCCGCGCGTCGTCGGCCTGGTGGTGCAGCCGGGCGTGGAGTTCGACCACCACAAGGTCATCGACTACCGGCCGGAAAGGGCGGTGGCGCTGAGCCGCTTCATCGAGGCGGAGCCGACGCTGGTGTACGAAGCCCACTCGACGGACTACCAGACCCAGGCCGCCCTGGAGGCGCTCGTGCGCGACCATTTCGCGATCCTGAAGGTTGGGCCGGGCCTCACGTTCGCGTTGCGCGAGACGCTGTGGGCGCTGGCCGACATCGAGCACGAGATGCTGGGCCCGGAGCGCGGCTCGGACTTCAAGAACACGGTGCTGACGACGATGCAGGCCGAGCCGGAATACTGGCGCAAGTACTACCACGATCCGGCGCGCGCGCGCTTCGACCAGCAGTTCAGCCTGAGCGACCGTATCCGTTACTACTGGCCGCACCCGGCGATCCAGGCGGCCCAGGAGCGGCTGCTGGCGAACCTGGAGCGCGAGGCGCCGCCGCTGACGTTGCTGAGCCAGTACCTGCCGGCCCAGTACGAGGCGGTGCGCGAAGGGCGCCTGCGCAACGCGCCGGCCGAACTGCTGAAGGAAGGCGTGGCACGCGTGCTGCGCCACTACATGGACGCGTGCGCCGCCGGCGCCGCAAGGAAGGAGCTGGAAACATGCTAGTAGCAAAGGGGGACATTCTCGGACTCGCCGGGGAGCGTTTGGACGAACTGGGCGGCGGGCTGACCGCGCGCGAAATCGCCCAGCAGGGCCACGTCTGGCCGCAGATCGCGGCGCTGGTGGACGGGCGGCGCGCGGCGCTCGACGCCTTCCTGGCGCCGCTGCTGGCGCGGCGCGACCTGCGCATCGTCCTGACGGGGGCCGGTACCTCGGCCTTCATCGGCGAGTGCCTGGCGCCGGCCATGCTGGCGCAGGGACGCCGCGTGGAGGCCGTGCCCACCACCGACATCGTGTCCGGACCGGGGCGCTTCCTGCAGGCCGGGGTGGCGACGCTGGTGGTGTCGTTCGCTCGGTCCGGCAGCAGCCCGGAAAGCCTGGCGGCCGTGGCGCTGGCCGACCAGCTGGTGGCCGACGTCCACCACCTCGTCATCACCTGCAACGCCGACGGCGAGTTGTACCGGATGGCGCAGCAGCGGACCAATGCCTTCGCGATCCTGCTGCCGGACGCCACCCACGACCGCGGCTTTGCCATGACCACGAGCTTCACCTCGATGCTGCTGGCGGCGGCACTGGCTTTCGGCGCACTGCCGGTCGCCGCCGCCGGCGCGCCGGCGCGCGCCGCGCTCGATCTGCTGGACGGGTCGCTGCCGACCCTGCAGGCACTGGTGGAGCGCCGCTTCCGGCGCGTGGTCTACCTGGGCAGCAACGAGCTGCGCGGATTGGCGCGCGAGGCAGCGCTGAAGCTGCTGGAACTGACGGACGGGCAGGTCGTCGCGCTGTTCGACTCGCCGCTGGGCTTCCGCCACGGTCCCAAGACGATCGTCGATGGCGACACCCTCGTCGTCGTGCTGCTGTCGAACGATCCGTACACGCGCCGCTACGACCTCGACCTGTTGCGCGAGCTGCGCGGCGACGGGCGCGCCGGCCGCGTGCTGGCGCTGAGCGGACAGGTGGCGCCCGAGCCCGGCACGGACTGCGTGACGGCCGCCGGCATGGTGCAGGCGCACGACCTGGCACTGGCGCTGCCCTATATCGTGTTCTGCCAGGCATTCGCACTGCTGCAGTCGCTGGCGCTGGGCCTGCGCCCCGACACGCCGAGCGTTTCCGGCACGGTCAACCGCGTCGTGCGCGGTGTCACCATCCATCCGTTCGCGGGAGGGCGTGATGTTCCTCGGGATTGACGGCGGCGGCACCAAGACGGCGTTCGCCCTCGTCGATGCGGGCGGCGCCGTGCTGGCGCGGCACGAGGAGAGCAGCGCCTACTACATCGAGGTCGGCATGGACGGCGCCGCCGCGATGCTGGCGCGCGGCTGTGCGGCCGTGTTCGGCGCCGCGGGCATCGCACCCGGCGACCTGGCCTTCGCCTTCTTCGGCCTGCCGGCCTACGGCGAGGACCGCGCCGCCCAGGCGCTGCTGGACGCGCTGCCCCGCGCCATCCTGGGCCACGAGCGCTACCTGTGCGGCAACGACATGGTGTGCAGCTGGTCCGGTTCGCTCGCCTGCGCCGACGGCATCAGCGTGATCGCCGGCACCGGTTCGATGGCCTATGGCGAATATGCGGGGCGCAAGGCCCGCGCCGGCGGCTGGGGAGAACTGTTCAGCGACGAGGGGTCGGCGCACTGGATCGCCCGCGCCGGCCTGGCGCTGTTCTCGCGCATGAGCGATGGACGCGCACCGCGCGGTCCGCTGTACGCGCTGGTGCGCGCGCGGCTGGCGCTGCAGGAAGACCTGGACCTGTGCGGCGTCGTCTACGGTGAACTGAATGCCGAGCGCAGCCGCGTGGCCGCGCTGGCGCGCCTGGTGACCGAGGCCGCGACGCAGGGCGACCTCCTGGCGCAGGCGATCGTCGACCGGGCCGCCGCCGAACTGGCCGACATGGTCGATGCCGTGCGCACCCGCCTCGACGTGCCGGCCGCCGCCACGCTCGCCGTGTCGCACACGGGTGGCCTGTTCGGCCCGGAAAGCCCGCTGCGTGCGCCGTTCGCGCGGACGCTGGCGGCGCGCGCGCGACCCTACCTGTTGCGTGAGCCGCTGCTGGCCCCGAGCCTGGGCGCGGCCCTGTATGCCGCGCGCACGAACGGCACGCCGCTGGACGCCGCCGCGCTGGCGCGCCTGGGCGCGGCGCGCTAGAACGAAAAGCATGGAGGAGAAACGATGCGCAGCACACTGATAGCCCTGGTCCTTGCCGTCACGGCGGCCATGCCGGCGGTGGCGGCCGACCGCTACACGATGGCCGATTTCGAGAAGGTGCCGAAGATCGACGCGCACCTTCACCTGCATGGGGAGGACCAGGACGCCTACCTGGCGCTGGCGCGCAAGGACAACTTCCGGGCGCTGACGATCAACGTCGACTATCCGGATTTTCCGCCGCTGGCGCGTCAGCGCCGCGTCGCCAGCGCGGCGGCGCACGCGCATCCGGGGCAGATCGCCTGGGCGGCGACCTTTGCCACGACGGGGTTCGAGCGACCCGGCTGGACCGAGGCGACGCTGGCGGACCTGGACGGCGCGCTGGCCGACGGCGCCGTCGGCGTCAAGGTATGGAAGAACATCGGCATGGACATGCGCGACAGTGCCGGCAAGCTGGTGATGGTCGACGATCCGCGCCTGGCCGGCGTGTTTTCCGGCCTGGAACGGCGCCGCACGATGGTGCTGGGACACCAGGGCGAGCCGCACAACTGCTGGCTCCCGGTCGAGCAGATGACCGTGAACAACGACCGCGAGTACTTCGCGAAGCATCCTGCGTACCACATGTACAAGCACATGGAGATGCCGAGCTACGAGCAGCAGATGGCGGCGCGCGACCGCCTGCTGGCCGCGCACCCGCGCCTGCGCTTCACCGGCGTGCACATGGCGTCGCTGGAGTGGGACGTGGCGCGGCTGGGACGCTGGCTCGACGACCATCCGGGCGTGAACGTCGACGTGGCGGCGCGGATCGGCCAGATCCAGTACCAGTCGCAGCGCAACCTGCGGCAGGTACGCGACTTCTTCGTCAAGTACCAGGACCGCCTGATGTACGGCACCGACCTGGCGCAGTCGGACGCCCAGCCGGACGCCGAGTTCGTGCGTGACCTGGACACCGTCTGGCGGCGCGACTGGCGCTATTTCACGACGGCCGACAGCATCGCGGTGCCGGAGCTGGACGGGCCGGTGCGCGGCCTGGCGCTGCCGCGCCAGGTGGTGGACAAGCTGTACCGGCTGAATGCGGAAAAAGCCTATCCGAAGGCATGGCATAGTCCGAAAGCATAAGCTTAGACCGATCTTTCGTTTCATTTCGCGTTGTCACTCCTGTATCATCGCTTCACCAGGATGGTGCAACCAGGACCCCGAAAGATCGGCAATGAAGCAAACAAATAAAACGGAAACGAAAGCTGCGATCGCAGGTGGTGCGGGCGACGCGGACCTGCTGGTCGAGGAGCGCCGCCGCCACATCCGCGAGCTGGTCGGTGAGCGTGGACGGATCACGGTGGCCGAGCTTGCGGCGATGTTCGACATCTCGCAGGTCACGGCACGCAATGACCTGAATGCGCTGGCCGAGATCGGCGCCGTGGTGCGCACGCGCGGCGGGGCGCTGGCCCAGCGCGCCGACGAGGACCTGCCGATCGGCGTCAAGCAGAGCCTGCGTCGCGCCGAAAAGATGCGCATCGCCGAGGCCGCGGTGCAACTGATCGGGGAAGGGCAGACGATCGTGCTCGATTCGGGCACGACGACGGCGGAAATCGCCAAGCAGATCCGCGGCCTGAAGCTGCAGTCGGTGAACGTGATCACCAATGCGCTGAACATCGCGGTGCTGCTGGCCGGCGCGCCGCACGTCACCCTGATCATGCTGGGCGGCGTGCTCCGGCCCAGTTCGTATTCGCTGGGCGGGCCGCAAGCGGAGGCCGCGTTGCAGGGACTGCACGCCGACATCCTGTTCCTGGGCTTCGACGGGCTGGATCCGGAGATCGGCGTGATGACGCCGCACCTGCTGGAAGCGCGGCTGAACACGCGCATGCTGGAGATCGCGCGCAGCGTGGTGGCGGTCGGCGACTCGTCCAAGCTCGGACGGCGCAGCCTGTCCGTCATCGCTAAGATCGAACAGATCGACCGCATCATCACGGACGCCGGGGCGGCGCCGGAGACGGTCGAGGCGCTGCGCGCGCGCGGCGCGCAAGTCGAGCTGGTGTAGGGAAGGCCGCGGGCCGGCCCGGCGCCGGTCCCGGAACAGACCTACACGAGGAGACCTATGAAGCAATCGCACGACGAACGCCGCCGCAGCCTGCTGCAGTGGCTGGCCGGGACGGCCGTGGCATCGACGGTGGGGCCGGCTGCAGCGGCGGCCGCCCAGGGCGGCAAGGGCAGGGACGTGGCGCGCATCGGCGACGCCGCGATGGCCCTCGAGTTCGACGGCAAGCTGCAATGCCGGGTGGTCTCGAAGCTGGGAGCGCGCCCGGCGGCCGTCACCGGCTTCGCGCCCAGCGAGCGGCTGCGCCTGCCGAACGGCCGCTGGATCGAGCGCTTCGACCTCACCGCCCAGGCGCTCGACCGCGTCGACGGCGCCCACGGCCCCGGGGTGCGCCACCGCCTGACGGGCCTCGCCCCGGAAGGCATCGAGAAGACCGTCGCCGTCACCTTCTACGCCCGTCATCCGGGCTTCGCCGTCATCCGGACGAGCTACCGCAACACCGGCAGCAAGCCCTTGCTGGTCGCGGCCTGGGCCAACAGCGCGCACACCCTGCGCCCGAGCGCGCGCGGCGAGCGCGGATTCTGGACGTATTCCGGCGCCACCCACCCGGACCGGCGCGACTGGGTGCAGCCGCTGGTGCACGGCTTCGACCAGCGCAACTTCATGGGCATGAACGGTTCCGACTATGGCGGCGGCACGCCGGCGGCCGACGTCTGGCAGCGCGAGTGCGGCCTCGCCGTGGGCCACCTGGACACGGTGCCGCGGCTGGTGGCGCTGCCCGTGCGCGCCGTCGACGGCGGCGCCGCGCTGGCCGTCGAGTTCGAAGGCGAAGCGACGATTGCGCCGGGCGCGTCGTTCGACACGCTGGAGACTTTCCTGGCCATCCACGGCGGCGACTACTTCGCCGCGCTGGACCGCTACCGCCAGGTGATGGCCGAGCGCGGCCTGCGCGCACCGGACGCCCCGGCGGACTGCTACGAGCCGATCTGGTGCGCCTGGGGCTACGAACGTGATTTCACCGTGCCCCTGATGGTGGGCACGCTGCAGAAGGCCAAGGAGCTGGGTCTCGAATGGGCCGTGCTGGACGACGGCTGGCAGAACAACGAGGGCGACTGGAAGCTGGACGCGCACAAGTTCCCGCACGGAGAAGCGGACATGCGCGGCCTGGTGGGCGCCATCAAGGACGCCGGCATGAAGGCGCGCCTGTGGATCACGCCGCTGGCCGTCGATCCGGGCTCGGACCTGCTGCACGACCATACGGACATGCTGTTGCTGGACAAGGACGGCGCGCCGCAGCTGATCAGCTGGTGGAACAGCTTCTACCTGTGCCCCGCCTACGAGCCGACGCGCGAGATGACGCGGGCCTGGATCCGCAAGATCTTCGGGGAGTGGGGCTACCAGGGCATCAAGATCGACGGCCAGCACCTGAACGGCGTCGCGCCCTGCCACAATCCGGCCCACAAGCATGCGCGTCCGGAGGAATCGTTCGAGCGCCTGCAGGATTTCTGGAAGATGGTGTACGACACGGCGCGCGAAGTGAACCCGAACGCCGTCGTCGAGCTGTGCCCCTGCGGCACCTCGTACGCCTTCCACAACTTTCCCTACATGAACCAGGCGCCGGCGTCCGATCCGCTATCGTCCTGGCAGGTGCGCCACAAGGGCAAGACCATCAAGGCGCTGATGGGGCCATCGGCCCCGTATGCCGGCGACCACGTCGAGCTGAGCGACGGCCACGACGACTTCGCGTCCACCGTCGGCATCGGCGCCGTGCTGTCGACCAAGTTCACCTGGCCCGTCGACCCCAAGCCCAAGGACAGCTTCCTGCTGACGCCGGAAAAGGAAGTCGTCTGGCGCAAGTGGATCGGGGTCTACCGCGACAAGATGCTGCCGCAGGGTGTCTATCGGGGTGAACTGTACGACATCGGCTTCGACAAGCCCGAGGGCCATGCGATCGAGAAGGATGGCCGCATGTACTTCGCGTTCTACGCGCCGCACTGGGATGGCCCGGTCGCGTTGCGCGGCCTGGGACCGGGGCGCTGGCGCCTGCGCGACTACGTGGACGGCCGCGATCTCGGCGAGGTGCAGGGCGGCGTTGCGCGGCCGACGCTGCGCTTCACCCGTGCGCTGCTGATCGAGGCGGTGCCGGCATGAGGGCGCGTGGCACGCTGCTGGCCGCGGCGCTGCTGGCCGGGTCCGCTGCCGCGCTTGCCGGCACCGCCGCTCCGGCTCCGGCCGCGACGCCGCCGATGGGCTGGAATCCGTGGAACGCCTTCCACACGGAGGTCGACGAGGCGAAGATCCTGGCCGTCGCGGACAAGCTGGCGAGCAGCGGCCTGCGCGATGCCGGCTACCGCTACGTGAATATGGACGACGGCTGGTGGCGCACGCGCCGCGCCGACGGCCGCATCGAGGTGCGCACCAGCATGTTCCCCAGCGGCGCGCTGGCCGACGGCAGCACCAGCATGCGCCGCTTCGTCGACGCGCTGCACGCGCGCGGCCTGAGGGCCGGCATCTACACGGACATCGGCCGCAATGCCTGCTCGCAGGCCTGGGACCGGCATTCGCCCAACCTGCCCGAGGGCACGCAGGCCGCCCGCGAGATCGGCACCTTCGGCCACCAGGCCGCCGACATGCGCCTGCTGTTCGGCGAATGGCGGTTCGACTACGTCAAGGTGGATGCCTGCGGCCTGGCCGACTTCGGCGCGGAGCAGCCCTGGGTGAGCGACGGCACGCACCGCGCCGTCGAGCCCTGGATCGTGCTCGGCCGGCCCGATGCCGCCGGCGCCGCCCGGGTCGAGGCCTTGTACGCGGGCCTGAAGGGCGCGCTGCATGCCGTCCGGCCGGAGGACGACTACGTGCTCTCCATCTGCGCCTGGGGCGAGGCACGGGTGGGCAACTGGGCCGGCAAGTACGGCAACCTGTGGCGCACCAGCGCCGACATCGAGCCGACCTGGACGTCGATGCTGCACAACTTCGACAGCGCCGCCGCGCGTGCGCTGTACGCGGGACCGGGCGGCTGGAACGACCCGGACATGCTGGAGCTGGGCCACGGGGAATTCGACGCCGGCCACCTGGTGGAGGCGCGCTCCCACCTGTCGCTGTGGGCAATCGCGGCGGCGCCGCTGATCCTGGGCGCCGACCTGACCCGCATGCCGCAGGCGCTGCTCGACATCGCGGGAAAACGCGAGGTCATCGCCGTCGACCAGGACCCGGCCGGCCACCAGGGCGTGACCGTGATGCGCGACGGCGACGTCCAGGTCCTGGCGCGGACGCTGGCCGCGGCCGGCCGCAAGGCCGTCGCGGTGGTCAACCGCGGCGATCGTGCGCGCCGCGTGACACTGCCGCTGGCGCGCCTCCACATGGCCTCCGGTGCGACGGCGCGCGACCTGTGGACGGGCGCCGAGCGCCGCCTGGACGGCGCGCTGACCGTCGCGCTGGCGCCCCGCGAGACGGCGCTGCTGCTGCTGAGCGGCGCCGCCGCGGAGCCAGGCACCGTGTACCTCAGCGAGGTCCCGGCGCGCATCCGCGTGCTGGAGGACGGAGGTGCCGCGTTGCCGACGCTGCTCGCGGCATCGTGGATTCCCGCGCAGGTGAACGCGGCGCCGTCGGGGCGGCCGCTGGCGCTGGCGGGCGTGCGGGCGGACGACGGCCTGGGCGTGCTCGCCGGTTCGCGCCTGGCGCTGCGCCTGGACGGGGAATTCGCGCGCTTTCGCGGCCGTGTCGGCGTCAACGATGGCGGCATGGCTGCGCGGGACGGGCTGGCGTGGCGCATCCTCGGCGACGGCAAGCCCCTGTCCGAAGGGCGGGGCAAGGTGCCGGCCGACGTCGATGTCGATGTGCGCGGCGTGCGCACGCTGGAACTGGTCAGCGGGGAGGCGGGCGGCTTGCCAGTGGAAGTGGCCTGGGCAGGCGCCCGCCTGCAGCATTGAGCGGCGCCGGGCGTTGCCGCCCGGCGTGCGTCAGACGTGCCCCGTCCAGGCGGCGATCAGTTCGCGGTAGGCGTGGCCGACAGGGCGTACCCGCCGTTCGAGGTCGACGAGGCCGCGCGGATTGACCTTGCCGTGCTGCTCGCGCAGGTGGATGTCCCAGTCGACCTGGTCGGCCAGCGCATACCAGGTGAAGCCCACCATCGGCACGCCGCAATGCATCAGGCTGCGCACCAGCATCCACTGGTGGCGCAGCCACGCGCTGGCCTCGTCGCCGCCGTCGCCCTGGTCGCGGTTGGTCTCCGTGTGCATCAGCGGCAGCCCGTAGCGCTGCCAGTACTCGTGCGCGATGGCGGCATAGCCGAGCAGCCCGTCGGGCAGGCCCATCTCGCCGTTTTCCTCGACGTGGTGCTCGTTGCTCTCGTAGTAGTCGGTACCCAGGATGCAGCAGTGGCGCAGCGCGTGCTCCTCGAAGAAGCGCAGGTCTTCTTCCTGCATGCCGTTGTCGAGCACGTACTCGCGCAGCGCGCCCGCGAGCGGACGGCCGTAGTTCAGGTCCAGCGACAGGAAGCGCCGTTCGTTGCGGGCATTGGACAGCGCGACGGCGCCCGGCACCGCGGCATGGAAGTACTCGGTCGACTCGCTCTGCACGAACAGGGCGTCGGGCCGGTGGCGCAGGATCTCGTGCATGGCCAGCACGCTGGCGCGGGCCAGGTGGTGCAGGGCGCGCACGTAGGCCGCATGGCTGCGTTCCTGCTCGTTCCACCAGCCGTACAGCGCCGACGAGCGCGCGCCGATATAGATCTCGTTGACGGGGGTGTACAGGCGCACCCAGGGATAGCGCCGGGCGAAGGCGCCCGCATACTCCTTGAACAAGGCGGGGAAGTCGGGATTCTGGAAATTGCCGATCCAGTCCGGCACGCAGAAATGGCAGAGGTCGACGATGGGCTCGATGCCCAGGCGGCGCAGCTCGGCGAAGGCCAGGTCGGAGAATTCCCAGTCGTAGCGGTCGGGGCCGAGCCAGGTACGGTACAAGGGCACGCCGTAGCGCAGCCAGCGCACGCCCAGCTCCGCGGTGCGGGCGAAGTCCGTCTTCCAGTGGTCGTAGTGCCCGCACTCGGCCATCTGGTCGCGGCGCAGCTTGCCGCCCTCGATCGTCGGGGCACTGTTCTCGATGCCCGTGGCGAACATGAAAGGAAGCGCATCGCGGTGGCAGGGCGCGCTTTCCCGGCGCTGATTCGGCATCGCAAATCCATGAATGTTGTCGAATGGTCAGCTTAGCATCGGTGCCAGCGTGGCCGCGCCCGATTCGGCTTCTCGTGCCGATGGACATTTTGTCCTCCCCCGAACAGCGGAGCGGCGCGCGATGTCGCTTTGGCTATAATGACGCCATGGGCACTTCACTGAGACACCGCTGCGTCACCGCCTGGATCGCCATGCTGGCCGTCCTGTTCGGCGTGCTCGCGCCCTCGGTGTCGCAAGCGCTGCCCGCGTCGCAGGCCGTCCAGGACGTCGTCGAGATCTGTACGGCGCACGGCATCCAGCTGCTGCAACAGGATGCCGCCATCCCCGGCGGCGACGATGCGCTGGCCAAGAACGCCGGCCACTGCGCCTACTGCCTCACCCATGCGCATCCCGTGGCGATGACGCCGCCCACGCCCTTCGTGCTCGCCGTCCTGCGCGGGCACGACGACTATCCGCCGCTCTACTATCGTTCCGCGCGCCCGCTGGCAGCGTGGATCGCCGCGCAATCGCGCGCCCCGCCTGCCTTCTTCGCCTGAGTTGCACCGCTGCCGGTTTCCGGCATGACGCCACCACGTATCACATCTGCCCCGGCATGCGCCCCGCGCGCCGGTGGCCAGCGTGCGTGGCGGCGATCGCCGCCCGCCGCCGTCACGACACGGCCGCGGCGGCCCACCAGAACGATAGAAGAACAACCATGCATCCCACGCGCGTATTCTCCGCCACCCCGTCGTCCTTGCCGCGCAAGGCACTCTATATTTCCTGCCTGCTGGCCTGGTGCGGCACCCAGCCGGCCCAGGCCTTCGACGACCCCGAACCGGGCCCCGTCGCGAAAGTCGTCGTCACGGGCAGCGCCCAGGACGGCACGCTGCAGGACCGCACCGCCACCGGCTCCTACCTCGATTTGTCGCGGCTGGAGACGCCGGCCAGCATCGACGTCCTCACACGCAAGCAGCTGGAGGAGCGCGGCGACGTCAACCTGACGGACGCGATCGTGCGCGCCCCCGGCATCAGCAGCCTGCCGCATCCGGGCAACTCATCCTCGTCGCTGGCCGCGCGCGGCTTCACGGACACCACGTCCGTGATGCGCCTGTACGACGGCCTGCGCCAGTACGGCGGCGCCGGCCTTTCGTTTCCCTTCGATACCTGGGCCGTCGAGCGCATCGAGGTGCTGCGCGGACCGGCGTCCGTGATCTATGGCGAGGGCGCCATCGGCGGCGTCGTCAACGTCGTGCCGAAGCAGCCGACCCGCGGTCCCGTGCAGAACGAGGTCCAGGCCGCCATCGGCACGGAGGACACGCGCCGCATCGCGTTCGGCAGCGGCGGGGCGATCGACGAACACTGGTCCTACCGCGTCGATGCCAGCGCGGACCGGTCGGACGGCTGGGTCGACATGGGCGAGTCGCGCAACCGCGCGTTTTCCGGCGCGCTGCGCTTCGACGTGTCGCCCGAGCTGTGGTTCAAGCTGTCGATGGCCTACGGCTACCAGAAGCCGATGCGCTATTTCGGCACGCCGCTGGTCGACGGCCAGCAGCTGGAGGCGACGCGCGACCGGAACTACAACGTGGCCGACAGCGTCATCACCTACAAGGACCGCTGGTTCGGTCTGGACGCCAACTGGCAGCCCGATGCGTCGACGACGGTGCGCTCGCGCTTCTACCGCGTCGCGAGCGACCGCCACTGGCGCAATGCCGAGGCCTATGTCTACGACCCGGACACGCGCCTCGTCGACCGTTCCGACGATACGGAGATCCTGCACGACCAGGCCCAGAACGGCAACACGACGACGGCCACCGTCAAGGGCAGCCTGTTCGGCCTGAAGAACGACGTCTCGGCGGGCTTCGACGTGAACGCCACCTCGTTCACCCACATCAACAATACCTATGCGGGCTCGCCGGGCCCGGTCGACCTGTATGACCCGGTGCCGGGCGTCTTCGTGAGCGACATCCCAACGATCCCGCGCTACCGCATCCGCGCGCGCCAGTACGCGCTGTTCATGGAGGACCGCCTGGCGCTGGACGAGCGCTGGTCGCTGCTGGGCGGCCTGCGCTACGACCATGCGAAGCTGGAGCGCACCGACTTGGTGGCCCGCCGCCTCGCCTACGACAAGGTGTTCGCCGATACGGGCTGGCGGGTCGGTACCGTCTACGAGGCGGCGCCCGGCCTTGCCCTGTACGCCCAGTATGCGCGCGCCGCCGACCCCGTGAGCTCGCAGCTGTTCCTGTCGCCCGCCAACAGCAATTTCAAGAACGCGACGGGGCGCCAGTTCGAAGCGGGCGTCAAGCAGTCGCTGGCCGACAAACGGGGAGAGTGGACGCTCGCCGTCTACGACATCCGCAAGGACAACCTGCTGACGCGCGATCCGGCCAATCCGGCACAGAGCATTCAGGTCGGAGGCCGCTCCTCGCGCGGCGTCGAAGGGACGCTGAACCTGCTGCTGGCGCCGGGGTGGACGCTGGACGCCAACGCCTCCGTGCTGCGCGCCCGCTACGACGACTTCAGCGAGAACGTGGGCGGCATACCCGTCTCGCGCGCGGGCAAGCTGCCGCCGGACGTACCGCGCCGCCTGGCGAACCTGTGGCTGCACTGGCAGCCGCTGCCCGCCTGGAGCGCCAGCGCCGGCCTGCGCTACGTGGGGGAGCGCTATGCCGACAACGCGAACACGCTGCGCATGCCCGCCTACGCGACCACCGACCTGTCGCTGCGCTGGAAGGTGGCGGGCCAGACCAGCCTGACGCTGCACGGCACCAACGTCTTCGACAAGCGCTACTACCAGACGGCGTACTACACGCCGACGCAGTGGCTGGTGGGGCCGGATCGCCGCGTCGAGCTCGTGCTCGACCACCGGTTCTGACGTGCGCCCGATGAGTACCGGCTTCAAGCGCGCCGCCTTCCTCGTCCACCGCTGGACGGGCGTGTCCATGTGCGTGCTGATGGTGCTGTGGTTCGCCAGCGGCATGGTGATGCTGTTCGCGGGCTACCCGAAGCTGACGCCGTGGGAGCGCCTGGCGGGCCTGCCGGCGCTTCCGGCGCAAGGCTGCTGCGTCGACCCCGCGGCGCTGCCGGGCGTGCAGGATGCGCGCAAGCTCGTGCTGACGTCGGTCCGCGGCGCACCGCACTACGTGCTGACCGACGGGCGCGGCGCCGTGACCGCGTTCGACGCGCGGACCGGACGCCGCGAAGGCGCCGTCGGCAGAGAGGGCGCGCTGGAGGCGGCACGCTCCTTCCTGCCCGGCGCGCGGGCCAGCTACATGGGCACCGTCGGCGAAGACCGCTGGACGCATTCGCGTGCGCTGGACGTCCACCGGCCGCTGCACGTGGTCGAGATGGGCGATGGCGCCGCCACGCGGCTGTACGTGTCGTCGCGCACGGGGCAGGTGATGCTGGACGCGCCGCGCGCGCAGCGGCTGTGGAACTTCGTCGGCGCCTGGCTGCACTGGCTGTACATGTTCCGCAACCAGCCGTCCGACCCCGTCTGGACCTGGCTCGTGATCGCCTTGTCCGCCGTGGGCACCGTGTCGGCCCTCACGGGGGCGCTGAACGGCATCTTGCGCTGGCGCTTCAGCGGCCGCTACAAGTCCGGCGCGAAGACGCCGTTCCGGGAGACGGCGATGCGCTGGCACCACGTGCTGGGACTCGCGTTCGGCGCGCTGGTGCTGGCCTGGATCTTCAGCGGCCTGATGTCGATGAATCCGCTCGGCGTGTTCGATGCGGCCGGCCCGGAGCCCGACGCGGCCGCCTACGCGGGCGGCACGCCCGGGGTGCGGCGTCCGGACCTGCCCGTGGCGCGCGCGCTGGCGCTGCTGCGCGACGCCGGATTCGATCCGCGCGAGCTCGAATGGCGGGTGCTGGATGGCGCACCCTTCCTGCTGGCGCGCGACGGCTGTGACCGCACGCGGATCGTCGCGAACGACGGCGCCGGCTTCGCCGTGCTGACGCGCTGGCCGGGCGCCCGCCTGCTGGCGGCAGCGCGCCACCTGATGCCGGGCGCGGCGTCCGTGCCGCAACGCGTCGACCGCTACGACGCCTATTACTATGCCCGCCAGGAGCAGTCGATGTACGGCGCCGACGAGCGCCGCCTGCCCGTGCTGCGCCTCGTCTACGACGACGCGCACGCGACCTGGACCCACCTCGATCCGTACACGGGCGAGGTCGCGTCCAGCCTGGACCGCCGCCAGCGCCTGGGCCGCTGGCTGTTCAACCTGCTGCACAGCTGGGACTTGCCGGCGATGCTGGACGCCGGCTGGGTGCGCGAGGCCGTGTTGCTGGTGCTCGGCGCGGGCGGGCTGCTGTTTTCCGGCACGGCCGTCGTGATCGGCGCGCGGCGCCTGCGCAAGCGCGCCGGCGCCGGGCGGGCCGGCGTCACGCGGCCGGGTGGGGCAGCGGAGGCGCGATCTTCTGGAACTGGTGCAGGGTGACGCCGCGCGCCGGCATCTGCGCGGCGAGTCTCGCCATGTCCGCTTCCAGGCGCTTGCGCATGGCGGCCGGCAGCGCGCGCACGAACGGCGACGCCGGCTGGTCCGGCGGCCACACGGTCAGCGCCGTGAAATCGAGGCGCTCGGAAAAGGGACGGAACACGAGGCCCGTGCCCAGGTAGTCGCAAGCCGTGACGGGGTTGACGATGGCGATGCCGATCCCGCTGCGCACCAGTTCGCACAGGCTGATCGTGTAGGTGCTCTCGATGGCCGTCCGCAGCTGCACGCCGTGGGCGCGGCAGATGGCGTCCAGGCGCACGCTGACGGTGTCGCCCGGGTTCAGCGACACGAAGGGGTAGCGCGCCAGCTGGCGCGGCGTCACGACGTCCTGCGCCGCGAGCGGATGGCCGGCGGGCAGGGCGACGACGCCGAAATAGTGGGCGAACAGCGCATGTTCGAGGCCGCTCACGGACACGTCGTCCGCTACCAGGCCGAATTCCGCCTCGCCGCGCAGCACGCAGTCGCGCACGTCCTGCGAGCCCATCACCTGCAGCGAGACCAGGCTGCGCTCGCGCTGCGGCCCCAGGTCGGCCAGCACGCGCGGCATGAAGCCGATGCCCAGGCCGGGGAAACTGGCGATGCGCACGCGGCCGGCCCCGAACTGGCTCAGCGTGCGGATGCGGTGTTCGATCAGGTCCATGCCGACGTAATGGCGCTGCACCTCCGCCAGCAGCGCGTGCGCTTCCTGGTTCGGGCGCAGCTTGCCGCCGGCGCGCTGGAACAGGTCGAGCCCCGCGTGCTTCTCGAGCCGGCGCAGCGCGAGGCTGACGGCCGGCTGGGACAGGCCGAGCAGGCGCGCCGCCTTGGTGGCGGAGCCGGAAGTCATCACGGTGCGGAAGATATCGATGTCGCGCTCGAGCATGGTGCGGGCATTATGGCCCAGCCGGGACGGTCTTGGAAGGGGCGGGCATAAGCGGCGCTGATGGGGCCATCAGCGGCCGTCTTGCCCCCGTGGCGGCCGCTGCGCCATACTGGGCGGCACATCCACTCTTGATGCGACGCCATGACCACACCGAACTTGAACCGCAGGACCCTGCTGTGCGGCGCCGCCGGCCTGGCGCTGGGCGCGCACGGCCCCGCCGGCGCCGCCGAGGCCCCGGGCACGCCGGCCGCGGGCGCGGCCGGCAGCGCTGCCGGCGCCAATGCCGTCGACTGGGACGCGCTGGCGCGCCACTACGACGTCGCCACGGAATTCGTCAACCTGGAGAATGCCTACCTCGGCGTCATGGCGCGTCCCGTGCTGGAAGCGTACCGGCACAATATCGACGTGCTGAACCGGGGAAGCTCGCACTACCTGCGCACGCGCTTCGACAGCGTCGAGCGCGACGCGATCCGCGCGCGCCTGGCCGCGCATACGGGTGTCGCGCCGGGCGAGCTGGCGCTGACGCGCAATGCCTGCGAGTCGCTGCAGAACCTGATCGGCAACTACCGCCTGCTGCGCCCGGGCGACGTGCTGATGATGGGGGACCTCGACTACGACGTGGTGCAGGATGCGATGGCCGCGACGGCGCGCCGCGGCGGCCACCAGCTTGTCACCGTGCAGACGCCGGAGCCGGCCACGCGCCAGGGCGTCATCGACGCGTACGAGCAGGCCTTGCGCCAGCATCCGCGCACGCGCCTGCTGCTGCTCACGCACGTCAACAACCGCACGGGCCTCGTGACCCCCGTGGCCGAGATCGTGCGCATGGCGAAGGGCCGCGGCGTCGACGTCGTGGTCGACATCGCCCAGTCCTGGGGCCAGCTGGACTATGCGATCCCGGATCTTGGCGCGGACTTCGTGGGCGGCAACCTGCACAAGTGGATCGGCGCGCCGCCGTGCAGCGGCTTCCTGGCGATCCGCGCGTCGCGCCTGCAGGACATCGCGCCGCACGCCGGCAACACGCTGTACCCGGACGGCGACGTCCGCGCCCGCGTGCACGCGGGGACGATGGACGTGCCGGCCGTGATGACGATACCCGCCGCCCTCGACTTCCATGGCCGCGTCAAGCTGGCCGACCGCGCCGCGCGCCTGCGCCAGTTGCGCGACCGCTGGGTGCACCAGGTGCGCGAGCTGCCGGGCGTGCAGGTGCTCACGCCGGAAGACCCCACGACGTATGGCGCGCTCACGTCGTTCCGCATCCGCGACAAGACGCGCTACGAGGACAACGTGGCGCTGGCGCGCCGGCTGGCCGACGACTACGGCATTTTCACCGTCGCGCGCAAGGGACCGGCCGGCGGCGCCTGCATCCGCGTCACGCCGTCCTGGTTCACGCGCAACGAGGAGCTCGACCGCCTGGCGGCGGCCATCAAGGCGCTGGCGGCCTAGGACCCGTCAGCGCGGCCTCTGCAGGCGCAGCAGGATCCACGCGATCGCCCCCGTCACGGCGGCCGTGAAGCCCAGCACGATCCAGAACCCGTGCGCGTGCTGGGACAGCGGCACGCCGCCCACGTTCATGCCCAGCAGGCCGGCGATCAGGTTGATGGGCAGGGCCATCACGGTGACGATGGTGAGCAGGAACAGGCTGCGGTTGTTGTCCTCGTTGACCTGGGCCGCGATCTCTTCCTGCAGCAGCTTGATGCGTTCCTGCAGCGCGGCCAGGTCGCGCAGCACGACGGCGAATTCCTCGGTCGACTGGCGCAGCTCCTCGCGGTCGTCGCGCTCGACCCAGGCCGGCGGGCGCTGCAGCAGGCGGAACAGGGCGGCCGGCTCCGGCGCCAGCAGCCGCTGCAACCGCACCAGCACCCGGCGCAGCGCGCCCAGGTCCTCGCGCCGTCGCGTCAGGCGGCCCGCCAGCAGCTGGTCCTCGGTGGCGTCCACGCGCTCCACGGCTTCGCGCACGATGTTGACGAGGATGTCGGCCTGGTCGCGCAGCAGGTGCACGAGCAGCTCGGCCGGCGAGCGGATCGGATTGCCCTGCAGGACGTCCTGGCGCAGCCGCTCGATCGATTCCAGGGGCTTCCTGCGTGCGCTGATCACGCCGCGCGGCGTCACGTGCACCCACAGGGTCGAGATGTCGGCGCTGTCGAAGGAAAAATTATGCTGGACGTCGTTGACGACGGCGATCAGGGCGTCTTCCGCCACCTCGATGCGGGTCGAGCGCGAGCCCTGGTGCAGGATCTCGTAGAACTCGTCGGGCAGGCCGGCATGGGCGCGCAGCCAGCGCTCGCTGGCCGCGTTCGACAGGTTGAAGTGCAGCCAGGTGAAGCGTCCTGGCTCCGGCTGCCCCATCCAGGCCGCCGCCTCGGCCGCGTCGACCTGCCGTGCCGTGACGCCTTCGCCCATCAGGAAGCCCCAGACCAGGCCCGATACGTCGGATCCGTAGCTGAACGCCGCTGTCGCCATGTGCCGCCTCATCCAAATGAAGATGCGGCATTGTAGAGCAACAATATGACAAGCGCGGCGGCCCCGCCGCTCACTTGGCGATCGCCAGCGCTCCCTGCGCGGGACCGTGTCCGTCGCCGGCCCCGTCGTCGATCCCGTCCAGCCACCCGAAGATGGCCGGCCACAGCGTCGCGTGGGCATTGCGCCCCACCAGCACGCCCACGTGTTGCAGGTTGACGCCGACGTCGCCGCGGTAGTGCAGCAGCAGCTTGTCCGCGCTGCCTGCCGCCTCGTGGAAGGGCAGCACGGCGTCCAGCGGGATCACCTTGCTGCGCGGGTCGGCCACGCTGGCCAGCGGCGCGCGCAGGTCGGCCGGGCCGATCGTGCGCCCGCTCACCTGCAGGCGGCCGCGCGTGAGCTCGTCGTTGCGGTACAGGCGTTCGACGATGTCCGTGAACAGGCGGCCCGGCAGCGGGAACTCGTCGTGGGTCCAGCGCTCCACGCGCATGTAGTTGGCGAGCGCCTGGCGGTCCGGGTCGAGCATGGACAGCCAGCGGTCCGTCATGCGCTCCCACTGGAAGGCCTGCGGCTCGGCCATCGCGCTCATCATGTTGAGGAAGACGCCGGGCACCTGGCCGAAGGCGTCGGCGATGGCCTTGGCGTCCGAAACGGCCCGCACCAGCGGGTTGAAGCAGCAGGATGCCGGTTCGAAGTGCAGCGGCGCTTCCAGCAGCACGGTCGCGCGCAGCGCCTCCGGGTACAGCGCGCTGTGGATGGCGGCCAGGATGCCGCCCAGCGAATGGCCGGCGATGACGGGCGGCTCGTCCGCCCCGTCCGCCGCCATGGCCCGGCGGCAGGCCGACAGCAGGCGGTCGCCGTAGGTATCGAAGCCGAAGCCGTCGCCGTCGCAGTCCTTGCCGTCCACGGGCACCCATTCCGCCAGGTAGACGCGCCAGCCCCGTTCCAGCCAGCGCCGCACGACGCTGACTTCGGGCGCCAGGTCCCAGATGTAGGAACGCTTGATGGGGGCCGGCACGATCAGCACGGCCTGGGTGCCGGTGTCGCCGTAGCGGCGCAGCTTCAGGCCGGGCTCCTCGTGCAGCACGGTGTGCGGCGTCTCCTGCGGGCCGTAGCCGGCCCGGTCCAGCATCGTGCCGCGGGCCTGGCGGCTGCGGTCCATGTTCTTCAATGCCTGCACCCCCAGCGGCCCGAGGGCATTCCAGTTACTCGTCGTCATGGCGTTTTCGTCTGAGTCGGGACAAGGCACTCTACGCCAGCGGCCCGCGCCTTCCAAGCGTGTTCCGATACAACGCGGCACACGTTTGCGGCGCGCCAAAGCGGTTCGGCATGCTGCGGTGCAGCGAAACTGCCCGCACGCGCGCACTGGATTCGCGCCGCGAACGGGACTATATTGACAGCAAGAGGAGGGGAGATGCCATGCTCAATCTATTCCAAGGCTTCGAATCCGATATTGCCCTGCAGGCGACGCTGCTCGTGCTGGGCTGCGCGACGTTCTTCGGCGTACTCTGGTGCAGCCGCTGTCCGGACTGCAATTGGCTGGAGTGGATCAGCGGGCGCGGCGAGGATCAGCGCTGACGGTGCAGCGCTGATCGCCAAGCCCGATAGGACGGGGCTTACTCGACCCAGTGGAAGCCGTCGCGCGCCAGCAGTGTGAACGCTTCCGCCGGGCCCCAGGAGCCGGCCGCGTACGGATGGGGCTTCTCGTTCAGCGTCTGCCAGCCTGCGATGATCGGGTCGGCCCATTCCCAGGCCGCTTCCAGCTCGTCGCGGCGCATGAAGTGGGTCAGGCGGCCGCGCACCACGTCCACCAGCAGGCGTTCATAGGCTTCGGCGCGGCGCTGCTGGAAGGCCGATTGCAGGTCGAGGTTCAATGCTACCTGCTGCATCTGCATGCCGCTGCCCGGCTGCTTGGCCATGATCTGCAGCTTGATCGCTTCTTCCGGCTGCAGTTCCATCACGAGGCGGTTGGCGACGCCGCCCGGCATGTCCGGGAACAGCGGGAACGGCGGATTGGCGAACTCGATGACGATCTTGGACGAGCGGCGCGCCATGCGCTTGCCGGTACGCAGGTAGAACGGCACCTTGGACCAGCGCCAGGTGTCGATGAAGGTGCGCAGCGCCACGAAGGTTTCCGTCTTGCTGTCTTCCGGCACGTTCTTTTCTTCGTGGTAGCCCGGCACTTCCTGGTTGCCCGACACGCCCTGCACGTACTGGCCGCGCACGGTGTCGCGCGCGATGTCGGCCAGCGTCGGGCGGCGCAGCGAGCGCAGCACCTTCAGCTTCTCGTCGCGCACGGCGTCCGGCGACAGCGAGGTGGGCGGCTCCATGGCGACGATGCACAGCAGCTGCAGCAGGTGGTTCTGGACCATGTCGCGCATGGCGCCGGTGCCGTCGTAGAAGCCGGCGCGGCTGCCCACGCCCACTTCCTCGGCCACCGTGATCTGCACGCTGGAGATGTTCGGCGCGCGCCACAGCGGTTCCAGGATCGAGTTACCGAAGCGCAGCACCATCAGGTTCTGCACCGTTTCCTTGCCCAGGTAGTGGTCGATGCGGTAGATCTGCGATTCGGCGAAGTGCTTGCCGACGGCCTCATTGATCTCGATGGCCGAGGCCAGGTCGTGGCCCAGCGGTTTTTCCAGCACCACGCGCGAGTGCTCGTCGACGAGGCCGGCCGCGGCCAGCTTTTCGCAGATGGTGGTGAACAGCGACGGCGCCGTCGACAGGTAGTACACGCGCTGGGCGCCGGGGCGCGAGGCGGCGGCCAGGGCGCCGAAGTCGGGCGCCTGCTGGACGTCGAGGCGGACGTACTCGAGCAGGTGCAGGAAGCCGTCCCAGGTCTTGTCGTCGAAATTGTCCTTCGGGATGAAGGTGCGCGAATGCTCGCTGACGTGGGCCAGATACGCTTCCCGGTTGAATTCCTGGCGTCCCGTCGAGATGATCCGGGTCGAGGCCGGCAGATTGCCGTGCAGGAAGGCCGAATACAGCGCGGGAAGCAGCTTGCGCATGGCGAGGTCGCCCATGCCGCCGAAGATGACCATGTCGAGGGGAAGGCCGGTATCTTGCTCTGTCGTGGATTTCATTCTGTCTGAAGGCTCGAATTAGTGGATGAGTTCGTCCGCCGGGCGACCTGTCGATGCGCTGCGCCGGGCCCATAGCTTACACCGTGGACAGTGATTAGCAAATATGGCCATGTCTTCCGGTCCGTCGACGCGGGCCTGTTGCCATGTAGAATGACGGTGGAGACTGACAGCGCAGACAGGCCGCAGAGCCCGGCGCCGCCCCACGAACCGATGCACCAGGACCATGAACACCGCTTACACCAGTCTCAGTCACGCCCAGCGCGTCCCCCTCGCCGCCGAGATCCATTCGCGTCCCTTCCTGCAGGTGGAAGCGCCGGAAGCGATCACCCACCTGGCCGTCTACCGCGCCAGCGAGTGCGGCTCGCGCAGCAGCAACGGCCCGGACCAGCACGCGCTGCTGGTGCAGCTGTGCGCCCATTTCGGCGTGGCCGCGCCGAACGCCGCCGCCAACCACTTCTACCACGACTTCGGCCGCTTCCGCCTGAAGTGGGAGTGCCATACGGAGTTCGCCAGCTACACGTTCACGGAAAAGATCGCGTCGAAGCTGCCCTTGGAGGAAGCGTTCGACAAGGTGCCGCTGGCCCACCTGCCGCAGGCCTGGATCGGCGCGCTGCGCGGCCGGCTGATGGCCGCCGTGCACGTGGTGCTCGACCGTGGTCCGGCCGACCAGATGGTGCTGCAGGACGCCTTCAGCGCGACGACGCTGGTCGGCTCGCGCGTGATGCAGGGCGGGGAGGTGTGGACCGATTTCGCGATCCAGGCCGACGGCTTCTCGCGCTTCGTGCTGCGCGACGTGGACATGCGCGCCCAGCAGGCGCCGCGCCTGGTGCAGCGCGTGCTGGAGATCGAGACCTACCGCATGATGGCGCTGCTCGGCCTGCCGACGGCGCGCGAGGTCGGCGCCGCCCTGGACGACATCGAGGCCGAGCTGGCGCTGCTGGCCGCCCGCATGGTCGACGGCGACCATCCGGAGGGCGCGGACCAGGAGCTGCTGGACCAGATCACGCGGCTGGCCGCGCGCCAGGAAAAGCTGTCGCTCGACCACGGCTACCGGTTCTCGGCCTCGAAGGCCTACCACCGCCTGGTGAAGGCGCGCATCGAGGAATTGCGCGAGGCCCGCATCGAGGGCGTGCCGACGGTGGGCGAGTTCATGGACCGGCGCCTGTCGCCGGCGATGAGCACCTGCGAATCGACGGCCGTGCGCCTGGACGCGCTGGCGCGCCGCATCGGCAACGTCAACGACCTGCTGCGCACGCGCGTGTCGATCGTCCACGAGAACCAGAACCGCCAGATCCTGCAGTCGATGGACCGGCGCGCGGCCCAGCAACTGCGCCTGCAGCAAGCCGTCGAGGGCCTGTCGGTGGCCGCGATCTCCTACTACGTGATCGGCCTGCTGGGCTATGCGGGCAAGGCGCTGCACGGCATCGGCGTGCCCATCAACCCGGAGGTGACGACGGGCGTGCTGGTGCCCGTCGTGTGCGGCACCGTCTGGCTGGGCCTGCGCCGCATGCACCACCGGATGCAGCGCCGCGCCCACCATGCCCATTGACACACAGTGAGCGGACCAGGCCTCGCGTCCGATGCGCGATGGTATGATGCGGGCATGGCGACCGACCCCTCCGACGAAGACCTGGCCCTGCGCTACCGCGATGGCGACCTGGCCGCCTTCGAGGAACTGTACCGCCGCCACAGCGGCGGGCTGTACCGGTTCATCGCATGGCGTTCGCCGCGCCGCGAATGGGTCGACGAGATCGTGCAGGACAGCTGGGCCGCGCTGCACCAGGCGCGCGGCCGCTACGTGGCGAGCAGTTCGTTCCGCACCTACCTGTACCAGATCGCGCGCAACCGCCTCGTCGACCTGATCCGGCGCGATCCGCGCACCGTGCTGGCCGGGGACAGCGCGGCGGCCGGTGCGGCGCTCGACGGCGCCGCCGACGACGAGGGCACGCCGGAGCGCCTGCTCGACGCGCGCCAGCAGACGGCGCGCCTGCACCGCGCCATCCGCACGCTGCCGGACGAGCAGCGCGAGGCGCTGGTGCTGCAGCAGTTCAGCGGCCTAGCGCTGGAGGAGATCGCCGTGTTGTGCGGCACGTCCGCCGAAACGATCAAGAGCCGGCTGCGCTACGCGATGCGCAAGCTGCGCGAGCAACTCGCCACCGAGACTTCCAGGGAGGCAGGAATATGAGCAGCCGGGACCAGGACCGCGACAGCCACGACGACGACCGCGAACTCGACGCCTTCCTGCGCGGCGAGGACGATCTGGCGGCGGCCTTGCGCGGCCTCGAACAGCCGGCGCCGCCGCCGGCGCTCGACGGGCGCATCCGCGCGCAGGCGCAGGAAGCGCTGGCCGAACCGGTGGGCGCGGCCAATGATGCCAACGACGCCAACGCGGCCAGCGATGAGGAAGAGCGCGCCCTGGTGGCCTCGCCGCTGGGACGCTGGCGCGCGCCGCTGGCGGTGGCGGCGACCGTCGTGATCGGCGTGTCGCTGGCGCTGCAGTGGGATGGCGGGCGCCAGGATACGGCGCCCGCGGCGCTGGCGGACTCCGAGCCGGCCGCATCGGCACCGCAGGCGCGCGAGCCGGCATCCGTTCCCGCGCCCGTCGCGGCGCCTGAGGTGCTTCCTGACGCGCTTCCCGAGGCGACATGGCAGCAGGAACCCGCGCCTGTCGAGAAGGCGATGCCTGGCCCGGCCCCAGGCACGCGGCAAGGGGGCGCAACGCATGCGGCGCCCACCCAAGCGGTGCGGCCTCCGCCGCCACCTCCGCCCGCGCCCGCGGCAAGCCCGGCGCCCGCGGCGCCCGCGGCTGCGCCTGCACCCGCATCCGCATCCGCCCCATCCTTCCACCTGCAGCACTTCGCCGCCCCGCAATCCGCCGAGGGCGACGCCGATGGCCTGGCCGTGCAGCGCCGCAGCGCGCCGGCCACGACCCACGTCGAGGTGACGGGCAGCCGCGTGACGGCGGCCGACGAGCGCCGTCCGCGCGAATGGCTTGCCGTGATCGGCCAGCTGCTCGACCACAAGCTCGACGACGACGCAAGGACGTCCTGGGCCAGCTTCCGGCGCGAATACCCGGACTACCCGGTGCCGGACGCACTGCGCCGGCGCCTGGACGGTCCGGCGGCGGCGCCCTGATCAGCGCCGCGCGGGCACCTCGAACTCGCCCACGAACACGGTGTCGCCGCGCCCGCGCAGCCGCAGCGTGACCAGTTGCTCCCGGGCGTGCGGCGTGCCGAAGCCCGTCGTCAGCCTGGCCTGCAGCGTCGTCACGCCCGCCACCACCTGGCGGCGGCTGCCGAAGAAGTTGGCTTCGACCTTGTACTTGCCCGGCCTGGCCTCGCGCAGCGAGAATTCCTCGGGGCCGTAGCCGCCGGTGGCGTCCCGCGACAGGCGCCCGCCCTGCCAGGTGCGCGGATGCGCATACATGCAGCGCTCGCCGTTCGGGTCCGTCACCCACAAGTCCATGTCGCTGTTGTCGGCGTCCCACGACAGCACCACGCGCAGGTCGAGCGGCAGGTTGCGCAGCAGGCGCGGATCGATGCGGCCCGTATCGACCTTGCCCCGGTTGGCCGCGACGATCGCGTTCATGTCGGCCAGCGCGATCAGCTCGACCTCGGCGAAGCGTGCGTCCCAGTCGCGCACGGCGACCTGGTACAGCGTGTCGACGGCCTGCTGCGGCCGTCCGGCGGCGGCGTATGCCAGGCCCAGGTCGCGCCACGACTGCGGCTCTTCCTCGGCGAGGCGCAGCACCTCCTCGAACACGGGCACGGCCAGCTCGGGGGCGCCGGCCTGTAGCAGGCGGTAGCCGAGCACGCGCAGCACGTGGCGGTTTTCCAGGTCCATCTCGGCCAGGTTCGACAGCACGCGCAGGGCCAGCATGCGGTCGCCCTTGCCCAGCAGCGTGTCGGCCACGTCCAGGTAGAACGCGGTGCTGTCGGCGTGGTCGGGCTTCTCGTCGAGGTAGATGGCATATGCCTCGCGTGCGTCGGCCCGGGCCATGCGGTCGAGGTAGCGTGCATCGGGCGTCCACGGGCGCAGCGCGATGGCGGCGGCGGTCGCGGCGCTCGTCGAAGCGCTATCCGGCGCGGCTACCGGCGTGGATATCGGTGCGGATATCGGTGCGGACGGCGGCGGAACATTGCCCGCGCGGCGCTGGACGGTCTCCGGCGCGGGCGCGGGGAGGAACGAGGACAGGAGCGACGGTGCCGGTGGCGGCGGCGGCATGACTCCCTCCGGCGCGCCCACCGCGCTGCCCCGCACCGTCACGAACATGGACTTCTCCGAAGGCAGCGCCGCGTCGGGCGGCGGAGGCTCCTTCGGGAAGCGGTAGGCCCACCAGGCCTGCTTGGCCTCGAAGTCGCGCACGACGCGCTCCAGCTGCTGCGCCCGGCGCCGTGCCACGCGGGCCGTGCCGTCGGCCTTCATCCTTTCCACTTCGGCGCGCAGCGCGGAAGGCGGCGCGATGTCGTAGCGGGCATAATCGCTCGCCAGCTCCAGCACGATGAGCGAGGTGTCCCCGGTGGGGATGCCGAAGCGGCGTCCCAGGCGGGCGATCTCGGCGCGCTTTTCCTCGCGCCGGTCCTGCAGCGCATCGATGCGCCAGCCGGCCCACAGCAGCGGCGCCAGCGGCTGGGCGGGACTGGACGGTGTCACGGGCACGGCCAGCGTGCGGCCGTCGTCCAGCGTCACCCGCAGCATTCCGTCCGGCCGTACGCGGCGCCCGGCCACGCGCAGCACGCCGCCGCGCACATCCTGCGTCTCGGGCTGCAGCGCGTCCAGGCCGTCGCCTTCCAGCGCGGCGATGCGCACGGCATCCTGCAGCAGGCCGGCGGCGGCGGCATCGACGTCGCCCGGCCCGAGGTCGACCAGGCGGCCGCGCGCCTGCCGGGCCAGGGCGTCCAGGCGTGCCGTGTCGGCGCCCGGGGCGGCGTTCACGGCATACAGGCGCTGGTGCGGCCCCAGCGCGGGGAAGGCATGGGTGCCGTAGTTGTCAATGCCGTCCGAGAACAGCAGGTAGTCGCCGGCCTGCCCGTCCGGCCGCCAGGCGCCCAGCGCGCTGGCGCCGTCGTACACGGTCGACGCCAGTTCGCGCCGCAGCGCCGACCAGTCGCCGCCGCGCACCCGGAAGTCGCGCGGCGCCTCGGCGCGGTCGCGCAGGCGCACCAGGCGCACGGCGATGTCGCCGGCTGCCCGCAGGTAGCGCTCCAGCAAGGCGAATTCGAGGTCGTGGCGGCGCGCCGCGCCGGAGCCGGAGCTGTCCCACAGCAGCACGAGATGGCGTGGCAGCGGCTGCGGGCGCGGCGCCGTCTCGACGGGGATCTCGGCGACGAAATAGCCCGTATCGTCGTGCATGCCCGTGAAAGCGCGGGGCGTGGCGTCGGCCTGGCCTGCGACGGTCAGCTGGCCGTGCGCGAGCGCGCTGCGGGGCACATCGGCGGCAAGGCCGTCGCCGTCGCGGTCCCAGGTCACCGCCTCCATGGCGCTGATCACGCGGGGCGCGCTGCCCGTGCCGTGCACGCGCACGCTGGCGCGCCACGCAGGGGCCCCGTCCGCGCCGGCGGCATCGACCAGGGAAGGCGGCAGGGGCAGCAGGTAGTGCCATTGGCCGCCGCTGCGCGCCAGCGCCTGGGCGATGCGCAGGCGCACGCGGCGCTCGCCGCCCGCCGGGATCGGGTAGATGCGCAGCTTGAAGTTGTCTCCTTGCGTGGCTTCCAGCAAGCCCGGATCGGCGCCGCGCCGCACGATTTCCTCGAACACCTGGCGGCCCCTGGCCTTGTCGACGGGGACGGCGGCGCGCATCTCGCCGCCGACGTCGAGCGCGAAGCCGACGATCTTCTGCCCCGGCGCGAGCGGAAACTGCAGCTCACCCTCGAGCACGCGCGCATTCGGGTTGCGGAAAGTGAGCTCGATGGTGGTGTCGGCCACGCCGGCGCCGATGTCGACGGCGACGCTGGCCGCCTGCAGGCGCACCGGCGTCTCGGCGCCGTGGACGACGAGCAGCGGCGCGGGCGCGGCGCGCGGCAGCGGGCGCGCCCCGTCCTGGGCGAGGACGGGGGCGACGGCCGGCAGGGCCAGCAGGCAGGCGAGTGCGAAGGCGGGGGCGCAGGCGGCGAAACGGTACTGCATGGGAGACTCCCGGTAGTGTCGATGGCCATGAAACGGCCGGATCGGCATCCCGGGGTCAACCGGCCCGAAAAAAACTGCCGGGCCGGTCAGCCGGCCGTGCGCAGCGGCCCGTAGGTGGCCGCGTAGTTCTTCGGCCCCACGAACGGCAGCAGCAGATTGCGCAGGAACGCGGGCAGGCGCGCCGCCTTCGACATCTTGTCCGTCATCGCCTGCACGTGATCGACGCGCGCGCGGCGGGCCGCCTCGAAGCGGGCGCCCGCGTCGGACCAGTCGCCGCCGCCCGCCAGGATGGCGCCCAGCGCCTGCGCGTCCTCGAACGCCAGCGCGCCGCCCTGGGCCCAGACGGGGGCCGTGGCATGCGCCGCGTCGCCGATCAGCACGACGCGCTCGCGGCTCCAGGCCGGCATGCGCACTTCCGCCAGCGGCGAATGGTGGATGTGGTCCGGGTGGGCCATCAGGAAGTCCACCGTGGTCGTCACGGCGGCGGGGAAGCCGGCGAAGACGTCGGCCAGGTCGCGGGTCGTGTCGGCCGAGGTGTCGCTGGCCCAGCCGTACACTTCACCATTGCCGAGCGGGATCAGCAGGAACAGGGCCTGCGGGCCAGCCCACACCTTCCAGCAGTCGACGCCGGGATCGGGGGCGATGAAGCGCCAGCTCGACGTCGACAGCACGGCGGAGCGCACGGCCGTGTCGGGGAAGGTGCAGGCGCGGGTGCGCGAATGCACGCCGTCCGCGCCGACGACGAGGCGCCCGTTGAAGACGCGGCCGTCAGGGGTGGCGACTGTCGCCGCGCCGCCGCCGGCGACGATCGATTCCACGGGGCTGGACAGGTGCAGCGTGTCTTCCGGCAGGCCGTCGCGCAGCAGCGCCATCAGCTCGCTGCGCTTGACGCAACGGGGACGGCAGGATGGTCCCCAGAACGCGTCCTCGTCGACCTCGAACAGCAGGCGGTCGCGGTGGTCGCGGTATTCGCGGCGCCGGGTGGGCGTGCCGAGCGTCGACAGCGCGTCGCCGACGCCCAGCGCGTGCAGGGCCGCGATCGCGTTGCCGGGCAGGTTGATCCCGAAGCCCTCGTTGGAGACGGTATCGCGCCGTTCGAGGACGACGTGGTGCACGCCCTGGCGGTGCAGGGTGCGGCTCATGGCGAGGCCCGCCAGGCCGCCGCCGACCACGATGGCGTCGACGTCGTGCGCAGGATGAATCGAAGGTGTCATTCCGTGTGGCTTTCAATAGCATGATGATGAACATGTAATCATGCCACAGCTTGCCGCGCCGTGCCCGGCAGCGGCCGGTCATCGCGCGCCTAGAGCCCGTCCAGGCCCAGCGCGCGGGCGTGCGTGCGCAGGAACGCGAGGTGGCCGGCGCGCGTGGCGGGACCGTCGTAGGGCAGGATCGTCCACAGTTCGTGCGCCTGCATCGCCGCCCTTGGCGCGAGCCGACGGTAGGGCGCATGCACTTCCATCTCCAGGATGCCCTCGTCCGGCCGGCCGGGGACGACGTCGTGGTACAGCTCGACCTGGCCCTGGTCCGGGTGGATGGCGCTGCGCGGCTGGTGCGGGAACTGGATCACCAGTACCTGGCCGGCGCGAAAGCCCGCCATCCAGCCGGCCGCCGGCTGCAGGAAGATCTTGCCCTTGCGCGCGGCGTCCGGCGCGTCCGCGGCCGGCAGGTCGAGCGCGAACAGTCCTCCCTCCAGGGCGAAGCGGGGCGCGGGCCGGTCCTTCTCCGCCGCCTCCACGCGCACGTCGGCTCGCGCGGCCACCGGCACGTAGACGGCCGTGTCGGCATGGGCGCGGGTATTGAACCAGATGTCCCAGGCGACCTCGGTGTCGCGCGCGTTGGTGGCGCGCACGTCCAGGCGCAGGCTGTTCGGCCGGCCGGGGACGAGGGAATAGCGCTTGTCGAGCGACACCCCGCTCACGGGGCTGGCCGGCCCGCGCAGGGCCAGGACGCCCGGCGCATCCTCGACGACGGTCGTGTTCGACAGCCCCAGCCAGGGATCGGGCGGCCAGACCGCCCCGTCCGCCGCCCGTTGCGGGTTCAGGCGCTGGTCCACCCACCATTGCTTCTGCGGTCCGACCCAGACTTCGTGGCCGAGGTAGCCGATATTGTCGCCGGACGCGTCGACCCGCGGTTCCGCCGGCCCCGCGCCGGCATCGAAGCGCAGGAAGCTGGGACGGCCGGCCAGGCCGAAAGCCAGCAGGCGTCCGCCGATCCGCTCGGCGACCGTGGCCTGCACGGTGCCGTTGGCCAGCGTATGGACGCGCAAGGCCGCGACGGGTTCCGCCGTCGACACGGCTGCGGATTCGGCGGCATGGGACGGTGCGAGCAGGGGAAGCAGGGCGGCGAGCAGGCTGGCAGTGCGGACACGGGTCATGATGGACGCGAACGGTGGCAAGGGGACCACAGCATAGCGCAAACCTCAGCTGTCCAGGCGCCGGTAGTCCGCGAACGATGCCGGCGGTGCCAGGAAGCCGGGCCGGCCCTCGAACAGTGCCCAGTAATAGCGCTGCCGGCCCTCGCAGACGCGCGCCGGGGCCGTCCGGCGGTACCAGTCCTTGCTGAAGGCGGGCGAATACATGCCGTCGCCCTCGCTGAAATTCGGGATCACGACGCGCCGCTCGAGTGCTTCCAGCAGCGAGGGCGGCGCGCCGCTGTCGCGCGCCATTTCCAGGTGGGCGGCCATGGTCTGGTCGGTCTCCACGACCAGCGTCCAGCATTTGCCTTCGCGGTCCAGCATCAGGAAGCCGGCCGGGTCGTGGACGAGGTAATGCTCGACGATGCCGCAGCAGGCGACGGTCTGCTCGACCAGCGTGGCGATGGCGGGATCGTCGATGAAGCCCCACCCGTGCAGCGGCAGCAGCGCGCGCAGGGCGTCCGCCTGTTCCAGGAAGTAGGCCTGCTGCAGCGTGTCGAGCTCGGCGTCCAGGCGGTCGAGCGCATCGTGGTCGCTCTTGCGGATGTAGCGGTCGATCAGGCCGCGGTTGAAGGCGTCGATGGCGATACGCTCGTCGGCGGCTCCGGTGAGGAGGATGCGGCGGCACGGCAGGCCGCGCACCGCCTCGCAGACCTGGATGCCGTTCAGGCCCGGCATCGAGTAGTCGACGACGAGCACGGACGGCGTGGCGAAGCGCCGGGCGTCGCCGACGATGCGGCAGATCCGCTCGACGTGCAGCGCCACGTTGAGCGGCTGGGCCGCGAAGGTGTCGATGCCGGGCGAGAAGAAGTGCGCGGGGGCGCTGGCGCGGCTGCGTTCGCGCAGCCAGGCGATGGCCGCGAGCGCATCGCCGAAGGTGCGGGCCGGCAGGTGCTCGCCCAGCTGGAAGCGCACGCTGTCGAGGAAGCTGGTGTTGTCGTCGACGAGGACGACGGTGCTCGGATGCTGGTAGAGGGGAAGTGCCATGGCGATCGTTCAGGGGGCGGCCGCGCGCGGGAACGCGACGGCGAAGACGGTATAGGTGCGCTCGCGCGAGCGGCAGCGGATGGTGCCATGCCAGGCGCGCACGATGTCGCGGCACAGCGCCAGGCCGATGCCGGCGCCGGAGCCGGGCGGGTTCGAATGGAAGCGCTCGAAGATCAGGGGCAGCTGGCGCGCCGGGATGCCGCAGCCGCTGTCCATGACGAGCAGGCGCGGATGGGCGCGGGCGCCGTCGATGACGATCCTGACCCGGCCCGCGCTGCCGCCGCGGCCTCCCGTGCGTTCGGCCCGCTGCAGCGCCTTGAGGGCGTTGCGAAGGAGGTTCAGCAGCAGTACCGCGCACAGGTCGTCGCGGCCGGCGAAGCAGAAGTCGCGCCGCACCACGACTTCGACCATGCCGCGCTGGGCGCCGCTGGCGAACGGGTAGCGGTCGATGGCGGCCTCCACCACGCGCGCCATCGACAGCGCCTCGGTGGGCGCCAGCTCGCGCTCCAGCGCCGTCGCCGATGCGAGGAACAGGTCGATCAGGCGGTTCATGTGGCGCACGTCGTAGCGGATCCTTTCCAGGGCCGCGTCGACGCCGGGCGCCAGACCCTGCGTACCGGGGCGCCGGGCCACCCGCTCGATGCCGCGCACGTTCGCGGCCACGCCCATCAGCGGCGTGCGCAGTTCATGCGACACCAGCGCCAGCGCCTGCGCCATCCCGGCCAGCTTTTCGCGCGCCAGCACGCGCCGTCCCAGCTTGGTCACCGACACCACCGCGATCGTGAACAGGTAGATCGGCGCCTGCTCGACCATGTGGGTCTGCGCCAGCGGCGTGCCGTCGCCGTTTGCCACGAACAGGGCGGCGGCGGCCAGCGTCCCGGCGGCGAACGAGGCCAGCGCCCACCACCAGTCGAAGTGGAACAGCACGATCAGCGCGGCCAGCAGCGACTGGGCCCACACGGCCGATCCGCCGTTCATCAGGAACATATAGGTGAAAAAGAAGGGCAGGACATACGTGACGCCGACGAATTCATAGGCGCGCAGCAGCGTGTTGTCCTTGACGTGGTGGGCGAACAGGGCCGGCACGCACAGGGCCATGCCAAGGGCGCGCAGCAGCGGGCTTTCGTAGGGCTGGGGGAACCACGTCGTCCACACCAGGTAGTAGGCCGGCATCCCGAGGAAGCCGATCCAGGCCAGCAGGCGCAGGCGGGTGGCGACCATGGCGTGCTGCTGCTCCTGTACCAGCAGCCATTTGAGCAGCAGGTGCTTGAACTGGCCGGAGCGCACGGCGCCGGCGATACCGCTCGCGAGGGAGTTCATTGTGACTTTGCATCCACAAAATTGATCTGACGCAACCTGAGCCGATGGTGACGTAAATGGCATACGCGACGTTGATCTCGATCAATAGTGCGCGCATGACTTATCCACCCGTCAATGGGAATTGCAAAATGACTACTTTTTTGGAGGAAAAAACGATGATCGATTTCGCATCCCAAGCGGGTACCCCGTTCACTGCGCGTCCGGCCCGCCCGGCCAGCCACGAACTGCCGTCCTTCGTCACGCGGCGCATGGACGAGCACTACGTGACCCGCGTCGAGCAATTGCTCGGCGGCGAGCACATGCATGTCTGGAAGCGTCCCGGCCCCGGCGCCGTCATGCTGGCCGGGAACGACTACCTGTGCATCGCCAGCGACCCGGCGCTGGTGCGGGCGCAGGTGGCCTGCCTGGAGAACAATGCGGGCCAGGCGCTGATGTCGTCGGTGTTCCTGCAGGCGGGCAGCGCCCAGCACCGGCTGGAAGCGAAATTCGCGGAGTACCTGGGCGCCGAGGACACGGTGCTGGCCCAATCCGGCTGGGCCGCCAACGTCGGCCTGCTGCAAAGCCTGGCGGAACCGGGCGTGCCGGTCTACCTGGACATGATGGCCCATGCCTCCCTGTGGGAGGGCGTGCAGTCGGCGCAGGCGCTGGGCGTGCCTTTCCTGCACAACGACGCCGGCCACCTGGCACGCCAGGTCGCCAAGCACGGGCGCGGCGTGGTCGTGATCGACGCGCTGTACAGCACCAACGGCAGCGTCGCGCCGCTGCGCGACGTGGTCGAGATCGCGGAAAGGAGCGGCAGCATCCTGGTGGTGGACGAATCCCATTCGCTCGGCACGCACGGGCCGGAAGGCGCAGGCATCGTCATCGCCATGGGGCTCGAGGACCGCGTGCACTTCCGTACCGCCTCGCTGGCCAAGGCCTTCGCCGGACGCGCGGGCCTGATCACTTGTTCGAGCCGCTTCAAGGGCTACTTCCTGTCGGCGTCGCGTCCCGCCATCTTCAGTTCCTGCCTGTTGAACCACGAGCTGGCCTTCTTCGACGCGGCCATCGACCTGGTGCGCGGCGCCGACGGGCGGCGCGAGGCGCTGCGCCGCATCACGGTGGAAGTACGCGAACGGCTGGCGCGCCTGGGCTATTGCATCGACGACGGGACGGAGCAGATCGTGGCGCTCGAAGCGGGGCCGGAACCGAAGACGCTCGTCCTGCGCAAGGCGCTGGAGGAGCGCGGCATCCAGGGCGCCGTGTTCTGCGCGCCGGCCACGGCCAAGAACCGCTCGCTGGTGCGCCTGACGCTCAATTGCGGCCTGGGGGCCGGGGAGATCGACAAGCTGGTGGACGCTTGCGCGGACATGCGGGAGGAGGTGGACCTGGAAAACTGGAGCTCGTCGGCGCGGCGGCGACGGGTGCATTGAGCGGGGGAGTGCCGAAGCCGCCACGTATGATAAGACACCGTCGCCCCTGCGCAGGCAGGGGCCCAATTTTCGTGCCGAGGCAGCGCTGAGGAATTGGGCCCCCGCCTTCGCGGGGGCGACGTGCTATTGCTGCGGATGGAGGCTTGACGCACCCCGTGCAGGAGTGCCTATCGCACCCCGTGCAGGAGTGCCTATCGCACCCCGTGCAGGAGTGCCTATCGCACTCCTGCACCCGCCAGCGCCGTCATGTTGACGATGCGGCGCACGGTCGCACTCGGGCTCAGGATGTGCACGGGCTTGGCGGCGCCCAGCAGGATCGGGCCGACGGTCACGCCCTTGCCCGACGTGACCTTGAGCACGTTGAACAGGATGTTGGCGGCGTCCAGCGACGGCATCACCAGCAGGTTGGCCGCGCCGGCGAAGCCGCCTTCGGCTTCCTGCGGCTGGTACAGGCGACGGATGTCTTCCGACAGCGCGGCGTCGCCGTGCACTTCGCCGATCACCTGCAGCTCGGGGCTGCTCGCGGCCAGCAGGGCGCGCGCCTCGCGCATCTTGACGGCCGACGGACGCTCGGACGAGCCGAAGATCGAGTGCGACAGCAGGGCGGCCTTCGGCTCCACGCCGAAGTGCACCATCGCGTCGGCGGCCAGGCGGGTGATCGCCGCGAGCTCCTGCGCGTTGGGGTTGTCGTTGACGTAGGTGTCGGTGATGAACAGCGTCATCTTGTCCAGCACCAGCGCGTTCATCGCGGCCAGCGTCTCGGCGCCCGGCGCCAGGCCGATCTCGCTCTTCACGTGCGTCAGGTGGCTGTCGTAGCTGCCCTTCATGCCGCAGATCAGCGCATCGGCCTGGCCGGCGTTGACGAGGCGCGCGGCCTGCAGGGTGGCGTCGATGCCCGCTTCCGGCTCGACCAGCGCGTAATCGACTTCGCGGCGCAGGCGCAGGCCCGACGCCTTGACGGCGGCCTCGATCTCGGCGGCGGCGCCGATCAGCACCGGGCGCGCCAGGCCCTGGTCGACCACCGTCTGCACGGCGCGCAGCACGCGCTGGTCGGTCGCTTCGGCGTAGGCGACGCGGCGCGGCAGGGCCTTGGCCTTGGAGAACACGGGCTTCATGAAGAAGCCGGTGTGGTAGATCATCTCGCCCAGCTTGTCGCGGTAGGCGTCCATGTCCTCGATCGGGCGGGTCGCGACGCCCGACGCGGCGGCGGCGGCGGCCACGGCCGGGGCGATCGCCGCCATCAGGCGCGGGTCGAACGGTTTCGGGATGATGTAGTCGGGACCGAACGTCAGGTCCTGGCCCGCGTAGGCGGCGGCGACGGCGTCGTTGGCTTCCGCTTCGGCCAGCGCCGCGATCGCGGTCACGCAGGCGAGCTTCATCTCGTCCGTGATGCGGGTCGCGCCGCAATCCAGCGCGCCGCGGAAGATGTAGGGGAAGCACAGCACGTTGTTGACCTGGTTCGGATAGTCCGAACGGCCGGTCGCCACGATGCAGTCCGGACGCGCGGCCTTCGCCACTTCCGGGCGGATTTCCGGTTCCGGGTTGGCCAGCGCCAGGATGATGGGGCTGTCGGCCATGGTCTTGACCATCGGCGCGGTCAGCACGCCGGCGGTGGAGCAGCCCAGGAAGACGTCGGCGCCGGCGACGATGTCAGCCAGTGTACGCGCGTCGGTCGCCTGCGCATAGCGCGCCTTGTTGGCTTCCATGTTCGCTTCGCGGCCCTGCCAGATGACGCCCTTGGAATCGGTGACGTAGATGTTCTGCTGCTGCACGCCCAGGCTGACCATCATGTCCAGGCAGGCGATGGCCGCGGCGCCCGCGCCGGAGCACACCAGCTTGACGCTGCCGATGTCCTTGCCCACGACCTTCAGCGCGTTGAGCAGGGCGGCGCTGGAGATGATGGCGGTGCCGTGCTGGTCGTCGTGGAAGACGGGGATGTTCATGCGCTCGCGCAGCTTCTTCTCGATGTAGAAGCACTCGGGCGCCTTGATGTCCTCGAGGTTGATGCCGCCCACCGTGGGCTCGAGCATCGCGATGGCCTCCACCAGCTTGTCCGGATCGTTCTCGGCCAGTTCCAGGTCGAACACGTCGACGCCGGCGAATTTCTTGAACAGGCAGCCTTTGCCTTCCATGACGGGCTTGGACGCCAGCGGGCCGATATTGCCCAGGCCCAGGACGGCGGTACCGTTCGAGATCACGGCGACCAGGTTGCCGCGCGACGTGTATTCGGCGGCCATGGCCGGGTCGGCGGCGATCTCTTCGCAGGCATAGGCCACGCCAGGCGAATAGGCCAGCGACAGGTCGCGCTGGTTGGACAGCGGCTTCGTCGCGACGACTTCGATCTTGCCGCGCACGGGGCTGCGGTGATACTCGAGCGCGTCCGCGCGCAACTGGGTGTCCCTGGATTCGTCCTGACTGCTTTCGATACTCATTGTTGCTCCTATGCCGATGGTCCGGCCGATGGTTGATCTGATGCTTCGATGCCGGGTCGACGGGCGGCGCGGCGCAGGTCTTGTTGTTCGTGCGCGCGGCTTGCCGCCGGCCGATTGCCGGCGCGGGGCAGCCATCATACGTGATCGCGGCGTTTTTGGTGACTGAACGATCGTGCTATTAAATAGCGCGTTCGCGGGCTCAGGATTTCGCGCCGGGGCGGAACATGTGAAAAAGTTGCTCCGGACCGATGGCGAAGTAGTCGGAGGGCCCGCCGCCGCGCAGCACGTGGCCGGCGTTGGCCGTGTCGTAGATGCCGTCCTTGAGCAGGCTGCGGTCGATGTGTACGCCGACCACTTCGCCCAGCACCAGCCATGCCTGCACCGCCTGCCCATCCTGGCCCTGCAGCTGGATCAGCTGGGTGCAGCGGCATTCGAACGACACGGGACTCTCGGCCACGCGCGGCGCCGCGACGATGCGCGAGGGGGCAGGGGCGAGGCCGGCCAGCGCGAACTCGTCCACGTCGGGACCGACGGCGGCGGAGGTGGCGTTCATGCGTTCGGCGAGCGGACGGGTGACGAGGTTCCAGGTGAATTCGCGCGTGGCTTCGATGTTCCTGACGCTGTCCTTCAGGCTCGTGCTGGAGAAGCCGACGATGGGCGGCGTGTAGTTGAAGGCGTTGAAGAAGCTGTACGGGGCGAGGTTCGGCACGCCGTCGGCGGACTGCGAGCCGATCCAGCCGATGGGGCGGGGACCGACGATGGCGTTGAACGGGTCGTGCGGCAGGCCATGGCCCAGGCGCGGTTCGTAGAAATGGATGGCTTCCGGCATTGGTGCTCCTGTGGTTGAGGCGGAAACGATACCGCATCCGGGCGTCGCGCGCCTGTCGTCTCCTGATTGCAACTAACCGACACGCCGTCGACGTGAACGTCGAAAGGCGAGCCACCATCGCCGATGAGCGTACTCAGCCGTGCGTAGCCGTTCTGTTCAATTTGTTATGATGCATATATTGCAACTTCTCAGCGGCATCCTGTTGCCATGCACGACGCACGACCGTTACCGCCAGCTTCCTTGGAAGACCACTTGTCCCGTCTTGCCGGCATGGATCCGGGCGCGGCCCTGCGCAGCCTCAATGCTGCGGGACTGGACCGGCTGCCGCTGCCCGGCAGCGGCGCCACGCTCGCGCGCTGGCAGGCGCTTGCGGCCATCGGCGCCCACGACCTGAGCGTCGCCAAGCTGTATGAAGGCCATACCGATGCGCTGGCGATCCTGGCCGAGGCGGGCGCCCCGCAGGCGGAGCAATCCGCGACCTGGGCCACCTGGTGCGCGGAACCGCCGGATGCGCGCGTGCTGCTGCGCCGGGAAGGGGATGGCCGCTACACGCTGGATGGCCGCAAGGCCTGGTGTTCTGGCGCGCTCGACGTCAGTCACGCCGTCGTCAGCTGCTGGAACGAGGCGGGGGAAGCGATGCTGGCCGCCGTCGACCTGCGCCAGGCCGACGTGCGGGTGACGGAGGACGGGTGGGATGCGGTCGGCATGGCCGGCTCGCGCAGCGTCGACGTCCTGTTCGACCGTGCCCGTGCCGTGCCGCTGGGCGGGCCGGGATTCTACGTCGGCCGCGCCGGGTTCTGGCACGGCGGCGCTGGCGTGGCCGCCTGCTGGTTCGGCGCGGCCACGGCGCTGGCGCAGGCGCTGCGTGCGCGCGTGGCGGCGCAGCCGGACCCGCACCGGCTGGCCCAGCTCGGCGAAGTGGCCGTGGCCCTGCAGGGCAGCGCGGCCCTGATGCGCGAGGCCGCCGCCGCCATCGACCGGGCGCCGTCCCGCGCTGGGATGCAGCTGGCCCTGTCGGTGCGGCTGAGCGTGGACGCGGCGGCCTCGCTGGTGCTGGCGCAGGCGGGCCGCGCGCTGGGGCCTGGCCCCATGTGCAAGGACGGCAGGCTCGCGCGCCTGTTCGCGGACCTGCCCGTGTTCATCCGCCAGAGCCATGCGGAGCGTGACCAGGAAGCCGTCGGGCGTCTCGTCGCCGCGGCCGGGGAGGCGCCATGGACGCTGTAGACCGTTCGCGCCACATCGCCGGCCTGGGCACGCCCGCGCACGCCTGGCGCGACGATGCCGCGCTGGCCCGGGTTCCGGCCGTCGGCCTCGACGACCTCGTGCCGCGAGGTGCGCGGGCCGTCGTCGTGGCGCCCCATCCGGACGACGAGATCCTGTCCTGCGGGGCCCTGCTGCATTTGCTGGGGCAGCACGGCCGGCCCTTCGCCGTCGTCGCCGTGACGGACGGGGAGGGCAGCCATGCCGGTTCCTCCGAGTGGCCCGTGGAGCGCCTGCGCGCGACGCGGCCGCGCGAATCGCTGGCGGCGCTGGACAGCCTGGGCATCGCGGCGCCGCGCCTCGTACGCCTGCACGTTCCCGACGGCGGCGTGACGGCGGCCGAGGAGGACGTGGCGTGGCGCCTGGCGGCACTGCTGCAGCCGGGCGACGTCGTCGTCACCACCTGGCGCTACGACGGCCACCCGGACCACGAGGCCACGGCGCGCGCCTGCGCCGCGGCGGCGCGCGCCGTCGGCGCGACCCTGCTCGAAGTGCCGGTCTGGGGCTGGCACTGGAGCGCGCCGGGCGACGGCGCCATTCCGTTCGACCGGGCGCGCAAGCTGTCCTTGCCGCCGGAGCTGGTCGAACGCAAGCGCGCGGCGATGGCCTGCTTCCATAGCCAGCTGACGGTGGACTCCAGTACCGGGGCCACGCCCATCGTGTTCCCGCAAGCGTTGGAACGCTTGCTCAATCCTTACGAACTGTATCTGCATGAACCTCGACCAACCGAGCCGGCAACGGCATTTTGAGGCCCTCTACGCGGCCGATGACGATCCCTGGCATGTGCGCGACGCCTGGTACGAGCGGCGCAAGCGCGCCATCCTGCTCGCGTCGCTGGGCAAGTCGCGCTACCGCAATGCTTTCGAACCCGGCTGCGGCAACGGCGAGATGAGCGCGGCGCTGGCGCAGCGCTGCGACCAGCTGCTGGCGTGCGACGGTTCCGCCAGCGCCGTGGCCGCGGCGCGGCGGCGCGTGGCGCAGGCCGGCGCGGAGCGGGGCCGGGTGCTTATGGAGCGGCGCAGCCTGCCCGCCGAGTGGCCGCGCGCAGCGGCCTTCGACCTCGTCGTCGTCAGCGAGCTGGCCTATTACTTCGAGCCCGCCGCGCTGGTCTCCCTGCTGTCGCTGGCCGGCGCCAGCGTGCAGGCCGACGGCGAGCTGGTGCTGTGCCACTACCTGCATGACTTCGACGACCGTGCCGCCTCCACCGAGCTCGTGCACGCGGCGGCGGCCCGCCTGCCCGGCTTCGTGCGCACGCTGCGGCACGCCGACGAGGACTTCCTCCTCGAGGTTTTCCGCAAGCAGGGAGGCAATCCATGATCGGCGTCGCCATTCCCGCCCACGACGAGGAAGCCGCGCTGGGCGACTGCCTGGACGCCATCCTGGCCGCGGCCGGCCATCTGGCGCTGCAGGGCGAGCCGGTGCGCGTGTGCGTCGTGCTCGATGCCTGCCGCGACGGCAGCGCTAGCGTCGTCCGCCGCCGCCGGCCCGCATTCGCCGCGGCGGGCGTGGGGCTCGACACGCTGGAAGTCGATGCGCGCCAGGTCGGCGTCGCGCGCGCGGCCGGCGCGAGGCACCTGCTGGAGGGCGGGGCGCGCTGGCTCGCGTTCACGGACGCCGACACGCGCGTGTCCCCGCAATGGCTGGCCGAGCAGCTGGCGCTGGGCGTCGACGTCGTGTGCGGCTCCGTCGCCGTCGACGACTGGTCACCGCACGGGAACAATGCCCAGCGCCTGCGCGAGCACTTCGCACGCAACTACCACGACCGCGACGGCCACCGCCACATCCACGGCGCCAACCTCGGCGTCAGCGCCGATGCCTACCGCGCCGCCGGCGGCTTCCAGAGCGTGTCCTGCCACGAGGACGTGCTGCTGGTGAAGGCGCTCGAAGCGATCGGCGCCCGTTTCGCCTGGAGCGCGCAGCCGCGCGTGTACACGAGCGCCCGCACGGATGCGCGCGCCCGCGACGGCTTCGGCGACACGCTGCTGAGGATGATCGCCGCGGCCTGACGTCGACGAAGTCTGCGTGCTGCTACAGCGGAGCTTTTCTGATCGGAGCGAACGATGAAACGCGTAACGGGTATCGGCGGTATCTTCTTCCATGCGAAAGATCCGGTCGCGCTGCGCGGCTGGTACAAGCGCCACCTGGGCATCGACGTGCAGGACTGGGGCGGCGCCACGTTCGACTGGTCCGACGGCGCCGGTACGCCGGCCGGCGGCACCACGACCTGGTCGATCGGCGCCGCCGGCAGCGACCACTTCGCGCCCGGCCTGGCGTCCTTCATGGTGAACTATCGCGTCGACGACCTGGATGCGCTGCTCCAGCTGCTGCGCGCCGAAGGCTGCCACGTGCTCGACAAGACCGAGGAGGGCGAATTCGGCAAGTTCGGCTGGGTGCTCGACCCGGAAGGCAACAAGGTCGAGCTGTGGCAGCCGCCGCCCGGGCAGTAGCCCGGGCCCGGCAGGCCTAGTCGCCCGGCCCTTCGCCCGGCATCGTGTCCGCCATCAGCCGCAGCTCTTCCGGCGTCAACTCGTCCGGCTTCTTGTCCTTCAAGCCGTCGACGTCATCGTGCTGCTGCTGCTGCTGCTGCGGTTCCGTGTCCTTCTGTTCCGGCTGGCCATCCTGCGCCTGCGCGGTGCTGTGCTGTTCCGTGTTCATGTCGAGCTCCCGCCAAATGTGGTCGGGCCAGTGTGGCACAGCGCACGGGCGTGCGGCGCGCGCCTCCGCTGCCGCGGGCTCACCCCCAGGCGAGCGACACGGCAAGATAGACGCACAGGGCGAGGGCGCTGGCGAGGGCGCAGGCGCGCTGCGTCCTGCGCGTGGCGGTGCGGGCTTCGTCCAGGCACTTCAGGCGGTCGATCATGGCAATCCTTTCGCAAACGGCGGGCACGCGGGGTACGTGCCGATGTGGCCGTCCAGGAATGCTAGCGGCAAGCGCATAAACGCCAGCGAAAAAGGGGGCGGGATCGTATATATGCGGCGTCCTCAGTGCTGGGCCGTGGACGCCGGCCCCTCGGCCAGCGATTGCACGGGAGCCGTCGGCTCGGCCGCGATCATGCCCGGCGGCAGGGCGATGCGCACGGGACGGTTGCCGCCGTTGGCCGAGGACAGCACGTTCTCGGTGGCGCCCGGCGCCGCGTTCCACACGGGCGCGTCGATGCCTTCGAACACGGCCTTCAATTGCTGGCCCCAGCTGTTGCGCAGCTGGCTGAAATACTGGTTCTGCTCGTCGATGGACACGAAGCGGGTCACGGCCAGCGCGCCGTCCTCGTACACGAGCAGGTCGAGCGGCAGGCCCACGGAGATGTTCGAGCGCAGCGTCGAATCCATCGAGATCAGCGCGCATTTGGCGGCATCGTCGAGCGTCGTGTGCGGCGTGACGACGCGGTCGAGGATCGGCTTGCCGTACTTCGCCTCGCCGATCTGGAAATAGGGGTTCTCGTCGTGCGACTCGATGAAGTTGCCCGCCGAGTAGACGTAGAACAGGCGGCAGCGTTCGCCCGCGATCTGGCCGCCGAAGATCAGGCTGACGTTGAAATCGACGCCGTATTCGGCCAGCTGTGCCGCTTCCTGCCTGTGGACGGCGCGCACGGCGTCGCCCACGATGCGGGCGGCGTCGTACATATTGGTCGCGTTCCAGATCGTCGCGCCCTCGGGACTGATGTAGGTGGACACGACCTGGCGGATCGCCTGGGAAATCGACAGGTTCCCGGCCGTCATCAGCACCATCATGCGGTCGCCCGGGTTCTCGAACACGCTCAGCTTGCGGAAGGTGCCGACCTGGTCGACCCCCGCATTGGTGCGCGAATCGGCCAGGAAGACCAGCCCCGCGTTCAGGCGCATGCCTACACAATAAGTCATTGGCGTATTTACCGAAAATAAGTGCGGCTATTTTACTGGACCGGGACGATCATGGCCTCGACCCGCATGGTTTCCTCGCCGCCGCCGCGGCGCATGCCGCGTACGGGCGCGGCCGATTCGTAGTCCCTGCCGATGGCAAGCCGGCAGTAGGCGTCCGTCATCAGCCGGTTGTGGGTGACGTCGATGCTGACCCAGCCCGTGTGGTCGGCGTCCTCGACCCAGACGTCGATCCAGGCGTGGCTGGCCGCATGCCCCGTCGACCCGGGATCGATATAGCCGGACACGTAGCGGGCCGGCACGCCGCGGGCGTGGCAGCAGGCCAGGTAGATGTGGGCGTGGTCCTGGCACACGCCGGCGCCCAGCACGATGGCGTCGCCCGCCGTGCTGAACACGTCGGTCGCACCGCTGCGGTACTCGACTGCACCGAAGATGTGCGCGGCCAGGTCCATGGCGGCGGCGGTGCCGACCCGCGCGCCCGCCGCGGGCAGGCAGCGGGCGGCGATGTCGGCCAGCAGCGGCGTGGGTTGCGTGAGCCGGGTCGGCACCGTGAAGATCAGCGGCGACAGGCTGTCGGCGGCTTCCAGACGGCCGTCCCTGAGCGGCGTGGTGGTGACGAGGCCCTCGACGACGATGCGCACGTTGTCGTGCGGTTCGTTCAGCGTCATCATGTGCGAATGGTTGCCGTAGGCGTCGACATAGGGCGCGCTGTTTCCCGGCATGGCGATCTTCCAGGACAGCACCTGCTGCTGCGGCTCGCTGCGCGGCACCAGGTGCAGCTGTTCGATGCTGTAGGCCTGCGGCTGGGTGTAGCGGTACAGGGTCTCGTGGCGGATGGACAGGTGCATGGTCAGGCTCCGAGGGGAACGAGGAAGTCGCGGCTGATGCCGTTGCCCAGTTCATAGACGTTTTCCATGAAGCGGCTCAGGGTGTCGTCCAGGCCGGCCTCGAGGATGTCCTCGATGCGCGCGAACTGCAGCTCGGCGTGCATCTTGCCGGCCAGGCGCTCCGTCTCGCGCGAGACGTCGTTGCGTACGGTCTTGAGGTTGGCCACCACCTGCTCCATGCAGGCGAGCAGGGAGCGCGGCATGTCGGCGCGCAGCATCAGGAGCTCGGCCACGCGCGCCGGCGTGATGGCGTCGCGGTAGACCTTGCGGTAGATCTCGAAGCCGGCCACGGAGCGCAGCAGGGCGGCCCAGTAATAGAATTCGCGCTGGGACAGCACCTCGCGGTTGGCGTCGGATCCGGCGCCGTCCTTGTCGCGGGCGCCGTGGTACTTCACGTCGAGCAGGCGCGCCGTGTTGTCGGCCCGTTCCAGGAAGGTGCCGAGGCGGATGAAGACCATCGCCTCGTCGTCGAGCATGGTGCCGAAGGTGACGCCGCGCCACAGGTGGCAGCGGTACTTCACCCAGTCGAAGAACTCGCCCGGGTCGCCGTCCAGCACGGCGCGCTCGCGCAGGCCGATCCAGGTGGCGTTGTGGGTCTCCCAGACCTCGGTGGTGAGCACGCCGCGCACGGCGCGGGCGTTCTCGCGCGCCGCCGTGAGGCAGGACACGATCGAGGACGGGTTGCCGCTGTCGTGCACCATGAAGGACAGCACGCTGCGGGCGTCCAGCACCTCGTGGCGGGCGTCGTAGGCGTCGCGCAGTTCGGAAATGCTCAGCATGGCGCGCCAGGCCTGTTCGGTGTCGTGCTGCGACTGCGGCAGCATCGAGGTCTGCAGCGCCACGTCGAGCATGCGCGCCGTGTTCTCGGCGCGCTCGGTGTAGCGCGCCATCCAGTACAAGTGGTCCGCGGTGCGGCTCAGCATCATGCCTCCAGAATCCAGGTGTCCTTGGTGCCGCCGCCCTGCGACGAGTTCACCACCAGCGAGCCTTCCTGCAGCGCCACGCGCGTCAGGCCGCCCGGCACCATCGAGATGGTCTTGCCGGACAGGACGAAGGGCCGCAGGTCGATGTGGCGCGGCGCGATGCCGCTGTCCACATAGGTCGGGCAGGCCGACAGGGCCAGCGTGGGCTGGGCGATGTAGCCGTCCGGCCTGGCCACGAGCCGCCGGCGGAAATCCTCGATCTGCGCCTGCGTCGACGCGGGGCCGATCAGCATGCCGTAGCCGCCGGCGCCGTGCACTTCCTTGACCACCAGCTGGCCCAGGTTGGCCAGCACGTAGGACAGCTCGTCCGGCTTGCGGCACTGCCAGGTCGGCACGTTGTTCAGCAGCGGTTCCTCCGACAGGTAGAAGCGGATCATGTCCGGCACGTAGGGGTAGATCGACTTGTCGTCGGCCACGCCGGTGCCGATGGCGTTGGCCAGCGTCACGCGGCCGGCGCGGTACACGGACAGCAGGCCCGGCACGCCCAGCGAGGAATCGGAGCGGAACGCGAGCGGATCGAGGAAGTCGTCGTCGAGGCGGCGGTAGATGACGTCGACGCGCTGGGGGCCGCGGATCGTGCGCATCCAGACGGCGTTGTCGTTCACGTACAGGTCCTTGCCCTCGACCAGCTCGACGCCCATCTGCTGGGCCAGGAAGGCGTGCTCGAAGTAGGCGGAGTTGTACATCCCCGGCGTCATGACGACGATCGTGGGGTCGAGCACGCCCGTCGGCGCGACCGAGCGCAGGTTCTCCAGCAGCATGTCGGGATAGTGCTCGACCGGCGCGACGCGGTGGCGCGCGAACAGTTCGGGGAACAGCCGCATCATCATCTTGCGGTCTTCCAGCATGTAGGACACGCCGGAAGGCACGCGCAGGTTGTCTTCCAGGACGTAGAACTCGCCCGCTCCGGCGCGCACGATGTCGACGCCGGCGATGTGGGCATAGATGTCGGAGGCGACGGCGATGCCCTGCATCTCGGGCCGGTACTGGGCGTTCTGGTAGATCTGGCGGGCCGGGATGATGCCGGCATTGATGATGTTCTGCTCGTGGTAGATGTCGTGCACGAACATGTTCAGCGCCTTGACGCGCTGGGCCAGGCCGGCCTGCAGCGCCGTCCACTCGTGCGCGGGGATGATGCGCGGGATCGTGTCGAAGGGGATCAGGCGCTCGGTGCCGGCGCCGTCGCCGTACACGGCGAAGGTGATGCCGACGCGGCGAAAGGTGAGGTCCGCCTCCGCGCGCTTGCGTTCGATGCGCTCGCGCGGCTGCTGCTGCAGCCAGCTGTCGAATTCCCGGTAGTGGTCGCGCACCGGGCCGGCGCCGTCCATCATCTCGTTGTAGAAGTCCCTCATGGCTTGTCCTTGGTTCGATACATGGCGATGTATCAAGAACCGTGCCAGAGGGAATGGGGGTGGCTTGCCCCTTATTGGTGCACGTTCCGGCGCGGACAGGAAGAACAGCCGCTTGCCCTGGACAACGTCGTCCCTGCGCAGGCAGGGATCCAGGCTCGTCAAGCGCAGTCGCTGCGCAAGCGACATGAGGCCCCTGCCTGCGCAGGGGCGACGGCGTCAGCGCTTGCGTGCCGCCTGCAGCTGCGCGCGCAGGTCGGCGTTTTCCGCCTCCAGCGCCGTGCGCGCCGTCGTGGCGCCCACCAGTTCCATCTCGGCGGCCAGGCGGCGGTCCGATTCGGCGGCCTGGGCGGCAACGTTGCGCTCGATCTCGGCGCGCAGGGCCGTCAGTTGCGCCTCCTTGCCGTCGATCGCCAGCTGGTCCTTGGCCTTGCTGACCAGCGCATCCATCGCGACCTGGCGCGCGTTGCGCAGCTCGGCGTTGAGGCGCTCGATGGCCTCGTCGCGGTCGGCCAGCTCGGCGCGCAGGGCTTCGCGTTCCGCTTCCAGCGCGTCGCCGGCGGCCAGCAGGGCGTCGCGGTCGGCGTCGGACTGGGCGAGTGCTTCGCGTTCGGCGGCGCCGGCGTCGTGCGCGAACTGGCGCGCCCACGCGGCCAGGTCGGCGACGAGCGATTCCGGCAGCGTGGCCGGCGGGACCTCGGCCGGCTTGCTATTGCTGGCACGCCACGCTGCCAGGTGCTTGTAGACGGCGTTCGGCGACCCGTTGCCCACGAAGGCACGCACCGCCTCGAGCGTCACCGGCTGGCCGCCGTCCTGCAGGCCCGCGGCCGCTGCGGCAACCTCGTCGTAGGTGATGTCCTGGTCTGCCATGTCGTTCGTCCGTTACGGTAGTTGAAGTGGCGCATATGATACGCGACGCGGGTGCGGTTGCGACAGTGTGCGCCGGCCTCGACTGCGGCTCGTTACACTAATGACATGAACGTCCTCCACCGCCCATCCGCCGCCGGCTTGCCCGTCGATGCCGCCACATTGGCCGAAGCGCGCGCCTTCAACCGCAAGCTCGCCTATGCGCCGCGCTTCCGCCTGACCAACGACTTCGTGTTGCGGCTGGGACAGGGCCTGCTGCGCCTGTCGCAGATCGGTGCCGACCGCAAGCTGGCGCGCCGCCGGCTGGCCGTGCGCGAGACGGAGGCCGTCGCGGACGGCTTGCGCGTTCCCGTCCGCATCCTGCGTCCGCCGGCCACGCCGCGCGCCGTCGTGCTGGACGTGCACGGCGGCGGCTGGGTGATCGGCAATGCGCGCATGGACGACGACCGCAACGCCGCGCTGGCGCTGGAGTGCCAGGCGCTGGTCGTCTCGGTCGACTACCGCCTGGCCACCGACGCGGCGATGCGCGACATCATGGACGATTGCCTGGCCGCCGCGCGCTGGACGCTGGACGGAGGCCTGGAAGAGGGCGGCGACCTGCCCGTGTTCCTCGTCGGGGAGTCGGCCGGCGGGCACCTGGCCGCGGCCACGCTGCTGCGCCTGAAGGCCTGGCCGGCGCTGTTCGCGCGGGTCAAGGGCGCGGTGCTGTTCTACGGCGTGTACGACCTGGCCGGCACGCCAAGCGTCCGCGCTGCCGGGCCGGAAACGCTGCTGCTGGACGGACCCGGCATGGTGCCCGACATGGCGCACCTGACGCGCGACGTCGACGACGCCGGCCGCCGCGCGCCGCCGCTGTCCCCGCTGTACGGCGACCTGGCCGGCATGCCGCCGGCGCTGATGTTCGGCGGCGAACTCGATCCGCTGCGCGACGACACGCGCGAAATGGCCGCCCGCTGGGCCGAGGCGGCGGAGGTCGAGATGCACCTGCTGCCGGAAGCCCCGCACGGCTTCATCCAGTTCCCCACCCGCATGGCGCAGCTGGCGCTGGCGCGGGCACGGCAGTGGATCTGCGAGCGTATCGACGGACGGACCGGCTAGCGCCAGCGATTCGCCCGTACCACGCAGGCTGCGATCATGGCGGCCTTCGTGGCGGCCTTCGATCTCGAGGGGCGCCGTGCCCCGTCATTCCATGCTCCATCACCTGTCACTCGGCGTGCGCGACCTCGGCGTCGCCACTGCCTCCTACGACGCCGTGCTAGGCGCGCTGGGCTATCGCCGCGTGTTCGACGACGACGATGCCGTCGGCTACGGCATCGAGGACGGCGAAGACCTGCTGTGCCTGAAGCTGCGCCCCGCGGCGGCCCCGCCCGGCGCCGGCTTCCACCTGGCATTCGCGGCACCGCGGCGCGCGGCGGTGGACCTGTTCCACGCGGCAGGACTGCAGGCCGGCGGACAGGACAACGGGGCGCCGGGCCTGTGCGAGGACGATGGTCCCACGTACTATGCGGCGTTCCTGGTCGACCCCGACGGCCACCCCATCGAAGCCGTATGCAAGGCGCCGGACGGCCGGCATGAAGCGGATGCACATGCCGCCTGAGCGTGCCTCCCCGCGCGGCGCCGACGGGAAAGTGTCGAAATTGTCGTAAAGACACGACAGAACCGCCGATAAAGGGGGACTATCGATTCCATGCAGAAATGGAATTTGACGAAACCGCTAAATGGCGGCATTATTGTTCCGTACAGAAACAAGACACGCCGCCGACCCTGGCGGGCAACCTGACGGATACCATATGACGACCATTCGCACCGCTGTTCTGGCCCTGCTGCTCGGCGCAGGCTCCCTGGGATCGGCTTTCGCCGCCGACGCGGGCCACGCGGCCGGCCAGCCGGTGCCGAAGCTCGCGTCGCCCGCCGCCGTCGCGCATGGCGATGCGGAGTTGCGCGCCGAGATGGACGAGCGCCTCGATCCCCGCGCGATCGCCGTGATCGCGTTGGGCATCGGCATGGCGGGCCTGGTCGCGGGCGCACGCCGCCGCAAGGCGCTGGAAGCGCTGCCGGGACCCGTGTGAGCAGCACGACTGCCAGGCAATGAAAAAAGCGCCCGCGGGCGCTTTTTTCATTGGGCGGTGCGCGTCAAGCTTCGGCCAACGCGTTCCCCAGCTTGGTCAGGCAGCGCCGCTGGAAGTTGTCCAGGCCGTCCGTGACGAGGTTGTCCTGTTCCGACAGCACGTTGCCGTCGATGAGCAGGCGCAGCTTGGCGATGCGGTCGCCGAGCGCCAGCGCGCGCGCCAGCGGCCGGTCGCCCGGATCGCCGGCGTGGGCGATGCTCTCGCACACCTCGATCGGGAATTCCCAGTGGGCCGCGATTTGCGAAGACAGGCGCCGGCTGAGCGCCTGCAGTTCCTCGCCGAAGGCGCGCGCGCCGGGAATGCGGCCATCCTCGCACACGCCGTCCGCCACGCGGAAGGCGACCACCAGGCCGACGTTCTGCAGCAGGCCGGCGAGATAGGCTTCGAAGGCGCCGGCCGTAACGCCGGGGGCCATGAGGCTGGCGGCCAGCGCGCAGCGTTCCGACTGGTTCCATACACTGGGCGCGGCCACGCGGGCGAAGCCGCCGGCCTGCATCTTGATGATCGGACGGAACGCGAGGCGCGCCAGCAGCATGCGCAAGCCGTCGTGGCCCAGGCGCCTGATCGCCGCATCGACCGTGCTGACCGGATCGAGCGAGCGGTAGTAGGCGCTGTTCGCTTCGCGGATCAGTTCCGCCACGAGCACCACGTCCTGCGAGGCCTGGCGCGCCATCTCCACGTGCGACACCGCGTCGTCGCCCAGGCTGGCCAGCAGCTGCGGGATCACTTCCGGCACGCGCGGCACCAGGTGCGCGGCCGCTCCCGCATCGTCCGCCAGGGCCGCTACTTCGGCCAGGATGCGGCGCTCGATCTCGGCCGGCGCCTGGTAGCCGTTCGATGCCGTCAGCCAGCGGTAGTAGGCGGCGTCGATCTCCGCGCCCGTGTCCACGTGTTCGGTGCCAGCCGCCGCCACGGCCAGCGCAGCCGCGCCGGTGCCGTCGCCTTGGGCGCCGCCGAGCAAACGATTCAACCAGTTCTTCATGTATGTCGCCTCGAAATCCCGCTCAAGCCGGCTGCATGGAGCGCCGGAGGAGGCATGGTGGTGCCCTCATGCGATCCGGGTAGTTTCTGGCCGGCAATACATCAGCGTAGCACGTGGGCGGGCACGGCGCCAGCCCCACGAGCGGTAATGCTGACGCAGATACCGGCCGGGCGTTCCCGTCAGGCGGCCTGGCCTGCCTCGGCGCACGCCAGGTGGGTGCCGAGCCGCTGGCCCAGGCACAGCAGCGTCAGCGTGGGCGGCAGGCCCCAGGGTTCGGGAATGACGGACGCGTCGCAGACGTACAGGCCCGGCGTGGCCGTGCGCAGGTCGGCGTCGACGACGTCGCCGATGCGCGCGCTGCCGCCGGGGTGGGCGGCGAAGTGGTGGCTGGAGAACAGATGGCGGGCGCCCGCTTCCTTGAGGATCGCCCGGGCGATCTCGGTGCCGTCGCAGAAGCGCGCGCGGTCGCTGTCGGTCAAGGTCTTGTCGACCCAGCGGGGACCGATGGCGCCGCCGACGGCATCGCGGATCTTGACCATGATGGACAGCGTGCGGCCGTGCGCGAACAGGCGGTCGACGCGGCCGGCCTGGGCGGCGAAGGCCTGGTACATCGGGCGCGGCAGCGTCAGGTCGGCCAGCGCGAACCCGTCGGCGTGCCACGCTGCGCCGGCTGCCATCGGGACCTCGGCGCCGCCATCCTCGCCCAGGTCGTCGACGCTGCCCATCACGGCGACCACCGGATCGCTGAAGAAGCGGGCCGGGCCTTCCATCAGCCCGGAGGCGCGCAGCAGGCGCGGACTGCCGATGCCGCCCGCCGCCAGCACGACGAGCGGGGCCAGGAAACGCGCCGGCTTGCCGTCGACGGTTGCCTCCACGCCGGCGGCGCGGCCGTCCTTCAGCAGCACGCGTTCGACCAGGACGTTGCTGCGCACGGCGAGGCCGGCGCGGCGGGCCTCGTCGACGAAGTCGCGCGCCGTCCACTTGGCGCCCGTCGGGCAGCCGTACACGCAGCGCCAGCAGCCGGCCCGGCACGACTGCGGACGGATCATCTTGTCGAGCTTGCGCCAGGGCAGGCCCAGTGCGCGCGCCGCGCCCATGATGCGGCGCGCCATCGGACCCACCAGCCCGTCCGGCAGCGGCGCCATCGGCAGTTCGGCGCGCAGTGCGGCCAGCGCCGGCTCGAGGTCGATTCCGTGCGCGGCGAACATGGCGGCCGGGGGCGGGGCCGCGGTGGCGAAATTCACGGTCGACGTGCCGCCCAGCGTCAGCGCGCGTACCAGCAGCGACGCGTCGCGGTGCAGGAACGCGCCCTTGCCCGGCACCGCCGCCATGCCGGCCATCTGGCCCAGCGTGCCGGCCAGCGGCGCATCGCCGCCGCGCTCGAGCAGCAACACCCGGGCACCGCGCCGCGTCAGTTCGCGCGCCGTCGCGGCGCCGCCGGGACCGCTGCCGACGACGATGGCATCGAGATGACGGGATGGTTGGGCTTGCATGGAGGTGGTGAGTGAAAGCAGGTCTGCCATGCTATCACGGGACGGGGCCCTGGCCGCCCTTGCGATCGGGTGGGGCGCCCGCAAGAACGGGGCGCGGCCAGCCCAGCCATATCGTGCAGGGCCGATTTTCGCGCCGGGCTATACTGGACCGGACCAAGAATGGCGCCGCCTAGAGTGCCGTATTGACAATCAAGACCACCGTGTCGAACCCAAGCGTCCCTAATCGATGGCAGCACCGTTTTCCCGATCGGCCGTCCTGTACGTCAAGCTGGCCCTGCTCGCCTTGCTGGGGTTGTGCGCGAGCGGCATCGCGCTGGCGTGGTGGGTCATGACGCCGGCCTACGGCACCATGGAGCCGGTCGAGCAGCCGATCCCGTTCAGCCACAAGCACCATGTGGGCGACGACGGCATCGACTGCCGCTACTGCCATACCTCGGTCGAGAAGTCGCGCTTCGCCGGCATGCCGTCGACGTCGGTGTGCCTGAGCTGCCATTCGCAGCTGTTCGTCGATTCGCCGCTGCTCAAGGCCCTGCACGAGAGCGAGCGCACGGGGCGGCCGATCCGCTGGGTGCGCGTGCACGACCTGCCGGACTTCGTCTACTTCGAGCACGACATCCACGTGAACAAGGGCGTCGCCTGCGTCGAGTGCCATGGCCGCGTCGACCAGATGCCGCTGACCTGGCGCACCGCCTCGCTCGAGATGCAATGGTGCCTGAACTGCCACAGCGAGGCGCCGAAGCACGTCCGGCCGCTGGACAAGGTGCTGTCGATGGAGCCGGCCAAGCAACTGAGTCCCGAGGAAGTGCGCCAGCTGACGCGCATCTACCGGCTGCGCGACGCGCAGACGCTCACCAACTGTTCCACCTGCCACCGATGAGCGCACCCGGCCACCGTCCCGTGTTCCCCATCACGCGCGCCGACGACGTCGCGCGGCGCCGCTTCCTGAAGCTGATGGCGGCATCGACGGCGCTGGCCGGCGCCGGCTGCAAGGGACCGCCCAGCGAGACCATCGTGCCCTGGGTGCGCATGCCGGAGAGCGCCGTACCGGGCCGGCCCCTGTTCTACGCCAGCGCCTTCGTGCGGCGCGGCCACGCCCACGGGGTGCTGGTGGAGACGAACATGGGACGGCCGACGAAGGTCGAGGGCAACCCCGAGCACCCGATCGCGGGCGGCGCCACCGACGTCTTCACCCAGGCATCGATCCTGCAGCTGTGGGACCCGGACCGCTCGCAGACGGTGCAGCAGGGCGCCGAGCTGTCGACCTGGCCCGCGTTCGAGGCGGCGCTGGCGGCGCGCCGCCCTGGCTGGGCGCGCGACGGCGGGGCCGGCCTGCGCATCCTGTCCGGTCCTTCCAGTTCTCCCACGCTGGCCCGCCAGCTGGACGCCGTGCGCACGCGCTGGCCGCAGGCACGCGTGCACTTCTGGGATCCGCTGCACGACGACGGCGCCGCGCAGGCGTCGCGGCTGGCGTTCGGCAGGGTACTGGAACCCAGGTACCGCCTGGACGAGGTGGCCGTGCTGCTCACGCTGGACGCGGACCTGCTGGGCAGCGGCCCGGCATCGCTGCTGCATGCGCGCAGCTGGGCCGATGGACGGCGCCCTGGCGCGGATGCCGGCGAGCGCCGCCTGTACGCGCTGGAGTCGACGCCGACGCTCACAGGCGCCCATGCGGACGAGCGCCTTTCGCGCAACCCGCGCGAGATCGCGGCGAGCCTGTGGCGCATCGCCGCGCATCTGAACATCGCTCCAGACGCCGGCCAGGCGCCCGACGCCCAGGCGGCGCGCTGGGAAGCGGCCGTCGCCAAGGCGCTGGATGGCGCCAGAGGCCGCGCCCTGGTCGTGGCCGGTTCCACGCTCGACCCGGCCAGCCGGGCGCTGGTCCACCTGCTGAACCAGCGCCTCGCCGCGCCGGTCGATTACATCGAACAGACCGCGCTGGGCGATGCGGCGCACGCGGCGTCGATCGCCGCGCTCGTGGCCGACATGCATGCCGGTCGCGTCGACACGCTGCTGATGCTGGACACGAACCCCGTCTACACGGCGCCCGCCGACCTCGACTTCGCCAGGGCATTGGCGCGGGTGCCGCTGAGCGCCCACCTGGGGCTGTACCGCGACGAGACGGGCCATGCGGCGCGCTGGCACCTGCCGCTGGCGCACGGCTACGAGGCGTGGACCGACGCCCGCGCGGCCGACGGCACGGCCAGCATCGTGCAGCCGATGATCGCGCCGCTGTACGGGGGACGCTCGGCGCACGAGCTGCTGGTGCTGCTGGATGGCGACGGACCGCGCGACGGCCTCGCGCTGGTGCGGGCGACGTGGCGCGAACGGGGTCTCGCGGGCGACGATGCCTGGCGCGAGGCCCTGCGCATCGGCTTCGTCGCCGGCAGCGCGGCCGCGCCCGTCGCCGTGCCTGCGGTAACGCTGCCCCGGCGGCCCGCACCGGCGGCCGCGGCCGGCCTGGTCGCCGTGTTCGCCGCCGACCCGTCGGTCGACGACGGGACGTTCGCCAACAATGGCTGGCTGCAGGAATTGCCGCGGCCCCTGACGTCGATCAGCTGGGACAATGCCGCCCTGATCGGCCCCGCCAGCGCCGCCCGCGCCGGCATCGCCAGCGGCGACCGGGTGCGGCTGCGCGTGGCCGGCCGCATGGTGGAGGCGCCCGTGCTCGTGCTGGCGGAGCAGGCAGAGGGCGTCGTCACGCTGCCGCTCGGCTACGGACGGCGCGCCGCCGGCAGCGTCGGCAACGGCGTCGGCTTCGACGCCTACCGCTTGCGCACGACGGCATCTTTCGATGCGGCGCCCCCGCTGGCGCTGGAGCGGCTGGGAAACAAGCACGACTTCGCCATGCGCCAGCGCGAATTCGACATGCACGGCCGCGCGCCCGTGCGCGTGGCCGAACTGCGCCGCGGCAAGCCGGTGCCCACGGAGCCGCCGGAACCGCCGGTGCCCGAGGTCTCGCTCTACCCGGAACGCCGCTACGACGGCTACAAATGGGGCATGGCGATCGACCTGAACGCCTGCATCGGCTGCGGCGTCTGCACGATCGCCTGCCAGGCCGAGAACAATATCCCCGTCGTGGGCAAGGAAGAGGTGATGCGGGGCAGGGCCATGCACTGGATCCGTGTCGACCGCTACGTGGAGCAGCATGGCGGGCGGCGCCGCACGCTGTTCCAGCCCGTGCCCTGCATGCATTGCGAACACGCGCCCTGCGAGGAGGTGTGCCCGGTCGGCGCCACCGTCCACGATGGCGACGGCCTGAACGTGCAGGTCTACAACCGCTGCGTCGGCACGCGCTTCTGCTCGAACAACTGTCCATACAAGGTAAGGCGCTTCAACTTCCTGCAGTACGCCAACGAACGGTTCGAGAGCCTGAAGGCCATGCAGAATCCCGAGGTCACGGTGCGCCGGCGCGGCGTGATGGAGAAGTGCACCTACTGCCTGCAGCGCATCACCCGCGCCCGCATCGATGCCGAACGGGCCGGTCGGCGCGTGCAGGACGGCGAGGTCGTCACCGCCTGCCAGGCGGCCTGCCCGACACGCGCCATCCGGTTCGGCGACCTGAACGATCCGCACAGCGCCGTGGTGGCGGCCAAGGCCTCCGCCCACGACTACGTGCTGCTGGAAGAACTGAACACGCGGCCGCGCACGAGCTACGGCGCGCGCGTGGTGAATCCCGATCCGGAGGCCGGATGAGCGGGCCGCCGACCACCGACCGCGTACCGCCGCGCTCGCAGGGCAGCGAGATCCTGGGCGCCGGCTGGAGCTATGCGGGCGTCAGCGACGAGATCGCGGGCATCGTGCTCAAGCACCGCTTCGGCTGGAAGTGGTGGGCCGCCTTCGTGGGAGCCAGCGTGGGCGTGTTCGGCCTGCTGGTGGCGCTGGTCTGGCTGCTGGTGAAAGGCGTGGGCATCTGGGGTGTCGACATGCCCGTCGCCTGGGGCTTCGCCATCGCCAACTTCGTCTGGTGGGTCGGCATCGGCCACGCGGGCACCTTCATCTCGGCCGTGCTGCTGTTGCTGCGCCAGCGCTGGCGCACGTCGATCAACCGCTTCGCCGAGGCGATGACGCTGTTCGCGGCCAGCATGGCCGGCATCTACCCGATCATCCACCTGGGCCGCCCCTGGTTCTTCTACTGGCTGGTGCCGTACCCGAACAAGATGGACCTGTGGCCCCAGTGGCGCAGCCCGCTGCTGTGGGACTTCTTCGCGATCACGAGCTACATCCTCGTCTCCGCGCTGTTCTGGTACGTGGGCCTGATCCCGGACCTGGCCACGCTGCGCGACCGCGCCGGACGGGCCGGGCAGCGCGCGCGCCAGGTCGTGTACGGCCTGCTGGCACTGGGCTGGCGCGGCGAGGCGCGCCACTGGGAGCGCTACGAATCCGCCTACCTGCTGATGGCAGGCCTGGCCACGCCGCTGGTCGTGTCCGTGCACACGATCGTGTCGTTCGACTTCGCCGTGGGGAACACGCCAGGCTACCACTCGACGATCTTCCCGCCGTACTTCGTCGCGGGCGCGTTGTTCTCCGGCTTCGCGATGGTGCTGACGATCGCGATCCCCCTGCGCGCCGCCTTCGGCCTGCAGGGCTTCATCACCGGGCGCCACCTGGCGAACGCGGCCAAGGTCATGATCGCCACCAGCTGGCTGGTGGGCTACGGCTATGCCGCCGAGGCGTTCACCGCCTTCTACAGCGCCGACCGCTACGAGCAGTACATGATGGTCAACCGCTGGACGGGGCCGTACGCGCCCGTCTACTGGAGCATGCTGGCCTGTAATATCGTGCTGCCCCAACTCCTGTGGCTGCGCCGCGTGCGCCACAACGTGCTGGCGCTGTTCGTCCTGAGCCTCGTCGTCAATTGCGGCATGTGGATGGAGCGCTTCCTGATCGTCGTGTCCTCGCTGCACCGCGACTACCTGCCGTCGTCCTGGGGCATGTACTATCCGACATTCTGGGACTGGCTGACCTTCTTCGGCACCGTCGCGCTGTTCGTCTGGCTGTTCCTGCTGTTCGTGCGCTTCCTGCCCCTCATCTCGATCGCCGAGATGCGCGAGCTGGTGCGCGACAGCGCGAAGGGGGAGGCATGAGCACGAACGGCGAGCGTCCCTGCGCCGGCCTGCTGGCCGAGTTCCGCGGCGAGGAGGCGCTGTGCGCGGCCGCCCGCGCGGCGCGCGACCATGGTTATACGCGTGCCGAGGCCTATGCGCCGTTCCCCGTCGAAGGCCTGCCGGACATCCTCGGCATGCGGCGCCGCTGGATCGCGCCCGCCGCGCTGGTTGGCGGCCTGCTGGGCGGCGCGGCGATCTACTTCCTGCAGTGGTATGCGGCCGTGGTCGACTATCCGCTGAACTTCGGCGGACGGCCGCTGCACAGCTGGCCCGCCTTCATCCCCGCGACGTTCGAGGTGGCGATCCTGGGCGCCGCGTTCTGCGCGGCCATCGCGATGCTGTTGCTGAACGGCCTGCCTCAGCTGTATCACCCGCTGTTCGAGGTCGAGGAATTCGAACTGGCGAGCCGCAACCGCTTCTACCTGTACCTGCCGGCGCGCGACCCGGTGTTCGCGGCCGTGACGGCGCGCGAACTGCTGGAGCCGCTGGATCCCCTGTTCGTGTGCGAGGTGCCGGGATGAGGACGGCAGCGGCGATCTTCTGTCTCGTCCTGCTGCCTGGCTGCGAGCGCGCCAAGCAGGATATGTACGACCAGCCCCGCTACGGCACCTTCGCGGCCAGCCCGTTGTTCGCCGACGGCGCCGCCGCGCGCACGCCCCCGGCTGGCGTGCAGGCGCGCGCGCGCGGCGACTTCGCCGGCAGCTCCAGCGGGCGCCGGGGTGCCGCCCAGGTCGAGGACGATCTCGCGGCGGAACGGGCGCAGGACAATCCCTATCCGGTCGACATGCGCCTGCTGGAAAAAGGGCGCGAGCGGTACATGATCTATTGCATGCCCTGCCACAGCCCGGCGGGCGACGGCGACGGCCTCGTCGTGCGCCGCGGCTTCCCGGCGCCGCCCACGTTCCACCAGGACCGCCTGCGCGTGGCCAGCGACCGCCATGTCTACGACGTGATCAAGAACGGCTACGGCGTCATGGTCCCGTATGGCGACCGGATCGAGCCGCACGAGCGCTGGGCCATCGTGGCCTTCGTCCGCGCGCTGCAATTGAGCCAGCACGCGCCGGTTGCCGGGCTGCCCCCGTCGCTGCGCGCGCGCCTGCCGGCCGGAGGCCAGCCATGAGGGCGCCGGTGGTCATCACGGGCGCCATCGTCACCGCTGCCCTGGCCTGGGCCGGCTGGCGGCTCGACGCGCGCGGCCTGCTGGCTGCCTGGCTGGCGACATGGTGGTTCGTGACGGGCGCGCTGCTCGGCGGCCTGGCCAACGTGTGGCTGCACCAGCTGACGGGCGGCGCCTGGGGCGAGGCGATCCGCCCGCCATTGCTGCGCGCGGCGCGCTGGCTGCCGCTGGCCTGCCTGCTGTTCCTGCCCGTGCTGCTGGGGATGCATGCGCTGTATCCCTGGCTGGACCACCCGCCGTCGGGCAAGCCGGAAGAGGCGTTCCGCGACTGGTGGCTCAGCCCCGGCTTCTTCGTCGCGCGCAGCATCGGCTACCTGCTGCTGTGGAGCGCGCTGGCCTGGATCGAGACACGCTCGCAGCGCCGCAGCGCCGGCCGCGCGGCGGCGTTCCTGCTGCTGTACGGCGTGTCGGTGGGCCTGGCGGCCGTCGACTGGATCATGTCGCTGCAGCCGCACTGGTATTCCAGCATCTTCGGCTGGCTGGCCGGCGCCGGCCAGGTGCTGGCGGGAATGGCGCTGGCCGTGCTGCTGGCCGACCGGGAGGCGATCCGCGCCCGCCTGCCGGACCTGGGCAACCTGCTGCTGATGTACGTGCTGGTCTGGGGCTACCTGTCGTATTCGCAGTTCCTCGTCATCTGGGCGGCCGACCTGCCGCACGAGATTTCCTGGTACCTGCGCCGCAGCGACACCCTGTGGAAGACGGTGGCCTGGCTGCTGGCGGCCGTGCACCTGTTCGCGCCGCTGGCGTTGCTGCTGGCGCGCCGCGCGAAACGGGCGCCGCGCGTCATGGGCATGCTGGCCGGGACCCTGCTGGGCGCCCATTTGCTCGATTGCTGGTGGCTCGTGCTGCCGTCGGTCGAGGGCTTGCAAGGACGGACGCTCTGGTTCGCGCCGGCGGCGGCCGCCGTACTGGCGGTGCTGGCCATGCTCGTTCGCCTTCCCGTTCCGGCACGAGGGGAGGGCAACCATGCCTGAATCGACGCGGCTGGACGTGCGCAAGATCGGCTGGGGCGCCTGCGCAATCGTGTGCGGGATCGCCTTCGCCGTCGCGGGCGCCTGGCTGCTGCTGCGCGCGACGGGGCCGGCCGGCAACACGCCGCCGCACGCGAACTCGGCACCGGCCCCGCGCCTGCAGACGGCGCCGGTGCCGGAGCGCGCCGCGTATTTCGCGGAAAAGGAACGCCTGACGACGGGGTATGGCTGGGTCGACCACGAGGCCGGCGTCGCCCGCATCCCGCTGGCCGAGGCGATGCGCCTCACGGCCGCGCGCGCGGCCAGGCAGGAGGAGCGTCGATGAAGCTGCGCGTCCTCGCCACCTCCGCGCTGCTGGCGTGCGCCATGCTGCCCCCGGTCGCCAGCGCCCAGGCATTGGCCTTGCCGCCGCCGCCCGACGTCGCCTTCGATCCGCGCCCGGGAACCCGGCTGCCGCTCGATGCCGTGCTGCGCGACGAGGCGGGCCGCGACGCGCCGCTGGGCGCGAGGTTCGGCCGCGTGCCCGTCGTGCTGGTGCCGGGCTACTACCGCTGCACGAGCTTGTGCGGCACCTTGTTCGAGGGCGTCCTGCAGGCGCTGGCCCTGTCCGGCATGAAGGCGGGAGAGTATGTGCTGGTCGGCGTGTCGATCGACCCGCGCGAGGATGGCGCCGCCGCGCGCGCGCGCCTGCCCCGCTATGCCGCGCTGCTCCCCGGCGGCGGCGCCGACATCGCCCTGCTGACGGGTGCGGCGCCGCAGCTGGCGCGCATCGAGCGGGCGCTCGGCTACCGCGCCGTGCCGGACGCCGGCGGCGGACAGATCGCCCATGCTGCCGGTTTCGTCGTGGCGGCGCCCGATGGCAGGATCGTGCGCTTCTTCCCCGGCGTGCGCTTCGACCCGGCCGGCGTGCGCGCCGCCGTGCAGGCGGCCCGCGCGTACCGGATCGATCCGGCGCCGTCGTTCGGCCAGCGCCTGGCGCTGCTGTGCGCCCATATCGACCCCGCCGCGGGGCGCCACAGCGGGGCCGCGCTGGCGGCCGTGCGCGGCGGCGCCTTGCTGGTGCTGGCGCTGCTCGGCACCTGGATCTGGCGCCGGCGCGCCCGCGGAGGAGTAGCATGACGCTGAACCTCGCCCCGCATTTCTACCTGCTGCCCGAGGACGGCGCCGCCTCCGCCACGCGCCTGGACAGCCTGGCGCTGGCCCTGCTGCTGCTGACCGGCGCCGTGGCCCTGGCCGTGCTGGCCCTGACGATCGGTTTCGCCGTGCGCTACCGGGCCGGTTCCGATGCGGATCGCAGCAATGCGCCCGGCCAGGGGCGCGGCATCGAGATCGCCTGGACGCTGACCCCGCTGCTGCTGTTCCTCGGCATCTACGCCTGGGCGGCCATCGACTACGTCAAGCTGTACCAGCCGCCGGCCGACGCGATGCCAGTGTTCGTCGTCGCCAAGCAGTGGATGTGGAAGGCCCAGCACCGCAATGGGCGGCGCGAGGTGGGCGAGCTGCACCTGCCGCTGGGCCGGCCCGTGCGCCTCGTGATGACGTCCGAGGACGTGATCCACAGCTTCTACGTGCCCGCGTTCCGCATCAAGCAGGACGTGCTGCCGGGCCGCTACACGAGCATCTCGTTCACGCCCAGCCGCGCGGGCGAATACCACCTGTTCTGCACGGAGTTCTGCGGCACCGACCACGCGCTCATGCTGGGCAAGGTCGTCGTGCAGCCGCCGGGCGAATTCGCGCGCTGGCTCACGGAAGGGCCGCGCCAGCCGGGCATGGCGCAGCGCGGCTACGCGCTGTTCCGCGACTACGGCTGCAGCGGCTGCCACGCCGCCGGGTCCACCGTGCATGCGCCGTCGCTGAACGGGCTGCTGGGCCGTCCCGTGCACCTGGCCGACGGGCGCGAACTGCGCGCCGACGAAGCCTATGTGCGCGATGCCATCCTCGTCCCGGACAAGGACGTCGTGGCCGGCTACGCCCCGATCATGCCTTCGTTCGCCGGCAAGATCGGCGAGGAAGACCTGCTGGCGATCATCGAATATATCAGGGAGACCGGCCATGCCGACACCGCAGAACGACGCTAGCGTGATGGCGGAGACGCCGCCCGTCGGCGGCTACCTGGCCGAGGGCTTCACGCTGCGCTCCTGGCTGCTCACGCGCGACCACAAGCGCATCGCCGTCCTGTACGGGCTGTCGATCACGCTGTTCTTCTTCCTCGGCGGGATCGCGGCCGCGCTGATCCGCCTGGAGCTGGCCACGCCGCAGGGCGACCTGGTCAGCGCCGACACGTACAACAAGCTGTTCACCGCGCACGGCGTGATCATGGTGTGGCTGTTCCTGATCCCGTCGATCCCTTCCGTGCTCGGCAACTTCCTGATGCCGCTGATGATCGGCGCGCGCGACCTGGCGTTTCCGCGCCTGAACCTGGCCAGCTGGTACCTGTACATGGCGGGCGGCCTGATGGTCATCTGGGCGCTGCTGGCGGGCGGCGTCGATACGGGATGGACGTTCTACACGCCGTTCTCGACGATGTTCTCGAACTCGCACGTGGTGCTGACGCTGGCCGGGATCATGGTCACGGGCTTCTCGTCGATCCTGACGGGCCTGAACTTCATCGTCACCGTGCACACGATGCGCGCGCCCGGCATGACGTGGTTCCGCCTGCCCCTGTTCGTGTGGGCGAACTATGCGACGTCGATCATCCTCGTGCTGGCCACGCCGATCCTCGCGATGACACTCGTGCTGGTGGCCGTCGAGCGCCTGTTCCAGCTCGGAATCTTCGACCCGGCGCTGGGCGGCGACCCGCTGCTGTTCCAGCACCTGTTCTGGTTCTACTCGCACCCGGCCGTGTACATCATGGTGCTGCCCGCGATGGGCGTGGCCAGCGAGATCATCCCGTGCTTCGCCAGGAAGCCCGTGTTCGGCTACCGCTTCATGGCCTACGCGATCCTGGCCATCGCCGTGATCGGCTTCCTCGTGTGGGGCCACCACATGTTCGTCAGCGGCCAGTCCGTGTACGCGGGGCTCGTGTTCTCGCTGCTGTCCTTCCTCGTCGCGGTGCCGTCGGCGATCAAGGTGTTCAACTGGACGGCGACCCTGTACAAGGGCCGCATCCACTTCACGGCGCCGATGCTGTATGCGCTCGGCTTCGTGGGCCTGTTCACCCTGGGCGGCCTGACGGGCCTGTTCCTGGCCGCGCTGGCGCTGGACGTGCACCTGTCCGACACCTATTTCGTCGTCGCCCACTTCCACTACATCATGGTGGGCGGCTCCGTGATGGCCTACCTGGGCGGCATCCACTTCTGGTGGCCCAAGGTGACGGGACGGATGTATTCGGAAGCCTGGGGCAGGGTGGCGGCGCTGGTGATCTTCGCCGGCTTCAACCTGACCTTCTTTCCCCAGTACTTGCTCGGCTATGCCGGCATGCCGCGCCGCTACCACAGCTATCCGGAGGAATTCCAGCTGCTGCACGTGCTGTCCTCGGCCGGCGCCGTGCTGCTCGCGGTCGGCTACCTAATGCCGCTCGCTTACCTGGCCTGGTCGCTGCGCTTCGGGAAGGCGGCGGTGGCCGATCCGTGGCAGGCCACGGGCCTCGAATGGCAGACGGATTCGCCCCCGCCCGTCCACAACTTCAGCCGCCAGCCGGAAGTCACGCGCGGCCCCTACGCCTACACGCCATGACGACGCCCATGCCCCGCGGGATGCCGGAAGCGCAGCTCGACGAACAGTTCACGACGCTGGCGCAGCAGGACCTGGCGCGCAGCTTCGGCATGTGGGTGTTCGTGTCGAGCGAACTGCTGTTCTTCGGGCCGCTGCTGCTGGGCTACCTGTACGTGCGCACCCACTACCCGCAGGCGTGCGCGCTGGCGAGCCGCCACACGGATTTCTGGCTCGGCACGCTGAATACGGCCTTGCTGCTCACGAGCAGCCTGGCCATCGCCCTGGCCGGCGCCGCGGCAAAGGCGGGCGACCGGCGCCGCACGGTGCGCCTGCTGGCGCTGACCATCGCGCTGGGACTGGCCTTCCTGGCCGTGAAGGGCATCGAGTGGCACAAGGAGGTCGGCGAACACCTGTTCCCCGGCGCCGGCTTCCGTCCCGACGATGCGCCGGGCGCCGAGACCCTGCACGGCATGCTGCTGTTCTTCCTGCTGTACTTCGCGCTCACGGGCATGCACGCCCTGCACATGTGCGTGGGACTCGGCACCTGCGCCGTGTTGGCCTGGCGGCTGCAGGGCCGCGGCGATCGCGGGCCCAGCGCGGAATCCGTCGAGCTGGCGGGCCTGTACTGGCATTTCGTCGACGTGGTCTGGATCTTCCTGTATCCGCTGCTGTACCTTGTCGGAAGGGCGGGAGGCTGAATGGACAAGGAAGCGAAACCGCTGCTGCTTGCCTGGGCCGTCCTGATGGCGCTGCTGGCCGCGAGCGCCGGCACGGCATTCGTCCCCCTCGGCTGGGTCAACACGGCGCTGGGCCTGGTGATCGCGCTGGCCAAGGCGATCGTGGTCGCGCTCGTGTTCATGCGCCTGCGCCGCGCGCCCGCGCTGCTGCGCATCGCCGCCGTCGTGGGCGCCGTGACGATGCTCGTGCTGTTCGGGCTGTCCGCGACGGACTACGCGACGCGCAGCGTGCTGCCGGCCGTGTGGCAGCAGCCGGCCACGGTGCCGGCGCGGGCCGGGAGCAACTGAGGCAGCAACCGATGCAGCAACCGATGCAGCAACCGATGCTGCCGCAAAGTAGCGGTGGCGTTACCTGAACATACCGGGACACCCGCCATGACCAACGATATCGCCGATCACTACATCGCTGCCACCGACCCGCCCGCCCACGTGGCGCCGCGGATCGTGCGCCATGCCCTCGTCCAGTTTTCATTCGCCGACGACGTTCCCGCCGCCGTACGTACCTGGGAACAGCGGGGTTTCGTGCGCATCGGTGCCAGCGGGCCGGGGGACGCCCGGCAGGACTTTCCGCAACGCGCGGCCGCGATGGGCGCCTCGCTCATCGTGCAGAGCGCCGCCCCGGCGCCGCCGCACGCCGTCTACCTGGCCGCCGTGTCGCGCGACTCACGCGACACGGCCCCGATGGAGCGGGGCGGCGGACGTTCGACGATCGAGGCGTCCGACAAGCCGGCGCCCGTGCCCGGACGCGTGGGCCCCATGGCCTACAAGGCCGCGAGGATCCAGCTCGGCATGGTCGACGATCTCGACGCGGCAGTGGCCCGCTGGAAGCGCGCGGGCTTCGTCACGCTCGGCTGGGCCGACGCCGGCGGCAAGAACGATGTCATGACGGGGTATCCGGATCCGATGGCCCGGCTGGCCGCGGGCGTCGGGGCCGCCCTGGTGCTGTATCGCATCACCCCGGCCAGGCAGCGCGCCGTGCGCCGCCTGCCGGACGGGCGCATCGACATGGACGCCGTGCGCGCCGATGCGCCGGCCCGCATGTCGCCCGGCGGCTATAGCGTGACGCAAGCCGTGTTCCTGGCTCCCACCACGAGCGCGGCCTGGCAGGCGGCGGATGCGTCGAACGACCTGCAGAACCAGTACGTGCCGCTTGCGCCGGACGAGTGAGGCAGCCCGTACGTCGCTCCCCTCGTCACGCCACGGGTTGTCGCATCGGTGCGGCGGACGTACACTTGGGGTCTGCAACGGCCTGCGCCGCATCCCTGGCGTTTCCTGAAAGGTGAGGAATGATCGAACTCCTGGTATTGCCCGTCATCGGCCTGGCCTTCGTCGCCCTGTTCACACGCGAAGTGATCGCGCCGGCGTCGCGCAACCGCTGCGACCAGCGCTGGCTGATCCTGGCGTCCGGCGTGGGTGCGGTCACGCTGGCGGTGACCCTGGCGGTCGGCTACCTGTTCGGCAGCGCGATCCGCAGCGTCGCCCTGTTCGATGCTGGCAGCGTCATGCCGGAGGCGGCGGTGGGTTTCCTCGGCTTTCTGCTTGCCAGCTTCCTGTTCTATTGGTGGCACCGCCTGACCCACTGGTCCGACCTGCTCTGGCGGGCGTTCCACCAGCTGCACCACAGCGCGCGCCGGGTCGAGGCATTGACCGCGTTTTATGCGCATCCCCTCGACACGGCGGCAGCGATCTGCATCAGTGCCGGTGCGAGTTATCTGGTGCTGGGCGCCAGTCCCGTGGCGGCGGCCATCGCGCTGCTGCTGACCGGGCTGTTCGACCTGTTCCTGCACAGCGATCTGCGCACGCCGACGTGGCTGGGATTCATCGTGCAACGACCGGAAATGCATACCGTGCACCATCGGCGCGGCCATCACCGCCAGAACTATGGACTGCCCTTGTGGGACATGCTGTTCGGGACGTGGTGCAATCCGGCCGAGCGCGCCCAGGTCCTCGGCTTCGATGGCGACAAGCCGGACCGGGTGGCCGACATGCTGCTGTTCCAGGACGTGCACCGTGCGCGGCCCGCCACCAGGGCGGGCACTACGACCGCAACGACGGCGTCGCACGAACAGCCGGACGGGAAAGCCTGAACCCCTGTCTCTGGCGCACCCGTTGCTGGACGGCGACTATTGCGCCTTGGCCCCGCTATCGTGGGAGTCCACGCGCATCAGCAGGCGCCGCAGGTTGTCGATGACGGCCTCGGTGTCCGGACGGTGGTCCGCGGCGACCTGCGGATCCGGTTCCAGTTCGTCGTAGGGACCGATGCGGTCGCGCCAGTCCGCCAGCAGCTTGCGGTATTCGCAGCCTGCCTTGCGGATCTGGCGGTCGAGGTCGTACAAGCCGCGCGCGTTGACGTGGCCGCGGTTGAAGCGCAGCGAATCGTCCCAGTCGACCTGGTCGGTCAGCGAATACCAGGTGAAGCCGACCATCGGCACGCCCGTGTGCATGAGGCTCAGCATCATCGACCACTGGCGCCGCAGCCAGGACGAGGCCTCGTCGCCCTGCGGGCCCTCGTCGCGGTTGGTCTCGGTGTGCATCAGCGGCAGGCCGTAGCGCTCGTAGTACTGGCGGGCGATCGTGGTGTAGCCCAGCAGTTCGCCTGCCGCGGTGCGCGTGCCGTCCGGTTCGATGTAGTGTTCGTTGGTGACGTAGTAGTCGGTGCCGATGATGCAGTTGCGGCGCATGCCGTTCCGTTCGAAATAGCGCAGGTCTTCCTCCGTCATGCCGCAGTCGAGCACGAAGGCGCGCGCGGACGGTTCCAGCGGGTGGCCGTAGTTCAGGTCCAGCGACAGGAAGCGGATCTCGTTGATCGCTTCGGCCAGTTCCACCGCCTGCGGCGTGCAGGGGTGGAAGTATTCGGTCGACTCGCTCTGGATGAACAGGGCGTCCGGGCGGCGCCGCGCGATTTCCTGCATGGCCATCACGCTCGCCTGGGCCAGGTGCTTGGCCGCGGTCACGTAGGCGCGGGGGCTGGTCTGCTGCTCGTTCCACCAGCCGTACAGCGCGGAGAAGCGCGCGCAGACGTACATCTCGTTGACCGGCGTGTAGAAGCGGATCCACGGGTAGCGCGCGGCGAAGTCGGCCGCGTACTGGCGGAACAGCGCGGGAAACTCCGGGTTCTGGAAATTGCCGACCCAGTCCGGCACGCCGAAGTGGCACAGGTCGGCGATGGGCTCGATGCCCAGGCGCTGCAACTCGCCGAAGGCCTGGTCCGAGAATTCCCAGTCGTAGCGGCCCGGCCCGAGCCAGACCCGGTGCAGCGGCACGCCGTAGCGCAGGTAGCCGATGCCCATGTCCTTCACCAGCGCGAAGTCGTGCCGCCAGTTGCTGTAATGCCCGCATTCCTCCATCTGGTCACGGCGCAGGCGGCCGTTCTCGATGGTGGGATAGCTGTTCTCGATGCCGGTGGCGAACATGAACGGGATCATTGCGTACTTCCTTTCGACAGATTACTTCTTTTCGCCCGGCAGGATCGAGCTCAATACCTGCTTGGCCACGCCGGCCAGCATCGAGCCCTCGTTCGGGTCGCCCTTGGCGATGGCGCTCATGAAGGACTTGGCCTGTTCCAGCGTGATGTGCGAGGGCAGCGGCGGCACCTCGGGGTCGGTCTTGAATTCGAGGACGACGGGACGGTCCGACTTGAGCGCGTCGCGCCAGGCCTCGGCGACCATGTCCGGATCGGCGCAATAGATGCCCTTCAGGCCGATCAGTTCCGCGAAGCGGTGGTAGGGCACGTCCGGGATCGTCTGCGTGGCCTCGAACTTCGGGTTCCCCTCCATCACGCGCTGTTCCCAGGTCACCTGGTTCAGGTCCTCGTTGTTGAAGACGCAGACGATCCAGCGCGGATCCTTCCACTGGCGCCAGTACTTGGCCACGGTGATCAGCTCGGCCATATTGCTCATCTGCATGGCGCCGTCGCCGACGAGGGCGATCACGGGACGCTCCGGATGGGCGAACTTGGCCGCGATCGCATAGGGCACGGCCGCGCCCATCGACGCCAGGCCGCCGGACAGCGAATACATCTGGCCGCGCTGCACCTTCAAATCGCGCGCATACCAGTTGGCGCAGGAGCCGGAGTCGCTCGTGACGATGGCGTCGCGCGGCAGCAGCGGAGACAGTTCCCACGCGACCCGCTGCGGGTTGACGGGCGTGGCCTTGGCCATCGCGCGCTGTTCCAGCAGCGTCCAGGAATCGCGCACGTCCTGCTCGATCTTCTTGCGCCACGCGCCGTCCAGCTGCTTCTCCTGCAGCAGGGGCAGCAGCAGGCGCAGCGTCTCGGCGGCGTCGCCGTGCAGGTTGACCTCGGTGGGGTAGCGCGCGCCCAGCATGGTCGGGTCGATGTCGATCTGCACGGCGCGGACCTTGCCTTCCTTCGGCAGGAATTCCGCGTAGGGGAAGCCGGTGCCGATCATCAGGAGGGTGTCGCACTCGTTCATCATGTCCCAGCTGGCCTTGGTGCCCAGGATGCCGATCGAGCCCGTGCACCAGGGCAGGTGGTCGGGCAGGGCGGCCTTGCCCAGCAGGGCCTTGGCGGCGCCCGCCTGCAGCCGCTCGGCCACGGCGATCACCTCGTCGGTGGCGCCCAGGGCGCCGGCGCCGACGAGGATCGCGACCTTGCTGCCGGCATTCAGGACCTGGGCCGCGCGCGCCAGGTCGGCGTCGTAGGGGACGATCTTCGGACGGGTGTAGCCGATGCCGGAAAACACGGAACCGTGCTTGCGCGGCGGGTCCTCGTACGGCAGTTCCTGCAGGTCGTTCGGCAGCACCAGCACGCTGATGCCGTTCTGGCCCAGCGCCGTGCGCATGGCGCGGTCGACCAGGTGGCGCACCTGGGACGGCACCGCCGCTTCCTGGACGAAGTCGGCCACGTCGGCGAACATGCGCTCCAGGTTGACTTCCTGCTGGTAATGGGCGCCGCGCGTGGTGCGCGCGGCCTGGCCGGCGATGGCGAGGACGGGCATGTGGTCCAGCTTGGCGTCGTAGAGGCCCGTGATCAGGTGGGTGGCGCCGGGGCCGCCGGTCGACAGGCACACGCCCGGGCGGCCCGTGAACTTCGCGTGGGCCGACGCCATGAAGGCGGCCATTTCCTCGTGGCGTACCTGGATGAAGTCGATCTTCTTGTCGAAGCGGTCCAGTGCGCCGAGCACGCCGTTGATGCCGTCGCCCGGATAGCCGAAGATGGTGCGCACGCCCCAGTCGTAAAGACGTTCGACGAAAAAGTCACCGACGGTTTTGCTCATGGTTCGCTTCCTTGCTGTGCTGGGTTGGCGGGAGGGGCGCCGCGCTGCCGGCATATCGCGGGCGTGCTGCGCCGTACATGAGCCAAGAGTAGCACCGCTGTGCCCTGCCGCCGGGCACGTTATGCCTGTGAAATTCTTCTTGTCGGGACGCAGGATCTGCGCGTCCATACGCGCCTGCGCGGCGGCGAAAATCCGGCCGGTCCGCACGGGATCCCTGAATTTCTGGCACAGTAGCGGATGCGGCGCCCGGCCACTACCGACGCTCCGGGTGCGCATCGCTTTCCACAACAACGTACAACGGACACACGCCATGACGACTACGAACTACCCCGACATCCGCCTGCTGATCGCCAACGAATGGGTCGACGCCACCGGCGGCAAGACGATTCCCGTCGTGAACCCGGCCAGCGGCAAGACCATCGGCACGGTGGCGCATGCAACCATCGCCGACCTCGACCGTGCACTGGCCGCGGCCCAGAAAGGCTTCGAGGCCTGGCGCGCCATCTCGGCAGCGGAACGCGCCGCCACCATGCGCCGCGCCGCCAACCTGCTGCGCGAGCGCGCCGACGACATCGCCCGCCTGATGACGCAGGAGCAGGGCAAGCCGCTGGCCGAGGCGCGGGTCGAGACCATGGCCGGTGCCGAGATCATCGACTGGTTCGCCGCAGAAGGCATGCGCGTGTACGGCCGCATCGTCCCGTCGCGCAACCCGGCAGCCCAGCAGCTCGTGCTGAAGGAGCCCGTCGGCCCCGTCGCCGCCTTCACCCCGTGGAACTTCCCGATCAACCAGGTCGTGCGCAAGCTGGCCGCCGCGCTGGCCACCGGCTGCTCCTTCCTGTGCAAGGCGCCGGAGGAGACCCCGGCATCGCCGGCCGCGCTGTTCCAGTGCTTCGTCGACGCCGGCGTGCCGGCCGGTACCGTGGGCCTCGTGTTCGGCGACCCGGCCGAGATTTCCGGCTATCTGATCCCGCACCCCGTCATCCGCAAGGTGACCTTCACGGGCTCGACCCCGGTGGGCAAGCAGCTGGCCGCGCTGGCCGGCGCCCACATGAAACGCGCGACGATGGAACTGGGCGGCCACGCCCCCGTCATCGTGGCGGAAGACGCCGACGTGGCGCTGGCCGTCAAGGCCGCCGGCGCCGCCAAGTTCCGCAATGCGGGCCAGGTGTGCATCTCGCCGACCCGCTTCCTCGTCCACAACAGCATCAAGGCCGAGTTCGTGCGCGCGATGGCCGCCCACGCCGAAGGCCTGAAGCTGGGTGACGGCCTGGCCGAAGGCACCACGCTGGGCCCGCTGGCCAACGACCGCCGCCTGGCCGCGATGGCCAAGGTCGTCGAGGACGCCCAGGCCAAGGGCGCGCAAGTCGTCACCGGCGGCAAGCGCGTGGGCAGCGAGGGCAACTTCTTCGCGCCGACGATCCTGTCCGACGTGCCGCTGGAAGCGAGCGTGTTCAACGACGAGCCGTTCGGCCCCGTCGCCGCCGTGCGCGGCTTCGATACGCTGGAGGAGGCGATCACGGAGGCGAACCGCCTGCCGTACGGCCTGGCCGGCTATGCGTTCACCCGCTCCATCAAGAACGCCCAGCAGCTGATGAACCGCCTCGAAGTGGGCATGCTGTGGATGAACCAGCCGGCCACGCCGAGCGCCGAGCTGCCGTTCGGCGGCGTCAAGGATTCGGGCTACGGGTCGGAAGGCGGGCCGGAAGCGCTGGAGGCCTACCTGAACACGAAGGCCGTCTCGATCGTCGGCGTGTAAGGCAAGCTGCGACGCCTGCTTTCCGATCCGGTCAGCGGCGTCGCAGCGCGGCGATCACGGCCACGTCGTTCGCGTGGATTGCCACCTCCGGCAGCAGCGCGGCCGGCACCAGGTGCACGGCCTGCGTCTCCCATCCCATCAGCGCCGGATTGCCGCCCACGCGACGCGCCACGTAGTAGCGCGTATAGGTCTGCGTGCGCGGCGCGTCGGCCAGGAAGGCGACCAGTTCGATGGCCAGGCCCGACTCCTCGAACGCTTCGCGCACGGCGGTGGCCTGCAGGTCCATGGCGCCGTCGACGCGTCCTTTGGGGAAGGTGGCTACATAGCCGCCGAAGCCATTGGTCGGCGCCACCAGCCACACCCTTCCATCGTCCTCGACGATGACGGCGCCGGCCGCCGCGCGCATGCCGGCCGGCAGCACATAAGGCGGTTCGTCGATGCGCGCCTCGACGATCGGCAGCAGGGCCGGGGCGATGGGCGTGCCGTTCAGCGCGGCGGGCATGGCGCCGCCGGGCACGACGGTGGCCATGCGGGCCGGGTCCGCCCAGGCCGTGGGGTCGCCGGGCAGGCTGGGGTTGGCGATGCGCACGGGCAGGCCGTGTTCGTCGGGGCAGGGATGGTACATGTTCGAATGGAAGGGGGCGACGCCCGACGATAGCACGCCGGACGCGCGCACGTCCGTCATGCGAACCGGGTCGTCACATCGGCCGGGCCGTGGTACAGTGTCCGGATTCCTCCAACTACCACTGCGCCGGACAGGTCGTCGTCGCACACGACACGCGGCAATGAAAAAGATATTGGTGGTCGATGACCTGGGCATCGACGTGATGCTGACCCGGCTGGCGCTGGAACGCTGCGGCTTCCCGCACCGGCTCGTGATCGCCGGCGACGGCGAGGAAGCGTACCGGCTGGCCCAGGAAGACCGTTTCGACCTGCTGCTGCTCGACATCAAGATGCCGCGCGTGGACGGCTTCGAGCTGCTGGAAAAGCTGCGCGCGCAACCGGACGGCGAGCAGCTGCCCGTCATCGTCGTCTCGGGTTCCGGCCTCGAAGCGGACCGCCGCCGCGCCGACGCGCTGGGCGCCATCGAATACATACAGAAGGCCGTGGACTACGGCAGTTTCAAGGAAGAGCTCGGGGCTGCCCTGAAGCGCCACGGCTTCTGCTGACCCGCGCCAGGTTCCCGCTTTTTTCCGGAAGATAACGTACGCCGCCGAGATGGCGCCCGGGTCTACACTAGGTGGATGAAGATCACCCGCTTGTCCACGTACCGCGTGCCGCCACGCTGGATGTTCCTGAAGATCGAGACCGACGAAGGCATCCACGGCTGGGGCGAGCCCATCGTCGAAGGCCGCGCACGGACCGTCGAGGCGGCCGTGCACGAACTGGCCGACTACCTCGTCGGGCGCGACCCGTCCCACATCAACGACTTGTGGCAGACCATGTACCGCGGCGGCTTCTACCGCGGCGGCCCCGTCCTGATGAGCGCCATCGCCGGCATCGACCAGGCGCTGTGGGACATCAAGGGCAAGCGGCTCGGCGTGCCCGTCTACGAATTGCTGGGCGGTCTGGTACGCGAGCGCATGAAGACCTACAGCTGGGTGGGCGGCGACCGGCCGCACGACGTCATCGACGGCATCTCGGCGCGCCAGGCCGTCGGCTTCGACACCTTCAAGATGAACGGCACCGACGACCTCGGGCTGATCGACAGCGCGCGCAAGATCGGCGAAACGGTCAAGCGGGTGGCGAACATCCGCGAGACCTTCGGCGACGCCATCGAGTTCGGCCTGGACTTCCATGGCCGCGTGTCATTCCCGATGGCCAAGGTGCTGCTGCGCGAACTGGAGCCGCTGCGCCCCCTGTTCGTCGAGGAACCCGTGCTGCCGGAACACGGGGACGGCTTCCGCCGGCTCGCCGACGCCACCTCGATCCCCATCGCGGCCGGCGAGCGCCTGTTCTCGCGCTTCGACTTCCGCCGCGTGTTCGAACAGGGCGGCCTGGCGATCGCGCAGCCCGACCTCTCGCATGCGGGCGGCATCACGGAATGCGTGCGCATCGGCGCCATGGCCGAGGCCTACGGCGTCGCGCTGGCGCCCCATTGCCCTCTGGGCCCAGTGGCGCTGGCCGCCTGCCTGCAGGTGGACTTCGTGTCGCACAACGCCGTGCTGCAGGAGCAGAGCATGGGCATCCACTACAACAAGGGCGGCGAAGTGCTCGACTATGTCCTCAACAAGGAGGATTTCGCGATCGTGGACGGCTACATCAAGCCGCTGCCCAAGCCCGGCCTGGGCGTCGAGATCGACGAGGCGGCCGTGATGGCCGCGACCGAACGCGCGATCGACTGGCGCAATCCGGTCTGGCGCCATCCCGACGGCAGCATCGCCGAATGGTGACGTCCATGCGCCTGCTCGGGATCGACTGGGGCACCAGCAACCGCCGCGCCTACCTCGTGGGACCGGGCGGCGCCTGCCTCGACCGCCGCAGCGACGACCAGGGCATGCTGGCCGCGCGGCCGGACTTCGGCCCGTCGCTGGCGGCGCTGCTCGCCGACATGGGGACCGGCGCGGACGTGCCCGTCGTCGCGTCCGGCATGATCGGCAGCGCGCAAGGGTGGAAGGAGACGCCCTACCTCGACGCGTCCGTGCCGCTGGAAGACCTGCCGCAGCACCTCGTGCCCGTTCAGGACGCGGCGTCCGGGCGGTCCTGCCTGCTGGTGCCGGGCTACCGGGAACAGGATGGCGAAGGCCGGGTCGACGTCATCCGCGGCGAGGAGATGCAGCTGCTCGGCGCCGTCGCCATGGGGCGGCGCGACGGCTGGTTCGTCCTGCCGGGCACGCACAGCAAGTGGGTGCGGCTCGAGGAAGGCGTGATCCGCCACGTGTCGACCTTCATGACGGGAGAATTCTTCGCCACGCTGGGCAAGCAGGGCACGCTGGCGCCGCTGATGGACGGCCCCGATATCGACGCCGCGTTCGACGCCGGCGTCGCCGAGGCCGGCCACCGCGCGTTGCTGACGAATGCGCTGTTCGGCGTGCGCGCCCGCGTCGTCACGGGCGCGATGCCGGCCGCGCACACCCGATCCTTCGTCAGCGGCCTGCTCATCGGCGCGGAGCTGCTGGCAGCCCTGGACCTCACGAGCGATGCGCGCGGCGAGGTCGTCTCCATCGCCGCGCCCCGGCTGCACGGCTACTATGCGCGGGCCGGCGGACAGCTGGGCATCGCCCTCGCGCCCCTCGACCCGGACGCCGTGTACGTCGCCGCGCTCGGGCTTTTCCTCGACCGGATGCCATTCCCATGAACCTCGACCGTATCGACCTGCCCCTCGTCGCCATCCTGCGCGGACTCGACCCCGCCGATGCCGCCACCGTCGGCCGCACGCTGTTCGACGCCGGCTTCCGGCTGATCGAAGTGCCGCTGAACCGTCCCGGCGCGCTGCAAGCGATGGGCATCATCCGCGACCTGGCGCCGCCGGACGCGCTGGTCGGCGGCGGCACGATGCTGACGCTGGCCGACGTCGATGCCGTGGCCGACGCGGGCGGGCGCATCTTCGTGGCGCCGAACTACGACCCGGCCGTGATCGCCCACGCGCGCGAGCGAGGACTGCTGTGCGCGCCCGGCGTGGCGACGCCCACCGAGGCGTTCGCAGCGCTGGCCGCCGGCGCGCACATCCTGAAACTGTTCCCGGCCGAGACCATCGGGCCGGCCGGGCTGAAGGCGATGAAATCCGTGCTGCCAGCGGGGACGCCGCTGTGGCCCGTGGGCGGCGTGACGCCGGAGCAGATCGCGGCCTGGAAGGCGGCGGGGGCCACGGGCGCCGGGATCGGCAGCCAGCTGTTCACGCCGGGCGTGGCGCCGGACGAGCTTGCACGCCGGGCGCAGGCGTTTGCGGCCGCCTGGCATGCGGCGTGACACCGTGACGCGCGCGCTGCTTCCTGCGCTGGTTCCCGCGCTGCTTCCAGTATTCCTGCTGCTCGCGCCTTGCCTGGCGTCCGCCGCCGTCACCGTCAACTTCGTCGCATCCGATCGATACACGGATCTGCCGCGCGCACCGGAGCTGCGCCAGCAGGCACTGGACGACCTCGCGGCCCACTTCCGCCGCCTGGGCGAGGGACTGGGGCCGCGCATGGACCTCGTGGTCGACGTCCTCGACGTCGACCTGGCCGGGCGCGAGCGCCCCGGCACGCCGTCCTTCGACAGCGTGCGCATCATGGACGGTATCGGCGACCGGCCGAGCATGCGCCTGCGTTACCTGCTGACGGACGATGGCAAGGAGGTAGCGCGCGGCGAGGCGGAGCTGTCCGACGGCGGCTACCGCGAACGCGTCTCCACCTATCTGCATGCCGAGAGCCTGCCGTACGAAAAACAGATGATCGACGACTGGTGGCGCAAGACGATGCCGCCGCAGGGACGCTGACACCGCGCCGGCCAGACCAGGCGGCGCAATCCGGCGAGGAAGTTCAGCCAATGCCGCTCAGCCGATGCCGCTCCCGGCGATCTTCCCGTTGCCGTCGGCATCCGCCTCGATGCCCCACGCCTCCGTCGCCCTGTGCAGCAATGCCACTTCGGCGTGGGCGAATTCGTCGTCCGCATAGGCCAGCTGCCACATGGCTTTCCATACGCGCAGCCGGAGTTCCGGCCGGACGATTTCCGCCAGGGCTTGATCGATCATGCCGGCATCGATCTTGACCAGGTCGTCCGACGTCGCGGGAAGATCGGCGGTCAGCTCGCGCAGGACGCCATCGAACACCTGTTCGTCGATCCCGGCATGGCCGAGGATGCTCAATCGGTACGTCGCGGCGATTTCGGACGGTGATCCCCCGCCGTCGCTGATGACGGTCAACGCCAGCAATCGGGAAATGGCTTGTGGGCTATCAGTGGGATAGGAACGCATGGTGTTGTCCTTGCTGGGCAGGTTTGGCTGCCATGGTAGAACGATGCGCAAATTCACGACAACACCGTTGGCTGTCCCGCATGGGCGGACGTCCAACGGACATCGTCCCTGAGACGACAGGGGCGATCCCGGCGACGCGAGGGGTTCGGCGGGCGCCTACCACCACACCCCATAAATTGTCGCGACCAGCACGCAAACGACGGCCGAACCGAAGGCAAACGCCCCGTCGACGCGGAACAGCTGGCGATCGACGACCAGCGCCTTGATCTTCGAGGCGTCGCCCATCTTGCTGATGACGACCATGCCAGCGACGACGGCCCAGAATACGATGAACATGCGGTCCAGGAACGGGATCTCGTAGACGCCGTGACCGTTGTCGGCGGCGAAGCCGATCGGGGCCAGCAAGGACAGGTCCATCATGTCGGGCAGGAACTTCAGGATGATCGAGAACACCAGGCCGCCGATGGTCGCGAACATCGCGGCCGGCGCGGTGGTCTTCTTCCAGAAGAAGCCCAGCAGGAACATGGCCAGGATGCCCGGCGAGACGAAGCCCGTGTATTCCTGGATGTACTGGAAGCCGCCTTTCTTGTCGATGCCGAGGAAGGGGGCGATCAGCACGGCGAGCACCATCGCCACCACGACGGAGACGCGGCCGATCCAGACCATCTTCGTTTCGGCGGCGTCCTTGTTGAAGTTCTTCTTGTAGATGTCGAGGGTGAAGATGGTGGCGATCGAATTGGCCTTGCCGGCCAGCGAGGCGACGACGGCGGCCGTCAGCGCGGCGAAGGCGACGCCCTTCAGGCCTGCCGGCAGCATGGCCAGCAGTGTCGGGTAGGCGCGGTCGGGATTGAGCTCGCCGCCCACGCGCATCGCGTCGCCCAGCACGCCGGCACGGTCCAGTGCGAAGGCGGCGATGCCCGGCAGGACGACGATGACCGGCATCAGCAGCTTCAGGAAGGCGGCGAACAGCAGGCCCTTGCGCGCGGTCTGCAGGTCGGCGCCGAGGGCGCGCTGGGTGATGTACTGGTTGCAGCCCCAGTAATTCAGGTTGACGATCCACATGCCGCCGATCAGCGTGCTCAGGCCCGGCAAGTCCATGTAGTTGGGGTCGTTGCGGCCCAGGACCATGTTGAAGTGGTCGCGGGTGCTGCGGAACAGTTCCGTCGCGCCGCGGATGGCGCCGTTGCCCTGGCCCAGCGTCGCTACCAGGTCGAGCGCGATCCACGTCGTCACCAGGCCGCCGATCACGAGGCACAGCACCTGGATCACGTCCGTGTAGCCGATCACTTTCATGCCGCCCAGCGTGATGATCGTGGCGAAGATGGCCAGGAACAGCATGCAGGGGAAGACGCCGATGCCGACGATGCTGCTGATCGCCAGCGCGCCCAGGTACAGGATCGAGGTGAGGTTGACGATCACGTACAGGCCCAGCCAGAACAGTGCCATCGTCGTGGCCACCGCCTTGCCGTAGCGCTGCTCGAGGAATTGCGGCATCGTGTAGATGCGGTTCTTCAGGTACACGGGCATGAAGAACACGGCCACGATGACGAGGGTGGCGGCCGCCATCAGCTCGTACACGGCGATCGCCATGCCGATGCGGTAGCCGGAGCCGCTCATGCCGATGAACTGCTCGGCCGAGATGTTGGAAGCGATCAGCGAGGCGCCGATGGCCCACCAGGTCAGCGACCCCTCCGCCAGGAAGTAATCGTGCGAGGCGGTCGTCGAGGCGCTTTTCTTGCGCCGGTAGACCCACAGTCCGTAGCCGGCGACGACCACGAAGTAGACGAGGAAGACGAAGGTGTCCAGGGAGGTAAACAGGTTCATGGAGTGTCTCGTGTCGCGGACGGTGGGGTCCGCTGCTTGTTATATGGTCGGCCGGTGCCGCGCCGCTTGCCGTCTGCTGTTTGCGCAAACATTTCGCATCCTATCATTCTTGACAACTTTTTTGGAATCGTTTTCGTTCCCAAGGAATTTGTGCATGTAAACATGCCTGAAGGTAAGGAACTGAAGGATGCTGTGCAAACGACTATACTGGCCCCAAGCCTGATGTCACCTTGACAATGTCTCGCTGGGTGACCGAAGGCGCCGGAGGGCTTGCGCCAGAACGGCGTGGCCCAGTGTGGCTCACCATGCATCATGTCAGGAGGCTCATATGAAGACCAAGACCCCACTGCTGCGCAGCATCGTCGTTGCCTGCACCCTGTGTGTCGCCGCCGCCGGTTCGGCGCTGGCGCAGTCGCAGACCGCCAAGAAGCCGGGCGACCCGGCGCGCTGGTACACGAAACAGCAGACCAGCACGACCCTCAAGAAGGAAATCAACGCGGCGTATGCCGAACAGAAATCCGCCTGCAACCGCGGCGCCAAGTCGGAACGTGCCGGCTGCCTGGCCGACGCCCGCAAGACCTACCAGAACGACATGAAGAACATGACGCAGCTGGCGCAGAACACGCCGGCCGGCGGCGTGAGCGAACGCGTCGTCACGACGACGGAAGGGGACGGCAGCAGCGCCGTGGGCAGCTCGCAAGGCGGCGCGACGGCCTCTGGCGGCATGGATGCCGGCGCCGCGGCGACGGGTGGAACGGGCAGCACCGGCAGCATGGGTAGCAGCAGCAGCGGCATCACCGCATCTGGCACCTCGCAGTCGGATGCCGAGGCGGCGACCAGCGCCAGCGGCCAGCCCCAAGTGCCGCAGACGCAGCCGATGCAGCCGCCGCCGGTGACCACGCCGCCGCGCAGCGAGGATGCGCCGATCCAGCGCTGAGCTGACCCCGCTGGCGTCGTCCCTGCGCAGGCAGGGACCCAATGCTGCCTGCAGGGCGGCGACGCTTGCAGAACTTGGGTCCCTGCCTGCGCAGGGACGACGGCGTTGTGCACGGGTGGTACACTACCGGCCTTTCCGTTTCAGCCGTACAGGATGTACCGATGACCACCCCGGCGCGCGCGCCCGAACTGCGCACCCAGGCCCTGCTGTGCCTGGTCGAAACCGATCCCGCCGCCAAGGCCGCCGGCGTGGCGGCGCTGGTGGCGGCAGCGCGGGCCGGCACCCTGGCCATCGATCCCGCCGCCGACCTCGCGCCGCCGGGTGGCATTCCCGGCCGTCCCGCGCGCCCCGAGCTGGTGCCGCCGCGCCTCGTGGGGCGCCGGTCGATGGCGACGGTGGAGGGCCGCGCGATGCTCGTGCACGCGCTCGCCCACATCGAATTCAATGCCGTCAACCTGGCGCTGGACGCCGTCTGGCGCTTCCCCGGCATGCCGCAAGCGTATTACACGGACTGGCTGCGCGTCGCCGGGGAAGAGGCCTGCCACTTCGAGATGCTGGCCGCGCACCTGCGCACGCTGGGCTGGTCCTACGGCGATTTCGCCGGCCATGACAGCCTGTGGGAGATGGTCGCCAAGACCAGTGGCGACGTGCTGGCACGCATGGCGCTCGTGCCGCGCACGATGGAGGCGCGCGGCCTCGATGCGATCCCGCCGCTGCGCGCCAAGCTGGCGCAGGCGGGCGACGAGGCGGCCGCCCGCATCCTGGACATCCTGCTGCGCGAGGAGGTGGGCCACGTCGAGATCGGCAACCGCTGGTACTTCTTCCTGTGCGAACAGCGCGGCCTCGAGCCCGTGTCGACATACGACGCCCTGACGGTACGCTACAAGGCGCCCGTCCTGAAAGGCCCGTTCAACGTCGAGGCGCGGCGCCTGGCCGGCTTCTCGGAGGCCGAGCTGGCGCGCTACGTCGGCGACGGGCTGGCCAGCGCCGGGTGACGTAGTGGAACACTCCTCGAGCGTGGACACGGCGCAGCAGGGCTTCCTGCTGACGCGGCACTGGCGCGATACGGATGCCGGTGTCGAGGTCGCGTTCTGGCTCGCGACCGACGCGGGGCCGCGGCTGGTGCGCCTGGCGCCGCAGCAGGCCGTCGCCTTCGTGCCGGCCGAGCAAGGCGAGATGCTGCGGCGCCTACTGGCGCGCGAGCGCGGCGTCGAGCTGCGCGAGCTGGGCCTGCGCGACTTCCGCAACCGCCCCGTGCTGGGCCTGTACTGCCGCCAGTACCGCCACCTGCTGCGCCTGGAAAAACGCCTGCGCGAACACGGCATCGACGTCTACGAGGCGGACGTGCGTCCGCCCGAACGCTACCTGATGGAGCGCTTCATCACGGCGCCCGCCGCATTCACGGGCACGCCCATGGAAGGGGACGGGCGCGTGCTGGTCGATGCCCACCTGAAGCCGGCGCCGGGCTACCGGCCGCGCCTGTCGACCGTGTCCCTCGACATCGAGACGACGATGCAGGGCGAGCTGCGTTCGATCGCGCTGGAAGGCTGCGGCCAGCGCCAGGTCTACATGCTGGGCCCCGGCAACGGCGACCCGTCGACGCTCGATTTCGACTACGAGCTGTGCGCCACGCGGCGCGAGCTGCTCGACCGCCTGGAAAGCTGGATCGAACGCCACGACCCGGACGCGATCATCGGCTGGAACGTCGTGCAGTTCGACCTGCGGGTGCTGCAGGAACATGCCGAACGGCTGCAGCACCCGCTGCGCCTGGGCCGCGACGGCAGCCCGATGGAGTGGCGCGAGCACGGCCGGCAGGAACATTATTTCGTCTGCATCGCGGGGCGGCTGGTCATCGACGGCATCGAGGCGCTGCGCTCGGCCACCTGGAGTTTCCCTTCGTTCAGCCTGGAACACGTGTCGCAAAGCCTGCTGGGCGAAGGCAAGGCGATCGACAATCCCTACGACCGCATGGCCAGCATCGACCGCATGTTCGAACAGGACAAGCCGGCGCTGGCGCTGTACAACCTGCGCGACTGCGAACTGGTCACGCGCATCTTCGACAAGGCGGGCCTGATGGCCTTCCTGCTGGAACGCGCCAGCGTCACGGGCCTGGCCGCCGACCGCAGCGGCGGCTCGGTCGCCGCGTTCGAGCATTCCTACATGCCGCTGATGCACCGCCTGGGACGCGTCGCGCCGAACATCGGCGACGTGCCGGGCGCCGACAGCCCGGGCGGCTTCGTGATGGATTCGCGCTCCGGCCTGTACGACTCCGTGCTCGTGCTGGACTACAAGAGCCTGTACCCGTCCATCATCCGCACCTTCCTCATCGATCCGGTCGGCCTCGTCGCCGGGCTGGAAGAGGACGAGGCGGAGACGGTGCCGGGATTCCGCGGCGGCAGGTTCTCGCGCACGCAGCACTGCCTGCCCGGCATCGTCGCGCGCGTGTGGCAGGAGCGCGAGGCGGCCAAGCGCGAACGCAACGCGCCCCTGTCGCAGGCGCTCAAGATCATCATGAACGCCATGTACGGCGTGCTGGGCACCACGGGATGCCGCTTCTTCGACCCGCGCCTGGCTTCGTCGATCACGATGCGCGGCCACGAGATCATGCACCGCACCCGCGAGCTGATCGAGGCGCAGGGCTACCAGGTGATCTACGGCGACACCGATTCCACCTTCGTCTGGCTGGGCCGGGCGCACGAGGAAGAGGAGGCGGCGCGCATCGGCCGCGGCCTCGTGGAGCACGTCAACGGCTGGTGGCGCGCCCACCTGCGCGAGGAATTGCAGCTGGCGTCGGCGCTGGAGCTGGAATACGAGACGCATTTCCGGCGCTTCCTGATGCCCACCGTGCGCGGCTCGGACGAAGGCAGCAAGAAGCGCTACGCGGGGCTGGTGCGCAACGCCGACGGCAGCGAGGAGATCGTCTACAAGGGGCTGGAATCCGTGCGCACCGACTGGACGCCGCTGGCCCAGGAATTCCAGCAGGCGCTGTACGGACGCGTGTTCCGCGGCGAACCGTACGAGGACTATGTGCGCGACTACGTGGCCGCCACCATGCGCGGCGACTTCGACGCGCTGCTCGTCTACCGCAAGCGCCTGCGCCGCCCGCTGGAGGAGTACCAGCGCAACGTGCCGCCCCACGTGCGCGCCGCGCGCAGCGCCGACGAATTCCACGTGCGCCAGGGCCGCCCGCCGCAGTACCGCCGCGGCGGCGGCTGGATCCGCTACGTGATGACGATGGCGGGACCTGAGCCGATGGAAGTCGTCGAGGCGGGCCGCGCCGCGGCGATCGACTACGAGCACTACCTGACGCGCCAGCTCGAACCGGTGGCGGATGGCATCTTGCCGTTCCTGGGGGACAGCTTCGGGCGCCTCACCAGCCGTCAGGGAGCGCTGTTCTAGGGTGGCCGCTCCGCGCCGTTCATGCCGCTATCGCGCGCTGTGTCATGCCGGCGCGCGCCGTCTCCACGATGCGTGCACCCAGCCGCTCGCTGGCGCGCAGCTCGGCCGGCGTCGGGGCCGCAGCACCGGGCACGGTAGGCGCCGCCGCGCGGGAGACGGCAGGGCGCGTGTGCACGTGGTCATGTTCTACCCAACGCATGCCGTGGCGGGCGGCGAAGGCAGCCAGATGCGCCAGCGTGGCCGGCCGGGCGTCCGCGCCGGCGACCCCGGCCGCCACCTTGCCGCGCCATCTGAACGCGGCGCAGGGCAGCTTGGCGCTGTCGTCCATGAATTGCTGGAACGACGGCATGCGGACTGCTGCGGCGCCCGCGGCGGCAGGACATCCGAACACGATCGCGTCAGCGCGCTCGAGGTCGGCCCACCACGCGCCGGGACGCCCGATGTCGAGCAGCAGCACCTGGGCGCCGGCCCGTTCGGCACCCATCGCCACCGCGACGGCATGGCGCTCCGTGTGGCCAGGGCCGCCGAGGTAGACGACGGCGACGCGGACGGCTATCGAGAGGGACATGGGTGTCTCCTGTCGATGGCCGCCTTACATCCCCGGCGCCGGCGTTACCGGGATCTGGTTACGCAGCGACAGGTTGATCACGTTCCAGCCGCGGATCACGGCAATGACATAGCCCAGTTCCGCGATCTCGGTATCGCTGAACTGCTCGCGCAGCGCGGGCCAGGCGGCGTCCGTGTCGTCGCGGGCGGGCAGGGCGTTGACGGCATCGGCCCAGGCCAGGGCCGCGCGTTCGCGGGCGTCGAAGAACGGCGACTCGCGCCAGCCGGCCACGCTGTTCAGGTGGCGCGGGTCGCGCCCCTGCTTGACGAGGTCGCGCCAGTGCATGTCGACGCAGACGCCGCAGCCGTTCACCTGCGACACCCGCAGGTTGACCAGTTCGACGAGCTGCGGCCCAAGCGAACTTTGCTTGGCCGCGTGCGACAGGCCGATCATGGCTTTCAGGGGCGCGGGGGCGAGGGTGAACAAGGGGAGGCGGGCAGTGTGCGACATGGTCGGTCCTTTCAGGTCATCGACAGGGCTGCGGATTGCAGCCCTCATGCCTGTTAGACGTACCCGGGACGCCGGTCGTGACAGCGAAACACACTTTTTTCGCGACCGTAGAGTGGGCGCGGCCGGCGCAGGCACCACGTGCCCAACGACGCGGATGCCTTGCCTGAAACCGGTCAGGCCGCCAGCGTGCGGTGCAGCGTCACCGGCTGCTCCTTCGGCGCGGGCTCCGGCAGCAGGTCGGCCAGCGTGTGGCGGTCCAGCTCCGCGAGATAGGCCGATGTGGCGTCCTTGAGGACGCCTTTCAGGCGGCACGCCTTCGTCAGGCCGCAAGGGGTACCCTCAGGATTGAAGCACTCGGCCATGTAGAAGTCGCTTTCGGCCATGCGCACGACGGCGCCTACATTGATGTCCTGCGGCTCGTGGTTCAGGCGAAAGCCGCCATTGCGCCCGCGGACGGTCTCGACGACTCCATTGCGGCCCAGCTCGTGCACGACCTTGGTCAAGTGGTTCTTCGATATGCCATGCAGGTCCGCGATCTCCTGGATCGTTACGAGGCGGTCGCGGTTGCTGCCGAGGTGCAGCAGGGTCCGCAAGGTGTAGTCGGTGAAAGAGGTCAGGCGCATGAGGCATCCAGTATACAAGATATGAAGCCGGACAACGTCATGCCCGCCGGTGCCGATTTTGTGTCGACTTTCGTGGCCGGGAACGCGGGTTCTCCATGGTTGTTCTTACATGTTTCAGCCCTGTACAAAATTCCCCGGTGGTGCACTGCAAAAAATCTAGCCTTCAGTTAATATTTCGCGCATATTAGCGCCTTCGCACGCCGTTGGCGGCAAAAAGCCCGTCTTTACGGGAAGTTGCTGCGTATTGAAGTCATCTGCCGGCATGTGCCACGGCGTGCGTTGCTGTTCATTCTTGGAGTTCAACAATGCTGCTTGGCCTGGTCCGCGTCGCGCTGCGCCGCCCCTATACCTTCGTCGTGCTGGCGCTCACGCTGCTGATCATCGGTCCCCTGGCCGCGATGCGTACGCCGACCGACATCTTCCCCGACATCAAGATTCCCGTGATCGCCGTCGCCTGGCAATACACCGGCCTGCCGCCGGACCAGATGGCGGGCCGCATCTCGACGCTGTTCCAGCGCGCGCTGACGACGACCGTCAACGACATCGAGCACATCGAGGCGAATACCTATCCGGGCGTCTCGGTCATCAAGATCTTCTTCCAGCCGGGCGTGAACATCGCCGTCGCCAACGCCCAGGTGACGGCCGTCTCGCAAGCGCTGCTCAAGCAGATGCCGGCCGGGACGACGCCGCCGCTGATCCTCAACTACAACGCCGCCACGGTGCCGATCCTGCAGCTGGCGCTGTCCGGCGTGGGCATGTCGGAACAGCAGCTGTACGACTTCGGCCTGAACACGCTGCGCATCCCGCTCGTGTCGGTGCCGGGCGCCGCGATCCCGCTGCCCTTCGGCGGCAAGCAGCGCCAGGTGCAGATCGACGTCCGTCCGGACGCGCTGCAGGCGCGCGGACTGTCGGCGCAGGACGTGGCGAACGCGCTGGCGACCCAGAACATCCTGACGCCGGTCGGCACCCAGAAGATCCACGACCTCGAATACACGATCCAGCTCAACAGCGCACCGTCGGCGGTCGAGGACCTGGGCCGCATTCCCATCAAGGTCGTCAACGGCACCACGATCCTGATGCGCGACGTCGCCGACGTCCACGACGGCAACGCGCCGCAGACCAACGTCGTGCACGTGGACGGCGGCCGTTCCGTGCTGATGTCGGTGCTGAAGAACGGCACCGCATCCACGCTGGCCATCGTCGACGGCGTGCGCGCGCGCCTGGCCGGCATGCAGGGCGTGCTGCCCGACGGGCTGAAGGTCAAGCCGATCAACGACCAGTCCGTGTTCGTGCGCGCCGCCGTCAAGGGCGTGGCGACCGAGGGCGTGATCGCGGCCGCGCTCACCAGCATCATGATCCTGCTGTTCCTCGGCAGCTGGCGCTCGACGGTCATCATCGCCGTGTCGATCCCGCTGTCGATCCTGGGCGCGCTGATCGCGCTGGCCGCCACCGGCGAGACGCTGAACCTGATGACGCTGGGTGGCCTGGCGCTGGCGGTGGGCATCCTGGTCGACGACGCCACCGTGACCATCGAGAACATCAACTGGCACCTGGAGCACGGCAAGGCCGTGGAGCCGGCCATCATGGACGGCGCGCAGCAGATCGTCACGCCGGCCCTCGTCTCGCTGCTGTGCATCTGCATCGTGTTCATTCCGATGTTCTTCCTCGAAGGTGTGGCCGGCTTCCTGTTCGTGCCGATGGCCAAGGCCGTGATTTTCGCGCTGGTCTGCTCGTTCATCCTGTCGCGTACCCTGGTGCCGACTATGGCCAACTGGCTGCTCAAGCCGCACGTCGCGCACGAGGACGGCAACGCGCCCAAGCTGAACGCGGCGCAGCGCTTCCAGCGCGGCTTCGAGGCGCGCTTCGAGCGCATCCGCCAAGGCTACCGCGGCATCCTGGACAAGGCGATCCTGCGCCGCGGCCCGTTCATCGGGGGCTTCCTCGTGTTCGTGCTGGCGTCCTTCCTGCTGGTGCCTTTCCTGGGCAGTAACTTCTTCCCCGCCGTCGATTCCGGCCAGCTGCTGATCCACGTCCGCGTGCCGGCCGGCACCCGCATCGAGGAAACGGCGGCGCGCTTCGCGAAGATCGAGCAGGTGATCCGGCGCGAGATCCCCGGCAAGCAGATCGCCACGATGGTGGACAACATCGGCCTGCCCGCATCGACGATCAACATCACCTATAACAACACGGGCGTCTCCGGTTCCCACGACGGCGACTTCCAGATCGCGCTGGGCGAGGAGCATGCGCCGACGGCGGACTACGTGCGCCGCCTGCGCGAGGTGCTGCCGCGCGAATTCCCGGACACGACGTTCTCGTTCCCGCCGGCCGACATCGTCAGCCAGATCCTGAACTTCGGCTCGCCGGCGCCGATCGACGTGCAGGTCCGCGGCCGCGACATCGACGCCAATTTCGCCTACGCGCAAAAGCTGTACAAGCGCATCCGCGCCATCCCGGGCGTGGCCGACGTGCGCATCCAGCAGAACAACCGCGCGCCGCAGTTCAACGTCGACGTCGACCGCACCCAGGCCCAGTTGCTCGGCCTGACCACGCGCGACGTCGCCAACAGCATGGTCGTCAACCTGGCCGGCAGCAGCCAGGTCGCGCCGACCTTCTGGCTGAATCCGGACAATGGCGTCAGCTATCCGATCGTCATGCAGACCCCGCAGCACCAGCTCGATTCGCTGGCGGCGCTGCAGGACCTCCCGATCGGCAACGGCGCCAGCGGCACGACCGCGGCCACGCTGGGCGCCATCGCCAGGATCGAGCGCGGCAACGCCAGCGCCCTGATCAGCCAGTACGACGTGCAGCCGATGGTGCAGATCCACGCCACCACGCAGGACCGCGACCTGGGCGGTGTGGCCGCCGACATCCGCAAGGCGATCGCCGACACGGCGGCCGACGTGCCGAAGGGCTCGAAGGTCGAGATGCTGGGCCAGGTGCGCACCATGGAGCGCGCGTTCTCCGGCCTGCTGTTCGGCCTGCTGGGCGCCGTCGTCCTGATCTACCTGCTGATCGTCGTGAACTTCCAGTCCTGGGTCGACCCCGCCGTCATCGTGTCGGCGCTGCCGGCCGCGCTGGCGGGCATCGTGTGGATGCTGTTCGCGACGCACACGACGCTGTCCGTGCCCGCGCTCACGGGCGCCATCATGTGCATGGGCGTGGCCACCGCGAACAGCGTGCTGGTGATCACCTTCGCGCGCGAGCGCCTCGAGGAATTGAAGGATGCCAGCGCCGCGGCGCTGGACGCGGGCTTCGTGCGCTTCCGCCCCGTCCTGATGACGGCGCTGGCGATGATCATCGGCATGCTGCCGATGGCGCTGGGCCTGGGCGAGGGCGGCGAGCAGAACGCCCCGCTGGGCCGCGCCGTGATCGGCGGCCTCATTTTCTCGACGTTCGCCACCCTGGTGTTCGTCCCTGTCGTCTTCAGCCTGGTCCACGGCCGCCGCGCCCCGCGCGCCGCCGGCGGCCAGTCGCCCCAACCCGGAGTTCCCGTCCATGCAAACTAATCCATCGTCTTCCGCCAAGTCGCCGCGCGGCCTGCTCGTGGCCGGCATCTTCGTCGTCGGCGCCGGCGCCATCGTCGCCGGCGGCCTCATGACCCGCCATTCCCAGGCCGAGCAGCTGCAGGAGGGCGCCAGCGCCCGTTCCGTGCCGACCGTCGCCCTCGTGTCCATGAAGGACGCGCCCAGCGCGCCGCTGGACCTGCCGGCGCGCATCGAAGCCTGGTCGCGCGCCCCGATCTACGCGCGCGTCAGCGGCTACCTGGGCGCCTGGAAGGAAGACATCGGCGCCCACGTCAAGGCCGGCCAGGTGCTGGCCACCATCGAAACGCCGGACCTGGACCAGGACCTGAGCCAGGCCCAGGCCCAGCTGGCCGTCGCGCGCAGCGACCTGGCGCTGTCCGAATCCACGGCCAAGCGCTGGCAGCTGCTGGTGGCGCAGAATGCCGTCTCCAAGCAGGAGGCGGACGAGAAGCAGAGCGACTACATCGCCAAGAAATCGACCGTGGCCGCGCTCCAGGCCAGCGTCGACCGCCAGCAGGTGCTCAAGCGCTACACGCGCCTGGTGGCGCCGTTCGACGGCGTCGTCACCGCGCGCAACACGGACGTGGGCGCCCTGGTCACGGCCGGCAGCAGCGCCAGCGGCGCCGAGCTGTTCGTCGTGTCCGACCTGCGCAAGCTGCGCGTCTACGTGCAGGTGCCGCAGCGCCAGGTGGCGCTCATCAAACCGGGCAGCGAAGCCGTGCTGACCGTGCCGGAACGCGCCGGCCAGCAGTTCAAGGCAACCGTGCAGTCGCTGTCGCAGGCGATCAATACCGGCACCGGCGCCATGCTGGTGCAGCTGGCCGTGGACAACACGGGCGGCGAGCTGCTGCCGGGCGCCTATGCGAACGTGCGCTTCGATGTGCCGACCGACAGCGGCGCCGTGGTCGTGCCGCCGGGCGCCGTCATCCTCGGCAAGGCCGGCCCGCAGGTGGCCACCGTCGACGGCTCCGGCCACGTGCTGCTCAAGAAGGTCGCCATCGCGCGCGACCTGGGCAGCGCCATGCAGCTCGACGGGGTGACCCGCAACGACCGCATCATCGACAGTCCGCCGGACGGCGTCGCGAACGGCGACGCCGTGCGCGTGGCCCAGGCCGCACCGGCGCCGGCCGCGCGCAAGGCCGGCTGATCGCGCCACCGGGCCGGCACCCGCGCGCTTGTGACAAACCGCGTATTTGCCGGCCCATCTTTTTGGTAGAGTGTCGTCGCCGCGCGGCGATGACCGCGCCCACTCTCCCAAAGGATGAACATGAAGCGTCTGCTCGGTTGGCTGTTCCTGGCGTGCCTGGTCGTGGCATGCGGCGATCCGGATGCCGGCCCGCCGCTCGGCGATTTCCCGGCCATCAACAAGACGACGGTGGATGCGCCATTCACGCTGACGGCGCCCAGTTCGCGCAGCCCGGCGCCGTTTACCTTCACCAGCAGCAATCCCGCCGTCGCCACCATCGCGGGGACGACCGTCACCATCAAGGGACCGGGGACGAGCACGATCACGGCATCCCAGGAACGCACGGGCAGCTTCGGGCCCACGTCGAAGACGACCACGCTGACGGTGGCCGAGGCGTCCTGTCCCTCGGGCCAGACCCTGGTCAACGGAACCTGCCAGGCGGACCGCAGCTGCATCGAACCGGCCACGCTGCAAGGCAACGACTGCGTCGCCACGCTGGAGCCTGCCGTCACCGTGAACAATGCGACCTGGGCCGCGGTCACCCTCAACGATGTCTTCGCCGATGCGCGCGACTTCTGCGCGCGGACCACGATCAACGGGGCGAGCGGCTGGCGCCAGCCGACCATCGACGAACTCACGGGCTTGTACGCATCCGGCACCGTCCCCCGTTCCGGCTGGACGCTCGGCGAAACGTGGAGCGCAACGGCGGGAGCGCGGGCATCGACCCACGCGGTCCTCGACCTGCGCACCGGCACGCGGACCGACCGCGCCGATACCGCGAATGCCGCCGTCGGCTGCATCCGCCCGAACTGACCACGACAGGAGCCTCCGTAATGAATCCATTGACGATCCGCACTGCCTGCGCGGCGCTTGCAGTGTCCTTGCCCGTGTTCGTCCACGCCGCGGTGCAAGCGGATTCCGCCGCCTTCGCCAAGCCCGGCCAGCTGGTCGACATCGGCGGCCGCAAGATCAACCTGCATTGCAGCGGCAGTGGTCCAGTGACCGTCGTGTTCGACGCCGCGTCGGGCGAGGCGGGATGGAACTGGCACCGCGTGCAGCCGGAGGTCGCCAGGCAGGCGCGCGCCTGCACGTTCGACCGCGCGGGCATCGGCTTCAGCGATGCGGCCAAGCGTCCGAACACGTCGGAAAACGCCGTCGCGGACCTGCACGAGGCGCTCCGCGTTGCGGGCATCAAACCTCCGTACGTGCTGGTCGGGAATTCGCTCGGCGGCGCCAACGTCCAGGTATTCGCTTATCGCTATCCAGCCGAAGTAAAGGGCCTCGTCCTCGTCGAACCGCAGACCGAACACGAGACGGAACGCCTGGACAAGGCCTCCGGCGGCCGCATCAAGGCCATGTATGCGATGGTCGAGCGCCAGGACCAGTACTGCCTTGCTGCCGCCAGGAAGGGGTTCAAGGCCGGCAGCGAGGAATTCGGCAATTGCGTGGGCAAACCGCAGGATTACTACGGCCCCGTGCTGGGCGCCCAGGTACAGGCCATGTACATGAAGCCGGGCTACTGGGACGTGCGCGCCAGGGAGTTCGTGGCGATCGACACCAGCGACGCCCAGCTGCGCGCCTTGCGCAAGCCCTTCGGCGACCTGCCGCTGGTGGTGCTCACGCGCGGCGTCAGCCCCTACGCGGTGCCGGGCCAACCGCAGAGTGCCGTGAACAAGGCCGTCGAGGACGAGAACGAGAAGATCCACAAGGAGCTGGCCGCCCTGTCGACGAAGGGCATGCAGCGCGTCGTGCCGGGCGCCGGCCACATCATCCAGGACGAGCAGCCGGCGGCCGTGGTGCAGGCCGTGCTGCAGGTGTTGCGTGAGGTGCTGCGCCAGGTGCCGGCCGCCGCGCGCTGACCGCTCCCCGGCAGTGCCTCAGCCCGAGGCGTGCGCGGCGAGCGCTTCCGCCAGCGCGTCGAACGTCACGCGGCAGCGCGGGCTGTTGCGCAAGTCCTCGTGCATCGTGATCCAGGTGTCGAAGACGAGTTCGAACGCGTCCGGCAGCACGCGCACCAGCGCCGGTGCGCGGCGCGCGAGCGGGACCTGGCAGAAGCCGATGCCGGCGCCGGCGCGGATCAGGGCCAGTTGGGCGACGTCGCTGTCGGTGCGCAGGGCAAAGCTGCGCCGGTCCAGTTGCGGCCAGCGCTTCAGCCCCGCGCGCACCAGGGGCGTCAGGCGGTCGTAGCCGATCAGCGTGTGGCCGGCCAGTTCCGCGCTGTCGGCGGGCGTGCCGCGCCGCGCCAGGTAGTCCGGATGCGCGTGCAGGCCGACGGCGATGGCGCCGATGCGGCGCGCCACCAGCTGGTCCTGCGCCGGCCGCACCATGCGCACGGCGATGTCGGCCTCGCGCTGCAGCAGGTCCTGGACGTCGTTCGACAGCAGCAGCTCGACCTCGAGGTCCGGATGGCGATCGCGCAGCCGGGCGACCACGTCCGGCAGCACCTCGACGCCCATCACTTCGCTCGCAGTCACGCGCACGACGCCGCGCACGCCGTCGCCGATGCTGGCCGCCGCCCGTTCCAGTGCCGCCGCCGTGCTCTCCATCGCCTGCGCATGCGGGCGCAAGGCCAGCGCCGCCTCGGTCGGCAGCAGGCCCGTCGGCGAACGGGTGAACAGCGCGAGTCCGAGCCCCGCCTCCAGCGCCGCCACGTGGCGTCCCACGGTCGGCTGGGCGACGCCCAGCGCGCGGGCCGCGCCGGACAGCGAGCCTTCGCGCAGCACGCCCAGGAAGGAGCGGTACAGCTCCCATTCGATCGTCGATGTCATCTCCCTCCGCCTATACAAATATGCATGGCCGCTGCATCAATGTATGCAATTCCATTTGGCCCGAGCATGCAGCAAGATGGCTGCATCGTCAACGAGGAGAGCGACATGCAGATCGATCGACACACGGGAATGCAGGAAACCGCCCTGGTACTGGGCGCCAGCGGCGGCATCGGCGGCGAGGTGGCGCGCCGGTTGCTGCGCGAGGGCTGGAACGTGCGCGCGCTGTCACGGCGGGCGGGCGGGGAGGCGCGGCGGCAGCCGGACATCGCCTGGATCCAGGGCGACGCGGAGGATGCCGCCGCCGTGCGCGCCGCGGCCGCCGGCTGCGCCGTGATCGTCCACGCCGTCAACCCGCCCGGCTACCGCGACTGGGACAAGCTGGTGCTGCCCATGGTGCGCAATGCGATGGCCGCCGCCGACGCAGCCAGTTCAGCCGGCGCGCTGGTGGTGGTGGCCGGTTCCGTCTACAACTACGGGCCCGACACGCCGTCGCCCATCGCGGAAGGCGCTCCCCAGCACCCCGCCACGCGCAAGGGCGCCGTGCGGGTACGGGTCGAGGAGGAGCTGGAAGCGTGGTGCGCGCGGGGCGGCCGGGCCCTGGTGGTGCGCGCCGGCGACTTCTTCGGCCCCCATGCGGGCAACAACTGGTTCGGCCAGGGCCTCGTCAAGCCGGGGCGCCCGATCACCCGCATCGCCAACCCGGTGCGCGGCGGCGCCGGCCACCAGTGGGCCTACCTGCCGGACGTGGCGGCGACGATGGTCGCGCTGATCGTCCGCCGCGCCACGCTGGCCCCGTTCGCCCGCTACCACATGGGCGGCCACTGGGATGCGGACGGCACGGCGATGGTCGGGGCGATCCGCCGCGTGGCCGCCGTGCACGGCCTGGATGCGCGCGTGTCGCGCTTTCCCTGGTGGCTGGTACCGCTGCTGGCGCCGTTCAACGTGACGATGCGCGAGCTGGGCGAGATGCGTTACCTGTGGGAGTGGCCCGTGCGGCTGGACAATGCGAAGCTGGTGGCGGAACTGGGCGCCGAGCCGCACACGCCGCTGGACGAGGCGGTGAGCGCGACGCTGGCGGGGCTCGGTTGCCTGCCCGCCGGCGCCGGGCTGCGTCAGGCGTTGGCGTAGACGCGGTGGAAGCGGCCGCTCAGGCGCGTCAGCACCTCGTAGCCGATCGTGCCCGCCTGGGCCGCGACCTCGTCGACGTGCTGGTGGGGGCCCAGCAGCTCGACGGCGAGGCCCGGCGCGATGCGCTCGCGCGGGATGGCGCTGACGTCCAGCGTGATGCTGTCCATGGAGACGGTGCCGGCAATCGGCACGCGTACGCCGTCCACGAATGCGTATCCCCGGTTGGTGAGGGCGCGCAGCCAGCCGTCCGCATAGCCGATGGCGATGGTGGCGATGCGGCGCGGACCGTCGGCCCGGAAGCGCGCGCCGTAGCCGACGACGGTGCCGTCTTCCACGTCGCGCACCTGCACGATGCGCGCCTGCAGCGCCGCCACGGCGCGCATCGGATTGGCGCTGCCGGGACGCGGGTTGATGCCGTACAGCGCCGCGCCGGGCCGCACGATATCGTAGTGGAAGGCGCTGCCCAGGAACAGGCCGGAGGAATTCGCCAGGCTGCAGGGCAGGCCGGGGAAGCGGGCGCGCAGGGCCTCGAAGCGGGCGAGCTGCGCCGCGTTCATCGGGTGGTCCGCTTCGTCCGCGCAGGCCAGGTGGCTCATCAGGAAAGCGGGCTCGATCCCGCCCATCCATCCGGCCGGATCGCCGAGCAGCGCGAGGTCGGCCGGGGACATGCCCATGCGCGACATGCCCGTGTCGACCTGGATCGCGGCGGGCAGGCGCCGGCCGAGCCGGCGGCCGGCGGTGATCCATTCGCGCGCCTGGCCGGCGTCGTTCAGCACGGGCGAAATGCCGTGGGCGATGAAATCCGCGGCGGTGCCGGGCATGGCGCCGTGCAGCACGTAGATGGCGCGGTCAGCCGGAACCAGGGGACGCAGGCGGATCGCTTCGTCCAGGTGCGCGGTGAAGAAGACGCGGCAGCCTTCCTCGGCCAGCACGGGCGCGATGCGCGCCATGCCCAGACCATAGGCGTCCGCCTTCATGATGCCGGCGACCAGCGCGCCGCCGGCCTGTGCCCGCAGCAGGCGGTAGTTGGCGCGGATGGCGTCGAGGTCGACGGTCAGCAGGGCGCCGGCGCGTGCGGCCAGATCGACTGCGTCGCTTGCGCCGCTCGTGGGCAGGTCCGAGTCCAGCGCGGTATCGGTGGAGCGGTCCATATCAGGCACGCGCGATGGCGGGACGGGCGGCGGCGTCGCTGTTGCCGGCGTAGCGGAACACGGCCAGGTCGTCGGCCGGAATGGCGGGCGTGCGGCCGCCGACGAGGTCCGCGATCACGCTGGCGGAGCCGCAGGCCATGGTCCAGCCCAGCGTACCGTGGCCCGTGTTCAGGAACAGGTTGCGCAGCGGCGTGGCGCCGACGATGGGCGTGCTGTCCGGCGTCATCGGGCGCAGTCCCGTCCAGAAGGTCGCGTTCTTCAGGTCGCCGCCGCCCGGGAACAGGTCGTTGACGACCAGTTCCAGCGTCTCGCGGCGGGCCGGGTTCAACGCCTTGCTGTAGCCGGCGATTTCCGCCATGCCGCCCACGCGGATGCGGTCGTCGAAACGGGTGACGGCGATCTTGTAGGTCTCGTCCAGGATCGTCGAGACGGGCGCCTTGGCGGCATCGACGATGGGCACGGTCAGCGAATAACCCTTGAGCGGATAGACGGGGACCTTGAACTGGTCGCGCAGCAGCAGGCGCGAATAGCTGCCCAGCGCCAGCACGTAGCGCTCGGCGCCGAACGTGCCCTTGCTGGTGTGGACGGCGGCGACTTCTCCGTCCTTGATCTCCAGGCGCTGGATCTCGGTGTCGAACTCGAAGCGCACGCCCAGTTCGCGCGCCATCTGGGTCAGGCGCGAGGTGAACAGCTGGCAGTCGCCGGTTTCGTCGTTCGGCAGGCGCAGGCCGCCCACCAGCTTGCCGCGCACGTGGGCCAGGGCCGGCTCGGCCTGGGCCAGGCGCGCGCTTTCCAGCACCTCGAACGGTACGCCCGCGTCGCGCAGCACCTCGATGTCCTTGGCGGCGCCGTCGAACTGGGCCTGGGTGCGGAACAGCTGCAGCGTGCCCTGCTGGCGGCCCTCGTAGGCGATGCCCGTGTCGGCGCGCAGCTGGCGGATGCAGTCGCGGCTATACTCGGCCAGACGGACCATGCGTTCCTTGTTGACGGCGTAGCGGCCGGCGTCGCAGTTGCGGTACATCTCCCACATCCACTGCAGCTGGAACAGGCTGCCGTCGGGGCGGATGGCCAGCGGCGCGTGGCGCTGGAACAGCCACTTGAATGCCTTCAGCGGGATGCCGGGCGCGGCCCAGGGCGAGGCGTAGCCGGGCGAGATCTGGCCCGCGTTGGCGAAACTGGTCTCCAGGGCCGGGCCGGGCTGGCGGTCGATCACCGTCACCTCATGGCCGGCTTTTGCCAGATAATAGGCGGTGGTCACGCCGACCACACCGCTGCCCAGCACCAAAACGCGCGTCGCTCGCATAGCTCTTCCCGGTTTCCCCTAAACGGGGACGATATTAGTAAAGATTGCCATATTACAGCGAGTGTTGCGATAATTGATTCGGTAATTCCATCCCTTTTTGGTGAAAATTCATGCGCGTACAAAAGGAGTCCAGCCGTGTGCTGGACCGTATCGACCTGCACATCCTGACCATCCTGCAACAGGACGGCCGGATCGTGATGAAGGACCTCGCGGAACAGGTGGGGTTGTCGCTGACACCGTGCATCGAACGCGTCAAGCGCATGGAGCGCGACGGCGTCATCGCCGGCTACCACGCGCGCGTGACGCCGCAGGCGCTGGGCCTGCAGATCCTCGTCTTCGTCGAGATCACGCTGCGCCAGAAATCGGAAGGGGCGTTCGAACGGTTCCGGCGCGCCATGCTGGCCATTCCCGAGGTGCTGGAGTGCCACCTCGTCTCCGGCGACTTCGACTACCTGATCAAGGCGCGCATTCCCGAGATGACGGAATACCGCCGCCTGCTGGGCGAGATCCTGCACGTGGCCGACGGCGGCCAGTCGAAGAGCTACGTCGTGATGGAAGAAGTGAAGGAGACGCTGGCGCTGGCAGTCCAGCGATGAGCGGGCGCCCGGCCATGTCGAGAGCGCAGCGTGCGACGGCGACGGGCCTGCTGGCCATCGCGCTGTGGAGTTCGATCGTGGGCCTGATCCGCAGCGTCAGCCAGGGACTGGGCGCGACGGGCGGCGCGGCCATGATCTATACGGTCGCGTCGGTCCTGCTGCTGGCGACGGTCGGCCTGGGCGACATCCGCGCGTTCCCGCGCCGCTACCTGCTGCTGGGTGGCGCGCTCTTCGTGTCCTACGAACTATGCCTGGCACTGTCGATCGGCTACGCCGCCACGGACCGCCAGGCGATCGAGGTCGGCATGGTCAACTACTTGTGGCCGGCCCTCACGATGGCGTTCGCCATCCTGTTCAACGGCCAGCCGTCCAGCCCCTGGATCGTTCCCGGCGTAGGACTGGCCCTGCTGGGCGTGTGCCGCGTGCTGGGCGGCGAGCAGGGGCTCGACCCGGCTGCCGTGCTGGCGAACGTCCGCAGCAATCCGCTGAGCTACGGCCTGGCGTTCGCGGGCGCGCTGATCTGGTCGACCTATTGCACGGTGACGGCCAGGATCGCCGAGGGCAGGAACGGCGTGACGCTGTTCTTCATCCTCACGGCGCTGGCGCTGTGGCTGAACTACCTGGCCTTCGGCGGCGCCCCGATGGCGTTCGACTGCGCACGACCGTGTGCCTGGCACTGGCCGCGGCCGCGATGGGCTTCGGCTACGCGGCGTGGAATGTCGGCATCCTGCACGGCAACGTGACGGTGCTCGCGGGCGCTTCCTACTTCATTCCCGTGCTGTCGTCCGCGCTGGCGGCGTTCGTGCTGGACACGCCGCTGGCGCCGGCCTTCTGGCAGGGCGCCGCCCTGGTCTGCGCCGGCTCCATCGTCTGCTGGCTGGCCACGCGGGGCCGGCGCTAGCGCGGGTGGCGCGTCAGTCGCTCTCATTCAATCGCTCTCGTACAGCGGCTGCTTCATGCGGATGGGCTTCACGTCCAGGCGCACGCGGTAGACGGAGTAGGTGTCGGCGCGGTTCGACTCGTAGGCTTCGCTCTCCGGCACCTTGGAGAACGTGAACTCAAAGCCCCGCTCCGGTGCGGCGCTGGCCGGCCCGCCGAACGCGATGCCCGTCGCCTTCGGCAACTGGCCCGACCCCAGCTTCCACAGCACGTCGACGACGGCCTGGTTGCCCAGGATGTCCGGCGTGAACCAGGATCCGGCGGCGGCGGGGCCCGTGTTCTCGATCTTCTCCTTGTCGTCGCCGGGCTTGAAGGTGGCGCTCGCCGTCTCGTAGCGGTCGCCCGCGTCCATATAGCTGATGCGCGCATTGCTCACGTTGAAGCCGGGGCGGGCGCCATCCACGGTGGCCTGGCCCAGGTCGAGCAGGATCGCGCCCTTGTAGCCGATGACCTGGATGGCCAGGCCCGGCTTGCCCGCCGGGTGCGTGACGACGGCCGCCGTGTTCTCGTCGATGCCCAGGCCCAGCCGGTACTTCCGGGCCAGCATCGCGGGCAGCATGCGGGCGAAGCGGCCGCGCACGAGCAGGTGCTGGTCGACGAACACGTCGTCGCCGATGAAGCCCAGGCCCGGCGCGATGTCGCGCCCGTCCACGATGCCGCTCTTGAGCGTCGGCAGCGGGGCCTGGCCCTCGTAGAACATGGTGCTGCTCATGATGGCCGCGCCGGCGCTGGTGCCGGCGATGACGCCGCCGCGCCGGTACATGGTCCACAGCGCGTCCAGCACGGCCGTGTTGGTCCCGTCGGGCCGGCGCAACGCCGCCGTGATGCGGCCCTGGTCGCCGCCCGTGAAGAAGGCGCCGCCGGCGCCGGCCACCTGCGCGGCCAGCCTGGCGTCGTCGGCCGCCTTGCGCACGTCGCTGTCCTTCAGGCGCGGCGCCAGCGGCACGATGAACGGGTCGGCGCCCGCGCCGCGCAGGACCTCGGCGATGAACCTGGCCGAGCGTTCCGGGTTGCCGGCGGCCGTCGCGAACACGGCGATGTGGGCGCCGCGGCCGCCGGCCAGGTCGACGATCGTCTTCCAGACGGCGGCATTGTCGGCGCGCAGCGCGCCGCCGGCGATCACGAGCGATCCCTTGGGGACGGCCGGCGCCGGGTCGGCGGCATGGGCGGGAGTGCTTGCGCCTGCGGCCAGGCCGACGGCGAGGAACAGGGAACGAAGGAACAGGCGATTCGCGGCCAGGCGCTGGAACATGCGGACTCCGATGGTGACGGTTGGGCAGGTACGGCCCATGGATGATACCGGTTCGCGGGCACGCTGCGCCATGCCCGCTACGAGAATCGGCGACTAACCGGTATCATGCGGATTCGAGCCGCACCGCGGACCAGATTGGAGAAAGCATGCTGATAGCCACCCACGGCGGCAAATTCCACGCGGACGACGCGTGGGCCGTCGCCGTCCTGAAGATCCTGTACCCCGACGCGGGCCTGGTGCGCACGCGCGACGCGGCCATCATCGACTCGGCCGATTTCGCTATCGACGTGGGCGGCGTCTGGGATCCGGCCACGGGCCGCTTCGACCATCACCAGAAAGGCTTCGACGGCGCCCGCGGCAGCGGCGTGCCGTACGCGAGCGCCGGGCTGGTATGGCGGGAATACGGCGCCCGCTGCGTGGCCGCGCTGGCGCAGCAGCATGCGGGCCAGGCGTTGAGCGCCGAGACGGCGCAGCAGATCGCCTGGGCCATCGACGGCGACATCGTGCAATACCTGGACCTGTCCGACGTGGGGGCGGCCAAGAACGCGCCCGGCGGCTACGGCTTGTCGGCCGTCGTCTCCGGCTACAACCTGAACTGGATGGACGAGCAGCGCCTGGGCTACGGCGACGCCGCCGAGGCCTTCCGCACCGCGCAGTTCGAGCGCGCGATGGCCGTGCTCACCGACATCATGGCCAACGCCGTCAAGTACCGCGTGGGCGCGCTGCAGGCGCTGGAACAGGTGCGCGGCTCGGAAGCGCTGGAAGGCGGCCGCGTGCTGTTCCTCAAGAACGGCGCCATGCCCTGGTCGACCGTCGTGCGCAAGGAGATGCCGGACGTGCTGTTCGTGATCAGCCATAACCTGGCCGAGCAGCGCTACATGATCCACACGGTGCCCGTCAGCACGGAGAACTTCGATGCGCGCGCCGACCTGCCGGAGGCGTGGGCCGGCCTGCGCGACGCCGACCTGGCGGCCGTGACGGGCGTGCCGGATGCCGGTTTCTGCCACAACGGCCGCTTCATCGCCGCCGCCAAGTCCTACGAAGGCATCCGGACGATGGCGCGCCTGGCGCTGGACGAAGTCGACCGGCTGGCCAAAGCGCCCGTTTGATCGACTGTTCGTAAAGTCGTTTCGGCAATTCTGTGGTTTTTTTGAACCAGGAGTGTCAAAAATTTCCCGAAATCGGTGGCGGTCTTTACACAGGACCGCGATTCGCGACTAGAATTTCCTCAAAGAATCATACCTTGGGGTGACACAATGAAATCGGTTCAGCAGGAAGTCGACGAGCGCAGCAACCTTACCAGCAACAACAAGTTCGAGCTGTTGCTGTTCCGCCTCGGCGGTGACGAACATGGCAGCTCCAGCGAGCTGTTCGGCATCAACGTATTCAAGATCCGCGAGATCGTCGCCATGCCGGCGGTCACCAAGGTGGCCGGCGCGCCCGACCACGTGCTGGGCGTCGTCAACCTGCGCGGCCAGATCATCCAGGTGCTGGACCTGCCGGGCATCACCGGCGTCATCCCGCGCACGGGCCTGAACATCATGCTCGTCACGGAATTCGCCCGCACCACGCAGGCGTTTGCCGTCGAGAGCGTGGAAGAGATCGTGCGCCTGGACTGGAGCCAGGTGATGTCGGCCGAGCACAGCGCCGGCAGCGGCATGGTCACCAGCATCGCGCGCCTGCCGGAAACGGACGAGCACCCGCCGCGTCTGGCCCAGGTGCTGGACGTGGAAACCATCCTGCGCGAGCTGAACCCGGAATCGTCCGACGACAATATCGCCACCTCGGTCGGCGACAAGATCCAGCTGAAGCCCGGTTCCGTGATCCTCGCGGCCGACGATTCCGTCGTCGCGCGTTCGCTGATCGAGCGCGGCCTGGAAGCGATGGGCCTGCCGTTCGTGATGACCAAGACGGGCAAGGAATGCTGGGAGCAGCTGAACATGATCGCGACGGCCGCCGAGGCCGAAGGCAAGACCGTGCATGACCGCGTCGCCCTGGTGCTGACCGACCTCGAGATGCCGGAAATGGACGGCTTCACGCTGACCCGCAACATCAAGAACAACGCCCGCTTCGGCACCATGCCCGTGGTGATCCACTCCTCGCTGTCCGGCACCACGAACGAGGAACACGTCAAGAACGTGCGCGCCGATGCCTATGTCGCCAAGTTCTCGGCCGAGGACCTGTCGCGCACGCTGCGTTCGCTGCTGCGCGCCTGATCCCGGCGGCACGCAGTCCCGCGCGGCCCGGCCCGGATCTTCCGGCCGGGCCGTTCTCTTTGCGGGGCGCGGAGGAGGGAGCCTGCATGTTAGCGCAATCGCCTATGTTAAGATGATGCAAACAGTGGCGCGCCATGCGCCCGATAACACGTGACACAGGACCCCCGAGCGATGAGCAAAGCCACCGATGAAGCCACCCAGGACGACCTGGAGCGGCGCGGCCAACCCACGATGGCCGACGTCGCCAAGCTGGCCGGCGTGTCGGCGATGACCGTCTCGCGCGTCATGAACGGCAAGGGCCTGGTGCGCGAAAGCACGCGCCGCAAGGTGGCCGATGCCGTCGCCGCGCTCAACTACACGCCGAACCAGGAGGCGCGCAACCTGGCGGGGTCCAAGCCGATCCGCGTCGGCTTCCTGTACAGTAATCCGAGCGCCGCCTACCTGTCCGAATTCCTTGTCGGCCTGCTGACCCAGTCGGGCCTGAACAATGTCCAGCTGTTCGTAGAGAAGTGCGAGGCGGGCGAGCAGGAAGCGGAGCATGCGCGCCGCCTGATCGGCAATGGCCTCGATGGCATCATCCTGCCGCCGCCCCTGTGCGACAGCGAAGCGATCGTCGGCGCCATCGCCGGCGCCGGCATTCCCGTCGTCGTCGTCGCCTGCGGTTCGCCCGATGCGCGCGTGGGCGCCGTCAGCATCGACGACTACGAAGCCGCCTACCACATGACCCGCCACCTGATCGCCCTGGGCCACCAGCGCATCGGCTTCGTGGTCGGCCATCCGAACCAGACGGCCAGCAGCCGCCGCCTGGAGGGCTACCGCGCCGCCATCGCGGACAAGCACGCCGACGCGTCGAAGGAACTGGTGGTGCAGGGCATGTTCACCTACCGTTCCGGCCTGGACGCGGCCGAGCAGCTGCTCGCCCTGGACGAGCGGCCGACGGCGATCTTCGCCAGCAACGACGACATGGCCGCCGCAACGGTCGCCGTCGCCCACCGCCTGGGCCTGGACGTGCCGGGCGACCTGACGGTGACGGGCTTCGACGATACCGCGCTCGCCACGACGATCTGGCCCGAGCTGACCACCGTGCGCCAGCCCATCGCCGAGATGGCGCGCGAGGCCGTGCAGGCGCTCGTGCGGCGTGTGCGCGCCCAGCGCGAGGGCGGTGCCGCCGGCCCCGAACAGGTGCGCATGGACTTCGAGCTGGTGCGCCGCCAGTCCGACGCCGCGCCGCGCGTGCGCCCGCCGGCGCGCCTGCCCGCGGGGGCCAGGCAGGGGCGCGCGCGCTGACGTTTTCCGCGTCGTTCTCCCTGCCGGAATAATTCGTTGACAACGCCGCGCCCAGCCGTATAGACTCGAATGGTTGCGGTAACATTCCTGTTATCCAGATGTTGGAATCGGCCGCCACACATAAAAACGACAGGAGACATTCCATGCTTGACCCGACACATCGCGACGGCGCCGCATGCGCACGTCCGTCGCCCGTGCGCGTCCTCGCCGCTCGCCGCAATGCCGGGCGGACTGCCTCCTGCGACTGACTACAAGAGCAGGGAGACAACGATGGCTTTGAAACGCAGGGAATTCCTGGCCTCCGTCGGCGGTATCGCCGGCCTGGCCGTCGTACCGGGCGGCGCCTTTGCCGCGCAGGCGGGCGCGACACCCGTCTACAAGCAGTCCGGCGCCCCCGTCGGCGCGCGCGTCGACGATCTGTTGCGGCGCATGACGCTGGAAGAAAAGATCGCGCAGATGCAGTGCGTCTGGATCGGCAAGGGCGCGCTGCAGCACACGGACACCAGCTTCGACCCGGCCAAGGCGGCCGCCGCCTATCCGCACGGGATCGGCATGTTCGCGCGTCCGTCGGACCGCCAGCTGGGCGCCGCCAGCGCCGCCGGCAATAGCGGCGCCGTCGCCAACCGGGGGCCGAAGGAGACGGCCGACTACGTCAACGCCGTCCAGAAGTGGGCGATGGAGCGCACCCGCCTCGGCATTCCCATCTTCATGCACGAGGAAGCGCTGCACGGCTACGTCGCGCGCGACGCCACCAGCTTCCCGCAGGCGATCGGCCTGGCCTCGAGCTTCGATCCCGAGCTCGTCACGAAGGTGTTTTCCGTGGCGGCGCGCGAGATGCGCGCGCGCGGCACCAACCTGGCGCTGGCGCCCGTCGTCGACGTGGCGCGCGAGCCGCGCTGGGGCCGCATCGAGGAAACCTACGGCGAAGACCCGCACCTGTGCGGCGTGATGGGCAAGGCCGCCGTGATCGGCTTCTCGGGCGAGACGCTGCCGCTGGCGCCGGACAAGGTATACGCCACGCTCAAGCACATGACGGGCCACGGCCAGCCGGAGAGCGGCACCAATATCGGCCCTGCCAACGTGGGCGAGCGCCTGCTGCGCGAGGATTTCTTCCCGCCGTTCGAAAAGATCGTGCGCGAGACGAAGATCGCCGCCGTCATGCCTTCGTATAACGAGATCGACGGCATTCCCTCGCACGCCAACCGCTGGCTGCTGACGGACGTGCTGCGCAAGGAGTGGGGCTTCGACGGCGTCACCGTGTCCGACTACATGGCCGTCGACGAGCTGGTCACGCGCCACCACCTGGCGGCCGACGTCAAGGAAGCGGCGCGCCAGGCCGTCAAGGCTGGCGTCGACATCGAGACGCCGGACCCGAAGGGCTACGCAAAGCTGGGCGAGCTGGTCGCCGAGGGCAAGGTGTCCGTCGCCGAGATCGATGCCGCCGTGCGCCGCATCCTGAAGCTGAAGTTCGAGGCCGGCCTGTTCGAGAACCCGTACGCCGATGCGGCCCGCGCCGACGCGCTGACGGCCACGCCGGATGCCGTCGCGCTGGCGCGCCAGGCCGCGCTGAAGAGCGCCGTGCTGCTCAAGAACGAGCGCAACCTGCTGCCGCTGGACGGCAAGAAGGTCGGCAAGGTGCTGCTGCTGGGCACCCACGCGAAGGACACGCCCATCGGCGGCTACTCGGACGTGCCGCGCCACGTCGTCTCCGTCTACGAAGGCCTGCAGGCGGAGGCCAGGGCGCAGGGATTCCAGCTGGCCTATTCGGAAGGCGTGCGCATCACGGAAGGCCACGTCTGGGGCAAGGACGAGATCGAATTCACCAAGCCGGAAGTCAACGCGCGCCTGATCGCCGACGCCGTCGAGGCGGCCAGGTCGGCCGACACCATCGTCATGGTCCTGGGCGACAACGAGCAGACCTCGCGCGAAGCCTGGGCCGACAACCACCTGGGCGACCGCACGACGCTGGACCTGATGGGCCAGCAGAACGACCTGGCGCGCGCCATCTTCGCGCTGAACAAGCCGACCGTCGTGGTGCTGCTGAACGGACGTCCGCTGTCGGCCACGCTGCTGGCCGAGCGCGCCGGCGCGCTGCTGGAATGCTGGTACCTGGGCCAGGAAACGGGCCATGCGGTGGCCGACCTGTTGTTCGGCCGAGCCAACCCGGGCGGCAAGCTGCCCGTGACGATCGCCCGCAACACGGGCCAGCTGCCCATGTACTACAACCGCAAGCCGAGCACCCGGCGCGGCTACATCGACGGCGTCACGACGCCCCTGTACCCGTTCGGCTACGGCCTGTCCTATACCCGCTTCGACATCTCGGCCCCGCGGCTCGAGCAAACCAGGATCGCCGCCAACGGCAGCACGCGCGTGCAGGTGGACGTGAAGAACGTCGGCCGCGTGGCCGGGGACGAAGTCGTCCAGCTGTACATCCGCGACGACGTCAGCTCCGTCACGCGCCCGCTGCTGGAGCTGAAGGGCTTTGCGCGCGTGACCCTGCGTCCCGGCGAGCAGCGCACCGTCACCTTCGACATCAAGCCGGGCGACCTGGCCTTCTATGGCGCGGACATGAAACGCGCCGTCGAGCCGGGCACCTTCACCATCTTTGCCGGTCCGGACAGCGTCAACCTCAAGAAGACGACGCTGACGGTGGCATAACCAGGAGAGACGACATGACAGCACATCAAGCCAATCCGCTGCCCGAGGACCTCGAGCAGGCCTTGCTGGTCGGCCGCGTCTGGCGTGGCGCGCCGGTGGACGGTCCCGCCGTCGTCGCCGTGCGGCAGGGCCGCGTGGTCGACATCACCCGCCACGCCCCGACCGTCTCGGCGCTGTTCGAGCGCGACGACCTGCTGGCCGTCGTGCGCGAGGCCGAGGGCGAGGACCTGGGTCTGGCCGCTGACCTCGTGAACGGCAAGGGCGGCGCCGTGCGCCTGCTGGCCCCGTGCGACCTGCAGGCAATCAAGGCCGCCGGCGTCACCTTCGCCGTCAGCCTGCTCGAGCGCGTGATCGAGGAACAGGCCAAGGGCGATCCGTCGCGCGCCGACGCGCTGCGCGCTCAGCTGCAGGACTCGATCGGCACCGACCTGTCCGAGCTGGAGCCGGGCGGCGAGGCGGCGATGCGCCTGAAGGCCGAGCTGACGGCGCGCGGCCTGTGGTCGCAGTACATGGAAGTGGGCATCGGCCCGGATGCGGAAGTGTTCACCAAGTCGCAGCCGATGTCGTCGGTGGGCCATGGCGTGCCCGTCGGCCTGCACCCGAACTCGCACTGGAACAATCCGGAACCGGAAATCGTGCTGGCCGTGAACAGCCGCGCGGAAGCCGTCGGCGCCACGCTCGGCAACGACGTCAACCTGCGCGACATCGAGGGCCGCAGCGCGCTCCTGCTGGGCAAGGCCAAGGACAATAACGGTTCCTGCGCGATCGGCCCGTTCATCCGCCTGTTCGACGGCACGTTCACCATCGACACGGTGCGCGAACTCGAGGTGCGCATGCTGATCGAAGGCGTCGACGACGGCTTCGAGCTGGCGGGCGCCAGCTTCATGCGCGAGATCAGCCGCGATCCGCTCGACCTCGTGGCCCAGACCTGCGCCCGCCACCACCAGTATCCGGACGGCTTCATGCTGTTCCTGGGCACGATGTTCTCGCCGATCAAGGACCGCGACGCGAAGGGCGGCGGCTTCACCCACCACATGGGCGACCGCGTCAGCATCTCGACGCCGTCCCTGGGCACGCTCGTCAACACCGTCGAGCGCAGCGACGCCATCGAACCCTGGACCTTCGGCGTGCGCGCCCTGTACGACAACCTGGCGCGACGCGGCCTGCTGGCCGGCGCGCGCTGAAACCAGCCGGACCATTCGGCCCATCCGACACTACAATATCCCATGTCCCCTACCAAGCAAGAAGCATTCGTCTACGCCACCTACCCGGACCTGAAGGGCAAGCGCGTCGTCATCACCGGCGGCGGCAGCGGCATCGGCAGTGAACTGACCACCGCCTTCGCCGCCCAAGGCGCCCGCGTGTGGTTCCTCGACATCGCCGAGGAAGCCTCGCGCGCGCTGGAACAGTCGCTGGCCGGCAGCGCCGCCGCGCCCAAGTTCGTCCGCTGCGACCTGACCGACATCGAGGCCCTGAAGTCCACGTTCGCCGCCATCGAGGCGGAGGCGGGCGGCGTCGACATCCTCCTCAACAACGCGGCCAACGACGACCGCCACGAGATCGAAGCGGTGACCCCGGAATACTGGGAAAGCCGCATGAACGTCAACCTGCGCCACCAGTTCTTCTGCAGCCAGGCCGTCATCCCCGGCATGAAGCAGCGCGGCCATGGCGTGCTGCTGAACTTCGGCTCCATTTCCTGGCACCTGCCGCACACCCAGCTCGACCTGTACATGACGGCGAAGGCGGCCATCGAGGGCATGACCCGCGGCATGGCGCGCGAACTGGGCAAGTTCGGCATCCGCGCCAACACGATCGTGCCGGGCGCCGTGCGCACGCCGCGCCAGGAAAAGCTGTGGCACAACCCGGAAGAGGAGGCGCGCATCCTGGCCGGCCAGTGCGTGCCGGCACGCGTCGAGATGCAGGACGTCGCCGCGCTGGCGCTGTTCCTGGCGTCGAACAATGCGCGCGCCTGCAGCGGCCGCGAATACTTCGTCGACGCGGGATGGTACGGCGCATGACGATCGAACCCACCTGCATCTGGGACGTCCAGGCGCTGCTGGGGGAGGGCGTGCTGTGGGACGCGCGCGGCCCCTGGGTCTGGTTCGTCGACATCAAGGGCAAGCGCATCCTGCGCTGCGCGCCCGACGGCAGCGACCGCCGCACCTGGCCCGCGCCGGGCCAGGTGAGCTTCATCGTGCCGGAAAGCGGCGGCGGCATGGTGTGCTCGCTGGACGACGGCCTGTACCGCTTCCTGCCGGAGAGCGGCGATTTCGTGCCGCTGGCGAAGGTCGAGTCGGATCTCGAACACAACCGCTTCAACGACGGCCATGTCGATGCGCAGGGCGCCCTGTGGTTCGGTTCGATGCACGATGCCGAGGAGGCCGCCAGCGGCGCGCTGTACCGCTTCGACGGCACCTACGTGCGCACGATGGACGACGGCTACATCATCACCAACGGCCCCGCCGTGAGCCCCGACGGCGGCACGTTGTATCATACGGACACGCTCGACAAGCGCGTGTACGCGTTCGACGTGGCGCCGGACGGCGCGTTGTCCAACAAGCGCGTGTTCATCGAGATCGCCGACGGCGGCTATCCGGACGGGATGGCCGTCGATGCCGACGGCCACCTGTGGGTGGCCACCTTCGGCGGCTGGCGCATCGACCGTTTCGACGCGCAAGGACGGAAGGGGGGGGAGGTGCGCTTCCCGTGCGCCAACGTCACCAAGCTGGCGTTCGGCGGCGACGACCTGCGCACCGTGTACGCGACGACGGCGCGCAAGGGCCTGTCGCCCGACGAGCTGGCCGCGCAGCCGCTGGCCGGCGGTTTGTTTACCTTCCGGCTCGACGTGGCCGGATTGCCGCAGCACGCGCTGCGGCTGCAGCAGTGAGCAGGAGACCATTGAGCATGACCCAGCAAAAGACCCCCCGACGTTTCCGCTCGCAGGACTGGTTCGACAACCAGGAGCGCATCGACATGACGGCGCTCTACCTCGAGCGCTTCATGAACTACGGCATCACGCCCGAGGAGCTCCGTTCCGGCAAGCCGATCATCGGCATCGCCCAGAGCGGCAGCGACATCAGCCCGTGCAACCGCATCCACCTGGAACTGGCCAAGCGCGTGCGCGACGGCATCCGCGATGCCGGCGGCATCCCGATGGAATTCCCGCTGCACCCGATCTTCGAGAACTGCCGCCGCCCGACCGCCGCGCTGGACCGCAACCTGGCCTACCTGGGCCTCGTCGAGATCCTGCACGGCTACCCGATCGACGCCGTCGTGCTGACCACGGGCTGCGACAAGACGACGCCGGCCCAGATCATGGCCGCGTCCACCGTCGACATTCCCGCCATCGTATTGTCCGGCGGGCCGATGCTGGACGGCTGGTTCGAGGGCGAACTGGTGGGCTCGGGCGCCGCGATCTGGAAGGGCCGCCGGCGCCTGGCCGCGGGCGAGATCGACGAACAGAAGTTCATCGACATCGCCACCGCCTCGGCCCCGTCCGCGGGCCACTGCAACACGATGGGCACGGCGTCGACGATGAACGCGGTGGCGGAAGCGCTGGGCATGTCGCTGACGGGCTGCTCGGCGATTCCCGCGCCGTACCGCGAGCGTGGCCAGATGGCCTACGAGACGGGCAAGAGGATCGTCGGCATGGCCTTCGAGGACCTGCGTCCCTCGCAGATCCTGACGCGCGACGCCTTCCTGGACGCCATCGTGGTGAACGCGGCGATCGGCGGTTCCAGCAACGCCCAGCCGCATATCGTCGCGATGGCGCGCCACGCGGGCGTGGAGATCACGACGGACGACTGGATGGACGTGGGCTACGACGTGCCGCTGCTGCTGAACATGCAGCCGGCCGGTAAATTCCTCGGCGAGCGCTTCCACCGCGCCGGCGGCACCCCCGCCATCATGTGGGAACTGGAACAGAAGGGCCGGCTGCGCTCGCAGCGCCTGACGGTGACGGGCCGCACGATGGCCGAGAACCTGGTCGGCAAGGAAAGCATTGATCGCGAGATGATCCGCCCGTTCGACGAGCCGCTGAAGGAAAAGGCCGGCTTCATGGTCCTGAAGGGCAACCTGTTCGACTTCGCCATCATGAAGACCTCGGTGATCTCGCCGGCCTTTCGCGCGCGCTACCTGTCGACACCCGGCGCGGAAAACCGCTTCGAGTGCCGCGTCGTCGTGTTCGACGGTTCGGACGACTACCACCACCGCATCAACGACCCGTCCCTGAACATCGACGAGCACACGATGCTGGTGATCCGCGGTTCCGGTCCGATCGGCTGGCCAGGCTCGGCGGAAGTCGTGAACATGCAGCCGCCCGATGCGCTGATCAAGAAAGGCATCATGGCGCTGCCGACGCTGGGCGACGGCCGCCAGTCCGGCACCTCGGACAGCCCGTCGATCCTGAACGCGTCGCCGGAAAGCGCGGCAGGCGGCAACCTGGCGCTGCTGCGCACGGGCGACGTCGTGCGCGTGGACCTGAACACGGGCCGCTGCGACGTGCTGCTGGAAGACGCGGAACTGGAAGCGCGCCGCAAGGACGCGCCGCCCCCGATCCCGCCGAACCAGACGCCGTGGCAGGAAATCTACCGCTCCACCGTGGGGCAGCTGCACACGGGCGGCGTGATGGAGCTGGCGCTGAAGTACCGCGGCGTGGCGGATGACATGCCGCGCCATAACCACTAAAGCGCAACGCATCAACACCGTCGCCCCTGCGCAGGCAGGGGGCTAATTCGTCGGCTTGCCACGAAAATTGGGCCCCTGCCTGCGCAGGGGCGACGTTGCATTTGACTCCTTCGTGGGGCCGTAGGGTGGGCACCACGTGCCCACCGATCGCCGCCATCAAGCCAGCTTCAACTCCCCATCCACCACCCGCACGAGCCCCAGCGGATTCGCATCCTGCAGCTCCACCGGCAGCAGCTCCGCCGGCACGTCCTGGTAGCACACCGGGCGCACGAAGCGCGCGATCGCCGAGGCGCCCACGGAGGTCGAGCGGCTGTCCGACGTCGCCGGGAACGGGCCGCCGTGCACCATCGCGTGCGACACCTCGACGCCGGTCGGGAAGCCGTTGAACAGGATGCGGCCCGCCTTGCGCTCCAGTACCGGCAGCAGCTGCGCGGCCAGCGCGCGGTCGTCCGCGTTCGCGTGGATCGTGGCCGTCAGCTGGCCCTCGACATGGCGGGCCACCTGCAGCAGCTCGGCCTCGTCGCGGCGGACGACGATCAGCGAGGACGGCCCGAAGATCTCGTCTTCCAGCGCCGGGTTGGCGACGAAGGTCGCGGCGTCGGCCTGGTACAGCGCGGCGCGGGCGGCGCAGCCGCTGCCGTCGGCGCCGCCCTGAGCGACGAGTTCGACGCCGGCGATGCCCGAGCGGCGCTCGATGGCGCCGGCATAAGCCTGGTGGATGCCGGCCGTGAGCATGGTGCCCGCGCCCTTGGCGGCGAGGGCCTCGACGGCGGCGCTGCGGAACGCGTCCAGGTCCGGACCGGCCATGGCGATCACCAGGCCCGGGTTGGTGCAGAACTGGCCCACGCCCAGCGTCAGCGAATCGACGAAGCCCTGCGCCAGCTTGGCGCCGCCGGCGGCCAGCGCGCCCGGCAGCAGGAAGAAGGGATTGATGCTGCTCATTTCCGCATACACGGGAATGGGTTCCTTGCGTCCGTTGGCCGCGGCCACCAGCGCCAGGCCGCCGCCGCGCGAGCCCGTGAAACCGACCGCCTTGATGGCGGGATGCGTTACGAGGTCCTGGCCGATCTGGTTGCCTTCGCCGATCAGCATCGAGAACACGCCTTCCGGCATATTGTTGTCGATGGCGGCCTGGCGGATTGCCTTGCCCACCAGTTCCGACGTGCCCAGGTGGGCGTTGTGGGCCTTCACGACGACGGGGCAGCCGGCCGCCAGCGCCGATGCCGTGTCGCCGCCGGCGACGGAGAACGCCAGCGGGAAGTTGGATGCGCCGAACACGGCGACGGGACCCAGGGGGATGTTACGCAGGCGCAGGTCCGGGCGCGGCGGCGTGCGCTGGGGCAGGGCGCTGTCCAGGATGGCGTCCAGGAAGCGGCCATCGCGCACGACCTTGGCGAACAGGCGCAGCTGGTTCACGGTGCGCATGCGCTCGCCCTCCAGGCGCGCCGCCGGCAGGCCCGACTCGGCGCCGGCGCGTTCGATCAGCAGCGGGCCGATCTCGAGGATGCGCTCGGCGATCGCTTCGAGGAAGGCGGCGCGCGCTTCCAGCGGCACGGCGCGGTAGGCGTCGAAGGCGCTTTCCGCGAGGCGGCAGGCCGTATCGACGTCCTCGCGCGTCGCCAGGCCGAAATCCGGCTCGATGGCGGCGTGGGTGGCGGGATTGAAGGCGCGCGTGCTGCCTGCGCTGCCGCGCACGATGCGCTGGCCGATGATCATGTCGCCCTGGATGGTCATGGTGTCTCCTTTGGTTAGGTGTCGTGGTCATGCCCGCGCCAGCCCATGCGGCATGGTGCGGAAAGTGTAGACATTAACACCATTTGTTAAGCGCTACCATAGGGTTGAGGCGATTGCTGTCACGCCCTGTCCAGGTTCCTGTACAAAGGCAGCAGACGTCGTTGGCGAAATCGATTACATGCCTCCACGGCGAGATTGTCACTGACGCGCGGTCGAGCCATGCGATAAAGACGCAAAATCTCTCCTGCACCCCAAATTTCATGTTGGCACACGGGAACTTAAGCGCACATATACGCGTTTCGTGTGACAAAAATACAACGGCGTCCCGCTTGATAATGTGCGGTATGAATGTCTGAACTCGATTTCAGCGATTTTTGTTCAGAAAATGCGCGAAGTTATGCGCATTCCATGCGTGGCGGCTGTTAGCGCGAACATTTCGCTTGCCACCATTAGCGCCATTCGCTTAGCATTCGCTGTAGATACATAACAACAAACTAACGAAAAATCACGGCCGGAGACCCATGCGCATCACGTCCACTCACCCTCGCGGGTCATCCATTTCCTTCGCCTTCCCTTGCTCGCACGCCGTTTCCGGCGCTGCCGCGCGCCATCCGGCCGCGTGAACCGGCGCAAGGGACCGGCAATGAAACTCTACCGTCTCGCTGGCGCAGTCGGCGTCGCGCTGGCCCTGGCTGGCAGCGTGGCCGTGCCCACGGCCGGCGCCGGGCCGGCGCGCACCGCCGTGACCGGGCAGGTCGTGCACGCTCCCTATGTCTGGGACAGCGTGGCGATCGGCGGCGGCGGCTTCGTCACGGCCGTCGTCCCCAGCCGCGCGGCGCCCGGCGTGGCGTATGCGCGCACGGACGTGGGCGGGGCCTACCGCTGGGACCCGCGCGCGCAACGCTGGATCCCGCTGCTCGACTGGGTCGGGCAGGACCAGACCGGATTCCTCGGCATCGACGGCCTAGCCGTCGATCCGCACGATGCCGACACCGTCTACCTGCTCGCCGGGATCAAGTACCTGAACGGCGGCCGCACGGCCATCCTGCGTTCCCGGGACGGCGGCAAGACCTTCGCCACGGTCGACGTCGGCGCGCAGTTCAAGACCCACGGCAACGGCATGGGCCGGCAGAACGGCGAGCGCCTCGCGATCGATCCGGCCGACGCCAAGCTGCTGTATGTGGGCTCGCGCCGCGATGGCCTGTTCAAGAGCGTTGACGGCGGCGACACGTGGACGCGCGTGGCGGGCATGCCGGTGACGACGACGCCAAACGACGTGGGTATCGATTTCGTCGTCCCCGATCCGGCCAGCGTCGCCGGCGGCCGGGCCCGGCGCGTGTTCGCGGGCGTGTCGCGCTACGATGCCGTCGGCCCGAACCTGTACCGCAGCGACGATGGCGGCGCCAGCTTTGCGCCGGTGCAGGGCGGCCCGGCCGGCCTGATGCCGCAGCGCGCCGTGCTCGACGGCGCCGGCAACCTGATCGTCACCTATGCGAACGGCGCCGGGCCGCATCCGGACCGCGAAGGCAGGGAGCCCATGAACCGCGGCGCCGTCTTCAAGTACGCGATCGCGACCGGGGCCTGGACCGACATCACGCCGCAGGGCTGGACCACGCCGTTCGCAGGCGTCAGCGTGGACCCAAAGGACCCGCGGCGTCTCGTCATCTCGACCATCAACACCTTCCTCGTGCAGGGCGATGCCAAGGGCGACCGCATCTTCACGAGCACGGACGGAGGCGGCACCTGGACCGACGTGATCGCGCGCGGCTTCGTCAAGGAAGCGGCCGGCGTGCCCTGGCTGAAGGGGCACGGCATCCACTGGACCGGCTCCGTCGAATTCGACGGCGGCGACGGCAAGGCCGTCTGGGTCACCTCGGGCAACGGCGTGTTCCGCACCGCCGACATCGATGCCGTGCCGGCCACCTGGACGTTCACCGTCGCCGGCATGGAGGAGACGGTGCCGCTGGGCCTCGTCAGCATCCCGGGCGGACCGCTGGTATCGGCCATCGGCGACATCGACGGCTACCTGCACGAGGATCCGCGCCGCCACGGCCGCATCCACGCGCCGCAGATGGGTACCACGACGGGCCTGGACGTGGCCGCGCGCGCGCCACGGATCATGGCACGCCTGGGCGACAGCCTGTACGTCACGCGCGATGGCGCCGCCACCTGGACGAAGACGGCGGCGCTGAAGGGCCGCCGCGGCCAGCTCGCGCTGTCGGCCGACGGTGCCGTCATCCTGCACATCCCCGAGCGGTCCGCGGCCACCTGGCGCTCCGCCGACGGCGGCGCCAGCTGGACCGAGGTGAAAGGGCTGGCGCGCGCGAACGTGCGCCCCGTGGCCGATCCCGTCGATCCGCAGGCCTTCTATGTCTACGAACCGGACACGGGTGCGCTGCTGGCCAGCGCCGACGGCGGCGCCAGTTTCGCACGGCGCGCGTCGCTGCCCGTGGGCGGAGCGCTGCTGCTGCGCGCGGCGCCCGGCCGCAAGGGCGACCTGTGGGTACCGCTCAAGGATGGCGGCCTGGCCCGCTCGCGCGACGGCGGTGAACACTTTGCCGGCGTGGCCGGCGTGAGCTGGTGCGGCGCGCTCGGCTTCGGCAAGGCGGCGCCCGGCAAGGATGTCCCTGCCGTGTACATCTGGGGTACCGTGGGCGGCGTGCGCGGCATGTACCGCTCGATCGACGACGGCGCCTCGTGGGTGCGCATCAACGACGACGCCCACCAGTACGGCGGCCCCGGCGATGCGCAGCTCGTCGTCGGCGACATGAACCGCTACGGCGTTGTGTACATGACCACGGCCGGACGCGGCATCGTGTTCGGCGAACCATCCAGGCACTGACAGGACGAACCCGCGATGCCCGCCATGATCCCAGCGCGTAATCGATTTCACGCACGGCGTGCGCGCGGGCGAAGCAGGTGAAGAATCATCATTGATGAAGCCGGCCCGAAGCGGCCGGCGCTTTGAAGTAGAGAGGCATCCGCGCACGAACGTGGATGCGATTGACAGCCGATAGGAGACAGTATGAAACAGTTCCAGAAAACCGCGATCGCCGTCGCCGCAGCGCAGATCGCGCTGCTCGCGAGCGGCGCCGCACTGGCGCAGAGCGCCAACGAGCAGCAGGTGGGCGCCCAGGGCGCGCAGAATGCGCCGGCTCCCCAGAAAGCAGGCAATGTGGTCGTCGTCACCGGCCAGCGCGCTGCACTGAACTCGGCCCAGAAGCTCAAGCAGAACTCGGACGAGATCGTCGATTCCATCGTCGCCGAGGACATCGGCAAGCTGCCGGACCGCTCCGTCACCGAGGTGCTGCAGCGCGTCGTCGGCGTGACGATCGACCGCACCATGGCCAAGGGCGACCCGGAGCACTACTCGGTGGAAGGCTCGGGCGTGAACATCCGCGGCCTGACCTACGTGCGTTCGGAACTGAACGGCCGCGACTCGTTCTCGGCCAACGGCGGCCGCTCGCTGAACTTCGAGGACGTCCCGCCGGAGCTGATGGCCGGCGTCGACATCTACAAGAACCCGTCGGCCGAGCAGATCGAAGGCGGCATCGGCGGCCTGGTGAACCTGCGCACGGCGATGCCGTTCGACTTCAAGGGCCGCAAGGTCGCCGTGTCGCTGCAGAACACGTATTCGGAACTGAAGAAGGGAAGCTGGTCGCCGTCCGGTTCCGTGATGTTCTCGGACCGCTGGAAGACGGGCTTCGGCGAAGTCGGCGCCCTCGTTGACCTGGCGTATTCCGAAAGCGCGACCCGCACCGACGCATTCCAGGTCGAGCCTTACTATCCGCGCGCGGACGTCGAGCCGGGCCGCACCGTCTGGGTGCCGAAGGGTTCGCAGTGGCGCACGCTGAACTTCGACCGCAAGCGCGAAGGCTATTACGGCGCGCTGCAGTGGAAGAAGGACGCGACCCTGAGCTCGTCGCTGACCTACTTCAAGTCGAAGTACAAGATGGAATGGGACGAGCAGGCGATCTTCTCGTCGGCCAGCCCGTACAACATCCAGGTGCGTCCGGGCGCGACCTACGACGCCAAGGGCGCGCTGCTCACCGGCACGCTGTACGACACGGTGGACAACGGCATCGACTTCGGCGCCGACACCCGCGCCGCCAACCGCATCTCGGATACCACCGACGTGTCGTGGCACGTGAGCTGGCGTCCGAACAGCGCCTGGACCTTCGACTCGGACGTCCAGCGCATCAAGGCCAAGTCGCACAGCTTCGACTCGACGGTGGCTACCGCCATCAAGATGCAGCAGGAGAGCATCGACCTGCGCGGCAGCGTGCCGTCGCTGTCGTTCAGCGATGCCGAGCGTGCCTACCTGGCCAATCCGAACAATTATTACTGGGCCTTCACCCAGGAACACATGGACCGCAGCGAAGCGGACCAGTGGGCGCTGAAGCTGGACGCCAAGTACGCGTTCGACCATCCGGTGCTGCGCGACGTGCGTTTCGGCGTGCGCTTCACGGACCGCGACGCCGTCACCCAGAACACGAATCCGAGCTACAACTGGGCCGCCATCACCCAGCCGTGGCAGGGCGAACTGGCCGTGCCGGGACCGAACGGCACCAGCGTGCCGCAACTGGCCTACCTGAGCGACCCGCGCTTCAGCAACCAGACGCAGCTCCACCAGTTCAACAACTTCTTCAACAACGGCACCAACGTGCCGTCGCTGGTGTTCCCGAACACCTCGCTGGCAACGGGCTATCCGGGCAGCTATGCCACGCTGCACAGCTACTATGACGTGCTGTGCCGCCAGGTGGCCGCCACCAACGGCACCACGCCGAACTGCGGCACCTGGAAGGCGGCGACCTTCGGCACCGATCCGGCCGGCACCAACTCGCAGAGCGAGAAGACGGGCGCGTTCTACACCCAGCTGCGCTTCGGCTTCGACGACCTAAAATATCCGGTGGACGGCAATATCGGCCTGCGCTACGTGAAGACGGAGATGACGGCGCGCGGCTACACCGTGTTCACCCCGCCGACGACGACGCCGGTTCCGGGTCCCGGCGGCACCGTCACGGGTCCGGCGATTCCGAACATCGGCGCCTACGCACAGGCGCGCGACTACGACAACAGCTACCACAACGTGCTGCCCAGCCTGAACCTGCGCATGAAGGCGGCCGACAACCTGCAGTTCCGCTTCGGCGCCGCGATGGGCATCTCGCGTCCGGACTTCAGCCAGCTGCAGGGCTACACGACGCTGTCGCAGACCAACGACACGACGCTGGTCGGCAACAACCTGATCGTCAACAACGTCAGCCTGAGCGGCACCAGCGACGGTAACCCGAACCTGCGTCCGATCCAGTCGCGCCAGGTCGACTTGACGGCCGAATGGTACTTCGCGCCGGCCGGCTCGCTGACCGTGGCCGTGTTCAACAAGCGCCTGAAGGACATCATCGTCAACCAGACCTACAGCTATCCGCTGCAGGCTGCGAACGGCCAGACCTACAACTTCAACGTCACCGCCCCCGTCAACGCGGCGCGCGGCACGGCACGCGGCGTCGAGGTGGCCTACCAGCAGTACTTCGACAAGCTGCCGGGCTGGCTCTCGGGCCTGGGCCTGCAGGCCAACTACACCTACGTGGACGGCAAGCAGAAGCTGTACAACCCCGTGTTCTCTGCCTACTGCTCGGGCAGCAACAACGGCGCCAGCAACCTGAACCTGAGCCTGAATGGTTGCGACACCAACGGCGCGGCGTTCGGCGACCTGCCGCTGCAGGGCCTGTCGAAGAACACGTACAACATCGCGCTGATGTTCGACAAGGGTCCCGTGTCGGCACGCCTGGCATGGAACTGGCGCTCGAAGAACCTGCAGGGCGTGAACGTCAACGGCACCCGCGGCACCGACGGCACGGACACCAATCCGAACAGCCCGGCGCGCGGCACCACCGGCCTGGCATGGGGCCTGCCGACCTATGCGGACGACTACGGCCAGCTGGATGCTTCGTTCTTCTACAACTTCACCGAGAACCTGTCGCTCGGCGTGGAGGCGCAGAACCTGACCGACTCGAAGTACAAGCAGCTGATGCAGCAGTCGATCGGCGAGAAGGGCCGTGCCTGGTTCGTCTCCGGACCGCGTTACACGGCATCGCTGCGCTATTCGTTCTAAGCGTTGCGCAAGGCGGCGAGGCTCCCGGGCCCGCCGCCTTTTTTTCTCCCTGCCACCGCTCACCGAGGACACCCGCGCATGAAGAAGCCGTTTCATAAGCCCGCCTTTCGCCTGCTCGGCCTGTGCGCCGCACTGGCGTTCAGCGCCGCCCACGCCGCCACCGAGATGCCCCGCATCGTCGCCAAGGACGGGCGCCACGCCCTGATGGTCGACGGCGCTCCGTACCTGATCCTGGGCGGACAAGCCCATAACTCCAGCAACTATCCTGCCGCGCTGCCCAAGGTCTGGGCCGCATTGAAGGACATCCACGCCAATACGCTCGAGATCCCCGTCGCCTGGGAACAGATCGAGCCGCGCGAGGGCACGTTCGACTTTTCCTACGTCGACACCCTGGTGCGCGAGGCGCGCAAGAACGACATGCGGCTCGTGCTGCTGTGGTTCGGCACCTGGAAGAACACGGGCGCCGCCTATACCCCGGAATGGGTCAAGTTCGACAACGCGCGCTTTCCGCGCATGATCGACAAGGACGGCAAGACCAGCTACAGCCATTCGCCGCACGGCGAAGCGACGCTGACCGCCGACAAGAAGGCCTTCGTCGCGCTGATGGAGCACATCAAGCGCATCGACGCCGACAAGAAGACCATCATCATGGTGCAGGTCGAGAACGAGGTCGGCACCTATGGCGTCGCGCGCGACTACGGGGCCCGCGCGGAAAGCGCGTTCCGCCAGCCGGTGCCGGCCGCCGTGCTGGCGCGCCAGAAGCCGCCCGCATCGCATCCCACGTCCGGCACGTGGTCCGACGTCTACGGCGAGTATGCCGACCAGTATTTCCACACCTGGGCGATCGCCAGCTACATCGAGGAGATCGCCAAGGCCGGCCGCGCCGTCTACGACCTGCCGATGTTCGTCAACAACGCGCTGCGCGACCCGGCCGGCGTGCAGCCGGGCGAGCAGGCGGCGCCGTGGAAGAAGGACTTCGCCAGCGGCGGTCCGACGCACGACGTGCTCGGCATCTGGCGCGCGGCGGCCCCACACATCGCGTTCGCGGGCCCGGACATCTACATGCCGGAGTCGAACAAGGTCGACGCCATCCTGCGCCAGTTCCAGCGTCCGGACAACGCGCTGATGGTGCCGGAGATGGGCAATGCCGCGCAGTACGCGCGCTACGTCTACCAGATCATCGGCAAGGGCGCGCTGGGCGTCGCGCCGTTCGGCATCGACTATGCCGAGTACAGCAACTATCCGCTCGGATCGAAGTTCACCGACAAGCGCATGGTCGAACCGTTCGCCAGGATCTACGGCGTGTTCGCGCCGCTGCAGCGCCAGTGGGCGCAGTGGGCGTTCGAAGGACGCACGTACGGCGTGTCCGAAGGGGACGACCGCGCGGCCCAGCACGTGGAGATGGACGGCTGGAAGGCGACGCTGTCGTTCCGCGAATTCCAGTTCGGCGAGCGCGAATACCTGCGCGACAAGAACGAGTACATGGCCGGCACCGAGCAGCCGTCCGGCGGCGTCGCGATCGCGCAGACGGGGCCGAACGAATTCGTGCTGGTGGGCCAGCAGATCCGCGTCAAGCTGTCCGGCACGGGCGCCAATGCCGGCAAGCCTGCGATGTTTGCGCGCGTGGAAGAAGGACACTTCGACGCCAGGGGCAATTGGGTCATGGAGCGCAACTGGAATGGCGACCAGACCGACTATGGGCTGAACCTGCCGGCGACGCCGACGGTGCTGAAGGTCCGGATGGGAACGTATTGACACGTTCAGTACATACGGATGTTACGTCGTCCCTGCGCAGGCGGGGACCCGATTTTTCGAGAGCGGCACGACATTGGACCCCTGCCTGCGCAGGGGCGACGGTGCAGGCGCAGCGTACTGTGCGCGCAGCCGACCATTTGGAGGAAGACATATGCAAATAACCCGACTCGCTGCAGCCGTGATGCTGCTGGCGGCCGGCAGCCCGGCACTGGCCGGCAGCTACCAGAAGACCGCCACCGGCATCGAGGTGACCCCGGACGCGGGCGCCGCGAAGGTGGTGCGCCTGAACCTGATGAGCGATAACATCGTCCAGGTGCTGAAACTCGACCAGGCCGGCAAGAAGCTGACGCCATCGCTGATGACGGTGGCCAAGCCGTGCGGCTGCAGCTTCAGCGTGGATGCGAAGGGCGGCAGCGCCGGCACCGTGCGCCTGAAGGCGGCGAAGATCGCCGCGGAGGTGTCGCTGAAGGATGGCCAGGTACGCTTCTTCGACGCGGCCGGCAAGGCCTTCCTGGTGCAGGCGTCGGAAACCATGGCGCCCGTCACCGTGGGCGGCAAGCCCTACCTGGCGATCAGGCAGGGCTTCAACCACGGCACGAAGGACGCCTACTACGGCCTGGGCCAGCACCAGAACGCCCAGATGAACTACAACGGCGAGGATGTGCTGCTGCAGCAGCACAATATGATCGCCGCCGTGCCTTTCGTCGTCTCGGACAAGAACTACGGCGTCCTGTGGGACAACAACGGCATCAGCCGTTTCGGCGATCCCAGGCCGTATGCCTGGCTGTCGCGCGACCTGGCGCTGACGGATGCCGACGGCAAGCCGGGCGGCCTGACGGCGCGCTACTACATCGACGGCAAGCTGGCGCTGACGCGCCAGGAGCAGGACATCCGCTACCAGTACCTGAAGGACCTGACGGAGTACTGGCCGAAGGAACTGCCGCCCATGAAGGACCTGGCGGGCAAGGACGTGAAGGTCGTGTGGGACGGCGCGATGGCGAGCCCGAAGGCCGGCGTGCACAAGATGCAGCTGTATTCGTCCGACTACGCGACGCTGTCGATCGACGGCAAGCAGGTCATGGACGTGTGGCGCCAGGGCTGGAACCCGTGGTATCACAACTTCGAAGTGAAGTTCGAGAAGGACAAGCCGGTCAAGCTGCACCTGGAATGGAAGGCCTCGGGCGGCATGGTCGCCATGACCCACAACGACCCGCTGCCGGCGCCGGAACGCCATTCGCTGACGATGTCGTCCGAGATCGCCGAGGCGATCGACTACTACGTGATCAGCGCCGACAGCATGGACCGCGTGATCGCCGGCTACCGCCACCTCACGGGCCAGGCGCCCATGATGCCGAAATGGGCGTACGGCTTCTGGCAATCGCGCCAGCGCTACGAGACCCAGCAGCAGCTGCTGGACACGGTGGCCGAGTACCGCAAGCGCGGCTGGCCGCTCGATAACATCGTGCAGGACTGGTTCTACTGGCCGGAAGACGGCTGGGGTTCGCACGACTTCGACAAGGTCCGCTTCCCGGATCCGAAGGGCATGGTCGATGCCGTCCACAAGCAGCACGCAAGGATCATGATCTCCATCTGGGGCAAGTTCTACGCCAACACGGCGAACTACAAGGAACTGGCGTCCAAGGGATACATGTGGACCAAGAACGTCGAGGACGGCGCGCTGGACTGGGTCGGCCCGGGCTACAAGAACAGCCACTACGACCCGTACACCCAGGAAGCGCGCGACATCTACTACCGCCAGATCAAGAAGGTGGTGGACCTTGGTTTCGACGCCTGGTGGATGGACAATACGGAACCGGACGTGCTGTCGAACTCGCGCCTGGAGGACTTTAAGAAGCTGATCGGTCCCACGGTCTACGGCCCCGGCGAGATCACCTTCAACCCCTACAGCCTCGTGCACTCGGGTGGGATGGTCGAACACCTGCGCCGCGACCAGCCGGACACCCGCCAGTTCATCCTGTCGCGTTCCGGCTTCGCCGGCATCCAGCGCAACTCGACGGCCGTGTGGAGCGGCGACACGGCGGGCCGCTGGAACAACCTGTACGACCAAATCGCCTCAGGCGTGAACATGTCGATGTCCGGCATCCCGAACTGGACCCACGACATCGGGGGCTATGCGCAGGAGAACCGCTTCCAGAGCGGCGACGTGGGATCGGCCCAGGAAAACCGCGCCACCACCTCGAACCAGGGCAAGCCGGAAGACATGCGCGAATGGCGCGAACTGAACTGGCGCTGGTTCCAGTTCGGCGCGTTCTCCCCGCTGTTCCGCTCGCACGGCGAGGTCGTCAAGCGCGAGATCTACAATATCGCCGGCGACGATGCGGCCATGCGCGACAACCTAGTCCGCTACCTGAAGTTGCGCTACCAGCTGATGCCGTACATTTACACGATGGCGGCCGACACGCACTACGCGTCCGGTACCATGATGCGGGGACTGGTGATGGACTTCCCGCACGACGAGCGCGTCAAGGACGTCAAGGACCAGTACCTGTTCGGCCATGCCTTCATGGTGGCGCCCGTCACGGCCTACGAGGCGCGCCGCCGCACCGTGGTGTTCCCGGCCGGCGCCGACTGGGTCGACTTCGACACCGGCATGCGCCACAAGGGCGGCACGACGGCCACGGTCGACGCCCCGCTGGACCGCATCCCCTTGTTCATGCGCGTGGGCAGCATCGTGACGACGGGACCCGTGACGCAATACGTCGACGAGAAGCCGGATGCTCCGATCGTGCTGCAGGTCGTCGCCGGCGCGAGCGGCCAGGCCAGCCTGTACGAGGACGATGGCGTCAGCAACGCCTACGAGCGCGGCGAGGCAAGCCGCATCCCGATCCGCTATGACGACAAGGCGGGCACGGTGACGATCGGCGCGCGCGCCGGCCAGTACAAGGGCATGGTCGCCAAGCGCCAGTTCAAGGTGCGCGTGCTGCGCCAGGGCGTGGTGCCGGCGGCGGACCTGGACGCGGCCGACAAGACGGTCGACTATGATGGCAAGGCCGTGACGATCAAGCTGTAATCGCGAGATCATCTGCACGACGCTAATGCAGCCCGGCCGCCCAGGCGGCCGGATGTTTATTTGGAAGGAAACGCATGAAGACTACCCTGAACACCTGCGCGGCGCTGCTGGCGGGCCTGCTGTGCGCCGGATCCGCATTCGCGGCCACGCAGATCGCACCGAGCGACAAGCACCTGCAATATACGGGCCGCGTCGATTTCGCCGACCCGCAGGCGCCCGTCATCTCCTGGCCCGCGACCCAGATCGCCGGCAATTTCACGGGCACGTCGCTGTCCGTCACCCTGGACGACGAGCGTGGCCTGAATTACTTCAACGTGATCATCGACGGCCAGGACGCGAGCCCGCTGATCCTGCAGGCCGCGAAGGGCAGCCAGACCTACGAGGTCGCGCAGGGCCTGGCGCCCGGCAAGCACAGCTTCCTGATCTTCAAGCGCACCGAGGGCGAGGAGGGCACCACGACCTTCCGCGGCCTGGCGCTCGACGACGGCGCGTCGCTGCTGCCGCCGCCGCCGCGCCCGAAGCGCCACATCGAATTCTTCGGCGACTCGATTTCGAGCGGCATGGGGAACGAGGCGCCATTCAACGGCGACGACGCCGTCAAGCGCGACAAGAACAGCTACCTGTCCTACGCGGCGATCACGGCGCGCAAGCTGAACGCCGAGCTGCACATGACCACGCAGAGCGGCATCGGCGTGATGATCAGCTGGTTCCCGTTCACGATGCCGGACTTCTACGACCAGCTGAGCGCCGTCGGCGACAACGACACGCACTGGGATTTCAAGCGCTGGACGCCGGACGTGGTCGTCGTCAACCTGATGCAGAACGATTCCTGGCTCATCGGCCGCGACCACAAGCTGCAGCCGGAGCCCGACGACGAGGGCCGCATCGCCGCCTACCGGAAGTTCGTGACGCGGGTGCGCGCGCTGTATCCGAACGCCTACATCGTGTGCGCGCTGGGCAGCATGGATGCCACGCGCCCCGGGTCGCCCTGGCCCGGTTACGTGACGACGGCGGTGGAGCGCATGCGCAAGGAAGACGGCGACAAGCGGATCGATACGGTGTTCTTCCCGTTCACGGGCTACACTCACCATCCGCGCGTGTTCCATCACCAGCAGAACGCGCAGAAGCTGACGGCGTTCATCAAGCAGAAGATGGGTTGGTAATGTAAGGTCGTCGCCCCTGCGCAGGCAGTGACCCAATTGTTGTATGCGTCAACGCAGCGCCAGCCACATTGGGTCCCTACCTCCGCAGGGACGACGATTTCTTGGTGAACGTTGTTCTTTCGGTCAGCGCTCCAGCACCTGCAAGGCCGCCGCCACGTACACGAGCGGCGCATTCCAGTTGATCGCCACCTCGTTGCTCGCATAGCTGCACGCGTCGTCAAGCCACGACAGCGCCGGCTGTTTCGCGCCGTACGCGGCCTTGCAATCCTTCGCGTCCTGTTGGCCCGGGTTCGGACCGCCCACCAGCCAGCCCGGCACCGGAGCAGCGACGCCGTCCGCCACGGACGGGCGATGGTGGGGATGCATGGCGGATCGCGTGCCGAAGCCCGTCACGTACGAGACCCCCAGCGGATTGCGGCCCAGCGTGTAGTCGAGCGCGGACTGGGCCGCGTCCAGGTAGTCGCGCTTGCCCGTGATGCGGTAGGCCTGCACCAGCATCATCCCCTGGTTCAGCACGACGGCATTGCTGCCCCAGGTGAAGTCCTTGTCGGCCATCGCCAGGCGGTAGGGCGATGCCTGCCAGCGCGCCAGCAGCGTGTCGGCGGCCGCCACGATGCGGGACCGCGCCGCCGCCGCTTCGTCGGGCAGCCGTCCCTGCTGGCCGGCGAGCGTGATCCAGCCCAGGGCGCGCACGTCGCCCCAGTCGGGTTCCGTCTTGCGGGCGTCGCCGGAAGCCTGTGCCGGATTCCGGTACGCGGCCTTGCCGGTGGCGGCCAGCAGTTCGGCCGCGGCCCAGGCGAATTCGTCGTCCAGCTTGTCGTCGCCGTACTCTCCCGTCCTGACGTCGGCCGGCTGGCGGTAGCGCACGGCAGGGTGCGCCAGGGCCCAGCGCCATGCGCTTTCCGCCTGCGCGAGCCAGCGCTGCGAACGGCCCGGCGCCTGGGCGTCGAAGCGCGCCAGCACGCGGCTGGCTGCGGCCAGCGTGGCGGCGAAATCGAGGGCCGCTGCCGTCGTCTTCTGCACCACGTAGCGCGGCGCCGTCGCCTTGTCCGGCATGACCATGCCGTCGAACGACAGGTTCGTCAGCTTGTGGTACACGCCGCCGTCCTCGGGGTCCTGCATGGTGGCCATCCAGTCCAGGTTCCACAGCGTCTCGTTGACGAGGTCCGGCAGGCCGTTGCCGCTTTCGGGCAGGTTGACGGCAAGCCCGTCGAACCAAGCGGGAAAGTGCTCGTAGGCGGCCAGCAGCGTGTAGGTACTGATGCCGGAATTGACCACGTACTTGTTGTAGTCGCCGGCGTCGTACCAGCCCTTGGGACTGGCGATGACGGTGCCCGCGGGTCGCGTGACGGAGGCGGCGGAGGCATGCACGCGCACCTGGTCGTCCGGATGGCCCGCCGGGCGGGCCCAGGCGCCGGCCACGCGCGCATCCAGCGCGATGCCGGCACGGTTATGCGTGTAGGCGCGGATGGCGCCGGCGTCGAGCAGCCGGTAGGCGTCCGGCGCTATGGGGAAGGGCGTGGACTCCTGCAGGCCGGCCACGGCGATGCGGTAAGTGCCGCCCGCGCGCAGGGCCGACAGATCGGCCACGCGCACGGCCTGGCCGGAAGCATTCCACGTCGCCGCCTTGCCCAGCGGTCCCTCGAATACCACCTTGCCGCCGGCATCCTTGACCTGGAAGCGGTCGGCCGCCGTCGCCGGCACCAGCGCCAGTTTGCGGGCGCCGGGCAGGAAACCCAGCTGGTTGACCTGGATGATGTCGGCTGCCTGGACTGCCTGGGTGGCCGCGAGCAGCAGCGCGCAGGCGGCGAGCAGGCGCGGGCGGGTAGTAAGCATGCGGGTCATGCGGGTCATGCGGTCTCCGGTCATCGTCTTGTTGGAATGGGTGTCACTCGTCCACGGACGATACCGACGGCGTGCGGCATGGTCAACCGTCGCACGCCAGGCGGTCCCTCAGCGCCCCTTCGCAGGCCTGGCGCGCGCATCGAGCCAGCGCACGGTCGCGGCGGCCAGCGCGATGCGGTGGTCGGCAAACGCGTGGTCCGACGGCAGCGTGATCGACTGCAGCTGGGCGCCTGGCCTGGCCTTGACGGCCGCCACCACGGGGACGAGGCCCGGCGCCAGGCCGCGCTGGGCGCCGATCACGAGCAGGGGCTTGCGCGCCAGGCCGTCGGCGAAGCCCGCCAGGTCCCAGTCGTCCGCATGCGCCTCGACTTCGCGCATCAGGGCGGCGGCATCGGTGCCGGCGAGGCTGGTGCCGAAATCCTCGCCCATGGCGGCGATGCGGTCCTGGCGCGTTTCCGGATGCGCGCGCACTTCCTTGCCCGAGGCGCCGATGTTCCACGGATCCAGCAGGATGGCGCCGGCGACGTCGTCGTGGGTGGCGGCGTAGCGCGCGGCGAAGAAGCCGCCCATGCTGTGGCCGGCGACGACGAGGCGCCCGGTGTCGATCCGGAAGCGCCGCACGTTCTCGTCCTGCTTCAGGAAGGCCATCGCCGCATCGACGTCGGCGCCCGCGCCGGCCAGCGAGAAGCGCCCGGCCGACCCCCAGCTGCCGCGGTAGTGCATTGTCAACACGTTCCAGCCGGCGCGGCGTGCGGCTTGCGCCAGGTCCAGGTTCTGCTCGTTGCCGGGCAGGCCGTGCAGCAGCAGCATGGTGGGCTTCGGGCCGCCGCCGGCTGCCAGCAGGAACAGGGCGTTCATGCCACTGCCCTGGTTCAGGATCAGCACCTGGCGGTTCGACGCGGGGTAGGTCGCGTCGAAGGCGGGATCGGCGACCACGGCGCGCGGGGTGGCGGGCGACGCGGCCGGCGCGGCGTGGACGACCAGGGAAACGGATGCCGTCAGGACGGCGAGGGCGAGGAGCTGGCGCATGCGGGAAGGTCCGGTCGGTTGGCGATGCGTCCATGATACGGCCATTCGTGCCCGCTCATCCAGTGTGCCGATTGCATGATCGGCATGGTTCGGGGAATAATCGAGGCATCCGATCACGGGAGACCGACGCTTGAAACCAACCCTTCGTTTGCTTGCGCTGCTGTGCGGCGCGCTGTTCGCCGCGGGACCTTCGGCCGCCGCCGACGCTGCGGCCGACACTGCCGCCGACCGCTTCGACGTCGCCGTCACCGTCGACGACCTGCCCGTGCACGGCCCGCTGCCGCGCGGCCTGACCCGCGCCGGCATCGCCCGGTCCTATATCGAGACGCTGAAGCGCCATGGCGTGCCCGAGGCCTATGGCTTCGTCAACGGCAAGGGACTGCGCGAGCATCCCGACAGCTCGGAGGTGCTGGTGCGCTGGCGTCAGGCCGGCTACCCGCTGGGCAACCACACGTTCAGCCACCTGGGCCTGTCCCAGGCGCCGTCGCTGCAGGCCTGGCTGGACGACGCGGCTGCCAACGAAGCGCTGCTGGGCGAGCGCATGGGCGAGGACGACTGGCACTGGCTGCGCTATCCCTTCCTCGACGCGGGCGGCAAGGGCGAGCGCCACGACCAGGCGCTCGCGCGCCTGAAGGCGCAAGGCTATCGGGTGGCCGACGTCGCCCTCGGCTTCGACGACTGGGCCTATACGGACGCCTACGCGCGCTGCCTGGACAAGGGCGACGAGGCGGCCATCGCGCGGATGAAGGAGGGCTACCTGGCGCGCATCGACGCGCAGATCGCCCGCAACAAGGCGCTGTCCGAGCGCCTGTACGGACGCGTGGTGCCGCAGGTGCTGCTGACCCACCTGGGCGCCTGGAGCGCGGCGACGCTGCCGACCGTGCTGGACCGGCTCGACGCGGCCGGCGCGCGCTACGTGACGCTGGCCCAGGCCCAGGCGGATGCGGCCTACCGCGACGACAGCCCCGGCGCCGGCAACGGCGCGCTCATGGAGCGCAAGGCACAGGAGCGGCGCACCGACCTGGACGGCGTGCCCACCGTCCCTCCCGTCGGCGACTTCGGGCAGCTCTGCCGCTGAGACGCCGTCTTCATCAGACAGTTTGATGATATCGATATAACCCCGGGGCCGCAGCAGGGGGCCGCATGCCCCCTGCATGCCCCGCGATCGACCGCCATCGCGGAATTTCGCATGTCGATCCTCGAAAACCTTCGTTGTCGGCCTGGCCACGCCTGACTACTCTGGGCGCTCCAAGACTCATCCGCGAGCACCCATGTCCGCCGTACTGAACACCCGCCAGCAGTTCGCCATCCGGCCCTTCGATGCGCCGCTGGGCGCCGAGGTCCTCGGCCTCGACCTGTCGCTGCCCATCGACGACGCCGATTTCGCACGCCTGCACCGCGCCCACCTCGTGCACCACGTGCTGGTGTTCCGCGAGCAGCACATCACGCCCGCGCAGCAGGTCGCGTTCAGCCGCCGCTTCGGTCCCCTGCAGATCCACGTGCTGCGCCAGTTCCAGCTGCCGAACCAGCCGGAAGTGCTGGTCGTGTCAAACATCCGCGAGAACGGCCAGCCGATCGGCCTGGGCGATGCGGGCCACTTCTGGCATTCCGACCTGTCGTACAAGGAAAAGCCGAGCCTGGGCTCGATGCTGCATGCCCAGGAATTGCCGCGCGACGGCGGCGACACGCTGTTTGCCAACCAGCACACGGCCTGGGACCGCCTGCCGGGCCACCTGAAGCGCGCCGTGGAACACGCGCAGGCCGAGCACAGCTACCTGTGCCGCTATGCCGACCTGCAGAAGAAAAATCCATGGCGGCCGAACCTGACGCAGGCGCAGATCGACGAAGTGAAGCCCGTCGTGCACCCGGTCGTGCGCACGCATCCGGAGACGGGCCGCCGCGCGCTGTTCGTGAGCGAGCACTTCACGACCCGCATCGTCGGCCTGCCCGAAGACGAGAGCCGCGACCTGCTCGACCAGCTGTTCGACCACAGCACGCGGCCCGAACACATCTACCGCCACCAGTGGCAGCCGCAGGACATGGTGTTCTGGGACAACCGCTCGCTGATGCATCTGGCGGCCGGCTGCCCGGACGACCAGCGCCGCAAGCTGTACCGCACGACGATCGAAGGCGACGCGCCTTTCTGACACCGAAACGACAAGGATACCAATGCGTGTGATTTTCAAGAAGCTGGGCGCCACCGCGGCACTGGCCGCCATGTTCGCCGCCGCGTTTGCCCCGGCCTCGGCGCGGGCCGAGGGCCAGCTGCGCATCGCGCAGCAGTTCGGCGTCGTGTACTTGCTGCTGAACGTGGCCCAGGACCAGAAGCTGATCGAGAAGCACGGCCAGAAGCAGGGCGTGCCCATCAAGGTGGAGTGGATCCAGCTTTCGGGCGGCAACGCCGTCAACGACGCGCTGCTGTCCGGCGCCATCGACGTGGCCGGCGCCGGTGTCGGTCCGCTACTGACGATCTGGGACCGCACGAAAGGGCGCCAGAACGTCAAGGGCGTGGCGTCGCTCGGCAACTTCCCGTACTACCTCGTCTCGACGAACCCGAACGTCAAGACGATCGCCGACTTCACGGACAAGGACCGCATCGCGCTGCCCGCCGTTACCGTTTCCGTGCAGGCGCGCATCCTGCAGATGGCGGCGGCCAGGCAGTGGGGCGCCGGGGAATTCGCGAAGCTGGACCGGCTGACGCAGGCGGTACCCCATCCGGACGCCGCCGCCGCGATCATCAAGGGCGGCACCGAGATCAATGGCCACTTCGCCACGCCGCCGTACCAGGACCAGGAACTGGCCGGCAACCCGGCCGCCCACATCGTGCTGAATTCCTATGACGTGCAGGGCGGCCCCAGCTCGTCGACAGTGCTGTACGCCACCGAGAAGTACGTCAAGGACAATCCGAAGACCTACCGTGCCTTCGTGGACGCCCTGGACGAGGCCGCGAAGCTGGTGACCGCGAACCCGGCCCTGGCCGCCGACGCCTACCTGCGCGTGACGAAGGCGAAGATCGACCGCGCCTTACTGCTGAAAGTGATCAGCGACCCGAAGAACCAGTTCAAGGTCGCGCCGCAGAACACGCTGGGCCTGGCGCAGTTCATGGGCCAGGCCGGGGCGATCCGCAACAAGCCGGCGAGCTGGCGCGACTATTTCTTCGCGCACCCGGCGCTCGCCTCCGGCAGTTGAACCGAAGGTGCAAGGACAGGAGGCTTCCATGACCGTCTTACCGTTCCAGGTGGTGCAGAACGAACCGCTGCTGCGCGCGCGCGGCGTCACCATCGACTACCCTTCCGACAAGGGCACCGTGCGCGCCACCCACGAGGTCAGTTTCGACGTCTGGCGCGGCGACCGCTTCGTGCTGCTCGGACCCTCCGGCTGCGGCAAGTCGACGCTGCTCAAGGCCGTCGGCGGCTTCATCGCGCCGCGCGCGGGCAGCCTGGCGCTGGACGGCCGACCCATCGCGGGGCCGGGGCCGGACCGTATCGTCGTGTTCCAGGAATTCGACCAGCTGCCGCCGTGGAAGACCGTCCGCCAGAACGTCATGTTTCCGCTGCTGGCCAACAAGGTGCCGAAACGGGAGGCCGAGGCGCGCGCGCTGCACTGGATCGGCAAGGTGGGCCTGGCCCGCTTCGCCGACGCCTATCCGCACACGCTGTCGGGAGGCATGAAGGCGCGCGTGGCCATCGCCCGCGCGCTGGCGATGCAGCCCGAGATCCTGCTGATGGACGAGCCGTTCGCGGCGCTTGACGCGCTGACGCGCCGGCGCATGCAGGAAGAGCTGCAGGCCCTGTGGGAAGAAGCCCGCTTCACGATGCTGTTCGTGACCCACTCGATCGAGGAGGCGCTGGTGGTCGGCAACCGCATCCTGCTGCTGTCGCCGCATCCGGGGCGCGTGCGCGCCGAGATCAACAGCCACCAGTTCGGCCTGCACAGCGCCGGCGGCACCGAATTCCAGGCCGCGGCCGCGCGCATCCACCGGCTGCTGTTCGGCGCGGATGGCGAACCTGGCCTGCCCGGCGCAGGACCGGGAGCGACGCTGGCGGTGCAGTCATGAGCGCGCAATGGGATCCGCCGATCCGTCCCGAGATCGAATTGCCGGCGGCGGCGCTGGCCTTCACGGCCGCCCCGGACGCCGTCCAGCCGTTCACGGCGGCGCAGCGGCTCGGCCAGTCCGGCTGGTTGCGCAAGGCCGTGCTGCTGCTGGTGCTTGCCGTCGTGTGGGAGCTGGCGGCGCGCTGGACCGACAACGACCTGCTGCTGCCCGGCGCGCTGCAGACGGCGCGCGCCTTCGTGGAGGGGCTCGTCTCGGGCGAATTGCCGCGCTACGTCGGGGTGTCGCTGTGGGTGCTGGTGCAGGGTTACCTGGCCGGGGTCGCCACCGCCTTCGTCCTGACGTCGCTGGCGATCTCCACCCGCGTCGGGCGCGACCTGCTGGAGACGCTGACCGCGATGTTCAACCCGCTACCGGCCATCGCGCTGCTGCCGCTGGCGCTGCTGTGGTTCGGCCTGGGCAAGGGCAGCCTCGTCTTCGTGCTGATGCATTCCGTGACCTGGCCGCTGGCGCTGTCCACGTACGCGGGCTTCCGGGCCGTGCCCGAGACGCTGCGCATGGCCGGCCGCAACTACGGCTTCAAGGGCGTGCGCATGGTCACGCAGATCCTGGTGCCGGCGGCGTTGCCGGCGATCCTGTCGGGACTCAAGATCGGCTGGGCCTTCGCCTGGCGCACGCTGATCGCGGCCGAACTCGTGTTCGGCGCCACGTCCGGCAAGGGCGGGCTCGGGTGGTACATCTTCCAGAGCCGTAACGAATTGTTTACCGACCGCGTGTTCGCGGGCCTGGCCGCCGTGATCCTGATCGGCCTGCTGTTCGAGAACATCGTGTTCCAGTACGTCGAGCGCCTGACCGTGCGCCGCTGGGGCATGCAACGCTAGGGGCTTGCTTTTCAAGGGGGTTGTGCCTGGTCCCGGTCGCCGCAAGGCGCCCGGGACCTTTTTTTTCGGCGGCCGGGCGCGATTGCGCATCCGATGCGGATGGGTTAGGATCGGTGCCCCCAGCAATCCCGCCGCGCCGCCACCGATGACCTTCCTGAACGTCCCCTACGCCGAAAAAGACGAAGCCCGCGCCCTGGGCGCACGCTGGAACCCCGGCCGCAAGCGCTGGTACGTGCCGGCCGGCGTCGCGCTCGAGCCGTTCGAGAAGTGGCTGGCCAAGGACGGCGCCCCGGCCGGCGCGGGCGCAGGCCGCAAGGATAGCGCCGCGGCCAAGCTGGCCGTCGGGACCAACTACGTGGAACTGGCGCACGACTGCAATCCCTTCGAGCCCTGCGCCACCTGCGCGGCGGAACTGGCCGGCACGCCGTGGACGGCGGCGCGCGCCAGCCTGCTGGACATGGTCGCGGGCCTCAAGCGGGGCCGCTGAACCGGCTCACTTCCGGCTCACTTCCGGCTCATTTCCGGTTCACTTGCGCACGACGTTCAGCACGGCCAGGCTCATGGCCTGGGCCGCCGTCTTGATCGACGGTTCCGGCACCGGCGCATAGAACGGCGAATGGTTGAAGGCGAGGGGCTTGCCGCCCGGCGCCTCCGCGGCCGCCACGTCCTTCGGGTCGTACACGCCCGTGAAGAAGAACATCGACGGAATCCCCTGGTCGGCGTAGGCGGAAAAATCCTCGCTGGCCGTCATGGCGGGCATGCGCTTCGCGTTCTCGGCGCCGAACGCGTCGCGGAACACGGCTTCCGTCCGCCGCACCAGCTCCGCATCGTTGACGATCGCCTTGCCGCCGCTGACCAGCTCCACGTCGGGCGCGGGCGCGCCGGCCATCAGGGCGGACGCCTCGGCCACGCGGCGCACGCCGGCCAGCAGCTTGTCGCGCACCTGGGGGCTGTACGAGCGGATGGTGCCGCGCACCTGCACGCTGTCCGGGATGATGTTGCCGACCGTGCCGCCCTGGATCGCGCCGATCGTGACCACGCCGAATTCCTTCGGATCCTTTTCCCGGCTGACGACCGTCTGCACGTCGACGACGAAGCGCGCCGCGATGGCGATGGGATCGATGGCCTTGTCCGGCGCCGAGCCATGGCCGCCGCGGCCCTTGAACACGATCTCGATCGCATCCGAGTTCGACGACACCGGACCGGCCTCGAAGCCGACCTTCCCGTAAGCCAGCGGCCAGGAATGCAGCGCGAACGCATAGTCCGGCTTGGGGAAGCGCGTCAGCAGCCCGTCATCGAGCATGGCGCGCGCGCCGGACACGGTTTCCTCGGCCGGCTGCGCGATGAACACCAGCGTGCCTTGCCACTGCCCCTTCAATTCGACGAGCGTGCGCGCGGCGCCCAGCCAGCTGGCCATGTGGACGTCGTGGCCGCAGCTGTGCGTGGCATAGGTCTCGCGCCCGCCGGACTGGACCCGCGCGCGGCTCGCATACGGCAAGCCCGTCTTTTCCTCCATGGGAAGGCCGTCGAGTTCCGTGCGCACCAGCACGGTCGGCCCGGCGCCGTTGCGCAGCACCGCCACCACGCCCGTCCTGCCCACTTTTTCCGTGACCGTGAAGCCCAGCTTGCGCATCTCGCCGGCCAGCTTGCCGGCCGTGCGGATTTCCTGGAACGAGATCTCGGGATGCGCGTGCAAGTCCTTGTAGACGCCGTCCAGCCAGGGGTACATGCCGTCGACGCGTGCGGCAACCTGCTGCTTGAGCGGGGCGGCGCCGGCAGGGGACTGGGCGTTCGCCTGCGTGCCCGACGCGAGGCCCGCGGACAGGAGGAGGGCGGTGAGACGGCGGATCATGGACAAGGCAGTTCTCCAGTGCTATGGCAAGTTTGGCAAGACTAACATGCAGTGTTAGGGATGTCAGCTGGGGTGCATCGCTACCGAATACCAGTTGAAACGATAAAAACGATACTGAACATCATCAAATACGAAAACCTGCATGTGTTTTGCCGGATACAAAATGATGAAAACGAGGATTCCGCAATAATTCCAGTAGGAAACTCAGTAAAAACGGTGCTATAGTCGAGTCACGGGCCGACCAAGCCTGGCGTGCCTCCCCGGTGCTCTGGGCACCGCTACTTCGCGACAGGCAAACATCGATGATATTCAGTCTTGCAGACCAGCACCATCCCGCCACGGCAGCCATGGATACGGCACGGCGCCGCGCGGCGGGCCAGCCGGCCGCCGTGTACCAGTGGTTCGTCGATGCGGACGGCCGCCGGGGCCTGCTGTACCTGTCGGAGCGATGGGAACAGATGACGGGCGTCAGCGCCGCAGCGATCCGTGCCGACTGGACCGTCATGCCGGTGCATCCGGATGACAGGGCTGCCTGGGCCGCGTCGATCGAGGAAGCCGTGGCCACCGGCGCCGACTGGCGTCATAGCTGCCGCCTGCTGCGCAGGGATGGCCGCATCGTGTGGGTACGCATGCGCACCACGCGCACCGTCGCCTCGCCCACCCGTGTCGTCTATACGGGGCTGATGACGGACATCACGGCCGAGCGCGAAGAGGCGGACCGGCGCTGCGCGGAGGCGCGCCGCTTGCGCCAGCTGCTCGACCAGGCCCATGATGCCTTCGTGGAGGTCGATGCGCGCGGGCGCATCACCGGTTGGGGCGCCCAGGCCGAGACGATGTTCGGCTGGACTCGCGCGCAGGCGCTGGCCCAGGACTTCTCGGCGTTGCTGGCGCCGCGGACGCCCGGTTCCGGCGGCATAACGGGCATCGAGCGCTTCCTCGACGTGGACGGTGGCGTCTCGGATTGCCCGACACAGCTTGCCATGCTCGCCAGCGACGGCGCCGAATGCGAGGTCGAATTGTGGGTCGGTCCCATCCACCGCCCGGAAGGCACGGGCTTCGCGCTGTTCCTGCGCGATATCTCGGCGCGCAAGTCGATCGAGCGGCGCATGCATTTCGAGGCGACGCACGATCTGCTCACGGGCCTGCCGAACGGCTACGCGTTCGTGAGCGAGCTCGAACGCCGGATCGCCGCCGCGGGAGTGGAGGGACCGTACGGCGGCGTGGCGGTGCTGCACGTCGGACTGGCGGACGCGGGCAGGGACGAGGCGCAGTTGCGGGCAACCGCGGCAAGTATCTCGGCCGTCCTGGGCCCCGCCGGCTATGCGGCACGTCTCGACGGCGAGTTGGTGGCCCTGGTCGACGGTGGCGATGGCAACGCTGCCCGGCAGGCCGGACGCGCGGCGGCGGGACGCATCCTGGCCGAACTGGCGGCGTCCGCGCCGGGCCTGGACGCGCGAGCCCCGGCCGGCATCGGCATCGCCGTGCACCGCCACGGCATGTGCGGCGCAGACTTGCTGGCGCAAGCCGGCATGGCCTTGCAGGAGGCAATGCGCACCGAGAACGGCGGTGTCGTCGTGTACCAGGCGCAGGCGGTGGCATCCAGCATGTCGTGCGCGCACGTTGCACCGCTACCGCCCGACGAGCCGGAACGCCTGCGCGTGCTGCGCGCGACGGGCTTGCTGGACAGCGAGCCGGACGAACTGTTCGACCGCATCACCCGCATCGCCTGCGCCAGCCTGGCCGCGCCCATCGCCCTCGTCTCGTTCCTGGACGACGGACGCCAGTGGTTCAAGGCGCGCTGCGGCCTGGAAGGGCGGGAAATTTCGCGCGACATCTCGTTCTGTGCCTACGCGATCCTTGGCGACGAGCCGTTCGTGGTCGCCGACGCGAGCGCCGATCCGCGCTTCGCCACGAATCCGCTGGTCTCCGGCACGCCCGGCATCCGCTTCTATGCGGGGATGCCCATCTGCGCCAACGGCCGGCGCATCGGGACGCTGTGCGTGATCGACACGGTGCCGCGCGTGCCCACGTTCCAGGAACTCGACCTGCTGTGCCAGCTGGCGCGCGCCGTCGAGGAGCTGGTCGCCTTGCGCGAGGCGGCCCTGTCGACCTTGAACCGGCTGAACGCGCACGGTGCGCGGACGGAGCACCGGCAGCGCGGCGCTCGCCTGGCCGGCGACCCGCTGACGGGCCTGCCCAACCGCCAGGCCGTGGAACAGGCGATCGGTCGCCATGCCGGCGCCGAGGCCGATGAGGGCGGGAACGCGGCCGCCAGCGCCTTGCTGGTGGCGATCGACATCGATGCGCTCGGCGCCATCAACGAACAGGACGGCCATGCCTGCGGCGACGCCGTGCTGGTCGAGATCACCGACCGCCTGCGCGGTCATGCCGGTGCAGACGATGTCGTGGCCCGGGCCGGGGGCAGCACCTTCCTGTTGTGGCTCCGTCCCGGCGCGGAAGGCTGCTGCGCGCGCCTGCACACGCTGCAGCAGGTGCTCAACGAACCGGTGCAGGTCGGCGTGCAGGCCATCCACGGCAGCGTGACGCTGGGCTGGAGCGTCTTCGGACGCGACGGCACGGATGCCGAGTCGTTGTTGTGCAAGGCGCAGGCAGCACTGCGCCACGCCAAGACCCAGGGGCACGGGATGGCGCGCGAATTCGAGGCGAGCCAGTGGCAGCCGCAGCGCCGCAACCTGGAACATGATCTGCGCGGGGCGCTGGCACGTTCCGAGCTCACGCTGGTGTACCAGCCGAAGGTGGACCTGCTCAGCGGCCGCGTCGCCGGCTTCGAGGCGCTGCTGCGCTGGCACCACCCGTGCTACGGACCCGTGTCGCCGGCCGAGTTCATTCCTGTGGCCGAGGAAAGCGGCTTGATCATCCCGATCGGCGCCTGGGTGCTCGACCAGGCCTGCGCGCAGCTGCGCGCCTGGCGCGACGCGGGCCATCCGGACCTGACGATGGCGGTCAACCTGTCGGCGCGCCAGTTCCTGGACGAGGACGTCGCGGCGCGCGTCGTGGCCACGCTCGCGCGCCACGGCCTGCCGCGCGGCGCGCTGGAACTGGAGCTGACGGAGTCCACATCGATGCAGGACGTGCAGCGCAGCGTCACCGTGATGAACCGGCTGAAGGAAGCGGGCGTCGTGCTGAGCATCGACGATTTCGGCACGGGGTACTCGAGTCTCGCGTATCTCAAGAGGCTGCCGATCGACAAGGTCAAGATCGACCGCGCGTTCGTGTCCGATCTCGGCCAGAGCGCCGAATCGCGCGCCATCGTGCAGGCGATCGTGACGGCGGCACGCTGCCTGGGGCTGGGCGTGGTGGCGGAAGGCATCGAACAGCCGGAGCAGGCGCGCCTGCTGCTGGAAGACGGCTGCCACGAGATGCAGGGGTTCTGGTTCGGGCGCCCGCTCGACCCCGCGGCCTGCGTGCTCGACGCCACGCTCAAGCTCGATTAGCAACGCCGTCTGCCAACCGACGAAGGGACACGGACATGAAGCGGTTCAACGAAGCACGCACCCCCCGAAGCCTGCGCCTGTGCGCGGCCGCCCTCGTCGCGGCGGCGATCGCGCTGGCCGGCAACGGCCATGCCGCGCCGGCGGCGTCCGAGCCGGAAGGCGGCTACGAAGCCGGCTCCCCGTACGCGCACCGCATCGCCTACCTGAAGCAGCTGCGCCAGGCCAAGGCCGACGTGGGCGACAACGCGGCGGCAGCCGATGCCGCCACGCAGATCGAGCGTCTGGCCAGCGCGGAGGGCGACGAGGCGAATGCCGCCTACGGGGCGCTGGCGCGCATCGCGAGCATGGCGGACTCGCAGCCGGCGGCGGCGCTCACCGCGCTCAATGCGCTCGACAGCCGCGAAGCGATGCTGAGCGCGCCCGAGTTCACGGCATCGCTGCAGCAGGCCTACGGCGACATCTACCTGGCACTGGGCCAGTACGACTTCGCGCTCAGCCACTACCTGCGCGCACTCGACATGGCGATGCGCCGGCCCGGCCTGGCGGGCCCGACGCCCAACGCCCTGCGGCTGGCGATCGCCAAGCTGAAGGTCTATACCCGATCGCCCGAGCAGGTGCTGGCCGCGCTGCACGCCATCGTGCCCGCCGGCGGCACGCTGTCGCCGGGGCGGCAGGTGCGCAAGCATGTCATCGAAGGCATCGCCGAAGGCATGCTCGGGCATGCCGGACGCAGCCTCCAGGCCTATGAACACGGGCTGGCGATCGCGCGCGCCAACGGCCTGACGATGCTGGAAGCGAGCGCGCTGGCGAACATGGCCGACGGTTACCTGCTGCAGAAGCGCTGGCAGGACGCCGAGCGCAGCGCCCGCGCCGGTTTCGCGGCCGCGCAGCGCGCCGGCAACGTGCCCATCGCCCGCATGGCGAAAGTCAACCTGGGCATCGCGCTGGTCGGCCAGGGGAGGCTGGCGGACGGCATGGTCCAGATCGACGAGGCCGCGACCGCGATGCGCGCGGACTCGTCCTGGCCTGACCTGGTCAACACCCTCGAGGAAAAGAGCCGCCTGCTGCAGGAGGCGGGCGATTACCGCCAGGCCCTGGCGGCACTGCGGGAACGCCAGGACATCGGCGACCGCCTCAGCGCCGCCGAGCGGGCCAATGCCGTGACGGTGCTGCAGGAGCAGTTCGACGTGCAGCGCCGCGCCGCGGAGAACGATGCGCTGCGGCGCGAGAATGCGACCAAGGACACGGAATTGCGCAAGCGCCGCCTGTGGCAGATCGTCGCATCGGCCGGCGCCGCCGCGGCGCTGCTGCTGTGCGCCGTGGCATGCGTGCTGTATCGCCGTTCGGCGCGCGGCGCGCGGCGCCTGCAGGTGCTCAACGAGGAACTGGCCTTCCACTCGACGCATGACACGCTGACGGGCCTGTTGAACCGCCGCTCCTTCCGCGACGCCATGACGGCGCGCGCCCGGGCCGGCACCCGGGCCGACCAGTGCTTCGTCCTGCTCGACATCGACCATTTCAAGTCGATCAACGACCGCCACGGCCACGCCGCCGGCGATGCCGTGCTGGTCGAAGTGGCGCGGCGGCTGCAGGCGGCCGTCGGCACGCGCGGCTCGGTGCTGCGCTGGGGCGGCGAGGAGTTCCTCGTGCACCTCGACGGCATGGCGCCGTCGCGGCACGCGGGCGTCGTGCGCGAACTGCTCGACGCGGTGGCGGCGTGTCCCGTCGTGGCCGCGGAGGACGCGGTGGCGCACGTCACCATCAGCGCCGGCGCTCTGTCGATGCCGGCGGACGGCGCCGCGTTGCTCGACTGGCAGCAGGCCCTCGTGTTCGCGGACCACGCGCTGTACCGTGCGAAGGACGCGGGACGGCACTGCGGCTTCCTCGTCGACGGGCGGCTGGCGGCGGCCGGCATCACCAGCGTGCGCCTGGAGCACGTGACGCCGACGCGCGCCGAGGCTGCCGCGCTGCTCAACGCGGCATGAGGGGGCCTGGACGCGGCCTCGGGAGGCCGCGTCCAAGACTCAACGCTGCGGCAATACGAGCAATTGCAGGCCGGACGGCGTCTCCGGCGCGTGGTAAGCGCGCTGGGTCGCCTTCTGGAAGTCCTCCGGCCTGGCCTTCGGGATCGAGACGAAGGTCTGCGGGTTCAGGTCGACCAGCGGGAACCAGGAGCTCTGCACCTGCACCATGATGCGGTGGCCGCGGCGGAAGGTGTGGTTGACGTCGCCCAGCTGGAAGTCGACCGCTTCCACCTTGCCGGGCACGAAGGGTTCCGGTTTCTCGAAGCCGTGGCGGAACTTGCCGCGCAGCGGATTGCCGCGCACCAGCTGCTGCATGCCGGCCAGCGTCGTGCCGGGCGCGCCCACGTCGTTGCCGCGCGGCGCGCGTTCGCCGGCCGGATACTCCTGCGGGTACACGTCGATCAGCTTGACCACCCAGTCGGCGTCCGTGCCCGTGGTCGACACGAACAGCTTCGGCTGCACGGGGCCGGCGACGGTCACGTCGTCTTCCAGCACCTCGCTCTGGTAGGTCAGCACGTCCGGACGGGTGCTGGCGAAGCGCTGGTCCGACACCATGTATTCCTGCGGCACGCCGGTGGCCGGGTAGGCGATGTAGGGGACGGGCTTGGCCGGATCGGACACGTATTCGTCATAGGCGGGCGCCGCTGCCGCCGCCGGCTGCTGCCATGTGAGGGTGCCACCCGCGCCGAAGTACAGCGTGCGCGGCTTGGCCTGGACGGGCGGCCAGGCGTCGTACTGGCGCCAGACGTTGGAGCCCGTCTCGAACGCGGTCACGGGGGCGATCGCGCGCGCCGGCTTCACGCCCTTCAGGTGCTCCTCGAAGAACGGGAACTGGATCTGGGTGCGGAAGTACTCGCCCGTCCTGCTGTCGAACGAGACGTTGCCGAGGCGCTTGCCGTCGTAGCGCGCCCATCCGCCATGGACCCATGGTCCCATCACGAGGCCGTTGAAGATCGACGGGTTGTATTTCTTGACGGCGTGGTAGGTGGTGAGCGGGCCTTGCGGGTCCTCGGCGTCGAACCAGCCGCCGACCGTGAGCACGGCGGCCTTGATGTTCTTCAGGTGCGGCGCGATGGCGCGCATCTGCCAGAACTGGTCGTAGGTGTCGTGCTCGATCGTCGGCTGCAGCAGGGCGCGCTGCTGCGGCGTCAGGGTCGACAGGATGTTCTGCAGCGTCTTGTGCTTCAGGAAGAAGTCGTAGCCGTCGGCCGCGCCGTAGTCGAACGCGGACCAGGTCTTGGGCAGCGGCGTCGGGTTCTGCTGTTCCGTGAAGCTGGAATAGAAGCCGAAGTTCGCGGCCAGCATGAACGCGCCGCCGTGGTAGGAATCGTCGCCCATGAACAGGTCCGTCACGGGCGCCTGCGGCGACGCGGCCTTGATCGACGGGTGCGAATCGATGATCGATGCCGACGTGTAGAAGCCCGGGTAGCTGATGCCCAGGATGCCGGCCTTGCCGTTGTTGTTCGGGACGTGCTTGAGCAGCCATTCCATGGTGTCGTACATGTCCTGGCTTTCCTGGCCTTCGCCGGGGCCGCGCTGCGGGTTCACGTGCGGGGTCGCCTCGACCCATTTACCTTCCGACATGTAGCGGCCGCGCACGTCCTGCTTGACGAAGATGTAGCCGGCGTCCTCGAATTCCTTCGACGGGCCGATCGATTTCGGGTACCAGTCCTGGCCGTAGTGCAGCTCGCCGTCGGCCTGCACGCCGGCACTGTACGGCGTGCGCTGCACGAGGAAGGGATAGCGTTTTGACGCATCCTTCGGCACGTAGACGACGGTGAACAGGCGCGTGCCGTCGCGCATCGGGATGCGGTATTCGTACTTGGTGTACGTTTCGCGCAGGTCGCGCGCGGCCGGGGCGGCGTCGGCGGCGGCATGGTCGGCGGTGGCGGCGTGGACGAGGGCCGGCGCGCCGGCATGGGCAAGCGCGAGCAGCAGGGCGATCGAGGACAGGGGACGGCGGATCATGGTTCCTTGGCGGTGGTTGGGCGAAATGCCGAGTATAAATCCGCTCGGGAAGGCGAGGTCGGTTTTTCAGTGGCGTTGTTCGCATTAATTATGTGAACCGGACGCTATCTCTGCGGTCTTACCCACGGTCGAGGTAACTCATGGGGAGAACGCAATGCGCAGCATGCCGTTCGATGACTTGTTCGCTGCCCTGGAGCGCTTGTCACTAGGTATCGACGAGCTGGCGCGGCTGCGCCACTGGCTGGCCTCCATCGCGCATCCGGGCGAGTGCCTGGCCGTGATCGCAGGCGCGGCCGGCACGCCCCCATGTCCCCATTGCGCCTGCCCCCGCGTACACCGCTGCGGCCACGCCAGCGGCTTGCAACGCTTTCGTTGTTGCCGCTGCCGGCGCAGCTATAACGCCTTGACGGGAACGCCGCTCGCGCGGCTGCGCAAGAAGGAGAAATGGCTGCCATATCTGCAGTGCTTGCTGGAGTCGCGCACGGTACGCGATGCCGCCACGGTCACCGGCGTACACCGTACGACCAGCTTTCGCTGGCGTCATCGCTTTCTGCCGGGTGCCATGCACGAGCGACCCGTGCGATTGTCGGCCATCGTCGAAGCGGATGAAACGTACCTGCTCGAATCTCAGAAGGGCTCGCGCCACTTGACTCGGCCGCCGAGGAGACGGGGTGGCGTGGCCCGGCATCGCGGAATCAATCGCGAGCACGACTGCCTGCTGGTGGCGCGCGACCGCAGCGGCCACACGCTGGATTTTCATACGGGCCGGGGCCCCGTCACGGCAAGCCAGCTGGCGCGGTGCCTCGGACCGGTCTTGGCTCAGGATGTGCTGCTCGTCAGCGATGCGGCGCTGGCCTACCGGACCTTCGCGGCGAAGGCAGGATTGAGCCATGAAGCGGTGAACGTCAAAGCGGGCGTCCGCGCACGTGGCGCGCTTCACATCCAGAACGTGAACGGATGGCACAGCCGCTTCAAGACGTGGCTGCTGCGCTTTCGTGGCGTGGCCAGCCGCTATCTGGTCCATTACTCCGGATGGCAGCGCATCCTGGACGACATGTGCCTGACGACACCGGCCTTGCTACTGCGCGCGGCGCTGCGCTGCCGCCAGGCTGCCGGCACCTCACATAACTAACGCGAACAACGCCTTTTCAGTAGTATTGACGCGCACAATGCGCGCTGCCGTACAGAGGGAACGGGCGCCCCGGCGCCATCATCGCGCCATCCCAACCGGAGCATGCGCATGGATCCGATCCGCCCCCGACAGCCAGCCCGCCGCCGCACCATCGTGCCGTGGCTGGCGGCGCTGGCCATCGTGCTGCTGGCCGGCGCCGCTGTCGCGATCATGTGGCGGCCCGCGATCGCGCCGCAAGCGCAGGCGCTGCGCTTCGAACCGGCCCTGGTGGAGAAGGGCGCGCGCCTGGCGGCCCTGGGCAACTGCGCGGGCTGCCATACGGTCGATCCGGCCAGGCCCCACGCGGGCGGACTGGCCATGCAGACGCCGTTCGGCACCGTCCACAGCACGAATATCACGCCGGACGGCCGTACCGGCATCGGCAACTGGAGCGAAGCGGCCTTCGCACGGGCCCTGCGCGAAGGCGTGTCGCGCGACGGCCACCTGCTGTATCCCGCCTTCCCCTACGACCATTACACACGCCTGACGCAGGCCGACGTGCAGGCGCTGTACGCCTACGTCATGACGCGCACCCCGCTCGATGCGCCGGCGCGCCCGAACGCGATGACCTTCCCGTTCGGCTTCCGGCCCCTGGTGGGCTTCTGGAACGTCCTGTACCTGGACCGCACGCCGTGGCGTCCCGATCCGGCGCGCCCGGCCGACTGGAACCGCGGCGCCTACGTGGCCGACGCCCTCGCGCACTGCAGCGCCTGCCATTCGCCGCGCACCCGGCTGGGCGGCGAAGACCGGCGCCGCTTCCTCGATGGCGGCGAGGCGGAGGGCTGGTACGTGCCCGCGCTGAACCGCAACGCGCCGTCGCCGCTGCCGTGGACGCAAGCGCAGCTGGCCGCCTACTTGCGCACGGGCATCGCCCCGGACCACGCCGCGGCGGGCGGGCCGATGCAGGGTGTCGTGCAGGGCCTGGCCAAGGCCGATCCGGCCGACGTCGAGGCGCTGGCGACCTGGATCCATGCCTGGCTGGCCAAGGCGCCCGCCGCGCCGAAAGGCAATGCTGCCCGCGCGGGCAGCCTGCCGGTTCCGGGCGCCGACGCGCCGGCGCAAGTGCGCGCGGGTTACGCCGTGTATGCCGGCGCCTGCGCCCGCTGCCATGAAGCGGGCCGTGCGTCCACCTCGGGCGGCGCGCTGCCGCTGCAGAAGGCCGTGGCCCTGTACGACCCGGACCCGCGCAGCCTCGTGCGCATCGTGCGCGAGGGCATCCACCCGCCGGACGGCGAGCCGGGTCGCTGGATGCCCGGCTTTGCCGCGATCCTGGACGAGGGCCAGACCACGGCGCTGGCCGCCTACCTGCGCCACGCCGCGGGCCAGGCCCCCTGGAACCATCTCGAACAGAGCGTCAAGAAAGCGAGCGAGCCATGACCACCTACCGCCTGCGCGTGAACGGCGCCGAGCATGCCGTCGATGCCGACCCGGACACGCCCCTGCTGTACGTGCTGCGCAACGACCTGGGCCTGAACGGCGCCAAGTTCGGCTGCGGTCTCGGGCAGTGCGGCGCCTGCACGGTGACGCTGGGCGGCGCGTCCGTCATGTCCTGCCTCGTACCCGTGTCCGCCGTCGGCGCGCGCCCCGTCGGCACCGTGGAGGGGCTCGGGAGCACCAGCCGCCCGGGCGTGCTGCAGCAGGCCTTTATCGACGAGCAGGCGGCCCAGTGCGGCTACTGCATCGCGGGCATGCTGATGCGCGCCGACAGCCTGCTCGCGCGGCACCCGGCACCGACCGATGCCCAGATCCGCCAGCACATGCAGACCAACCTGTGCCGCTGCGGCACGCACATGCGCATCCTGCGCGCCGTGCGTCGCGCCGCCGCTGCGCTGGGCGCCGGAACATCAGGCGCCCGTCCATCCGGAGGCAAGGCGTGAGTACGGGCCCGCGCGATCCCGCCCGCCGCCGCCTGCTCGGCGCCGGCTGCCTGACGCTGGCGTTCGCGCTGCGCCCGGCCTGGGCGCAGTCCGAAACCGCGCCGGGCAAGGGCAAGCTGCCCGGCAGCCTGGACAAGGCGCCGTGGCTGGACGCCTGGATCCGTATCGCTGCCGACAACACGATCACGGTGTTCACCGGCAAGGCCGAGCTGGGGCAGGGCATCCGCACGGCGCTGCTGCAGGTGGCGGCCGAGGAATTGATGGTGGCGCCCGGCGCCGTGCGCATGGTGACGGCGGACACGGCGCGCACGCCCGACGAGGGCTACACGGCCGGCAGCCACTCGATGCAGGACAGCGGCACGGCGCTGCGCCACGCCGCGGCCCAGGTGCGGCTGGTGCTCGCGGACCTGGCGGCCGGGCGTTTCGGCATCGACCGGAGCGCCGTCAAGGCAGCCGGCGGGTCGATGCTGGCCCCCGACGGGCGCCGCGCCACCTACGGCGAACTGCTGGCCGGCCGCCAGCTGCACCTGCAAGCTGACGGCAAGGCGCCGCCGCGCGACCCGGCTGCGCACACCATCGCGGGCAAGTCCCTGGCCCGGCTCGACATCCCGGCCAAGGTCGCGGGCGGCGCCGCCTACGTCCAGGACCTGCGCCTGCCCGGCATGGTGCATGCGCGGGTGGTGCGCCCGCCGGCGCCGGCGGCGCGCCTCGTCGGCCTGGATGTCGCGGCCGTCGCGCGCCTGCCGGGCGTGCTGAAGGTGGTCCGCGACGGCCGCTTCCTGGCCGTGATCGCCGACCATGAGTGGCGCGCGATCAAGGCCGCGGCCGTGCTCGAGCAGGCCGCGCGCTGGGAGGTGCCGGCGGCGCTGCCCGCCACGAACGACCCGGTGGCGCTGGTGAAGGCGCTTTCCGGCGAGACGGACACGATCCTGGCGCGCGGCAGCGTGGACCCGGGCGCCGGCGTCGTCGGACGCACGCTGCGCGCCGCCTACACGAAGCCCTACCAGCTGCACGGCTCGATCGGCCCGTCCTGCGCCATCGCGCGCCTGGACGGCGGCCGGTACACCGTGTGGACCCATTCCCAGGGCGTGTTCCCGCTGCGCGCGGCGCTGGCCGAGCTGCTGGGCGCGCCGAAGGAAGCGATCCGCTGCATGCACGTCGAGGGTTCCGGCTGCTATGGCCATAACGGCGCCGACGACGTGGCCGCCGACGCGGCGCTGCTGGCGCGCGCCTTGCCGGGCCGGCCCGTGCGCGTGCAGTGGATGCGCGAGGACGAACACGGCTGGGAGCCGGCCGGTCCGCCGATGCTGTGCGAGGCCCAGGCAACGCTGGGTGCCGACGGCCGGATCGCCGACTGGCGCTACACGGTGCACAGCCCCACGCACAACACGCGGCCGGGCAAGGCCGGCAACCTGCTGGCGGGCACGCTGCTGGAACGGCCGTTCGTGCCGCCGCCCGCCAGGCCGGCGCCGCAGCCGGAAGGCGCGGGCGATCGCAACGCGATACCGTATTACGCCTTGCCGAATGCGCGCGTCGACCACCATTTCCTGGGTGTGCCCCAGCTGCGCAGTTCCGCCCTGCGCTCGCTGGGCGCCTATTGCAATGTGTTCGCCATCGAGAGCTTCATGGACGAACTGGCCCATGCCGCCGGTGCCGACCCGGTGGCGTTCCGGCTGCGCCACCTCGACGATCCGCGCGCCGTCGCCGTGGTGAAGGAAGCGGCAACGCGCTTCGGCTGGGACGCGTGGCGCAAGCCCGCGCCCGGCCGGCCGCGGCGCGGACGCGGGTTCGCGTTCGCCCGCTACAAGAACCTGGCCGCGTATTGCGCGCTGGCGCTAGAAGTCGAAGTGGCGCGCGAGACGGGCTGGGTGCGCATCGTGCGGGCAGTGGCCGCCGTCGACTGCGGCGAGGTGGTGACCCCGGACGGCGTGCGCAACCAGATCGAGGGCGGCATCCTGCAGTCGAGCAGCTGGACGCTGCTGGAGAGGGTGCGCTTCGAGCCGGCGCGAGTACTCACGCGCGACTGGGGCGCCTACCCGATCCTGCGCTTCGACCAGGTGCCGGACCGGGTCGAGGTGCACCTGCTCGACCGTCCCGGCCAGCCTTTCCTGGGCACGGGCGAAGCGGCCCAGGGTCCGGCCGCGGCGGCGCTCGCGAACGCCGTGTTCGATGCCTGCGGCGAGCGCCTGCGCGACCTGCCGCTGGACCGCGCCCGCGTGCGCGGCAAGCTGGCGTGACGCGTCACGCGGCGGCGCCGTCGCGGAAGGCCTTCGGTGATTCGCCGAACACGCGCTTGAATGCGTGGCTGAACGCGCTTTCGGAACCGTAGCCGTATTCGCCCGCCAGCCGCGCCAGTCCCACGCCGCCCTGGCGCAGGCGCCGGCGCGCCAGGCGCATGCGCAACTCCGTCAGGTAGTGCAGCGGCGACGCCCCGGCCACGCGCTTGAAATGGTCGGCGAAGCCGGCGCGCGACATGGCGCAGGCCGCGGCCAGCTCCGGCAGGCGCCAGGCGCGTCCCGGCTCGCCGTGCATCAGGCGCAGGGCCGGTGCCAGGCGCCGGTCGGCCAGCGCCTTGAAATAGCCGCTGCCCAGCAGCGCAGGCTCGGCGATGTGGGCGCGCAGGATCTCGATCAGCATCAGCTGCGCCAGCTGGGCGCTGGCGGCGCCGCTGCCCGGCAGGCCGGCCTCGCGTTCGGCCACCAGGCGGTCCAGGATCCAGTGCACGCCCGGCGCGCGTGGCGACGCGGCCGGCAGGCGCAGCACGGGCGGCAGGCCGCCGAACAGCAGCGGCGCGCTGCCTTCGTCCAGGTCGACCTTCCCGCCGATCATGAAGAAATCGTCCCCGTCGCCCAGCTGCAGGATGGCGCCGCGGCGTCCCGCGGCGAGCGTGTCCAGGGCGACGGGCAGGCCGGCGCCGTCGGTGCGCAGCACATGCGGGCCCGGCGCGTGGAACAGGAACACGTCGCCGGCCTGGGCGAGCAACGGCGCGCCGTCGCCGAGATCGATCCAGGCGGCGCCGCTGCGGATGCCCCAGAATTTCACCCGGGACGTGGCCGGGAAGGCGACGGCCCAGCGGCCGCCCGCGCGCAAACCGCCGGACAGGGCGGAGCGGGCGCGCACCAGTTCCAGCAAGTCCGAAAACAGGTCATCGATGGCGTCTGGATTTTCGATCATGGTTTTCCGAATTTCATGCATTCAAAGTCTGCCTTAGCCCGATTATGCTCTCGTTCGTCGGGCAGCACCAGCGTGCCCGCTCACCAACAGGAGCAGACAATGGAACAAGCGAACGCACCAAGGACCTGGCTGATCACCGGCGTGAACAGCGGCTTTGGCAAGGAAATGACGGAACAATTGCTGGCGCGCGGCGAACGCGTGGCCGGCACGGTGCGCAGCGAGGCGGCACTGGCCGAGCTGAAGGCCCGGCATGGCGCCGGCCTGTGGCTGGCGCAACTGGACCTGACGGACATGGCGGGCATCCGTGCGGTGGTCGACCGCGCCTTCGCCGAACTGGGGCGGATCGACGTCGTCGTCAGCAATGCCGGCTACGGCCTGTTCGGCGCGGCAGAGGAAACGAGCGACGAGGACGTGCAGCACCAGATCGCCACCAACCTCCTGGGACCGATCCAGCTGATCCGCGCCGCGCTGCCGCACCTGCGCGCCCAGGGCGGCGGACGCATCCTGCAGTTGTCGACCGTGGGCGGCCAGGCCGCGTTCCCGGGCGCCTCGCTGTACCACGCGGGCAAGTGGGGCATCGAAGGCTTCATCGACTCGCTGTCGCGCGAAGTGGCGGCCTTCGGCATCGGCTGCACGCTGGTGGAGCCGGGCGGTGCGCGCACCAATTTCCGCTACGGCGGCTCGCGCCTGGCGCCGCGCATCGCGGCCTACGACGCGTCGCCGGCCAGCCACGCGCGCCGCATGATCGAGGAGGGCACCAGCGTGCCGCCGGGCGACCCGGCCAGGATGGTCGCGCACATGATCGCCAGCGTCGACCAGCAGCCGGCCCCGCTGCGCCTGGCGCTGGGCGGCGACGCCTTCAACGCCATGCGCACGCAGCTGGCCGAGCGCCTGGCCGCGCTGGACGCGCAGAAGGAGCTCGCCTTTTCCACCGACGCGTGACAAAGCGCGTATTTGCAGGGGTTCCCGCTGTGGCACACTCGCCTTTTTGACAGCGAATGAGGGGAACCTGCGTGCGGACGATGGGAAAGCTGCATCACGTGGCGGCCGGGTTGCGCGATGCCTTCGTTGCGCGCGAAAACGACGTGCGCGGCAGCTGGGCGCTCGGCATCCTGTATGCGCTGGCCGACCCGGAGAGCAACACCGTCGTCCTGCGCCTCCTCGACGGCCAGGCCGTGCCGGCGTCGCCGGATGCCGACGCCCTGGCCCGCAAGTATGGCGACCACGTGCGCGCGGCGCTCGCGAAGCTGGCGCTGCCGCTCGAACGCATGGCGGCAGCCGAGGTGCGCATCGCCTTCGACGCCGCGCCGCCGGCCAACCTGCAGCGCTTCGGCGCCGTCGGCGACCCCTACCGGCTCACCGTCGCCTTCGCCCTGCGCGACGGGCGCGAGGCCGCGTTCACCCGTTACGGATTCTGCCTGCCGGAGCCGCCGTACCGCTTCGCGAAGCGGGCGTGCCACGGCGTCGCGCCGGGCAGCGAGGGAGGGATACTTCGATGAGGAAGACCGACCCACGCCTGCAACGCGCGGCCGACGCATGCGAGGCGGGACGCCATGACGAGGCGCTGGCGGCGTTGCTGGAGGTGTTCGCGGAACTGGACGGTCCCGGCGCATCGGCCGGCATCAGCGTGTTCTTCACGATGTTCATGTGGAGCCGGCTGGCGCCGGACTACGCCCCCGCGCGCGACGCGCTGGCGGCGCTGCGCGACGAGCAGGTGCGCAAGCTGCTGGCCGGCGACGAGCGCTTCGGCGTCGATGCCGAAGGGGATTCCGGCTACGCGCACATGCGCGAGCGGTTTGCCATCGTCGTCGACATGAACGAGATCCTCGGCGACCCCGCCTCCACCCGCGCCATGTTCATCGAACTGGAGCGCCAGGATCCGGTACGGGCGGCGCGGCGCTCCTGGCAAGTGATGAAGGCGCTGGTCGACACCGGGGACTTCGCCCGCGCCGACCGGTATCGGGGCGATCCGCTGCGCCTGCTCGACGGCGTGAACCTGGACGCACGCACGCTGCACCTGTTCCCGCCGGCCGGCGGCGCGCCGCGGCTGGCGGCGGACATGATGAACCTGACGAACGACGTGCGCATCGGCATGGCCGTCCTGCGCGGCCTGGGCCGCGCGGACGAGGCCGAAGCGCTGCGGACCGCGCTGCTCGACGGCCTGGAGTCGCCGGAACTGCGTGCGCTCGCCGAGCGCGAGCTGCACGCGCCGGGAACGATCAACCGCGAGATCACGGCGCACCGGATCGCGTACGAGACCAGCCGTCCCAAGTGACGGATGGGAGCGGGCGGCGTCAGCGCGCCGCCGTGCGCTCGCCCGCGTCTTCCCAGCCGAGCCCCAGCGCCTTGTGCAGGGCGATGAAGTCATTGGTCAGCGCGGCCTGCGCCTGGGCCAGGTTCTGCTCGGCGGCCAGCTGCTGGCGCTCGACGTCGAGCACGTCGATCAGGCTGGCGGTGCCGGCCTTCTGGCGCGCCACCGTCAGCGCGGCGGCGCGGTCCGCCGTGGCCTTGGCGCGGGCGATCGTGGCCAGCGTCGTGCGGCGCTGGCGGAAGCGCGACAGCGCATCCTCGGCGTCGCGCAGCGCCCCCAGCACGGCCAGTTGGTACTGCGCCTCGGCTTCGTCGCGCACCCCTTCGGCCCGCTCGATGCCGGCGTTGATGCGGCCGAAGTCGAGCACGTTCCAGCTCAGCTGCGGCGCGGCGATTGCGGAATAGTCGCCCAGGTGGGTGAGGTCGCGCGGGTGGGTGCCGCCGATGCCGATCAGTCCCAGCAGCGTCAGGCGCGGGAACCGCGCCGCTTCGGCCTGGCCGACCTGCGCATGGCGCGCCGCCAGTGTCCGTTCGGCGGCGCGGATGTCCGGCCGGCGGCGCAGCATGGCCGCGGGGTCGCCGACGGCCACGCTGGGCGGCGGCAGCGGGACGGCAGCCGCATCCTGCACCGGCGCGCCCAGGTCGGCATCGAGTGCGCCCGGCGCCACGCCGACCAGCACGGCCAGCTCGTCGCGCAAGCCGTCCAGCTGGGCGGCGAGCGGTTCCGCATCGGCGCGCGTCGATTCCAGTTGCCCCTGCAGGCGTTCCAGGTCAAGCCGCGACGCCGTGCCGCCTTCGACGCGGCGCGCCGTCAGGTCGACGGAGCGCTGCTGGCGCTCGACGGCGGCGGCGCTCAGCGCCTGCCGGGCCTGGGTCGCGCGCAGGTTCACGTAGGCTTGCGCCACCTCGGCCACGAGGCTCAGTTGGGCGTCGGCCAGCTGCGCCTCGGCGGCGTCGGCCGCGGCGGCGGCCGCCTCGGTGGCGCGGCGCTGGCCGCCGAACAGGTCGATTTCCCAGGTGGCGTCGAAGCCCAGGCTGTACAGGTTCAGGCTGGAGGGCAGGTTCAGGCCCTGGCCGCCGCCCGCGGCGCCCGCCTGTGCGTCCTGCTGGCCGGCCTGGCCTGCCTGGCCGGCGAGGTCGCCCAGCGGCGGCAGGTGGGCATGGGCCGCCAGCAGCGTCGCGTTGCCGTTCGGCAGGCGGTTCGCCCGTTCGCTGCGCAGTGCGGCGCGGGCCTGGCGCAGGCGCGCGCGCGCCACCGCGAGGTTGGGGCTGGCGCGCAGTGCACGGTCGACGAGCCGGTCCAGGGTCGGATCGTCGAGCGCCGTCCACCAGTGGGCCAGCACGGGCTGGCCGGGCGAGGGCATGTCCGGACCGGCGCCGCGCGCGAACGCACCCGGCTGCACGGCCGGCCTGGGGCCGGTGTAATCCGTGCCCACGGTCTTGCAGCCGGCCAGGGCGGCAAGCACGAGCAGCATGGCGGAAGTCTTGGTTTTCATGTGCATTTCTCCATACTCAGTGGGTCGCCACGGGCGCGCCCTTGCCCAGCGGGCGCAGGAACAGCACCAGGGGGATGGCGCAGCCGATGAACACGGACAGCACCCAGAACAGGTCGCTGTAGGTCATGGTCAGCGCCTGGACCTGGATCATCTGTCCCAGGCTGCGCAGCGCGCGCGGCAGGCCGTCCAGGCCGTGCGCCTGGGCGGCGAGATAATCCTGCACGGCGCCGCGGTTGGCGCTGAGGGTTTCCTCGATGCGGCGTTCGTGGAACCACTGGCGCTTGTCCTGCAGCACCGTGATGCCCGCCAGCGCGAACGAGCCGCCCAGGTTGCGGGCCGCGTTGAACAGGCCGGCGGCATCGCTGGCGTGCTCCGGGCCCACCGACTGGATCGCCGCCTGGTTCAGGAACATCATCGCGAAGATGGTGCCGACGCCGCGGATCAGCTGGCCGGCCACGAAGTCGCCGCCGGCCGCCTGCGACGTCAGGTCGGTGTCGATCCAGGCGGACAGGGCCAGCATCGACAGGCCGAAGCCCACGGCCACGCGGATGTCGACGTAGCGGATCAGGAGAGGCACGAAACCCATCAGCGTCAGCGCCGGGATGCCCATCAGGGCGACGATCTTGCCGGACTGCAGCGCGTTGTAGTGCGAGATCTGGGACAGGAACTGCGGGATCACGTAGGAGGTGCCGTAGATGACCATGCCGACCACGATGCCCATCATGACGACGGCGCCGAACTGGCGGTCGATCAGCAGTTTCAGCCGGATCACGGGCCGCCGTGCCGTCCACTGGCCGATCATCAGCAGCACGAAACCGCACGCCGACACGACCGACAGCCAGACGATCGTCGACGAGGAGAACCACTGCTCGCGCTGGCCTTCTTCCAGCACCACCGTCAGGCCGCCGAGGAAGGCCGCCAGGCCCAGGATGCCGATCCAGTCGGCGCGCAGCAGCTCGTCCGGTTCCGCCTTCTGGTGCGGCAGGCCGACGAGCAGCAGGATGATGAGGCCCAGGCAGATCGGGACGTTCAGGAAGAACGCATAGTGCCAGCTGAGGTTTTCCGTCAGCCAGCCGCCGATCAGGGGGCCGATGATGGGCCCCAGCACGACGGTGGCGCCGAACATCGCCGTGCCGATCGGCTGCTGGCTGCGCGGCAGCCGGGTCGCGATGATGGTCTGGGCGGTGGGGATCATGGCGCCGCCCGTGAAGCCCTGGCCCACGCGGCCGGCGATCATCATGCCCAGCGTGGTCGACAGGCCGCACAGCACGGAAAAGCCCGTGAACAGCGCCGCCACCACCAGCAGGAAGGTGCGCAGGCCGAAGACGCGCTCGAGCCAGCCGGACAGCGGGATGATGACGATCTCGGCGACCAGGTAGCCGGTGGCGATCCACGTGCCTTCCGTGCCCGAGGCGCCGATCTCTCCCTGGATCGTGGGGAGCGAGGAATTGACGATCGAGATGTCCAGCGTCGCCATCAGCGCGCCCAGCGTGCCGGCGGCGACGGCGAGCCAGGCGCCGGTATCGGCTTTCTGTTCGCTCATTGCTGCGCTCCGTCTTCGCGGCGCTCGGTGCGCTCCTTTTCCTTCTTCTTGATGTCCTTGATGGCGTCCTTGGCGTTGCGCGTATCGACGACGACCTTCAGCGACAGACCAGGCACCAGCACGCGGCGCGCATCGGGGCCGGCTTCGAGCGCCACGCGCACGGGGACGCGCTGCACGATCTTGGTGAAGTTGCCCGTCGCGTTCTCCGGCGGCATCAGCGAGAACTGGGCGCCCGTGCCCGGCGACACGCTGTCCACGTGGCCGTGCAGCTTCAGGCCGGGCAGGGCATCGACCTCGATCTCGACGGGCTGGCCCACGCGCATGCGGCCGATCTGCGTTTCCTTGAAATTCGCCCCCACGTACATCGTGTTGAGGGGGACGACGCTCATCAGGCGCGTGCCCGGCTGCACGAACTGGCCCACGCGCACGCTGGAATCGCCCACGCGGCCGGCCACGCTGGCCGTGAGCGTCGTCGACTGCAGGTTGACGTCGGCCGCCTTCAGCTGGGCCTGGGCCGCGCCGGCCTGCGCCTCGGCCTGGCGCACCTGGGCCTGCAGCGCGAGGATGCGCTTCTGGGCGTTGGCCAGCGCCGCACGCTGCGCCGCAACCTGGCGCGCGCTCTGGTCGGCGTCGTTGCGGCGCGCGGCCAGCGTCTGGGCGTTTTCCGCCCCGATCTCCGTCAGCGGCGCATAGCGTCTCGCCTCGCCCGCGGCGAAGGCGGCATTGTCGCGCGCCGCCGCCAGCTGGGCCCGGGCCTGGTCGACGGCCGATTCCTGCTCGGCGATCTGCGCGCGCACCGCGTCCGCGTTCGCATGGGCGATGTCGATCTGGGCCTGGTACTGCTCGGCCTGGGCCCGGTAGTCGCGCGGGTCGATGCGCACGAGCGGCTGGCCCGCCTGCACGTCCTGGTTGTCCCGGACGAGCACTTCCTCGACGTAGCCGCCGATCTTGGGCGAGATGGTGACGGCGTCCGCCTGCAGGTAGGCGTCGTCCGTCTTCTCGAAGAACTTGCCGTGCAGGTTGTAGTACAGGACCCAGCCCAGCACGCCCAGCAGGACGAGGATGCCGACCACGACGAGCACGATGCGCATCTTGCGCTTGCGCTCGGGCGACATCTTCTCGTCCTTCTTGTCGTCCTTGCCGTCCTTCTCGTTGTCGTCTTTTTTGTCGTCCTTCTTGTCGCCGCCCTTGGGGTCCTTGTTCTTGTCGTTGTCGTCCGGCCTGTCGTCGGTGCTGTCTTCTTCCTTGTCGGTGATGGCTTGGTCGCTCATGTCGTTCTTTCTGTCGTTTGCGATGTGGAGGAGGGTTGATAAATCGGGCTGCAATCAGGGACGCCGGCGCGCGCGTTCGGCGTCGACCATGGCGGCGGCATAGGCGGTCAGGCGCTCGACCCAGGCGTCGAGGGCGCCGGGGGCATCGAACAGCCTGGGTTCGGCCGCGTGGATATGTTCGTGGCCGATGTAGGGGTAGACGACCAGCGCCCGGATGGAAAACGCCAGCGCGTGCAGGTCCGGGTCGGGGGGCGTGCCCGGTTCGAAACCCAGCGCCCGCGCCACGATGGCGGTGAGGTGGCGCTGCAGCCGCTCGCGTTGCGGGCGCTCGTCGTCGAGCATGCCGGTCGGCTCGAAGGCCTCACGTTGGCGCAGGCGCACGCACAGCAGGGCATTGCGGCCCTGGCCCAATGGTGCCAGGCACGCCCGTATCGTCGCCGCCAGGGCCGCACGCAAGGGCAGGTCGGTGGCCGCGGACAGGGCATCGTCGCCGGCCAGCGCGCAGACTGGTTCATACAGGGCGGCACGGTACAGGCCGGCCTTGTCGCCGAAATAGTAGGCGATGGCGGCCACGTTGGCATCGGCGGCCTGGGCGATGTCGCGCACGGGCGTGCTGGCGTAGCCGCGTTCGACGAACAGGCGCAGTGCCGCAGCGAGGATCCGTTCGCGCGCCTGGATGCCGTCGCTGCGCTGCCGTCGCACGGGCAACTGATCGTCTGGGTTCATTTAGTTAAACGACTGTTTGATTTAGGCCAATCGTAAACTTTTTATAACAAACTTGCTTTTCGATTTGTGCGCAGCAACACCAATGCTTGTTTGCACTAATTGCCGGAAGGAATTGCACATATTTGGTGCGTGGTCGCGTTGACCGAACAGTGTTCAGGGGTGTTCCATAATTCGCTTATCATGACGACAACGCCCGGTGCACGTCCCCAGCGCCGGCCCCCATCCAATAAAGGAAGCGACAATGGACCATTCGAAGAACATCAACCGCGGCCGGCGCGACGTGCTCGTCGCCGGCGCCGTGACGGCGACGGCGGCCGCGCTGCCGGCCGTGGCGCAGGTCGAGTCCCCGCAAGGCGGCGCGGCCACGACGCCGGCGCCCGTGAAGGCGAAGGTGGCGTTGCGCGTCAACGGCCAGCGCTACGAGCAGCAGGTCGACACCCGCACGACGCTGCTCGACCTGCTGCGCGAGCACCTGCACCTGACCGGCACCAAGAAGGGTTGCGACCAGGGCCAGTGCGGCGCCTGCACGGTGATGGTCAACGGCCGCCGCATCAACTCCTGCCTGAGCCTCGCCGTGATGCACGAGGGCGACGAGGTCACCACGATCGAGGGCCTGGGCCAGCCGGGCAAGCTGCACCCGATGCAGGCGGCCTTCGTCAAGCACGACGGCTACCAGTGCGGCTATTGCACGCCGGGACAGATCTGTTCGGCCGTCGCCGTCCTCGACGAGATCAAGCGCGGCATCCCCAGCCACGTGACGGGCGACCTGAACACCAAGCCGCTGCTGTCCGTCGATGAGCTGCGCGAACGCATGAGCGGCAACATCTGTCGCTGCGGCGCCTATTCGAACATCATGGAGGCGATCACCGAAGTGGGAGGCAAGGCATGAAGGCATTTACCTACCAGCGCGTGACGACGCCGGCCGAGGCGGCCGCGGCGGCCAGCCGCCAGCCGAACACCCGCTTCATCGCCGGCGGCACCAACCTGCTCGACCTGATGAAGCTCGAGATCGAGACGCCCGCCCACCTCGTCGACGTCAACGGCCTGGGCCTGGACAAGATCGAACCGACGCCCGAGGGCGGCCTGCGCGTGGGCGCCCTGGTGCGCAACACGGACCTGGCGTCCGACGCGCGCGTGCGGCGCGACTATGCCGTGCTGTCGCGCGCGCTGCTGGCCGGCGCATCCGGCCAGCTGCGCAACAAGGCGACCACGGCCGGCAACCTGCTGCAGCGCACCCGCTGCCCGTATTTCTACGACACCAACCAGGCCTGCAACAAGCGCAAGCCGGGCAGCGGCTGCTCCGCCATCGGCGGCTATTCGCGCCAGCTGGCCATCGTCGGCCAGAGCGAGATGTGCATCGCGACGCACCCGAGCGACATGGCCGTGGCCATGCAGCTGCTCGACGCGCAGATCGAGACGGTGGCGCCGAACGGCGCCAAGCGCGTGATCCCGATCGCCGACTTCTACCGGCTGCCGGGCAATACGCCGCACATCGAGACGAATTTGCAGCCGGGCGAGCTGATCACCGCCGTCACGCTGCCCAAGCCGCTGGGCGGCAAGCATTACTACCGCAAGGTGCGCGACCGCGCGTCCTACGCGTTCGCGCTGGTGTCCGTGGCTGCCGTCGTGCAGCCGGACGGCAGCGGCCGCGTGGCGCTGGGCGGCGTGGCGCACCGGCCGTGGCGCGTGCCGGCCGCCGAGCAGGCGATGGCGCAGGGCGGCAAGGCCGTGACGGCCCGCCTGCTGGCCGATGCCCGCACCACCAACGACAACGCATTCAAGGTCCCGCTGGTCCAGCGCACGCTCGACGCCATCCTGGCCGACGCGCGCGGCGCCAAGCGCACCGGCTGACGAGGAGACCGACGACATGAAATTCACCACACCCGCCACCACCAATCCGATCGACCGCCTGAAGGTGGTCGGCAAGCCCACGGACCGCATCGACGGTCCGCTGAAGACCACGGGCACCGCTCCCTACGCCTACGAGCAGCACAAGGCCGCGCCGAACGCCGCCTACGGCTACGTCGTGGGTTCCAGCATCGCCAAGGGCCGCATCACGAAGATCGACACCGCCGCCGCCAAGGCGGCGCCCGGCGTGCTCGCCGTCGTCACCCACGAGAATGCCGGCAAGCTGGGCAAGGGCGAGAAGAACACCGCGAAGCTGCTGGCCGGCCCCGAGGTGCAGCACTACCACCAGGCCGTCGCCGTGATCGTCGCCGAGACCTTCGAGCAGGCGCGCGCCGCGGCCTCGCTGCTGAAGGTCGACTACGCCAAGGTCAATGGCGTCTACGACCTGGAGGCGGCCAAGAACGCAGCCAAGAAGCCCGACGAGAAGGACGAGCCGGACACCAAGGCCGGCAATTTCGAGCAGGGCTATGCCAACGCGCCCGTGAAGCTGGACGCGACCTACACGACGCCCGACCAGTCGCACGCGATGATGGAACCGCATGCGTCGATCGCCGTCTGGAACGGTGACAAGCTCACGCTGTACACGTCGAACCAGATGATCAACTGGGGCAAGAAGGACCTGGCCAAGACGCTCGGCATCCCCGAGGAAAACGTGCGCCTGGTCTCGCCCTACATCGGCGGCGGCTTCGGCGGCAAGCTGTTCCTGCGTTCCGAGGCGCTGATGGCGGCGCTGGGCGCGAAGGCGGCCGGCCGTCCCGTCAAGGTGACGCTGCAGCGCGCGATCATGATCAACAACACCACGCACCGCCCGGCCACGATCCAGCGCATCCGCATCGGCGCCACGCGCGAGGGCCGCATCACGGCCATCGCCCACGAGAGCTGGTCCGGCGACCTGCCGGACGGCCAGCCGGAAACCGCCGTCAACCAGACCCGCCTGCTGTACGCGGGCCAGGACCGCATGACGCGCATGCGCCTGGCGACGCTGGACCTCCCGGAGGGCAACTCGATGCGCGCGCCGGGCGAGGCGCCGGGCATGATGGCGCTGGAGATCGCAATGGACGAGCTGGCCGAAAAGCTCAAGATGGACCCGGTCATGCTGCGCATCGTGAACGACACGACGGTCGATCCGGAAAAGCGCGAGCGCAAGTTCTCGCAGCGCCGCTTCGTCGACACGTTGCGCCTGGGCGCCGAAAAGTTCGGCTGGAGCAAGCGCAATGCGACGCCGGGCAAGGTGCGCGAGGGCCAGTGGCTGATCGGCATGGGCATGGCCTCGGCCTTCCGCAACAACATCAACACCCCGTCCGCGGCGCGCGTGCGCCTGGGCCGCGACGGCCGCGTGACGGTCGAGACGGACATGACGGACATCGGCACGGGCAGCTACACGATCATCGCGCAGACGGCGGCCGAGATGATGGGCGTGCCGCTGGAACGCGTCGACGTGCGCCTGGGCGACTCGGAATACCCGGTGTCGGCGGGTTCCGGCGGCCAGTGGGGCGGCAACAGCTCGACGGCGGGCGTGTACGCGGCCTGCGTCAAGCTGCGCGAGAACGTGGCGAAGAAGCTGGGCCTGGACCCGACCAATGCCGACTTCACGGACGGCAAGGTGAGCGCGGGCGGCAAGTCCGTCGCGCTCGAGCAGGCGGCGCGTGACGGCGATGTGATCGGCGAGGACAAGATGGAGTACGGCGACCTGGACAAGAAGTTCCAGCAGTCGACCTTCGGCGCCCACTTCGTCGAGGTGGCCGTCGACGCCTACACGGCCGAGATCCGCGTGCGCCGCATGCTGGCCGTGTGCGCGTCGGGCCGCATCCTGAACCCGAAGTCGGCGCGCAGCCAGGTGATCGGCGCCATGACGATGGGCACGGGCGCGGCGCTGATGGAAGAGCTGGTCGTCGACAAGCGCGTCGGCTTCTTCGTCAACCACGACCTGGCCGGCTACGAGGTGCCCGTGCACGCCGACATCCCGCACCAGGACGTGATCTTCCTGGACGAGACCGACCCGATCTCCTCGCCCATGAAGGCCAAGGGCGTGGGTGAGCTGGGCATCTGCGGCGTGGCGGCGGCGGTCGCGAATGCGATCTACAACGCCACCGGCGTGCGCGTGCGCGACTATCCGGTGACGCTCGACAAGCTGCTGCCGAAGATGCCGCAGTCGGCCTGAACAAAGGAATCGCCATGAGCGCAACGAGTACCACAAGTACGGCAAGTACGATGAGCACGACGGGCCGCCCGCTGGCCCTGGTGACGGGTGCCTCGAGCGGCATCGGCTACGAGCTGGCGAAGCTGTTCGCGGCCGACGGTCACGACGTCGTCATCACGGCCACGCAGCGGGCCGGCCTGGAGCGCACGGCCGCCGAGCTGCGCGCGGCCGGGGCCGAGGCGATCATCGTCGAGGCCGACCTGACGGACTACGACGGCGTCGAGGCGCTGTACGCCGCAGTGCAGGCGACGGGCCGCCCGCTGGCCGCCGCCGCCCTGAATGCCGGCGTCGGCCTCGGCGGCTACTTCGTCGGCGGCACGGACCTTCAGCGCGAGCTGTCGATGATCCAGCTGAACGCCGTGTCCCAGGTCCACCTGACCAAGCGCCTGCTGCCGGACATGGTGGCGCGCGGCAGCGGGCGCCTGCTGTACACGGCGTCGATCTCCGGCACGATGCCCACCCCGTACGAAACCGTGTACGGCGCGACCAAGGCCTTCCTCATCTCGTTCGCGGAGGCGGTGAAGTCCGAGGTGAAGGACAGCGGCGTGTCGATCACGCTGCTGATGCCTGGCCAGGTCGACACCAACTTCTGGCCGCGCGCCGGCATGCTCGACAACAAGCTGGGGGTAGGCGAGAAGGCGAAGCCGGACGACGTGGCGAAGGAGGGTTACGACGCCATGAAGGATGGCAAGGACCGCATCGTCGCCGGCATGATGAGTAGCAAATTCATCGGCAACGTCATCAACAACGTGGCGCCCGATACTGTAAAGGCGGATTTGCACGCCGGCCAGGCCAGGCCGGGTTCCGGCGTCAAGGAGTAATGCGGCCCAGCACGCTCTTTCCGTAAGCGACTAGAATGTGGGACGCGATTCCCTCGCCGCGTTACAGAAAGAGCAATATGAACGAGATCTCCCGGGTAATGATCCACGATGGCGTCGAAGGCCTGCTGAACGCGCCGGGCCGCCCCGTGGGCGTCCTCGGCGCCCCCGAGGCCTGGGATCCGGCCTTGCGCCATGCGGTACGTTTCATGCTCGATGCCGCCACGCCCGTGTTCATCGGCTGGGGGCCGCAGCTGTGCCAGCTGTACAACGATGCCACGCTGGCGCTCGTGGGACGCCGTCATCCCGGCATCCTGGGCCAGCCCATGCGCGAGACCTGGCCGCAGGCGTGGGCCGCGCTGGAGGGGCCGATCCGGCGCGCGCTGGCCGGCGAGTCCTTCCACGTCGAACAGGCGGCGCTGGAACTGCCGCGCGCCGCCGGGGTGCACGCGAACGCCTGGCTCGACCTGGCGTTCGCCCCGCTGCGCGGCCTGGACGGCACCATCCACGGTTTCACCTGCACGATCGCCGACCTCACGCCGCTGCGCGAGAGCGAGGCCAAGTTCCGCGCCATCACGGATGCCATGCCGCAGATGGTGTGGTCGACGCTGCCCGACGGCTACCACGATTACTACAACCAGCGCTGGTACGACTTCACCGGCATGCACGAGGGCGAGACCGACGGCGAGCGCTGGGCTACGATGTTCCACGCGGATGACCGCGAGCGAGCCTGGTCGCTGTGGCGCCATGCGCTCGAGACGGGAGAACAGTACGAGGTGGAGTACCGGCTGCGCCACCACAGCGGCGAGTACCGCTGGGTGCTGGGGCGGGCACTGCCCGTGCGCGACGAAGGCGGCCGCATCGTGCGCTGGATGGGCACCTGCACGGATATCGACCAGCACAAGCGCAACGAGGAGATCCTGCTCGACGCGCGCCTGCGCCAGGAGGCGGCACTGGTGGCCGCCGACATCGGCACCTGGACCTACGACCTGCAGCAGGACCGGGTGTATGCCGACCGTAACCTGGCCCGCATCTTCGGCGTCGACCCGCGCGAGGCGGCGGGCGGGAAGCTGGGCGCCTACCTGGCCGGTATCCATCCGGACGACGTGGCGCAGACGCGCGCCGCGATCGAGCTGGCCGTGACGAGCGGCGACGGCTACGAGTGCAACTACCGCGTGCGGGCCGGCGACGGCTGGCGCCACCTGCTCGCCCGTGGCAAGGTCGCGCGCGACGAGGCCGGCCGGGCGGCCTGGCTGCCGGGCATCGTGCTCGACGTCTCGCGCCAGAAGGAAGCCGAGGAAGCGCTGCGCGAGAGCGAGGCGCGGTTCCGCCGCCTGGCCGAGTCGAACGTCATCGGCATCATCCGCTACCGCCTCGATGGGACCATCATCGACGCCAACCAGGCCTTCCTCGACATGCTGGGCTACACGCGCGAGGAAATGGAGCGCGGCGAGATGACTTCGCAGCGGCTCACGCCGGCGGAGTGGCGCCCGTCCAACGACGAGGTGATCGAGCGGCTGCGCACCGTCGGCAGGATGGAGAACTACGTCAAGGAGTACTACCGCAAGGACGGCAGCCGCGCCAGCGTGCAGATCGGCGCGGCCACGGCCGGCGGCGGCGAGGGCATCGCCTACGTGGTCGACATCTCGCCGATCCGCGACGCCCAGCACGCGCTGCGCGAGGCGGACCGGCGCAAGGACGAATTCCTTGCCATGCTCGCGCATGAGCTGCGCAATCCGCTCGCGCCCATCGCCGCCGCGGCCGACTTCCTCAAGATCGGCAAGGCCGACGATGCCCGCATCCGCCAGGTGACGGCCATCATCGCGCGCCAGGCCAGCCACATGACGGGCCTGATCGACGATCTGCTGGACGTCTCGCGCGTCACCCGCGGCCTGATCACGCTGGAGAGCGGGCCCGTGCAGCTGGCCGCCGTCGTCGGCGAGGCCGTCGAGCAGGTACGCCCCCTCGTCAAGGCGAAGGACCACCACCTGGAACTGCACATGCCGCCCGACGAGGCGCTGATCCACGGCGACCGCAAGCGCCTCGTGCAGATCTTCGCCAACCTGCTGGGCAACGCCGCCAAGTACACGCCCGACGGCGGCCGCATCGACGTGCGCATCCGGCTGGCCGAGGACGAGGTCGAGGTGGAGGTGAGCGACGACGGCATCGGCATGTCGGCCGAGCTGGCGGGGCGCGCGTTCGAGCTGTTCTCGCAGGGCGAGCGCAGCGCCGACCGCTCGCAGGGCGGCCTGGGGATCGGCCTCGCCCTGGTCAAGAGCCTCGTCGAGCTGCACGGCGGCAGCGTGGCCGCCGACAGTGCCGGGCCGGGCGCGGGCAGCCGTTTCACTGTCGTGCTGCCGCGCTACCACGAACGGCAGGAGGGCGCGGCCGACACGGCTGCCGGCGCCGGCACGGTGGCGCCGGCCGATGCGCTGGACGTGCTGATCGTGGACGACAACGTCGACGCGGCCGAGATCCTGGCGATGTACATCGAGGCCGTGGGCCACCACTGCACCGTGTGCCACAGCCCGAGCAGGGCGCTGGAACATGCGGCGCGCCAGCGGCCCGACCTGTGCGTGCTGGACATCGGCCTGCCCGAATTCGACGGCTACGAGCTGGCGCGCCGGCTGCGCATGCAGCCCGGCATGCAGCATGTGCCCCTCGTGGCCGTGAGCGGCTACGGCCAGGCCCAGGACCGGGAAAAGGCGCTGGAGGCGGGCTTCGACCGCCACTTCGTCAAGCCCGTCAAGGCGGCCGACATCATGGCCGAGCTGGACAACGTGGCCAAGTCCAAGCGCGTCGGTTGAGCGGGGCCTTGCCGGCCCGGCCCCGCCGTGGCAGCATGCGTTATCCACCGCTCCGCTCCGCACCGATGACCGTCACCCTTGCCGCGCCCGTCGCCGCCGACCTCGATCCGCTGCTGGCCTTCGAGCTGGCCAACCGCGCCTTTTTCGAGGCCCACATCAATGCCCGTCCAGCCGCCTACTACGCGCGCGACGGCGTGGCGCGCGCCATCGCGGCGGCGCAGGCGGATGCGCTGGCGGACCGCGGCTACCAGTTCCTCGTGCGCGACGGGCAAGGCACGCTGGTCGGCCGCATCAACTTAAGCCACGTCAAGCGCGCCCACTCCCACAGCGCCGTGCTGGGCTACCGCATCGGTGCCGACTTCGGCGGGCGGGGCATCGCCGGCGCCGCCGTGCAGCGCCTGCTCGCCATCGCGTTCGGCGAGCTGCGCTTGCGCCGCCTCGAAGCCGATGCCAGCGTCGCCAACCTGGCCTCGCAACGGGTCCTGCTGCGCAACGGCTTCGTCGAATACGGACGCTCGCGGCGCAGCTTCGAGCTGGGCGGCACGTGGCACGACCGCGTGCACTTCGAGCGCCACGCCGATGCCGATCTCGCCTTCTTCGCCCGGGAGGAGGCATGACCGCGCCCTACCAGCCCATCGCCTGCGCGCTCTACGACGCGTTCGAGGCGGCAGCCACGCGCGCGCGCGTCGTGCGGCTAGAGGTGACGGGGGAAGACGGTGTCCGGCGCACGGTGGACACGCGCATCCGCGACCTGTTCACGCAGGATGGTGTCGAGTATGCGCGGCTGGACGACGGCACGGCGGTGCGCTTGGACCGGCTGGCGATCGTGGACGGTTCCCGATTCGATTGACGCGCGGCGGCCCCCTGTGAGAGCATTTTTCACCTCAAGCCAATCGCCGCGCCGCGGCGCCGTGCAATGGACATCGTACACGTCAAGAGCTGGAACGAATTCGTCGCCCTGACCTCGGAATGCGACGGCTGGGCCTTCCGCGGCCTGCCGGACGCGGGGTGGGACTTGATGAGCGCCTTGTCGCGCTACCTGCACAGCTTCGTGCCGGACAGGGCGTCGTGGCGCCAGCGCGAAGAGCGCGCGCTGCGCATCTTCCGCCGCAAGGCCCACGTCTATCTCGCCGATGCGAACCTGCTGGTGGACGACATTCGCTGCCTGGCGCTGATGCAGCACCACGGCGCCCCGACGCGCATGATCGACTTCACCAAGTCGCCGTTCGTGGCGGCCTTTTTCGCCCTGAACAACACGAACTGCAGCGCCGCCGTGTTCGCGCTGGACACGCCCACGCTGTGGAGCGCGGCGCCGCGCCACGACGTGACGCTGCGGCGCGAGGCGATCGACCCGCGCGTGCGCGGCAACTTCGAGCGCCACTTCGCCGTCAACAACAAGGACATCATCTGGGTCGGCGAACCGGAAGAGATGGACCGGCGCCTGGTGGCGCAATCGGGTACCTTCGTCGTGCCCGGCGTGCTGGACAAGCCGCTCGACGAGATCATCACGCAGTACGAGCGGGGCACGCCGCTGCTGCGCAAGTTCGTGCTGCCGGCGAGCGTGCGCGCCGAGGCGATGCTGTCGCTGTACCGCATGAACATCACGCACGCGACGCTGTTTCCCGACCTGGACGGATTGGCGCGCTCGATCGGCTACGAGCTCGAGATCACGTGGCCGGGGCATCGCGCCGAGCGCGGCTAGCGCCCGCCGCGCGTTTCCCCTTCATCCGCCATACGGGCTGTCCTGCAACAGCGCCACGAGGCTGTCGACGCGCTGCCCGTCGGCCGCGATGGCGGATCCGCCGGCAAACTCCGTCTCCGCCAGCCGCGTCAGCACGGCGCCCGGCGGCATCTCCAGGGCCAGGCGGGCCCCGCGTTCCCAGGCATGGCGCACGGTGTCGGCCCACAGGACGGGCCGGGCCATGTTCGCGGCCAGGTCGGCGCCGATCGCCTTGCCGTCGAACAGGGCGCGCGCCGCGCTGCTGCTGACGTAGGTGATGCGCGGGCGGGCCAGCGCGACCGCGGCGACGGCGTCGGCGAGCACGCGGGCCTGGGCGTCGAACAGTTCGCAGTGCGAAGGGACGGCGACGGCCAGGCGTTCGGCGCGCTGGGCGCCGTGCTGCAGCGCCAGGTCGGCCACGGCCGCCATCGCGGCGTCGCTGCCGGCGATGACGATCTGGCGCGCCGCGTTCAGGTTGGCCAGGTAGACGGGGCTGGCGGGGCCGTGCACGCGCGCCACCAGCGGCTCCAGCTGCTGGCGCGTGAGGCCGCCGACGGCCGTCATGCCGTAGCCGCGCGGGTAGGCCTCTTCCATCAGGCGGGCGCGCAGGGCGACGAGGCGCACGGCATCCGCGAATCCGAGCACGCCGGCCATCACGGCGGCCGGCCAGGCGCCGATCGACAGGCCGGCGACCATCTGCGGCCGCGCCTCCTGCGCGGCCAGCACGCGCGCCATGGCGACGCCGGCGACGAGCACGCACAGTTGGACGGCCACGGTCGACGCGAGCGCCGCCTCCGTGTCGAGCGGCAGCACGTCGCGGCCCAGCGCCTCCCACGCTTCGGCCAGCGTGCGCGCCGTTTCCGGATGATCGGGCAGCGCATGCAGCATGCCCGGCTTTTGCGCGCCCTGGCCGGGGAAGGTGAACAGGACGCTCATGCGGCCTCGTCCTTCTGCCACCGATCCTGCTGCCACCGACCTTGCCACGGATCGTCCAGCAGCACGGGGCCGTGCGCCGTCTTGAGCAGCACGCGGCCGCCGCGCGCGTACTCGGCCAGCGCGAAGCCGCCGCTGCCCGTGTCGACCTGGATGTCGATGCGGCAATCGGCATCGCGCTGCAAGGCGGCCAGGGCGGCGACCGTGCCGGCGGGCAGGGGGCGCGGCGCACGCACCAGCAGATCGAGGTCGCTCGTCTCGCGCAGCACGGGCAGGCCGCTGGCGAGCTGGAAGCCCACACCGCCGATCGGTCCCCAGGCCAGGCCCAGGCCCGCCAGGCGCGGGGCCAGGCGGGCGAGGGCGGCAAGGCAGGGCGGGCCGGCGGGGACCGGCGCCTGCGCGAGCATTTCCGGCGTCACCCGCTGCTGTACCACGGCGCCGTCGACGTAGCCGGCGAGCCGCTGGTTGCGCAGGGGGCCGCGGGCACCGACGGGGAGTCGGCCATGGGACGTCGCTTCCCTGCGCACGACCAGCGGCGCCCGCGCTTGCCAGGCGCCGCCGAGCCAGTCCGGGCGCGGGCCCACGGGCTCGAACGCGCCGGGCTCGCCCAGGAACAGCAGGTCGTGCGCGCCGTAGTACATCAGGCCACCAGCGCGCGCGTGGCGAAGAACAGCAGCGAGGGGCCGAGCAGGCAGCCCAGGCCCGTGTGGAAGGTGGCGACGAGGGCGCCGTACGGCACGAGGCGGCGGTCGGTGGCCGCCAGGCCCGCCGAGACGCCGCTGACGGTGCCGGCCAGGCCGCCGAACACCATCGCCGAGCGCGGGGTGCGCAGGCGCAGGAAGCGCGCCGCGGCCGGCGTGCCGACCATCACCATGATCGCCTTCACGAGGCCCGTCGCGATGGACAGGGCCATGATGTCGGAACTCGCACCGATCGCCGCGCCCGTGACGGGACCGACGATGTAGGTGACGGCGCCTGCGCCGATGGTGGTGATGCTCACGGCGTCGCGGTAGCCGAAGGCCCAGGCGACGCAGGCACCCACGATGAAGGGCAGGATGGTGCCCAGGATCAGCGCGGCGGCGCCGACGAAGCCGGCCTTGCGCGCTTCCACGACCTGCACCTCGAAGGCGGTGGCGACGATGGCGAAGTCGCGCAGCATGGCGCCGCCCATCAGGCCCACGCCGGCGAACAGCGACAGGTCGGCCAGGCCTTTCTGGCCACCGGTCTGGATGCCGCCCCAGTAGGCGAGGATGAGGCCGATGACGATGGCGATCGCCGAGCCGTGCACGCGGCCCATGGTGAGGCGCTTGGACATCCACATCGATACCAGCATCACGAGGCCGACGAGGGCGAAGGCCAGCACGAGGCCATTGTGTTTCGCGGTTTTTTCCAGGAGGTCGAGCATGGTGGTCTCCTCAGATCGATTGCGGCTGGCCGCGTTTGGCGTCCGCTTCCGGCTCCCACTCCGGCGCGTTGCGTTCGCTGCGGTTGATCAGGTTGATGCACAGCGCGCACACGAGCACGGTGCCCAGCGCCGCGATCAGCGCCACCGGGCCGCCGCGCAGCGCCGAGACGACGTTCTGCTGGGCGGCCATGGCGACGACGACGGGGATGTACATCGCTCCCCAGAAGCCCACGCCCATCTCGGTCTGGGGCGGCATCAGGCCGCGCTTGTGCATCCACAGGCGGGCGCAGATCAGCAGGATCATGGCGATGCCCACGCCGCCGACGTTGGTCTTGGCGCCGAGCAGGGCGCCCAGCAGGTCGCCCAGGAAGATCCCGAGCAGGTGGCAGACTGCGAGTAATGCGGTTCCATAGATAATCATGGCTGTCTCCTCTATGTGTCCAACTTTCCGAAAAAATTTGGCAGGCCGCGCCGCGTGCTTCTGGTGTCTTGGTCTTGCGGCGTCGGCAGCATCCGCTTGGGGTCAGGGTCTGGTCAGTCGGCGGCCTCCCATTCGGACTGCAGCAGTTCGCGCACGCGGCGCGATGCCTGCCGGTGGCGGCCCTGCAGGCGGCCCGAGAGGTCGCGCGCCGGGTCGTCCAGGATGTCGGCCAGCGCCGCCTCGAGCGCGCCGTGCACGAGGGCCAGGTCCTGCTCGTCCGGCAGCGCCAGGTTGGTCAGCTGCAGGATCTTCCACAGGATGCCGAGCGAGGCGAAGCTCTGCACGTCGTAGGCCATCGGCGGCACGCTGGCCGCCAGCTTTTCCAGCGCCTCGACGGAGCGCAGCGTCACGCGGGCGGCCGACGCTTTGCCCATTGCGTGTACCTGCACGTTCGGATCGTCCAGGGCGATCAGGCGGTTGGCCTGGTAGCCGTGCGCGAGGAAGGCGCCGGACATGGCCAGGCCGACGACGAGGCCGATCACCGGATGGCCGGCCTGGCGCGCCTGGGCATAGGCGCCTGCGGCACCGGCCAGCGCCTGGTGGATGCCGAAGGCTTCCTCGCGCCGGCCGTAGGCCTGGCTGGGCACGTCGATGATCGCCACGATCGGGCGCTTGACGGCGGCGGCGCGGTCCAGCTGCATGACCTCGTGCACGGCACGGGCCAGCTGCCAGCCCTCGACGAGGCCCGCTTCGCCGTTGCGGGCGCGCGGGAAGCGGTTGTCCGGGTCCGGCACCACGGCGATGTAGCGCGCGTCCTGGCCGGCCAGGATGGCGTCGACCGCCTTCACGGCAGCCCAGTCGTGGGCCGGCTGGGCGCCGCCCGTGAGCAGGCGCAGCCACATGGCGCCCTTGCCGTGCTTGTCCGCACTGGTGTTGGTAGCGGCATCCATCATTCGAGTCCTTTCGCAAACAGGTCGCGGGCTTGCGCCGGCGTGGGCTGGGCGCTGGTGTCCACGCGCTCCAGGCAGGCAAGAAAATCGTCGATGCGCTCGCTGCGGTGCACGGCCGGCACGCCGCGTGCGAACAGGCCGGCGACGGCGCTGCGCACTTCCTGCGTATCGTCGGCCACGCACAGGTCCGCGAGGTGGGCGGCCACGCGCTGCTCGCCGCCCGTCAGGCCCCAGATCAGGGAACGCTGGCGCGCGTCGAATTCCGCCACGCCCGCCTCCTGCTCGATCACCTGCGGTCCGTTCAGGCCCAGGCGGGCCTCCCTCGTCAATACGAGGTAGGAGCATAACCCCGCCGCGATCGACATGCCACCATAACAACCGACGGTACCGGCACTGACACCGACCACCGGTCGATAGCGGCGCAGGTCGACGATGGCGGACTGGATCTCGGCGATGGCTGCCAGGCCCAGGTTCGCTTCCTGCAGGCGCACGCCGCCCGTCTCGAACAGGATGACGGCCTGCGTGGGGATGCCGTTGCGGTTGTCGCGCGCCGCCAGTTCGAGCGCGCCGGCGATCTTGGCACCGCCCACCTCGCCCATGCTGCCGCCCTGGAACGCGCCTTCGATCGCCAGCACCACCGTGGGCTGGCCATCCAGTTTTCCCTTGGCGACGACGACGCCGTCGTCGGCCTGCGTCACGAGGTTCTGCATGGCGAGCCAGGGGGAGGTGATGCGCTCGAATGGTCCCACCAGTTCGCGGAAGGTGCCGGGGTCGAGCAGCGCCTCTGCGCGGCTGCGGGCGCCGCGTTCGATGAAGCTGTCACGCTGGAGCAGGGCTTCGATGCTCATGGCTGTCCTCCCTTGGCTTGGTGGTTCGCTTGCGTATTGACGTGCGTATTGGCCTGCGCATTGACTTGCTCATAGGCCTGCTCGATGCGCATCCGCACCACGCCGGGCGTGGCGCCGTTGTCGTTGATCTCGATGCGCGCGGCCGGCAGCAGGCCAGTGCCGAACACGCGTTCCAGCAGCGCCGTCCAGGTGGCGCCGTAGCCGTCCACCGAGGTCTGCACGGCGACCGTGGTGCGGCCCGCGGCCGCGGGCTCCAGCAGCACCTCCAGGTCGCCCGAGCTGACGACGCCGCTGACGGTGCGTCCCGGCGCGCTCTGGCCCGCGCCGAACTCGAATTCCAGTTTTTCCATGATTAGTTCGTCTCCATCGTCGTTGTTCGTTGGCCCGCGTATCGGCGCTACCGTCGGCCTTCGAGCCGGTCCAGCAGCAGGGCGGCCGCGAGCAGGTCGGCGGCGCCGCCGGGCGAGACGTGCTGCGCCGCCATCTGCGCTTCCAGTGCGGCCAGCAGGCGCCGGCCGACGGGCGTCGCCACGCCGCCGGCATCCAGCACGCGCCGCGCGCCGTCCTGCGTGGCCTGCAGGGCCGGCACTCCGCCACGCGCCAGCAGGCAGGTGTCGTCGAGCGTGGACATCACGGCCAGCAGGGCGTTCACGCGCGCCTGCGCCTCCGTGTCCCCGCGGGCGCGGGCGCCGCGCAGCGCCGGCAGCGCATGCTGGATTACCTGCGGGAAGCCGGCGCGGGCCTGGCCGCGGGCGCCGCCCACGCCGTGCCGGCGGCAGGCGCGCTCGCCCTTGTTGCCCGTCCGGCGCGGCGCGTCCGGGTCGTCGATGCGGGCCAGCAGCCCGGCACGGGCGGCCACCGCAGCGGCGTCGTAGGCGCCCTCGATGCCGGCGGCGGCCGTGACCAGCAGGCCCAGTGCCCAGATCGCGCCGCGGTGCGTGTTCACGCCGCCCGTCGCCGCCAGCATCGCGGCTTCGGCCTCGCGACCGATGGCGCCGATGCGCCGGCGCAGCAGCGTATCCTGGCCCGCCAGCGTCCGTCCGGCCACCGCCATGTCGGTGAACGCGGGACGCAGCGCCCACGCGGACGCGCACATCAGCGGCCAGGTGAGGTCGTGGTGGGCGCCGCTGCCGCGCATGTCGACCAGGCCCGGCTTGGGGGTGAGCATGGCTTCGTCGACGAGGGCCTGGACGGCATTGAGCGCCAGCGCGTCCGCCGCCACGTGGGCGAGCAGGCTGTCGGCCGCCGCGTTTGCATTCGCGCTTGCGGTCGTGCGGTCTGGCAGCAACGGATCCGGGTTCAGCGCCGTCATCACCAGCTCCTGAACTTGGCCGGCGGGTCGTACAAGCCGCCGGACCAGTCGACCAGCTCGGCGATGCTCTTCGCAGCCAGCAGCGAGCGGGTGGCCTGGGCGCGCTGCACGCCCATGTCCTCGGGCAGCGCGATCAGGCCCTGTTCGCGCATGCGCGCCGTCTGCTTCGGGTCGTGGCGCATGCCGATCGGCGTCACCCCGGCCACCGCCGCCAGCATCGCCTTGCGCTCCTCGAGCGAGCGCGCCTTGTACAGGTAGGCGATGCCTTCCTCGGTCAGCACGTGCGTCACGTCGTCGCCGTAGATCATCACGGGCGCCAGCGGCATGCCGGAAGCCTTGCCCACTTCGACGGCGTCGAGGGACTCGACGATGGTCGGCGCCGTGCCGTCCTGGAAGGTCTCCACCATCTGGACGACGAGCTTCTTGCCGCGCGCGAGCGGATCGTCCGTCTCGACGAGGTCGAGCCAGGCCGGGGTGGCGTGGCGGCGGCCGTGCGGGTCGTGGCCCATGTTCGGGGCGCCGCCGAAGCCCGTCAGGCGCCCGTGGGTGACGGTGGACGAGTTGCCCAGGCCGTCCATCTGCAGCGTGGCGCCGATGAACAGGTCGACGGCATACTGGCCGGCCAGCTGGCAGAACGCGCGGTTCGAGCGCATGGAGCCGTCGCGGCCCGTGAAGAAGACGTCCGGGCGCGCCGCCGTGTAGGCTTCCATGCCCAGCTCTGCGCCGAAGCAGTGGATGCTCTCGACCCACCCCGATTCGATCGCGGGGATCATCGTGGGATGCGGGTTCAGCGTCCAGTTGCGGCAGATCTTGCCCTTCAGGCCCAGCTGCTCGCCGTAGGTCGGCAGCAGCAGCTCGATGGCGGCCGTGTTGAAGCCGATGCCGTGGTTCAGCGACTGCACCTGGTGGCGCTCGTACACGCCGCGGATCGCCATCATCGCCATCAGGATGTGCACGGGCTTGATCAGGCGCGGGTCGCGCGTGAACAGGGGCTCGATGTAGAACGGCTTGTCCGACTGCACCACGAAGTCGATCCACGTGCCCGGCACGTCGACGCGCGGCAGGTCCTTCGGGTCGTCCACGATCTCGTTGACCTGGGCGATCACGATGCCGTCACGGAAGGCGGCGGCCTCGACCAGGGCCGGCGTGTCCTCGGTGCTGGGACCCGTGTACAGGTTGCCTTGGCGGTCGGCCTTGTAGCCGGCCACCATGACGACGTTCGGCGCCAGGTCCACGTACAGGCGCGCATACAGTTCGATATAGGTGTGCAGGGCGCCCACCTGGAGCGAGCCCTCCTGCAGGAACTGGGAGATGCGCAGGCTCTGGGCGCCCGCGTAGGCGAAATCGAGCTTGCTGGCGATGCCGCGCTCGAACAGGTCGAGGTGTTCCGGCAGGCTCACGCTGGGCATGATCATGTGCAGGCCGTTCAGGCGACCGGGATCGACCTGTACCAGGGCGCGGGCGAGGAAATCCGCCTGCTTCTGGTTGTTCCCCTCCAGGACGACGCGGTCGCCGCTGACGACGAGGGATTCCAGCGCCTCGACCAGGCGATCGCTGCGCAGCACGGCACCGTCGGCCAGGTGGCGCACGGCATCGAGGCGGCGGCGCTTCTCCTGGCGCCGCGTGTCCCAGCGGCGCGGCGCGGACGTCGTAGTGTCCATAGTGTCTCCTTGTTATCGAAACCGTTTCACCCAGCATAAGAAGCGAGACACGATGCTTCAATCAACCCCGCCGGCGAACGTTTACTCTCAGGCTAACGATTGCGGTATCCTTTCCGAATGAGAGAGGCGATTGAGGCTGTCATGATCGATGAAGAAATTACGCTAAAGAAACTGGAAGTTTTCCTCGCCTTCATGCGCTTGAACAGCCTGGCCCGGGTGTCGGACGAGCTGGGACAATCGACAGTCAGTATCCATCGCGCACTGCACTCCCTGGAGCAGGGCCTGCGTTGCCCGCTGTTCCGGCGTGAGGGCCGCAACCTGGCGCCGCTGCCGGCCGCCTATGCCTTCGCCAAGCATGCGCAGCGCGCCGTCAGCGAGACGGAAGAAGGCGTGCGCAAGGTGCGCGACCTGGCCGGCCTGAATGCCAACCGGCTCAAGATCGGCTCGCTGTATTCGCTGACGCTGCGCTGCATCCCGCAACTGCTGATGGGGCTGAAGCTGCGCCGTCCCGAGCTGCAGATCGACCTGACGCTGGGGTCGAACCAGCAACTGCTGCGCAGCATGGACGACGGCCGCCTGGATGCCATCGTGATCGGCCTGCAGGCGTCGCTCGACGATCCCCAATTGCTGGCGGTGCCCCTGTTCGAGGACGAGGTCCACCTGGCTGCGCCGCTCGGCTCGCCGTATGCGGGGCGCACGCAGGCCGACCTGCGCGACCTGAAGGGGGAAAAATTCATTACCCTGAACGACGGTTTCGTCACGTCCGACAGCTTCGACCACGCATTCCGCCAGGCCGGCTACGTACCGGAAACGATCATGCGGGTGAGCGATATCTTTTCGCTCATTAACCTCGTGGGCGGTGGCATGGGCTACAGCCTGCTGCCCGGACGCATCGCCGAATTTTCCACGCGTGTCGACCTGATCCCGCTCGACGCCCGCTACGCCTCGCGCCAGGCGATCACCTTGCTGTTCCCGCGCAGCCGCGAGCGCGACCCTAACCTGCTGGCCCTGGCCGCCGAGTGCCGCATGTATCGCAAGGAACAGCGGCTTGGTTCCATGTGAACGGTTGAGCGGTCGCACGGCCGCTATCGATTTGCCATCTTGGTCGGAACTGATCCGTATGCCATAATCTCACGGTATTGACGAGCACAGGGCGCGGCCAAGCAATTCGCGGCGGGCTCGTCCGGTTCATGCCTGTGGCCATTGCCGCGGGCTGGCGCGCAGCGCGGACGCAGAATCCGTGCGCCGCCAACGGCCTCCCCCGGCCGAGTCCACTGGAGAGAGAATGTCCATCGACCGTATCAGAGGCGCGCTGCCGCATGCGCTGCGGCATGCCTTGCAGTCCCGTATGCCGCTCGCATTGCGACAGGCCGCAGTGCGCGCCTTCTTTACCGCCGCCGGCCTGGCCACGTTCTGGCAGCTCGGCATGCAGGATGCCCACAATTTCACCAAGGCGGCGGGCTTCGTCCTCATCGCCAACCTGGGCCTGGGCGGCCTGGCGCTGCTGCTGCCCCGGCCGCGGCTGCTCGCCGGTGCCGCGCTGCTGCTCAACGGGCTGGTGCTGGCCACCGCCGCCATCGAAGGCTTCCTGTTCTGGTTGTACGGCCTGAACCCGAAGCACATCGCCGTCGCCGACGCCATCCTGGGCAGCAATCCGGAAGAAGCGCGCGAATTCGTCGCTACCTACGGCATCCACATGCTGCTGGTGGCAGCAGTGCCCGCGGGCCTGGTGGCGCTGATGGCGTGGTGCGAGCGGCGCTGGGCGCGCGCGGGCGGCCCTGCCGCAGTGCCGTCGCGGCGCATGCGCGGGGCCGGGCTGGCGCTGGCGGCGCTGTTCGGCGCGCTGCACTTCAATCCGACCATGGCCAAGGAAAATCCGCTCGTGTTCTGGCCGCGCTACGTCGACGATTACCTCGACCAGCGCGCCTTCATGGAACAGGTGCGCCTGAAGGTCGAGCGCGACCTGGACAAGGCGCGCGAGGACCAGGCCAGCTACGCCGGGCCGGCCGAGCAGACCGTCGTGCTGGTGCTGGGCGAGAGCGTCAACCGCAGCAACTGGTCGCTGTACGGCTATCCGCGCCGCACGACGCCGGAACTGGAACGCCTGCGCGCGACGATGCGCGACCAGCTGCTCGTGTTCAAGAACGTGGATTCGGCCGATGCGGCCACCGCGCAGTCGCTGCTCAAGATGCTGACGCCGGCCACCAGGGACGATCCGGAAGCGTGGCACGACCAGCCCAACGTGCTGGCGCTGGCGCGCACCGCGGGCTACCGCGTGTTCTGGGTGTCCAACCAGGAGCGCGCCGACGGCCCGATCCAGTTCCTGGCCGCCCATGCCCACGAACAGGTGTTCGTCAACGAGGGCCGCGGGCGCGAGGCGCGCAGCCTCGACGAGCGCATGCTGCCGCACATCGAGCGCATCCTCGCCCGTCCGGAACCGCGCAAGCTCGTCGTCGTCCACATGCAGGGCGCGCACCTGCGCTACGACCTGCGCTACCCGCAGGCGTACGACCGGTTCACCCGCACCGAGGACGGCGTCGACGCCGCACTGCGCGGCGCCGGCCGGCCGTTCTGGATCGTCAAGGCGCGCGACCAGTACGACAACGCGATGCTCTACGGCGACCACGTGATCGCCTCCATCATCGCCCGCGCGCGGCGCGCGGCCAGCCATCCGACCTCGCTGCTGTACGTGTCCGACCACGGCCAGGAAGTGGGGCACAACCGCGATTTCGCCGGCCATTCGTCCCTCGATGCGAGCGGCTACCAGGTGCCGCTGCTGGTCTGGACCAACCGTGCCGACAAGCTGGCGCACATGGACCAGGCCGCCGTGGAAGCGCGCTCCTACCGTACCGACGTGCTCGACCACACCTTGTACGGCCTGCTTGACATCCAGGCGCGCGGCTACCGGCCGCAGGACGACCTGCTGAGCGGCCAGTTCGCGCTGCGTGGGACGGACGTGGGGGCAAGGCCGATGGTGCAGGCGGCGGTCCTGCACCGCTGACCCGCGTTACGGGCGCGTCGCTGAGCTGGCGCGCACCTCAGAACGCAACGGAGCACGCAACTCAGCACGCCCCTCGGCACACCACTCGGCACGCCATTCGGCACGCCACTCAGCGCGCAGCGTAGGCGCGCCCGGACGGCACGTCGAGCAGCACGACGGCGCCGCCCCGGGTGCCGTTGGCAAATTCCAGCCGGGCCCCGATCCTGGCCGCGCGCTCGCGCATGCCGACCATGCCCCAGTGGCCGCCACGCCCGCCGTCGCGCAGCACGTCCGGAGGGAAGCCCTTGCCGTCGTCGGCGATGGTCACCACCAGCGCGCGCCGTCCATAGGCGAGCGTGATCCGCACCAGCGTCGCGCCGGCATGCCGGCAGGCGTTGCGCAGCGCCTCGCGCGCCAGGTCGGCCACTTCCGCCGCGACGGCGGCGCGCAGCGCGCGGCGCTCGCCTTCCACCTGCAGTTCGATCGCCGGTGCGCCGGCCGCCGCAAGACGCGCGGTGGCATCCTGCAGTACGTCTTCCAGTACCAGCGCATCGCCCGCGCGCAGTTCCTGCAGCTGGTCGCGGCCTTCGCCGATCGCCTTGCCGGCGTCGTCCAGCACGGCTTCCAGCTGGTTGCGGGCGCGTTCGCCCGGCGGCAGGCTGGCGGCGACGGCATCCAGGCGCAGGATCAGGCCTTGCACGGTCTGCAGGAAGGTGTCGTGCAGCGTACGCGCGATGCGTTCGCGTTCCGCGGTCTGCACGCGCATGCGTTCGGCCACGCGCCCCGTCAGGTAGCGCACGCGCCAGCGGTAGGCGCCCATGCCCAGCAACGCGAGCGCGGCCCCGCACAGCACCCGGAACCAGGTGGTCTGCACGAGCGTGGGCGCGACGTCGAACGCCAGCTCGGCGTCGGCGGCGCTGGGGACGCCGTCCTCGTTGATGGCGCGCACGCGGAACACGTAGCTGCCGGGCCCCACGTTCGTGTACGTGGTGGCGCGCCGCGTGCCGCCGTCCTGCCAGCTGGCGTCGACGCCATCGAGCCGGTATTCGAAGCGTACCCGCTCGGGCTTGCGCAGCGCCGGCGCCGTATAGTCGATGCGAAAGCGCGCCGACCCCGGGGGCAGGCGCAGGCCGTGCTGCGGCGCATGGTGCGCGTCGTCCGTGTCCAGGCCCAGGATCGCCGCCGTCGGCCGTACCGGATTGCGGGGCACCGCGGCCGTGTCGAAACGCACCACGCCGCCCGACGCGGCCAGCCACAGGTGGCGGCCGTCGCCGCTCCAGGCGCTGGGCCAGCGCCGCTCGGCCGCGGCCTTGCCGGGATAGCCGTCGAGCGGGCCGAACAGTTCGTAGCGCAGCGGCACGCGGGCATCGGCGACGCTGCGGCGCCAGTCCTCGGCGCGGACGTGCACCAGCCCGGCGCTGCCGTTCAGCCAGCGGTCGCCGTCCGCGGTCGCGACCAGGCCGCTGACGTTGCGCAGCACCTCGGGTTCTTCCGCGCCCAGCAGGTGCAGCCTACGGTCGCGCACGACCCCGGAGCCGCCGTCGCCGCTCAGCACCAGTTCCGGGCCGGGAAAGATGGCGCCGACCATGCCCAGCACGCTCACGTCCAGCGGCTTGCCGGCGCCGTGCTCGGCGTCGTAGGCATACAGGCCGCCGTCGCCCGTGGTCAGCCACAGCTGTCCGCTGGCCCCGGACGCCGACTGGTAGATCTTGGCGGGCAGGCGGAAGGCGGCGCGGGGCTGCCAGCGGCTCCCCTGCCAGCCGATCAGCCCCGTTTCGAGGGTGGCGGTCCAGAGCACCTTGCCGTCGTCGCGGATGCCGAGCATGGTGAGGTCGGCCGGCTTGCCATCCCGCCCCGGCGGCAGAGGGATTTCCTCGATGGCGCCGGCGCCGCGGCGCTGGATCGTGCGCTTGCCGCCGACGAGCAGCGTGCCGTCGCGGCCCGGCTCGACGATGCCGGCGTACGGCCCCGGCTGCGGCTCGGGCGGGCCGTCCGTGCGCAGCCGCCACAGCTTGCCCGTGACGATGTTGGCGGCCCATGCCTGGCCGTTGCCGTCGGTGGCGAGGCTGTAGTCTTCGCCGGTGCCGGGCAGCCCCGACGGGACGAACGCATTGCGGGCGTAGCGGTTCAGGCCCTGTTCGGTGCTGACCCAGACATTGCCTTCGCGGTCGACCAGGATGCTGCGCGGATCGTCGCCCGCCATCGGCGCCGCCGCGCCGAAGCGCAAATTGGCAGCGCGCGCGATGTCGTAGCGCGCGTCCTGCCTGCGCGCCGCATCCGGGACGAGGCAGGCGCGTTCCGGACAACCGAGCAACCAGAGTGTGCCGTCGGGCGCGAACTGCGCCGAATAGCGGCCCTCCGCGTGGGCCTGCAGGGCGGGGCGCGACCCCGTGCCCGGATCGGCCGCGAGCCGGACCTCGCCGCGGTCCGACACGGTCCACAGGCGCCCGTCCGGGGCCAGCGCCAGCTCGCCGCCGCTGTCCAGCACGCGCTCGAAGCGGCCGCGAGCACGGTCCAGGCGCCAGGTGCCCGCGTCGTTGGATGCCCACAGGCGGCCGCGCCCGTCCACCGCGAAGCCGCGCCGCCGCGTGTCTTCCCAGGCCGGGTCGGTGTCCACCGTGCGCCAGGCGCCGTCCTTGTAGCGGTGGATGCCGCCGGCCATGACCCACAGGCTGCCGTCCGCGTCGACCGCCATCGTGTGCACCGGGGGCGACGCGGGCGGATGCGGCAGGCGCTCGATGCGGCCGTCGGCGCGGATCACGGACAGGCCGTCGCCCGCATAGGCGAGGTACAGTTCGCCGGCCGGGCCGGCGTGGACCTCGCTGACCATGTTGCGGTTCAGGCCCAGGCGGGCAGGCAAGGGGTAGCGGTAGAAGCGCACGCCGTCGAACCGGTACAGGCCGTCGTGGGTGCCAAGCCACAGCCAGCCGTCGATGGTCTGGGCCATGGCGAGGATCTGCAGCGGCGCGCCTTCGCTCGCCGTCCAGCGGGTATGCAGGTAGCCGCCGGGGGCTTCCTGCGGCAGCGCGGCGCCGGCCGGCAACGCCAGGCACAGTGCTGCCGCCGCTGCGGCAAGGTGGACGAGTCGCTGGGCGCGCGGGGCGGCCATCGTCACAGGTCGATGAAGCCGCGCTGCACGGCCAGCGTGACGGCGTGCGCACGGTCGTTGGCGCCCAGCTTGACCAGGATGGCGCTCATGTGGGTCTTGACGGTGGTCTCGCCGATGGACAGGCTGGCGCCGATCTCGCGGTTCGAATGGCCGCTGGCGGCCAGGCGCAGCACGTCCAGCTCGCGCGGCGACAGCGCGTCGCCCGCGTAGTGGATCGCGACTTCGCGCCGCAGCGCCGGGGACAGCACGTGCGAGCCCTCGTGCACTTCGCGCACGGCCGCCGCCAGGTCGCGGCCCGGCACGTTCTTGAGCAGGTAGGCCGAGGCGCCGGCCTTGAGGGCGGCGGCGATGCGGGCGTCGCCGTCATAGGTGGTCAGGACGATCAGGCGCGCGTCCGGATGCAGGCTGCGGATCGCGCGGATCGCTTCCAGGCCGTCCTTGCCGGGCATCTGCAGGTCGACCAGGGCGACGTCGGGACGCTGGGCGCAGAAGCAGTGGATGGCTTCGTCGCCGTCCCTGGCCTGGGCGACGATCTCGATGCCGCCGTGGGCAGTCAGCGTGGCCGCGATCCCCTCGCGCATCATGGGGTGGTCGTCGGCGATCATGACGCGGATCGGCGTGCTGGGAGTGGCTCTTGCCATGCTAAACAACTTTTTGGGCCATAAACACTGAAAATCATACAACATCCGGGCGCGTTCCGCGGACCTGTCCGCGATCGGCCGCGGACCGTCCCTGTCCAATGGGATATGCGCGCCGCAAGGCGCTTCGCTAGTATCGAGGAAAGTCGCCGCTTTATCCATCCAACCGGCATCCATCCACCGCCACCGGGAGCCCGCCATGACCATCCAAGCCCTCGCTGCCAGCTGCGCGGCCGAACCGATCGACGTCGTCCGCATCCGCCTGACCCGCTCCACGCGCGCCACCGTGGTGGTGAGCGAATTCCGCATGGCGAACCGGGTGCTCGCCGACTGGGCCGACCAGGCCGCGCAGGCGGCGCCCGCGCCCGAACGCCAGCGCGACCTGCAGGTCGATTACGAAGTACTGTTCTACGACGGCTACCGCCTGCGCGGCTGCCACGAGCTGTTGCGCAAGGGGCGCTGCCACATGTCGCTCAGCCGCGTGGTGCGGCGCCTGTTCAAGTCGATGGCGCAGGGGGCGGCGGCGCTGGCGCCGAATGCCGTGCCGGGGCTGCCCCAGTCGGAGCTGTCGCGCTACCTGGTCGACGGTTGACGGAAAACGGAACCGCGGCACGGGCCGTACGGGCTCCCGTGCCGCGTGCCGCCGGATGGTCGCGGTCATGCGCTGCGTACGCGCGGCCGACTGGCGGCCTTCAGTGGTGGTGGATCAGTCCACGGCGCAGGGCCACGCAGGCGGCCTCGGTGCGGCACGAGACGTTCAGCTTGGACAGGATGTTGTTGACGTGGTACTTGACGGTGCCCACGCCGATGTTCTCGGTGCGCGCGATCATCTTGTTCGACAGGCCCGAGCTCAGGTGCGCCAGGATCTCGAGCTCGCGCCGCGACAGCCGGTTGGCCGGAACCCGCGCCGCCAGCTTCTCGGCCAGGCCGGGGGCCAGGTAGCGGCGGTTGGCGGCGACCTGGCGCACGCAGTGCACGACCTGATCCAGCGTCGATTGCTTGAGCAGATAGGCGCTGGCGCCGGCCAGCAGGCCGCGGTGCACGTCCTCGTCGCCTTCCCAGGTGGTCAGGATCACGATGCGGGCGTCGGGCACGGCGGCCCGCACGCGGCGGATCGCCTCCACGCCGCCGCCGCCCGGCATGTTCAGGTCGATCAGCATCACGTCCGGGCGCAGGCGCAGGTACTGTTCGACGGCGGTGGGGCCGTCGGTGGCCTGGCCGGCCAGCGCCAGGCCGGGTTCCTCGCGGATCATCGCGGCCAGGCCGGCCAGGATTAGCGGGTGGTCGTCGGCGATCAGCAGCGAGATCGGGCGTTCGTCAATCATGGCAGGTCTCCAGGGCATGGTGGTGGACGGTAGCCGGCGCGGCGCGACGGACGGCGCCGCAGGGCAGGGAAAAGCGGGCGGCGCACCCCTGGTCGGGCGTGGCCTCGAGCCAGATCCGGCCGCCGTGCGCGGCGACGATCGCGCGGCAGATCGCCAGCCCCAGGCCCATGCCGTGCGGCTTGGTGCTGAACATGGGGTCGAACGCGCGGCGCGCCTGTTCGGGATCCAGGCCGCTGCCCGTGTCCTCGACGGTGATAGCCAGCATGCCGGCGTCGTCCAGCGCCGCCGCGATGCGCAGCCGGCGGCGGTCGGCCGGGGCGTCGGCGAGGGCGTCGAGCGCATTGGCCACCAGGTTGCGCAGCAGCTGGTGCAGCTGCACGGGGCTGGCCGCCACGCGCCGCGCCGGGCGCGCGATCGCGACGTCCACTGCCACGCCCAGGCGTTCGATGACGGCCGCATGCGCGTCCAGCACCTCGTCGACGGCGTGGTCGACGCGGCACTCGCTGCGCGCGTCCTGCGGCGCGTCGTGTCCCTGGCTGGCCAGCGAGCGCATGCTGCGCACGATGTCGCTGGCGCGTGCCGACGCTTCCAGCACGGCGCGCAGCGCATTCCCGACCTGGGCCTGTACCGGCGCCTGGGCGCGTTCGATGGCGCGCAGCGCCACCTGCGCGTGCAGCGCGATCGCGGCCAGCGGCTGGTCGACCTCGTGCGCGACGGAGGCTGCGAACTGGCCGAGCGCCATGGGCGCGGGGCCGGGGACGAAGGGGAATGGATGGCTGCTCATGTGGGCTCCTCGTGCGTTGAAACCGTGTCCGCGCCGGCCTTGCGGCCGTATGCGTCATGGTTGCATTGTCGGGAAAGCAGCGTTGACAGTCTAGTTATACAAAGGGATAGCGACTCATACCTAAGCATGATGGCGCTGAAAGCGACGACGCCCGCGGACCTGGCAGGCCGGCGGGCGTCGTGCTGGAGCAGGGGGAATCAGCCGCGTCGGCGGCGCAGGGCGGCGAAGGAACCGAGGCCCAGCAGCACGAGCGCCAGGCTGGCCGGCTCCGGCACCCTGGCCGACGTCATGCCTTCGATGACGTCGTTGGCGCAGGTCTCGCCCCAATGCATCGCGAACGCGTTCCAGTTCAGCAGTTCCGACCCCGACAGGTCGATCTTGAAGGTCAGGGCGCTGTCCTTGTAGACGCTCCAGGTACCCGTCAATCCGGTCGCCTTGACGGTGCTGGAGGCGGTGTTGGCGGCGACGGCGGCGCCGTCGCGGTAGGAACAGGTCCGGTCGAGCGTGCACTTGTTCAGGAAGCTGCTCGGCGTCAGGATGTCGTTCGCGTTGGTGCCGTCCAGCGACAGCAGCCTGAAGGTGCCGCCCGTGTTGCTGTAGCGGTTGTCGAGCGACAGTGCGTAATCCCAGTTGGTGCCGTTCGACGCCTTGTCGTACTGGTGGTGGGCATCGCTGCCGTACGGGTTCCAGACGTCCGACAGGAACACGTCGCCGTAGCCGATGCCCCTGGTCGAGACGACGCCCGCGTCGGCGCCGGCGTGGCCGGCAAAATTGGTGTTGATGACGATCGTCAGGACGGAGCCCACGCGTGAGATGGCCGCGTTCTGGATGTCGTACATGCTGCTGCCGATGACGTCGGCGCCATAGCCCTTGCCGCCCCAGTAGGCGTTGGCGCCGGTGTCGCTGATCTCGCCAGCGCTGGCCTGGCCGAAGCCCAGCGCCAGCATCGCTGCCGCCACAAACATGCTAAATGGTTTCATGGGAATCCCTTTTGGACGAGTCGTTCTTCGATTTCTAATTTTACGTACTTGTGTTTGTGCAGAATCATGCCATGAATAAATGCAACTTGTAAATAAATTAGCAAACTGCAGGTTTCCTGTCGTTTTTTCGTCCGTGTCACCGACCGCGGCAGGAAGGCCCGTCCTGTTGCCGACATTCCACTTGCAGATTTGCTATTGCCAACTGAAAATGTCGCATTCTTATAAGCGATGTTTTCCATGCCCATCCCGTCGATCCTGCGTTCCCGTCCCGTCGCCTCGCGCCTCCTCGCCGCCTGCCTGGCCGGAACGCTGGCCGCCTGCAGCCAGCAATCGCCCGAGGCCGCGCGTGCCCAGGCGACGGAGATGCAGCGCAAGGGCGAGTTCCGGGAAGCGCTGATCGTGCTGAAGAATGCGGCCCAGGCGGCGCCGAACGATGCGCAGACCCGCTACCTGCTGGCGCGCACCCACCTCGACCTGGGCGACAGCATCACGGCGGAAAAGGAGGCGCGCCAGGCGCTGCGCCTGGGCTGGCCTCCGGCCGATGCGATGCCCGTGCTGGCGGCCAGCCTGGTGTTGCAGGGGCAGCACCAGAAGGCGCTGGACGATGCCGTCATGGCCAACCCGCCGCCGGCGCTGCTGGCCACGCGCGGCGATGCGCTGCTGGCGCTGGGCCGGCGCGACGAGGCGAGGGCCGCCTACGAGGCCGCGCTGCAGGCCGCCCCGGGCCAGGCCCAGGCGACGATCGGCCTTGGCCGCCTCGCCTACGTGCAGGGCGACGCCGCGGCGGCCGCCGAGTACGCGGCGAAGGTGCTGGACAAGGATCCGCGCAATACGGACGCGCTGATGTTCAAGGCCGACCTGGCGCGCGCCGGCGCCCATCCGGAAGATTCGCTGACCTTGTATGACCAGGTGCTCGCGATCAGTCCCCAGCACCGCACCGCGCGCGTGGAGAAGGCCTATCTCGCCATCGGCCTGCGCCGCTACGCCGAAGCCCAGGCGGAGCTGGACAAGGCGGCCAAGGCCCAGCCGGGCAGCCTGCTGGTCCTGTACACGCAGGCGCTGCTGGACTATTCGCGCAACAAGCCCGAGGCCGCGCGCGACGGGCTGTACAAGCTGCTCAAGGCCGCGCCGAACCACATGCCCAGCGTGCTGCTGGCGGGCGCGGTCGACCTGCGCCTGGAAAACTACTACCTGGCCGAACACCACCTGCGCCACTACCTCGAGCGCAATCCGGACAACCTGCACGCACGCAAGATGCTGGCATCGGCGTTGCTGGGCACGGGCCACGCGGACGAGGCGCGCGAAGTGATCGGCGCCCAGCTGGAAGCGGACAGCGACGACCCGCAGCTGCTGGCGCTGGCGGGCGAGGCGAACATGCGCGCGCGCCGCTACGCCGAGGCAGCGGACCTGTACGCCAGGGCCAGCGCGCTCGACACGGGCTCCGCCTCGCTGCGCACGGCGCTGGGCCTGTCGCGCCTGCAGACGGGCGCCACCGGCCAGGCGCTGCGCGAGCTGGAGGCTGCAGCCGCGCTCGAAAAGAACACGACCGACGCCGGCGAAGCACTGGTGCGTGCCCAGCTGAAGCTGGGCAACGTCGGTGCCGCCATGAAGGCCGTGCAGGACCTGGCAAGCCGCCATCCCGACAACGCCCGCGTCGAGACCCTGAAGGGTCGCGTGCTGGCTGCCGACGGCAAGGAAGAGGGGGCGCGCGCCGCTTTCGAGCGCGCGCTGGTGCTGGATGCGCGCAGCTTCGAGGCGGCCGCCGGCCTGGTCGACCTGGAGCTGCAGGCCGGCCGCCAGGACCGCGCGCGCCAGCACATGCTGGACTTCGCCAGCCACAACAAGGACAGCGTGTCCGGCCTGTCGGCGCTGGCGACGCTGGCCGAGCACCAGGGCGACAGCGCCGCCGCGACGCGTTGGCTGGAACAGGCCGCCGCCATCGACCCGCGGGCGATCGGCCCGAACGTCAACCTGAGCGCCCAGTACCTGCGTACGGGCCAGAAGGAAAAGGCGCTCAACCTGGCCAGGAAGCTGCAAGTGAGCAATCCAGAGAACGTCGACCTGCTCGACCTGCTCGGCAAGGCCCAGCTGGCGAACGGCGACATGAACGGCGCCCTGGAAACCTACAAGACCCTGGCGGCGGCGCTGCCGCGCTCCGCGCAGGCGCTGATGCAGGTGGCGGCGCTGCGCGTGCTGATGAAGAATCCCGCGCAGGCCGAGGCGGACCTGAAGGGCGTGCTGGCGATGCAGCCGGACTTTCCCGCCGCCCAGTTGCAACTGGCCGAGCTGTATGTGCGCAAGGGATCCTACGACCTGGCGCTGATGCAGGCCGAGCGCATGCAGCGCCTGCATCCGAAGGACTCCGCCGGCTACCATTTGCAGGGGGACATCCTGATGGCCAAGCGCCAGCCGGCGGCCGCGCTGCCCGCCTTCGAACGTGCCGCGGCGCTGGGGCCGACGAGCGAGCTGGCGATCAAGATCGACAACGCGCTGCGCCTGACGGGCCGCCAGGCCGAGGCGGAAAAGCGCCTGGCGGCATGGCTGGCCGCCCATCCGGACGACCAGCGGGCACTGGCATACCGCGCCCAGACCTGGTCGGCCGCCGGCGACGTCAAGCGCGCCGCGGGCCAGCTGGAGGCGCTCGTTCAGCGCGCGCCCGGGAACGTCGTCGCACTGAACAACCTGGCGCTCGCCTACCAGAAGCTGGGCGACGCGCGCGCGCTGCCGACGGCGGAGGCGGCCTACAAGCTGGCACAGGCGCAGCCGAACGTGATCGATACGCTCGCCTGGATCCTGGTGGAGCAGGGCCAGGCCCCGCGCGCCGTCGAGCTGCTGCGCAAGGCGCAGGGCATGGCGCCCGATGCCCAGGCGATCCGCTACCACCTGGCGGCGGCGCTGGCCGCAGCCGGCCAGCGCGATGCGGCGCGCAAGGAACTTGATGCGGTGCTGGCAGGCGACATGCAGTTCGCGCAGGCGGATGAGGCGCGGCGGCTCAGTGAAAAGCTGAAAGCCGGGGGTTGAGTACGACTTGCAAGACCGCCTGGCTGCTGGGGTGGCGAGAGCGAGGCGCACTGGGCCGTGCTGACCGTCTGCGATCGGCCAGGAGCGGACATCTAATTGGAGCACGCATGAGTGTATTCGGATGGTTTGGACGGAGGAGGAACGAGGGGGCAAACTCGGATGATAAGACCGTCAGGGTCTACTTAAATCCGCTGCACGCGATGTTAGGTGCGGCAGAAAAAAAGAAGGGGTCGCCGCTTACTGAGGTTGAGGTCTTACTCGTTCGGGACACCACTGTTGCGGTTGATATGACCCCGAAACAAGCGGAGAAGTTTTATGCTTCTCTTGATGCACAGATGCCGATTGGGCGACTTAATCCTACTCGCTTATGGGAAGAGTGGCAGGAAGTGCGAGACCAGGTTATGAAGCAACTTGGTCGTTAAGTTGAAATGTCCGCTTGGGGTCGGGTCCTGACGTACACTGGACGGCAGCACCCGCCGAAAACGGGACGGTTTCGGCTCTCAGCAATTTTAAACAAAGTCCTGTCATGCTCAGCGGAATGTGAATGAAACCCGAAATTCAACCAAACAAGATCGTCGTTCTGTCTGGCTCGGGCCTGAGCGCGGAGAGTGGGCTGCCGACCTTTCGTGACTCGAACGGACTTTGGAACGAGTTCTCTTGGCAAGAAGTCGCGTCGCCGGAGGGCTGGAAGGCCCGGCCAGAAGCTGTACTGGCGTTTTACAATGAGCGCCGGGCAAAGGCGTCGCAGGCTCTACCAAATGCTGCTCATGAAGCTATCGCAGCCCTTGAAGCGGCATATGACGTCGTAGTGCTCACACAAAATGTTGATGAGTTGCACGAGTTGGCTGGATCAACAAAAGTAGTTCACCTCCATGGTCAACTTTCATACGCAAGAGGTACATCGGATTCCCCGAAGCGCTATTGCATTGGTTCGGCCCCGATCGTTCTCGGGCAACTTTGCGAAGATGGTACGCAGCTCCGTCCAGATATCGTATGGTTTGGGGAAGATGTTCAGCATATCGAAGACGCACGCCAGCACGTCGCTTCCGCTGCAAAGGTCTTGGTGGTTGGAACTTCACTGTCCGTCTATCCTACGGCTTCGCTGGTCAAGGTCGCCCGAGGGCGCGCTGAAAAGATCCTTAACTGTCTTTATATCGGCAAGGTCCCGTACGGATTTAATTTTTTACGCGGAAATGCTACAACCGTCATTCCGACGGTGGTCGAAAAATGGTTGAGCCAGACTCGCTAACGCTCTGTTATAAGCTTGGTTAGGCCCGCTTCAGGTCGATTTCGGCCTGTCGTGATTGTTCGTGACTCTTCCCGCTCGACAAAATGCTAAGCTGAGTTGCAATGCCGGGTTCGGCCAGAGCCGGACCTTCGACAGCAGTAACAGTTGTTGGCTGTGGCTTCAATGATGTTCTAGGGTTCGATACCAATGACCGCCTACACAATGACGACTTACAATCACGAAGATTGGTTCGAAGCTGAGCGTTTGCATCGCGCTGGTAGAGATGGCGACATCCAAGAGATTGGACGGCTTATCCTCTTAGGATACGACGTGAACCTGTTCGATGACATGGGTTACACACCGCTACACCATGCCGTTGAAGGCCAGCAAAAGGAGGCAGTTGAAATACTAATTAAACGTGGCGCACTCATCAACGCCAACGACGATGCGACCATTGGTGAAACACCACTATCGCTAGCTGTGCAAGGTAGACACCTCGGAATAGTGCTTCTGCTCCTAGAGTGCGGCGCAGATCCGGACATAAACGGTTGGATGGGCTTTACAGCGCGGATACGTGCTTGCCGCCGAGTTGACGAAACGGGTAAGGCAATGTGCGAGATCCTGGCAGGGTATCCGCCAAAATTTGACTCGTTTTACTGAGTGACATGAACGTCTCTTTTGGAGCGAGTGCAGCCCGTCGTGAAAGTCAGTGAGCTTTCCGACTGAGCGAAATGCTATGCTCACTCGACCGGCCGAATTCGGTCCGAATCGGTCGTTCCCGAGTTTATGGGCAAGGCCCCATCAAGTCTTGCAACGAGACTCTCTGCAGATTTGGAGTTTAGATGACATTTCCTTTCGAAGTACACCAGGTCCCAGGCAGCGAGGCATTGGCCAGTTTGCGTGAACTTGCAACGGCTGGCGAGGGCTTCCCGATCATTCTGGGCGACACCGATCAATTCGAGCGCGTCGCCGAGACGCTCGAGATGAACAACGGCCAATCCGACGAAGAATTGATCGAAGCTGCGCGCGCAATCAATACCGCGAGCTGGTTTGCAGAGCGTCAGGATTCAGACCCCGAGTACTACGAAATCGAAGAGACCAGGTGGCCGGATGGCGATCCCGAAACCCCGCAAAGCGTGACGTCGCACGTGGACATGAGAACCGGCCAGCCCCTCTCCGAAGTGCACATCGCCATGATCCCCGCTGCCGAAGCGTGGATGGTGCCGTGCTACCTGCGCATCGGTGGCTGGAATGAATGCCCGAGCGCGGAAGAGCATGCCGCCATTTTCCGATACTGGGGCGAAAAATATGACGCCAGGGTCGTCTGTATCACATCCGACGTCATCGAAATGACGGTGGCGCGCCCACCGACGACCACGGAAGACGCGCTTGCGTTGGCGAAGGAACAGTTTCTCTACTGCGCCGACATTGTCCATCAGGGTACCGAATCGATCGAGGTCCTCGCCGCAACGCTGCTGAACGCTCCCGTCTGGTTCTTCTGGTGGGACTAAGAGTGCCTAACAAAACCCTTTAGTTTCTCAGCAGGCAACAGCCGAGTACACTGAGCCGTACCGACCGTCCGCAATCGGCCAGGAGCGGACCGTCATACAACTCAGGTACTGAGCAGGCATGGACGTTGCCGAACAGCCAACACGGGTGTGGTGCCGGTTAAAGGTTGCTACTCATCGATCGCTAACTGCATGGAGCGAATAACCACTTAAAGCTATGCTCAAATTCCAAATTCGATTTTTCATGCGCGTGCTTCTACTCGTGGCGCTGGTCGTTGGGCACGGGGCCGCCCGAGCTGCGTAGTGGGTCCACTTTTCGACCTCGGATGACGGCAAACTCTCCTACCTCGACGTGAAGTCCGTGATCGTGAAGGGCGACCGACGGATCGCATGGACCAGGGTCGAACAGGCGGTACCAACGGACTACAACGGCGGGTCTCTGAGTGGGTGGGTCGCCAGGGTCGAGGTGGATTGTCGGGCAAGAACGCAACGGACGCTGTCTGAGACGGGCTATCAGCCCGACGGTAGCATGCTGTATCAGTTCCCGGAACCGCGGGACATAGCCGACGTGATCCCAGACTCGCTCGGCGAACAGCGGTTGAAAGCGTTGTGCAGCCGGGACGCGAAGACGCGCCGCAAATGACGGCCACATCACAAAAGACAACAATAGAGGCGGAGTTCGGCCAGAAGCTGACACCCCATAAGCTGAAGGAGAAACGCAGTGTCAGACCAGAATCAAAACGACTGGCGTCCTCTCCGCTTCGAAGAGGAATCACTCGTACGCGCTCTACTCCAACGTGTGACGGGCGGCGAGCAGCTGCTCGGCCAGCTCGAGCGTGCTCAAGTCCGCGACATGGACGACGGCGGAATGGGTAGCGTTCAGTTTGCAGGAGGCGAGCGCCGAGCTTTCGGTAGCTGTCTTGTAGAAGCCGAGTATCTGGACTGCGACGGCGTTCCAGTAAGTATTGCGCTCAACGCGGACACAAATGGACTGCTGTATGAACTCGACATGTGGAAGGTCGACTTTGTTCCACTCCAGGAATATCCAGACCTTCAGCGTGTGACGATCAAGACCTGAAATCGAAGAGTTGCATGTCCGCTTTGGGTCGATTGCGGCCGTTCGTTACCATTAGTGACTTTTCCCAGGCGGCAACCTGCTATTCTAAGGCGATGGCCGCATTCGGCCAGTAGCAGACGGTCACGAAGCGCTCTGTAAAGTACGGGCAGACGCTCAACAAATACAAATCGGTCCAGATAAGGAAAAGATGTCGTTCACCACGCTGTTCTTCTTCACTGCAGGTGTTTTCCTGCTGAGCTTCGGTTTCAAGAAAAATAACCGTGCTCTACTCACGTTTGCGTCTTGCTTCTGGCTCGCTTCGGGTGTCTGCAGCGATTTCGCCCACGGTTTTCGTGATGGATGGGACAGCAATGGTCAGTCGACGCCTCACGTCGCTGCTCGCTAGGTCCCCTTGGGGTCGGTTGGGGCCGGTCTTTACCGTTCGTGACTACCGCGGACGGCAGCCTGCCATCTGAGGCGAAAGGCTGGGTTCGGGCAGAAGCGGTCGTAGCCTACGCGCTTATACCCTAAGGTTGCAAGCAAATGTCAGTGATGGATCTATTGGAAATCGAGACTTGGACACGCAACTTCTTTTCATCTGCTTCCTTACGTTCGTAATCCATCTCATCGGCACGCTTGCTTACTCGGTGCGCATCGCCGGTATCCGAACGAAGCGGATAGCCGTTTCCCTCGCTCTATTCAGCATCCTCGTGCTGGTGTCTCGAACTTCTAACTCCTTCCTAGGGCCCTTCCTAGCAAAACGCGTCGAGACGAGCCTGGGCGGTCTTGCAAGCGCGTCGCTACTCAATGATTTTCGTTGGTTGCTGGTATCGGCAAGTCTAGCGACCGTGTCAGGTGCGTTATTGATTCCAACTTTTCAACGCGTGTTCTGCCGCGCGGTGATGCACTTTCAGGTCCACCGCTCGGTTCCCAAGTTGATCCTTCATGGCTTTTTCAAGGGCGGGCTTTCCTATGTCCGCGACGTCGCCACCGTACCCGCTGTACGAAATATGACGGACCTTCGATCCGGCCACGGCGTCTCGCGCAGGATTACGCTGTTGAACGTCGGCGCTACTGCCCTGTGGACGGTCGGGGTGTTCGCTTCGCTGTACGCTGGCGTCCTTGATCCTTCGGTTCGCGTCACCTCCAGCACACTGTCATCGATCATCAATGGCGGCGCCACCATCATGATGGCCGTATTCATTGATCCTCACATGTCAGCAATGACAGACGATGTCATCGAAGGCAAGGTCACAGAAGGACAGTTCAGGAAGGCTGTTGTCTGGCTGGTGGGAAGCCGGCTAGCTGGGACCGTTATGGCGCAAGCGCTGCTCGTGCCGGCAGCGCTCCTTATAACCTCGGTGGCCCACGTCATCTGATCGCCCAGCCTGCCCGCTCGTCAATGGACCGGAGGGTGTTTCCGACGGCGCCGCTACGTCCGCTTCGGGGCGGAAGCAGCCCCCCTGTGACAGTCTGCGACTTTTTTAGCTCGGCAATCTGCTATGTTAGCTCATAGACTGTATTTGGCCAAAAGCGGCAATGCTGGCGGACAGATACGACTCCTAAACAGCGCTAATAAATCCAGTGATTGACCGCCATGCAAGAGATAAGCTCGCGTTAGCACTTCGTCGCTACGCAGCCAAAAGAATTACAAACGACGAACTGGAAGATGCCGTTGGTCGGATATCGGATGACCGAGGGGTTACGGTCATTCAGGACATGGCATGGCAACTTTATGATGACATGTACCGCCATCGTGCAGACGGCCCGCATGCGTTAGGGAAAGACGACCGGCGGTCTGTAGCTCGATGGATACTTTTCCTTCAAACAGAGCTAGAATACTCGTGGCCAAACTATGATTTTCGGCGGAGCGAAACCAGCCTAAACCGATTCTTAGCTGACCTGTTCACCGCTGGGCAATGGAGCAAAAAGAAACAGGGAGATTGGGAAAATTTCCTCGGAGCAGGCGACTTCGAGGTGTGGCCGTTCTTGAAAAAAGCCGATGAAGAGTCTGCCAGGAGGCGCAACAAGTAATGGTCAGATTGGTGCCAAGGACTGTTCTCGGGCGCGCGCCGTCAACAGTCAGTCGCGAGATCAGGCGTAACGGTGGCCTGGACGGCTACCGGGCCATGCAAGTCGACCAGCGTGCCTGGGATCGGGCACGACGTCCCAAACCATGTAAGCTCGTTACGAATCCAAAGCTGGCAGATGTCGTCGCCAGCAAGCTGCAAGTCCAATGGTCACCGGAGCAAATCGCTGGTTGGCTCAAGCAGAAATACCCGAGTGACGAGGACTATCACGTGTCACATGAAACGATCTACCGCAGCCTTTATATTCAGGCCCGCGGTGCTCTGAAAAAGGAATTACTGGAGCACTTGCGACGTAGCCGAAATATGCGCCGATCGCGTCATCACACACAAAAGACAGGTAATCATGGCAGGATTGTTGACACTGTTTTCATCAACGAACGTCCCGCTACTGTTGAGGATCGCGCGATGCCTGGGCACTAGTAGGAGCCGCCACAACAGCCAAATTGCTACGCTCGTCGAGCGCCAGACTCGCTATGTAATGCTGGTAAAGGTGGGCGGGAAAGACACCGAATCGGTGGTCAATGCGCTCATCATGAACGCACGAAAGCTACCTCAAGAGCTCTACAAATCGCTGACCTGGGATCGAGGCAAAGAGATGGCTGACCACAAACATTTCACCTTGGATACCCATATCCAAGTCTATTTCTGCGATCCGCACCATCCTTGGCAACGTGGATCGAACGAAAATGCCAATGGGCTTTTACGCCAGTATTTTCCAAAAGGACTGGACCTGTCGACATACTCTCAGAAGAATCTGGTCGAAGTAGCGAGATTACTGAACGAGCGCCCGCGGAAAACGCTCAACTACGAAACGCCAGCACAGCGGTTCAAGCAGCGTGTTGCGAGCACCGATTGAATGCGCAGTCGATAGCGGACCAACATCGCGCAAGTTGGCTAGTCGAGTTTTCCCCGACCCGCGCTGTCGTCGCGCAAGCACTTCGCGATGCCACCTCCGGCCAACCTCAGCAGCTGATCTCCCAAGCAACGATCGTTGCCGATTGGCCGACGATCACGTTCATCCCTGCGGCGTCCACCCCAGCCGCTCTTCGAACACGCGGCGGTACAGCGTGTCGATCTCCTTCGGAATCTTGCGCACGTACTGCTCGGCATGCGCGCGTACCTCGCCCTGCAGCCCCGCCAGGAAGGCGACCGCCTCGTGCGGGCTCGGCGCGCGCTCGCTGATCTTGGCGAACTTGGCCGGAAGCGCCGTCCAGACGACGGCATCGATGTCCCGATCGGCCATCCAGGCCGACACGCGCATGTCGACGGGGCCGTGCGGATTCGGGATGCTGCCGACCCATTGCGGATATTCCGGACGGATCTTCTCGCGCTCGCGCAGCATCTCCCGCGCGGTGTCCAGGTCGGCGGTGTCGAGCAGTGCCCACCAGGTCGGCATCGGCGGTGCCGGTTCGTGCAGCACCAGCGCCAGCTCGTCGCTGTCGTCGCTGTCGCGCACGAACTCGAGCGGCAATAGCGGCCCGTCCGGCCGCCAGCCGGACGCCAGCTTCAGCGGTCCCGGGTTCCACAGCAGCGAGCCCCAGGCGATACAGGCGATCTTCACGGCGGTCCTTTCATTAAATTCGGCAATTCCATTCTACAGATCGGCACGCGAAACCGTTTTTCGCAAGCGTGCGCCATCAATACGCCATTCGCGCCATCAATACGGCATGAACTTGGCCGCGCCACCGTGGTCAACCGATGGGCGGCACGACGGACGAGGCGATGATGAATCAGGCCGATGTATTGATCGCGGGCGCCGGCCCGACGGGGCTGGTGCTCGCGTTGTGGCTGGCGCGCCAGGGCGTGGCGGTGCGCATCGTCGACCGCGCGGCGCAGCCGGGCAGCGGCTCGCGGGCCATGGCCGTGCAGGCGCGCACGCTGGAGTTCTACCGGCAGCTCGGCCTGGCCGACGAGGTGGCGGCGGCGGGCCTGCGGAACCCGGCCCTGAACGTCTGGGCCCGGGGCCGGCGCCGCGCGCGCCTCGCGTTCGGCGATGCCGGTCGCGCGCTGACACCGTTTCCCTTCGTGCTCATCTATCCGCAGGACCACCACGAGCGCCTGCTGGCGCACCACCTGGAAGGGGCTGGCGTGCGCGTCGAGCGGAACACGGAGCTGGTCGGTGTCGAGCCGCGCGACGGGAGCGTGCGCGCCTGCCTGCGCGGACCGGACGGGCGCGAGTGGCCGCTGGATGCCGCCTGGCTGGTCGGCTGCGACGGCGCCCATTCGAAGGTGCGCCACTTGCTGGGCACGGATTTCGCGGGCGGTACCTACGACCAGACCTTCTACGTGGCGGACGTCGACGTGGCCGGGCCGCCCGCCGACGGCGAGATCCACGCCTCGTTCGAACGCGCCGACTTCGTGCTGCTCCTGTCGTATACCCGTTCCGAGGACGGCCATGCGATGGCGCGCCTGATCGGCACGATCAAGCCGGAAGGCGCGAACGGTTCTTTGCCTGAGCACGCGCTGCAGTTCGAGGACGTGCGCCAGCGTGCGCTCGGGGCGCTGGGCGTGGAGATCCGCGGCGTCAACTGGTTTTCCACCTACCGCGTGCACCACCGCGTCAGCAACCGCTACCGGGTCGAGCGCGTGCTGCTGGCCGGCGACGCCGCCCACGTGCACAGCCCGGCCGGCGGCCAGGGCATGAACACGGGCATCGGCGACGCCGTCAACCTGGCCTGGAAGCTGGCCGCCGTCGTGCAGGGGCGCGCGCCCGAGGCGCTGCTGGACAGCTACGAACGGGAGCGCATGGCTTTCGCGCGCAAGCTCGTCGACACGACCGACCGCGTGTTTTCCGTCGTGACGGCCGAGGGCAACCTGGCCGACATGGTACGCACCCGCATCGCGCCGCTGGTCGCCTCGCTCGCCTACGGCATCGAGCCAGTGCGCGCGACGCTGTTCCGGATAGTGTCGCAGACGGGCATCCACTACCGCGACAGCGTCCTGAGCGAAGGCCAGGCGGGCCGGGTGCATGGCGGCGACCGCCTGCCCTGGACCGGATACGCGGGACCGGACAACCACGCGACCTTCGACGGGGCCGCCTGGCAGGCGCACGTGTACGGCGCGCCGCAGCCGGGCTTCGAGGCAGCGTGCTTCGAAGCAGGCGTGACGGCGCGGCGTTTCGACTGGGATGCGGCCTGCGCCGCGGCGGGGCTGGCGCGCGACGCCGTCTACCTGGTGCGGCCGGACGGCCACGTGGCGCTGGCAGAGCCGGCCGGCGAGCCGGCCGCGCTGCAGGCGTACTTCAGTGCGCGCGCCATCCGGCCGGCGCCGGAGGCCCACTCAGTCTGGCGCACGGCGGGTTGAGGCGTGCGGCCGCCGCGCAGGCCCGTCGGGTGCCGCGATGCCGTCACCGATCGCCGTCAGCGCGCGTCGAGCTTGTCCAGCGCCGCCTGCAGCTGCGTCAGGCTCGGGGTGACGATGGGGATGAAGGCCGCCTCGCGCCAGCGCCGGGCGAAGCCGTCGTGCTGCCGCAGGTAGGCCTTGCCGCCGCTGGCCTGCAGCTCCAGCATGACGGCTTGTTGCACGCTGGCGGCGAGCGCGATGCGGAGCCGGAACAGGTCCGGTGCATTCGACGCGAAGCGGCCGTCGAGCACGCCCTCGGCAAGCGTCGCTTCCTGGCCTTCCAGCGCGACGCGGGCCGCCTCGATGCGCGGCGGCAGCGGGCCGGCCATGCGGCCCGAAAGCGCCTGCGCCGCGCCGAGGGCGGCGCGCGCGAGGCCGATCGACAGGCCGCACTGCATGCCGAGGAAGGCGGGACGTACCGCGGGCAGCCAGGCGTGCGCGTCGGCCGCGACGATCGCCGCTTCGCCGATGCGCACGCCGGACAGCGTAACGGACGCTGTATTGCTGCCGCGCAGGGCCAGCAAGTCGAGGTCCGGGCTGCGCACGACGCCGGGCGCATCGTCCGTGAAGGCGATCACCGCGGGCGGCGCGCCGTCCGGCATGTCCGCGGCCGCGGCGGCCATGAAGCCTTCCTTGCGCAGGTTGGTGATCCATGCGATGCCGCCATCGATGCGCCAGCCGTCGTCTGCGCGGGTCGCGGCGATCCGCAGCGACTCGATCCCGGACAGGAATTTCATGGCGTTGGACAGTCCGGTCGCGCCGGCCCGGCCGCCCGCGACGAGGTCCGCCGTCCAGCGCGCGCGCAGGGCCTGGTTGTCTCCCTGGAGCAGGAATTCGATGAAGGCGCGCTGGCCCCAGAACACGAAGGCGGCCGTCAAGGATCGTTCGGCCACCGCGGCGATGGCCGCAATGGCGTCGGCCACCGTGCCGCCCGAGCCGCCATACCGGGCCGGCACGCCAATGCCGAACAGGCCGGCGCCGGCCAGGCGCGGCACCACCTCCGACGCCAGCGCCGTATCCGTGTCGAGCGTCTCGGCGTGGGCGTCGAGCCAGTCCGCGAGGCCGGCCGGCAGGAGCGCCGCGCCGGGGGTAACGGCCGCCATCAGATCGCCCCGCTGGCAAACGGCTGCAGCTCCGGGTTGATGGCGCTGCCGGCCAGCGTATTGGCGAAATTGCACAGGGTGGCCAGGCTGATGCCCAGCACGACCTCCAGCGCCTGGCGTTCGCCGTAGCCGGCGTCCAGGAAAGCCTGGTAGACCCGGTCGTCGACGGCGCCGCGGCGCGCGATCACGGCTTCCGCGAATGCGCGCACGGCATCGAGTTTGGCGTCGCCCGTGTCCTGGCCCCTCTGCAGGGCGCGCACGCGCTCGACGGGCAGCTGCGCCTTCTTGAGCGCGACGGCCGTGTGGCCCGCGACGCAGAAGTCGCAGCCATGCAGCCGCGCGGCCGTAATCTGCACGACTTCGCGCTCGGCCACCGTGAGGCTGGTCTCGGCATTGATGCCCGACACGGTCATGTAGGTCTGGAGCGCCTGCGGCGAATTGGCCAGCACGCCGATCAGGTTGGGCAGGTAGCCGTTGTTGGCAATGGCCTTCTCGACGAAGGAACGGGAGGCTTCCGGGGCGCTGTCGTTGGTATGGACGGTGAGGCGGGACATGGTGTGCTCGCTGAAGGAATCGATGCCCGCCATTGTAGGCGCCCGGAAGCGCGCGGGTAGGCCCGTGCGTCTCGATAATTTGCTCGTTCGTCCAGACCTCGCCAGCGCCATCGCATTGCGCGGGTGCGCGACCATGGCCCGCCACTCCCGGATCAAGCCGGCGCCGCCGCGCCGTGTCGGCCAGCCTCCAGGCGCAACTGCCGTGCCGCCTCCACCATATTGCGCAGCGCCGCGACGGTCTCCGGCCAGGCGCGGGTCTTGTGCCCGCAGTCCGGATTGATCCACAGCTGCCGCGCCGGGATCACGGCGCCCGCCTTGCGCAGCAGATCCAGCATGGCGCCCGCGTCCGGCACGCGCGGCGAGTGAATGTCGTAGACGCCCGGACCGATGCCGTTCGGGTAGGCGAACGCGCCGAAGCCGCGCAGCAGTTCCATGCCGGAGCGGCTGGTCTCGATCGTGATCACGTCGGCGTCCAGCGCCGCGATGGCGGGCAGGATGTCGTTGAACTCGGCATAGCACATGTGGGTGTGCACCTGCGTCTCGTCGGCCACGCCGGCGGCGGCGATGCGGAAGGCGCGGCCGGCCCAGGCCAGGTAGGCGTCCCAGCCGGCCCTGCGCAGCGGCAGGCCTTCGCGCAGCGCGGGCTCGTCGATCTGGATGATGCCGATGCCGGCCGCCTCCAGGTCCAGCACCTCGTCGCGGATCGCGAGCGCGAGCTGGGCGCAGCTGGCGGCGCGCGGCTGGTCGTCCCGCACGAACGACCATTGCAGGATGGTGACGGGCCCCGTCAGCATGCCCTTCATCGGGCGCTGCGTGAGGCTCTGGGCGTAGCCCGTCCATGACACCGTCATCGGCGCGGGGCGGGCGACGTCGCCGTACAGGATTGGCGGCTTGACGCAGCGCGAGCCGTAGGACTGCACCCAGCCGCCCGCCGTGAACGCGAAGCCGTCCAGCTGCTCGCCGAAGTACTCGACCATGTCGTTGCGCTCGGCCTCGCCGTGCACGAGGACGTCCAGGCCCAGTTCCTCCTGCTGCCGGACGGCGTGTTCGATCTCGGCGTGCATGGCGGCGGCGTAGGCGGCCGCATCCAGCTCGCCGCGACGATGGGCGGCACGCGCGGCGCGGATCGCCGCCGTCTGCGGGAAGGAACCGATGGTCGTCGTGGGAAAGGCGGGCAGGCGCAGGCGCGCCTGCTGGCGGTCGATGCGCGTCGCGTACGGCGAGGCGCGGCGGTCGGCGTCGGACGGCAGGGCGGCAAGGCGCTGCGCGACCTCGGGACGGTGCACGCGCGGGCTGGCCCGGCGCGCGGCGCGTGCGGCGCGGGCGGCAGCGAGGTCAGCGGCGACGGCTTCTTCGCCTTCGGTTAGCGCGCGCTGGAGCGTGCGCACCTCGGCCAGCTTTTCGACGGCGCCGGCGAGCCACGGGCGCACGTGCGGATCGACGGCGGCATCGTGCGCCAGCGTCAGCGGCACGTGCAGCAGCGAGCAGGACGGTGCGAGCCACAGGGCACCGGGGCGGCGCGCGAGCAGGGGCGCAAGGCGGGCGAGGCAGTCGTCCAGGTCGGCGCGCCAGACATTGCGGCCGTCGACGATCCCGACCGACAGGATCTTGTGGGCCGGCAGCCAGTCCGCCACGGGTGCCAGTTCCTCGGGGGCGCGCACGGCATCGACATGCAGGCCCGCCACGGGCAGCTTGCAGGCCATGCTCAGGTGTTCCTGCAGGGGCGAGAAATACGTGGCCAGCAGGATCGGCAGGCCAACCGCGTGCAGCACGTGGTAGGCGCGTTCGTAGGCCAGCGCCCATGCGGCGGACAAATCCAGGCCCAGGATCGGCTCGTCCAGCTGCACCCATTCGGCGCCCGCGTCCTTCAAGCGGGCCAGTAGCGCGGCGTAGTGCGGCAACAGGGCGTCGAGCAGCGACAGCCGGTCGAAGCCCGCCCCCTGCGCCTTGCCCAGCCACAGGAAGCTCAAGGGGCCGAGCAGCGCCACTTTGACGGGATGGCCCAGCGCGCGGGCCTCGGCCACCTGGCCCAGCAGCCGTTCCGGGTCCAGCGTGAAGCGCGTGGCCGCATCGAATTCCGGCACCAGGTAGTGGTAATTGGTGTCGAACCACTTGGTCATCTCCAGCGCGGCGGCGCCGCCGTGCGGCTGGCCGCAGCCACAGGCGGCCGCTGCAGCCTCGCTCTCCACGCCCCGTGCCAGCGTGAACGTGCGCGCGAGGGCCGTCGCGCTGCCGTCGAAACGGAAGCGCGACGGCGCGCAGCCGAACAGCAGCACATGGTCGGCGACCTGGTCGTAGAACGAGAAGTCGCCGACGGTCACGTAGTCCAGGCCCGCGTCCCGTTGTTCGGCCCAGTGGCGCGCCCGCAGCGCGGCGCCGACGGCTTCCAGCGCACCGGCATCGACCTCGCCACGCCAATGCCTCTCCAGGGCGAATTTCAGTTCGCGTTGGGCGCCGATGCGGGGATAACCGAGGATATGAGATTTGATCATGATGTTTCTGGTTCTGGATGAAAGATGCTTGTAATCATCGGCGGCCAGGCGTCATAATTCAAACGAATTATTTTTCTGATCAGATGAATTTCCCTCATGAGCACTTCGATCCTCGAACTACGGCACCTGCGTACGCTGCTCGCGCTGCAGGAGGCGGGCACTGTCTCGCGCGCCGCGGCGCTGTTGAACGTGACCCAGTCGGCACTGTCGCACCAGCTCAAGACGCTGGAAGAGTTCTATGGCATGACGCTGTTCGAGCGCAAGTCCGCGCCGGTGGCGTTTTCCGCCGCGGGACGGCGTCTGCTGGCGCTGGCCGCCGCCACGATCCCGGCCGTCGAGCAGGCCGAGCGCGACGTCGCGCGCCTGGCGGGCCACGGCGGCGGCAAGCTGCGCATCGCCGTCGAATGCCATACCTGCTTCGACTGGCTGATGCCGTCGATGGACGCGCTGCGCCTGCGCTGGCCGGACGTGGAGCAGGACATCGTATCCGGGTTCCAGTCGGACCCGGTCGGCCTGCTGCACCAGGACCGGGCCGACGTGGCCATCGTGTCCGACATCGACGAGGACGAGACGGACGTCGTGTTCCACCCGCTGTTCGGCTTCGAGATCGTGGCGATCCTGCCGCGCGGCCACGCGCTGCTGGACAAGCCCTGCATGGAAGCGCGCGATTTCGCGGACCAGACCCTGATCACCTACCCGGTGCCGGACGAGATGCTGGACCTGGTGCGCCAGGTACTGCGTCCGGCCGGCGTCGAACCGCCGCGGCGTACGACGGAATTGACGGTCGCGATGCTGCAGCTGGTGGCGAGCGGGCGCGGGTTCGCGGCGCTGCCGCTATGGGCCGTGCATACCTACCTGGAACGCGGCTACGTGGCGCGCCAGCGCATCGGCGCCGCCGGCCTGACGGGACGGCTGTACGCGGTGACCCGCAAGCGCAATGCGGACGACACCCACCTTGCGGACTTCGTGCAGGTGATGCGCGAGACGTCGCTGCGCACGCTGCCCGGCATCGACCTGCTGTAAGGCCGGCTTGCGACCGCATTCGGCCACTTTCCGCCGCGCTCGGGTTATAGTAGTCGACGACTTCTCGACAAGGAGGGCGGATTGCGTTACAGCCTCGTGACATCGGCCGGCAAGGGCCACATCAACGAAGACCTGGTCACCGTGCACGAGCGGGACGGGGTCCTCGACATCATCGTGATGGACGGTGCCACGCCGCTGTCCGCGCAGCGCCACGTGCGCGCCGGCGCCAGCGACCCCTCCTGGTTCGTGCAGCAGTTCGCTGCCGACCTGGCGGCCGTACTGCACCGGACCGGCAGCCAGGAGAGCCTGGTGGCGCAGGCGCTGGTCGGCACCCGCGCCGCGTACCGCGCCGTGGCGGCCGCGACGAACGTTCCCCCGCACGACTGGCCCGTCGCGACGCTCGCGTGGGTGCGCGCACGCCGCGGACGGGCGCAGGGCGGCCGCACGGCGCCAGCCCGGCTCGAACTCTACTGCCTGGGCGACAGCAAGATCCTGCTGCAGGACGCCGCTGGCGTGCGCGACCTGGACCCGTTCGACAATCCCGTGGAACGGGAAGTGCAGGCGGCGGTGGCGGCGCTCGTGGCCGAAGGCGTGACCGACGCCGCGGCGCGCTGGGAACGGCTGCTGCCCATGCTGCAGGCGCGCCGCCACGACCAGAACACGGCCTCCCACCCGCAGGTCCTGTGCCTCGCGCCGCGGGGGCCGTTCGCCGCCCGCATCCACGCGCTGGACGCGCCGGCGCAGGGCCAGCTGCTGGCGATGACGGACGGCTTCTACCGCCTGGTCGACACCTACGGCCTGTACGACGACGCCGCGCTCGCCGCCGCCTGCCGCGAGCGGGGCCTCGACGCGCTGGTCGACGACTTGCGCGCATTCGAGGCGGGAGCCGTGGCGGCCGCGGGCCTCACCGCCAAGCGCGCCGACGATGCGTCGGCCGTGGCCTGGCGCTTCGGTTCGAGCTGGACGGAGGGAACATGAACGACAGCCTTGAGCGCGGCCTCGTCGCGCGCTACATCGATGCCTACAACGCCTTCGACATCGACGGCATGCTGGCCGTGCTCGCGCCCGATGTCCGCTTCGAGAACTGGGCCGGTGGAGAGATGACGGCATCGTCCGACGGTATCGACGCTTTCCGCGCGCTGGCGGAACAGGCGAAGGAGATGTTCTCGCAGCGCGAACAGCGCATCGCCAGCCTGGCCGTTGCCGGCGATGGCCTGCTGGCGCGCATCGACTGGCGCGGTACGCTGGCGGTCGACATTCCCGGCGGCCCGCAGGCGGGTACGGAGCTGGCGCTAAGCGGGGAATCGGAATTCGGATTCGCCGGCGGACGCATCGTGCGTATCGTCGACCGCAGCTGACACCGGCTGGGGGACGGCGCGCTGGCGCAATAAGCCGAGCAGCTCGTCCGCATCGACCGGCTTGACCAGGTGATGGTCGAAGCCGGCCTGGCGCGATAGCTCGCGGTCGTGCGGCTGGCCATAGCCCGTCAGGGCGATGTAGAGGGCATGTTCCAGCCGCGCTTCGCGGCGCAGGCGGCGCGCCAGCTCGTGGCCGTCCATGCCCGGCATGCCGATGTCAAGGATGAAGGCGTCGGGCGGATCGGCCAGGGCGGCCGCGACGACCCGGGTCGGGTCGGCGATGGCGGCGACCCGGTGGCCGCCCGCGTGCAGCAGCGCGGCGAGCGTGGCGGCGGCATCAGCGTTGTCGTCGACCAGCATGATGTGCATGGGCGCTGCGTTGGCGGCGGCCGCGCCGGCGGGCAGGGGTGCGTCGGCCTCCCGCTGCAGGGACACCGGCAGCGTCACCGTGAAGCAGCTGCCCTGGCCCGGTCCGGCGCTGTCGGCTGCGATGCTGCCGTCGTGCGCCGCGACGATGGTGCGCGCCAGTGCCAGCCCCAGTCCCAGCCCGCCCTGCGCGCGATCCGGCGTGCGCTTGCCCTGGGTGAAGAGTTCGAAGACGTGCGGCAGCAGGCCCGCCTCGATGCCGCTGCCGTCGTCGCGCACGCGGATGGTCGCGGCGTCGCGCTCGACGCTCATCTCCAGTGCGATGCGCCCGCCCGGCGGCGTGTACTTGGCGGCATTGGCAAGGAGGTTGGCCACCACCTGGATCAGGCGGGCGCGGTCGCCCCACACGTGCACGGCCGGGGTGGCGGCGCCGGTATCGATGGCGAGGGAGTGTCGGCTGGCCTCGATTAGCGGCTGCACCTGCTCGGCGGCGCTGGCGACGACGCCGCGCAGGTCGACCAGCGCCTTGTCGAACTGGACCATGCCGCGGGTGACGCGCGAGACGTCCAGCAGGTCGTTGACGAGCGCCGTCATGTGGTTGACCTGGCGCCCGATCAGTTCCGCGAAGTTGCGCACCTTGGCCGGGTCGTTCGGCGCGATGCGCAGCACCTGGGCGGCGGCGCTGATCGGCGCCAGCGGATTGCGCAGTTCGTGCGCCAGCATCGCCAGGAATTCATCCTTGCGCCGGTTGGCCGCCTGCAGCGCGTCCTCGGCCAGCTTGTTGGCGTGGATGTCGGTATCGGTGCCGAGCCACTGCACGATGGCGCCGTCGTCGTCGCGCAGCGGCAGCGCGCGCGCCAGGATCCAGCGGTAGTCGCCCGTCGCGTGGCGCAGCCGGTAGGTCATCTCGTACGGGTTCCCGGTCGTCACGCTGTGGACCCAGGCGGCGCGCGCGGCGGCGTGGTCGTCGGGATGGAGCGCGCGCTCGGCCCAGTCGTGGCCCTCGGCCTCGCCCGTCGCCAGGCCGGCAAAGCGGTAGAACTGGGCGTTGTGGTAGTCGATGCTGCCGTCCGGGCGCGCCGTCCAGACCATCTGCGGCATCGCATTCGTGATGGTGCGGAAACGCCGCTCGCTCTCGCGCAGCGCGGCTTCCACGCGCACGCGCTCCGTGATGTCGGTCTGGGCCACGACGGCGCCCGTGATGGCGCCGGCGCCGTCGCGCACGGGCGTCGCGCGCAACAGCAGGCGGCGGCGCGCGGCAGCCGGCGTGAACGGTTCGATCTCGACCAGGTCGCCGTCCACGTCCTCGCCGCCCAGCGCGCGCGCCAGCGCCCATTCGTGCGCGCCGATCGGCTGGCCGTCGCGCGTGGAGCCGTCGGCCCACCATCCGCGCGCCGCGCCCTTGTCGTCGCGTCCCCAGCTGCCCCATAGCTCGCGCGTGGCGGTATTGACCAGCACGACCTTGCCGTCCGCATCGCAGTACACGATGCCGACCGGCACGGCCTGCAGGAACGCGTCCAGGCGCTGGCGCTCGGCCTCGGCGGCGCGCGCGGCCGCCAGCGCTTCCTGGCGGCTGGCCAGCAGCGCGTCCTCGGCCTGCTTGATCTCGGTGACGTCGCGCGTGGTGCCGGCGACCGCCTCCACCTCGCCGTCCGGCCCGATCACGGGCGTGAAGATGTAGTCGTAGTAGCGCAGGCCGAAGGCGCCGTCGAACGGGACCACGCCTCGGATGGGCTTGCGCGTGGCCTTGACCTGCTCGATCTCGCGCCCGTGCATGGCCGCGTGCCAGTCCGGATAGCCCAGCTCCAGGCAGTTCTTGCCGATCGCCTCGTCCCAGGTGCGGCCCCACATCTGCAGCAGCACGGCATTGGCATAGGTGAAGCGGTGCTCCAGGTCGAACACGTAGACGAGGTCCGGCGTGGTGCCCAGTACGGCCTCGTACAGCCGGCGGCGGCGGTCGGCCTCGGCCTGGACGCGGGCGTTGCGCTGTTCGCGCAGGTGGCGTTCGATCACGAGCGCCGCCATGTCGGCGAAGTAGCCGAGGTCGGCACACAGGCGGGCGTCCGGACTGCGCGGATGGCCGTGGTAGAAGGCAAGGGTGCCCAGCACGTGGCCGTCCGGCGCATGCAGCGGAAACGACCAGCAGGCCCGCACGCCGTATTCGCGCGCCAGGTCGAGGTAGGGCGCCATGCGCGGTTCGGCGAGCACGTCGGGCACCACCACCGTGGTGCGCAACGCGGCGGCGCGGCCGCAGGCTGCCTGGTCCGCATCGACCGGCACGATGCGCAGGGCCTCCATGAAGCCCGGTGCCAGGCCGGCGGCGGCACTCAGGTGCAGTAGCGCCCCGGCGTCGTCGACCACGTAGATGGCGGCCTGGGTATCCGGGCCCGTCAGCGCGTGGGCGGCCTGCAGCAGCCCGGACAGCAGGTCGTCGAACGGCGCGCCGCGCACCGCGCGGGACAGGACGTCCTTGAGGCTATCGAATTTCAGGCGTTCCTGCGGCGTGGGCATGGTCGGGTACCAGGGGGGCGTTGGAAAAAACAGACATTTTCGGCAAAACTTGCCAGCCCCTGATTGTAGCGCATGGATTTGTCATGACGCCGGATGTACTCTGATACTTTCCATGCGTAAATATTAGAGATGGTACGCATGGCGCTCGGGCCATTCGTGTCGTCGGTTCCGGCCAGGCCGTATTATGATTGACTCATTCATCATACATAAACATTACACAGCAACGAGGCGTCCATGAACCATGATGCAGGAATCCGTATTTCGCGCCTGGCAGAACAAAAACAGCGCGCCCGCCGCGTGCGCATCGGCGTGATGCTGGTGCTGTGCGCCTTGCCCGTCGCCGTGGCGCTGGCCAAGGCCGGCGTCGCCGTGGCACGCGCCACGCCCCTTTGACGCGCCCGTGCGCATCGGCGGCAGCCGGGGCACAGCGTGTCTTTTCTCCAAAACTTCCCTCCGCAGCCATCGCCGCGAGCGTGCCGGATCGTAACGGCCGGCACGCGCGAGCGCGACACGCGATGGCGGGGCGGCACTCAGTGATGGGCAGCGTGGTGGCGCGCGTGCGTGCCGCCGAACACCTCCATGCTCAGCGCGGCCAGGCCGCCATCCACGCCGACGGCGGGGCCAGCCAGCAAGGCCCGGCGATCCAGCACCGTCGCGGCCACGTGGCCGGACATGACTTCCGCAGCGTAGGCACGCACGGCATGCACGCCATCCTCCGCCGCCGTGCCTTCCCCGTCAGGGGTTGCGACGAACAGCACCCGTAACCCCGGATTGAACATGCGGGCCGCGTTCAGGCGCGCGATCAACGCGTAGTGGCGCGCCGCATCCGCTTCTTCCGGCGCAATGGGCACGAGCGCGACCTGGGCCGCGGCCAGCGCCGAGCGGCAGGCGTCGGAGCCGCAGTCGCCGGCGGCGACCAGCACGTCGTCGAAGCAGTCGGCGGCGCAGTCGAGGCGCTGCCCGCAGGCGGCGTCGACGAGGAGCACGCGGCAGCCGTGCTGCCGGCGCAGGTCGGCGAGGGTCTTGCCGAGCAGTCCGTGGAGCGGATCGGGATGTCCGCCGGCGATGGCGACGATCATCGTGCACCTCCGATGGCGGAGGGGGCAGGACGCGAGGGAAGGGGGACGGGGTCGGGGTGCATGGGATTCCTTGTGCTGTTGGAACCCGGCCAGTCTAGGACCGGCGCGACAAAGACGGCGTAAAAAGCGCGTGGACCGCCGTAAACGCGATATAGACGGCGCCTAGCAGTCCGACGCATTCCCCTCGATGCCGCACAAGGACACCGAACGCTTGCGCTCGACGTAATCGCGTGCCGTCACGCTGCCCGCGTCGGGGCAGCTCGCGCCCGTGCCGTTGCACGCGGTCGCCGTCAGTTCGAAGACGTTCTTCTTCTGCGCCTGCGGCGTGCCCCCGTTGTAGTCGAGACCCTCGTTGTAGGTCCTCGCCGTGCAGGTTACGGTGACCTTGAACCCCGTGTCGGTCACGAAGTCGTTCAGCGTGCGCGTGGCGATGGCAGTACAGGACTGGGCCTTGCTGTCGCGAATCTGGTAGAGCGCCCATTCGAGGCCCGCGCGCGCGGCCTGCTCGGCGCGCATGCCGAGTACGCTGCCGTCGACCGTGGCCTGCTGCGCCGTCTGCAGGCGCAGCGCGGCGAGCGCGAACGCGGCCAGCACCAGCAGGAAAACGATGGCGGCGATGTAGGCGAAGCCCTGCTGCGACGCGCGCTTCATGGCACGTTCTCCACGTGGGCGCCAGCCGTCAGGGTCACGGATTCGTCCCCGTTCGCGAGGCCCAGCCGCAACTGCAGGTAGCCGCTCTGCTGCGTGGCGCCTTCGCTCTCGCGATAGACGAAGCCGCAGTCCGCCACCTTGCTGGCGACGACGGCCGGCGTGCCAGCCGTTGGGCATTGGCCGGGATCGGTGAGCTTGCGGACGGTGCGCAGCAGCGTGCCCTTGCCGTCGCCGCCGGCGAGGCGGCCGTTGCCCCCCGCGCACAGGTAGCCGACGACCTGCTGGTTCTGCGGCACTACGACGAAGCGGGCGCCGTCGTCGCGGGCAGAAAACGGGGCGCTCGTCTCGAGCTCGACGCGCACCACGCCGATGCTGGCGTCGGGCGCGGTCATGGCCTTGATGGGGGCCATATTGCTCCTCGTCTTGTACAGATCGTCGGTACTCTGGTTGCCGATCACGACGATGTCCCCGCGCGCGACGTTCGGCAGCGCGGTCAGCACGTCGAAGACCTTGTCGGTCGCGCCGGGGTCGTAGGCACGGCTGGCGTCCGGGTTCGTCGTATCCGGTTCGACGCGGTAGCGCCCGCCCGCGACGGTCGGCACCATCTCCATGCAGATGCCCGCAGGCGTCGCCGTCATGTTCAGCGAGTTCGGCACGGCCGAGCGCACGTCGGTCACCATGCGCTTGATCGCCGTATCGGCCTGGTTGACGAGGTTGGCGCGGCGGGCGACGGACTGGTAGGACTGTAGCGCCGGCTTGATCTGCAGGGTCAGGATGGCGCCGACGATCCCCACCAGCACGATGGTGATGATCATCTCGACGAGGGTGAAACCATGGGTGCGCTTCATGGCCTGGTCCTCCAGCCGGTCAGCGTGAGCGGCTTGTCGACACTATCGTGGGACACGGTGACGATGATTTTCAACGTGTCGTTGTCTGGAACGCCCGTCAGCAGTTCGCCCGCAGGCGGCTTGCTGGCCGTGACCTCGACGCGATACTTCTCCAGACCGGGCACGGCGACGCCCTCGACGTCAAGGATGCCCGTCACGTCTTTGCCATAGCCGTTGTAGTCGGCGACCTTCGCGAAGTCGATCCGTTGCGCCGGCGTATCCGCGTCGTTGGAGAAGGGCTTGAGCAGGATTTCTTCCATCATGCCGTCCGCGATCGTGGCCATTTGCCGGACGATCACGGGTTCGACGCTTGCGCGGTCCGTCCGTGTGAACGCGGCGACGGCGCCCGCGAGGGCGACGCCGACGATGACGAGGGCGACGATCAGTTCGACGAGGGTGACGCCGGCGCAGCGCCGGTTCCGCATGCGCGCGGTCTCCATGCGCTTATTCCACATAACCGGTCGCTCCGAACAGCTGGATGGTACGGGCGGCGAGCCCGTCCACCTGGATCGTGACGGCGCCGTTCAGGATCGCGCCGCCCGCATCGGTGATCGTGCCGTCGGGCTGGAACAGGATGCGCCTGGGCTGTCCGTTCGCCAGGCCCGCCAGGCCGCCGCTGACGACGGTGTCGGCGCTGCTGCGGTAATCGTCGTCGCCGACGCCGGCCAGCGCGGCGTCGCACGCCGTGGCCCCCGGCGCCGTCGCCATCCTCAGCACCATGGCGTCGGGGCCGGCGCTCACGCAGATCAGGCGGCGATGGGCGATGGCCGTGGCCCGTGCGAGGCGCAGTGCGCTCACGACCTGGTCGCCGTAGGACAGCGCCGCGCTGTCGCTGCGGTTCGCCAGGCGCGGTACCGCGACGGCCGCCATGACGCCGATCACCAGCAGCACGGCGATCAATTCGACCATGGTGAAGCCCCCGCGCTTCAACGGAATACCTCGCGCATGTGGATCACGCGGCGCCGCTCCGGCGCGAAGATGCCGAAGGTCGCACGCGCCGACGGATCCTTGGGTTTGGTGGCGTCGCACGATGGATCGACGGCGCGCAGGAAATCTTTCTGCGCGCCGGGCGCGGTGCTGCCGTTGGCGAGGCAGGAGAACGTTTTGTCGTCGCTGCCCAGGTTCAGGGCGACGAGGACGGTGCCCGGTCCGGAACCGGCAGGAGGCTGCAGGAGGAGGGTACCCACGCCGTTCTTGACCGCTGTGAAGGTGCGCGTCGTCGCCTTCAGGGCCTCGCTGGCCAGCGCGAACGCCGGCTGCTCGAACGAGGGCGTGCTGTCCTCCACGCTGCGCTGCCAGGCATTGCCGCTCCAGTATTCGACATTCACCGGCATCGAGAGCGGCTTGTTGGCACTGCCGTAGACGTTCGACAGGCGCACGCGGCCGGTGCGGATGACGACACGCGGTTCCGGCGCATGCGCCGACGAGCTCACGGGATCGACGGCGACGGCCTCCGTCGCGCGTAGCGTCGCGGTCAGCGGGGCGGATTTCTGGGCCGCGAATTGATAGCCGCCGGTCCAGCGCGCGACACCGGGCTTCAACGGCTCGGCCCCGAACTGTTCGGCACAGACCACCGACGCCGAGGTCGCGCTGGACGCACAAGTCTTTTCTGGGCCCACGAGCTTGCCGATGGTGGAAGGCACCACATTGCCTGCGGCGTCCAGTACGGTCAGGTTCACGTCGTGGACGACGTCCTTGGCGTCCTTGGTATAGTTGAGCGTTGGCTGATCGCGCAGGTTCTTCGGGGTTACCTTCAGCTCGATGGCGCGCTCGCCCGAATAGTACTGGGGCAGCTTGACGCCGTCCTGCAGGGTCGTGCGTGGTACGGATTCGACGCCGATCTCGAAATACGCCGGGACGAACGTCGCGATGGCGCACGACGGGGCGCTGCCGGAGGCGCCGGCGATCGGAAGCGTGTCGAGATACTTATCCACGCTCGCCGCCAGGTTGGCGCCGCCCGCCTCGTCCATGCGCAGCGCGAACGTCTGCACGCCGGCTTTGCTCGTCGTCGGCTTCACGGGAAGGGCATTGTTTACCGGGTTCGGCTTGACGACCGCGTTGTTGTCGGCCGCGAACTTCAACCCGTGCTCACCGCTCATGGGGTTGCACTTTTGCCCGTCCAGCCAAGGAGTCACCGCCTGCGCCTCCGCGCCGAAATTCGGCGTGGCATCCCCGTCGGCGTTCCTGGCAGTGACCGTCGCCGTGATGGCGCTGCCCGCGATCTTCTTTGCCGGCAGGGTGACGGCGACATCGAACCGCGCCGGCACCGCGACGGCAGTGACGCTGCCCTTGGCCTGCGAGCCCTGTCCCGCATAGGACGCCGCGAGCGTGAACCGCCCCGCATCGGCGTAGGCGAGCGACGGCGTCGCCGTGCCCTTGTCGTCGAAGGACAGGCTGATCGCCTGGGGCTGGGCCGTGAGCTTCTTGCCGGCGACGATGGGCGCGACGGTTCCCGATGCCGGGTTGTCGTAGGCGAAGGACAGGTTGATGTCCTGGCTGGCGTTGGTGAACAGCGGTCTGCACGTTGTACCGTCATGGCGCAGCGCGCTGACCGTCAGGCTGCTGCGGGTCGCGGCATTGTCCCGGCTGGCGATGAAGGCATTGCCCGTGCCAGCAGATAGCGACAGGCCGATATCGCTGACCTGAACGCCGCAATTCGATGCCGTCGTCGTTCCGCTGACGCGGCAGGTTGCGGACTGGCGCACGCCGTTGCTGGACAGCGAGAGCGTGATGTTCCCCAGCGGCTGCATCGTGACGGCCGCCTTTGCGGTGCCGCTGCTGTCGATGGTGATCGACTGGTTCAGCGGCTGCAGCGAGACGGTGGCGCCTCCCGTGTAGGTGCTGGTGCAGCTCGCGTTCGCGCAGGCCGTGATGATGACGGTGGACGGCGCGCAGATGCTGGCATTCTGGTCGTGGCTGATGACGAAATGGTCCAGCGCCGGCGCCGGCTGCGCCTTCCCTTCGCAATACGGCCCTTCCGCCTTGCTGTTGGCGTTCTTGCGGATGTCGTAGCCGCTCTCGTTGGTCACGCAATCGCACTTGCCCGGCGCGGTGCCGCCCGTGCAGACGATCGTGCCCGTGACCCTGCCGTGCCAGTTCAGCGTTGCGTGGTTGACGGTGGCGCTGCCGTTGATGATCGCCTCCGACGCGTCCAGCGTCCGTTCGCCCGTCGTGACGTTGCCCGTCACGGAACTGCCGGACGCGATCTGGAAGCTCTGTTTGGCGGTGACGTTGCCCTCGACCGTGATGGGCGAACCCGATGTGATGGTCGGCGCAACGATATTGCCCTTGACCGTGCTGTAGGAAGCGAGGGACAGCGAGGTCGTCGCCGTGATGTCCCCCGTCAGCGTCACCGGCGAATTGGTAACGATGGTCGTGCCGCTCACCGGCCCGACGATGGTCGTGTACGAGGCGATGTTCACTGCCCCCGTCGACGTGACCTTGCCCGTGATCTTGGTCTGCGAGCCGGTGCCGAGGTTCATCGATGCCGCCGAGATGTCCGCCACGATCGTCTGGATCTGCGCGCCCATCGAGAAGGTCTTGCCGGCAATGAGCGTGGCGCCGTTGACCTGCAGCAGCGAGGTACGGATGTTGCCGATGTTGAGGTTGCCGCTGATCTTGAGCGTGCCGCCGCCGCTGATGGACAGGCCCTGGTCGTAGCCGAAATTGACGTCGCCGTTGGCGGTGACCGTGTAGCCGTTGGCGATGACCACCTTGTCGTCCCAGTTCGGCAGCGGCAGGGCCGGGCAGGTATAGGTCTTGCCGGACAGGGAGCAGCCCGTCACGCCATTGCCCGCGAAGGTGTAGGTGTCGCCGGCGCGCGCCGCCGTGCCGCCGGCGCACAGCAGCATGAACACGAGCAGGCGCGTGAGCAGGAAGAGCGGCACGGAAGGCGGGCGGCGCAACGGCATGGCAGGGTGGCAGCGGGTGTCCTCGATGGAATCTGCCGATTATAGCTTGATGGTTAGCAATCTTGCGTAAAATCAAGTGTCTATGCCGTGATCTGACGGTTGTCGGCACGCGGCTGTCTCGCTTGTCCAACGCAGGCGAGCTGGCGGGTGTCCTGAGCCAATGCCTTCAGCCGTGGGTTTAGTGGATAGCATCGGATACTGCCGCAAGACACTCTTAATATATGCATACGGAAACAGGTGTTCCAGCCGTTACGGCGTGAAACAATTTCGAAGCGTGCTCATCCGTAGCGGACGTTAGCATCGATGCATGAACTTCACTTTCTCGTCACCACTGCACGGCACTTGCATCGTCAAGCTCTGGGCGACCGGACGCTACGGTTTCTCGCTGCCCAAGCGCGTCGACATCGCCACGCCGGAAGGCACCGTGCACAGCTACCTGTATTTCAACCGCAAGGTGCAATTGAAGGCCGAGCTGCCGAATCGCGCGATCGTGCGGATCGCCGTGGCCCGCTTCCTGGCGGAGGTGGACGACGGCATCGTCGAAATCGATGCGGAGATGCCGTCCTACGATGGCGCGCTGACCCCGACCCGTACCAACACGCCGCGCGCACCGCTGCGCGTGCGGCCCGGACGCTCGCACGGGCGGATCAAGCCGGGCATGGATGCGGACTTGCTGGCGGCCGATATGCGCTGCGAGGCGGTTTGACGTCGTAGAATCGGGTGGCGCCGGTTTTTTTGCCGGCACCTGTCACGCAACGGCATTGATGGCCGTCTTATGGACATGGACACCCGAATTCCACCCACCGGCGACGCCGTCGCCGACCCCGTCGCGATCTTCACGCGCCTGCGCCCGCGCCTGTTCGGCATCGCCTACCGCATGCTCGGCGTCCGCGCCGACGCCGAGGACATCGTCCAGGAAGCCTGGCTGCGCTGGCAGGGCGGCGGCAGCACGGACGCCAGGAACCCCGAGGCCTGGCTCGTCACCGTGGTCACGCGCCTGTCGATCGACCGCCTGCGCAGCGCCATCGCCGAACGCGAACACTATTTCGGGCCGTGGCTGCCCGAACCCCTCGTGGGCGGCGCCGTCGAGGCGGCGGTGGAATCGCCGGAAAGCGCGCTGGAAGCCGCCGGCGACATCTCGACCGCCTTCCTCGTCATGATGGAGCGGCTGGCGCCGGAGGAGCGTGCCGTGTTCCTGCTGCACCAGGTATTCGAGTTCGACCACGCGCAGGTGGCGGCCATGGTGGGCAAGAGCGAGGCGGCATGCCGCAAGACGCTGCAGCGGGCGCGTGAGCGGGTGCGCGCCGAACGTCCGCGCTTCGCCGTCGACCGCGAGGCCCACCTGGCGCTGCTGGCGCGCTTCATCGAGGCGAGCCGCTCGGGCGACCCGGCCAAGGTGCAGGCGCTGCTCGCCCACGACGCCACCTTCACGGGCGACGGCGGCGGCAAGGCGACCACCGTCGTGCGCACCGTGGTCGGCGCCGAACGCATCGCCCGCCTCGTCGTCGGCATCGAGCGCAAGTGGGGGATCGACGTGCGGCGCGACATCGTGGACGTCAACGGCGAGCCGGGCATCCTCACCTGGCTCGGCGGCGTGCCCGATTCCATCACGTCCTTCCTGGTCGAGGACGGACGGATCGCCGCCGTCTACATCGTCCGCAATCCGGACAAGCTGGGAGCGCTGCGCAGTCTTGCCGCCTAGGGTGGGCACGGTGTGCCCGCCGTGCGATCGCAGCGGCCGTCAGGGCGCCAGCGCCGCGCAGCGCTCGGCCAGCAGCGCATGCAGCTGGCGCACGGCGGGCGAGAACTGGCGTCGGTGCGGGCAGACCATGTTCAGCGGCGCCGGTTCGCCCGGCTGGTCGGGCAGGATGACGACCAGGCGTCCCGCGCGCACGTCCGTGCCGACGTCCAGCCAGGAGCGGTAGGCGATCCCTTCGCCGGCCAGTACCCAGCGCCGCACCACGTCGGAGTCGTCGCACACGAGCGCCCCTTTTACCTGCACGATCCGGCGTGCCTTCCCGATCGGGAACACCCATTTGTCGTAGACGCGCCCCTGCAGCTGCCACAGCAGGCAGCTGTGGTGCTGCAGGTCGTCCAGCGAAGCGGGGATGCCGCATTGCTCCAGGTAGGCGGGCGCGGCGACCAGCACGCGCCGGTTGTCCGGCGCCAGCGGCAGGGCGACGTAGCTGGCGTCCTCCGGCTGGCCGTAGCGCAGCGCGATGTCGACGCGGTCGCGGAACACGTCCGTCACCTGGTCGGAGAGCTGCAGGCGCACTTCCAGGCGCGGATGCCGGCGCCGGAACTCGCCGATCCACGGCAGCAGCAGGTTGCGGCCGAAGTCGGACGGCGCGGCCAGCAGCAGCGTGCCCGTCAGTTCGGCGTCGTCGCGGCGCAGCACTTCGCGGCCGCTGTGCAGCAGTTCGATGACTTCCCTGGCGTACGGCAGGTAGCGTTCCCCTTCGTCCGTGAGCCGCAGGCTGCGCGTGGAGCGGGCGAACAGGCGCAGTTCGAGGTCGCGCTCCAGGCGCATGATGGCCGCGCTGACCTGGCCGGGCAGCAGGTTCGCTTCGCGCGCCGCCTTGGAAAAGCTGCCGCAGGCGGCCGTGCGGACGAACAGGTCCAGATCGTCGAAGCGGACCATTTTCACTCCGCGAGTGAAAGTGCTAACCGATTCCACCGGTTTTTCATCAGTTCGGCACTTCCTATCATGGCACCCGGCTCCTTCGTGTGGCATCCGCAAGAAAGCACTAGTTTACACGGCGGAGCGAACGTACAACAAAACAATGCTTCACCCCATCCATAGAGAAGGAGTCCACCATGAAACGCTCGCATCTATCCATCCTGGCCGCCGCCGCGCTCGTCGCCGCCGGTACGGGCCACGTCCGGGCCGCGGACGGCAAGCCTGCCGCCGTCGAGCGCGTCGCCGAGTTCACCGGCGCGATGCCGACCGGCGTCACCGTCACCGAGACGGGCCGCATTTTCGTGAATTACCCGAAATGGGGCGACGACGTGAAGTTCAGCGTGGCCGAAATCGTGGACGGCAAGCGGGTCGCTTATCCGGACGCCGCCTTCAACCAGGAGAACGCCGACCCGGCCAAGGGCCTGATCAGCGTGCAGAGCGTCGTCGCCGATGGCCAGGGACGCGTGTGGATCCTCGATACGGCCGCCCCGGGGTTCGCGGCACCCAAGGCCGGCGGCGCGAAGCTGGTCGCCGTCGACCTGAAGACGAACAAGGTCGTCAAGACGGTCGTGTTCCCCGCCGACGTGATCCTGCCGACCACCTATGTCAACGACATGCGCTTCGACTTCCGTGTCGGCAGCGCAGGCGTGGCCTACGTCACCGACTCGTCGATCAAGGGGCCGGGCGGCCTGATCGTGCTCGACCTGGGGTCGGGCAAGGCCTTGCGGCGCCTGAGCGGCAGCCCGCTCACGGCCCCGGAAAAGGGCTTCATGGCGCGCGTCGAAGGCAAGCCGCTGGCGTCGACGGGCCCGGACGGCAAGCTGCAGCCGTTCAACGTGGCCTCCGACGGCATCGCCCTGTCGGGCGACGGCAAGACGCTGTACTTCTCGGCGCTGTCGGCGCGCACGCTATACGCGGTGCCGACGGCGCTGCTGCGCGACCCGGCCGTCACCGACGCGCAAATCGCCAAGGCCGTCAAGAACCTCGGCAAGAAGGGCGCCTCGGATGGTCTCGAGGCCGACGCCGCCGGCAACGTCTATGGCGGCGACTACGAACACAATGCGATCCGCAAGCTGTCCGCGGACGGCAAGTGGAGCACCATCGCGCAGGGGCCGGACATCGTGTGGCCGGACACGCTGTCCATCGGTCCGGACGGCTACCTGTACTTCACCGCCAACCAGTTGAACCGCCAGGCCGGCTTCAACGGCGGCAAGGACTTGCGCCAGCAGCCGTACCGCCTGCTGCGCGTGAAGATCGGCAGCGCGCCGGCCCCCACCAAATAAGCCCGAAGTCAGTCCAACAAGGAGAACACCATGGATATCGTCCACCTCGCGCGCGAGCGCCGTACCGTCAAGGCTTACGACAGCGCGCGCCGCATCCCGGCCGGCATCGTCGAACGCCTGCGCGAATTGCTGCGCCTGGCCCCGTCGTCGGTGAATTCGCAACCCTGGCACTTCGTCATGGCGGCCACGCCGGAGGGCAAGGAGCGCATCGCCAAGGCCGCCGACGCCGGCTACCAGTACAACGCACCCAAGATCCGCGACGCCTCGCACGTGATCGTGCTGGCCAGCCGCGTCGAGCCCGATGCCGCCCACCTGCAAGCGGTGCTGGCGCAGGAAGAGCGCGACGGCCGCTTCATCAACGACGCGGCGAAGGCATCCCAGGACGGCTCGCGCAAGTCGTACACGAACCTGCACCGCTTCGAGCGCAAGGACGTGGCGCACTGGCACGAAAAGCAGACCTACCTGGCCCTGGGCACGCTGCTGCTGGGCGCGGCGGCGCTGGACGTCGGCGCCACGCCGATGGAAGGGTTCGACGCGGCCGTCCTGGACCGCGAGCTGGGCCTGCGCGAGAAGGGCTTCACGGCGACGGTGATCGTGTCGCTGGGGTATGGCGGCGACGACGACTTCAATGCCAAGCTGCCCAAGTCGCGCCTGGCGGAGGACGTGCTGTTCACCGACATCTGAACGCCGGTCCGCAGCATGGCGGCGCCATCCCTGTGCAGGCAGGGGTGACCTGCCTGGGCGGCGGCGATGTCAGGTTGCTGCCGTTCCGATCAAGGACAGCAGCGACACCGCCGCCGCCCCCATCCCCAGTCTCGCCACGCCGCGCGTCGCGTACGTCAGCATCATGGCCATTGCCACCGCGGCCACCGTCAGCATCCCCGCCCACGCCACCCATCCCTGTCCCGCGCCGCGCAAGGCAATGCAGGCCAGCAGCGACACGGCCAGGCCCGCGATCCCGCCCACGTGCAGCCAGCGCTTCAACGCTGGCCGCGGTTCCGAGCCCCGCCCGTGCAGCTGTTCCCAGTGACGGTCCATCGCGAGGCTGAGGGAGACGAAACCGGCCAGCGCGGCGCCGAGGCCCGCCAGGGCCAGCAGGCATTCATGCATGCCGCTCATGCCGCGCGCTCCGCCAGACGCGGCGCCGCCGCCGTGCGTGCGCGCAGCCGGTACGCGGCCGCCAGCAGCAGCACGCCCAGCAGCAGGCTCACGAGATCGAAGCCCGCGATGGCCCACAGGCCCTGCGACAGGCTCGTCGCCAGGCCGGCGCCGCCGGTGGCCGCGTTCAGCACCGGCAGCAGGGCGAACAGCGCACCGCCGACGGCCAGCTGCAGGCGCCACATCCAGCGCGCGGGGAAAGCCAGGCCGGCGACGGCGGCGAGGGCCCAGGCGCCGAAGAACCAGGCGATTTCCACCTCCGGCCGGCCGACGTCGCCCACCGGAACCAGGCGGTTGGCCCAGAAGAAGACGGGCATGGCCGCCAGCAGGCCGGCGATGCCGGCCACGTTCAGGCCGTCGACGAGGCGCAGGCCGAAGCCGATGCTGCCGTCCTTGCGCATCTTGAGGTGCCTGGGGCGCTCCTTCACGGCCCACATCAACAGGCCGGTGGCGACCATCGCGCAGCCGGCCAGGCCGGAAACGAAGAACAGCGCGCGCACGAACGGGTCGGCGAAGCGGCCCACGTGCAGGCCGTACAGTACGCCGCGCGTCTGCACCGCGCCGCCGCTCGCGTGCGCCGGGTCGGAGAGCAGCTTGCCGGTCGCGCCGTCGAAGACGAGGCTGGGCAGGTCCTGCGTCATGTCGCGACCTTCCTGCAGCACGACGTTGACGGTGGCGTTCGCATGGCCGGGATTCGTGACCGTGATCCGTCCCACGGGCGCGCCCCGCCACAGGCGGCTCGCTTCGGCCACCATCGGGCCCAGCGGCGCGAGCGGCGCCAGTTCCTTCGAAGGCTTGGTGGTGCCGGCCGGGCCGCCGTTCAGGTCCGCGTAAAAAGCGTCGGACCGGTCATGGTAGACGGCCTGCACGCCGGCCGGCAGGTACATGAACATCAGCGTCACGAGGCCCGTATACGTGATCATCAGGTGGTAGGGGAGGGCCAGGACGGCGCTGACGTTGTGGGCATCGAGCCAGGAGCGCTGACCCTTGCCCGGCCGGAAGGTGAAGAAATCCTTGAAGATGCGCTTGTGGGTGACGATGCCGGACAGGATGGCCACCAGCATGAACATGGCGCAGAAGCCGACGATCCAGCGGCCCCACAGGGCCGACATGTAGTGCAGGTCGAAGTGCAGGCGGAAGAAGAAGTCGCCGCCGCGGGTCGCGCGTGCCTTCGCCAGTTCCTGGCCCGTGGCCGGGTCGATCGTCACGCTGCCGAAGTTGCGGCGCTTTGGCCGCGCGTTGGGGTCGGCACCCTTGGGTGGTGCCGGGATCCAGCCCGCTTCCAGCGCCGGGTTGCGGCGCGTCGGCATCGTGATGAACCAGCGCCGGCTGGTGCCGGCCTTGGCCTCGAGCGTCTTGCGGGCGAGGTCGATGGCGGCGGCCTGCGACACGCGTGCCGGCGCGGCCGCATGCAGCTCCGGCTTCATCCACAGCGTCATCTCGTCGCGGAAGTAGCTGGCCGTGCCGGCCGCGAATACCATGAACAGGATCCAGCCGACCAGCAGGCCCGACCAGGTGTGCAGCCATGCCATCGATTGGCGGAACCCTTCCTTCATGCGCCAACTCCAGCGGCGCGCAGGGCCAGCACGACGATGGTCGACAGCGCGCAGGCAACGCCCAGTCCCATCCATGCGCGCGAGGCACTGGCCGCCGCGAACGCCCACATGGCGGCGACGGCGTACACGATCAAGCCGGTGAGCGTGGCCGCGATCACGTTGTCGACGGGGGCCATGGGCAGGCCCAGGGCAAGGGCGCGCGTGCACAGGGTGGCCAGCAGGTAGCCGCCGCCGATCGCCGCGACGGCGCGCGACGCGACGGCCGCCCGGTAGCGCAGGCCATGGGCGGGAAGCGTTCGCGCGGCGCGCGCTTCGCCGGATGGAATGGAATGCATGGTCGTCGGCTCTTAGGAATGAGAATGATTCTCATTATAGTCATGTGTTCAACATCTTGGAAAGCCTTGCAAGACAGGTGGCCGCCGGTCGGGAAATAGTCGAACCGAATAATGAAAAGCATGGACATGCCTGAGTGATATCGCTATAGTTGCGACAAATTCTCATTTGCGAATGATTCCCATTCGCCTTGCCAAGCTTTTTCTTGCTATTCCGAGGAGTTCCATGACGTTCTGCACGCGGGCCGATGCCGCCGTTCCCTTCCATTCATTCCCCCTGCGCGGCACTGCCCGGGCCGCGATGCTGCGTGCCGCCGTCGGCTGCGCTACCGCCTTCGCCGTGCATGCCGCCCATGCGGGCGACGCCGCGTCGGCAACTGCGCCCGCGGTGGAAGAGACGGACCGTCCGGTGTCGACCGTCACCATCACGGGCAGCACGGAAAAGGAGGACGGTTTCGCAGCCAGGAAGGCGTCGGTGTTCAAGGGCATCGACGACATCCGCGATGTGCCGCAGCCCGTCACGGTGCTGACGCGCCAGTTTCTCGACGACCGCCTGCTGCCCGACCTGCACGACGTGATGCGCAATATTCCCGGCGTAACGGTCGACTATACAGACAGCGAACGCGTGAACTATTACTCGCGCGGCTACCAGATCGACGCGCTGCAGATCGACGGCATGACCATGACGCAGGGCGGCACCATGTTCATCCAGCCCGATACGGCCGTGCTTGACCACATCGAGGTGCTGCGCGGCGCCTCCGGCATGTTGCGCGGCTCGGGCAATCCGTCGGCCGCCGTCAATCTGGTGCGCAAGCGTCCGACGAAGGGGTTCCAGGCCAGCGCCTCTGCCATTGTGGGCAGCTGGGATCGCCGCCGGCTGGAGGCCGACGTGTCCAGCCCGCTGAACGCGGCGGGCACGATCCGCGGCCGCGTCGTCGCCGTCAAGGACAAGAAGGACTTCTTCCAGGACGCGCGCAAGGAAGACCGCGAAGTCCTGTACGCCGTCGTCGATGCAGACCTGACGCCGGACACGACGCTCACCGCCAGCCTGCAGCACACCGACCTGGACGCCACGGGGGCCTGGGGCAACCTGCCGGCGAACCTCGACGGCAACCCGCTGAACCTCCCTCGCTCCACCTACCTGGGCACGGACTGGAACCGCTGGAACCGCTACAACGACCAGGCGATGCTCGAGCTGAATCACCGGTTCGCGAGCGGCTGGAACCTCCGGGCCGGCGCCCAGTACACGGGCCTGAAGATCAAGCCGTGGGGCTTCCTCCAGTCCTATTTCACCCGTCCGGCGGGCGCCACCAACCCCTATTTGTTCAACGTCAGCACGTCGGCGTACACGGGCGACACCAGCAACCAGCGCGTCTATTTGCTGACTGCGGACGGCCCGTTCGAGGCGTTCGGCCGCAAGCACACGCTCGTCGTCGGCGCCGAAAAGGTGGACTACGACACCATCGGTACCTCGGGGGTCTTCAACCTGGGCCCGATGACCAATGTCGACATCCGGACCTGGAATCCCTACACGAGCTACCTGCAGCCGGCGATCACCACGGTGGGTACGACGCCGTATTCCGCGCCGGGCAACAAGACGAGCCAGAAGGGCGTGTACGCCACCACGCGACTGTCGATCACGGACCCGCTCGCGGTGCTGGTGGGCGCGCGCCTGAGCTGGTGGGAATACACCGTGCCGGCCGCACCGAGCGGCAACTACAAGATCGACCGCCAGACCACGCCCTATGCCGGCCTCACCTACGATATCAACCGTAACGTCAGCGCCTACGCCAGCTATACCGAAATCTTCACCCCGCAGAACTACAAGGACGCCGGCGGCGGCATCCTGAAGCCCGTGACCGGTAAGGACTACGAAGCGGGCCTGAAGGGAGAGTTCTTCGGCGGCCGCCTGACGGGGTCGCTGTCGCTGTTCCGCATCGATAACGAGGGCAAGGCTACCCAGGACCTGTCCGGCGGCATGCCGTGCCTGCCGTGGTACCCGACCGGTTACTGCTACGTGGATGGCGGCAAGCAGCGCAGCCAGGGCTGGGAACTGGAAGTGTCCGGCGAAGTGTGGCCGGGCGTCGAGCTGCAGGGCGGCTACACCAACACCCGCACCAAGTACCTGAGCGACAGCACGTCGTCGAATGTCGGCCAGCCGCTGCGCAGCATCGACCCCAAGCACCAGCTGCGCGTGTTCGCGACCTGGCGTCCGGACGGCAGGCTGTCAGGCTGGACCTTCGGCGGCGGCGTGCAGGCCCAGGGCGACAGCTACGTCCGCGCCGGCGCGCTGACCGCGAGCCAGGGCGGCTATGCGGTGTACAACGCGATGGCGGCCTACCGTTTCAACCCGACCTGGTCGCTGCAAGCGAACGTGAACAACGTGTTCGACAAGGTGTACTACGCCAAGTACAGCCCGAACACGATCGGCAACTACTACGGCGACCCGCGCAACGTGCTGGTGTCGCTGCGCGCGAAGTTCTGACGGCAGCGGCGGATGCGCCGCGAGCGTGCTTGCAGGCATCACTGCGGTGCGTCGGCGGTCCATGTCCGTGCGTGGCAGGCGTTCGCCGTGCCCCCGCAGGTTTCCTATGAAATTTGGATAGATATATTGCAACGGCTCAGGTATCTTACCGGTTCTGCGAACGGCATCCCGCCGTCCGCATCGCCCGGGAAGAGACGATGGAAGAGCTGGTCGGCAGTATCAACGGGATCATCTGGAGCCCGGCCCTGATTGCCCTGTGCCTCGGCGTGGGCCTGTACTTTTCGATACGTTCCCGTTTCCTGCAGGTGCGGCACCTGCGCGAGATGCTGCGCCTGATGATGGAGGGGAAGAGTTCGGAGCAGGGCGTCTCCTCGTTCCAGGCGCTGGCCATGACGCTGGCGGGCCGCGTCGGCACCGGCAACATCGCCGGCGTGGCGACGGCGATCACCTTCGGCGGTCCCGGCTCCGTGTTCTGGATGTGGGCGGTCGCCTTCCTGGGCGCCAGCTCCGCCTTCGTCGAGTCGACGCTGGGCCAGGTCTACAAGGAGCAGATCGGCAAGGAATACCGCGGCGGCCCCGCCTTCTATATCGAGAAGGGCCTGGGCATGAAATGGTACGCGTGGACCTTCGCCATCGCCACCATCCTCGCCACCGGCGTGCTGCTGCCGGGCGTGCAGGCCAATTCCATCGCCGAGAGCCTCAAGACCGCCACGGGCATCGACCCGGCCGTGACGGGTGCCGTGCTGGCGATCGCGCTGGGCGTCATCATCTTCGGCGGCGTCAAGCGCATCGCGCAGTTCGCCGAAATCGTCGTGCCCTTCATGGCGCTGGCCTATATCCTCGTCGCCTGCGTCATCGTGTGCCTCAACATCGGGCAGCTGCCCGGCGTCCTCAAGCTGATCTTCACTTCCGCCTTCGGCATGGACGCGGCCTTCGGCGCCATCGTCGGCATGGCGGTGCAGTGGGGCGTCAAGCGCGGCGTGTATTCCAACGAGGCGGGCCAGGGCACGGGCCCGCACGCATCGTCGGCCGCGGAGGTGAGCCACCCCGCGAAACAGGGCCTGGTGCAGGGCTTCTCCGTCTACATCGACACGCTGTTCGTCTGCTCCGCGACGGCGTTCATGCTGCTGATTACGGGCCAGTACAACGTCGAACGCGCCGACGGCTCGGCGATCTACACGGGTGTGCATGGCGTGGCCGCGGGGCCGGGCTACGTGCAGACGGCGCTGGAGAACGTGATGCCCGGCTTCGGCTCGCTGTTCGTGGCGCTGGCGCTGCTGTTCTTCGCGTTCACGACCATCGTCGCCTATTACTATATCGCCGAAACGAACATCGCCTACATCAACCGCGCGGCGCACCGTCCGTGGATGAGCGTCGTGCTCAAGCTGTGCATGATGGCCGCCACCGTGTACGGCTGCGTCAAGACGGCCGACGTGGCCTGGGCGCTGGGCGACATCGGCGTGGGCCTGATGGCGTGGCTGAACATCGTCGCCATCGTCCTGCTGCGCAACGTCGCCTTTACCTGCCTGCGCGACTACGAGGCGCAGCAGAAGGCGGGCAAGGAGCCGGAATTCGATCCGGCCAGGCTGGGCATCGCGAATGCCGCCTACTGGGAAGGGCGCGCCAAGGCGCGGGCCGGCGCGGAAACGGCCGTGCACGAGCACTGAGTCCGCCGCGCGCGACATCGACCTGTCATGTGCGGGCCCTATCATGGCGGCCGCCATCGCCCGGCGGCCATCGCCCGGCTGGCGGCGCCTTGCCGATCCGGCTTGCGGTTGGGGCACGGTGGCGGTAATGTAAAACCAATAGTCGGCACACATCTGACACGGAGATCGGCGGAACCATGAAAAGCGGCACCACCTTGTACAAGAACCACGTATTGATGCTGTCGCAGAGCTTCTTCATCAAGGACAACCAGGCCGAACTCCAGCTGCACGCGCACAAGTACGATTTCGACATCCGCTTCTTCCACGAGGCGCGCGCCTTCGTGGCGGCGGTGGCCGCCGAAGAGGGCAACGCGCTGTTCGTGATCGACCTGGACGCGATCCACAACATGCAGACCGACCAGGGCGACGGGCGCCGCACGCTGATGCTGGGCGAGCTGCTGCAGAGCCTGCCGGCCGACCACGACTACATCTACCTGCAGAGCGCGCGCCAGGGCGGCCGTTTCCTGCTGCAGCAGCGCCTCGTGGACACGCATTGCCTGGCGTACGCGGAAAAGCCCATCGCCAACGACGTCCTCGTCGACAAGCTGTTCAACCTGTTCGTGCAGAAGAAGCGCGGCGAGATCGTCGAGGCCATCCTGCTCGGCGCCGTGCCGGGCTGGGACGAGGAGCTGCTGCGCGAAGGCCGGGTGCAGGTGGCCCACCATGCGGACCCGCTGACGCTGCACCTGCAGGTGAAGGAGCGCCAGCCCAGCATCGTGCTGATCACCGATGCCGAGTATGCGCGCACGGAGGCGCTCGTGCGCGTGCTCAAGAAGAACATGGAAGCCGATCCCATCCGCGAGATCGTGCTGCTGCAGGGGCGCGACGATCCGGCGCTGGCGCGGCGCGCGCTCGACAGCGGCTTCGACGCGATCCTGGCGGGCGGCGATCCCGCGCTGCTGGCCGGGCAGCTGGTGCGGCGCGCCGACAAGATCCGGATCAACCGCGATTTGATCAGCAAGGACCGCGCCACCGGCCTGTTGAACAAGGTCGGCCTGCAGCGCAAGACCCAGGCCCTCGTCGCCCAGGCCGCGCGCCAGGGGCGGCCGTTCGCCTACGGCGTCATCGACATCGACAAGTTCAAGACCATCAACGATACCTGGGGCCACAGCTTCGGCGACATCGTCATCAAGCGCCTGTCGCTGGTGCTGCAGGCGCAGCAGGGCGAGGGCGACTTGCTGAGCCGCTTCGGCGGCGAGGAATTCGTCGTCGTGTTCGACGGCTGCGGCCTGGACGAAGGCGCGCGCCGCCTGGATGCGCTGCGCCAGGCGTTCGGTGCGATCCCGTTCGAAGTGGCGCCGGGAGACGTGCGGCACTTTTCCTTCAGCGCCGGCGTGGCGGCATTCCCGGAGCAGAAAAGCGACAACGAATTGTTCCTGCGCGCCGACGCGATGCTCTACAAGGCCAAGCTGGACGGACGCAACCGCGTGTGCGGCGGCGCGCCGGCCGCGCGCGGCCCCGCTGCCTGAAGCGTCCCGTGCCCGTGCCCCCGCCGAGCGCGGGACGGGGCAGCGGCGATCCGCGCTGCATCCCTGGCGAATCCCATCCATCCACCTGTTCCTGGGGCGGCCGCGCCGTGCCCGGTGGTTGCGCACGCGCTGGTTCTGAATATATACTTCGTATATGGTCAGTATATGGAGTGTATGATGGGTATCGTCAATATCGAAGAAGAGCTGCACGACCAGATCCGTAAGGCGAGCACCGTGTCCTACCGGTCGATCAACGCCCAGGCGGCGTTCTGGATTCGCATCGGCATGCTGTGCGAAATGAATCCGACGCTCAGCTTCAACGAGATCGTGGCGCGCGAATTGCGTTCTGCCGGCGTGGGCGTGCCGGGCGCGGTGCCGCATGGATTGAAAGTGGCATCATGACCAAGCGTCCGGAAGAGATCGTGCTGATGGCCGAGGCAGGGCGCCTGCTCGCGGGCGTGTTCGGCCGCCTGGACAAGCTCGACCTGATCGGCATGTCGACCATGCAGGTCAATGACCTGGTGGATGGGCTGATCGTGCACGAACTGCAGGCGCGGCCCGCCAGCAAGGGCCAGTACGGCTATGCGTATGCGCTGAATTCCTCGCGCAACGAGGTGGTCTGCCACGGCGTGCCGTCGCATGAGGAAGTGCTGCGCAGCGGCGACATCGTCAACTTCGATATCACGCTGGAGAAGAACGGCTACATCGCCGATTCCAGCAAGACCTACCTGGTGGGCAGCGTGACGCCGGCGCCGAAACGCCTGGTGCAGGTGACCTACGAAGCGATGTGGAAGGGCATCAAGGCCGTGCGGCCGGGCGCCCGGCTCGGCGACGTGGGCCATGCGATCGAGCGCCATGCGCGCCGCCACGGTTATTCGGTGGTGCGCGAATACTGCGGCCACGGCATCGGCAGGGAGATGCACGAGCCGCCGCAGGTGCTGCACTGGGGCCGGCCGCAGACCGGCCTGGTGCTGCGCGAGGGGATGGTCTTCACCATCGAGCCGATGCTCAACCAGGGGCGTCACGCCGTGCGCACCGAGGACGACGGCTGGACCGTCGTCACCTGCGACGGGCAGTTGTCGGCCCAGTTCGAGCATACGGTCGCCGTGACGCGCCACGGCGTGCGCGTGCTGACCCTGCGCGCGGACGAGCGCGCGCCGCAGTAAATCCCTGGCGGGGCAGCGCGCCCGCGCTGCCCGCTACGACGGCGTCACCGACGGCGCGCGCTTCAGGCAGCGCAGCGTGAACGTCGAGCGGGTGTGCTTCACGCCCGGCAGCTTGTACAGCTTCTGGCGCAGGAAGCGCTCGTAGCCTTCCGTGCCCGACACGGCCACCTTGATCAGGTAATCGTATTCCCCGGACAGCAGGTAGGCTTCCATCACTTCCGGCAGCTCGGCCAGCGCGTCCGAGAACGCCTTGAAGATCTCGTCGTCGTGGCGATCGACCGTGACCTCGATGATCACCGTGTCCGGCATGCCCAGCGCGCGCTGGTCGAGCAGCGCCGCGTAGCCCGTGATATAGCCCGCCTCCTCCAGCGCCTTGACGCGGTGCCAGCACGGCGTGGGCGACAGGTGCACCGTCTCGGCCAGCTTCTGGTTGCTGATCCGACCGTCGCGGGCCATCGCGCGCAGGATCTGGCGGTCGATCTCGTCGAGCTGGCCGTCTTTCATGTCAAGCCTTCCATCTGTAGTGCCCAGGTTATGTAGAGAATCCTTCTTCATTATAGGTTATCTGAAGAGGATTCTTCGAAAATGGGCGCTGTTATCGCTATCAAACAAAAGCCTATTCTGCGCCGCATCATTTAACATCGCAGCTCGCTGATCAAGCGACCCCGCCCCGGGCGCGCCGTCCCCATTCAGGACGGTTCCACGCCGGGCTTGCCGCATTCATAACAGGAGTTCTCGTGTCGGAAGCAGTTTCACGATCCGGAGTAGGCGTTTCGAGCGATGTCTTGCAGTCTGAATTGCCGCTGATGCTCGTCACGCCCGCGCTGTTCGCCGCCAACCTCGTGGTGGCGCGCTGGGCGCAGGGCGCCGACATTCCGCCCGTGTTCCTTGCCTTCGGCCGCTGGGCCCTGGCCTTCCTGATCCTCGTGCCCACCGTCGGCCCGCGCCTGTGGGCGCAGCGCCACGTGCTGGCCGCGAACTGGCAGCGCCTGTTCCTGCTGGCCGGCCTCGGGATGGGCGTGGCCGTCGCGCCGCAATACGTTGGCGCCCGCCACACGGCGGCCGCCAACGTGGCGATCATCTTCGCCGCCTGCCCGGCCCTGGTCACGATGATCGAGACGCTGGTCTGGAAGGCCCCGCTGTCGCGCCGCCAGGCCGGCGGCATGTTCCTCGCGATCCTGGGCGTGCTCGTCGTGCTGTCCAAGGGCGACGTCACGGCGCTGGGCCAGCTGCAGTTCGGCAGCGGCGACCTGTGGGTGGTGCTGGCCGCCACGGGCTGGTCGCTGTACACGGTGTTCAACAAACGCCTGCCGCTGCCGCCACTGCCGGGCACCGTCAAGCTGGCGGCCATGATCCTCGGCGGCGCCATCGTGCTGGCGCCGTTCGCCGCGCTGGAAGCGGCGACGGGCAACGTGCCGCACTTCGGGGACGTGCGCGTCTACATCGCGCTGGCCTTCCTGGCCGTGGTGCCGAGCCTCGGCGCGTATTTTTGCTTCGACCGCCTGGTCGCGATCGCCGGCCCGGCGCGCGCCAGCATGTCCGTCTACCTGATCCCGCTGTTCGCCACGCTGGCCGCCTGGCCGCTGCTGAAGGAAGCGCCGCACCTGTACCACGCGGCCGGCTTCGGCATCATCCTCGCGGGCGTGGCACTGTCCAGCATGCGCAAGCGCTGAGCGCCGCTCAGTCGACCGTGATCACCACCTTGCCCTTCGTGCGGCCACGTTCGACGTAGGCAAGGGCGTCCGCCGCCTGCGCGAGCGGGAAGGTGCGGTCGATCACGGGGCGGATCGCGCCCAGTTCGGCCAGCGCCGCCAGCTTGTCGAGCTGCAGCCCGTCCGGGTGCATGAACAGGAAGCTGTAGTGCACCCCGCGCCGTTTCGCCCGGGCGCGGATGCGCCGGCTCATCAGGCGCACGCCGAGTCGCATCGGCCACGACAGTCCTTGCTCGGCGGCGAATGCGGGCGTCGGCGGCCCGGAGATCGATACCAGGTGGCCGCCCGGCTTGAGTACCTGCAGCGATTTTTCCAGCACGTCCTTGTCCTGGCTGTTCAACACGACGTCGTAGCCTTCCAGCTGCGTCGTGAAATCCTCCTTGCGGTAGTCGATCACGACGTCGGCGCCCAGCTCCTTGACCCAGCCGACGTTGTCGGTGCCCGTCGTCGTCGCGACGAAGGCGCCCAGGTACTTGGCGAGCTGGATCGCGATGGTGCCGACGCCGCCGGACCCCGCATGGATCAGCACCCGCTGGCCCGCCTGCAAGCCGGCGATCTCCACCAGCGCCTGCCACGCCGTCAGGCCCACCAGCGGCAGGGCCGCGGCCTCCCGCATGTCGAGGTTGGCGGGCTTGCGCGCCAGCGCGTCCTGGCGGACGACGGCATATTCCGCGAACGCGCCGATACGCTTCGGGTCGAGCCGCGCATAGACTTCGGCGCCGGGCTGGAAACGCTGCGCGCGGGCGCCGGCGGCGACCACCGTCCCCGCGCAATCGTTGCCGAGCACGAGCGGCAATGGATACGGCAGGATCTTCTTGAACGCGCCGCTGCGGATCCTGTTGTCGAGCACGTTGACGCTGGCGGCATGGACGCGTACCAGCACTTCATCCTGGCCCGGTTCCGGTTGCGCGATATCCGCCAGCCGGCCGGGGACGTCCTGGCCGTAACGGTCGATCACGAAAGCCTTCATGTTGTTCACTCCTCCTTTGTTTTCATCAGGTTGCCGGCCAGCGCAGCCGCACGATTTAATGATGATATGCAGCATCAATGATGTCAAGATTTTTGATGATGGTTATCATCGTCGTATAATCCGGCCTGAATGGTTGGTTCCGGGAGAGGCGGGATATGAAGATCACGAAGGCAAAGGTGGAAGCGAACCGGGCACGCATCGTGGAGGCGGCGACGGACCTGTTCCGCGCGCACGGCTACGACGGCGTCGGCGTGGCGGACCTGATGGCGGCGGCCGGCCTCACGCATGGCGGCTTCTACCGGCATTTCGAGGCCAAGACGGACCTGATGGCCGAGGCGGCATGCAAGGGATTCGGCGAGCTGGCGGACAAGGCCGCCGCCATCGACGCGGCCGATTTCGTGGACGAGTACCTGTCGCGCGCGCACCGCGACGCGCCCGGCCACGGTTGCGCGATGGCGGCGCTGGCCGGCGACACGGCGCGCCAGCCGGAGGTCGTGAAGGAGGCGTTCGCATCCGGCATCGAACGCCTGCTGGCCGTGCTGGCGGCGGCGGATGGCGGCTCGGACTGCCCGGAGCCGGTGGCGCGCGCGCGGCGCATCGCGACCATGTCCCAGATCGTGGGCGCGATGGTGCTGTCGCGGGCGTGCCCGGACGATTCCGTGCTGGCGGAGGAGATCCTGGAGGTCAGCAGGCGCGCCGTGCTGCCGCAGCTGCGCACGGAAAAGTAGGGTGGGCACCACGTGCCCACCGAACGTTCGCATGGCGTCGACGCCTGGTGGGCACGTGGTGCCCACCCTACGTGAGCGAACCGTTCAAGGTGCCGGCGGCGCGTCCGGATCCGTCGACATCGAATACGGCGCCGCGCCCGGCTTGACGCCGCGCTGCTTGTTCGGCTGGGCCGACATGCGGAAGTCGATCTTCGCGCCCTGCATCAGCTCCCGGTGGTCGAGCCAGTTGCGGTCCACGGCGGCGCCATTGACGCGCAGCCGGTCGACGTAGCGCTTGTCGTCGCCGACGCCGGGCGCATCGATCGTCACGGTGCGGCCGTTCTCCAGGTGCAGGCGCGCCTGCGGGAACAGCGGGGCGCCCAGCGCGTACTGGTTCGACGCCGGCGTCACCGGATAGAAGCCCAGCGCGGAAAACACGTACCAGGCCGAGGTCTGGCCATTGTCCTCGTCGCCGCAGTAGCCGTCCGGGGTGGCGCGGTACAGGCGGTTCATGACTTCCCGCGTCCAGTACTGGGCCTTCCATGGGGCACCCGCGTAGTCGTACAGGTAGATCATGTGCTGGATCGGCTGGTTGCCGTGCGCGTACTGGCCCATGCCGGCGATCTGCATCTCGCGGATCTCGTGGATGACTTCCTTGTAGTAGCTCTCGTCGAAGATCGGCGGCATCGTGAACACGGAATCGAGCTTGGCGACGAACTGGTCCCGCCCGCCCATCAAGCGGATCAGGCCTTCCACGTCGTGGAAGACGGACCAGGTGTAGTGCCAGCTGTTCCCTTCCGTGAACGCGTCGCCCCACTTGAACGGGTTGAACGGCGACTGGAAGCTGCCATCCTTGTTCTTCCCGCGCATCAGGCCCGATTCCGGGTCGAACAGCGTGCGGTAGTTCTGGGCGCGCCGCGCGAACACGTCCGTCTCCGCCCTGGGCTTGCCCAGCGCCTTGCCGAGCTGCCAGATCGCGAAGTCGTCGTACGCATATTCCAGCGTGCGGGCGGCGCTCTCGTTGATGCCGACGTCGTAGGGGACGTAGCCGAGCTTGTTGTAGTGCTCGACGCCCGCGCGGCCCACGGCTTCCATCGGCCCCGCATTGTTGGCGCCGTGGACGAGGGCCTGCCACAGCGTGTCGATGTCGTAGCCGCGCAAGCCCTTCAGGTACGCTTCCGAGACGACGGAGGCCGAGTTGTTGCCGACCATGACGTTCGCGTAGCCGGGGCTCGACCATTCCGGCAGCCAGCCGCCTTCCTTGAAGTCGTTGGCCAGGCCTTCCTGCATCTCGCGGTTGATCGCGGGGTACACGAGGTTCAGGAACGGGTACAAGGCGCGGAAGGTATCCCAGAAGCCGGTGCCGGCGAACATGGTGCCGGGCAGCGTCTGGCCGTTGTACGGGCTCCAGTGCACGTTCTTGCCGGCGGCGTCGACTTCGTACAGCTTGTTCGGGAACAGCGCCATGCGGTACAGGCTCGAATAGAAGGTGCGCTGCTGGTCGACGCTGCCGCCCGATACCTCGACGCGGCCCAGCACCTCGTTCCAGCGCTTGGCGGCCTTGGCGCGTGTGGCGTCGAAATCGTCGCCGCCGATCTCGCGCTGCAGGTTCAGCTCCGCCTGCTCCAGGCTGATGAAGGACGAGGCCACGCGCATGCGCACCTGTTCTCCCTTGCTCGTGGCGAAGCCGACGATGGCGCCGGCGTGGCCGGCCTGCAGCTCATTCACGGCGGCGGCCTGCAGCTTGTCGCCGTCCCACAGCTCGGCCGACGCGAACGGCTTGTCGAACGCGATCACGAACCAGTTGCGGAAGTTCTTCGGCAGCGGCCCGCGCGCATACCGCGTCGAGTAGCCGACGATCCTGTTCTGCTCCGGCAGCACCTTGATGTACGAGCCGCGGTCGAACGCGTCAATGACGACCCAGGCCTGGTCCGTCTTGGGGAAGGTAAAGCGGAACTGGGCCGCCCGTTCGGTCGGCGCGATCTCGGTGGTGACGTCGCTGTCGGCCAGGTAGACCTTGTAGTAATCGGGCCGCGCCACTTCCGTCTTGTGCGAGAACCAGCTGGCCCTTGCGTCCTGGCTGAAACGCTTCTCGCCCGTGACGGGCATGACGGCGAACTGGCCGTAGTCGTTCATCCACGGCGAGGGCTGGTGGGTCTGCTTGAAGCCGCGGATCTTGTCGGCGTCGTAGGTGTAGGCCCAGCCATTGCCCATCTTGCCCGTCTGCGGCGTCCAGTAGTTCATGCCCCAGGGGACGCCGATGGTCGGATAGGTGTTCCCGTTCGACAGCTCGACCTTGCTCTGCGTGCCCATCAGCGTGTTCACGTAGTCGAGCGGCGCGGGCTTGTCGGCGGCGCCGGCCGCGCCGGCGGCCAGCATCATGAAGAAGGCGAGGGCGCGCATCAGTAGGCCGTCTGGGTGTACGGACGCGCGCTGCGCTCCTTGCCCCAGTCCTTGTTCGGCGTCGCCTGCATGCGGAACACGAGTTCGCCGCCGGCCATGATCTCCTCGTGGCGGATGAAGCTCTTCGCCAGCGGCTTGCCGTTCAAGGTGACGGCGCCCACGTAGCCATTGGCGTCCGACAGGTTCTCGGCGCGCACGGTGAAGCGCTTGCCGTTCGGGAGGTTCAGCGTGGCGCGCTCGACGAACGGGCGGCCGATCACGTATTCGTTGCTGCCCGGCGCTACCGGGTAGAAGCCCATCGACGTGAACGCGAGCCAGGCCGAGGTCTGGCCCAGGTCGTCGTTGCCGGCCAGGCCGTCCGGCGCATCCTTGTACTGGCTGTCGACGATCTGCTTCAGGCGCTGCTGCGTCTTCCACGGCGCGCCGGCGAAGTTGTACAGGTAGCCGACGTGGTGCGACGGCTCGTTGCCGTGGGCGTAGTGGCCGATGAGGCCCGAGATGTCTTCCATGTGGGCGTAGACGTTCTCGTCCACCTTGGCGTCGAACACCTGGTCGATCTTGTTGACGAGGCCCGCGTCACCGCCCAGCATCTTCACGAGGCCGGCATTATCGTGCGGCATGTACCACGAATACTGCCAGGCGCTGCCTTCCGTGTAGTCGCTGCCGAAGTTCGACTGCACGGGGTTGAACGGGGTGCGGAATTCGCCGTTCGACTTCTTGGCGCGCACGAAGCCCGTCTTCGGGTCGAACACGTTGCGCCAGTTCTGGGCGCGCTTGAAGTACTTGTCCGCCACGTCCTTGCGGCCCATCTTCTCGGCCATGCGCGCGATGGTCCAGTCGTCGAACGCATACTCGACGGTCTTCGACGCCGCTTCCGGCTCCAGGTCGATCGGCACGTAGCCCAGTTTCATGTAGTGCTGCAGGCCGCCGTAGGGACCGTATTCGGCGCTGGCCGTCATTGCGCGCAGCGCCTCGTCGGCGTTGAACGGGATGCCCTTCATGTAGGCGTCGGCGATGACGGGCACGGCGTGGTAGCCGATCATGCACCAGGTTTCCAGGCCCGCGAACTGCCACACGGGCAGGATGCCGTACGGGCTTTCCTTCTGCGACTCGATCAGCGAGCGCACGAAGTCGGCGTTCTGCTGGGGCGGCTGGATCAGCGTCAGCAGCGGATGCAGCGCGCGGTAGGTGTCCCACAGCGAGAACGTGGAGTGGAAGCGGAAGCCGTCCGCCTTGTGCACCTGGTTGTCCGGGCCGCGGTACTGGCCGTCGCGGTCCATGTACAGCGTGGGTGCCAGGAGCGAATGGTACAGGCTCGTGTACACCATGCGCTTCATCGGCTGGGGCGCCTCGATCTCGACGGCGGACAGCGCCTTTTCCCAGGCGTCGTGGGCATTCTTGCGCTCCGCGTCGAAGTCCCAGCCCGGCATCTCGGCCAGGTTGGCCAGCGCGTTGTCCTCGCTCACCGGCGAGATGGCGACCTTCACGAGGATCGTGTTGTCGGCCGGCTTGCCGAAATCGAAGGTGGCTTCCAGCGCCTTGCCCTCGACCAGCACCTTCTCGCGCGGGGTCTTGCCGGGCGAGGCGAAGCCGCGGTACTCGACGCCTTCCTCGCGGTTGATCAGCTGGTGCTCGGCGAACGGGCGCGAGAACTGCACGGCGAAGTACAGCTGGCGGCCCGGGGCCCAGCCGCGCGTCTCGCGCATGCCCGTGATGGTGTCCTTGCCACGCAGGCGCAGGCGCGACCACAGGTTCTTGCCCGCGTAGTCGTAGATGCTCTGGCGCAGGTCGAGGATGACTTTCGCGTCCGACCCCGGCTTGAAGCGGTAGCGGTGCAGGCCCACGCGTTCGCTGGCGGTGAGCTCCACGTCGACGTCGTTGTCGAGCAGCTTCACGGCGTAGTAGCCCGGCTCCGCCTTTTCCTGGTCGTGCGAGAAGCGCGAGCGGTAGCCGCTGAACGGGCGCTCGGGATAGCCCGGATCCAGTTTCAATTCGTCGCTGGTGGGCATCAGGAGGATGTCGCCGAGGTCCGAGTGGCCGGCGCCGGAGAAGTGCGTGTGCGAGAAGCCGAGGATCGAATTGTCGTCGTAGCGGTAGCCGGCCGCCCACGGATAGCTTTGCTTGAAATGGCGCACCTGGGTGTCCGGGCTCACCTGCACCATGCCGAACGGCCGCGTGGCGCCTGGGAAGGTGTGGCCGTCGCCGCCGGTGCCGACGAACACGTTCACTTCGGCGGTCTTGCTGCCGGCCGGCGCGGTCTGGGCCCCGGTCTGGGCCGCAGACTGGGCCATCACGGCGCCGTCACACAGGATGCCCGCGGCGAGCGCCACGGCGGTGAGGGGGGTACGAAAACGCATTCTGTCTCCTGCTGATGATGCTGTTGGTAACGAACATGAAACATAGCGCGAAATTTTCTGGCTCGGCAATATAAATGCTCCGGCCACCCCATGTTTAGTAAGACAGCTAAACAGGCGCACCCGTTTAGCGGATAATGCCGGTCCCTTTCCCTTCCGACCGCCATCCCATGACTGACCCAGCGCCATCCCTGCAGCTGCGCGCCATGCGCGACGACGACCTCGATGCCGTGCTGGCCGTGCAGGCCGCATGCTATCCGCCGGCGATGCAGGAAGCGGCGGCCGTCGTGCTGGCGCGGCGGCGAACGGCGCCCGCCACGGCCCTCGTCGCGGGCGACGGCGCCGGCGTATGCGCCTACCTGTTCGCCTATCCCTCGCTGCGCGGCAAGGCGACCCCGCTGGGCGGCGCATTCGTTCTGCCCGACGTCCCGGACACGCTGTACCTGCACGACCTGGCGGTGGCGCCACGTGCGCTGGGGCAGGGGCTGGCGCGGCGCCTGGTGGAACACATGCACGGCGCCGGCGCAGCGCTGGGCCTGGCGCATGCGGCCCTCGTGTCGGTGCAGGACTCGCGCGGCTTCTGGGAAGGGTTCGGCTATGCGGCGGCCCACGCCGACGCGGCCGCGCTGGCAAGCTATCCAGCGGGCGCGCTCTACATGACGCGTCCCTTGATGACAAAGTGATCTCGGCATTGTTTTGCGACTAATGGTCGTTGCAATCTTGAGCACGGATCTCGCGGTCTCGCTGCAAAACCGACGAAGTTTCACCCTGCGCCGCCCCGGTAAATGTGAGGTTCCGTGGTTTTTTTGCGACCAAAAATCCATCCGTTGCGGTAATATTGACCTGCGGAAACAATTCATTCCCTATTCATGATCCTCACCACGTCCAGCCTCCGGCGCGCGCGCGGCTTCACGCTGATCGAGCTGCTCATCGTCGTTGCCATCGTCGGCATCCTGTCGGCCATCGCCGTGCCGCAGTACCGCGATTACGTGATCCGGGCACGCCTGACAGAAGCCTTCACGGGCCTGGGCAGCGTGCAGACGGCGGCCGAGGAATTCTGGAACAACAATCACACCTATTCAGGCATGGATGGCGCCGGCCAGAACCGCCTTCCCAAGGACACCGACAGCTTCGCCTACAGCGTTGTGAGCGCTTCCGATTCCGCGTTCGTCGTCAAGGCAACGGGGAAGAACCAGGTGCTGGGCTTTAGCTACACGATCGACCAGAACGGCAACCGCAAGACGCTCGGCACCTTTAACGCCAATGCCTGGGGCACCAGCGACTCGTGCTGGATCGACCGCAAGGGGAGCACGTGCGTCCAGTGACGCGCGCGCGCAGCGCGGGCTTCACGCTGGTCGAGGCGGCGGTGGTGGTCGCCGTCATGGGCATCCTGCTGGCCGTCGGCATGCCGTCGATGTCGAATCTCATCCTGGGCCGCAAGGCCGCGGCGGCCGCCGTGTTCTACCAGGAAGGGCTGACGCTGGCGCGCAACCAGGCGATCGCGCGCAACGTTCACAGCCGCCTCGTGCTCACCGAGAACGCGGCCAACGGCCAGATGGACTGGCGCATGGACTTGTGCGATCCCAGCAACGGCGATCCCTGCGACGCCGAGAACGGGACGTGGTCCGGCACGGATCCGCTTCCCGCCGACGCCGGGGACCCAGGGTTCCTTTCCGTCCAGCGCAGCGCCGTCGCCATGCCCAGTTCGGACGAGATGACGCAGGGCTTCGCGCCGTCCGGCGCCACCACGATCTATTTCACGCCGCTCGGGTGGGTCGACGCGCGCATCCCGGCCCGGTTGCAGCGCCTGACGATCTCCCCCGGCCCGCAGCGCCGCGGTGCGTTCAAGCCGCTGGCCGTCGCCGTCACGCTCGCCGGCGTCGCCAGCGTCTGCGATCCGGATGCCGCGGTCCATGCCGCGCGCGGGTGTCCGCCATGAGGCGCCCGCTGCCGCGCACGGCGGCGCGGGGCATCGCCCTCGTCGAGGTGCTGGTCGCGGCCGTGCTGCTCGCGATCGGCGTGCTGGGCGCCCTCGGCCTGCAGGTGCGTTCCCAGGGCGCCCTGGCGGACGCCGGCATGCGTGCCGAAGCCGTCATCGCCGCCAACAAGCTGATCGGCATCATGGCGCTGGACCAGGCCAACGTGGCTGCCTACGCGTTCGAGCCGGGCTCCACGCCCAGTGCGCAACTGGCTCCTTGGTACGCGGAGACCGTCAGCCGCGCGCACATTCCGGGCGCCACCGTCAAGGTCGACGTCGACGCGCAGCCGGCCGCCGACCGCACCCGGGTGTCCGTGACCATCGCCTGGACCCGCAAGAGCGGCGCGGCCGCGAATTCCCATACGGTCTCCGCCTGGCTGGCCCCGTCGACATGAAGCGGCCCGCCCTCGGCCGCAGCGGCGGCTTCTCCCTCGTCGAACTGATGGTCAGCGTGGTCGTCGGCCTGCTGGCGCTGCTGTTCGCGCTGCGCCTGTTCACCGGCAACGAGGCCACGCGGCAGTCCTCGCTGGGCGGCTCCGACGCCATGCAGAACGGCATGCTGGCGCTGTTTTCGCTCAGCGGCGAAGCCGAGCAGGCCGGCTTCGGCTTGAACGACCCGATCATCGCGGGCTGCAATACGGCGTTCAGCGACACGCAGGGCTATGCGCTGGCCGCCGCGACACGGGGCGGCGCGGCCATCCACCCGCTCGCGCCCGTCGTGATCGAGTCGAACGGTGCGGCGCCCGACCGGATCAGCTTCTATTCCGGCAGCTCCCTGGCGGGCACGGGCACGGTACGGGTCCTGGCCGACTACAGCGCCGGCACCCGGGTGCAGGTCGATCGGCTGCCATGGGGATTCAAGCCGAAGGACGTGATCGTCGTGGCGCCCGAGCAAGCCAACGGGACATGCGCGCTGGCGCAGCTCAGTGGCGTGGCCTCCGTCGCCGACAATCCCAAGTTCCTGGACTTCGCGCCGGACGGCATGCGGTTCAACAGCGGCAGTCTCGGCGCCGCCTTCACGGGCGGCGCGGCGCGGGTGTTCAACCTGGGCCCGGCGGCCTCGCTGTCCCTGCATACCTGGTCCGTGGCGGACGGCTACCTGCGCCTGTTCGGCACGGGGGACGCCGCCTCGTCGGAGGCCCCCGTGACGGTGTCCGACAGTATCGTCTCGATCAAGGCGCAGTACGGCTTCGACAAGCGCGTGGGCAATGCCTTCCAGCCGGATGCGGGCCTGCGCGTGAGCCAATGGTCGGCCACCGTCGTCGATGCCGACGGTTCCGGCACCGCGGGCGACGCCGGCGACTGGCAGCGCATCGCGGCCGTGCGCCTGGCCGTCGTCGCGCGCAGCAAGGCGCCGGAAAACGCCGGGGCCGGCAGCGCCTGCACGGCCACGACGTCGCAGCCCACCGTGTTCGCCGCCGCGGTGCCGGCCGGCGTCGCGGCCGTCCCCGTCACGGTGGATGTGGCCGTGGCCGGCGACCCCGTGCACTGGCACTGCTATCGCTACCGCGTGTTCGAGACCGTGGTCAACCTGCGCAACGCCGGCTGGAGGCCGCCGCCATGATGCCGTCCCGCTTTTCCGTCCGTCCGCCGCGCGCCGCGGGCATCGCGCTGCCCGTCGTGCTGGTGATCCTGGCCCTGATGCTGATCGGCGGCGTGTACCTGCTCAAGTCCGTCCACTCGACGGGCCTCACGACGGGCAACCTGGCCTACGACGCGACCCTCGGCCGCGAGGCCGACCTCGGCCTGCACGAGGGATTCCAGTGGCTCAGCGCCAGGGCGGCCAGCAACCGCCTGGCCCTGAACGACGACGACGCCGCCAATGGCTACGCCGCGTCGCTGGCCGGCGACGTGACGCCGCGCGACGATGCCTTCTGGAAGGTCGGGAAGACCATCGAGAATGCCGATGGCTCGAGGATCGAGTACGTGATCCACCGCCTGTGCAAATTCGCGAAGTCCTACGACGCGCAGGAGAACGCTTGCGTGCAGACCTCCGCCAACACGGCCGCACTCGGCAATACGACGCCGCTCGGCGCCAGCCTGGCCAGCGACGCCTCCCAGTACGCGGGCGCGCCGCGCATCCACTACGTGATCACGTCGCGCATCGTCGGCGGGCGCGGCGCCAGCGTGACGAACCAGATGGTCGTCCTGATCGGGGCATGAGAACACCATGATGAAAAGACTCCTCGCACTCCTGTCGCTGGCGCTGGCCAGCACCGCGGCGCTCGCCGGCACCACGGGCATCGCCCAGCTGCCGCTGCTGAACCTGAACGGTACCGGCAACGTCAAGCCGAACCTGATGCTCCTGTACGACAATTCGGGTTCGATGGCTTCCACCTTCACGCCCGACTACATCGACGACACGTCGACCTGCCGTTCGCGCTCGACGATGGTCACCACGATCTCCGGCAAGCGCTACGTCACCACGACCGGCTGCAAGGTCGGCCATCCGCCGTTCAACAGCGCCGACTTCAACCGCCAGTACTACGATCCCAAGGTGCGCTATTCGCCACCGGTGCGCTACGACGGCAACGTGTATGACTCGATGACGCGCGAGAACACGGCGGCGTGGACCTCGGTGACGACGGACGGCTTCAACATCAACAAGACCGACATGCTGGGCCAGAGCAGCACCAGGACGAACCTGGCGACGGGATTTCCCGACCTGCGCTGGTGCGACACGGACGGCCGCAATTGCGTGTACAACACGGCAACCTACTCCTACCCGAGCGATACCCGCTACACGTCGGACGTCTTCACGGGCAACCCCTACTACTACACGATCAACGTCGCCGAATACTGTGCCGAGAGCGAACTCAAGACCTGCGTGACGACGGCGGTGGGGGCGCCGGCGCCGGCGAACTATCCGTTCGCGGCCAAGGTGCGCTGGTGCGATTCGGCGGAGCTGACCAATTGCCGGGCCAAGTACGTCGGCAACTACAAGTACCCGCGCTTCGGCAATCCGAACGGCAGCGTGGTGGGCGCCTACGGCACCATCACGATCAACGCGTCGGCGACGGCGGCATCGATGAACATCAACAGCGTGACGGTGGCGGAGCCGGACGGCGCGGTGACCATCACGAACGGCACGGTCAACGCTCCCAGCGGCACCAACACGAGTTCGCGCCAGGTGGCGCTCGCCGGCGCGCTGGCGACGTCGATCATCAACAAGACCGGTCTCACGAACCAGTACCTGGCCTGCATGAAGACCGCCCAGGGCGCGGTGCCGGCCTGTTCGACCTACGGCATCACGCTGGCGACGGAGAACGTCGTCGCGGTGGTGCCGATCGATTGCGCGGCGGGGACGACCGCCAAGACCATCGGCGTCTGCTCGCTGGTCAACGACAGCAGCCGCAATGGCTGGGCGCTGACCGTCAATGCGAGTTCCACCACGGTGCAGGCGGCGCAGCCGGCCACGGGATTGATCACGGTGAGCGGTACCGCGGCCGGAAGCCGGTTCTCCAGCACGCGGACCGTGCTCAAGGGCGGCACCATGCTGAACGGCGCGACGATCATCAGCGCGGACCTGACGTTCGCGAGCGCAGCCACCAATACGGCGATCGCGACGGCCATCCGCGACGCGATCAATGCGCGCGGCGTCGTGTCGGCCTACATCGGCGGCAACAGTGTTTCCGACACCTGCAAGGCGGCCGGCACGAACGTCGTGTGCGTGGTCGACAACAACGCGAGCGCCGGCGGCGCCAAGATCACGATGGGGAAGCTGAACGATGCCAATTCGGTGTCGTTCGCGACCACGGCGACGAAGCCGGCCGTTGCCGCCGTGATCGACGCCGTCCCGACCACCACCACGCCGCTGGGCAGCGGCGCCGCCGTGTTCGTCCGTACTGACATCGTTCCCGCGGTGAACAGCTATCCGCGCGCCACGGCCCGTACCGACTGCCTCGGGGCCACCTGCACCTACGACGAGGAGATGACCAATTTCGCCAACTGGTACGCGTACTACAAATCGCGCAACCAGATGATGAAGACGGCCGTCGGCCAGGCCTTCCAGGCGCTGAACGCGAACTACAAGGTGGGCATCGTGTCCCTGTCGACCGCCGCGGCACAGGGCGCGATGACCCCGCCGCGCGAATTCTCGGGCAATAACCGCAGCGCCTGGTACACCTCGCTGTATGCGATGAACGGCAGCCAGGCGACGCCCCTGCGCGTGGCATTGCACTCGATCGGCAAGATGTATGCGAACCAGAGTCCCTATGTCGCCAAGGCCGGCGAGGAGGTGGTGGAATATGCCTGCCAGCAGAACTTCACCTTCGTCACCACGGACGGCTACTGGAACGGCGACCCGGCGACCGACGTCGTCAACAACGACAACGTCGAGAATCCCGCGCGCTTCTGCACCCGCGGCAAGGGGTGCGTGGATCCGGCCGCGCAAAGCGCGAACTCGCTGGCCGACGTGGCGCTGTACTGGTACAACGGCGGCTCCAACACGGGCACGACGTCGCTGCGCCCGTCGCTGGAAGACTGGTCGAAGGCGGGCCTGGTGCGCGGCGAAGCGGGCGACAACCTGCGCCTGCACATGAACACCTACACGCTGGGCCTCGGCGTAGACGGCATCATGACGTACCGGTCCGACTACGAGACGGCGTCGGAAGGCGACTTCTACAATCTGATCACGGGCGTCAAGACCGGTTGCGCCTGGAACAACAACGGCCCCTATGTGTGGCCGGATCCGGTCACGAACGTCACGAACACGTCGGTTGCCTACCAGTCGCGCGTGGACGACCTGTGGCACACGGCGATCAACGGCCACGGCAAGTACTTCAGCGCCTCCGATCCGAAACAGGTGGTGGCGGGCCTGTCGGATGCGCTGTCGGCGATCGAGACGCGCACCGGCGCCGCTTCCGCCGCGGCGACGTCGACGCCGAACATCACGATGGAGGACAACGACGTGTTCTCGTCCACCTTCACGACGGTGAAGTGGTACGGCGAACTGGCCGACCGCAAGATCTCCACGACGGACGGCACCGTGGCGCAGAAGACCGAGTGGACTACCATGAAGACCATGGTCGACAGCGTGGACCTGAGCAGCGACAGCCGCACGATCTGGATGCTCGACACGGCCGCCAATGCCCTGAAGTCGTTCTCGTACGGCGCCATGACGGCGACGGAGAAGGCCTGGTTCGACAACAAGTGCAACGAGCTGGCGCAGTGCCCGACCCTGGCGCCGGAAAACCGCGCCGTCGTCAACGGCGGCGCGAATATCGTGAACTGGCTGCGCGGCCAGCAGCAGTATGCGAACGACAACGTCATGCGCGCCTATGCGCGCGTCGCGCCCGACCCGGCCAAGCCGCTGGAGACCTACCTGACCATCCTGGGCGACATCGCGACCTCGAAGCCGGCCTACCTGCGCGAGCCGCGCAAGAGCTATACGCTGGACGGCTACGCCGCCTACAAGTCCGGCAACGCCGCGCGCAAGGCCACCGTGTTCGTCGGCGCCAACGACGGCATGATGCATGCGTTCGACGCCGCCGACGGCACCGAGATGTGGGCCTACGCGCCGCGCATCACGATGAAGAAGCTGTACCTGCAGGCCGGCACCACCTACGGCACCAACCACCAGTACACGGTGGACGGCGCGCCTGAACTGGGCGACGTGCAGATCGGCGGCCAGTGGCGTTCGGTGCTGGTGGGCGGCCTGAACGCGGGCGGCCGCGGCTACTACGCGCTGGACGTCACCGACCCGGCGCATCCGAAGGCCCTGTGGGAGCTGTGCGCCGACGCCGGCGTCTGCAGCGGCGCCAACTACGACGCCGACATCGGCCTGACCTTCGGCAATCCGCAGTTCGGCACCTGGCGCAGCGCGGCCGGCACGACCTACTGGGTCGTGTTCCTGACCTCGGGCTACAACAACGTGCCGGGCACCGAGAAGATCAACGGCGGCGACGGCAGGGGTTACCTGTACGTGGTCGACATTGCCACCGGAAGGGTGCTGAGCAAGACCAGCACCGGCACTGGCAGCACGGCGTCGCCGTCCGGCTTCGCCCGCATCACGGCGATCACGGCGAATCCGCAGACCGATCCGCTCGTGACCTATGTGTACGGCGGCGACAACGACGGCAAGATGTGGCGCTTCGACTTCACGGCCGGCGGCAGCCCGACGGTGCTGCAGATGGGCGATGCCGGCACCTCGCAGCCCATCACGTCGCGCCCGGAAGTGACGCTGTGCCGCGTCGACAGCCGCGACCGCGACGGCACCGTCACCAGCGCCGTCAGCCGCGTCGTGGCCTACGGCACCGGACGCCTGCTGGATGTGCCGGACATCTCGGACGTGACCATGCAGAGCGTGTACGTGCTGAAGGACACGGGCACGGGGATTCCCGCGGCGAGCTGGCGCGACGGCGCGACCATGACGCGGCGCGCCCTGACCAAGGTTGCCGGCAACGGCGGCGACAGCTATACGATGGACAAGGCCGCGGTCGACCTGTCGACCCACGCGGGCTGGTTCTTCGACCTCGACCAGAATGCGGGCGAGCGCGTCAACCTCGATCCCAAGGTCGTCGCCGGGACGCTCGACGTCGTATCGAACCTTCCGTCCGCGTCGGACGCCTGCACGGTCGGCGGCAAGAGCAACCTGTACCTGCTCGATGCCTGCACGGGCACGCCGCTGCAGGCCGAGGGCGTGGCCGGCACGGCGCTGTCGGTCACCTCGGCGGCCGTCGGTTCGCTCGTCGTGCAGCTGCCGGGCGGTACCTTCGTGCAGATCTCGACGCTGGCGGACGGCCAGCTGAAGTCGACCAAGTTCCCGCCCGCCCAGTCGAGCGGCGCGCGCAAGGCCGGCTGGCGCCGGGTTCGCGAGTAGGTCCGGCCGCACTCAGGGCGCCGCCGGCGCCCCCTCGATGCCGCTCAGCGTCTGCGTGACGACGCTGCCGTCGGGCCGGCTGACGCGCAGCTGCACGGGCAGCCAGTCGCGTGCCGGCGCCAGCCAGACCTCCAGGCGCGGCTGGCCGGGCGCCACGACCTGCGACAGGCGCCGCGCGGCGATCCTCCCCACGCCCGTTTCCACGTCTTCGTCATCCATCACCTGGAAGCGCACGATCGCCGTCGCCGCGCTGTCGGCCACGACGACGTCGATGCGGTCGGCCACCTGATCCGGCTCGCCGAACCCGATGCCGGCCAGTTGCAGCAGCAGCGATGCGGCATCCTGGATGCCGATGGCACCCGGAGCCTCGCCGCCTCCCGCGCGGAACAGCACGCGCCCATCGTTCCCGTCGAACTCCGTGACGAGCGTGTCGGCACCGCGTTGCTCGACGTAGCGGCGCGGCACGATGCCGGCGTCGCCCCCATCGCCTTCGCTGTGCATGCGCCCCGTGACGCCGTCGATGTCGAGGCGGTAAGTCCGGCCATCCGTGTGCCAGTCGATGCGTGCCGGGCCGGCCGACGTGGGCGGCGTCCCCGGGCGCTGGACCAGCTGCGTGTACGTGAGGACGGCGGAACCCGGGAAGCGCACGTGATAGCGCCCGGGCATCTGGACGAGTGCCGGTCCGGCTGTCGGACCGGGCGGGGAAACGGCCGTGTCGGGCGATGCAGCCGCGACGGGAAGCGCGGCGGCCGGCGGGGCGGGGGGACGGAGCGGCGCGTTGGAAGCGGGTCGGGATGCGACGCCGCGCGTCATGGGCGGTGCGGCTTGCGCGGGTGCCGGCGGACCTGCCGCCGTGCGGGCGGAGGGCGCCTGCGTGGACGGCAGTGGCGGCACCAGCCGCAGGCGCAGCTCGGCGCCCGATGGCCGCATAGCCGACGGCGCGCCGCCGCCATGGCGCGCAACGAGTTCCAGCAGCGCGAGATGGAGCGCGGCGGAAGCGGCGCACAGCGCGAGCAGGCGGCGCTGCCGGAGGGGGACGGCAATCTTCATGGCGCTAGTGTAGCGTCCCGCTGCCTGCCACGGAAAGTGCTGGCCTGCGCCGCGCTCGCGTCCGCTCTTGCATAATGGCGCCGTGCCAGCCATCCAGGAGGAATGCATGACCCGCAACGCGCGCAAGCAGCCCGTGCCACTCGACCAGGTGCGGCGCTACCTCGAACCCGGCCCCGTCGTCCTCGTGTCCTCGGCCTGGCAGGACGAGCGCGACGTGATGGTGATGGGCTGGCACACGGTGATCGAATTCGCCCCGTCGCTGGTCGGCTGCGTGATCTCGTCGGCCAACCACAGTTTCGGGCTGATCCGCGCGAGCGGCGAATGCGTGATCAACCTGCCGACCACGGCGCTGACGGAGCAGGTGCTGGGCGTGGGCTCCACGACGGGGGCGGACATCGACAAGTTCGCCGCCTTCGGCCTGACGCTGGACGCATCGGAACGGGTGGCGGCGCCCTCGATCCGCGAGTGCCACGCGCAGTTCGAATGTCGGCTGCACGACGACAGCCTCGTCGACAAGTACAACTTCTTCATCTGGGAAGTGGTGGCCGCGCGCGCGGCGGCCACGCCCAGGCATCCAGAGACGCTGCACTACAAGGGCGACGGCACGTTCATGGTGTCCGGCAAGGTCATCCACCGGCGCCGGGAAGGATTGAAATAGGGCCCTGGGCAATGGCGGCCCCCGCCCCGTCAGTGCACGTGGCGGCGCTGGTTCGGCACGTGCAGCGTCGTGCGCGCGGCGTGGCCGTGCGCGCGCTGCCTGCTCGTGTGCGGCGCGACCGCCAGGGCCAGGTCGGTGCTCAGCCGGTGCAGCGAGATCACGTCGCGCAGCGCGGTGGCGACCTGGCGCCCGAGCGCGCAATCGCCGCCTTCCACCTGGGGCATGACCCGGTGCAGTGCCGCGAGGATCACGGCGTTTTCCTCGCGGTGTTCGTGCAGGCGCACGTAGCCCAGGGTCTCCATGATGAGTTCCTCGTGGCGGAACACGGCTTCCACGGCGGCCACCGTCGCGCCGAAGGCATGGGTGAACCCGTCGTCGGGATGGGCGCAGGTGTCGTCCAGGCGCCGGCACAGCGTCTTGCGCGAATGGCGGATCGCCGCGCACATCGCAAGCGGGCTCGACGGGTGTAGTTGGTGCGGCGTCATGGCGCGGTTTCCTCCTGATTCGATACCTTGCAGTTTCTCTGGGTGCTGCATCCGAGTATTTGATCGAAGTCAAGATGCACCAAGATCGACCGTTGCTTCGTGGCCGGGCACGCGGCGCGGCGAATGAGCATTGGACGCCGGCATCGACCGACAGTTCAGGCGTTTCGCCTTTTCTCCTGCCCTGGCGCAAAAGAGGGGTACCCACGACGCCGGTTTGGCGATTCGTCTACACTGTCGGACCCGCCTGACGATCCCGCCGGCGGACCCCATGCGGCGCTGCCGCTTCGAGAAAGGAATTGTATGGCCAAGGTTACCGTCATCGCCACGCTGCGCGCGAAGCCGGGCAAGGAAAACGAATTGCAGGATTACATGACGACGCTCGTGGGCTACACGCGCGCCGAGATGGGCTGCCTCGACTATGACCTGCACCGCTCGCAGGCGGATCCCTCCGTCTTCGTCATGTACGAGAACTGGACCGACCAGAGCGAGCTCGACAAGCACCTCGCGATGCCGTACATGGTCGACTTCAAGAGGGCGGCGCAGGATCTGCTGGTCAGCCCGCCCGAACTGCAACTGCTGGACATGGTCAGCGCGCCCAAGCGCTGATCGGCCACCGGGCGCGCCCGCGCCCGGTTCAACGCACCACCAGCACGGGGATCGCGCTGTGGGTGAGCACCTTCTGGGTCTCGCTGCCTAGCAAGCGGGCCACCAGCCCCTGGCGGCCATGGGCCGCCATCACGACCAGGTCGCAGCCATGGTCGCGCGCGGCCTGGATGACGGCCTCCCAGGGCCGGTCCAGCCGGCTCAGTTCCGTCGTCGCCGGCACCGACGCTTCACGCGCGCGCCGCATCACGTAGTCGAGCGCATCCTGCGCCAACTGCACGCGCTCGCGCCGCCAGGCGCCGCGCGCCGGGTCTTCCACGACGGCCGGATCGGGCGCCAGGATCATCGGCGCGCAGGCGTGCACGCCGACGATGCTCCCGCCGCCCAGCCTGGCCAGGCCCAGCGCCGTCTCCAGCGCCAGCGCCGCCCGTTCGGCGCCGTCCGTGGGCACCAGGATGCGCTTGTACATGACGCTCTCCTAAGGCGACGGCGTGCCTGCCTGGGCCGCTGCGCCGGGCTTGCCTTGCGGTCGCAGCACCAGCACGGGCACCGTGGACGCCGCCAGCACGTCCTGGGTGACGCTGCCCAGCAGCAGGCGGGTCAGGCCGCGCCGCCCGTGCGTCGCCATGAAGATCAGGTCGCAGCCGTGCTTGCCTGCGTGCTCCAGGATGGCCTGGCTGGCCGAATGGGCGATCGTGGCGACGGTGGTGCAGGCGACGCCGGCGGCGCGCGCCGCCGCCGCGATCCGTTCGACGTGGCGATTCGCTTCCAGCATCAGCGTCTCGGCTTCGATGGCGGGGTCGATAGCGACCGCGCCGTCGATGGCCGTGGTCGGCAGGTAGGGCTGGGCGACGGCCAGCGCGACGATGGCGCTGCCGTTGGCGCGGGCAAAGTCGATGGCGGCGCGTTCGGCCGCGGCGGACAGGTCGGAGCCGTCGGTCGGCGCCAGGATGCGTTTGTACATCGGCACGTCCTCCTGCATGGCGGGATTCAGCGGTGCACCAGCACCGGGATGGTGCTGTGCACGAGCACTTTTTGGGTTTCGCTGCCGAGCAGCAGCCCGGCGATGCCGCGCCGGCCGTGCGAGGCCATCACGATCAGGTCGCAGCCGAGGCGCTGGGCGGTGTCGACGATCGCGGACCACGGCGCGTCGGACTCGAGCACTTCGAGGCGGCACGGCACGCCGGCCGCCTGGGCGGCGCCGGCGATGGGCGCCAGCAGCGTCAGCGCGCGTTCGCGGCTGGCGACGGCATATTGCTCGGGCGTGTCCTCGAGCATCGTGGCATCCGTGCTGAACACGCGGAAGGGCGGGATGACGTGCAGGGCCACGACCTCGGCGCCCAGCTCGCCGGCGAAGGTCAGTCCGGCATCTGCCGCACGGCCGGAAGCTTCCGACCCGTCGGTCGGCAACAGGATGCGCTTGTACATGGTTCGTCTCCAACGGCCGCCTGGTGGCGGTTCCCAGGTTCCCTAGGATCGCGAAAATGCACGGTGCATTCCTTGATATGGATCAAAAACTCCTGGATGCCAGGCGGGATGGTCAGGCGAAGCGGAAGCTGCCTTCCGCGACCGGGCGGCTGCCGGCCCCCACGCTGAAGTGGCGCGCCCCGAGGTCGGCGGCCAGGATCAGCTCGCTGCCGAGCGCTGCCGGCGCCTTGAAGCGGCCGTCGAGGCTGACGATGCGTCCGCCGCCGGCCTGCTCCAGCTCGGCGCAGGCGCGGGCCAGCGTGTGCATGCCGTGGATGATGGGGCGTTTCATGCCCATCAGCCGGGCCGACCAGCCCCACAGGTGGATCGGGTTCCAGTCGCCGGAAACGGACGCGTATTCGCGGCCGCTGTTCCGGCCCAGCTGCCAGCGCGCCACCGGCGCCAGCGCCCCATCGCCGGCGCGCGCCTGCTTGCGCGGGCCGCGCTGGCCGCGCACCACCAGGTAGGTGCTGTGGCAGGTGAACACCTCGGCATCCTGCTGGCGCGCGACGGTGTCGAGCTCGGCAAAGACGGCGCCGTTGTCGGCCGGCGGCCGGATGTGCACGCTGGTAACGAGCAGCAGCGGGACGTCGCGGCGCGCGTCGCCATGGACGTGCAGGCTGTTGGCCGTGTGCACGGTACCCGGCAGGCGGAACGGGAACGCGGCATCCAGCATGGTGGCCACCTGGGCGCGCTGGGCCAGCAGGTACCAGTAGGTCAGCGGAATGCCTTCGTCGCGGAAGCCGAGCGCCTGGCGGTAGCGGCGCAGGTGGTTGCCGTCGATCTGGTCGAGGGCGAAGCAGGTGCGCGGCGTACGTACGCCGGCAAGGCGGCGCGGGCGGCGGAACAGCGCGCGCAGCATCGTGGCGCCGTTCAGGGAAGGCAAGGGAAGGGGACTGTCAGCGGTCATGGTCGAAGAAACATGGGACTGCGAAAACTGCATTGTGCCTGAAAGACGATGTTGCTTTGCGCTACCTGTTCCTTCGGACTATACTCTATACCCTGGTATTTTTGCATAAAGAATGACTTTTTTAGATGAGGATGGAATGAAGAAGCAGACGTTGTTGATGGTGGCGCTGTCCGCCGCCGGGGTCGCATCGGCTCAGGAAACGGTGCGCATCGGCCACGTGGCCGCGATGACGGGCCCGGTGGCCCACTTCGGCAAGGACAGCGAAAACGGCGCCCGCATGGCGATCGATGCGCTCAATGCGCGCGGCGCCACGATCGGCGGCAAGAAGGTGAAATGGGTGCTGGTGCCGGAAGACGACGCCGGCGATCCGAAGCAGGCGACGGCGGCCGCCCAGAAGCTGGCCGATGCCCGCGTGAACGGCGTGATCGGCCACGAGACCTCGGGCACGACGATCCCGGCCTCGAAGATCTACTACGACGCGGGCATCCCGCAGATCTCGGCATCGGCGACCAATCCGAAGTACACGCTACAGGGGTTCAACACGACGTTCCGCGTCGTCGCGAACGATACCCAGCTGGGCCGCGGCCTGGCGCGCTACGCCGTCAAGAGCATGGGCGCCAAGCGCATCGCGGTGGTGGACGACCGTACCGCCTACGGCCAGGGCCTCGTCACGGAATTCTCGAACGGCCTGCGCCAGCAGGGCGTCAATGTCGTGGCGCGTGAATTCACGAACGACAAGGCCACCGATTTCGCCGCGATCCTGACCAAGATCCGCGCCAGCAACCCGGACCTGGTGTTCTTCGGCGGCATGAATGCCGTGGCAGGCCCGATGCTGCGCCAGATGAAGCAGCTGGGCATGAATGCGAAGATGATGGGTGGCGACGGGATCTGCTCGGATGCGATGCAGCCCCTGTCGGGCAATACGATGACCGACGGCCAGGTCGTGTGCGCCGAGGCGGGCGGCGTGGAGGAATCCGGCAAGGCCGGCATGGAACGCTTCCGCGCCGACTACCGCAAGCGCTTCGGCATCGACGTGCAGATCATCGCCCCGTATTCGTACGATGCCGTGCTGGCGATCGCCGCCGCGATGGACCGGGCCGGCTCCTCGGCGCCGGCGAAGTATCTGCCGGAACTGGCCAAGAGTAACTACAAGGGCGTCACGGGCACCATCGCCTTCGACAAGAACGGCGACATCCGCGACGGCGTGCTGACCCTGTACACGTTCAAGGGCGGCCACCGCACGCCGATCGCCGTCACCAAGTAAGCGCCGGCCGCGCCGCTCAGGACGGACGCGGCGCCCGCCCGGCTTCGTGGCCGGGGGCGGCCGGCGGGTGCGGCTGGGCCAGCATCAGCTCGTCGATCATCGTGCGGGCGGCCTTCAGCACCTGCTCCGCGACCTGGGGATTGCCCTTGGCGGCGCCGCGCGCGACGGCGATGCTGCCGATCATCGTGGCGACGACGACCATGGCACGGGCAAGCGCGTCCGAGCCCGGTTCGTTGTCGGCGATCTGGCGCTCGAACGCCCGCACCATCACCATATAGCCTTCGGCGAAACGGGCACTGATCGCCTTGTCCTGGCGGCCGATTTCGCTGGCCGACGCGGACATGGGGCAACGGCTGGCGTAGTCGTGCAGGGCATCGGCGGTAAGGTAGTCGTCGAGATAGCTGCCGAGGTCCGGCATGCCGTTGATCGTGCTGGAATACATGCGCGACGCACTCTGGTCGAGGCCGTATGACAGCGCCTCCAGCGCCAGCTCTTCCTTCGACCTGAAATGGGCATACAAGGCGCCGTGGGTGAGTCCGGCTTCCTTGCTGATCTCCGCTACCCCGACGCCATCGATGCCGCGCTCGCGAAACAGCTTGCTCGCGGCACGGATCAGGGCGGCACGATTTTCGGCCGCCTTTTCTTTGCTGATTCTCATGGCTTTGCCTATTGTGGTGGATTCGGCGTCCGCTTGTGCGAGTCGGCTGCACCGGGGGCAGGGGCGCGCCTCGAGCGGATCGTTATGATTGTGAGCGTTAGTATATCTGTTCGCCGTTTACCCGCGGGTAGCGAAAATATTGACACACTCTGCCCCGTCAATGACGACCGGAGCAAGGTGGGGCGCGAGGTCAAGCGTTTTACATTATATCCATAATTTGTGACTGGGGGGGGATGACCGTTGGTTACCGGAACGCGCGTCCATACGAACCGCTGCCGTTGGCGAAAACTGCTATCCTCGGGGCGCGATGCCGGCGGCATCGCTCCGATCAACCCTGAAGCAGGAAAGCGACAGCAATGCCGACGACCGACCCGCGCCCGGATGCGCCGTTCTACGTGGTACTCAATGCCGGCTCCGGCCATGCGGAGACGGAGCTGCGCTGCTCGACGATCCGCGACGTGCTGCGCGAGGCCGGCCGCCGCTGCGAACTGGAAGTCGTGCACGACGCCGCCCAGCTCGGCGACGTGGCCCGGCGCACCGCGGCCAGGGCGGCGGCGGACGGCGCCATCCTCGTCGCCGCGGGCGGCGACGGCACCCTGAACTCCGTCGCCCACGAGGCAGTGCGGCAGGGCTGCGTGTTCGGCGTGCTGCCCCAGGGCACGTTCAATTATTTCGGCCGCACCCATGGCATTCCCGAGGACCTGGGCGAGGCCGTGCGGGCGCTGGTGCGCGGGCGCGTGCGGCCGGTGCAGATTGGCATGGTCAACGAGCGCATCTTCCTCGTCAACGCCAGCGTCGGCCTGTATCCGCGCCTGCTCGAGGAGCGCGAGCACGACAAGCGCCAGTACGGCCGCTCGCGCGTGGTGGCGATCCTGTCGGCGCTGAAGACGGCGCTGGGGCGCCACCGCAACCTGCGCATCGCGCTCGAGCTCGATGGCCGGGTACGGCATCTGCGCACGCCCACGCTCTTCGTCGGCAACAACCGCCTGCAGATGGAGCAGGTGGGCATGGGCCCGCTGGAGGAAGCGCTCGACGGCGGCCGCCTGGCCGCGATCGCGCCCAAGCCCGTCGGCAAGCTGCGCATGCTCGGCCTGCTGCTGCGCGGCGCGCTGGGCAGGCTGGGCGAGGCCGACGACGTCGTCGCGTTCGCCTTCAAGACGATGACCGTGCGCGCGCCGCTGCTGTCGCGGCGCCGCAAGATGAAGGTCGCCACCGACGGCGAGGTCGACAAGCTGGCGATGCCGCTGCGCTTCCAGGTCATCGAGGACCGCCTGGCGCTGCTCGTGCCGAATGCGGCGACGGATGCGGTGTCCGATGGCGCGCCGCCGGGCGGCCAGTCCGCCGCGCCGGCGCGGGGCAGCGCCGCCAGCCCGGCCTGAGGCCGTTTCAGCCGCGCGCGAGCAGCGCCTGCAGGTCCGCGAGCGGCATCGGCCGGGCCAGCAGGTAGCCCTGGACCTCGTCGCAGTCGGCGGCGCGCAGGAAATCCAGCACCTCGGCCGTCTCCACGCCCTCGGCGACCACCGACAGGCGCAGCGCATGCGCCATGTCGACGAAGGCCTTCACGAAGTCGAAGGCGCTGATGCGGCCGTCGTCCTGCAGCACGAAGGACCGGTCCAGCTTGAGCACGTCGATCGGGAAGCGGCGCAGGTAGGCCAGCCCCGAGTAGCCGGTGCCGAAATCGTCCACCGCCAGCTTGACGCCCAGCCCCTGCAGCTCGCCCAGCATGGCGGCGGTGCGGTCCATGTCCTCGATCAGGGCGCTTTCCGTCAGTTCCAGCTCGAGGCAGTGGGGCCCCAGGCCGCTCGCCGCCAGTTCCGCGCGCACCGCCTCGACGAAGCCGGGTTGCGCGAGCTGGCGCGCCGAGACGTTGACCGAGACCCGCACCTCGCGGCCGTGCTCTTGCACCAGGCGCCGGGTCTGGCGGCAGGCTTCGGCCAGCACCCAGCGTCCGATCGCCACGATCAGGCCCGTTTCCTCGGCGATGCCGATGAATTCGCCGGGCGCCACCCGTCCCATCTGCGGATGGTTCCAGCGCAGCAGCGCCTCCATGCCGACGACCGACATGGTGCGCAGGTCCACGCGCGGCTGGTAGTACAGCTCGAATTCGCCGCGCGCCAGGGCCGGGCGCAGCGCCAGCTCCAGCGCCATGCGCGCCTGCGTGGCGAGGGTCATGCCGGGCTCGAAGAAGCACAGGCGGTTGCGGCCGGCGGCCTTGGCGCGGTACATCGCCGTGTCCGCGGCCTGGAACAGCAACTCGCGCGTGCCGGCATCGTGCGGGTACATGGCGATGCCGATCGAGGCGCCGATGATCACGTCCTGGGCGCCCACGCGCACCGGCGCGGTAAGCGCCTCCAGCAGGCGCGCGGCGAGCACGCCGGCGCGCTCGCGTCCGCACCGCGCCACCACCACGAACTCGTCGCCGCCCAGGCGGGCGATGACGTCCTCGGCGCCCGGCACCGCGCGCAGCCTTGCCGCCACTTCGCACAGCAGCACGTCGCCCAGCTCGTGGCCGAAGGCGTCGTTGACTTCCTTGAAACGGTCCAGGTCGAGGAACATCACGGCCAGCTCGCCGGGTTCCCCGCCGGGCCGTCCATCATCGTCCATCATGCGCTGCACGCGTTCCTGCAGCAGGGCGCGGTTGGGCAGGCCCGTCAGCGTATCGTGCGTGGCCAGCAGCTGCAGGCGTTCCTCGGCCCGCTTGCGGGCGCTGATGTCGATCATCAGGCCCGTCACGAGCAACAGTTCGCCGGCATCGTCGCGCCGCACGTTGCCGTTGAAAAGCACGTGCAAGGGTTCCCGGTCCGTGCGGAGCAGCATGGCTTCCACGCCGCGCACGGTGGTGTTGCCGTCGCCGTCCGCCTCCAGCCCTTCCCACGGCGGGCGCTCGAACAGCGCGTGCAGGGGCAGGCCGATCAGGTCGTCGCGCGCGCGCCCGGACAGGCGGCACAGCGAGGGATTCGCGTCCAGCAGCACGCCGCCCGCACCGGCGCGCACGTAGCCCGAGGGCGTCATCTCGATGACTTCGCGGAAGCGCCGCTCGCTCTCGCGCAGCTGGCGCTCCGCTTCGTCGCGTTCCGTGAGGTCGCGGATGATCGCCTGGAAGTATTCCTGGCCACCGTCCTCGAACAGGGAGACGTGCACTTCGGCCGGAAACGTGCTGCCGTCCTTGCGCCGCTTGACGATGCGCAGCAGCCGCGTCTCGCCGCGGCGCAGTCTGTCCAGCAGGCCGGGACCGTAGGCGAAGTCGCTGTCCACGGCGCTGACCGGCAGGCCGATGAATTCTTCTTCCGCGTAGCCGAAGTGCGCGCACGCGCGGCCGTTGACGGCGACGATGTGCAGCGTGCTGTCGACGATCAGGATGCTGTCGCCGGCCTGCTGGAACAGCACGCGGAAGCGCTGTTCGTTGCGGCGCATCGCTTCCGCCGCGTGGCGCTGGTCGTTGATGTCGTGAAAATAGACGGACAATCCGTCCGCGCTCGGATACATGCGGACCTCGGTCCAGGTGCCGAGCGGCGCCCACCACGCCTCCACCACGCCGGCCTGGCCGGTGGCCATCGCATGGCGATAATGTTCCAGCACGGCCGTGCCTTCCAGCGCGGGCACCACGTCGAGCAGCGGGCGTCCCAGGCCGGCGGCCAGCTCCACGCCGACGAAGCTGGCGGCCTTGTGGTTGGCATAGATGATTTGCCAGTCGCGGTCGACGGCGAAGAAGGCGTCGCCGATGCTCTTCAGCATGGCATTCATGCGCTCGCGCGATCGCGCGAGTTCCTCGCGTGCGAGCCGGTGTGCGGTGACGTCGCGCGCCGTCGTGTACAGCAGCTGGCCGTCCGCCGACCAGCGCCCGGACATCGCCAGGTAGACCACGTGTCCGTCACGGTGCAGGTAGCGCAGCTCCTGCTCGCGGCAGGCCGCGCCGTCGCGCAGGGCGAGGCCGAGCGCCCCCAGTGCCGCGCGGTCGTCCGGGTGCGCGAAGTCGCGCACATGGCGGCCGCGCATCTCGTCCGGCGCATAGCCGAGGATGTCGAAGGAAGCCCGGTTCACGCGCAGCACCTGGCCGCCTGCGTCGAGCAGGGCCATCAGGTCGAACGCATTGTCGATGTGGGCCAGGTGGTCGTCGGGGGAAGCGGTGAGGCTCTGCGCGTTCACGGTATCGGTTCTTTCTGGGCGGCAGGCGCGGGGTGCGACATGCATGATGCATGAAAGCCGATTATAACAATTCCTTACGGCAACAAAAGAGGTCTGGCGGAGGGCGATGCGTAAACCCCACAAAACGACGGCGCCGCCCGCGGGCGGCGCCGTGTGGAGCGACAGGCGCTAGCGCTGCTGGTTGCCGCGCTGCGAGTTGTCGCCCGGACCACTGGCGGGCGCGTCGCTCTGCTGGTTGCCCCGGCCGCCCTGGCCGCGCCATGAGTCGCCCTGCGCCGGCCTGCCGCCCGGCTGGCCGTGCTGCACCGACTGCTGGTTGCCGCTGTCGGCCAGGTCGGGCGCCCCGACGCCGCCATCGCGGCCGCCGTCGTTGAGATTGCCGACGGTGCCGGTCGGGCCGGCGCTGCTCGTGCCGACGCCGCTCGACTCGTCGTAGTTACGGCCTTTGATGCCCTTTCCCTTGTATTCCTGATTGCTTGGCATGGTCATCTCCTGGAATCGCGATAGAGAGGCCATGCTATGCCGATGGCGGACACGGGCAATCGGAGAAGGAGACTGGGGCCCGTAGGAAGTGTCGGACACGAGCTCTTCAGGGCGCACGTCGGGTGCCGAATATTGACAAAGTTTCCAATCCATGGCGCAATCGGGAACCTGCCGGGAGACGGCCAGCATGAGACGACAACAATAATGAGCAGAAACGGAGCGGGAAAGGCGAGGGGGTCGGGACGGGCCACGCTGGAAGAGGTGGCCGGCCTGGCGGGCGTATCGATCATGACGGCGTCGCGCGCGCTGAGCCAGCCGCGGCTGGTGTCCGATGCGACCCGGGCCAGGGTCGAGCAGGCCGTGGCCGAGCTGGGCTACGTGCCGAACCGCGCCGCGCGCGCGCTGGCGTCGAGCCAGTCGCGCGTGATCGTGGCGCTGGTGCCGTCGCTGTCCAACGTGGTGTTCACGGCCGTGCTGGACGGCATCCAGGATGCGATCGCCGAGGGCCAGTACCAGCTCCTGATCGGCAACACGCATTATTCGGACGCGGAAGAGGAAAAGCTGCTGCGCACCTACCTGCAGTCGAACCCGGATGGCATCCTGCTGTCCAGCCTCGCACACAGCCCGGAAGTGACGCGCATGCTGGAAGGCTCGCGGATCCCGACGGTGTCGATGATGGACCTGGCCGACGACACCGCGCGCCTGACGGTCGGTTTTTCCCAGCTCGACGCCGGCAGCGCGATGACGCGCCACCTGATCGCACGCGGCTACCGCCGCATCGCCTTCATCGGCGCCCAGCTCGACGAGCGCACGCTGCGCCGCGCCGACGGCTACCGCCAGGCCATGCGTGCCGCCGGCCTGTTCGATCCGGCGCTGGAGATCATGGTGGCGGACCCGTCGACGATCGCGCTGGGGGCCGAACTGATGCAGCGCGCCCTGCAGACGCTGCCCGCCGTCGACGCCGTCTTCTGCTGCAACGACGACCTGGCCCACGGCGCCATCTATTACTGCCAGCGCCATGGCGTCAAGGTCCCTGGCGACGTCGCCATCGCCGGCTTCAACGACTTGCCGGCTTCCGCCTGGATGGTACCGTCGCTGACGACGATCGACACGCCGCGCTACCGCATCGGCTACGAGGCCGCGACCCTGCTGGTGGACCTGCTGGCCGGGCGAGAGCCGCACGCGACGCGGGTGGATCTCGGGTTTACCTTGCGGGAGCGGGAGAGTACCTGACGGATGATGCTGCAGATCGACAGGAAATTTACTTGGATCAAATAACGTAGGTTCTAGCGCCCATACCATTGATTCTTCCGACGCGAGTGTTTGCGTGTTATCCAAACAGGAAGAAACAATGGATTTCCAAGCGCTGGCAACTGCATTTGCAGGACTCTCCGAGCTGAACCGTCCGATCCGCCTGCGACTCGCGCAAGGCGGCGCGAGGTTCGACGACGCGCTGCTCGTCAAGCACGTTAGCGGCAGCGAATCCCTGTGCGGCGGGCTCGAGTACCGGCTTTTATGCGTGTCGACCCGCGCCGATCTGCCCTTGAAGGGCTTCATCGCCCTCGCTGTCGAACTCCAGTTCGTCACGGATCGCGGCGGCCTCCGCTCGGTATGCGGCATCGTGGCGCAAGCCGCTGCCGGCCAGAGCGATGGCGGGCTCGCCACCTACGAGCTGGTCGTGCGCGACGGGCTGGCCTTGATGGAGCATCGGACCAATACCCGTGTGTTCCGGAATCGAAGCGAACTGGACATCACCGAAGCGCTCGTCAGCGAGTGGCGCAAGAACAATCCTTTAATGGCCAAATCGTTCGACGTGGATTGGTCGCGCATATCGGGCACCTACCCTAGCCGGGAATTCACGATGCAGCACAATGAATCCGATGCGGCATTCCTGCGCCGCTTATGGAAGCGCCGGGGCATCGCATGGTTCATCGAACCGGGCCCAGCCAGCAATTCCGAAGGCGATGATCTGCCGTCGCATCGGCTGGTGCTGTTCGACGACGCCTTCTCCCTCGTGCAAAATGCGGCAGGTACCGTACGCTATCACCGTGACGACGGTACGGAGCAGGCGGATACCATTGTGGCATGGAACCCGGTCCGCACGCTGGTGCCGGGGCGGGTCAGCCGGCAGAGCGGCGACTACCTGCGGGGGCGAGCGCTGTCTACCTCCGTCTCGGCGCATGTGGAGCAGGGCGCGGCAGGCAGCCAGTTCGCGGCGAGCCTCGAGGACTACCTCATTGACGTTCCGCACGCCGCCGAAGACGGTGACGACTACCGCCAGCTCGGCGAGCTGCGCATGAAGCGTCATGAATACGAGTCTAAGGTCTTTCACGGCGAGGGGAGCGTCCGGGATCTTTGCGTGGGCCAGTGGATACGGCTGGCCGGGCATTACGACATCGATACCCATCGTGACGACGAAAGGGAGTTTGTCATTACGGGCTTGCAAGTCGATGCTGAGAACAACTTGCCGAAGACCGTGGATGACCGCGTTCGGCGGCTATTCCGCTTGAATCGCTGGAATGTGCCGACGCCGGAAGCGGAGCTACGTCACGCCAGCGAGGAGCGGGGCGTGCGCTATACGAACCGGTTTTCCTGCGTACGGCGGGGCATTCCGATCGTTCCTGCGTTCGACCCGCGTCTCGATTTGCCGCATCCACGCCTGCAGAGCGCATTCGTGGTCGGTCCAGATGGCGAAGAGGTGCACTGCGACGAACTTGGCCGAGTCAAGTTGCGGTTTCCCGGGACGCGCACCGAGGACCACGTGCACGCGCAAGGTGCCGGTGCCAGCGACAGCGATCGCGACTCGGCTTGGGTCCGTGTCGCGAGCTGCTGGGCCAGCAGCCAATGGGGTGCAATCACCTTGCCACGCGTCGGTGACGAAGTCATCGTCGATTTCCTCGCCGGGGATCCCGACAAGCCGATTATCGTTGGCCAGGTCTATAACGGTACGGCAACGCCGCCGTCGTTCAGCGCTACGGGAGCGCTACCGGGGAACAGGCATCTTGCCGGCATCAAGAGCAAGGAGGTGCAGGGCCTGCGCTACAACCAACTGCGCTTGGACGATACGTCTGGACAAATCAACGCCCAGTTGTCTTCGCAGCATGGCCATACCGAGCTGAACTTGGGCTGGCTGACGCACCCGCGCGTCGACGGGAAGTCAGATGCGCGCGGGGAAGGTGCGGAACTGCGCAGCGACCATGCCGTGGCGGTACGTGGCGCGCAAGGAGTTCTGATCAGTGCATCCGGGAGCAACAAAGCGAGTGGCGGATTGCTTGACCGCGCGGAGCTGATCGGCCTGGCTGAAGCGCTGCAAGGCGTGCAACAACAGCTTTCGGCGTTGGCGACCACGCACTACGCCGAGGCCGCTTCCGACAAGGAGCTTGCGCAATTGATCGGCTACTTGAAGCAGTGGGAGGCTGGCAGCAATACGGACAAGCGCAGCAGTGGCGGCGGGAAACCCGTAGTGGCGCTGTCCGCGCCGGCCGGTATCGCCGTGGCCAGCCAGGACAATCTCGCCATCGGCGCGCAAACCCATGTCGATATGGTCAGCATCGGTAACACGCAGCTATCGGCGGGGCGGAAGCTGTTTGCACGCGCTACCGAAAGCATCGGTTTGTTCGCCCACCGGCTTGGCATTAAGCTGATTGCGGCCAGTGGGAAAATCGATCTGCAGACCCACGCCGATGACATCGAACTGACGTCGGCCAAGCGCATCGTGCTGACTGCAGCGGATGAAATCGTGCTGCAGGCTCCCAAGGTGTGCTTGATCGCGCAGGGGGCGCAAGTGGACATTGGTGGTGGAACCATCACCCAGCAAAGCAGCGGCACGCATACGATTAAATCTTCCCAGTTCGCCCACGTCGGGCCGGGAAATGGCGCATCCCCAGCCGTGAAGCTCGCAACGAGCGCTATCACGCACGACCAGCAAACGGTCCTGCGCTGGGTAGGGACGGATGAGCCGATGAAGGACCAGCGCTACCGGATTACGACGGAGGACGGCCGAACGTTCGAGGGGCGCACCGACTCTTCGGGCATGACCGAGCGTTTTGTCAGCGGCATCCCGTTTGGCAGCTATGTAATTGAAGCACTCGACGATTGACTTCCCCAGGAGGAGACGATGGCCCGCGCAGAACAGCCCCTGCCCGCGCAGCAGAATCAAGACGCAGCCCGTAAGGCAAAAGGCTTTGTGACGCCTAAGGAGGACCAGAAGCCGCAGTGCGCAAGGATGCTTCCTAAACGCGTTTTGCCAGTCATTTTTCTGCCCGGGATTATGGGCTCCAACTTACGTATGAGTGAGCAAAGGCAGCGGCATCTTGGGAAGAAGGACAATATTGCGTGGCGCCCGGACGTCCTTGGCCTTTCGAATGTCAGCGGTGCAGCTGCACAATCTCCGCAGGCACGGCAACTTGCCCTCGATCCGCTGCAAACGACGGTCGACATTTATCAGCCTGGCGGTCGTACTGAGGTCAGCGGCGACGAAAGGCATAGTAATGTGGAGTTTCGAAAGAGCTTCAGTTCGCCCACTTTGACTGATGACCCTGCTACGGAGGAAAAAGCAAGGACTGCTGTCCAAAAGGCGCGAGAGCGCGGATGGGGTGAGGTACTGTTCAAAAGTTACGGCGGCCTTTTGCAACAAATGGAGTCTCGCCTCAACAATACTTTCGCTGACGGGAAGCTGCGTCAAGATTGGCGCGACGTTGTCGGTGTTGTACCCAGCGTCTGGCAATCCGATCCAAGTTTGCCGCAGAAAGCGTTGACTGAGGAGGAACTAAAGAAGGTCGCGACCGGCTGTTGGTTCCCCGTATACGCATTTGGTTATAACTGGTTGCAATCGAATGGCGATAGCGCAAAGGTAATCGCTGCTCGAATCAATTGCGTAATAGCTGACCTTAGTGGGCTCGGCTATGAATGTAATCAGGTCGTCGTAGTTACACACTCGATGGGCGGGCTGGTTGGACGAGCGCTAGTGCATCCGAAATTTGGGAACTTGCAAAACAAGATTGCTGGCATCGTCCACGGAGTCATGCCGGCCCTCGGGGCTCCTGCGGGATATAAGCGCATGCGTGCAGGCTTCGAGGACAATGGGTTGGTGCTCGGTGGAACCGAAAGTATTGCGGCGAAAGTTGCGGGCAATTATGGTGATGAGGTCACGGCAGTGCTGGCAAATGCGCCTGGCGGACTTCAATTGTTACCTACCGAACGTTACGGCAATGGCTGGCTTCGAATCAGGTACCAAGGTCGCGATCTCGATGCTTGGCCGAAGCAAGGCGACCCTTACAAGGAAATATATAAAATAGCCGGTAAGTGGTATTCCCTATTTCGAGAAGAATGGATAAACCCCGCTGGTTTGCCTCCGGAGCAAGGTGGCGGGACATTCAAACGGACCTGCAACTATCTCGACTTGGCACAGCACTTCCATAATTTGATCGCGGATACCTTTCATCCCGCTAGTTATGCGCATTACGGCGCCGATCATAAAAGAAAAAGTTTCAGCGAAGTCGTTTGGGAAATTGACAGTGGCTGTGCCGATCCCGAGGAGTGGCGGGACTGGCCAATTATTAGTGACTCCAGGCAGGGGAGGGTGGAGTTGGTCCGTTGGAATCCTCTTCGGTATAACAAGGCGCTCCAACCATACGGTGAAGAAATGCCTTCACCAGTATATGCTTCCATCACTGCTGCCTCGGCAGCTGGCGACCAGACCGTGCCTGCAAAATCTGCAGACTATCAACTTCGATCTGGTAAGTTAAAAGCAGTATTCCGGCAGACGGGGTACGAACATCAATCCAGTTATGCAGATCCTCATGCTATCGCTTCGACCTTATACAGCATAATACGGATTGCTCAGCAAGCTTCATGGAAAAGTTGAGGGAATTAGCGATGTGCGAAGAAAGTTTCTACAGAATTATCTTCACGACTCTTCTCGTGTCAACGCTAGCTTTATCGTCTTGCAAATCAAGATCGATGGAAGGGAGAATGTCCGACATGACGCAGCTAACTCCACGTGTGCATAAAATCTTCTCAAAGACGAAAGCTGTTTGCTTCGGGAGGTTTGTAGTCGATGTGCCTGAAACAGCAATAGTAGTCTGGGCCGACGCAGTTCTTCCATTTGAAGTCACAATCTACCCCGGTGGCTGGGGCCAGGTAAAGGAGATGGCCAAAGAGTTTGAGCAGGAACTGCGGAACGAGAGAGCGATATACCATGACGATGCGCCTCTGCTTTTATCGACTGGTAGTTTGCCGGAATCGGAAGGAAAGATTATTACTGGCTATGAAGGTTTCGAGTCAATCAATGATCTAAAAATCAGAGCGTACTTCAGACTTGGAGACGACGGGGTAGTGCTCAAGGCAAGACCGTTGCGGGACGAGGCGGAGGAAACGGTGGCGCTGATAAACAGCATCGCCCGGCGTTTACGTCACAGATCTGATTACGAAGTTCCATCCGAACCTGGTAATTGTCTAGAATACGCTTTTCTGCCCGACGAGGCGAACGCGGGTAAGCGAGCTCCGGCTGAGCTGATTCGGATCGGGTTTCGCTTAAAGGAGTTTCCAGATACTCACTTGTCCATCTTTACGGGGCCGTCAAATCCGCATTATTCCGACGGTAACTCGTTGGAATGGCAGCTTAATGAACTCGAAAAAAACCTACGGATGGACGACCGTAACGGTCCGCGCCTGAAGACTCGGTACTTACGTCGAGGCGCAAGGCAGCTTAATGGTTGGCTCGACGGGTTCGAGGCGTTGTCGCGTACGCCTGAGCTCCCCGATTCCCATAGTATTCACGATTTCGCGTTGGCATTCAAAGGGACGCCAACGGATCCGCTTAAACCCTACGCCGATATCCGCATGCAAACCGGAGTCGACGGCAACGTCGCAGGTGGCACTAGAACCAGCTTGAGTGACGAAGAGGCCATCGCAGTCTGGGACAAGATCACCGGGACGATCCGCGCACGGCCAACTGTAGTGGCGGCAAAGAACACTTCGGCAGATATTCCTCGACTTCCACTGGGCGAGCTTGCCGCGACCGGACGTGTTTGTCCCCAGACGGGCTGGTGGCAGTCCAGCGAAGCCAACGCCGCGGACGGCGGTCGCCAGCATTTCAAATCCGGAGAACGAATGCCGCATGTCACCTCGGTAGCGAAGCCGACGCTATGGCAATACCTCAAGGGAGAAAGGGCTACTTATCGCGCTGCGACAATGTGGAGGCTGGTCGAATATGGCGACGCAGTTGCCCCGGCCGTCGAGCCGACACAAAGTCAGGAGTATTCCGCCGATCAGGACAAAGCCGGACGTACCGCCGACGATACGGGCGAAACGGCGCCGCCCTCGCAAAGGGGATAAGCAATGCCCAACGTCATCCGTCTCGGCGATCCGACTTCGCACGGCGGCAAGGTCGTCAGCGTTGGCGCCACCGATTTTACGGTCGATGGAATCGCAGTTGCTCGCGTCGGCGATGCGTGCAGCTGTCCCATTAAGGGGCACGAAGGGTGCACGATCGCCGAAGGCGATCCGCACCACACCATCGACGATATCGCCGTTGCCTACGATGGCCACAAGACAACCTGCGGTGCAGTCTTGGTCGCGACGGTTGGACACTTCAGCGTGCGGTGATTCCTTGACCGTCGGCGGCTGCAATCAGGGAACCACGACCTCCAGCAAATAGGTGCGACCGGGCTCTATACCGTCGATGCGAACCTGGTCGCGCCGTACACCGTCGACATGTACCGTGACGCCGTCGACCGCCCCGCGTTTGACGTTGACATCGAACGTCGCCCCGCGAAACGCGCGCACGATCCGCATCCCCGGCCATCCCGCCGGCAGCTGCGGATTCACGGTCAAGCCGTCGGCATCGCCCTTCAGCCCGCACAGGCCTTCGATGATCGACCGGTACACCCACGACACGGTGCCCGTGTTGAACAGCTGGCTCGAGCGGCCCGCCGTGCGCGGGTATTCCTTCCAGGCGCCGCGGTAGTAGTTGGGGATGAAGACGGGCAGCTGGCCGCGCTGCAGGTAGTCGGCTTCGTCGGGGCCGGGGATCATCTTGCGCAGCGCGTTCCAGGCGCGGTCCGTCTCGCCGATCGTGTACAGGCTGTAGATGTAGAACACCGAGGCGTGGTTGTAGACGGCGCCGTTTTCCGCCGATCCCGGGTGCTTCTGCGTGACGCGCCCGACGTCCTCGCGCATGGCGCTGTAGGGCGGGGCGAACATCAGCACGCCGTAGGGTGTGTCCAGCTGGGCGTCCACCTGGGCCAGCATGCGCGCGCGCTGCGCATCGTCGGCGGTGCCGGCCAGGAAGGCCCAGCTCTGCGGGTTCAGGTAGATGCGGCCTTCCTTGTCGGCGGCCACGCCGAACTTGACGTCGTCGTCCGTGATGCCGCGCGCGTACCAGTCGCCGTCCCACAGGTGGCGGTTGGCGGAGGCGTTCATGTCGGCGGCGCCGGCGCGGAAATGGGCGGCGCCGGCGGCGTCGCCGCGCGCCGCGCAGACGTCGGCCCACAGGTTCAGCGCGTAGGCGGCGGCTACCGTCAGCCAGCCGGAGACGCCGCGGCCCTTCCAGCCGACCATGTTCATCGGGTCGCACCAGTCGCCCTGCTCGATGTAGGACAGGCCGCGCTCGTCGCGCTTGTGCAGCAGCCAGTCCATCGCGCGCGAGATGCGCTCGAATGCGCTCAGCGTCGTGCCGTCATGCGTGGCGACGGGCGCGTCCAGGATCGCCATGTCGCCCGTCTCGTCGAGGTAGGCGCGCAGGCACACGGGCAGCCACACGCAGTGGTCGGTGTGCGGGATCTGGTTGATGTACTTGAGTTCCGCGCCTTCGAACAGCAGGATCCCGTCCGGCATGGCGCCGCTGGCTTCCTGCTGGGACAGCGCGTGCAGGAAGGCGGCGCGCGCCACGGCGGGCTTGACGAAGGCCATGCCCATATTGTCCTGCAGGTAGTTGCGGGTCTGCGGGTCGGTGCTGAGGCGGTTGACGTCGCCGTGGTAGAACACTTGGCGCGCCAGCCAGTGGTTGACGAAGTTGTCGAATTCCGGATCGGGCGTCTCGACGCGGATGCAGCCGGCGCCCTGCGCCACGTAGGCCGCGTAGTCGCGCGCGGCGCCAGCGAAGCCTTCCTCGCTCAGGTAGCGTGCGCGCATGGCGGCGATCTCGGCGTCGTCCTTCGCCGGGCCGAACAGGAAGCGGCGCGTCGCCGACTGCGCCGGCGCCAGCTGCAGCCGGTACTGCACGGCCGCCACCGGCGTTTCGTAGCGGGCGTCGCCGCCGGCCAGCAGCGGGGCGCGCACGGCGTCCGGCGCGTGCAGGCCGCCTTCGCCCTCGAACTGCGCCTGGCAGGCTTCCCAGGCGTCCGGCGCGGTCTCGCACAGCAGGTAGGTCTTGTCCTTCAGGTCCTTGTTCTTGAAGTAGTCCTGCAGCTTCTGGTACGGGGTGACGCTGGACGCGACGATGCCGCCGAGGTCGGCCCGGTACTCGGCCGACTGGTTCATCCACGACATGTAGCCGACGGTGAAATAGGGATAGACGCTGATGCGGCGCGAGCGGTCCGACAGGTTGTCGACGGCGAGCGTCCACAGCTCGGCCACGTCGTCGGTCGGCAGCGCCAGGCGCAGCGCGATGCGGATGCCCAGCTTCTCGACCGTCCAGGCGATGTCGGCCTGGCCCACGGAAAACGCGAAGCGGTCGGGCTGCGCGCGCACCGGCTCGTGCGGCGCCGAGAAGATCTCGTCCGTGTCCTCGTCCTTGACGTAGAAGAAGCGGCCCGGGTGGTGCGCATAATAGGCCTGCTCCGGCTGCATGAAGCTCTTCGCCTCGAGGTTCGGCGCATGCGCGTACTTCGCCGGTTCGGGCTGCATGAACTGCGCGGTCGCATAGCCGCGGCAGGTCAGCTGGATCATCATGCGGCGGTTCCACAGGAAGCCGCCGGCCTGGGGCATCGCGGTCGGGCTGGCGAGTTCGTAGCGGGTGCCGTCGTCGGTCGGTCGGAGCATCGGGTTTCCTTCGTTCGTATCGGTGTTGGTGATGATGGCGGTCATGCGGATGGGTCCTTGCGCGCGGCCAGTTCGGCCTGCATGCGCGCGATGCCGGGGGCGTCGAGGTTGTACAGGCACATCACGAGCACGGCGATGAGGGCGAAGCCGGCCGGGATCAGGGACATCAGCCAGACGATGCCCGCCTGCGAGCCGCCGCTCTGCACGGCGTTCGGCACGTAGCCGAGGGCCGTGAAGACGGAGCCGATGGTGGCCACCGCCATCGCCGTGCCCAGCTTCTGGGCGAACGTGGCGGCGGCGAAGGTCATCGCGGTGGCGCGCCGGCCCGTGCGCCATTCGTTGTAGTCGGCCGTGTCGGCCAGCATGGCGAAGGCCAGCGGCGACTTCGGTCCCAGCACGAGCCCCAGCAGCGCCTGCAGCGCGAACATCAGCTGCACCTGGTCGGCGGGGATGACGTAGAACGCCGCCGACAGCAGGGCCGTCAGCGACATCAGGGCGATCATCAGCGTTTTCTTGTCGGCGAAGCGCGTGAGCAGCGGCGTGCAGGCGGCGCCGATCGCGGCGGCGATCATGTAGGTCGGCACGAATGCCGCCATCAGCTCGGGACGGCCGACGACGTACTTGAAATAGTAGGCGGCGCTGGCCGTGCGCAGCGTGATCGTCACCATGATGACGAGGGACAGCACGAACAGCACGATCCACGGACGGTTGACGGCCAGGTCGCGCACGTCGCGCAGCACGTTCGAGCGCTGGCCCGGCGGCGGCGCCACGCGTTCGCGGGTGCCGCCGAACGTCAGCAGGAACAGCACGGTGGCGGCCAGGCCCCAGGCCAGCATCGCCAGCTGCCAGCCGCGCGCGTCGTTGCCGCCGCCCAGCAGGCGCACCAGCGAAGGCGTGGCGGCCGTGACGAGGGTGCTGCCGGCGAAGGCGAAGATGAAGCGCAGGCCGTTGATCGTGGAGCGCTCCTGCGGGTCGGCCGACATCACGCCCGACAGCGCGTTGTAGGGGATGTTGACGCAGGTGTAGCACACCATCATGAGCAGGTAGGTGCCGTAGGCCCAGGCCAGCTTGGCGTCGCCCTCGAGGTCCGGCGTCGTGTACGTGAGGACGGCGGCGCCGGCCAGCGGGATGCTCATCCACACGAGCCAGGGGCGGAACTTGCCGAAGCGGGTCGCCGTGCGGTCGGCGGCGGCGCCGATCATGGGATCGGTGAAGGCATTCACGATCTTCACGGTCGACATCATCGCGGCGGCCGCGGCGGCCGAGATGCCGAAGGTATCCGTATAGAAGATCAGCAGGAAGGTGGCGACATTGGTCCAGTAGAAATTGAAGCCCATGTCGGCCACGCCGTAGGCGAGCTTTTCGCGCCAGCGCAGCGGTGCGGTCGCGTCCCGTCCGGCCGCCGTGTCGGCGGAAGGGGCGGGCGCGCGGGTGGGCGCGGCGCCGCCGCGGATCCGGTGTTCGAGCATGCGAGTCTCCTGATATGTATGTTGCGCACCGCTTCTGCGAGCATTTCTGATAGCGCTAACACTTCGTGCGAGTATGCCCCGGGACGGTGGCCGTGTCAACGCGCCCGGCGTGCACCGTGTGTGTCCGGCCTCAGTCTCCCGGATAGCGCACGCCCACCTGGCGGCGGATCTCGTCCAGCACGCCCATCAGCGCCAGCGTCTGCGCATGCGGCATCAGCGGACTCTCGATGTCCCCGGCCAGCCAGCAGCGTTGTGCCTCGATCGCCTCGTGCACGTAGCCGTTGCCGAGGTAGGGCGTGTCGATGGTGCGGCTGTTGCCGTCGGCATCCGTCAGGGTCAGCGTGGGCGGACGGTGGAAGGGGGCGTCCAGGCGCAGCCGGCCACGGTCGCCGGACAGCGTCATGAGGCCGGGCGTGCGCGCCTTCAGCGAGCAGGCGCCCGTGGACAGGGCGCCGTCCGCATGGTGCAGTGTGAAGACGGTCTGCAGGTCGACGCCGGTCGGGCCGAGCTCCGACTGCGCCTGCACGGCCGCCACGGGCCCGAGCAGGAAGGCGGCCAGGGACAGCGGATAGATGCCGACGTCGAGCAGGGCGCCGCCGCCCAGCTGCGGATTGAACAGGCGCGCCTCCGGATCGTAGGCGGCCGCGAAGCCGAAGTCGGCATGGGCCTGGGTGACGGTTCCGAGCTCGCCGGAAGCGACGATGCGGCGCGCTTCCAGTAGGCCTGGCAGGAAGCGCGACCACATCGCCTCCATCAGGAACAGCTTGCGTTCGCGGGCGCGCGCCACGACCCGCTCCGACTGGGCGCGATTGAGGGCGAACGGCTTCTCGCACAGCGCGCCCTTGCCCCCGTCCAGCATGGCCAGCGCATTTTCCGCGTGCAGCGAATGCGGGGTCGCGATGTACACGAGGTCGACGTCCGCGCAATCCGCCAGCGCCTCGTAGCTGGGCAGGCGCAGGGGGATATCGAACTCGCTGCCGAAGGCGTCGGCACCGTCCTGGCTGCGCGAGGCCACGGCGGCGAGGACGGCGCCCGGCGTCGCGCGCAAGCCGTTGGCGAAATCGCGGGCGATGCGGCCGGTGCCGAGGATGCCCCAGCGGACGGTGTCGTTCATGCGTGTCTCCTGTCGTGGTTGGTGCGGGGATTCTGGCCGATCGGGTACGGGCCGCCCAGCTGTTGATCCTGACAGGGTAGCAGACGAACCCGCCGGAAGGCGGATGCCGCTGGACGGCGGATTGGTTTAGCATGACTTTTTCTTGTCGAACGACTCACTGAAAGGGGAACAGCATGGCGAAGGTACTGGTTCTGTATTACTCCACCTATGGTCACGTCGAGCAGATGGCGAATGCCGTCGCCGAGGGCGCGCGCGGTGCCGGCGCCACCGTCGCCGTCAAGCGCGTGCCGGAGACGGTGCCGGAAGACATCGCGAAGAACGGCCACTTCAAGCTCGACCAGCAGGCGCCCATCGCCACCGTGGACGAGCTGGCGGATTACGACGCCATCGTGATCGGCGCGCCGACCCGCTACGGCCGCATGCCGTCGCAGATGGCGGCCTTCCTCGACCAGACGGGCGGCCTGTGGGCGCGCGGCGCCCTGAACGGCAAGGTCGGCGCCGCCTTCACGTCGACGGCCACGCAGCACGGCGGCCAGGAAGCGACGCTGTTCTCGATCATCACGAATTTGCTGCACTTCGGGATGGTCGTCGTCGGCCTGCCGTACAGCTACGCGGGCCAGATGACGCTGGACGAAGTCGCCGGCGGCGCACCCTACGGCGCCACTACCATCGCCGGCGGCCAGGGCCAGCGCCAGCCGAGCGCCCTCGACCTGGACGGCGCCCGCCACCAGGGCGAGCTGGTGGCAAAGACGGCCGCCAAGCTGTTCGGCTGATCCGGCGCGGTACTCCGCCCGCCGCGCAAGGTGGCGGGCGCGCTTCCTTTGCCGTGTCCAGAGACATTTTTTACGCCGCTTTTACGCCCGATCGCTTACCATCCCGGCATGAACCGTGATGTCGCTCCCGTTGCGCTCCTCGTCGAGGACGAACCGCAGATCCGCCGCTTCGTGCGCATGGCGCTGGAAGGCGAGGGCTGGACCGTGCACCAGTCCGAGAATCTGAAACGCGGCGTCATCGACGCCGGTACCCGCACCCCCGACCTGATCGTCCTCGACCTCGGCCTGCCAGATGGCGACGGCGTGGACCTGATCCGCACCGTGCGCGCCTGGAGTCCCGTGCCGATCATCGTGCTGTCGGCGCGCGTGGACGAAGCGGACAAGATCACGGCGCTCGACGCGGGTGCGGACGACTATCTCACCAAGCCCTTCGGCACGGGCGAGCTGCTGGCCCGCGTGCGCGCGGCGCTGCGGCGCCAGCACAAGGCGGCGGGCGAGCCGGCGTCGACGGTCGCCTTCGGCAACGTCGTCGTCGACCTGCAGAAACGCCAGGTGACGCGCGCCGGGGAGCCGGTGCGCCTGACGCCCACTGAATACCGGCTGTTGTCCGTGCTCGTCGCCCACCTGGGCGAGGTCGTCACGGCTCCCCAGCTGCTGCGCGAGGTGTGGGGGCCGGCCAACCGCGAGAACGGGCACTACGTGCGCATCTACATGGGCCATCTGCGCCAGAAGCTGGAAGACGATCCAGCCCAGCCGCGTTACCTGCTGACGGAGACGGCGGTCGGCTACCGCCTGCAGCCTTAGTGTTGTTATATGGCGTTGCCGGCCCGCACGATTGCCCGGAATCCCACCTGCTCAGCCATTTTTGTAGGAAAATTCACCGGATATTTTCTATTTGACACTAATTTCGGCCCGGTGCTATAGTCCGGCAAAAGTCATGGGAGCGTTTCCAACGACGCCCCGCAAATGACAGCCGAAGGACCGCCATCGATGGCGGCCGCATGGAGACAACGATGGTCCGATTCCGCAAGGCCTGGCTGGCCGGCGCGTGGCTGTGCGCCGCGCCGTGGGCGCACGCCGCCGCCCCGATGCCGGCGCAGGCCGAAGTCATCCACTGGTGGACGTCGGGCGGCGAATCGGCGGCCGTCAAGGAGGTGGCCGCCGCCTACCGCAGCGCGGGCGGCGCCTGGGTCAATTCGGCGATCGCGGGCGGCGACCAGTCGCGCGCCGTCACCATCAACCGCATCATCGGCGGCAATCCCCCCACGGCGGCCCAGTTCAACACCTCCAAGCAGTTCCTCGACATCATCGAGGAAGACATGCTCAATCCCGTCGACGACGTGGCGCGCCGCGACGACTGGGACCGCGTGCTGCCGCAGCCGATCGTGGACGCCATCAAGTACCGCGGGCACTACTACGCCGTCCCCATGAACATCCACATGCAGACGTGGATCTGGTACTCGAAGGCGGCCTTCGCCCGCGCCGGCATCGCGCGCGAGCCGCAGGACGTCGACGAGCTGTTCGCCGCGCTGGACAAGCTCAAGGCCGCCGGCCTGGTGCCGCTGGCGCACGGCGGCCAGGCCTGGCAGGAAACGATCCTGTTCTCGCTGATGCTGTCCAACCTGGGCGGGCGCGACCTCTACCTGCGCGTGATGCGCGACCGCGACCAGGCGGCGATCCGCTCGCCGGCATTCCGGCGCGTGCTCGTTGCCTACAAGCGCCTGCAGGCCTACGTGGATCCGGCCTCGCCGGGACGCAACTGGAACGATGCCACGGCGCTCGTGATCGCGGGGCGGGCCGGCATGCAGATCATGGGCGACTGGGCCAAGGGCGAATTCACGGCGGCCGGCCAGCGCCCGGGCCGCGAGTTCGGCTGCCTGCCCGGACTCGGCCCGGACAGCCCCTACCTGATCCAGGGCGACGTGTTCGTGTTTCCCAAGACGGGCAAGGCGGACGCGCTGCGCGCCCAGAAGCTGATCGCCGACGTCGTCGAGCGGCCCGCCGTGCAGGTGGCGTTCAACCGCCTCAAGGGGTCGATCCCTGTGCGCACGGACGCCGACCCGTCCGCCTTCGACGACTGCGCGCGCAAGGGCATGGCGATCCTGCGCGACCGCGCGCGCCCCGTCGGCGTGGCCGAGGTGTACCTGACCCCGGACCAGAACGGCGCGTTGCAGGACGTGCTGACCGCCTACTGGAATACCCCGATGCCCGTCGAGCGGGCCCAGAACAGCATCGCCTCGGCGCTGCGCTACTGACATGCAGCGTCCCGCATCCTCCAAGTTCCTGTCCTGGCTGGCGCCGCGCGCGGCGCTGCTGCCGATGGCCCTCGTGGCGCTGGTCGGCTACGTGGGCGCGGCCTGCTGGACGCTGTGGATCTCCATGACGGGGTCGCGCACCTTCCCCAGCGGCAGCTTCATCGGCCTGGCCCAGTACCAGCGCCTGTTCGACAACGAACGCTGGATGCTGTCGCTGCACAACCTGGCCGTGTACGGCGTGCTGTTCGTCGTCGCCTGCGTCGTCATCGGCTTCCTGCTGGCCGTGTTCATCGACCAGGACGTGCGCGGCGAAGGCGCCTTGCGCACCATCTTCCTGTATCCGTATGCGATGTCCTTCGTCGCCACCGGCCTGGTGTGGCAATGGCTGCTCACGCCGGGCGACGGCATCGACGGCGCCATCCGCGCGCTGGGCTTCCCGGGCTTCCGCCTCGACTGGATCGTGTCGCAGCACAGGGCGATCGTGGCCGTCGTGCTGGCGACGGTGTGGCAGGCGTCCGGCCTCGTCATGGCCCTCGTGCTGGCCGGCCTGCGCGGCATCGACCCGGAAATCTGGAAAGCGGCGCGCCTGGACGGCATCCCGGCCTGGCGCGTGTACCTGCAGATCGTCGTGCCGATGCTGTGGCCCAGCTTCGCCACCATCTTGCTCCTGCTGGCGACGTCGGTGGCGAAACTGTACGACGCCGTCGTCGCCATGACCCAGGGCGGCCCCGGCATCGCCAGCGAAGTGCCGGCCAAGTTCATCATGGATCACCTGTTCCTGCGCTCGAACGTGGGGCTGGCGTCGGCCGGCGCCATCGTGCTGCTGGTGCCCGTGCTGGCACTGTTCGCGCCCTACGCGTATGCCCGCAGCCGCAGGGCGGCTGCATGAAGACCACCCGTCGATGGACACCGAAGAAGGATACCCGATGAGCCGTCAATCGATCGCCCGCCCGCTGCCGCTGCAGGGGGCTTCCACCCAGGGCGCCGCCCGGCCGCGGACGCGCGCGCGCCGGCGCCGCCTCACGCCGGCCCGGATCGGTGTCTACGCTTTCCTGCTGTGCGCGGCGGCGTTCTTCCTTGTGCCCCTGTACGTCATGCTCGTCACCTCGGTCAAGCCGATGGAAGAGATCCGCCAGGGCGGCATCTTCGCGCTGCCGCACGCGTTCACGCTGGAGCCGTGGCGCCAGGCCTGGAGCGGCGTGTGCACGGGCGCGGCCTGCGAGGGCATCCGCACGGGGTTCCGCAATTCCGTCGCCATCGCGATCCCCAGCACGATCCTGCCGATCCTGCTGGGGGCGATCAACGGCTACGCGCTGTCGTTCTGGCGCCCGCGCGGGGCCAATCTCCTGTTCGGCATCCTGCTGGCCGGCGCCTTCGTGCCCGTGCAGGTGATGATCTATCCGCTGGTGCGGGTGCTGGCGCTGGCCGGCATCTTCGGCTCGCTGCCCGCCATCGTGCTGGTGCACACGGTGTTCGGGCTGCCCGTCATGACGCTGCTCTTCCGGAATTACTACTGCAACGTGCCGCACGAGCTGTTCCAGGCCGCGCGCATCGACGGCGGCGGGTTCTGGCGCATCTTCGTCCAGGTGATGCTGCCGATGTCGCTGCCGATCGTCGTCGTCGCCGCCATCATGCAGGTGACGGGCGTGTGGAACGACTACATCCTGGGCCTCGTGTTCGCGGGAAGGGACAACCTGCCGATGACGGTCCAGCTGAACAACGTGATCAACACCACCACCGGAACGCGCCTGTACAACGTCAACATGGCGGCCACGATCCTGACCGCGCTCGTGCCCCTGGCGCTGTACTTCGTGTCCGGGCGCTGGTTCGTGCGCGGCATCGCGGCCGGCGCCGTGAAGGGATAGTCAGGCATGTCGAACGTCACACTGCGCAAGCTCTCCATCACGCTGGGCGGCAAGGACATCATCCGCGACCTCGACCTGCACGTGGAGCCGGGCGAATTCCTCGTGCTGCTGGGTCCTTCCGGCTGCGGCAAGTCCACGCTGTTGCACAGCATCGCGGGCCTCGTCGACACGAGCGGCGGGCTGGTGGAGATCGGCGGCCGCGACATGACGGACGCCGATCCCAGCGAGCGCGGCATCGGCATGGTGTTCCAGTCGTATGCGCTGTATCCCACGATGACGGTCGAGGACAATATGTCGTTCGGCCTGAAGATCGCCGGTACGCCGAAGCCCGAGATCAAAATGCGCGTGCGCGAGGCCGCCGAGATGCTGCAGCTGGATGCGCTGCTCTCGCGCAAGCCCGCGCAGCTGTCGGGCGGCCAGCGCCAGCGCGTGGCGATCGGCAGGGCGCTTGTGCGCCAGGCGCGCGTGCTGCTGTTCGACGAGCCCCTGTCGAACCTCGACGCCAAGCTGCGCGCCGAGCTGCGCCGCGAACTGAAGCTGCTGCACCGGAACCTGGGCTCGACGATGATCTACGTGACCCACGACCAGGTGGAAGCGATGACGCTGGCCAGCCGCATCGTCGTCATGCGCGGCGGCGAGATCCAGCAGGTCGGCGCGCCGGTCGACGTGTACGAGCGGCCTGCGAACCGCTTCGTGGCCGGTTTCCTGGGGGCCCCGGCGATGACCTTCGTCGATGGCCACCTGGCGGCCGACGGCACGTTCGCCGCCGACGGCATCGCGCTGCGTCCCGATCCCGGCTGCATGACGGGCGCCCTGGGTGCCCGGCCTGCCGTGCTGGGCGTACGCGCGGAGCACGTGGACGTCGTGGAGCCGGGCACCGCCGGCAGCCTGCGCGGCGAGGTGGCGCTGGTCGAGCCGATGGGCAGCCACCAGGTCGTGTGGGTGAAGGTGGGCGGCGCCAGCTTGCCGGCGCTCGTGCATGCGCCTCGCTGCTGGGCGCCGGGGGAGGCGGTGGGCGTCCTCATCGACCCGGCGCGGGTATCGCTGTTCGACCCCGGGACGGGCGTGCGCCTGTAGGGCCGTCATGCAAGTTCGCGCAAAGGAAGGTGCGGGAGAGGGCGGTCCTGCGGTATCCTTCGGGTTGGCGGCAACGCCTGTCTTCATGAGGATCAGTTTGTGGCAACTATCAAGGATGTAGCGAAACTGGCGGGCGTCGGCCTGGGAACGGCGTCGCGCGTGGTCAGCGGCAAGGGCTCGGTATCGCCCGCCACGCTGGCGCGCGTGAAGAAGGCAATCGACGAGCTGGGATTCCGGCCCTCGCACGCGGCACGGGCGCTGCTGTCCGGCTCCAGCCGCATGGTCGGCGTCTACATTCCCGTCCTGTCCGGCACCTTCTACACGCCGATCCTGCAGATCATCGACACGGAGCTGCGCGCGGCCGGCGTGCACATGGTGCTGGCCTTCGGCGTGGGCCTGGGCGACGAGCGCCGCCAGGCCGTCGAGGGCGTCGAGTTCCTCATCGAACGGGGTTGCGACGGCCTGGTCGTCATGACCAGCGCGCTGCTGGAGGAAGACATCGCGGCGCTGGGCCTGAAGGCGGGCCAGCTGGTCGCGCTGAACCACAGCTTTTCCTCGATTCCGGACCAGTGCTTCACGGTCGACCACGCGCTCGGCGGGCGGCTTGCCGCGCGCGCGCTGCTGGACCACAAGCACCGCAAGATCGCCGTCATCGAGGGCCCGCGCCGCCTCGCCGACAACGTCGCGCGCGTCGACGGCTTCATGAGCGAGCTGGCCGAGCAGGGCATCGATCCGGCCAGGGTGTGGCGCATGGAGAGCGACTTCTCGCCGGCCGGCGGCTGGGCCGCGGCCAAGCAGCTGCTCGATTCGGACTACGGCTGCACGGCGCTGTTCTGCGCGAACGACGAGATGGCCGTCGGCGCGCTGTCCTATTTCCAGGAGGCGGGTATCCGCGTGCCGCACGACCTGTCCGTGATCGGCTACGACGACACGCCCAGCGCCGCCTTTTCCGCGCCGCGCCTGACCTCCGTGCACATGCCGTGGCGCGAGATGACGCAGAACGGCGTGAACGCCTTGCTGAACCTGTGCTACGACGTGCGCCGCACCGTCACGCGCGACTTCCCCGTCAGCGTGACGCTGCGTGCCTCGCTCGCCACGGCCGCCGGAGGCAGGCGCAAGGCCGCGTGAGGAGGCCTGCCCGCGACCCGGCGTGCCGACCGCGCGCTTTTTTTTGACCGAAGGCTGGAAAGCTTTCCAATCACATGATGACAAGAACGGAGACCATGAGCACACCATCCAGCGACCCCGGCCTGCCACGGCGCGGCGACTTTCCGCAGGACTTCCTGTGGGGCTGCGCGACGTCCTCGTACCAGATCGAAGGCGCCGCCGACGCGGACGGCCGCGTCGAATCGATCTGGGACCGCTTCGCCGCCACGCCCGGCCGCATCCGCGACGGCTCCAGCGGCGCCGTCGCCTGCGACCATTACCACCGCTGGCCGCAGGACCTCGACATCGCCCGTGACCTGGGCCTGAACGCCTACCGCTTCTCGATCGCCTGGCCGCGCATCTTCGGGGAGGCGGGCGGCGCGCCGAATGCGAAGGGGCTGGATTTCTACGAGCGCCTCGTCGACGGCATGCTGGAGCGGGGACTGCAGCCGTGGGCCACGCTGTACCACTGGGACCTCCCGCAATACCTGCAGGAGCGGGGCGGCTGGAACGAACGGGCCACCGTGCACGCCTTCCTCGACCTGGCCGACGCCATGACGCGCCGCCTGGGCGACCGCGTCAAGCACTGGATCACCCACAACGAGCCCTGGTGCACGGCCATCATCGGCAACTACGAGGGCTGGCATGCGCCGGGCAATACGGACTTGCGGACGGCGCTGCAGGTCTGCCACCACGTGCTGCTGTCGCATGGCCTGGCAGTGCCGCTGATCCGCGCCAACGTGTCCGATGCGAAGGTCGGCATTTCGCTCAGCCTCCATCCGCTGCGCGCCGCCACGGCCGACCCGCGCGACGTCGCCGCCATGGAGCGCCACGACGGCCTGCGCTACCGCTGGTTCCTCGACCCGCTGCATGGTCGCGGCTATCCGGCGCAGACGCTGGACCTGGTCGGCGCCAGTGCACCGCGCGTGGAGGACGGCGACATGGAGGCGATCGCCGTGGCCACCGACTTCCTCGGCGTGAACTACTACTTCCCGGAGACCATCGTCGACGACCCGGCGCACGGCCCGCTGCGCGCCCGCGTGCTGGAGCCGCAGGCCGGCGAGGGGCGCGAGATCACGGCGATGGGCTGGCCCGTGGAGCCGGCCGGCCTGGCCGAGCTGCTGGCACGCGTGCAGCGCGACTACCGCCCCGGTCCCCTCTACGTGACGGAGAACGGTTCCTGCTACGACGACACGGTCGACGCCGACGGCGCGATCCGCGACACGGCAAGGACGCGCTACCTGCAGCGCCACCTGGCCGCATTGCACGCCGCGCAGCGCGACGGCGTCGACGTGCGCGGCTATTTCGCCTGGAGCCTGCTGGACAACTTCGAATGGGCGGAAGGCTACCTGCGGCGCTTCGGCCTGGTGCACGTGGACTATGCGACGCAGGAGCGGCGCCTGAAGGACAGCGGCAAGTGGTACGGCGCTTTCCTGCACGGCGGCGATTGACAGCGCGGCCGTTTCCATTCAATATTGGCAAGGCCGATTGGAATCGTTTCCAATCGGCCCACAATACCAAGAATGGGAGACAAGGCATGAACAAGCACAGCGCCGCGGCGCACCTGGTTCCGTACGCCCTGGCACTGGCCGTCGCATTGACGCTGCCGCTCGCGCCGACTCTGGCAGCGTCCGCGAGCGCCGCGAACGCCGCGGAACAGCGGGCCGCCTGGCCGCAGGCGAAGAGCGCGATCGCGAAGGATCCGGCCATCGAGGCGCGCGTCGCCGCCATCGTGGCGAAGATGACGCTGGCGCAAAAGGTCGGCCAGATCACGCAGGCCGAGATCAAGGCCGTCACGCCGGACGACGTCCGCAAGTACTACCTCGGCTCCGTGCTGAACGGCGGCGGCAGCTGGCCCGGCAACGACAAGCATGCGCGTGCGGCCGACTGGCTCGGGATGGCCGACGCCTACTACGACGCGTCGATGCGCACCGACATGGCCGTCAAGGTGCCCATGATCTGGGGCACGGACGCCGTGCACGGCCACAACAACGTCTACGGCGCCACCATGTTCCCGCACAATATCGGCCTGGGCGCCGCGCGCGACTCGGCGCTGGTCGGCGCGATCGGCGCCGCGACGGGCAAGGCGGTGCGCGCGACGGGCATCCTGTGGGCGTTCGGCCCCACGGTGGCCGTGGTGCGCGACGACCGCTGGGGACGTACCTACGAGAGCTTCTCGGAAGATCCGAAGCTGGTCGGCGAGATGTCGGGCGTGTACGTGAAGGGCATGCAGGGCACGTTCAAGGACGACGGCAACGTCATCGCCAGCATCAAGCACTACATCGGCGACGGCGGCACGGAGCACGGCATCAATACGGGCGTGACGAAGGCGAGCGAGCGCGACATGCTCGCGATCCACGCGCCCGGCTACGTGACGGGCCTGCAGGCGGGCGCGCAGACCGTCATGGCCTCGTTCAACAGCTGGGACGACGTGGCGACGGGAGAAAAGCACGGCAAGCTGCACGGCAGCCGGCGCGCCCTGACGGGCATCCTGAAGGACGAGATGGGCTTCGACGGCTTCGTCGTCAGCGACTGGAACGGGATCGGAGAAGTCGCGGGCTGCAGCAACGACCGCTGCGCGCAGGCGATCAACGCCGGCATCGACATGGTGATGGTGCCGAACGACTGGAAGGCCTTCATCGCCAACACGATGAAGGATGTCGAGGAAGGCCGCATCCCGATGGCGCGCCTGGACGATGCCGTCAGCCGGATCGTCCGCGTCAAGCTGCGCGCCGGCGTGTTCGACCACAAGCCCTCGCAGAGCGCGTACGCGGGCAAGGACGATGCGCTGCAGGCACGCGAACTGGCGCGCCGCGCCGTGCGCGAGTCGCTGGTGCTGCTGAAGAACGAGGGACCGGCGCTGCCGCTGGCGCGGGCCACGCGCATCCTCGTCGTCGGCAAGGCCGCCGACAGCATGGCCAACCAGACGGGCGGCTGGGCGCTGACGTGGCAGGGCACGGCCAACACGAACGCCGATTTCCCGCATGCGGACACGATCCTCGCCGGCCTGAAGGCGGCCGGCGCGCAAGTCACGTACAGCGCGGATGCGAAGGGTGTGGATCCGGCCCGTTTCGACGCCGTGATCGCCGTGATCGGCGAGGCGCCGTATGCGGAAGGGGACGGTGACATCGTGCCGTCCGGGACGCTGCGCCATTCGAGCCGCTATCCGGAAGACCTGGCCGTGCTCAAGGCCGTGCACGGCAAGGGCAAGCCCGTCGTCACGGTATTCCTGTCCGGCCGTCCGCTGTGGGTCAACGACCTGCTGAACCTGTCGGACACCTTCGTCGCCGCCTGGCTGCCCGGCACGGAGGGCAAGGGCGTGGCCGACCTGCTGGTTGCGCCGGCGAGCGGCAAGCCCTACGACTTCCAGGGCAAGCTGTCGTTCTCGTGGCCGAAGGGCGTGTGCCAGACGCCGCTGAACGTGGGCGACAAGGACTACGCGCCCCTGTTCGCCTACGGCTACGGCCTGCGCCGCGGCGAGCGCTCGACGCTGGGCCTGCTCGATGAGCGCTACCCGGCCGGCGGCTGCATCGCCTCCAATAGCTGGCCCCTGTTCGGACCGGCCGACCGCGCCAGCTTCCCGCTGCACTTGAGAAGCGCCGCCAAGGTGCAGCCGCTGGGCCAGGACCTGAACGCCACGACGACGCTGCCGGGCATCTCGGCGGCCGTCGCCCAGATCAATACGCAGCAGGATGCGCGCCTCGTCACCTGGACGGGCCCGGCCACTTACGAAGCCCGCGGCACCCGCCCCCTGGCCCTGCCGGCGGCGCTGGCGAACGGCGGGGCCCTGCGCTTCGACACGATGGTGCAGTCGGCTCCGGCCGGCAAGGTCACGATCGCCATGGCCTGCGACGGCGCCGCCGCCTGCGGCACGCCGCTAGACGCGACGACACTGTTCGCGCGCCTGGCCGGCAAGGGCCGCCAGTCGGTCCGGATTCCGCTGGCCTGCTTCACGGCCAGGGGCACGAAGCTGGACGCGGTGACGACGCCGTTCAGCGTGACCAGCAGCGGCCCGTTCGCCGCCGCCTTCGGCAATATCGACGTGCTGGGCAGCGGCAAGGATGCGCAGCCGCCGTCGCCACAGGCGGCACCCGCCGTGGACGTCGCGTGCGGAGAGCTGCAATGACGCTGCGCCTGCTCGCTGACATCGGCGGAACGAACGCCCGTTTCGCGCTGCAGGCCCCGGGCGGCGGTTTCGCCGACCTCGAGGTGCTGCCTTGCTGCGAGCACGCGACGATCGGCGCCGCCATGGACGGCTACCTGGCCCGCGCGGCCGCCCGTGGCGTGGACACGGCCGGCGTGCGCGCGGCGGCGCTGGCGATCGCCAACCCCGTCGAGGGCGATGCGGTCGCGATGACGAACCACCACTGGCGCTTCTCGATCGAGGCGCTGCGGCGCGAGCGCGGCCTGGAGACGCTGCTCGTCGTGAACGACTTCGCGGCGCTGGCCATGGCGCTGCCGCACTTGGGCGACGAGGGACGCATGCGGGTCGGCGACGGCGACCATGCCTCCGTGCCGGGCCGGCCCATCGGCCTGGTGGGTCCCGGCACGGGCCTGGGCGTGTCCGGCATCGTCCGCTGCAACGGCCGCTGGATGGCGCTGCCGGGCGAGGGCGGCCATGCCAGCTTCGCGCCCGTCAGCCGCCAGGAGATCCGCATCCTCGAGGCGCTGTGGGACGAATTGGGACAGGAGGAAGGCCACGTGTCGGCCGAGCGCCTGCTGTCCGGCATGGGCCTGGAAGCGATCCACCGTGCGCTCATTGGCCCACTCATCGGCCAGCCTGGCGGCGAACGCCTGGGCGCGGCCGACATCACGGCCAGGGCGCTGGACGGCAGCTGCGCCGCCTGCCGCGCCACCGTCGACGCGTTCTGCGCGATCCTCGGCAGCGTCGCCGGCAACGTGGCGCTGACGCTGGGCGCCACGGGCGGCATGTACATCGGCGGCGGCATCGTACCGCGGCTGGGGCCACTGTTCAATGCCTCCGGCTTCCGCCGCCGCTTCGAGGACAAGGGACGCCTGCGTGGCTACCTGGCGAAGATCCCGACCTGGGTCGTCACGGAACCGTACCCTGCGCTGCGCGGCGTCGCTGCGTTGCTGGACGAACACGCGGCCGCTGCCGCCTGAGGAGAGAGACCATGGAACATACCGCCACCAACCGGCCGCTGGCCGCGACGCCCGCCACCGGCGGCACGACGGCGCCGCTGGTGATCGTCACCATCCTGTTCTTCATGTGGGGCCTGCTCACGTCGCTGAACGACGTGCTGATCCCGCACCTGAAGGCCATCTATACGCTCAGCTACGTGCAGGCGATGCTCGTGCAGTTCTGCTTCTTCGGCGCCTACTTCATCGTGTCGCTGCCGGCCGGCGCCTTGATCCGCCGCGTCGGCTACCAGGCCGGTGCCGTCATCGGCCTTGCCATCGCCGCCTGCGGCTGCGCGCTGTTCTATCCGGCCGCCACCAGCGGCTACGGCCTGTTCCTGTTCGCCTTTTTCGTGCTGGCGAGCGGCATCACGATCCTGCAGGTGGCGGCGAACCCGTACGTCACCGTGCTGGGGCCGGCCGCCACCGCGTCGAGCCGCCTCACGCTGACCCAGGCGTTCAATTCGCTCGGCACCACCGTGGGCCCGGCACTGGGCGGCATGCTGATCCTGTCCGGCGCGGCGGCCGTCGGCGCCGACCAGGTGGCCGCGCGTGCCCGCGAGGCGGCTGCCGTGCAGGGCCCCTACCTGGCGCTGGCGGCGGCGCTGGCGATCCTCGCCGTGCTGTTCGCGCTGGCGCGCCTGCCGAAGATCGTGGACGGTGACGACCCGGCCGCCGCGCTCGACGGCGTCAAAGGCTCGGCGCTCGCGCACCGCCACCTGGTGCTGGGCGCCGTCGCCATCTTCCTGTACGTGGGCGGCGAGGTCAGCATCGGCAGCTTCCTCGTGAATTTCCTGGGCGAGCCGGGCATCGCGGGCCTGGCGCCCGCCACGGCCGCCCACTATGTCAGCCTGTACTGGGGCGGTGCGCTGGTCGGCCGCTTCATCGGCTTCGCCGTGATGCGCACGGTCAGCCCCGGCAAGGCGCTCGCGTTCAACGCGGTGCTGGCCATCGCCCTCGTGCTGTGCGCGATGTTCACCAGCGGGGGCGTGGCGATGTGGGCGATCCTGGCCGTCGGCCTGTTCAATTCCATCATGTTCCCCACGATCTTCAGCATGGCGCTGCATGGATTGGGGCGGCACACGGGCCAGGGCTCCGGCATCCTGTGCATGGCCATTGTCGGCGGGGCCGTGGTGCCGTTCGCGCAGGGCTACCTGGCCGACACGGCCGGCCTGCAGGTGTCGTTCATCGTGCCGGCGCTGTGCTACGGCTTCATCCTGTATTTCGGTCTGAAATACGCAAACCTTTATCGGCTGGAGACCGGCGCGGCTTGACGACCGGGCGGGTCTCCTTTGCCGGCGCGGGGCTGCATTGCCTGCGCCGGCTTTTTTCTTTGGCGGGGATGGTGTAACATGCCGCATCCCATCGGGGAGTAGCCTGCTTCCGTCCCCCGGAAGTTCCCGCATCAACATGCTCGGCAGCCAGCGGCGGCCGTGGTGCGGGCGCCGTCAAGGTTGGCAAGACCGTTGGTATGCCTGCGCGCCGTGTCGGGCCGCGCCGGCATGCCTTCGTCCATGCCCGACCGGAAAAAGAATTTCCATGAATTTCATCGCCACCGCCGCGCTGGCCCTCGCCATGTCCACCGACGCCTTTGCCGTCGCCATCGGAAAGGGGGCGGCCCTGCAGCGGCCGCAATGGCGCGAGGCGCTGCGCACCGGTGCGATCTTCGGCGTCATCGAAGGCTGCACGCCGCTGATCGGCTGGGCGCTGGGCCAGGCGGCCGCGCCCTATGTCGAAGCCTGGGACCACTGGATCGCCTTCGTGCTGCTCGGCTTCCTGGGCCTGCGCATGCTGCGCGAAGGCTGGCTGGGCGACGACGAGGACGAGGACGACAAGCCCCAGAGCCACTCGTTCTGGCTGCTCGCGCTGACCGGCTTCGCCACCAGCATCGACGCCATGGCCGTCGGCGTTGGCCTGGCGTTCATGGACGCGGACATCCTCAGCACGGCCGGCGCGATCGGCTTCTGCACCTTCATGATGGTGACGCTCGGCGTGATGCTGGGCCGCGGCCTGGGCAAGGTGGCGGGCAAGCGCGCGGAACTGGCCGGCGGCGTGGTGCTGATCGCGATCGGATCGATGATCCTGCGCCAGCACCTGGCGGGCGGCTGATCAGCCGGCCGCCGTCTGTCCCAGCGGCTGCCCCTCGCGCGCCAGCAGGCGCCGCCCTAGCCATCTCCGCACGGGGATGTCGTACCAGACGAGCAGCGCCCAGGCCAGCAGGATGGAGCCCAGCAGCGTCGCCACCGCGACCGGCGCTCCCTGGACCAGCGTGATCTTGTTGTTCGCCACCCAGGCGGTATAGGTGTAGACGAACGGGTAGTGGACGATGTACAGCGGATAAGAGATCGCGCCCAGGAAGCCGCAGACCCGCGCCATCGGGCCGGAACCCGCGTCGCCGCTGGCGCCCAGCCACACGACGAGCGGGAACAGCACGACGATGGCCACGGCCTCGTACAGGCCGTTCATCCACAGTGTGTCCGGCCCGCCGAAGCGCGGCACCGCGAGGGCCGCCGCCAGCACGGCGGCGCACAGGGGAAACGCGTGGCGGATGCGCCCGGGGCGGACGACGCGCGACAGCAGCAGCCCGGCGAAGAACGGATACATGAGACGCGTGAAGCCCAGTTGCAGCTGCACGGGGTCCAGCGACCAGCCGCCGATCACGTCGCCGTTCGGCCCGAACACCGTGTGATGGACGAGGGCGCAGCCTGACAGGAAGACCAGCACGGCCAGCAGGCCGTTCGAGAAACGGCGCACGACCAGCGCGTACAGGATGTTGGCGACGTATTCGAAGAACAGCGACCACGCGGGTCCGTTCAGCGCATGCATTTCTCCCCAGCCGCGCAGGTCCATCGACGGCGGCAGGGGCAGCAGCGTCATCCCGACGACCATCACGAGCAGCAGCTGCCACGGGGGCGTGTCCGCGATCTTCGGGAAGACGGGGCTGGCCTGGAAGTAGAACATCAGCGCGCCGACGACCATGGCGACGACGATCATCGGATGCAGGCGCACGAGTCGGCGGCGGAAGAAATCGCCCGCCGACATGCGGTCCCAGCGGTCGTCGTAGGCATAGCCGATGACGAAGCCGGACAGCACGAAGAAGAAGTCGACGGCCAGGTAGCCGTGGTTGATCAGCTGCTCGAAACGGCTCGTTGCATGGGCTTCGAACAGGTGGAACGCCACCACCAGCACGGCAGCCACGCCGCGCAGGCCGTCCAGGATCGGGTAGTGGCGCTTGCTGTCGGCGAACGCGCCGGCCGTCACGGCTTGCCCGCGGGGCAGTATTTGCGCACGTAAGCCTCGTGCTGGGGCAGCCGCGCCACCTGCTGCGCGACGCTGTGCCGGATGTTCTCCAGGAAGCCCTGCAACTCGGCGTCGCCCATCAGGTCCGCGCTGCGGTGGTGCTGTTCCGGATGGAGGCCCTGGCCCAGCATCACCTGCACCCAGGAGTTCTCCGCGAACAGCTCGTTGGCGATGCGGAATACCTGGCCCGTCTCGCGGAACAGCGCGATGCGGTGGCGCAGCGCCTCCGGCACCTCCATCGCGGCCGCGTCGTGCCAGTACGGCGTGTCGCGGCGGTTGGTGACCTTGTAGTGGGCGATGATGAAGTCGCGGATCTGGCGGATGTCCGCATCGGCCTGGCCGTTGAACTCGTCGACGTCGGCCTGGCTGATGCCGTCGGTGGGGAAGGTCTGCAGCAGGCGCACCAGCGCGCGCTGGATCAGGTGGATGCTGGTCGATTCGATCGGTTCCAGGAAGCCGCTGGCCAGGCCCAGCGCCACGCAGTTCCTTGCCCACACCTGCTTGCGCTGGCCCGGCGTGAAGCGGATCACGCGGGGCTCCGTCAGCACGCGGCCTTCGACGTTGGCCAGCAGCGCGGCGCGTGCCGTCGCGTCGTCGACGTAGCGGCTGGAGAACACGATGCCGTTGCCCGTGCGGTGCTGCAGCGGGATGCGCCACTGCCAGCCCCAGTCGTGCGCGATCGAGCGCGTGTAGGGCACGGCGGGGCCCACGGACTCCGTCTGCACGGCGATGGCGCTGTCGTTGAACAGCCACTGCGACCAGTCCTCGTACCCGACGCCCAGGGCCTGGCCCAGCAGCAGGGAGCGGAAGCCCGTGCAGTCGAGGAACAGGTCGCCCTCGATGCGGGTGCCGGAATCGAGCACGAGCGCGGCGATGTCGCCGCCGGCGTCCTTGTCGACGGAGGCGATCCTGGCCTCGATGCGCTCGACGCCGAAGTGCTCGGAGAAGCGGCGCAGGTAGCGCGCGTAGCGGGTCGCGTCCAGGTGGTAAGCGTAGTTCAGGCCTTCGTTCGGCAGGTGGCCGAAGCGGTTGTCGCGCGCCGCCGCCAGTTCCAGGCAATAGTCGCCGTAGTCGCCGGCCAGGCCGCGTTCGCGGCCCTTGTGCCAGAAGTGCTGGAAGCCGGCCGTCCAGTGGTCGGTGCCGGTCATGCCGAACGAGTGGATGTAGTCCTCGCCGCGCTGGCGCCAGCCCTCGAAGGCGATGCCCAGCTTGAACGTGGCCTGGGTCGCGGCCATGAATTCCTGCTCGTCGATGTCGAGCAGGCGGTGGAAGTGCACGAGGCTGGGGATCGTCGCCTCGCCTACGCCCACCGTGCCGATCTCGTCGGATTCCACCAGTTTGATGTCCAGCACCTTGCCCAGCGTGCGCGAGAGCGCCGCCGCGGCCATCCAGCCGGCCGTACCGCCGCCGGCGATGACGATGCGGCGTACCGGGCGGCGCCCGGCGGCTTGTTGTCGATTGCTCGTCTCCATGGTCTCCTCGGGGGATGTTCTTATCGGTTGATGCGTTTCAGGACCTGGCCGCGCAGGATGCGGGCGCCGTCCTCGTCCAGCGGCGCCAGCGCGTAGCGGCGCTGCTCCGGCATGTGGGCGAGGCTCGCCTCGTCCGGTTCGAAGATGTAGTGGCGGAAGATCTCCTGCCAGGCGCGCCGCTGCGCCGGTGGCAGCTCGCGCATCGTCAGCAGCGCCAGCATCAGCGAATTCGTGGGCGTGTCCATCCAGTCCGGCGACTGGCGCCACCAGTAGTTGACGAGGATGTTGAAGCGGTCCAGCGCCTCCACGTGGTGCCACCACATGGACGGGATGAACAGCGCGTCGCCGGGACCCAGCTCGGCCACCTGGGCGTGCTCGAGCGCCGTCCGGAAGCGCGGGAAGCGCTCCCAGTCGGGTGCGTGGAAGTCGACCATGCTGATCGGCTGGCCGGCCGGCGTGAAGTCGATGGGCCCCACGTACAGGTTGGCCAGCTGCTCGGGCGGAAACAGCGTGAAGCGCCGGTGCCCGGCCGCGACCACGGCGAGATTGTCCGGCAGGTCGTAGTGGGCGGCGATGCGGGTGCGGTTGCCGATCCAGATGCTGGCCAGCGCATCCCTGCCGCCGAGGTCGACGTCGTTGTCGAGGCGCAGGCCGGGCAGGGCGGTGTCGATCGTGGTCGAGCCCACGTAGATGGCGCCCGGGCGTTCCTGCGTCGCCTGCACCTTCAGCTCGTCGAGGATGCCGTCCAGGCGCGCCCGCACGGACTGGTAGTTGAAACCGTCCAGCGCCTCGTTGTAGAAGAAGCGGCCGGCGATCGCCGGGTGGCCCAGCAGCGCGTGGACGGTGGCGTCGCGGTAGAAGCCGCGCAGGTAGGCGTCGGCGGCGTCGTGCGAGCTGCGCGCGGCCTGTACCAGCGGCCAGCCGGCGGCGAGGCCGCGCACGATGTAGGGCTCGGTCGCGCGCAGCATCTCGTCCGGGACGGTGCCGTCGTGGACGCCAACCTCGCGTACGCGCTTGTCAAGCGCCGGCATGGCCAAGGATACCTTGCGTGTTGCGGGCGGCGTCGGCACGGTTGCGGCGCGCGATCAGCGTGCGGAACTGCGACAGCGACGCGATCTGCATGTAGATCGCCTGCAGGTAGCCGGCGCGGTGCAGCGCCGCCAGCTGGTCCGGCGCCAGCGCCTGCAGGCGCTCCTCGGCCACGGTCCAGAAGCCGGCCAGCTGGTGGCGGGCGCCGTCGTCCAGCTCGACGTCGAGCACGAAGGATTCCAGCAGGTCCAGCTCGCCCAGCGCCGCCGTGAAGCCGCGCGACGCTTCCAGCCCCTCGTGGATCGTGCGCAGCACGGACGAGATGCGTTCCAGGTATTCGCTCGTGCCGCCGTAGGTCAGGAACACGGGTTCGCCCTCCAGGCCGCCCGTGCGCACGCGCGGGTGGTCCATGTCCACGTGCACCTGCAGCTCCTCGCCGCCGCGCCCGATCAGGAAGGGCTGGCGCTCGACGGTCAGCGGAATGACGGGCGCGTCCCAGCCGTCCGGGCCGAGGAACAGGTTCTCGCCCTGTTCGAAGCCCATCAGCGCGAGCGGCGTGAAGCTGCCGTCCTCGTCGCGCGCGAACACGATCGGGTAGCAGGCCTGCAGGTCGCGGAACTCGGCCGGGAAGGTCAGGGCCGACATGACGGCGTCGCCGTATTCGGCGCCGCGCGCCGTGACGATGCGCAGGTGCTTGTGGTCGACGTTGTTGAGGATTGCGTGGTTGGCCATGGTGTCTCTGTCTCTATTGTTGTCGTTGTCGTTCTGGTGGGTGAAACGGGCTAGCCGGGCGGCAGGCCGTGGGTGCGGATGTGGTCGAGCAGGTCGCGGTTGGACGGCAGCAGCGCCAGCATGCGCGCGCCCAGCCGCGCGGCCTCGCGGAACTGCGCCTCGGCCAGCTGCGGCACGTCGGAGCCGCGTGCCGGCATCTCGGGCCGGAAGCCCATGCCGTACAGGATGTACTGGTAGCTGGCCGACGGGAAGACTTCCTCGATGCGGTAGAAATCGCGGTGCATCGGGGGCCGGGTGCGCCACAGCGCGAGCAGCTCGCGCAGGCGTTCGGGAATCGTCTCTGGCCGCCGGTGCTCGTCCCAGTAGGCGCCCTGGCGCCGCGAGAGCACGTAGTGCAGCTTGAGGAAGTCGATGACCCGCTCCCAGCGGTAGGTGAACGCCTCGTTGAAGCGGCGCGCGACGATGTCCATGTGGGCGCGCGTGGCCGGCATGTCGTCCGCGATCCAGGCGGCGGACAGCTCGACCAGGGCGAGCGCCGACGCTTCGAGCGGTTCGATGAAGCCGGCCGACAGGCCGATCGCCACGCAGTTGCGCTCCCAGAAGCGGGCGCGGTAGCCGGGTTCGAAGGACAGCTTGCGCGCCGGCGGCGGATCGGCCGGCGCGCCGCTCGCCGTGACGTAGGCGCGCAGCAGCCGTTCCGCCTCGTCGTCCGCCATGTGGGCGCTCGAATACACGTGGCCGATGCCGCGCCGCGTGGGCAGTCCGATGTCCCAGATCCAGCCGGCCTGCTGGGCGGTGGACGTGGTCTGCGAGGCGATCGGGTTGTCGGGCGTGGCGTAGGGCACCTGCACGGCCAGCGCGCGGTCGTTGAACAGCACCCCGCGCTGGGGCACGAGCGGTACGCCGTAGTGGCCGCCCAGCAGCAGCGAGGCCATGCCCGTGCAGTCGACGAACAGGTCGCCCTCGACGAGGCCATGTTCGCGCGTGCGCAGCGCGGCGATGTCGCCGGCATGGTCGCCGTCCTTGACCGTCACCACTTCCTCGACGTGGGCCAGCAGGTGGCGCACGCCCAGTCTGGCCGTGCAGTGGCGCTGCAGGAACAGCCCGAACTTGCCGGCGTCCAGGTGGTAGCCATAGTTGGCGACGGCGGCGAATTCCGGCGTCTGCGGCTGCTTGGGCGCGCGGCCCTCCAGGCACAAGAGCGCCTGCGGCCCGACGAGTTCCGCGAACGGCACGTCGCGGTGCATGCCCGCCCAGGCGGCGGCCAGGTTGGCGTCGCCATGGCCCAGGGGCAGGCTGAAAGGGTGGAAATAGCGGTCGGCGTCGCCGCCGTCGACCCAGCGGTCGAAGCGCGAGCCCTGCTTGAAGGCGGCGTCGCACTCGCGCAGGAAATCGGATTCGGCCACGCCGATGCGGCGCAGCGTGTCGCGCATCGACGGCCAGGTGCCTTCGCCGACGCCGATGGGCGCGATGCCCGGCGATTCGACGAGGGTGACGCGCAGGCGGTGCTCGGCGGCGAGCACGCCGGCCACCAGCCAGCCGGCGGATCCGCCGCCGACCACGACGATGTGTTCGATGGTCTTACTCATTGCTGCTTCCTGTCACGCAAAACCCGCTCCGGTCGAGTCTACCCGAAAAAGCTGTTTTTGGAACAACTTTTTTGGGTCCCGATACGCAGACGGCGGGCACGCCCGGAAAGCGTGCCCGCCGTCGTGGTGCCGGCGCTACGTCAGAACTTGTAGCGCGCGCCCACCGAGTAACGGGGGCCGGACTGGGTCACGTACAACGCCTGTTCCTTGCGGCGGCCGTGCACGCGGGCCGTCTCGTCGGTCAGGTTGATCGCCTCGAACTGCACGCTCAGCTTGTCCGTGATGTTGTAGCCGACGCTCAGGTCCAGCTGGCCGTACGGTTCCACGTACTGCGGGTTCGGGCCGGCCGAGTCGAAGGTCGAGGACAGGAACTCGTCGCGCCAGTTGTAGGCGGCGCGCACGCTCCACTTGGCGTCCTCGTAGATGCCGACCAGGTTGGCGGAGTTCGACAGGCCGACCAGCGCGAACTGCTCGCCGACGGAGGCGTTGTCGTACTTCAGGCCCGAGTGCACCCACGTGTAGTTGGCCGAGACGCCGAAGCCGGAATTGCCGAACATGTGCTGCAGGTTCAGTTCCGCACCCTTCAGGCTCGCCTTCTTCTGGTTCGAGAAGGAGGTGATCCGGAAGTTGGCGACCGGATCGCCCGGCTGGCCGACGATGGAGCCGGTGGCGTTGCCGCTGGCGTCGTCCGGTCCGCGCGTCACGCCCGGGCTGCCGGCGCGGTTGCGGAAGATGTAGTTGCGGATGCAGGTGGTGTCGGCATTCGCGCAGCCGTTGGCCAGCGCCTCGTTCCACAGCGCGCCGCCGACCGGGGTGTGCAGGTTGAACGGGGTCTCGACGACCTGCGACTGGCCCGCGTAGTTCTCCAGGTCCTTGTGGAACATATTGACCGAGAAGAAGCTCTGCTTCGCGTAATACCATTCCCACGACAGGTCGAGGTTCTTCGACTTGACGGGCTTCAGCGCCGGATTGCCCTGCGAGCCCGTGCCGCCTTCGACGCGTGCCAGCTGGTTCAGGATCTGGCCGCCGGCGATCTGGTCATAGCGCGGACGGCCGATGGTCTCGCCGTAGCTCGCGCGCACCTTCATGTCCGGGCGCACGTCCATGTCCCAGTCCACGCTCGGCAGCAGGTTGTGGTACTTGCCCGTCAGGGTGGTGAAGGTCGGCGCGCCCTGGATCACCGTGAACTCGTTCTGCGAGCCCCAGCTGATCGCGGTCGATGCGGGCACCAGCGCCGTGGAGACGACGTCCGTCTTCTCGTAGCGTACGCCGATCGACGTGTGCATCGGCAGCGCCGTGTCCCAGTCCGTGTTCAGCTGCAGGTACAGGTGCTTGGACTTTTCCTCGGTGCGCTGGTCGGTGTCGAACGTGGTCTTCGGCACGTACAGGCCCGGCAGGCCGGACGCCGTCGCCACGGTCTGGCGCACCTGGTCGAAGTTGAAGGTGTAGAAATTGTTGAACAGGGCCGGGTTGCCGCTGCCGTCGATCTGGTCGAAGTACTGGCGCACGGTGGCCGGGTGGAACAGGGTGGCCGGATAGTCGGATGCCTTGGTCGCGCCGCCCCAGCTGTCGCGCTGGTTGTTCGACAGCGCCGAGCGGTTGTCGACCTTGATGGCGCCGAGGCCGAAGTTCAGGTTCGACGACTCCAGTATGCGCAGGCGGCCCTTGATCTGCTCCTGCTCGATCTTGCCCTTCATGTAGCCGTTCTGGAAGTTCGAGCCCGTGACCTGCTGCGGCGCGCGGTTGTAGTCGGCGCCCTGGATGCTCAGCACGGGGAAGTCCTGCGAGAAGTCGACCGAGGTATTACCGCGCGAGAAGCTCGCCGTGCCCAGCGTGTTGAAGGAGCCGAACGGGCTGTCGGCCATCGACTCGGCGGTCGAGTGGTGCGCGTCGAATTCGAGCTTCAGGTCCGCGGTGGCGCGCCACTGGGCATTGAAGCCGAGCGACTTGTTCTCGGTCTTGGTGGCGAAGTCGCCCGCGCCCATCGCGATGTCGGCGTTGCCGGCGGCGATCTGCTCGGTATAGACGAGCGGCGCGGCGACGGGGCCGTTGGTCCAGGTCGAGGTCGACGGGCCGAAGTTGAACCAGGCCGAGACGTCGTTGCGCTTGGTGTGCAGCTTGTTCTCGGAATAGGTGTAGTCCAGCGTGGTGGTCAGTTCCTTGGTCGGCGCGAACTGGAACACGAGCTGGCTGTTGGTGCGCTGGCGCTTGACGCCCGTGAAGCTGTAGTTCAGGTTCTGCGGCACCTGGTAGACGTCGGTGCCGTCCGGCCGGTTGACGGCGCCCGTTTGCGGGATGGTGCCGTAGCCGCTTTCGTCGGCGCGGTACGGGCCTTTCCAGCCGCTGGAGACGGATGCCTGGGCGTAGCCGAGGTTTCGCTCCTGGTAGCTGGCGGAGACGCCGAAGCCGAAGCGGCCGTCCTTCGAGGTGGTGCTGTAGATGCCCGAGAATTCCGGGGTGGTCGACTTGCCGGTGCGGTCGTCGCCCGGCACGTTGCTGGCCGAGGTGTCGTGCACGGCCTTCACGCCGATGCTGGAGAACGTGCCCAGCTTGTCGAGCGGGCGCGCCGTCATCACGTTGACGGTGGCGCCGATGCCGCCCGTCGGGGTCTCGGCGCGGCTGGTCTTGTACACCTGCAGCTGCGAGATCGCTTCCGATGCCAGGTTCGAGAAGTCGAAGGCGCGGCCGTTCAGGTCGCCCAGGTTCGACGTCGGCATCTGGCGGCCGTTCAGCAGCACCATATTGAAGTCGGGGCCGACGCCGCGCACGGTGATCTTCTGGCCTTCGCCGTTCTGGCGGTCGATCGAGACGCCGGAGATGCGCTGCAGCGACTCGGCCAGGTTCGTGTCGGGGAACTTGCCGATGTCCTCGGCCACGATGCCGTCGACGATGCCGTCGGAATTGCGTTTCAGGTTCAGCGACGAGGCCATCGATTGGCGGATGCCGCTGACGACGACCTGCTGCACGGCGCCGGTCGGCACGACGGTGTCGGACGGGCTGTTGTTGCCCGTGTCCTGCGCGTAGGCGGGGATGACGAAGGCGGCGCAGGCGCTTGCCACGGCCAGGCTGATGCGTTTGGGGTTCGACTTGGGATGATGCATTGGGGTCTCCTGTTTCTTCTTTACTTGTTGTTCACCGCGTCGGTACTGCTCGGGGCATGCCCGCCCCCGTGGTCCTCCTGTCTGCGCCGGCCGCGGCGCGGGCGTCGTTGACGGCACGATTTCCGAGGCTTCCATACGATCCGTTAAGCCTCTGGAAACGTTTCCATACAATGTCGAGGGAATCTTATGTTCAAGAAAATCAGTTGTCAACTGAATACTCATGCTTGCCTGGTTTTGGTGCGCAAAGCGCGGGGTGCGCGCAACACTCCCCGGGCGCAGTGGGCCGGTACAATCCTCTCGGCACGTTTTCCGTGCGTTTGACGCGCGAAAAATGACAATGCTATATTTTTGGAAACGTCCTGGAAGCGTTTCCAAAAATGGGGCGTTCGAACGAAGGAGGAGAACCATGCGAACCTTGATGCCCCGCGCCTGCCTGCTGGCCGTCCTGCTGCTTGCCGCGGCGCGGTCCGTGCCCGCCGACGAGGGCTTCCACTGGCCGGCGGGCGTACGCGCGGCCGTCAGCCTGTCCTACGACGACGCCCTCGATTCCCAGCTCGACCACGCGATCCCCGCACTCGATCGCGTCGGCCTGAAAGGCAGTTTCTACCTGCAGTTGTCGAACCCGTCCGTCCGCACGCGCATGGCCGCATGGCGTGCGGCCGCCGCGCGCGGCCATGAACTGGGCAACCACTCGCTGTTCCACCAGTGTTCCGGCAGCGCTCCGGGCCACGCCTGGGTACAGCGGGAGCGCGACCTCGACACGACGAGCGCGGCCCAGATGCGCGACCAGGTCATCGTGGCCAACACGATGCTGACCGCCATCGACGGCAAGACGGAGCGCACCTACACGGTGCCGTGCGGCGATCGTCTGGCGGCGGGCCACGACTACCTGCCGGGCATCGCCGGCGAGTTCGTGGGCATCAAGGTGGGCGGCGGCGACGGCGTGATCCCGTCCATGGCCGCGCTGGACCCGCTGGCGGTGCCCGTGCTGGCGCCGGAAGGCCTGAGCGGGAAGGAGCTGATCGCCATCGTCGAGCGGGCCGGCGCGCGCGGCACCATGGTCAATTTCACCTTCCACGGCGTGGGCGGCGACTACCTGCAGACGTCGGACGCGGCGCACCGCGAGCTGGTGGAATGGCTGGCTGCCCACCGCAAGGAATACTGGACGGGCACCTTCCTGGAGCTCATGCGCTGGGTGCGCGCGCACCCGCGTTCCGGTTGAGCTGACCGTAGGCGTCCTCGTGCGCTCCATGGCATCATGGCGGGCTGTGGCGCCCCATGGTGGCGGCGCCGGGCACACGGAGGCGGCAATGAGGATTCGGGCGGGGGTGGTGGCGGCCATGGCGGCGGTAGTGGCGGCAACGCAGCTGGCGGGATGCACGCCGCCGCTGCGGCCCGCGCGCACGCTCGACGACGGCGAGGTCCTGCGGGTCATGAAGCGCGAGCAGGTGCAGGGCCTGGCCATCGCGACCGTCGAGAACGGCAAGGTCGGCAAGGTGCGGGCCTTCGGCATGCGCAACGCGGCCATCGCCGCGCCGCTGACGCCGGACACGGTCATGTACGGGGCCTCCCTGACCAAGACGGCCTTCGTCTACATGCTGCTGCAGATGGCCGACGAGGGCCTGCTCGACCTCGACGCGCCCGTCACCAGATTATTGCCGCAACCGTTGCCCAGCTACCGCGAGAAACCGTTCGACTTTTCCGACCTGGCCGGCGACCCGCGCTGGAAGACGATCACGCCGCGCATGCTGATGCTGCACGCGGGCGGCTTCGCCAATTTCCGCTGGCTGGAGCCGGACGAGCGCCTGCGCATCCACTTCGATCCGGGCTCGCGCTACGCCTATTCCGGCGAGGGGTTCTATATCCTGCAGCTGATCGTTGAGCAGGGCCTGGGCCTGGACATCGCGGAGGAAATGCAGCGTCGCGTGTTCGACCGCCTGGGCATGAAGCGCACGAGCATGACGTGGCGCCCGGAATTCGCCGAGAACGTGGCCGACGGCTACGCCTTCGACGGCACCGTGCAGGCCCACGACCGCCGCTTCCGTCCGCGCGCGGCCGGTTCGATGGACACGACGATCGCCGACCAGGCGAAGCTGTGGGCCGCCATCATGCGCGGCGACGGCCTGCGCCCGGACACGCGCGCCGCCATGACGACGGCCTGGCTGCCGATCACGTCGACCCGCCAGTTCCCCACGCTGGGCGCCGGCGAGACGGACTGGCCGCAGAAGCTGGCGGCTGGTCTCGGCGTGGTCACGTTCGAAGACCGCAACGGCACCGCCTTCTTCAAGGGCGGCCACGACGACTGGACGGCCAACCTCGTGTTCTGCCAGGAGACGGGGCAGCGCTGCGTGATCCTGCTGTCGAACGACGTGCGGGCGGAAAAGCTGTATCCGGAACTGGTGCACCTGGCGCTGGGCCAGACGGACATGCCGTGGGCGTGGGAGTACAGCTGGTTCGGGGTGGAGTAGGTCGGCGACCGGGGCAGCCGGGTCGACAGCAACACCGTCGCCCCGGCGCAGGCCGGGGCGCAAGTCAAATGCGGGCCGGCTGCGGCACTACATTGGGTCCCGGCCTGCGCCGGGACGACGAGGCAGGTGGTGCGGGCCCTCAGCGGCTCGTCTTGAGCATCGCTGGATACCCGACGTCCTCCGTCGCCTTCTTCAGGTCGGCCACATTGGCCTTGGCGTCGTCGTAGACGATCACGGCTTCGCGCTTCTCGTAGCTCACCTTGACCTTCGATACGCCGGGCACCTTGGACAGCGCCGCCTTGATCGTGATCGGGCAGGTCGCGCAGTCCATGGTCGGCACGTTCAGTTCCACGGTCTGCTGCTTGGCCGACGCGAACTGCGGGACGGCGAGGGCGAACAGGGTGGCGGTGGCGGCGAGGAGTCGGGTGGCGTTCATGGTCATTCCAGTAAGTCAGTAGAACAGCGGGGCGATGAGCGGGAAGCCCAGCAGCAGGGCGGCGAACACGGCGCATGCGACGAAGACGCGGCGCATGAGCGGACGCGTCGTGGCGCAGCTGCCGTCGGCGAGCGTGCAGAAGCGCTGGGGGCGGAACACGAGCCAGCCGGCCCAGGCCAGGGCGCCGACGGCCAGCGCGATCGCGTAGGGCGTGACGGGGGCGAGGGCCTGCAGGTGCACCATCCAGGCCCCCGTGATCCCGACCAGGACCAGTACCAGCGGCAGCACGCAGCAGGTCGAGGCCAGCAGCGTGGCCAGCACGCCGAACGCGAGCAGGCGCCCGAGCTTGCGCTCGGTGCCGCTGTCGACGGACTGGGTGATCGGGTTCGTCATGGGCTCGGAATCAGAGGGCACGCGAGGTGATGACGTACTTGAACGCGTCCGGGTTCAGCGAGTCGTACGGCTCGCCGTTGCTCTCGGCCTGCGGGTACATCAGGAAGCCGACCTGCTTGATGGTCTGCGAGTCCTTCAGGCGCACGTCGTGGCCGAAGTTGTAGCCCATCCAGTTGCCTTCCCAGCCGCCGAACAGCGCCTTGCGCACCGGGGCGACGATCGGGTTGTCGGCGTCCTTGATCCATTCGCTCGTTTCCTGGCGCATCACCTTGGTGACGTCCGCCGGATCCATGGCGACCCAGCCGTGCTGCTTGAGCCAGACTTCGGCGCGGCAGTGCTGGGCGCCCTGCAGGGCGGCCGGCTTGCCGCCCAGTTCCTTGTACGGGAAGGCGCTCGGCGCGATGCGCACGCCGTAGACGTCGCGCGCCGGCAGGCCGACGGCGCGGCACAGGCCCACGAACAGGCCGTTCAGGTCGGCGCACTTGCCGCTCAGGTTCGCCGTTTCCAGCATCGTCTTGATGTCGCCGATGCCGCAACCCTTGACCTTCGGCTCGCGGAAGGTGTTCAGGATGATCCAGTCGTAGATGCGCTGGGCCTTGTCCTCGTCGCTGCGGGCGCCGGCCACGATCTGGTTGGCCGTCTTGAGCACGATGCCGTCCAGCGGCATCAGGTCGGTCGGGCGCAGCCACAGGGCCAGGTCTTCCTTCGTGGCGGTGGCGGCCTTGCCGTGCTTCCAGTCCTCGGCGCGGTCGTGGGTCTGGATGCGCGAGACCACCTCGAGCGCGGGCACGACGCCGGCGTCGAACTGGGCGACCAGGTACTTGGCGCCGTAGCGCTCGTCGGTGGCGACCTTCATCGATTTGGCGTTGCCGGTCCAGTTGTTGGACAGCGTGCGCTGCCATTCGGTATCGATGGCGGGCAGCGGCACCCAGACGGTGGAGGCGCCCGTCGGATTCTGCAGGTTCACCTTGGTGACCACCTCGTAGCCCTTCCAGTCTCCCGGCTTGGGCGCGAACTGGCGCTGCTCCTGTGCCAGCAGGGTGCGCGGCAGGGCGCCGGCGAGCAGGGCGCCGCCGGCGGCTTTCAGCAGCGAACGGCGCATGGTGGTCGTGTTGGTGTCTTGCATTGCAGTCTTCCTAGTGTCGTTGGTTATTCTTGATGGGGTTGCGCTTGATGGGGTTGCGCGCCGTCCCGCTCCCCCAGCAGCGCGTCGATGGCACGGCCCAGGGCCGTGTCGTCGGCGGGGATCTCCCCCACCGTGCGCCAGCGCGCGCGGCCCTGGCGGTCGAGCACGACCGTGGTCGGCATCACGCCCGGGCTCCAGCGCTTGAAGGCGTCGCCGCCGCGGTCGCGCAGCACGGGATACGGCATCGGGTGGCCGTCCGTGAACGCGCGGATCGCCGGCATGCCTTCCTTGTAATTGACGCCGACGACGGCGATGCCATCGCGCGCGGCCAGCTTGCCCAGCACGGGGATCTCCGCCACGCAGGGACCGCACCACGTGGCCCAGAAGTTCACCACGACGACCTTGCCGCGCAGGCGGGCGAGGTCGAAAGGTTTGCCATCGAGGTCGACGACATCGAGCGGCGGCGTGGCCTGCGCGGCTGGCCAGGGGCGCAGCGCGACATCGCGTGCCGATGCGGGCATGTGTGCCCCGGCCGCCAGCAGGACGGCGGTGGCCGCCAGGCGGCGCCATTGCGAACCCATCAACATCGTCGGATCAGTGGAAATCGAAGCCATGAAGCCCGTCATGATAGCAGAGCGGGGCGGCTTGCGCCGGGGAGGGGGCGCGGCCGGCGTTGACATCCGGGCGGCGCGTTGTTCATCATCCACGCAAAGGAGTCATCATGAACAATTGGTTATGCCTGGCGATCGCCATCGTCTCCGAGACGATCGCCACTACCGCCCTCAAGGCCAGCGAGGGCTTCAGCCGCCCGTTCCCATCAATTCTCGTCGTGGTCGGCTACGGTCTGGCGTTCTACTTCCTGTCGCTGACGTTGCGCACGATCCCGCTCGGCGTCACCTACGCCGTCTGGTCCGGCGTGGGCATCGTGCTGGTGACGGTGTCCGGCTGGCTGCTGTTCGGCCAGAAGCTCGATGCGGGCGCGCTGGCCGGCATCGGGCTGATCCTGGCGGGCGTGCTCGTGATGAACCTGTTTTCGAGGACGGCGGGGCATTGACGCGCATTTCCTGACGTGCTGCACGACGGGCCGGGCAGTAGTAAGCTCGGGCCAAAAAACAGCACGACAGGAGACGACATGCCACGATTCCCCCTCGCGGGGCTGGCGGCGCTTGCCCTGGTCACGGCGTTCGCGCCGGCGGCCGGGCAGTCGCCGCAGCCTGCGCCTTCCACCGCCGCCGCCGCCGCTGCCGCTGCCGCCGGCGCGGCCCCTGCCGCCGGCGCGGCCCCTGCCGCCGGCGCGGCCCCTGCCGCCGGCGCGGCCCCTGCCGCCCCTGCGCCCACGACGACCTACCGCAACCCGCTGTCCATACGCCTCGCGAGCGGCGAAGCGGCGGAGAACTGCGCCGATCCCGCCGTCCTGCGCGACCCGAACGCGGCTTCGCCGACCTGGTACCTGTATTGCACCAGCGACCCGGTCAGCAAGCGCGAGCGCCCGCGTCCGGGCGAGGCGGGCCGGTGGCACTTCCGCATGATGCCGATCTACCGCTCGACCGACCTGGTGCACTGGGCCTTCGTGGCGGACGCGTTCGAGGAGCGGCCGGCCGGCCTCGCCGCCGGCGATTCCGGCCTGTGGGCGCCCGAGCCGGTCTTCATGAACGGCCGCTACCACCTGTACTTCACGGTGACGGACGTGGCCGACGCCCACAGCCCGGAGCGGGGCTGCGAGCGCGACAGCGCCATCGGCGTGGCCACGTCGGCGTCGCCCACGGGACCGTGGCAGGCCGAGACGCGTCCCGTCGTCGGGCCGCGCCGTGCCGGCCCCGGCTGCAACTTCGACTGGACCTATGACCCGAAAGTCGTCACCGACGACGCCGGCCGCCACTGGCTGTACTACGGCAGCTACGGCGGCGGGATCTGGGTGGTGCGGCTGGACGCGCGCGGCATGCGCGCCCAGGGCAAGCCCGTGCGGGTCGGGGCCGACCAACGCTACGAAGGGGCCGAGGTGATCCGCCACGGCGGCTGGTGGTACCTGTTCGCCTCGGCCACGGATTGCTGCGCCGGCCCGCTGACCGGCTACGTCGTGTACGTCGGCCGCGCGCGCAGCCCCACGGGCCCGTTCCGCGACCGCCTCGGCTACGACATGGCGGCGCGCCGCGCGGGCGGCACGCCCGTGCTGGTCCAGAATGGCAACCGCTGGGTGGGCGGCGGCCACAATACCGTATTCCCCGACCTGGCCGGCCAGTGGTGGACGATCTACCACGCGGTGGACGTCGGCGCGCCATATTTCAGCGCCCCCGACAAGCTGACCAAGCGGCTGGCGCTGCTCGACCGTATCGACTGGGTCGACGGCTGGCCGCTGGCCGGCGGCGGGCAGGCGCCCACGGACACGGAGCAGCGCGCGCCGGCGGTGGCGCCGGGGACGCTGGCGGCCGAGGAGCACCCGAAGGCGGAAGAGGTGCTCGCCGCCACGGGGGCGCCGATCTGGGCCGACTCGCTGCGCGGCCCGCGGCTGGACCCGCGCTGGCGCTGGCTGCGTCCGCCCGCCAGGGGCGCCTGGTCGCTGGGCGCGGCGGGCCTGGCGCTGGCCACGCAGGATGGCGACCTGTACGTGGACACGAACAGCGCCGGCGTGCTGCGCACGGCGCTGCCGGAAGGCGACCTGCGCATCGAGGTGGAGATGGCCCTGGACGCGCCGGACGACTGCTGCGCGCGGCCCGTGCAGGCCGGCATCGTGGTGATGCGCGACGACGACAACTACGTCAAGCTGGTGGAGCTGGCGCGCGGCGGCCTGCGCCAGGTCGAGTTCGGGAAGGAGCTGGCGCCCGTCGAACCGGGCTATCCGCGCTACGGCAACACGGTGGCGGGCACGCCCGGCACGAAGACCTGGCTGCGGCTGGACGTGCGGCGCGGCCCCGGCGAGGAGCGCTACACGGCGTTCTCCAGCCAGGACGGACGGCGCTGGACGGGCGGCGCCACCTGGAACCACAAGCTCGGCCCGGACGTGCGGCTGGGCCTCGTGGCGATGGGCGGCGCGGGATGGACGGCGACGTTCTCGCGCGTGGCCGTCTACCGGCTGGCGCGCTGAGGGGCGGGCGGCGCGCCGGATGTCGCGTCGACGACACGATTGGCCCTCGGTTACTTGCAGTTACGATTCTGCATGGGAAAGCGCTTGCGTCCGCGCGCCGGCCTCCCTAGAGTAAGTGAAAACAAGGAAGCGCCGTTCCGGCGCCGAGGAGTCACACCGTGGAATACCCCCGCCCACAACTACGGCGCGCCGCCTGGCGCAGCCTGGATGGCCCGTGGCAGGCCATGCTCGACGACGATGCCCGGCTCGTCGATCCGTCCGAGGTGACGTTCGACCGGACCATCATCGTTCCCTATCCACCCGAGGCGCGCGCCAGCGGCGTGCACGACACCGGCTACCGCCGGCGCGTCTGGTACCGCCGGGCGATCCAGCTCGATCCGGCCATGGTGCCGGCCGCGGGCGAACGCCTCGTGCTGCACTTCGGCGCCGTCAACTACCGGGCCCGGGTCTGGGTCAACGGGCGGTTCGCGATCGAGCACCGCGGCGGCCACAGCCCGTTCTCCGTGGACGTCACGCGCTTCCTCGACGGCTCGGCCGTGGAGATCGCTGTGCAGGCCGATGACGACCCGCAGGACATGCACAAGCCGCGCGGCAAGATGGACTGGGAGCGCGACCCGCACAAGATCTGGTACCCGCGCACGAGCGGCATCTGGCGCACGGTCTGGATCGAGAAGCTGCCGCGCGCCCACGTGGCGCAATTGCGCTGGACCGCCGACGTCGCCGCCTGGCAGATCCGCCTGGATGCCGACATCGCCCACGTGCCGGAAGGCGGCATGGCCAACGTCACGCTCAAGCTGGGCGACCGCGTGCTCGTCAACGACCGCTGCCTGCTGACGGGTCCGCGCCTGTCGCGCATCTTCCAGCTGCCGGACCCGGGTATCGACGACGCCCGCGCCCTGTGGCTGTGGAGCCCGGAAAGCCCGCAGCTGATCGACGCCGAGATCGAGATCCGCTCCCTGGACGGGGAACTGGTCGACGACGTGCGCAGCTACACGGCGCTGCGTACCGTGGGCGTGCAGGGCGACCGCTTCATGCTCAACAGCCGGCCCTACTACCTGCGCATGGTGCTCGACCAGGGCTACTGGCCGGACAGCCTGATGGTGGCCTCCAGCGAGCAGCTGCGCCACGACGTGCTGCTCATCAAGCGCCTCGGCTTCAACGGCGTGCGCAAGCACCAGAAGTCCGAGGACCCGCGCTGGCTGTACTGGTGCGACGTGCTGGGCCTGTGCGTGTGGGGCGAGATGCCGTCGGCCTACGGCTTCTCCAGCCAGACCGTGCACGGCGTGCTGGAGGAGTGGAAGGAACTCGTCGAGCGTGACATCTCGCACCCGTGCATCGTGGCCTGGGTGCCGACCAACGAATCCTGGGGCGTGCCGGAACTGATGAACGACCGGCGCCAGGTCGACTTCGTGCGGGCGCTGTACTACACGACGCGCGCGCTGGACGGCACCCGTCCCGTGATCGGCAACGACGGCTGGGAGTCGCCGTGCGGCGACGTGGTGTGCGTGCACGACTACGCCCAGGATACCCAGGTGCTGCTGGAACGCTACGGCAACCGCGAGGCCGTCGACCACACGCTGACCCACGTGCAGCCGGACGGGCGCCGCATCGTCATCGACGGCTTCACGGGCGCGGGCAAGCCCGTGTTCCTCTCCGAGTTCGGCGGTATCGCGATGATGAAAGCCGAGGACGGTCCCGGCTGGGGATATTCCGTCGCGCGCGACGGCAAGGAACTGCTGGCGCGCTACCAGGAGCTGATGGCGGCCATCCACCGCTGCCGCCCGCTGTCCGGCTTCTGCTATACCCAGCTGACCGATACCTTCCTCGAGAAGAACGGCCTGCTCACCGAATACCGCGTGCCGAAGGCGCCCGTCGACGCGCTCGCGGCAGCCACGCGCGGGCCGGACGCGGGGCGCCACGACTGGCACCTCGATCCCCTCGGCCACGCCCAGCGCTGGCTCGCGCGGCGCGGCACCGATTTCCCCCTCGAGTGGACGCGCGTCGGGGAAACGGCAGAAGTGATAACCTATCCGGGTGAGCGCCACGTGCCGCAGCATGGGGGCCCCGACGAGCATCCGCCGGCCAATCCGCCCGCGGCGCCCGGGGGCGTCGAGCGGCGTGCGCGCGGCGGTTCAGGAGTACGCGGGAGACGCAAGGTGGCTTGACGCCACCACGATCTCCCGCCGCACGGGGGCGCAGGCCGCCGGAGAAAAGAAAAAGGGGAGATCGTGGCACGAGGAAGCAGAGGCCTCGCCGCCGCGCTGGTGGGCATGCTCGCAGCCGTACTGGCTTTAACGTCATCGGCGGCGCGGGCCCAGGTCGAAGTCCGCATGTGGACCTTGCTGTCCGGCGGCGACGGCGCGCGCATGCAGGCGCTCGTCCGCGACTTCAACGCCAGCCAGCGCGACGTGCGCGTCGTCAGTACGACGCTCAAGTGGGGCGAACCGTTCTATACGAAGCTGATCACCGCCTCGGTGGCGGGCGCCGGTCCGGACGTCGCGACCGTGCACCTGTCGCGCATCGTCAACCTGGCCGGCGGCGGCGTGCTGCGGCCCATTTCCGCCGCCGAGGTGAACGCGGCGGGCGTGCAGGGCGCGGACTACCTGCCGCGCCAGTGGACGAAGTCGCACTACGAGGGCAGGCTGTGGGCGATCCCGCTCGACATGCACCCGCTGGTCCTGTACTACAACAAGACGCTCGCCGGCAAGGCCGGGCTGCTCGACGGGCAGGGCCGCCTCAAGCCCATCGAGGGCATCGATGCGCTTACGGACGCCTTCCGCGTCGCCACCGAGCGCACGGGCCGGCGCGGCCTCACCATGGAAAGCAGCCAGAGTTCCTATGCGATCTGGCGCCTGTGGCTGTCGATGCTGGCGCAGCAGAACGTGCCCGTCATCGAGGGCGGCCGCTTCGCCTACGGCGCGGCGGGGCCGGCGACGCTGGCACGGGTGGCGACCTGGTTCACCAGTGGCTACGCCCAGGTGGGCCTCGACTACCCCGCGTCGACCAGCCAGTTCATGGGCGGAAACGCCGTGTTCATGCTGAACGGCGTGTGGGAAGTGCCGGAAATGGTGCGCGCGACGCGCAGCGGCACGCTGGGCTTCGACTACGGCATCGCGCCGCTGCCGCGCATGTACGCGAATGCGAGCGCCTGGGCCGATTCCCACGCCTTCGCCATCCCCGCGAACGCGGACAAGCCGCCGTCGCCCGCCAAGGTGGCGGCCGTGCTGCGCTTCGTCGCCTACGTCAGCAAGCATTCGCTGGCCTGGGCCGAGGGCGGGCATATCCCCGCCTACCGCCCGGTGGAGGAATCGCCGGCGGCAAGAGCCCTGATGCCCAATGCGATGTACGCGCAGGCCGCCCACGACGTCGTGTACGACCCGGACGGCTGGTACATGGGCGCCGCCGGCCCCCTGGAGGCGATCGCCTCGAAGTTCCTGCCGGCCGCGCTGTACGGCTACATGACGCCCGAGCAGGCCGTGCGCCGCTTCGAGGACGAGGCCGCGCGCCTCGTCAAGAAGCGCCCGCCGCTGTATTGAAGCCGTGCCGAGGACGACGATGACACCGGATACCCCGCTCCCCGACCGCAAGACCGACACGCTGCCCGCCTGGCTGCTGCTGGCGCCGTTCCTGCTCGCGTTCACGCTGTTCTTCGCCCTGCCGGCGCTGCAGACCCTGTGGCTCAGCCTGACGGAGAGCAGCCTGACGCGGACCAGCGCCTTCGTCGGCCTGGCCAATTACCACACGCTGCTGAACGATCCCGCGTTCTGGGATTCGGTCGGCAATACCTTCTATTTCGCGCTGCTGACGGTGATCCCGCTGTGCGCCATCGGCCTCCTGATGGCGCTGCTGGTCGACCGCTTCGTGCGCGTGCAGGGCCTGCTGCAGGGCGTGTTCTTCCTGCCGTTCGTGCTGCCGATTTCCGTCATGACGCTGATCGCGAGCTGGATGCTGCAGCCCTCGTCCGGCGTCGTCAACCACGTGCTGGGCACGGACCGCGCCTGGCTCGCCGATCCGTACTGGGCGCTGCCCGTCGTCGCCATCAGCACCGTGTGGTGGACGGTGGGCTTCAACATGTTGCTGTTCCTGGCGGGCCTGCGCAACATTCCGAAGGAACTGTACGAGGCGGCGTCCCTGGACGGCGCCAGCGGCTTCACGCTGTTCCGCGCCATCACCTGGCCGGCGCTGCGGCCCGTGGTGGCCACGGCGCTGGTGCTGCAGATGATCGCCTCGCTGAAGGTGTTCGGCCAGACCTACATCCTGACCACGGGCGGCCCGTTCAACACGACCCGCGTCACGCTGCACTATATGTACGAGACGGCGTTTACGCAGAGCGACGCCGGGTATGCGGCGGCCATCGCCATGGCCTTCGTCGCGATCGTCGTGCTGCTGTCCCTGTTGCAGGCCGCCGCCGTGCGCTGGCTGGCGGGGAGGAGCGCGTGAGCGCCCGCCGCGGCCTGGCCTGGACCGCCGTCGGGGCGGCCTGCGCGCTCGCGCTGGCGGCGCTGTGGGCGGCGCCGCTGCTGTGGGCCCTGAGCACGGCGCTGCGGCCGGAGCCGGAGACGGTATCGGCGACCTTCCACTGGCTGCCGCAGGACTGGACGCTGGACCCGTTCCGCGAGACGCTCGCCGCCGGCAACCTTGTGTTGTGGCTGTTCAACAGCTTTTTCGTCGCCTTCCTCGTCACCGTGGTGACGATGGCGATCAGCCTGATGGCCGCCTACGCGTTCTCGCAGCTGCGATTCCGCGGCCGCGGCCTCGTGTTCGGCATCGCCATGCTGGGTTTCCTGCTGCCGTTCGAGGCGCTGCTCGTGCCGCTGTTCCGCACGATGAACGCGCTGGGCCTGATCAATACCTATGCCGGCATCGTGCTGCCGCAGGTCGTCGCGCCCGTCGTCATCTACGTGTTCAAGCAGTTCTTCGACGGGATTCCCGCCGACTACCGCGAGGCCGCCACGCTGGACGGCGCCGGCCCCTTGCGCGTGCTGTGGAGCGTCTACCTGCCGCTGTCCGGGAACATCGTGTGGGCGATGGCGATCGTGACCTTCATCGGCGCCTGGAACAACTTCCTGTGGCCGTTCATCGTCGTCACGTCGAACGAGATGATGACGATTCCGCTGGGCCTGACGCAGACCTACGACGCATTCGGCGTGCGCTATGCCCAGCTGATGGCGGGGGCGCTGCTGGGCGCGCTGCCCGTGGCGCTGGCCTACGTCGTGTTCCAGCGCCGGGTGACGCAGGGCTTCCTGGCCGCGGGCGGCCTCAAATGAACATGGAGACGGGATGGCATCGGTAAGGCTCAGGGACATACGCAAGCACTACGGCGACCACGCCGTCATCAAGGGCGTCGACCTCGACATCGAGGACGGCCAGTTCGTCGTCTTCGTCGGCCCGTCCGGCTGCGGCAAGTCCACCCTGCTGCGCATGATCGCGGGGCTGGAGGACATCACGGCCGGCACGCTGGAACTGGACGGCGTCGTCAGCAACACCGTGGAACCCGCGCGGCGCCGCATCGCGATGGTATTCCAGAGCTATGCGCTGTATCCGCACATGACCGTGGCGGAGAACATGGGCTTCGCGCTGAAGCTGGCCAAGGTGCCCAAGGCGGACATCGCCGAGCGCGTGCAGCGCGCCGCCGACATCCTGCAGATCGGCCACCTGCTGGCGCGCCGTCCCAAGGACCTGTCGGGCGGCCAGCGCCAGCGCGTGGCGATCGGCCGCGCCATCGTCAGGAAGCCCGCCGTGTTCCTGTTCGACGAGCCCTTGTCGAACCTGGACGCCGCGCTGCGCGCCCAGACCCGCGTCGAGCTCGCGCGCCTGCATCGCGAACTGAATGCGACGATGATCTACGTGACGCACGACCAGGTCGAGGCCATGACGCTGGGCCAGCGCATCGTCGTGTTCAACGGCGGCAGGATCGAGCAGGTCGGCACGCCGCTGGACCTGTACGAGCGGCCCGCGAACCTGTTCGTGGCGGGCTTCCTGGGGACGCCGAAGATGAACTTCCTGCCGGTGGAACTGGTGTCGGCTGAACCCAGCCGCGACGGCACGGGCGCGCGCGTGCGCCTGCCCGGCGGCGCCGTGCTGCGCGTCGACGCGGCCGTGCCGCCCGGCGCCGGCGGCGCCTTCACGTTGGGCGTGCGGCCCGAACACCTGATCCCCGCCGCGCAGGCGGACGATGCGGGCGAGGAGGGGGCGATCGCCGGCACGCTGAACCTCGTCGAGTACCTGGGCGACGTCACGCTCGCCTACGTGCAGGTGCCGGGTGCCGAGGACATGGTGGCCGCCAAGCTGGCCGCCGGCACCGCGCTGCCGGCCGTCGGCGCGCGCGTGCTGCTGCGCTTCGACGCGGCGCGTGCCTACCTGTTCGACGCCGACGGGCGCGCCTGCCCGTCCGCTGCCGCCACGGTCGGCACGGCGGCCTGAGGGTGCGCTGCGGCTTCATGTTGCGTGCATGCCGCAACTGTCGCAAGCGTACGACGCCGTATTCTGCTTTCTGTTAATTTCCTGATAAGCAATTTAACAGATGCGGCCGACGTCCAGGCCGCCGAGAATCGGGAGAGACCCCTCATGACCGCTTTCCAGCTCCGGCCACTGCACGTGGCCGCCATCCTCCTGTGCGCCCAGGCGGGCGCCGCAAGCGCGCAGGACGCCGCGCCGGCCCAGGCCCAGAATCCCGACAACCCTGCGACTGCCGCGCCTGCCCAGGCGCCGGCACAAACCGCGGGCGCGCCCGCGCCGGCCACGCCCGCCGCCCCGACCCAGCCGCAGCAGCTGCAGCAGGTGACGGTGACGGGCCTGCGCAGCAGCATCCGCACGGCAGAAGCGATCAAGCGCGATTCGATCCAGGTCGTGGACTCGATCAACGCGGAGGACATCGGCAAGTTCCCCGACCGCGCCGCGGGCGACGCGCTGCAGCGCATCGCCGGCGTGCAGGTGGGGCGCGACCGCGGCGAGACGAGTTCCGTCATCATCCGCGGCCTGCCGGACGTCGTCACCACCGTGAACGGCATGGAGATCTTCACGGGCACCGGGCGCCGTCTCGCGTACCAGGACCTGCCCGTGCAGGCGATCGGGGGCTTCGACGTCTACAAGACGGCGACGCCGAACCAGCAGGAAGGCGGCATCGCCGGCGGCATCGACGTGCGCCTGCGCGCGCCGTTCGACCTGAAGGGCTTCAACGCCACCGGCTACGTGGAAAACCGGCGCCAGAAGGTCAACGGCTCGGACAATACGGATACCAAGAACAATCCCGGCGGCGGCTTCTCGCTGAGCAACCGCTGGAACACGGGCATGGGCGAGATGGGCGCCCTGGTCGACGTGGCGTTCAACCGCGAGCACTGGGGCTATCCGGTGCAGTGGGTCGACCGGCCCGACCGCATCTTCTCCGTGAGCCCGGACGGCACGGCCGTGCGCCTGAACGACGGCGATCCGGTGGCGCCGCTGCGCGCGGGCGACCGCCTGGGCGAGTTCCCGAACATCGGCGGCATCTACAACGCCGGCGACCGCGACCGCGGCAGCATCCACGGCGCTTTCCAGTGGAAGGTGAAGCCGAACCTGGAACTGACGGCGCAATACCTGGGCACGGGCTACCGCGGCCGCAGCGAAGTCGACTACATGATCGCCAACACGACGTGGGCGCCGCGCCTGACCAACGCCGTGCTGGCGCCGGACGGCGACTATTGCAACACGCCGGAGGGCCGGATCTGCCCGATCACGTCGGCCTATGCGCCGGCCGCGCAGTACGATCCGGGCGCGTACAGCTACGATCCCTACGTCGCCACCAGCAGCTGGGGCGTGAAGGAACACACGGTCTCGCACTTCTTCAACCTGGGCCTGCAATACCGCGAGGGGCCGTGGAAACTGTCGTCGAACGTGGCCTGGACCAAGTCCACCTTCATCAACGACACGATGATCGTCGACCAGCAGGTGCCCGGCGCCAGCGTCAACGGCTATACCTACGGCGCCGACGGCCACGGCGGCTACAACGCGATCACCACGCCGGGCAGCGCCAATCCGCTGCGCGACCCGAGCCAGTTCGTGCTGCGCGGGATGGTGCAGAACTGGGGCGTGCAGAAGGGCGAGCAGACGCAGTGGCGCGGCGACGCCTCGTACCGCCTGGGCGACGGCTTCTTCAGCGGCATCGACGCGGGGCTGCGCCTGTCCCAGCGTAACGCCAGCTACCACGGCGCCGAAGGGCACAGCGATTTCACTGGCGCCGTGCGGCCGAACCCCGTCGCCGCCTTCGGCGCCGGCTTCGAGTCGCTGGTGCCCGGCGTCGACCGTCTCGGCGGCCAGTGGCTCACGCCCTCGCGCGACTACCTGATCGACCAGGCCGACAGCGTGCGCAGCGTGTATGGCGCCGCTCCCGGCCGCGTGGCGGAGGACCCGCTGCGCAGCTTCGACCAGAAGGAGACCACGAGCACGCTGTACGCGGCCGCGCGCTGGAAGACCAAGGCGGGCGACGTCGACCTGTCCGGCACGGCCGGCGCCCGCATCGTGCATACGAGCCGCGACCTGAAGGGCAGCAGCCGCATCGGCGACGTCATCAGCCCGATCGACCGCAGCACCAGCGAGAACAACGTGCTGCCCAGCGCCGCCGCCGTCATCGGCTGGCGCGAGAACCTGCAGTCGCACCTGTCGGTCGGCAAGACCATCAACCGTCCCGATTTCGCTTCGCTGAATCCGGCGCTGTCGCTCGTGCCGTCGACCGTCAACGCGCCCGGCACGGGTTCGTCCGGCAACCCGGACCTGCGCCCGACCAAGTCCGTGAACAGCGACGCCACGCTGGAGTACTACTTCCAGAAGAACGGTTACGCGCAGGTGGCCCTGTTCCACCGCGACATCGACGGCTATCTGCAGAACATGGAAAGCCAGGAAGTCATCGATGGCCAGACCTACCGCGTGACGCGGCCGCAGAACTCGGGCAAGGGCAAGCTGAAGGGCGTGGAACTGGGCGCGCAGAAGTTCTTCGATTTCCTGCCGGGCGTCTGGAGCAACTTCGGCATCCAGGCCAACTACACGTGGATCGATGGCGAGAACGAGACGCTGCTGTCGCCCACGCGCAGCGAGTACCGCAAGACGGCGCTGACGGGCGTCGCCAAGCAGAACTACAACGTGGCGCTGCTGTACGAGGGTAACGGCATCACGGGCCGCCTGACGGCGAACCACCGGGGCGAGTACGTCGAGCAGATCGCGGAGCCGCGCTTCGGCCAGGACCGCATCGTCAAGCCGGCGACCTTCGTCGACCTGAGCCTGTCGTACGAGATCAACAAGCACATGTCGATCCAGTTCGACGCCATCAACATCACGAAGGAGAAGTACGAGAGCTACCTGGGCAGCGAGATCCGCCCGCGCGACATCCGCTACAACCCGACGACCTACGGCCTCGGCCTGCGGTTCTCGCTGTAAGGAGCGCCGCATGGCCATGTACGCGAACCCGGTGTACCCCGAGGTATTCGCCGACCCCTTCGTGCTGCGCCACGAGGGCGTCTACTATGCCTACGGCACGGCGCCGGGCAACCCGCAGGGCGGGGAGATTCCCGTGCTGCGGTCGATCGACCTCGTGCACTGGGAAGCGATCGGCCATGCGCTCGCGCCTACAGGCCCTACGCAGTTCCCGGCACCGCAGTTCTGGGCGCCGGAAGTGGCCGCCCACGACGGCAGGTTCTACCTGTACTACTCGTCCGGCGGCGCGGCGTCGGAAGGCACGGACCATCGCCTGCGCGTGGCCGTGGCCGGCCATCCGGCCGGCCCCTTCGTCGACGCCGGCAAGCTGCTGGTGCCCTACCACCCGTTCTCCATCGACGCGCACCCGTTCCGCGACGCCGACGGCCAGTGGTACCTGTTCTATTGCGTGGACTTCGTGGAGCCGGACGGCGACCAGCGCGTGGGCACGGGGATTGTCGTCGACCGCCTGACGGACATGACGACGCTGGCCGGCGAGGCCGCCACCGTCGTGCGACCGCACCACGACTGGCACGTGTTCCGGAAGGGACGGGAGATGTACGGCAAGGTCTTCCACTGGCACACGGTGGAGGGGCCGGCCGTGCAGGTCCACGACGGCAAGTACTACTGCTTCTACAGCGGCGGCGCCTGGGAGCGCGACAACTACGGCGTCAGCTGGGTCGTCGCCGACCATCCGATGGGGCCATGGCGCCGGCCGGAAGGCGGCGAGCAGGCGCTGTTGATGCGCACGCCGCATGGCGGCCAGCTGCTCGGTCCCGGCCACAATTCTTTCACCGTGTCGCCGGACGGCAGCGAGACCTGGATCGTGTACCACGCCTGGGACCCGGCGCAGACGGCGCGGCGCATGTGCATCGACCGGCTGGACTGGGTCGACGGCAGGCCCGTGACGCAGGGGCCGACGTGGACGGAGCAGCAGGCGCCCGCCACCTGACGTCGTCCCCGCGCAGGCGGGGACCCAATCTTGCATGCATCGCGGCAGCCGATGAACTTGGGTCCCTGCCTGCGCAGGGACGACGTGACATGGCCTTCCGTCAGTCCCAGTAGTGCGTCTTTTCCTCCTCGGCCGCGCGCCGGTCGCGCGCGATCATTTCTTCCAGCTCCTCGCGCGCCTGCTTGCTCAGGGAGACGAAGGTCTCGCGGTCCTTGTAGTACGGATACACGGCTTCCAGGCTCTGCTTGTTGTGGCGGCGGAAGCGGTTGGCCGCGTTGCGCGTGCGGTAGGCGCTCTGGCCCAGGCCTTCCGTCATCACCGTGCGGCCCAGCTTGAGCGCCGACTCGTAGGTCTCGCGCTCGATCATCGTGACGCCCAGGTCCATCAACTGGTAGTAATGCGTGACGTTGCGGGCGCGCGCGAAGATCGGCAGATCCGGGTAGTCGCGCTTCACCGTGTCGACGAGGGCCAGGCTGTCGTCGATGTCGTCGATGGCGACGACGACGGCGCGGGCCTTGGCGGCGCCCGCCGCGCGCAGCAGGTCGGCGCGGGTGGCGTCGCCGTAGAACACCTTGAAGCCGAAGTGGCGCAGCACCTCGATCTGGTCGGGGTCGTGGTCCAGCACGGTCAGGCGCACGTCGTTCGCGTGCAGGAAGCGGCCGACGATCTGGCCGAAGCGGCCGAAGCCGGCGATGATCACATGGTCCTCGTTCGGCTCGATGGCGTCCGCCTTCTTCTTGCTGGCCTTGCGTCCGCCGGCGCCGCCCTGGCGCCAGGCCTGGATGCGGTCGTACAGCATCAGCGTCAGCGGCGTGACGACCATCGACAGCGCCACCACGACGACGAGGATCGAGGCGACGTCGCTGGAAAACACGCGCGCGGTCGCGGCCGCGCCGAACACGACGAACGCGAATTCGCCGCCCTGCGACAGCAGCAGCGCGAACTGCAGGTGCTGGCCGCGCGCCATGCCCAGTATCCGGCTGAGCGCGTACAGGATGGCGATCTTGATCACCTGGAAGGCGGCCACGAGGCCCAGGATCAGCAGCGGCTGCGCCAGGAACACGGCGAAGTCGACGGACATGCCGACGGCGATGAAGAACAGCCCGAGCAGCAGGCCCTTGAACGGTTCCACGTCCGATTCCAGCGCGTGCCGGTATTCGGAGTCGGCCAGCAGCACGCCGGCCATGAAGGCGCCCAGGGCCATCGACACGCCGATCCATTGCATCAGCAGCGAGATCGCGATCACCATCAGGAGGGCGAACGCCGTGAAGATCTCGCGCGTGTCCGTCTTGGCGATCACGCGCAGCAGCGGACGCACAAGGAAGCGGCCGGCCACGATCAGGCCCGCCAGCACCACGACCACTTTCAGCACGGCCTGCCAGGCGTTGCCGCCGCCGCCCGCTTCCTCGGGAACGCCGAGCAGGGGCACGATGGCGATCATCGGGATGGCGGCGATGTCCTGGAACAGCAGGATCGAAAAGCCGGCCTGGCCGGCCGGCGTGGGCATGAGGTTGCGTTCCTCCAGCGAGGCGAGGGCGATCGCGGTGGACGACAGCGACAGGCCCAGGCCGGCGATCAGCGCGACCTTCCAGTCGATGCCAGCCAGGATGGCGGCGCCGCACAGGGCGGCCGCCACGCCCAGCACCTGCGCGCCGCCCCAGCCGAAGATCGGGCGGCGCAGCGACCACAGCTTGCTGGGCTCCAGCTCCAGGCCGATCAGGAACAGCAGCAGCACGACGCCGAACTCGGCGAAGTGCAGCGCGTCCTCGACCTCGCCGATAAGGCGGAAGCCGTAGGGGCCGATCAGGATGCCGGCCAGCAGGTAGCCCAGCACGGCGCCCAGCGCCAGGCGCTTGGCCAGCGGCACCACGAGCACGGCTGCGGCCAGGTAGACCATCGCGTTGAACAGCAGGTTATGTTCCATGTTCACGCCTCCCCGGTGTAGGGCGTGGACGCGGCCAGCGCCAGGCCCGCGTAGCCGGCCAGGCGGCGCCGGAACTCGGCCGCGTGCGCCTCGATGGTCGCTTCGTCCGCCCTGGCGGCGCCGTGCAGCACCAGTGGCTCGATCCAGTCCATGCCGCACAGCGCGGCCGTCTGCTCGAACGGGGCCAGGAAATCCGCGAACGGGCGGCCGTGCAGGCCGCCGGGCCGGTAGGCGTCCGGGCCGCTGCCCGTGGTCGTCACCAGCCAGTAGCCCTTGCCGCGCAGCGCGCATTCGCCCTTGCCGTAGGCCCAGCCGGGCTGCAGCACCTGTTCCATCCACTCCTTCATCAGCGACGGCATGCCGTACCAGCGGAACGGGTGGAGGAAGACGACGAGGTGGGCGGCGGACAGCAGGGCGCGTTCACGCTCGCCGTCGATGTCGAAGTCGGGATACAGCTCGTACAGGTCCTGAACCTGCACGCCGGGCGTGGCGCGCGCGGCGGCGGCGAGGCGCCGGTTGGCGGGCGAGCGCTGGGGCGCGGGGTGGGCATAGATCACGAGGATGGGGGCAGTCGTCATGCGGGTTTCCAATATTGCAGTGTTGCGTTCTTGCACTTATAGCATATCGACGCCTGCCACGCTTCTGCCGGAGAACCAGCTTTCTCCAAGACATCTTGCGCCCGACAACTCCTACAAGCCAGCCGGGCGCGTGCCGATGGTCGCGCGGCCCCAGGGGCGTATGATGAAACCATCAAGATTGACGAGGAGAACACGATGTCCATGCAAAGCGAAGGCCAGGATGCCAAGGGCCGCAACTACGACCAGGTGACCAAGGACGGCAGCACATCGATCGGCACGCTGGGCGCCGGCGGGACCGGTGGCGTGAACGACGTCGGCAGCATGTCCGGCGAACGCGCGGCCGCGCGCGACGGCGCTGCCGGCGGCGGCGTCAATACGCAATCGGACCCGGGCGGCAATGCGCAGGGCGGCCGTACGGACGACCTGCTGTCGGACGGCAGCGACGCGGACCGCGGCGACGGCTACGTCGGCGAGGAAGCGGGCGAGATCCAGACGGGCATGGGCGGCATCGGCAGCCTGAGCACGGGCAATGCCGGCAGCCGCCAGTCCGACGACAAGCCATGATGGCGTGAGCCGGAGCGGCTAGTACTACGCCCCTCGCGGGGATCGGGGGCGCGCCAGCGGACTGGCGCGCAGCACGGGCGGGGATGCGTCGGGGTGACGCATTCTCGCCCGTGTCTTTGCACGCTCGCCGGCGCCGTCAGATATGCAGGGCGTGGCCCAGTGCCTTGAGCGCCGCCTCCTGGACGGCCTCGCCCAGCGTGGGGTGGGCGTGGATCGTCCCGCCGATGTCTTCCAGCTGGGCGCCCATCTCGATCGATTGCACGAAGGCCGTCGATAGCTCCGAGACGCCCTTGCCGACGGCCTGCCAGCCGACGACGACGTGGTTGTCCTCCCGCGCCACCACGCGGACGAAGCCGTCCGTCCCCTCGATCGTCATCGCGCGCCCGTTGGCGGCGAACGGGAAGCTGGCCGTGACGACGTCCAGGCCCAGCCGCGCCGCGTCGGCCGGCGTGTGCCCGACGACGACCACTTCCGGATCCGTGAAGCAGACGGCGGGGATCGCCGCGGGCGCGAAGTGGCGGCGCTTGCCGGCGATGATCTCGGCCACCATCTCGCCCTGGGCCATCGCGCGGTGCGCCAGCATCGGCTCCCCCGTCAGGTCCCCGATGGCCCAGACGTTGCGCATCGACGTGCGGCACTGGTTGTCGATGCGCACGGCGCGGCCGTTCATGTCCAGCAGCAGGCTCTCCAGCCCGTAGCCTTCCGTGTGCGGACGGCGTCCCACGGCCACCAGCACGCGGTCCGCTTCCAGCACGGCTTCCTTCCCGCCGCCGTCGCGCAGGCGGACGCCGCGCCCGTCCTCCGCCAGTCCCAGCACGCTCGCCTCCAGGTGAATGTCGACGCCCAGGCGCTTCAGGCTGGCCGCGACGGGCCGCGCCAGCTCCTCGTCGTAGGCGGGCAGGACCCTTCCGGCCGCTTCGACGATGGAGACGCGCGCACCCAGCTTGCGGTAGGCCGTGCCGAGTTCCAGGCCGATGTAGCCGGCGCCGACGACGACCAGGTGCTGCGGAATGCCGTCGGGCGACAGGGCTTCCGTCGACGAGATCACGTTGCCGCCGAACGGCATGAACGGCAGCTCGACGGCGCGCGATCCCGTGGCCAGCAGTAGGTGCTCGCAGCGGATGCGCAGCACACCGTCGCCCGTGTCGACGTCGACCGTCTTGCCGTCGACGATCCGCGCGTGGCCATGGACCAGCTTCGCGCCGTTCTTCTTCAGCAGCGTGGCGACGCCGCCCGTGAGCTTGCCCACGATGCCATCCTTCCACTGCACGGTGCGGCCGATGTCGATCGTCGGTTCGCCCGCCCGGATGCCCAGCGGCGAGGCATCACCCGCATGGCTGCGGGCCGCGTGGAATTCATCCGCCGCGTGGATCAGGGCCTTGGACGGGATGCAGCCGATGTTCAGGCAGGTGCCGCCCGGCCTTGCCCCTTCCACGAGCACGGTCGGGATGCCCACCTGGCCGGCGCGGATGGCGGCCACGTAGCCGCCGGGGCCGCCGCCGATGATGAGCAGGGTGGTCGTTTCGCTTGTGGTCGTCATCGGCTCACTCCACGAACAGCAGGGTCGGGGCTTCGAGGTAGCCGCGGATCGTCTGGATGAATTCGGCCGCCACCATGCCGTCGATGACGCGGTGGTCGAACGAGGACGACAGGTTCATCATCTTGCGCGCCACCATGCCGCCGTCGCGCACGACGGGCCGCTCGACGATGCGGTTGACGCCCACGATGGCCACTTCCGGACGGTTGATGACGGGCGTGCTGACGATGCCGCCCAGCGCGCCCAGGCTCGTGATGGTGATCGTGGAGCCGGACAGCTCGTCGCGGGCGCACTTGCCGTCGCGGGCGGCCTGGGCCAGCCGGGCGATTTCCGCGGCGTTCGACCACGGATCGCGCGCCTCGCTGTTGCGCACCACGGGCACCATCAGCCCGGCGCCGGTCTGCGTCGCCACGCCGATGTGGACGGCTTCGTAGCGGGTGACGATGCCCGCACCTGCGCCCGCACCTGAGCCCGCACCGGCGCCCCCAGCCTCGCTGCCGTCGTCATAGCGGGCATTCACCTCCGGGTAGCGGCGCACGGCCAGCACGACGGCGCGCATCAGCAGGGGCAGCAGCGTGATGCGGCCCCGTTCCTCGCCGTAGCGGTCATTGAGCTGCTTGCGCAGCGCCTCCAGCTCCGTGACGTCGACTTCCTCGACGTAGGTGAAGTGCGGGATCTGGCGCTTGGCCAGCTGCATCTTCTCGGCGATCTTGCGGCGCAGGCCGATCACGGGGACGGCTTCCTCGCCATCCCGCTGCACGTAGCGGCTGTCGGCGCCGCCGGCGTGGGCGCCGCGGCCGGCCAGGTGCGCATCGAGGTCGGCATGCGTGATGCGGCCGGCCGGGCCGCTGCCGGCCACGTACTGCAGTTCGATGCCCAGGTCCCATGCGCGCTTGCGCACGGCGGGCGCGGCCTGCGGCTTGTCGCCGGCGGCGCGCGCCTGCGGCCGACCCGGCGCGGCGGCTGGCGCGCGGGCCGGCGCTGCTTGGGACGGTGCAGCTTGGGACGGTGCAGCTTGGGACGGTGCCGCCGCGACGGGCTGGCGCTGCGCCACGCTGGCGGCCGCCTCGGCCACGCGCGCCGGCTCCGGCACGAAGCCGTGCGGCAGGTCCGCCGGCTCGTCGGCCGCCGCTCCTGCTGGCGGCTGCGCCACGGGCGCGGCGGCCGGCGCGGCGCTGCCCGCGTTCCCGGCGCCTTCCACCTGCAGGCGGATCAGTTCCGCGCCCACGGCCAGCGCCTGCCCGACCTGGCCGCCCAGGCCCAGCACGGTGCCGTGCACGGGAGAGGGAATCTCGACGGTCGCCTTGTCCGTCATGACGTCCGCCAGCACCTGGTCTTCCTTGACGGTGTCGCCCGGCTGCACGCGCCAGGCCACCACTTCCACTTCGGCGATGCCTTCGCCCAGGTCCGGCATCTTGATCACGTAATCGCCCATTATCTATCCTTCCATCGCACGCTTGAACGCCGCACCGACCCGGTCCGGACCGGGGAAATACGCCCACTCCTGGGCGTGCGGATACGGGGTGTCCCAGCCGGTGACGCGCTCGATGGGCGCTTCCAGCTGGTAGAAGCAGTGTTCCTGCACGAGCGCCGCGAGTTCGGCGCCGAAGCCGCTCGTGCGGGTGGCCTCGTGCACGATCACGCAGCGGCCCGTCTTTTTAACGGACGCGACGATGGTGTCCAGGTCGAGGGGCCACAGCGTGCGCAGGTCGATGATCTCGGCGTCGATGCCCGTTTCCTTCGCGGCCGCTTCCGACACCCACACCATGGTGCCGTAGGCGAGCACCGTCAGGTCGGCGCCGGGACGGAACACGGCGGCCTTGTCGAGGGGGACCGTGTAGTGGCCTTCGGGGACGGCGCCGAGCGGGTGCTTGGCCCAGGAGACGACGGGGCGGTCGTGGTGGCCGTCGAACGGGCCGTTGTACAGGCGCTTGGGCTCCAGGAAGATCACGGGGTCGTCGTTCTCGATCGACGCGATCAGCAGGCCCTTGGCGTCGTAGGGATTGGACGGCATCACCGTGCGCAGGCCGCACACGTGGGTGAAGAAGGCTTCCGGGCTCTGGCTGTGGGTCTGTCCGCCATAGATGCCGCCGCCGCAGGGCATGCGGATCGTCAGCGGCGCCGTGAAGTCGCCGGCCGAGCGGTAGCGCAGGCGCGCCGCCTCCGACACGATCTGGTCGGTAGCCGGGTAGAAGTAGTCGGCGAACTGGATCTCGACGACGGGGCGCAGGCCATAGGCGGCCATGCCGACCGCCGTGCCCACGATGCCGCCTTCCGAGATCGGCGCGTCGAACACGCGCTGCTTGCCGTACTTGGCCTGCAGGCCGTCGGTGACGCGGAACACGCCGCCGAAATAGCCCACGTCCTGGCCGTACACCACGACGTCGCCGTCGCGGCCCAGCATGACGTCCATGGCCGAGCGCAGGGCCTGGATCATGGTCATGGGCGTGGCCTTGTCGCGCGTTTCCGCCGCCGCCTCGTCGTGCGCGGCGCCGTTCTTTGCCGGATTGTCGATGTCTCGCATCACGTCATACTCCCAGTTGCTGGCGCTGCCGGCGCAGGTGTTCGGGCATGTCCTTGTAGACGTCCTCGAACATCGATGCGGCGCTCGGCACGCGGCCGTCGATCAGGGTGCCGTGGCGCTCGGCTTCCTTCTGCGCCGCCAGCACTTCCGCTTCCAGTTCCGCCTGCACGGCCTCGTGCTCGGCGTCCGACCACCAGCCCAGCAGGGTCAGGTGGCGCCGCAGCCGGCCGATCGGGTCGCCCAGCGGGAACTGGCTCCATTCGTCGGCCGGGCGGTAGCGCGAGGGATCGTCCGAGGTGGAGTGCGGGCCGGCGCGGTAGGTCACCCACTCGATGAGCGTGGGACCGAGGTTGCCGCGCGCCCGTTCGGCGGCCCAGCAGGAGGCGGCGTAGACGGCCAGGAAGTCGTTGCCGTCCACGCGCAGCGAGGCAATGCCGGCGCCGACGCCCCGTGCCGCGAAGCTGACGCTCTCGCCGCCGGCGATGGCCTGGAAAGTGGAGATCGCCCACTGGTTGTTGACGACGTTCAGGATCACGGGCGCGCGGTACACGTGGGCGAACGTGAGGCCCGTGTGGAAGTCGCTTTCGGCGGTGGCGCCGTCGCCGATCCAGCCGGAGGCGATTTTCGTGTCGCCCTTGATGGCGGACGCCATGGCCCAGCCGACCGCCTGCGGGATCTGCGTCGCCAGGTTGCCGGAGATCGTGAAGAAGCCGTCCTTCTTGACCGAGTACATGACGGGCAGCTGGCGGCCCTTGAGCGGATCCGCTTCGTTGGACAGCAACTGGCAGACCATGTCGACGAGCGGGTAGTCGCGCGCCATCAGCAGGCTTTGCTGGCGGTAGGTGGGGAAACACATATCGCCCTGCTTGAGCGCGAGCGCGTGCGCCGTGCCGATCGCTTCCTCGCCCAGGCAGGTCATGTAGAAGGACAGCTTCTTCTGGCGCTGGGCGATGACCATGCGGGCGTCGAAGATGCGTGTCTTCATCATCGTGCGCAGGCCGAAGCGCAGCGTGTCGCGGTCCAGTTGCGGGTTCCAGGGACCGACGGCGTTGCCGTCGTCGTCCAGCACCCGGATCAGGCTCGCGGCCAGCGCCGCCGTGTCCTGGTAGCGGACGTCGACGGCGGGACGCGGGACGGCGCCGGCGGGGGTGATGTCGAGATACGAAAAATCGGTCTTGCAACCGGGGCGGCCGGTGGGCTCCGGGACGTGCAGCGACAGAGGGGTGCTCTGGCTCATGGCGCGCTTCCTTTGTAAGAAATGTGCGGGAGAGAACATATTAGTTGCGGCAAGTGAGCGCACGGCAGCCCTGCCCAACTATTTTTCTGCTGCCGTGCAGCATGGGCATGCCTTCGTGAGGCCGCCCGGCGCGCCGGTGCAGGCGACGACGGTAGCACGCAGCGCAGCGCGACATGGTCGATTCGGGCAAGAGGATCGGCGGGCGTATGTACGCTAGATGAATCGTATGCGCGTTTGCGCCAAACAGGATTACAATTTCCACCTCACAAGAAAATGGGCAGATTGACAAGATGTTGACACAGGCAGCTCCGGTCAGGGCATTCGGCACCGGTGGCGGTGCGGTCGGACAGATCATCGACGACTTCGATTGGAGCAAGACCAGCCTCGGACCCATCGCGGGCTGGCCGGCGATCGTGCGCACGACCGTCGAGCTGATCCTGCGCTCCCCGTTGCCGATGGTGACGATGTGGGGCGAGGACGGCGTCATGATCTACAACGCCGGCTACGCGCTGCTTGCCGGCGGCCGCCATCCGGGCAGCCTGGGCGGTAAGGTGCGCGAGGAATGGCCGGAGATCGCCGACTTCAACGACCGCGTGCTGCGCACCGTGCTGGCCGGCGGCGCGCTCGACTACCACGACGAGGAATTCACGCTGCAGCGCAACGGCCGGCCGGAACAGGCCTGGTTCGACCTCGGCTACTCGCCCGTCGTCGACGAGGCGGGCCGCGTCGCCGGCGTGCTGGCCGTCGTCATCGAGACGACGGGCAAGGTCCGGGCCGAACGCCGGCTGGCGGGCGAGCGCGCGCGGCTGCAGGCGCTGTTCGAGCAGGCGCCCGGCTTCATGGCCATCCTGACGGGCCCGGACCACGTGTTCGATGGCGCCAATCCCGCCTACCTGGAACTAATGGGCGGGCGCGACGTGATCGGCAAGCCGGTGCGCCAGGCGGTGCCCGAGGCCGTGCCGCAGGGCCTGGTGGCGCTGCTGGACCAGGCCTACCTGAGCGGCGCCAGCGTGGCGGCGGCGGGACGCGAGGTCTGGCTGGCCGGCGCGGACGGCGTGCGCCGCCAGGCCTACCTGGACTTCGTCAACCAGCCGCTGCGGGGCGAGGACGGCGCCGTGTTCGGCGTGTTCGTGCAGGGCCAGGACGTCACCGAGCGCGTGCGCGCGCAGGCGGACCTGCGCGAGAGCGAGGAGAAGTTCCGCATCTTCGCCCAGGCGATGCCGCACCAGGTCTGGACGGCGGACCCGGACGGCAACCTCGACTGGTTCAACGAGCACGCGGTCACGTACAGCGGCCTCGATCACGGGGCGCTGCGCGGGATCGGCTGGACCGCCATCGTGCACCCGGACGACCGCCACGCCACGCAGACGCGCTGGGCCACGGCGATCGCGGGCGGCGGCCACTACGAGAACGAATTGCGCCTGCGCGCCAAGGACGGGCGCTACCGCTGGCACCTGGCACGCGCCGTGCCGCTGCGCGGCGAGGATGGCGTCACGCTGCGCTGGGTCGGCACGCACACGGACATCGAGGACCACAAGGTGGCCAGCGAAACGCTGGCGCTGCTCAACGCCGACCTCGAAGCCCAGGTGGCGCGGCGCACGGCGGAGCGCGACCGCATGTGGAAGCTGTCGCGCGACGTGATGCTGGTGGCCGACTTCGACGGCGTCGTCGAGGCCGTGAGCCCGGCCTTCGCCTCGATCCTGGGCTGGGCCGAGCACGACATCGTCGGCAAGGGCATGCTGGGCCTCGTGCATCCGGACGACCAGGCCGCCACGGCCGCCCAGCTCGCGTCGCTGCGCGCCGGGCACTACGTCTACAAGTTCGAGAACCGCTACCGGCGCAAGGACGGCAGCTGGTGCCTGCTGTCGTGGAGCGCGTCGCCGGACAGCGGCTTCATCCACGCGATCGGAAGGGACATCACGGCCGACCGCGAACAGGCCGAGCAGATCCGCCGCACCGAGCTGGCGCTGCAGCAGTCGCAGAAGATGGAGACCATCGGCAAGCTCACGGGCGGCGTCGCCCACGACTTCAACAACCTGCTGCAGATCATTTCCGGCAACCTGCAGCTGCTCGAGATGGACCCGGCCGGCGCGGAGGTGCCGCGCTGGATCGCCAACGCCCGCCTGGCCGTCGAGAAGGGCGCCAAGCTCGCCAGCTACCTGCTCGCGTTCGGCCGGCGCCAGCCGCTGGAGCCCAAGGTGGTCAAGGTCAGCCGCGTCGTCACGGGCATGGAAGACATGCTGCGGCGCGCGCTGGGCGAGGAGATCGAGGTGGAGCTGGTGATCTCCGGCGGCCTGTGGAACACGGCGATCGACGTGGCCCAGGTCGAGAACGCGGTGCTGAACCTCGCCGTCAACGCGCGCGACGCGATGGGCGGCGCCGGCAAGCTCACCATCGAGGCGAGCAATGCGCTGCTCGACGATATGTATTGCCGCAACCATGCGGACGTGGCGCCGGGACAGTACGTGCTGCTGGCCGTGACGGACACGGGCACGGGCATGGAGCCGGACGTGCTGCGCCAGGCGTTCGAGCCCTTCTTCTCGACCAAGGAAGAAGGCAAGGGCACGGGCCTGGGCCTGTCGATGGTGTACGGCTTCGTCAAGCAGTCCGGCGGCCACGTCAAGATCTACAGCGAGCCGGGACAGGGGACGACGGTCAAGATCTACCTGCCGCGCACGACGGCGGCCGAGGATGCCCTGGGCCCGGTCGAGCCCCAGCAGCCGGCCGTCGGCGGCACCGAGACGATCCTGGTGGCCGAGGACGACGAGGCGGTGCGCACCACCGTCGTGGAGATGCTGACGGAGCTGGGCTACCGGGTGCTGAAGGCGTCCGACGCGGCCAGCGCGCTCGCCGTCGTGGAATCGGGCGTGCAGATCGACGTGCTGTTCACGGACGTCGTCATGCCGGGCCTGCTGCGCAGTCCCGAACTGGCGCGCATGGCGCGCGAGCGCCTGCCCAACCTGGCCGTGCTGTTCACCTCGGGCTACACGGAAAACGCCATCGTGCACGGCGGCCGCCTCGATCCGGGCGTGGAACTGCTCGGCAAGCCGTACACGCGCGAAAGCCTGGCGCGCCGCATCCGCCAGGTGCTTTCCCAGCAGCGCCAGCGCAGCCGTGCGGAGTCGCCGCCGCCCGTCCCGCCGGACGGCGCCAAGGGCCGGCTGCGCATCGTCCTGGTCGAGGACGAGGACGAGATCCGCGACAGCACGGCGATGCTGCTGCGCCACCTGGGCCACGACGTGCTGGAGGCGGTGGACGCCGAGCAGGCCGTCGGGCTGATCTCGGACCGGGCCGACGTCCTGATCACGGACGTCCAGCTGCCCGGCATGTCGGGCGACCTGCTGGCGGCCCAGGCCCGGTCGATGGCGCCGGGGATCCGCATCGTGTTCGCGACGGGGAAGGGCGAAGTGAACAACTGGCCGGACGCGGTGGTGCTGCGCAAGCCGTACAACCTGAGGGCGTTGATGGAGGTGCTGGCCAGCGCTGCGTGACTCCCGCCGTTGCAAGTGCATGAGTTAGTGCGTCGTCCCCGCGCAGGCGGGGATCCAAGTTTTTTGCGCAGCCGGCTCGCTTGCTGGGATTGGGCCCCTGCCTTCGCAGGGGCGACGGTGTGGCGGAGGCTTACTTTTCGTATTTCTTCTGGATCCCGTCGTAGTACTCCTTCAGCGTCCAGTACGCCATTTTCTTCTTCCCCGTCTCCGACACCAGCCCCTTGCGGTTCCAGAAGTCCTGGAAATAGGGGTGCGGGCGCCGCGGCGAGCGGAAGTCGGCCAGTACCCACGGCGTGATGCCGCGCAGCGAGGGGATCGCGGCGAACATCCTGAACTGGTTGCGGTACAGCGCGTCCTGGTACTCCTCGCTGAAGCGGGTGTCGGCATCGGCGTGGTAGCCGGCCAGCGCGTCCGCGCCGAATTCCGTGATCACGACGGGCTTGTCGGCCTTGATGTCGAAGCGGTAGTTCAGCATGTCGGCGTTGCTCGACCAGTACCAGCCCGCGTACTCGTTGAAGCTGATCAGGTCCAGTTCCTGCGCGAGCGGATCGTCGACGGTGATGTCGGCGCCGCTGCGGTGGATTTCCAGCGCGGCCGCGACGAGGCGGGTGTCGTCCAGGGCGCGGGCCGTGCGCGCCAGCTTGCCCATGAAGGCGTTGCGCGGCGCGCCGATGGGCGTCTCGTTCCCCACCGACCAGATGACGACGCTGGCGCGGTTCTTGTCGCGCACGATCAGGTCCGTCAACTGGGCGCTGGCGTTGGCATACGTGTCCGGATTGTCCCACGAGATGGTCCAGTAGACGGGCACCTCGGCCCACACCATCAGCCCCATCTCGTCGGCCAGGCGCAGCATCTCCTCGCTGTGCGGGTAGTGGGCCAGGCGCACGTAGTTGCAGTTCAGTTCCTTGGCCCACTGCAGCAGCATGCGCATGTCGCCGGCGCCGCGCAGCCGCCCCGGGATCAGGGGATTCTCGTCGTGCAGCGCGACGCCGCGCAGGAACACGGGCTTGCCGTTCAGGAGGATCTCGTGGCCGCGCGTGGCGATGGTGCGAAAGCCGATGCGGTCGCGCACCGTGTCGCCGCCGCTGGACAGCTCGACGGCGTACAGCTTCGGCTGCTGCGGTGTCCAGCGCTGCAGCTTGCCCGCGGGGAGGTCGATGGCGGCGCGGCCGTCGGCGCCTGTCCTGACGGTGGCGCGGATGCCCGCTTCGGGAATGGTCACGGTGACCTGCTGCGCCGGGGCCGCGCCGGCCAGCTGCACGTAGCCGGCGATGCGGCCCGGGTCGCCCTTGGCCAGCTGCACCTTGTAGTCGGCGATGTAGGTCGACGGCAGCTCGGCCAGCAGCACGTCGCGTGTGATGCCGCCGTAGTTCCACCAGTCCGTGTTCAACGTGGGAATGGCTTCCTGGTGGCGCGTGTTGTCGGCCTTGACGACGACCACGTTGCGGCCCTTGGCGAGCAGGCCCGTCACGTCGAACTGGAACGGCGTGAAGCCCCCGCGGTGCACGCCCAGCTTCTTGCCGTTCAGGTAGACGTGGGCTTCGTAGTTGACGGCGCCGAAGTACAGCATGTAGTGCTTGCCCTCCTTGGGCTCGGCGTCGAACACCTGGCGCATCCAGACGGTGCCTTCGTACAGCTGCAGGCGTTCCGCCTGGGAGTTCCAGTCGCCCGGGATCTTCAGCGTCGGCGCCAGGTCGAAGCTGTACTCGGCCCATTCCGTCTTGTCCTTCGGCTTGCGGTCGTCGTAGAAGCCGCCCTTGCCGCTGGCGGAAGCGTCGAACGGCATGCGCCGGTAGTCGTAGTAGCCCGTCTCGTACGGGTCGATGATGTAGCTCCAGCGGCCGTTCAGGCTCACGTGGGAGCGGCCCTGGATATTCTGGATCGGCGGCGCGATCCTGCTGGCAGCCGCCGCCGCGGCCGGCGTGCCGGCTAGCTGGACATCGCCGGGTCGCGCCTGGGCATGCGCCCCTGCATGGGCTGCCATGGCGGCGAGCATCAATATGGCGGGCAGGGCCAGCCGGGGCAGTAGGTGTCTCATCCAGTCTCCTCGTATGAATCGTGTTTGGCAACGTTTCCATTTTGTCGTCACGATGGTAGCGGGATCGCGGATGAGCGTCAAAACGTTTCTGCGGGGGATGGGGAGGCGATGCGCGGGGCGCAGCAAAATGCTTCTGCGGCGGCAGGATAGGGACAGGCGCCGGGAAATCAGGCGCCGAGGGCGGCCCAGGCCAGACTCGCCCAGCCGGCCAGCAGCGCCAGCCCGCCCAGCGGCGTGACGGCGCCCAGCCATTTGCGGCCGGTCATCGCGAGGATGTACAGCGAGCCGGAAAACACGAGGGTGCCGACGACGAACAGGACGCCCGCCGCGTGCAGCGCGCCGGGCGCCAGGCGGCCGGCGGCCGCGCCCCCGCCGACCAGTGCCAGCGCGTGATAGAGCTGGTAGCGCACCCCGACCTCGAATACGGCCAGCATGTCGGTGCCCAGGCGCTTGCGCAGGCCGTGTGCCCCGAAGGCGCCCAGGGCCACGCCGATGAAGGCGGAGACGGCGCCGGCGGCGATCAGGAGGCGGTCGAGGGAAAGATGGTCCATGGCGCCATGATAGCCGATCAGCGGGGCGCGCCGCTCCCCGTGCTGCTGCCCGTGTCGCCCGTCCCCGTCGCCTGCGCCGTGCGTGCGGCCACGAGGTCGGCGTACGCGCGCCGGATGAAGGCGGCGCAGGCCTCGGGCTTCGTCACCGGCAGCATGTGGCCACCGTCGACGAGGTCCAGGCGCGCGCCCGGGACCTGGGCGACGAGGTCGCGTCCATTGGCCTGCCACGACAGGATGCGGTCGTCGCGCCCGTACAGCACGCTGACGGGCAGGCGCAGGTCGCGCCAGCGCTCCTGCAGGGCCGGCAGGCAGTCGGGCAAGGCCTGCAGGTCGAGCGAGGCGGACAGGAAGGCTTCCGGGCGCAGGCCCAGCAGAGCGCCGCCGCGGGTGGCGAAGTCGGCGGGCGGCGCTTCCGGTCCGAACACCTGGTCCAGCGTCGCCCGGCCGCGGCGGATCGAGGACGGTACGGCGAGGGTCCAGGCGAGCAGGCGGCGCACGGCCGGCGAGCGTACGGTCAGTCCCTCGAACGCGGGCGGCACCTCGTCCTGCATGCGCGTGAGCGGCGCGATCAGCGCGAGGCCGCCCACGTGCTGCGGGTATTCCAGCGCCAGCGTCAGCGCGACGGCGCCGCCGAGCGAATGGCCGACCACGAGCGGCTGGCGCAGGCCGAGGCGCTCGATCAGCGCGGCCAGCGCCGCCGCTTGATCCGACAGGCCGGCGCAGGCATCCGCCGTGCGCGCGGAGTGGCCGGAGCCGGGACGGTCGACGGCGATCACCCGGAAGTCCCGGTCGAGCCGCCCCGCGATGCCATAGGTGTAGTGCGAGAGCTGGCCGGCCAGGCCGTGGATCATCAGGATCGGCGCGCCCTGTCCGCTTTCGTGCAGGTGGATGCGCGCCCCCGGCACGTCGACGAAGCGCCCCTTCGGCGGCAGCACGGCCATCACCTTCGCGCGCACGGCCACGGTGAACAGGAACAGCCCGAGGATACAGGCCAGGACCGCGGCGGCGGCGGTCGCCAGGAGGGAAGCCAGGGTCATCTCTTCATCGCTTTCTTCAACAGGTTCCAGTAGCCGACGGGCGCCAGGCGCTCGAGCCAGGCCGCGGCGCGCGCGTCGCCGCCCACCAGGATACGCGCATGGCGCCGTTCGATGCCGCGCACGATGCGTTCGCCTGCTTCCTCCGGCGGCATGCGCAGCATGGCCTGCATCGCCTTGCGGCCGCGCGCGACTTCGTCGGCCGGGGCGCCGTCCGGCACGCGCGCGTTGCGGGCGATCGACGTGGCGACGCCGCCCGGGTGGACGACGGTCACGCCCACCGTGCTGCCGGCCAGCTCGTGGCGCAGCGCGTGCGAGAAGCCGCGCAGCGCGAACTTGCTGGCCGCGTAGGCCGCCTGGCCGGGCGGGGCGATGATGCCGAAGATGCTGGAGACGTTCACGATGCGCGCGTCGTCGCTGGCGCGCAGCAGCGGCAGGAACGCGCGCACGAGGCGCACGGGGGCGGCGAAATTGACGTCCATGAGCCAGTCGAAGTCGCGCTCGGCCACCTGCTCGAAGGTGCCGCCCAGCGCGACGCCGGCATTGTTGACGAGCAGGTCGACGCGTCCGTGGCTGTCCAGTACATTCGTGGGTAAAGCGGCGCCGGCGGCGCGGTCGGTGACGTCGAGCCGGTGCACGCTGGCGCGCACGCCGTGCGCGTGCACTTCGTGCGCCGTGGCGGCGGCGGCCTGGCCGTCGATGTCGGCCAGCGCCAGGTGGCAGCCGCGGCGGGCCAGGGCGAGCGCCGTGGCGCGGCCGATGCCGCCGCCGGCGCCGGTGACGACGGCGACGCGGTTGGTGAGGTTCAAGGCAGTGTTCCTTTCGCGCCCAGGCGCAGGGTGCCGTCGGCGAGGCGGCCGAAGCGGATGGTGAGCATGTCCATCAGGAAGTTCTGGTGCACGCGCCAGGGCCGGCGCTTGCCCTGTTGCGGCAGCAGGTGCGCGGCGCGCTGCACGTAGCCGGACGTGAAATCGAGGAAGGGCGCCGGTTCCGCCGCTGGGTCGCGCCGGACGACGGCGATGGCGGCGCCCTTGCTGTCCATGTGGCGCAGCAGGCGGCAGGCCCAGCCCGCCGTCAAGTCCGCCTTCAGCGTCCACGACGCGTTCGTGTAGCCGAAGGTGACGATGCAATTCGGCAGGCCGCTCAGCATCATCCCCTTGTACGACATGGCCCGGTTGGCATCGAACGGGACGCCGTCGACGCTGATGGCGATGCCGCCCAGCAGCCGGATCTGCAGGCCGGTGGCCATCACGACGAGGTCGGCGGGCAGCTTGCGGCCCGAGCGCAGCACGAGGCCGTCGGCCTCGAAGCGTTCGATGTGGTCGGTGGCGACCGAGGCGCGGCCGCTGCGGATCGCCTGGAACAGGTCCCCGTCCGGCGCCACGCAGATGCGCTGGTCCCAGGGCTTGTATGCAGGCGTGAAGTGCGTGCCGACGTCGTAGCCGCGGCCCAGCTGGCGCCGCGCCATCGCGACGATCTTCTGCTTCGCCAGTTCCGGCCGGGCGCGCACGACGCGGTACATCAGCATGCTCTCGACGATCACGCGCCAGCGCGTCAGCGCGTAGGCGGCACGCTCCGGCAGCCGGCGCCGCAGCCTGGTGGCGAAGCCGTATTCGGAGGGACGGCTGACGATGTAGGTCGGCGAGCGCTGCAGCATCGTCACGTGGGCCGCGCGGGGCGCCATCGACGGCACCAGCGTGACGGCCGTCGCACCGCTGCCGACCACGACGACCCGCTGGCCCGTCCAGTCGAGGTCCGCCGGCCAGAACTGCGGCTGGACGATGCGGCCGCGGAAGGCGTCCTCGCCGGGAAAACGCGGGCGGTAGGCCTCGTCGTAGCTGTAGTAGCCGCTGCACAGGTACAGGAAGCGCGTGCGCAGTTCCTCCGTGGCGCCCGCATGCTCCACCTGCACGGTCCAGCAGGCATCGGCACTGCTCCACGCCGCAGCGACGACCTTGTGACCGTAGCGGATTTGCCGGTCGATGCCGTGGCGGCGCGCCGTGTCCTCGATGTACGTACGGATGGCGGGGCCGTCGGCGATCGCCTTGCCGGCGGTCCAGGGAGCGAACGCGTAGCCCAGCGTGTACATGTCGGAATCGGAGCGCACGCCGGGATAGCGGAACAGGTCCCAGGTGCCGCCCATCGCGGCGCGCGCCTCCAGGATCGCATAGCGCTTGCCGGGACAACGGTGCTGCAGGTGCCAGGCGGCGCCGATGCCGGACAGGCCGGCGCCGACGATCAGCACGTCGAGGAGGCCGGCGGCGGTGCCGCCGTCCTCCGTGGCTGGAAGGGAGGAATGCATGGCGTCTCGGAATCTTGTCGTTGTTGGAACTTGACACTGTATATTGTCACAAATTGAATGACAAGATTCTGTGCGAAAATACTATATGGCTTCTGTATCAACCCCTTCCCGGACCTACCGGGGCGTACCCCAGGACGAGCGCCGCGCGCAGCGGCGCAGCCAGCTCATCGCCGCCGGCGTCGCCGTGTACGGCGAGCGCGGCTATCGTCATGCGACCGTCAAGGCGGTCTGCGAGGCCGCCGGCCTCACGGAACGCTATTTCTACGAATCCTTCGCCAACAGCGAGGAGCTGCTGATCGCCTGCTTCCATCACGTGACGGACTCCGTGATGGCGCAGATCATGGAGGCGGCCGATTTGGCCGGCGACGACCGCATCGTCCGGGCCCGCGCCATGCTGCATACCTACCTGGCGGCGCTGCAGCGCGAACCGCAGTCGGCGCGCGTGTTCCTGGTGGAGATCCGCGGCGTGAGCCGCGCCGTGGACAAGGCGTTCGACGATGCGCTGCGCCAGATCGCGGATGCGGTGGCGGGCCAGGTGGCGCCGCCGGACATGCCCACCGACCCGCTGCTGCGGGCCGGCATCGTGGGCGGCGTGATCCACATCGCGCTGCGCTGGATCGGGGATGGCTACGAGCCGGACATCGAACGCGTGACCGACAGCGCGCTGCGCATGGTCGGCATCGTCCTGCAGCCGCCGGTTACGGCCTGATCACTTCTTCCAGTCGAATTCGACCCAGGTCGGCGCGTGGTCGCTGGGCTTCTCGCGCCCGCGTACGTCGCGGTCGACCCCGGCCGCCTTCAGGTGCGGCGCGAGCGAGGGGCTGAGCAGCAGGTGGTCGATGCGCAGGCCGGCGTTGCGCCCGTAGGCGTCGCGGAAGTAATCCCAGAAGGTGTAGATGGTCTCGCCCGGGTGGGTGGCGCGCAGCGAATCCGTCCAGCCCTGTTCGAGCAGGCGTTCCCATGCCGCGCGCGTCTCGACCCGGAACAGCGCGTCGTCGACCCAGCGTTCCGGCTTGTAGACGTCGTCCGGCGTCGGAATCACGTTGAAGTCGCCGGCGATGACGACGGGCTTGCCGCTGTCGATGAAGTCCTGGGCGCGCAGGCGCAGGCGCTCCATCCAGGCCAGCTTGTAGTCGTACTTGGGACCGGGCGCCGGGTTGCCGTTCGGGAGATACAGGCCGGCCACGATCACGCCGTTCACTTCCGCCTCGATGTAGCGGCTTTGCTCGTCGCTCGGGTCGCCCGGCAGGCCGCGCTGCAGCTCCTTCGGCTCCACGCCGCGCGCCAGGATCGCCACGCCGTTCCAGCTTTTCTGGCCGTGCCAGATCGGGTGGTAGCCGGCGGCGCGGATCTCCGCTTCCGGGAATTTGTCTTGCGGCGCCTTGAGCTCCTGCAGGCAGGCGACGTCCGGTTGCGTCTCCTCGAGCCACTGGAGCAGGGCGCCGAGACGGGTATTGATGCTGTTGACGTTGAAAGTGGCGATTCGCATGGTGTCATCCGGGGTTCGTGGGCTGCGGTGCAGCGCCGCCAGCCGGTGGCCCGGCGGCGCCTTGGTGCGAGCGATGATACCCGATCGCTAACCAGGCGCCGGTGGCGCACGCACGCAGAGGCTCCCGTCGGCCGTCAGCGTCCCCGACCCGCCGCCTTTCCGCGCCGGCGCGCCCAGCCCAGCATGCCCAGGCCCAGCGCGAACGTGGCGGCGATGCCGGGTTCCGGCACTTCGCCCTCGGGCGCCTGCAGCACGAAGGACAGGTTGTCGGCGTAGCCGTCGTTGTCCGTTGAGGCGAGCCGCTCCATCGACAGCCAGAACGACACGGCGTGGGTACCCGTCGGCATCAGGCCTTCCGACGCCCGGTACAGGAGGCCCGTCTGGCCGTCGCGGTCTTCCGGCGTCACGGGACCCAGTGCCGCGCCGCCGATCTCGACGCCGGATTCGTCGAGGAACTGCACGTAGAACAGGGCGTTGTCGCCTTGGTCGGCCCAGCCGCCCAGCCAGCCGCTGAGGGAGAATGCCGTCGCCTGCGTCGTCGTGGTGCCGAAATCGAACGTCTGCCAGGCCGCGGCGTACTGGCCCGTACCGGCGAACAGGCCGTGGCCGCGGTCGGCCGGACCCGGCTGCGTCGGCAGCACCCAGTTGCTGCCGTAGTCGACGGCCTGGATCATGCCGTAGCCGTCGTAGCCGTTCCACCCGGCGGTGCCGGCTTCGGCGTCGCCGTTGACGACGAGGTTGCTGCCATAGAGGACGGCCGCCTGGCTGCCGCAGGCGGCGGCAAGCAGCGCCGCGCCGAGGATGCATCGTAGTGTCATGGTCGTTTCCTTCGTGGTTAATTGACGCGGTACTGGTCGAGCTGGGCCGGGCCCTGCATCGCCGGGTCGCTGATCGAGGGCAGGCCGTTTTCCAGGTGGCCCGCGAAGCGCCGCAGCCAGCCCGGCAGGCCGCTCACGCGCAGGCTGACGTCGTACCAGTTGGAACTCGCCGCCAGCGGCAGGCGCACGGTGCTGCGCGAGCGGGGCAGCACGCGCACGTCGGGGATCCGGGTGCTCGTGTACTTGTTCGACGTCAGCTGGAACACGCAGGCTTGGTTGCCGTTGTTGACCAGCTCGACCACCAGCTCGCCGGCGCGCCGGTCTGCCTGCAGGTTCATTTCCGGCCACGGGGCGTCGGCCGCGCGGCGCACGTCGCCCACGATATGGCGATGGAAGCCGTTCGGCCCCAGCACCCACAAATCGTAGGCGGCCGTCGTGGTCCAGCGTCCAGCGAGCTGCTTGCCCGCTTCGACCGTGTAGCGGCGCGGGATCTGGTCGAGCGCGAGGCGGTCGTACACGTGGAACACGGCACCGGCCTCGCCCGCGTTCTGGAACACGAGGTCGACCTGGCCGGCCGCCGCCTGCGCCTGTACCTGCAATTCATAGGGCAGGGCCCGTGCCGGGCGCACGCCGGCCGCCTGCACGGGCGCGGCCAGCGTCGAGGGGATCGCGGGCACCTTGGTGCTGCCCAGGCTGAGGGCGAGCTGGCGCCGTGCCGCCGTGTCGGGCAGCGGCGGCAGGGCGCCGTTCTGCGGATTGACGAAGTCGAAGCACGACAGCAGGTTGCCGCTGACGGCGCGCCGCCACGGGCTGATCAGGGGTTCCTTCACGCCGAAGCGGGCCTCGATGAAGCGCACGACGGACGTGTGGTCGAACACCTGCGAATTGACCCAGCCGCCGCGGCTCCACGGCGAGATCACGTACATCGGCACGCGCGGACCGAGGCCGTAGGGCCGGTGCAGCGTGCGCGCATCGGCGCCGTTCTGGATGTGGTGGTATTCGCCCGTCGTGTCGACGGTCGAGGCACCGGCCAGCCTGGCCTGCGCCGGGTCGCTGCTGTAGCTCGTGTACGAGGGGACGGCCGGCGGCGGCATGTGGTCGAAGAAGCCGTCGTTCTCGTCGAAGTTGATGAGCAGGACCGTCTTGCTCCAGCTGTCCGGATTAGCCGTGAGGGCGTCGAGCACGCGGGCGATGTAGTCGGCGCCCGAGGCGGGGCTGGATGGCCCGGGGTGCTCGGACCCTTCGGCCGTCGCCACCACCCAGCTCACCTGCGGCAGGCGGTTGGCCAGCACGTCGGCCTTGAGCAGGTCGAGGTCGCGCGTGCTCACGCCGCGCTCGCGCAGGGCCTGGGAATAACCCGGGCGCCCGTACCAGGCGTTGCGGAAGGGGCGGAAGCCGGCCAGGGAATTGTCCGTGAAGTTGTCCGCCATGTTCTGGTAGACCTGCCAGCTGACGCCCGCGGCCTGCAGCCGCTCCGGATACGTGGTCCACAGGTAGTCGGTGGACGGATCCGGGTTGAAGTCGTCGTGGCTGTTGTCGGTCGACGGGCCGCCGGCCGCGCCCAGCGGATCGTTGTGGCCGCTGAACAGGAACAGGCGGTTCGTGTTGGTGCCCGTCTGCGTGGCGCAGTGGTAGTGGTCGCAGATCGTGAATGCGCGGGCGAGCGCGAACTGGAACGGCACGTCGCCTTCCGCGTAGTAGCCCAGCGCGTGGTTCTGCTTGACGTTGCACCAGTCGTTCATGCGGCCGTGGTCCCAGGCCATCTGGGCGTCCAGCCAGGCGTGCGGCGTGCCCGCCACGCGCATGACGGGGAAGTCCTGCACGGTATTGAGGCGGAACGGCGCAATGGCGCGGCTTTGCGGCCAGGTCGGACGGCCCGGCACGGGGGCGCCGCCCACGGTCTGCTGCACGAAGACCGTCTTGCGGCTGAACAGGTTCTGGCGGTCCATCACGGGAATGGGGAACGGATCGCCGAAGCCGCGCACGCCCTCCAGGGTGCCGAAGTAATGGTCGAAGCTGCGGTTCTCCTGCGTCAGCACGACGATGTGCTCGACGTCCTGGAGACTGCGGGTGCGCTGGTTGGCCGGCAGTGCGAGCGCGCGTTGGATCGCGGGCGGGAACGAAGCAAGGACGGCGCTGGCGCCGCCTGCCTGGGCGAATGTGCGGAGGAAGTCGCGGCGGCTCATGCCTGCACCTCCGTGCGGAAAAACGCGGTACCGAACAGTTGCATGTGATGGGGTCCATGTCGTTGGTGGGGACTGGCGCGGGAGCCGCCAGCGCAGTCCAGAGTAGGCAGCCTTCGTTAAATGTTGATGACACGCTAACGGTTCGTTCGCGTGTTTAGTGCCTGGAATGAAACACACGGACGCCAGTGTGCCAAGCCCTTGGCCCCATCGACAACGTAGTCAAACTACAAGCTTCACACAATACCCGATGCCCTGGACAGGCTGTTGAGGTACGCTGTTTGTAAATTAACTACCTCATGCGTTTATAATCCGACGGCGCGCCGACGGCGCCGCCGCCGACAATGACAACGACGAGACCATGACCAAAACCCACCACGCCCGCCTGGCCCTGTGCCTGGCCGTCACCGCCGCCTTCGCGCCGCTCGCCCACGCCCAGAACGCCGACCGGCGCTTCGTTTCGATGAAACCGATCGCCGGCGGCATCGAGGTGACGGCCAGCGACGGCCGCTACCTGATCACCTCGTATGCGCCGAACATCGTCGAGACGACGTTCGTGCCGAAGGGGCAGCAGCCGCAGCCGGGTTCGCACGCCGTCGTGCTGGCGCCCGCCACGGCGCCGGTCCAGGTGAAAGCCGATGCGCGCCGCGTCGAACTCGCGGCCGGCGGCATGACGGTCACGATCGACAAGGCGCCGTTCCGCATCGCCTATGCGTACAAGGGCCGCCCGCTCGTCGCCGAGAAACGCGGCTATGGCCGGGCGGAGATGCAGGGGGAGAAGCTGGAAGCGCTGGAATTCGCGCTGAACGACGACGAGGTACTGTACGGCGCCGGTTCGCGCGCCGTGGGCATGAACCGCCGCGGCAACCGCTTCCGCCTGTACAACAAGGCCTCGTACGGCTTCGGCGCGCGCGCCGAGCAGATGGGTTACGGCATCCCGGTGGCGCTGTCCTCGCGCAAGTACGCGATCCACTTCGACAATCCGCAGGCGGGCTGGCTGGACATGGACAGCCGCCACGACGGCACGCTGCGCTACGAAGTGATGGGCGGACCGAAGACCTACCAGGTGGTGGCCGGCGACGACTGGGCCGAGGTAATGGACGGCTACACGCGCCTGACGGGCCGCCAGCCCTTGCCGCCGCGCTGGGCGTTCGGCAACTTCGCCAGCCGCTTCGGCTACCACACGGAAGCCGAGACGCGCGCCGTCGTCGACCGCTTCGCCGCGGACGGGATCCCGCTGGACGCCGTCGTCCTGGACCTGTACTGGTTCGGCAAGACGGTCAAGGGCACGATGGGCAACCTGGCCTGGGACCGCGACAGCTTCCCCCATGCGGAAGCGATGATGGCGGACTTCGCGAAGAAGGGCGTCAAGACCGTGCTGATCACGGAACCGTTCATCCTGACGACGTCCAAGCGCTGGCAGGAGGCGTCGCAGGCCGGCGTGCTCGCCACCGGCAAGGACGGCGAGCCGCTCGCCTACGACTTCTATTTCGGGAACACGGGCCTCGTCGACGTGTTCAAGCCCCAGGCGCGCGACTGGTTCTGGAACATCTACAAGGAGCTCAAGGCGGGCGGCGTGTCCGGCTGGTGGGGCGACCTGGGCGAGCCGGAAGTGCATCCGGCCGAGGCGCGCCACGCCACGCCGCGCGGCACGGCCACGGCCGACCAGGTCCACAATATCTACGGCCACGAATGGGCGCACCTGATTGCGGACGGCTATGCAAGGGACTACCCGGCCGAGCGCCCGTTCATCCTGATGCGCTCCGGCTACTCCGGCTCGCAGCGCTTCGGCATGATTCCGTGGAGCGGCGACGTCAGCCGCGGCTGGGGCGGCCTGCAGTCGCAGATGGAGATCTCGCTGCAGATGGGCATGCAGGGACAGGCCTATATGCACTCGGACCTGGGCGGCTTTGCCGGCCCCGTGCTGGACGACGAGCTGTTCGTGCGCTGGCTGCAGTACGGCGTGTTCCAGCCCGTGTTCCGTCCCCACGCGCAGGAGCAAGTGCCGGCGGAGCCCGTGTTCCGCACGCCCGAGGTGAAGGCGCTGGCGCGCGAGGCGATCCGCCTGCGCTACGCGATGCTGCCGTATAACTACACCACGGCCTTCGAGAACAGCCGCACGGGGATGCCGCTGATGCGTCCCGTGATGTTCGAGGAACCGGAGAACGACATGGCCCCGACCACGGCCGTCTCCGGCACCTACCTGTGGGGCCCGGACTTCCTCGTCGCCCCCGTGACGGAACCGGGCGCGACGCGCAAGGAGATGTACTTCCCGAAGATCGCCGGCCATCCGGAAGCGGCCTGGTACGACTTCTACACGGGCGCACCGCACCGCGGTGGCATCATCGAAGTGGTGCCGACGGTGCGCGAGCACATTCCGACGTTCGTGCGCGGCGGCGCCTTCGTGCCGCTGGCCACGCCCGTGCTGACGACCCGCGACTACAACACGCGCCAGCTGGAACTGCACTACTGGCACGATCCGGCGGTGACCGCGGCCGAAGGCCAGCTGTACGACGACGACGGCGAAACGGCGCGCGCCTACGAGACGGGCAAGTACGAACTGGTGCGTTTCGGTGCCAGGGCCGGCGCTGGCCGCCTGGATATCACGTTTACGCCGCAAGCCGGGGCCGCGATGCAGCCCGTGGCCCGCAGCTTCGTGCTGAAGGTGCACAATGTCGCGGCGAAACCGCGTGCCGTGGAGGCGGGCGGCAAGGCGCTGGCGCATGTGTGGGACGAGAAATCGAAATTGCTCGAGGTAAAACTCCCCGTGCTGCAGGGTACGTCGATGCAGGTCAACGTGGGGCCGTAACGGCACGGCGATATTGCTGCGCCGCGTCAGCCGCGCTCCCCGCTTGTGCGGGATTCGCTACACTGCCGGATGGGCAAGGCAGAAGCGCGCACCGCACCATGAAGACCCAACTGTTACAAGACATCGACGAGAGCGGCTCCAAGTCCGGGCCGCAGCCGCCACCGACGCTCCCGGCCGCCAGGCCGGACGAGGGCGCGTCCCTGATCGAACGGGCGGCGCAGGCCCCGCGGGCCGCTGCGCCCGCGCCTGCGGTGGTGCCCACGTCCGCAGCGATCTCCGTACCCGACGCAGCACCCGACCGGGCACCTGAGCTGGCAGCCGAGCTGGCCCCCGGGCTGGAAGCCGCACCTGCAGCTGCATCGTCACCGGCGCCCGCGCCCCGTCCGCCGGCGGCCGTGTGGCGGCGCGCGCAAGCCACCCCTGCCGCGCAAGCGCTCCACGAAGGGATTGCCGGCGCATCGATGCAGCGCGCCTTCGATCCGCGCTACGGAGAGGCGCGTGTGCCGCCGCCGCGCCATGCGGTGCCCGAGCCGTCCTTCGCCCCGCGGGACGCCGCGCCACCGATCCCGCCCGCACCCCCGGTCCCGCCGGTTCCCCCCGTTCCGCCAATCCCGCCGGCGCGCGACCCGGCGCCCGAATCCGCGATCCCGGACTGGCTGAACGAACGCCTGCGCGAAGATGCCCAGCGCGAGGAAAGGGTGCAATGGAGCAGTGCGTGGAAGCGCCGGCTCGCCACGTGGAGCATGGCGGGCGGGCTGCTGGCCGTCGTGGCCGCCGGCGCCCTGTGGGTCTACGAAGACAACCGCGTCGACGGGGCGCTGGGCGTCGTCGCGCAGACGAGTCCGGGCCAGAAGCCGGCACCTTCCGCGCTCGTGTTGACGCCGGCGCCCGTCGAAGCGCCGCCGACCGTGCAGGCGCCGGCACCCGCGCCGGCGCCCGTGGTGGCTGCCCAGGCTGCGCCCGAACCGCCGCAAGCCGCTGCGCCGACCCCATCCACGTCCACGGCGCCTACCGAGGCCGCGCTACCTGCGATCGCGGGCGGTGCCGGCGCGCTCGCGCCCGCCGCCGGCGGCGCGAAGCGCGAGGCCGATCCGCCCGCAGCCCCTCCCGCCACACGCGAGGCCGAGACGAAAGCAGCCCAGCAAGCGGCCGCGCGCGCCGAGCGCAGGTCCGCGGCGGCAGCCGCCCGCCGCAGCGCGCAACGGCGCCAGGTGGCGCAGGCCGACAAGCCCCGGCGTCCCGCATCGGCGCCCGTTACCGCGGAGCCTACGCCGCGCCAGCGGCGCGAAGAAACGCTGATGCAATGCCGTGCCCACGGCTATGACCAGCGCCAGTGCGACCGGCGTGGCTGCCTGATGACGTCGTACGGATTCGTCTGCAAGGGATAGGACCGGCCGCGTAGTGGAGGCTGGCCGCCGCCACCCGGGGGCATCGCAGGCCGCCGGCGCAGTCGCCCGGGCGCCAGGATGCGCTACACTTGAGCTCGGTTCGAACAGGGCGACCGTGAACGGGGAGGTGCATGTTGTCATTCCGTGCGATGTGCGTGGTATTGCTGGTCTTGCATGCCGGTGCGGTGAGCGCGAGTCCGAACGAGGAGCGTGTCGGCACGTTCATGGCCGAGGAAAAGCGCGTGACTCGCCTGGATGTGCCGGCGAACGACAAGGTGGCCTTGCTCGCTGCCGCGTACGCGGCGGTAAGAAGCGACCTGCGCTTTCCCGACGCGGCCAAGGAGCAGGATGACGGCGACCTGGCGCTGCTGTACCGCGCCGCCGACGTCGCCAGTTTCTATACCTCCGATCGCCGCTACGCGCTCGACATGCTGGCGCTGGCGACGGAGCTCCAGCGACGGAATCTGCTGACGGCGCGTCAACAGCGGGACACTTACCTGGCCCTGGTTGCTTCCCGCGCCTACGCTCCCGCCAAGGCATGGCGGGAGCGCACCCGCCTGACCGGCATTCGCGAGGCGGATTACGAGCTCAGGACCGGCGTGGACGAACGCAGGAGTGTGGAACTGAAGCTGACGGAGCATGGAGTGGAAGCGGTGCCGTTCGACGTCCCGCCGGGACCTTTCGTCCTGGTGGTCACGCACCCGCTATGCCATTTCTCGCAATACGCGCAGGATTTCATCGAGCGCAATCCCGCGTTGCGCAACGCGCTGCAAGGGCACATCAAGTGGGTGGCAGTGCAGCAGCGCGAACCCGACATGCAGGCTTTCCGGGACTGGAATGACGGCCATGCGTCCATCCAGATCGGCCAGATCTACGACATCTCCGCCTGGCCCATTGAACGGCAGTGGGAGACGCCCGTTTTCTATTTTTTCAAGGATGGACGCATCGTGGCGAACATCGTGGGCTGGCCCAGGGAAGGACGCGCAAAGGAATTGTTCGCCGCCATGGCATTGGCGGGATTCGAGGGTGTCGAGTCGATGCGGTAAAGTGGCCGGCGCGTCGTCCGGTCTCAGTCCGAATGCGCAAGGCGCAATCCGCCCTTGCGGTCCGGCAGCCATGCCTCCGCCAGGTCCGAGCTGACATCGAAAAATCCGAGCGCGTGTTTCGCCGCCAGCTCGAACACGGCGCCGTGGGCCTCGTCGATCTTGTCCCAGTCGTTGAAGGTCATGTAGATCAGCGCGCTGCCGATCGTGTAGTCCGTGCCCGTCTCCGGGGTCTCGTCCGAGGCCGGCGGGAATGCGGCCGCCAGTTCGGCGTAGAACGCCTGCAGCGCGGGCGTGGCGACGGCCGGGTCGGCGTAGTCGTGGTCTTCGGGCCAGTCCGTCTGCGCCTCGTACCAGTCGAGGAAGGCGGGGCGCTTGGCGGGCGCGGCGTCGGGGGAGAACACCACCAGGTCGTAGCTCATGGTCGTTTGCGTGCGTGCTGGGAGCAAGCTGCGCGGGGTTAAAATGCACATTATGTGCGAAATCATCCCCCTCATCCAGCCATGCCCGTGACGATCGATCCCGTCGAGGTGACCTTCACGGCAATCCGCGCCCAGGGCCCGGGCGGCCAGAACGTGAACAAGGTGTCCTGTGCCGTGCACGCACGGTTCGACATCGAGGCATCCTCGCTGCCGCCGCACGTGAAGGCCCGGCTGCGCGCACTGGACGACGCGCGCATCACGCGCGAGGGCGTCGTGGTGCTCAAGGCCCAGCAGTCGCGCAGCCTGGAACAGAACAAGCTCGACGCGCTGCGGCGCCTGCAGGAGCTGGTCGACCGCGCCAGCGTCGTGATGGCGCCGCGGCGGGCGACGCGGCCCACGCTCGGCTCGCAGCGCCGGCGCCTGGAGTCGAAGGCCAAAAGCGGTCGCACCAAGGCGCTGCGCGGACGGGTGACCGACTGAGCCCGGCCGCCCGCTCTGCGGCGGCGGCGTGAAGGCCCCTTACTGCGGCGGCTGGCCGTTCGAGGCCATCAGCCCGGCATCCACCGGCAGGTTGACGCCTGTGATGAGGCGGGCGTCGTCGCTGGCCAGGAAGGCCATCGCGGCCGCCACGCCAGCGGGGTCCTCGGGCGCGCCGAGCGGCATGCGTTCGCGGAACTTGGCGACCAGTTCCGGGTCGGCCACCATGTCCTCGGTCATGCCCGTCTTCGTGAAGCTGGGATTGACGGCGTTGACGCGCACGCCATCCTTGGCCGCGTCCATTGCCATCGCGCGCACCATATTGCTGACGGCGCCCTTCGACGTGTTGTAGGCGAACATGTTCCAGTCACCGCCGAGGCCGGACACGGACGAGGTCATGACGATCGCGCCGCGCGTCTTGACGAGTTCCGGCATCGCCGCCTTCGCCATGTGGAAGTAGCCGGCGACGTTGACCGCCAGCACACGGTCGAAATCTTCTTCGCTCGTCTGCATGATGTCGCCCTCGGACGCCACGCCGGCGTTGTTGACGAGGATGTGGAGGGCGCCGAAGCGCTCGACGGCCGCCTTGACGGCCGCGGCTGCCGTGGCCTTGTCGGCCGTGTCGCCCACGTGCAGGAGCACGCGGTCCTGCGGCAGGCCGGCGGCGGCTTCCTTGAGCTTGTCATCCTCGATGTCGAGCATGACGACGCGGGCGCCCTCGTCGAGGAAGCGGCGCGCGGCGGCCAGGCCGATGCCGGACGCGGCACCGGTGACGAGGACGGTCTTGTCGTTGAAGCGGGTCATTCCTGTTCCTTTCGTGTGGATGGTGGGTCGGGCCGGGCGCAAGGTGCGCATGCCCGCGTTCTTTGCTGCTTTGGTGTCACTGTGCGCTCAGCGCACGAGCTGCGTCGCACGCTCCGCGTCGATGCCGAACACGCGTTCCTCCAGCCCTGCGGCCTGGCCGCAGCGCACCGTCACGGACGCGCCGTCGCGCATGCCGATCGTGGTCGCGCCGCGCGTGCGGCAGGCGGCACGCGATGCGGCGATGGCGTCGGGGCCGGCGAACAGCGGCAAGCCCTCGGCCGTCGCCGGCACCATGCCGTCGCGCAGCACGCCGCAGCGCAGGCCGGGCCCGATGCGCGGCGCCTTGCGGTTCGGGTAGATGCCGGCCCGGCCGTGGCAGTCGGCGCGCACGAGCAATTCGAGGTGGTGCAGCGTCATCGCTTCCGTCAGCTGCGGGCCCCAGGCCGGCGTGGCGGTGAGCACGGCGCCGGACCGGCGCATCTCGTCCTCCAGCACCGTGCGCAGGGGCGCGACGCCGCGCAGCGCCGTTACCAGCTGCGGCGTGCAGCCGGCCGCGTCGCCGCATTCGAGCGCGCGGGCGGCGCCGGCGGGATCCTGGGCGCCGCCCTTGCCGTACAGCGCCTGCAGGCGTTGCAGCGGGGGCGTGGGACCCGGATGCGACAGGGCCAGCACGTGCAGCGCGAGGCCGCAGCGGCGCGCCAGAGGATCCTTGCCGCGGCCCTCGATGGCACGCCAGGGCTGGCGGCCCGCGGCGGCGGCGCAGCCGTTGACGGCGGCTTCCAGCGCGTCGCGGAAGGCGTCCGGCGTGAGCCAGCCCTGGCGCAGCGCGATGGCCAGGCGCAGGAATTCGGCGCCGCCCTCGCGCAGGGCGCCGGCGTCCTCGCCCGGCGGCGCGGGCCAGTGCGGCGGCTGCGCCAGGTGCGCCGTCTCGTGGGCGATCAGCTCGCGCGCCTGCTCGCGCAGGTCGGCCGGTTCCTGCGTGGGCACCAGCAGGCGCAGCACGGTGCCGTTGGCGACGCCGGCGCGCAGGCCCGGCGCGTCGTCCGGCACGGCCAGCACGTAGGCCGGCGTCAGGTGCACGCCGGGCAGCAGCGCGCGCAGGGCGCCCAGCGACTCGTCCAGCGTGGCGGCCAGCATGGCGCGCGTGGCCGGCGGCACGGCGTCCTCCGCGTGGAACGGCGGGGCATCCGAGCGGTAGGGCTGGTGCAGCAGCACGGCGGCCAGGCCGCCGCCATGGGCGGCGCTGCTGCTGCGCGTGACGGATTCCGGAGCGACGGTGCCGTCGACCATCACCGTGCCGCCGGGCGCCGCGAACCGCCAGTCGACGGCGCCGCAGCCGTGCACGGCATAGGCGGACGTGTGGGCATACAGTCCGCCGCCGATGGGCTGGGCCCATGGCTCCGCCTGGCCGTACACGCGGGTGTCGGCCGCGCGCGTCGTCGCGGGGACGCGCAGGCGCAGTGTGCGGCAGCTGGCACGGGTCGGGCGTACGCTCTGGAAGTCGACGGCCGTGCAATCGTCGGCCGGGGTCCAGTCGCTGCGCAGGTGCACGGCGGCCTGGGCCTTGACGCCGTCGTTGACGAAGGCCAGCGCCTTGCAGGCCGGCGGCAGCGCGTAGGCGATTTCGAGGCTGTCCGGCGTGCGCATGGTCAGCGTCGCGGTGACGGGCGCGGCGGCGTTCGCGGGCGCCGCGGCGGCCGGGACGCCGGCCAGCAGCAGGGCGGACAGGATGGGAAGCAGGGCGATGCGAGGGAAGATGGTCAGTGCTGTCATGCCTGCCAGCGTAGCAAAAATGCCAATCTTTACGCGTTCCGGTTCCCCCTGGAAACCGTTGGCGGTCGCCGGCGGCGACCGGCTCCGCAAGAAGCGGCGATAATGGCGCCTTCACGTCCGTCCCTCGAAGGAACCGCAATGCCGACGCAACCGATCCCCGTCCCCCTGGCCACCTGCTACCGCCTGCTCAACCATGGCCCGACGGTGATGGTCAGCAGCGCCCACGCCGGCAAGGCCAACGTCATGTCGGCCGCCTGGTCGATGCCGCTCGACTTCGATCCGCCCAAGGTCGCCGTGGTTATCGACAAGAACACGCTCACGCGCGGCCTGGTCGAGGGATCGGGGGAATTCGTGCTGAACGTGCCGTCGACGGCGCTGGCCGCGCTGACGGTGGCCGTCGGCTCCGAATCCGGACGCGACCTGGACAAGTTTGCCGCCCACGGCATCGCCACGCTGCCGCCCCAGAAGGTGGGCGCGCCGCTGATCGACGGCTGTCTGGCGTGGCTGGAATGCCGCGTGATCCCGGAGCCGCACATCCAGCAGGCCTACGACCTGTTCCTGGGCGAGGTGGTCGCCGCGTGGGCCGATCCGGCGGTGTTCGACGGGCATCACTGGACGATGGAGGAGGGCGGGAAGCGCAGCATCCACTACGTTGCCGGTGGCCACTTCTTCGAGACGGGGAAGGCGATCGACGTCGCCAAATGAGATGCGCGTAACAGACCATCCGGTTCGCCGTGGTCTTTACGGCGGGCAGGCGTACGTTACGTCCCCTTCCGAGATGAAACGGACGTCTTCGTCTGAATGAGGACGGTACGCTCCGTCGCCTAATGTTCCAGGTCCGGCTGCAGGATCTGCTCTAGCCAGTCAATGAAAGTTCTCACCCGGCGCGACAGGTTCTGCCGATGCGCCACCACGACCGATACCGGCAGCGGCGCCGGCCGCAAGTCCGGCAGGATTTCGATCAGTTCGCCGCTAGCGAGGTAGGGTCGCAGGCTGGGCAGTCCGGCCTGGACCAATCCCAGGCCCGACAGCCCAGCGCCGTGATAGGCCTGGACATTGTTGACGCTCACGGCGCCAGGCAGCGCAAGCGCGGCGAATCCGTCCCCGTCCGGATATTCCCAGCCGAATGGCCGGCTGCCCAAGGTCGGCGTGTAGTGCACCATCCGATGTCCCTGCGCCAGCAGGTCGCCCAGCACACGCGGGGTTCCGTGCCGCTCCAGGTAGGCGGGACTCGCCGCGTTGACCATCGGCAGGTCGCCGAGATGGCGCGCCACCAGCGTCTCGTCGACGATGCCGCCGACGCGCAGCACGCAATCGATCCCCTCCTGCAGCAGGTCGACACGGCGGTCCGTGCAGGACAGTTCCAGCTCGATGTCCGGGTAGCTTTGCAGGAACGTCGGCAACGCGGGGATGACGGCGATGCGGGCGAATTCGGTAGGCAGGTCGACGCGCAGACGCCCCTTCAGCGGCGCATCGCGTCCTGTGAACATCGAACCCAGATCCTCTGCCTGCGCGAGCAGGGCGCTGGCGCGGGTGTAGAAGTTGCGCCCGTCTTCGGTCAATTGAACCGTCCGGGTCGAGCGGTTCAGCAAGCGCACCCCGAGCTGTGCCTCCAGCTGGCGAACGACGTTCGACGCCCGCCCTTTCTGGATCCCCAGACTCTCCGCTGCGTGCGTGAAGCTGCGCATTTCCGCGATGCGAACGAAGATTTCCAGCGTTGCGAGGTGTTGCATTGTCATTGATCGGGATAACAATGAGTTTCGATTGGAATACTTTATAGCAAAAGTAGCGGCGGGCATAGTGAGCGTCTCCGGCGTTGGCAACGCCGGCTCCGCACACTTTTGGAGGCGACAATGTGCTACACACAATCAGGTATTACGGATCAGTTCCCGCCCGGGCGGTGCATCGGCACGGCGAGCTTCGGTCTGGGCGCTTACGACCTGTCCAGACTGGACAGTATTGGCCGACTCGTGCCGGATTGCCCCGGCTGGATGGGCGAACGGACTGCGCAATTAGGGAATCCAGCGGGCGTGCAGGCGCATCCCGGTGCGCACGCGTCCGCAACGCATCGAACGGAGTCGGCATGAGCATCTCCGCTTACGGGAAGCCGCTCTGGAAATCCATCACCTGGCGTGGACTGTTGCAGTGGGTGCTGGTCGCCTTCTTCGCCCTTGCAGGGTTGCTCAACATGCTCGGTACGGCAGCGCTGCTTGCGGAATACCGGCGGTGGGGATATCCCGGCTGGTTTCATTACGTCACTGGAACCCTCGAACTGTCGAGTGCGCTCTTGCAGGCGCGACGCACGACCGCCAAGGTCGGCGCCGCGCTGGGTGCGGCCGTCATGGCGGCGGCTTTCCTTACCCTGGTGTTCCACCGCGAGTGGCTCCACGCGGCGTTCCCGTTGACGGTCTTTTTCGCCCTCATCGTGTCACGCACGACTATTCAACCCTGAAGGTTTTAACATGAGCATGCATTCGAACACATCACAAGGCGTCGTTGTCTTCCACTCGGGCTACGGCCACACCAAACGGATGGCGGATGCCGTCGCCGAGGGCGCCCGCGCCACGCTGCTGCAGATCGATGCCGACGGCAATCTGTCGGACCAGGCCTGGGCCGATATCGCCGCCGCGCACTACATCATCGTCGGGTCGCCGACTTATATGGGCGGGCCCAGCTGGCAATTCAAAAAATTCGCCGATGCGTCGTCGAAGCCATGGTTTGAAGATGCGTGGAAGGACAAGGTCTTCGGTGGATTCACGAACAGCGCCAGCATCAATGGCGACAAGCTGGCGACGCTCCAGTATTTTGCGCTGCTGGCAGCCCAGCACCGGGGGATCTGGGTGGGCATGGGCATGAAATCGTCGAACACCAAGGCTTCCCGGCGCGACGACATCAATCGCATGGGCTCGTTCCTCGGCGCCATGGCGCAGACGCCCGCCGATGCTGCACCGGAAGAGATGTCTTCCGGCGATCTCGACACCGCGCGCATCTACGGGAGGCGCGTCGCCGAGATCGCGGACAGGGTGCGCACGAGCAACCGTTAAGCCGACTTGGCCGGCAGCGCAGCGCCGTCCTGGCCGGATCGAGTCCATCTCGATGACCGCGCTACCCCAGGTACGGGCGCAAAGACTGTATGGATGTGGGCCTGCGGCATGCCTTTGGCGGACCACGTCCGGCAGCTTCCGTGGTCGGACGTGTTGCGGCGCGTCCCGTGCTACGACTTCGGCCGCTCCACCTGGATTCCCGCCTGCGCGGGTAGCGCGGCGCTGGTGGCACGCCGGCGCTCGGCAACGACATAGCCAATCCCAAGCGCCAGCAGCCACGCCGGAATCATCCACACGGACAGCCGCAGGTCCGGCGTCAGATACATCACGGCCACGATGCCAGCCAGGTAGACGAGGCACAGCCAGTTCGTGAACGGGTACCAGGGGCTCGGGAATGCGGTCGCCTGGCCGGCGGCGCGCTTGGCGGCGCGGAAGCGCAGGTGGCTCCAGCTGATCATGGCCCAGTTGATCAGCATGCCGGCGACGGCGAGACCCATCAGGATGCCCACGGCCTTGCCGGGCAGCGCATAGTTGACGCCCACGCACAGCACGGTGGCGACGGCCGACACGCCCAGCGACGCGAGCGGGACCCCGCGTTCCGTCACCTTCAGCAGCGCGCGCGGCGCGTGGCCCTGCACGGCCAGGCCGTACAGCATGCGGCTGTTCGAGTACACGCAGCTGTTGTAGACGGACAGGGCGGCCGTCAGCACGACGAGGTTCAGCACGTGGGCGACGATGCCGGCGTCGAGCGCCTTGAAGATCAGCACGAAGGGCGAGGCGCCCGGCACGATCTGGTTCCACGGGTACAGCGACAGCAGCACGGCCAGCGCGCCGACGTAGAACACGAGGATGCGCCACAGCGCCTGGTTGGTGGCGCGCGGGATCGAGCGGGCCGGATCGTCCGCTTCCGCCGCCGTGATGCCGAGGACTTCCAGGCCGCCGAACGAGAACATGATGATGGCCATCGACATGACGAGGCCCGTGATGCCGTGGGCGAAGAAGCCGCCGTGCTGCCACAGGTTGGCCACCGTGGCCTGGGGACCGGCGCCGCCCGTCGCCAGCAGGAAGATGCCGTACACGATCATGGCGACGACGGCCGCTACCTTCACGACCGAGAACCAGAATTCGCTTTCGCCGAACGCGCGCACGTGGATCATGCTGATGCCGTTGGCGAGCAGGAAGCAGCCCAGCGCCGACACCCAGGTCGGCACCTCTGGGAACCAGTACTGCACGTAGACGCCCACGGCGGACAGTTCGGCCATGCTGACGAGGACGTACAGCACCCAGTAGTTCCAGCCCGAGACGAAGCCGGCGAAGCGGCCGCAGTACTTGTCCGCGAAGTGGCCGAAGGAGCCGGCCACGGGCTCGTCTACCATCATCTCGCTGAGCTGGCGCATGATGAGGAAGGCGACGAGGCCGGCGATGGCATAGCCCAGCACGACCGACGGGCCGGCGATGCGCACGCTCTCGGCCACGCCGAGGAACAGGCCCGTGCCGATCGCGCCGCCCAGGGCGATCAGTTGGATGTGCCGGCTCTTCAGGCCGCGGTGCAGTTGGTGTTCGGGGGACGCCATGCTGGGTTGTCTCGATTTGTCTATCAGGAAAGATCGGATTGTAAGGCAAACGTTGCAGCGCGGCGTATTTCTGCGGGTTTTACTTATCTTTACATAGCGGAAACGGGTAGCCGGGCTGGCCAGGTTCTACAATCCGACAGTTTTATAACGACGCGGCAGTATGCCGTCCTCAGTCACGACATGGCCCATACCAGCAACTCCACCCGCAACACGACGTTCCCCCGCGGCGGCAGCGCAGCCTCGCCGCGTCACCGCATCCTTTGTGTCGCCGTCGGCCTGGCCGTATGCGAACTGGCGGCCGTCCGGCCCGTGCTCGCGCAAACGAGCGCGTTGGCCGCTCCCGTCCAGGACACGACGACGGCGGCGCCGCCCGCTCCCGCCAAGGCCGGGACCGGGAAGCCGACGGACAAGATCCAGGAAGTCAACGTGGTCGGCAACCGCCTGACGAGCAACCGCATCGACCGCCAGGTCTACGACGTCAAGCAGGACATCAATGCGCAGAACGGCAGCGCCGCCGATGCACTGGGCAACGTGCCGTCGGTGTCCGTCGACATGGACGGCAACGTCAGCCTGCGCGGCAGCAGCAACGTGCAGATCCTGGTCGACGGCAAGCCGTCCGCCATGCTGCAGGGCGATAACCGCGGGCCGGCGCTGCAGGCGATGTCGGGCGACGACATCGATTCCGTCGAAGTGATCAACAACCCCGGCGCGGAATTCGGCAACGAGGGCGGCGGCGGGCCGATCCTGAACCTCGTCATGAAGCGCAACCGCAAGCCGGGCGGCTTCGGCTTCGCCAACGCCAACGTGGGCACGGCGGGGCGCTACAACTCGGCGCTGAACGGCTCGTACAACACGGGGCGCTGGGGCTTCCAGGGCGGCGTCAACGTGCGCCACGACGGCCGCAACCAGACGCTCGAGGACGAGCGCGAGCGCATCGATCCCGTCACGGGCGCGTCGCAGCGGAGCACGCAGGCGTCCACCAGCACGGGCTTGAACGACAGCGCCGGCGCGCGCGGCCAGGTCAGCTACAACCTGACCCAGGACGACACGCTCGAAGCGAACGCCGCCTTCATGAAGCGCACCAATGACCAGCAGTCGCTGGCGCGCTACGGCGTGTTCGATGCCACCGGCGCGCCGTACAGCGACTACTTCCGCGACACCCGGCGCAGCGGCGACAATACCAACGCCGTGTGGGGCGCGCGCTGGGACCACAAGGGCGAGAAGCTCGGCGAACTGTTCAAGATGGACTTGCGCGTCTCGGACAGCGACAACGACAACGACACCCGCTACGCGAACACCTACGTGGTGGTGCCGCCGGCAGCCGCGGACAGCCGCAACCTGCAGCAGGTGTCGGGCTCGAACCGCATCGTCGACTACACGGGCGACTACGAGCGCCCGCTCGACAGCGGCGCCATCGTCAAGATGGGCTGGAAGGTCTTCGACAACAAGAGCGATGCCGACACGCGCTACTACGACGTCGACCTGGCCAGCGGCGCCCAGAGCGTCGACGGCCGCCGCACGAACGCGTTCGGCGTGGACGAGCGCGACACGGCCCTGTACGGCTCGTACCAGTGGAAGGTGAACGAGCGCTGGGGCGCCCTCGTGGGCCTGCGCGCCGAGCACACGCACCTCGACATCGACCAGGCGACGACGAAGACGAGCGCCGAGAACAGCTACCTGAACTGGATGCCCAGCGCGTTCGCCACCTACAAGCTGGACGAGAAGACCAATCTGCGCTTCTCGTACGCGCGCCGCATCCGGCGCCCGATGCCGAACGACCTGAACCCCTTCGTCGTGTACAAGGACGAACTGAACGAGTCGAGCGGCAACCCCTACCTGAAGCCCGTGAAGACGGACTCCTTCGAGGTGGGCTACGAGACCAAGGCCGCGGGCCTGGACGCCAACGTGCGCGCCTACTACCGCAACGACAGCGACACGATCCGCTACCGCCAGTACGCCGTGAACGATACGGTGATCCTGACGACGCCGGAAAACGGCGGCAGCAACCGCTCCGGCGGCCTGGAGTTCACGCTCAGCGGCAAGGTGTCGCCGAAGCTGTCGGTCAATGCCAGCGGCAACGTGTTCTACGCCCAGCAGCAGCAGATCGACATCGCGGGCATCGAGACGAAGCGCGACGCGACGTCGGTGAACGTGCGCGGCCGCTTCAACTACCAGCTGACGGCGGCCGACCAGCTGCAGCTGATGGTCAATGCGCAGGGCAAGACGCTGGTGGGTACTGGCTACCGCGAGCCCAGCGTCACGGCCGACTTCAACTACCGCCGCAACCTCACGCCGGCGCTGTCGCTGACGCTGCGCGTGTCCGACATCTTCGACTCGTCGAAGATCGAGACAATCACGGATTCGGCGACGCTGAAGGAGCGTTCGCTGCGCCGTTCCGACGGCCGCATCCTGTACGTGGGCCTGAACTGGCGCTTCGGCGGGGCGCCGTCGAGCCGCCGCGAAGGGCCGGACGGCGAGGGATTCCGTCCGCCGCCGGGCGGCATGGGGCCGCCGCCGGGAGGATTCGGCGGGCCGGGCGGAGGTGGCGGCCCAGGCTTCTGAAGTACGCTGACGCATACACTCGTCGTCCCTGCGCAGGTAGGGACCCAAGTGTACGCGTTGCCGCCTTCACGCAAGATTGGGCCCCTGCCTGCGCAGGGGCGACGACGCGTACTTTCCAGCTTACGATGCCATGTAAGTCAACCCCAGGTTACGGTTCGCCGGCACCGCCACGTCGATCATCTTCGGCTGCGGCAGCTTCAATTCCGCCATCAGGGCGACAAATTCCTCGCGCGACTTGCCCGCCAGCCGGGCGTTGTGCTGTCTTTCCCATCCGATCGTCGTCACCGACTGGCCCTTGTAGTCGTGGCCCGGCCACACCCGCGTACCGTCCGGCAGCGCGAACAGCTTGCGCGTGACGCTGTCGTACAGCGCTTCGGCGCTGCCGCCCTGGAAGTCGGTGCGGCCGCAGCCGCCGATCAGCAGCGTGTCGCCTGAAAACAGGTTGCCCCGCCACAGGTAGCACATGCTGCCCGCCGTGTGGCCGGGCGTATGGATCACATCGATGGTTTCACCGGCGCCGAAGCGCAGCACGTCGCCGTCGTGGAACTGGACCTCGGCCGGCGGAATGCCGCAGCCGCTCGGCACGGCGGCCTTGGCGCCGGTGAGCTGGCGCAGGCGGCCGGCCGACGTGACGTGGTCGGCGTGCGCATGGGTCTCGACGACGTAGGCCAGGCGCAGTCCCAGGCGTTCGATGTGCGCCAGGTCGCGCTCCCAATGCTGGTCGACGGGGTCGATGATCACCGCCTCGCCGTTTTCCGGCCCGGCCAGGATGTAGGTGAACGTCGACGAGACGGCGTCGAACAGCTGGATCGGATTCAGGTGCATCTGCATCGGTATTACTCCCTTGTACTGGTGGCGGGCGGCCGCATGCCGGGCGCGTGGGCGAACCGGAAGCGTTCGTAGACCTCGAATAGTGCCATGCCGGCCACCATCGCCGCAACGAAGATGAGGGTAGGCCTGCCGCCGACGGCCAGCGCCGCCAGCGCCGGCCCGGGACAGTAGCCGACCAGGCCCCAGCCGACACCGAACACGACGCTGCCCGCCAGCAGGCGGCCGTCGATGCGGGTGGCGCCGGGCAGGCGTACGTGCGCGCCGAGCAGGGAGCGCGCGCGGCTGCCTGCATAGCGGAAGGCGACGGCCGCGACGAGGATGGCGCCCACCATGACGAAGGCCAGCGACGGATCCCATTGGCCGGCGACGTCGAGGAAGGCCAGCACCTTGGCCGGGTTGGTCATGCCGGACAGGATCAGGCCGGAGCCGAACAGCAGGCCGGCGAGGAAGGCGGTCACGAGGGACATGGCAGCCTCCGCCTCAGTGCACGACGTGACGCGTCACGAAAACGGTGACGGCACCCGCGACCAAGAAGCACGCCGTGGCGGCCAGGGAGCGGGGCGACCAGCGCGCGATGCCGCATACTCCGTGGCCGCTGGTGCAGCCCGAACCGAAGCGCGTGCCGATGCCGACCAGCAGGCCGGCGAGGGCGAGCATGCGCACGGAATGGTCGATCTGCCCGGGCGGCATGACGCCGGCCGTCAGCCACACCAGGGGCGCGACGAACAGGCCGAGCAGGAAGGCGCCGCGCCAGGCCATGTCGCCGCGGGCGGGGCGCAACAGGCCGCCCAGGATACCGCTGACGCCGGCGACGCGGCCATTGGCCAGCAGCAGCACGGTCGTTGCCAGCCCGATCAGGACGCCGCCGATCAGCGCGGAACCAGGGGTGAAGTGTTGCCAGTCTATGGTCATGACGAATCCTCCTCGTTGGTGGAACTTTGATCGCGCCGGTGCCCAGGCGTTCTCCTCGACTTTAAAATGCAACTAACCGACAGGCGAATCCATACCACCCAGAACCCCGCCACCAGCACAGAGGGGCCTGGATCCGTGGCGCCGGAGAACAAACGATGAGCGGTCAGATCAGCGAGCAGAAGCGGCGCCGCTATCGACCACGCCCGGGATATCCTGCGTTGGCCGCTTGAATTGTCCTTTGAGGTCGTCCACACCCGATTGCGGCTTGGCCAGCGGCCGCAGGTCGGCCCGATCCTTGCGCTTTTCGCTCGTCCGGATCTTCAGTTTCGTGTCCCGTTCTTCCTGCAGGTTGGGGAGGATCTCGCCGTCGCGGTTGAACGACCAGGCGAGTTGCGCCGGGCCCAGGGGCAGGCCGTCGCCGCGCTTGCCGTTGTAGCCCGTGTTCCACACATGCCACGTCTTGCCGTAGCTGTTCATCTTGGTCTTCATCAGCGCATGCTCGGCGGCGTCGGGAATGCCCGGGGCGACCAGCTGGCCGCTGAGGATCTCGCCGTTGTGCGGGTGCCAGTATTTGCGCTCGGCAGCGGGGAGGGTGTTGAACAGCTTTTCGGAGATGATGTACTCGATCCCGTTCATGTTCGCCGTGCGCGTATTGCCATCGAACAAGGCGCACTGGGCCATGTCTTCGTTGACCTGGTGGCAGAAGTGGTGGGCCTCGATCTGGTTTTCCGGCGCGTCCTTCATCGGGTGGAAGCCCACGAGATAGACGTCGAAGCCGGCCAGCGGCGCGTTGCCTTGCAGGGCCTTGGCGCCCGCTTCCAGCGCGAGGGTCTTGGGCGCCTTCGGTTCGCCCGCGGGCGCCGTGCGGGGACGGGCGTCCTGGGCGAGGGCCGGCAGGGCAGCCGCGGCGGCGAATCCGGCGACGAATCCGGCGACGAGCGCGCCGGGGAGCACTACGCGAACATGACGCTGGGCAGGCATGGGATCTCCTTCATCGTGGTGGGATGGGGAGATCCTAGCGGCTCACGACGGGGCGCGCCGTTCGCTTGGCGCCTGTGCAGCCGGGGCCGGCTCCACGCGCGAGACGAGCAGCCGGTCGATGCGGTTGCCGTCCATGTCGACGACCTCGAAACGCCAGCCGCCCCAGTCCAGGCGGTCGCCGGCCTTGGGGATCACGCCCAGCTGGTACAGAATGAAGCCGGCCAGCGTGTGGTAGGCGTCCTCTTCCTCGTCCGGGAAGTCGATCTCGGCGCCCGTCAGGTAGCGGAAGCGGTCCAGGACCATGCCGCCGTCGACGAGCCAGCTGCCGTCCTCGCGCTGCACGGCATCCTCGTGGCCTGCCTCGCCGTCGGCCGCGACTTCGCCGACGAGGGCGTTCATCACGTCGGTGAGCGTGATCATGCCCTGGATGTCCCCGTACTCGTCGACGATCATCGCCAGTTCCGCGCGGTGCTTCTTGAGCTGTTCCAGCAGGTCGATGGCGCTCACGGACTCCGGCACGTAGACCACCGGTTCGATGGCCGCGGCGATGTCGATCGCCTCCAGCGACTGCTTGCGGATGGCCTGGCCGAACAGGTTGCGGGCGCGGACGATGCCGGCCACCTGGGACCGGTCTCCGCGGTACACGGGAAAGCGGCTGTAGGGCGAGTCGGCGATGCGCCCCAGGTTCTCGGCCAGTGGCCGGTCGAGGTCGATGTATTCGAGGTCGACACGGGGCGTCATCAAGGCGCGCAGGTGCCAGTCGTCCAGGCGCAGGGCGCGCGCGGCAATGTCGTACTCGGCCTTCTCGAACACGCCGGCATCCGTGCTCTCCTTGATCATGCCCGTGACGTCTTCCTCCGTCGGCGTCTCGTCCTTGCGGTGGTGCATGCCGATCAGGCGCATGATGAAATCGGTCGTGAACGACAGCAGGCGCACGAAGGGATGCATGATGCGCGACAGCAGGTTCAAGGGACGCGCGATGATCGCCGCCATGGCCTCCGGGTAGAGGATCGCGATGCGCTTGGGCACCAGTTCGCCCAGCACGATGGACACGTAGGTGATGCAGACGACCACGATGGCCAGCGCGGCGGCGCGGGCATACTCCGGGTCCAGGCCCAGGGCGACGAAGGTGGGCGCCAGGCGCGCGACGAGCGAGGCCTCGCCGAATGCGCCCGTGAAGATGCCGATCAGCGTAATGCCCACCTGTACGGTCGAGAGGAAGCGGCTGGGATCCTCGTGCAGCCCGAGCGCCGTGGCGGCGCCGGCGCTGCCGTCGGCAGCCAGGCGCTCCAGGCGCAGGCGCTTCGACGAGACGACGGCCAGTTCGGACATGGCGAACACGCCGTTCAGGAGGATGAGGGCAAGGATGATGAAGATGTCTGACATGCGTTCTTGTTGGTGGCGGAGCGGCCCATGCCGTTCCTCGTTACCGGATGATCGCATGCCAACCCGGTCCCGCCAACGTCCACACGGCCGGTATCGTCCTTTTTTCCTTCCTTATTGCCCGCTTATCGGCTTATTTACGGCCTGTTGGGATCGAAATTGCGCGCGATGCCCGCCCAGCAGTCCTGGTAGTTCCGCTGCAGCAGCGGCGATGCCAGCGCCTGTTGGGTAGCGGCGAGCGGGTTCCTCGTCTCGAACATGAAGGCCATCGTGTCCGTCACCTTGTGCGGGCGGCTCGTGTCGGCGCTGCTGGCCTTGTCGAAGGTGGCGGCGTCCGGTCCATGGCCGCTCATGCAGTTGTGCAGGCTGGCGCCGCCCGGCACGAAGCCTTCCGCCTTGGCGTCGTAGGCGCCGTGGATCAGGCCCATGAATTCGCTGGCCACGTTGCGGTGGAACCAGGGCGGGCGGAAGGTGTCCTCGCCGGCGAGCCAGCGCGGCGGGAAGATCACGAAATCGAGGTTGTCGACGCCCGGCGTGTCGCTCGGCGAGTGCAGGACGAGGAAGATCGACGGGTCGGGATGGTCGTAGCTGATCGACCCGATCGTGTTGAAGTGGCGCAGGTCGTACTTGTAGGGCGCGTAGTTGCCGTGCCAGGCGACGACGTCCAGCGGCGAATGGCCGATCCGCGCGGCCCACAGGTGGCCGGAAAACTTCGCGACGAGTTCGAAGTCGCCCTCGACGTCCTCGTAGCGGGCCACGGGCGTCAGGAAGTCGCGCGGGTTCGCGAGGCCGTTCGAGCCGATCGGGCCCAGGTCGGGCAGGCGCAGCAGGGCGCCGAAGTTCTCGCACACGTAGCCGCGCGCGGCGCCGTCCGGCAGCGCGACGGAAAAGCGCACGCCGCGCGGAATGACGGCGATCTTCTGCGGTTCGACCTCCAGCAGGCCCAGTTCCGTGGCGATCGCGAGGCGGCCCTGTTGCGGCACGACGAGCAGCTCGCCATCGGACGAATAGAAATACCGGCCCGTCATCGAGCGGTTGGCTGCGTAAAGATGGATGGCGCAGCCCGTCATGGCGGCCGGCGAGCCGTTGCCGGCCATCGTGACCCAGCCGTCGATGAAATCGGTGGGCGCATCGGGAATGGGCAGCGGGCTCCACCGCATCTGGTTCGGCGAGGCGGCCATGCGCTCGACGTCGGCCTCGATGCCGCGATTGTCGATGCGCTCGAAATTGCCGTGCTGGGCGGCCGGCCGGATGCGGTACAGCCAGGAGCGGCGGTTGTGGCTGCGCGGCGCCGTGAAGGCGGTGCCTGAAATCTGTTCGGCGTACAGGCCGTACGCCACGCGCTGCGGCGAATTGCGGTGCGCGGGCAGGGCGCCCGGCAGCGCTTCGGTGGCGAATTCGTTGCCGAAGCCGCTCATGTAAGTGCTCGACTGGACGCTCAAGCAAGTCTCGTCGTTCAAGGTGTCTCCTCCCGTGTCTTTATCTTTACTCTAGAGTAGCGGCGCCGATTTTACGAGATGAATATAAAAATGTAGACTATTCATATCGTCAATAAGGCTATCTCGTGCATGATCGAACCCTCTAGCATCGACCTGAATTTGCTGTCCGTGTTCCAGGAGGTGTACCGCGAACGCCAGATTTCCGGGGCGGCGCGGCGCCTGGGATTGACGCAGTCGGCCGTGAGCAACGCGCTGGCGCGCCTGCGCCGGACCTTCGGCGACGAGCTGTTCGTGCGCACGGCGCACGGGATGCAGCCGACGCCGCTGGCCCAGCAGATGGCCGAGCCGATCGGAGCGGCGATGGCGCAGGTTGCCCTGGCGCTGTCGCAGCGCAGCCGTTTCGAGCCGGCCACGAGCACGCGCCGCTTCACGCTCGCGATGACGGACGTGGGCGAGGTGTACTTCATGCCCGTGCTGGTCGAGCGCTGCCGCGCGCTGGCGCCCGGGATCGAGGTCGCCTCGGTGCGGGCCAACGCGGCGACGCTGAAGGACGGGATGGAGACGGGAAGGGTAGACCTGGCGATCGGCGCGTTCGAGGACGTGTCGGAAGCCTTGTACCAGCGGCAGCTGTTCCGCCAGCGCTTCGTCAGCATGTTCCGCAAGGGACATCCGCTGGACGCCGGCAAGGTCGACCTGGGACGTTTCGTCGCCGCCACGCACCTGATCGTCGATTCGGCCCAGAGTCCTTACGACCGCATCAACGTGCTGCTGGAAAAAGCCGGGGTCGGGGCGAACAGCCGGTTCCGGGTGCCGCATTTCACGGCGGTGCCGTACATCGTCAGCACGAGCGAGCTGGTGGTGACGGTGCCGCAGAAGCTGGCCGAAAGCGCGGCGAAGCCGTTCGGCCTGAAGTGGATCGAGCCGCCGCTGGCCTTGCCGACGTTGCAGACCAACGTCTTCTGGCACCGGCGCTTCCACCACGACCCCGGCAACCAGTGGCTGCGGGGACTGATCGCCGACGTGTTCGCGGAGTAGTGCCGCGCACGCCCGGAGGAGACCAATTTTTATAAGAAGGAAGACTACGATGGCTGACTTGTTTGAGAACCCGATGGGCCTGATGGGCTTTGAATTCGTCGAATTCGCGTCGCCCACGCCGGGCGTGCTCGAACCCGTGTTCGAGGCGCTGGGCTTCACGAAGGTGGCCGTGCACCGCTCCAAGGACGTGGTGCTGTACCGCCAGGGCGACATCAACTTCATCGTCAACAACGAGCCGAAGAGCGCCGCCTACTACTTCGCCGCCGAACACGGCCCGTCCGCCTGCGGCATGGCCTTCCGCGTGAAGAACGCGCACGAGGCCTACAAGCGCGCGCTGGAACTGGGCGCCCAGCCGATGGACATCCCGACCGGCCCGATGGAACTGCGCCTGCCGGCCATCAAGGGCATCGGCGGCGCGCCGCTGTACCTGATTGACCGCTTTGAAGACGGCAAGTCCATCTACGACATCGATTTCGAATTCATCGACGGCGTCGAGCGCAAGCCGAAGGGACACGGTCTGTCCATCATCGACCACCTGACCCACAACGTGTACCGCGGCCGCATGGCCTACTGGGCCGGCTTCTACGAGAAGCTGTTCAACTTCCGCGAGATCCGCTACTTCGACATCCAGGGCGAGTACACGGGCCTGACCTCGAAGGCGATGACGGCCCCGGACGGCAAGATCCGCATCCCGCTGAACGAGGAAGGCCAGGCCGGCGGCGGCCAGATCGAGGAATTCCTGCTCAAGTTCAACGGCGAAGGCATCCAGCACATCGCGCTGCTGACCGACGACATCTTCGCCAGCGTCGACGGCCTGCGCGCCGCCGGCGTCCCGCTGATGAGCGCCCCGCCGGCGACCTATTACGAGATGCTCGAAGGCCGCCTGCCGGGCCACGGCGAAGACATCGGCGCCCTGCAGGCGCGCGGCCTGCTGGTGGACGGCAAGGTCGAAGGCGAGGGCAAGCGCCTGCTGCTGCAGATCTTCTCGGAAAACCAGCTGGGTCCCGTGTTCTTCGAGTTCATCCAGCGCAAGGGCGACGACGGCTTCGGCGAAGGCAACTTCAAGGCCTTGTTCGAGTCGATCGAGCGCGACCAGCTCAAGCGCGGGACGCTGAAAACGGCCGCGTAAGTGCGCCATTGGGCCCCTGCGCAGGCAGGGGCCCAAGTTCATCCCGCATACCTGCTATCCTTGTCCTTTTCGCACAAGGAGCCTCGTTTGCTGCCCGCCTTCGCCATCCTGCTCCTCTTCCAGTGCCTGGGAGAGGCCCTCGTGTTCCTGTTCCGCCTCCCCGTACCCGGCCCCGTCGCGGGCATGCTCCTGCTGCTCGCCGCCCTGGTCGCCTGGCCGCGGCTGCATGACGTCGTCGAGCAGGGCGCCAACGAATTGCTGCGCCACCTGTCGCTGCTGTTCGTGCCGGCCGGCGTCGGCATCGTCGTCGCCGCGTCCAGCGTGGGCGGGCACTGGCTGGCCGTCGTGGCCGGCCTCGTCGTCAGCACGCTGCTCACGCTGGCCGTCACGGCGCTGGTCCTGAAGGCTACCGGCGGGGCGGGCAGCAAGGAGGGCGGCGATGTTTAATTTCGACGAATTCACCCACTTCTGGGTCTACCTGGCCGCCTCGCCGCTGCTGGGACTCACGCTGACGCTGTGCGCCTACCTGTGCGCGCAGTGGATCTACGCGCGCTGCGGCTTTTCGCCGCTGGCCAACCCGGTCGCCATCGCCATCACCATCATCGCCATCGTCCTCGTCGCCAGCGGCATGTCCTACCAGCGCTACTTCGCCGGCGCCCAGTTCGTGCACTTCCTGCTCGGCCCCGCCACGGTGGCGCTGGCCGTGCCGCTCGCGCGCCAGGTGCCGCGCCTGCGCCGCAACCTCGTGCCGCTGGCCTGCGCGCTCGTGAGCGGCAGCGTGACGGCCATCGTCAGCGCCGTCGGCGTCGCCGCCATCCTGGGCGCGTCGCCGGAGCTGGAGCGCTCGATCGCGCCGAAATCGGCGACCACCCCGATCGCCATGGCCGTCTCCGAACACCTGGGCGGCGTGCCGGCGCTGACGGCCGTGCTGGTGATCCTGACCGGCATCTGCGGCGCCGTCATGGCGAAATTCCTCTTCAACGCGCTGCGCATCGAGTCGCACGCGGCGCGCGGCCTGGCACTGGGCGTCGCCTCGCACGGCATCGGTACGGCGCGCGCCTTCCAGGTCAGCGCCGAGATGGGCGCCTATGCGGGCCTGGGCATGGGATTGAACGGCGTGCTCACGGCCTTGCTCGCACCCTGGTTGGTGCCGCTGATGCTGGACTGGATGGGAAAATAAGGGCGGAGCCCCCACGAAAAATGCCCGCATCCGCGCGCGGACGCGGGTGCGGGCGGGGCGGCGCCGTGCGGCGACGCCGCCGGGGGAGCGCAGGCGGCAAGGCCGCTCGCGGGAGAGAATCGATACGCGCCGACGTCGTGCCTTATGCGGGCTTGCGGGTAAATGCCCGCGCGGCGAACAGCGCGCTGGCGACACCGACGACGATGGCGGCGGTGCTGCCCGAGAAGCCGACGGCGTGGTTGGCTGCCAGCTTGCCGGCCTTCGGCCCGACCAGCTGCAGGCGGCGCTTGGTCATGCGGCTGCCCAGTTCGGATAACTGGTCCTTGCTCATGGTCTGCTCGGCTTCCGGCAGCAGCACGGTTTCCTCGTCCGCCACGTGGTGGACCACGTCGCGCATCAGTTCGAACACGAGTTCGTCGTGGCGCGGGGATGCGGGATCGGTGCGGCGCAGCTCGGCGATCACGCGGCGCATCTCGTCGTGCTCCGGCTCGCTTTTTTCCATGACCTTCTGGTCGTGCGCCTTCGGACGCATGACGGGATAAAAGATTTCCTCTTCCAGCGTCGCGTGGATTTCCAGCGCATCGCAGATGGTCTCGGCCAGCGCCTTCTTGACGCTCGGACGCTTGTCCTTGGTGTACTGGTGGAAGATCGTCATCACGTGCGAGTGATCGAAACGGATCATGTCCGTGATGGTGGGGCTCAATTTATTCAGAGAAAACATTATCTGCTCCTCGCCTGTGTGGGGGTGAGGAACATGCTAGACCCGCCGCCGTTGCGGCCGCGTAGGAGGCACGCGCATGGCGTTGTCAGTGTACTACGTGTCGATGCGGTGCACGGCGCCGACCGCCAGTCGACGTCAGGGTTCCGGCCCGCCGCCCAGCATCAGCTGCCAGTAGCCGACGTCGACCCAGGCGTCGAACTTGCGGCCCACCTCGGCAAAATGGGCGACCTGGCGAAACCCCAGCCGTTCATGCAGGGCCACGCTGGCCGCATTCGGCAGGGCGATGCCGCCGATGGCGCAGTGGAAGCGTCCGCGCAAGCGTTCCAGCAGCGCGCCGTACAGCCGCGTGCCGCGACCGCGGGCGCCCTCGCCGGGCGCCAGGTAGACGGTCGTTTCCACCGCGTGGCGGTAGCCCGGGCGTGCGCGCCACTTGCTGGCATAGGCCCAGCCGAGCAGCCAGCCATCTTCCTCCAGCACGATCCACGGCAATCCGCCGTCCTGGACCTCGGCCATGCGGCGCGCGATCTCGGCAGCGTCCACGGGTTCGGTTTCCATCGACACCGGCGTCGTCAGCACGTAGTGGTTGTAGTGGGCAGCGATGCTGCCGGCATCGGCGGACACGGCGTCCCGGATGCGTGCGGAGGGCGGAACGGACGGCGTCACGGGGGCGGCATCGATCATGGGGGGCTATCGTTCCCTAAAATTGCATTATTACATTGCTATCGGTTCACGACAACAATCTGTCGTCGAATGTCCTACAGGCAGACGGCGGGAAAGCCGATGTTCCCGATTTTTGAGCCTGCGATCATGAATGCACAACGGGTCGCACTCGCCGCGACCCTGGCGCCGTGCCGCCGACGCAAGACGCGTCGTGGCCGGCTCAACCCCCACAGTGAACTGGAGATCTCGAATGTTTGCACACAACAAGCGCTTGCAGTACACGGTGCGCGTCAGCGAGCCGAATCCCGGCCTGGCCAACCTGATGCTCGAACAATTCGGCGGCCCGCAAGGCGAGCTGGCCGCGGCCATGCGCTACTTCACCCAGGCCGTCAGCGACGACGATCCTGGCCGCAAGGACATGCTGTTCGACATTGCGACGGAGGAGCTCAGCCACCTCGAGGTGATCGGCCACATCATCGCCATGCTGAACAAGGGCGCCAAGGGCGAACTGGCAGAGGCGGTGGACAGCGAAGCCGAGATGTACAAGAAGCTGACGGGCGCGGGCAACGACAGCCACGTCACGCAGGTGCTGTACGGTGCGGGCACGCCGCTGGTCAATTCGGCCGGCGTCCCCTGGACCGCCGCCTACATCGACACGATCGGCGAGCCGACCGCCGACCTGCGCTCGAACATCGCGGCCGAGTCGCGCGCCAAGATCGTCTACGAGCGCCTGATCGCGCTGACCGACGACCCGGGCATCAAGGAGGCGCTGGGCTTCCTGATGACGCGCGAGATCGCCCACCAGAAGTCGTTCGAGAAGGCGCTGTATTCGATCTCGCCGAACTTCCCTCCGGGCAAAATGCCGGGCGACCCGCGCTTCGCCGACACCTACTTCAATATGTCGCAAGGTCCCGGCGAGATGCGCGGCCCGTGGAACCAGGGCGAGAAGTGGAACTTCGTCACGGACCGCGACAAGCAGATGGCCGTCGACGGCGGCACGGGCGAAGCGGAGGTCAAGCTGCCGGCCAAGGACATCGACCTGCTCAAGCAGATGTCGGCCCGCACGCTGTCCGACCCGACGATCGACCCGCCCACGGGCGCCGAGCTGGGCATGGGCAACCAGACGGTTGCCGACGGCAAGACCGTCAGCGGCAAGTGATCGGCCAGCCGGCCATTCGCTAGCCTTGCCCGGCCGGCCGTGATGGTCCGGCCGGTCCCCGACGCTGCGCGCCGATGGCTGCGCGGCGTTGTCGTATTCGCGCACGGGCGGCGCGCAGCCGTGCGCCGCATCCGTTCGTTTCGCCTATGATTGGATACAAGATGGAAACGCCACTTCCCAAAGCCCGCCAGCAGTCCCACCTTCCGCGCGCGTTCGGCGCGCGGCGCATGGTCGGGCTCTTCATCTGCGCGCTGGGTTCCGTGGCCTTGCTGGCCGGCCTGCTCGAGCAGCTCGTCCGCGCCACCCCGAATCTGCGCGGCGCCCTGGTCGGCGGTGGCACCGCGGCCGCGGCGACGGCGCTGGGCACGATCCCCGTGCTGCTGTCCCAGCACTTCTCAAAACGCACCTACGACTGCTTCCTGGGCTTCGGCGCCGGCGTGATGCTGGGCGCGACCTCGTTCTCCCTCGTCATTCCAGCGCTGGCCGCCGCCGAATCCGCCGGCGCCGGCAACTGGGGCGCCAGCCTCTCCGTGGGCGCCGGCATCATGGCCGGCGCCGCCCTGTTGCTGGTGCTGGAACGGTATATCCGCGTCGACGGCATCCTCGAGCAGCACGATGCGCGCACGGCCCACTCGATGCGGCGCGCCTGGCTGTTCGTCTGGGCCGTCGCGCTGCACAACCTGCCGGAAGGCCTGGCCATCGGCGTCGCCTACGCGGGCATCGACCTCGAGAAGGCCAATTCGCTGGCCACGGGCGTCTCGATCCAGGACGTGCCGGAAGGCCTCGTCGTGGCGCTGGCCCTGCGCACGGTCGGCTACGGCCGGGTGCTGTCGGCGGGCCTGGGGATGGCCTCGGGCCTGATCGAGCCGGTGGCGGCCGTCGCCGGCGCCGCGCTGATCGGCGTCTCGTCCGGCCTGCTGCCGTTCGCGCTGGCCGCCGCCGCGGGCGCCATGCTGTTCGTGATCGTCAACGACGTCGTGCCGGAGTCGCACCAGAACGGCAACGGTACCTGGGCCAGCGTGGCGCTCGTGTTCGGCTTCGTGCTGATGACGGTGCTCGATACGGCGCTGGGCTGAGCGCGCCTAGGCTGCGTGGCGCAGGCCGTCGGCGCCGTGTGCGATGTCGGCGAACGGCATCGGCTTGCCGAACAGCCAGCCCTGGGCGAATTCCACGCCCCGTTCGCGCAGGTAGGCCGCCTGGGCCGGGTTCTCGATGCCTTCCGCGATCATCGCCAGCTGCATCGAGCGCGCCATCTCGATGATCAGGCCGACCACGCCGCTGGTCGGCGCATCGGTGCCGATCGCCTCGATGAACGCGCGGTCGATCTTGAGGTAGTCCAGATCAAGGCTCTCCAGGTAGGACAGGCTCGAATAGCCGGTGCCGAAGTCGTCGATGGCGACACCGATGCCCTGCGCGCGTAGCAGGCGGATCACCTCGCGCGCCGCCTCCAGGTGCAGGAAGCCCCGTTCCGTGATTTCCACGATCAGGTTCGAGGGACGGGCGCCGCAGGACGCCAGCATGGCGGCCAGCCGGTCGACGATGGCCGGCGATTGCACGTCGGCGGCGGACAAATTGATGGCCACGTGGAAGTCGGGATGCGCGCGCAGAAAGGCGCCGGCGTCGCGGCCCACGACGTCGATCACGTGCTCCGTCAGCTTGACGATCTGGCCGCTCTGCTCGGCGGCGGGAATGAACACGTCGGGGCCGACCAGCTCGCCATTGGCGCGGCGCCAGCGCAACAGGGCCTCGGCGCCCACCCATCGGCCCGTCTGCAGGTCGACGATCGGCTGGTAGAGCAGGAAGAATTCGCCGCGCCGCAGCGCCGCCGCCAGCGACATCCCGAGCGACATGCGGCGCCGCAGCAGCAGCCCGATGGCCGTGGCGGCGACGAGGCCGGACACGAGGCCGGCCGGCACCAGGCGCAGCGCGATCGCATGCGCGCGCTGCGCCACCCCTGTCAGCGGCACGGCGGCGACGGCGGCGATGGTGTCCAGCCTGGAGCGCACGATGGCCACCAGCATATCGCCGTCGGCGAACGTGGTCGTGCTGGCCGCGCCCAGGCGCCCGACCCAGGCAGGGTCGAGCCGGCCATGCGCCACGACCGCCCGGCGGCTGGAGAGGTGCAGCACGCCGCGGGCCACGCCGGCCGCGGCGCCGGACGCGTCGACGGGCGTGTCGCGGTGGATGATGGTGGCGTAGCCGCCACCCTCCACGGCGAGCAGCGCGCCCTGGGCGGCGCCGGGCAGCGGCACGTTCGGATACAGCAGGGCGCCGGAATTGGTATGCACGACGTCGCTGCCGAGCGGTATCGGGAACGGGCCCATCGACGAGCAGACGAGGACGCCGTTCTCCACCCATCCGATCGCGTGGATGTAGCTGGAGCCGAGCGCGATGCGGCGCATCAGCGCGAGCGAGGCGGGCGAACAGGGCTTTAGCCCGGAGCGCGCCAGCGTGCGGTTGCCCTTGATGATCTGCAGTGCCGCCTCGTCGGTGCGGTGCAGCACGTCGCGCGCGACGGCCAGCGCATGCTCGGCCTCCGCCGCCCAGGCCTGGCGTTGCGCCTCGCGCCAGGCCAGCCAGGGTGGAATCACCAGTGCGGCGATGGTTGCCAATCCGGTGAGTCCGAGGCCGAGGCGTCTGCGCATCTTGTTCTCCCAACGTTCCGATGCCAGCTCCGGCACCCTGCGTGCGGAGCGCCCGTGCGAGCGCCCGCCATGCACGCAGTATAGCTGGCACTGCCGTGGTAGCGGAGTTGGATGCTGTTCAATATATGTTAACCATAATTGCTCAGCACGGTCGGTTCTGTGCGCTGACGCTCATCCGCACCCGTCATACATAGGCCAGCAAGCGGCCGCAGGCGATGACGGCGATCCACAGCAGGATCGACACGCCGGCCTGCAGGCGCGCGCGCAGCGGCGCCGGCCCGCTGTCCGGCGCCGTGCGCCAGGGGCCCAGGTGGAAGGCAAGCGCATTCAGGCCCGCCGTCGCCAGCAGGCCCAGCTTGAGCAGGAAGGCGCGGTTGGCGAGCAGGTCCGGCGCCTGCGTGGCGAACAGCAGCAGGCCGCTGGGAACGACGAGCAGCAGGCTGGCCAGCGACCAGGGCAGGGTGTGACGGGCGAGGGCGCGCAGCGGCAGGGCGGCGCCGAAGCCGAGGACGCGCAGGTCGAACACGAGCACCGCCCCCACCAGCAGCACGAAGCCGAGGATGTGGACGGTCTCCACCAGCGGGTACAGCCAGGCATCGCCGCGCAAGCCCTCGGCCAGCGGCGACGCCGCCAGCCGCGTCGGGGCCTGCGCGAGGGGCTCCATCCGGTTCAGCGCAGCTCGGTGGCCTTGCCGGCGATCGTGATGCGCTCGGCGCGCAATTCGCCTGACTTGCTGCGGTGCGGATAGCCGTAGACGGTGACGCTGGTACCGTCGGCCAGCATCGCCTTCGACAGCCCGCGGCTGTCCATGCGGGCCGGCGGGGCCAGCACGACATGCCAGGCCTTGTCCGCCGTCTTCAGGTCGACGTAGCCGTGCGGGTTCTCGTAGCCAGATTGCTGGATGGTGCCCGTGAGTTCGAGCGGCTTGGCGGCGTCGTATTCGCTCCAGCCATGGTGGGCCCAGGCGCTTGCGCAGACCAGGGTAGCCATCAGGAACAATCTTTTCATGATTCCTCCAGGAGGGACGGGGCAATGCACGCGGTTGCCCGCCGATTCTACGCTGTCCTATCTTTTGCCAGGCGCGCGCCAGCTATATATAAGGCAATCTGTCGCCGTACCGCAAGAAAAAGCCCCGGCACAGGCCGGGGCTTGGTGCGGACGGGAACCGGGACTAGCGGCGGATCTCCAGGGCGCGGTTCAGGCTCAGTGCCGCAAGCGAGCCGACGGCGCCGGACAGCAGGTAGAGGCTGACGTAGCCGAGGCCGAAGTTGGCGGCCAGGCCCAGGGCGACCAGCGGCGCGAAGGCGGCGCCGACCAGCCAGGCCAGGTCCGAGGTCAGCGCGGCGCCGGTGTATCGGTAGTTCGGCAGGAAGTTCGAGGTGACGGCGCCGGCGGCCTGGCCGTAGGAGAGGCCCAGCAGCAGGAAGCCCACCAGGATGAAGGTGTTCTGGCCCGAGGTGCCGCCGTCCATGAGGGTCGGCACGAAGCCGGCGAACAGGGCGATCAGGGCGGCCAGCGTGCCGAGGGTGTTGCGGCGGCCGAATTTATCGGCGATCCAGCCGGAGGCCAGGACGCCGACGATGCCCAGGCCCGCCCCCCACATCTGGACGACGAGGAAGTCGGCCATCGAGCGGGTGTCGTACAGCTGGATCCAGGACAGGGGGAACACGGTCACGAGGTGGAACAGCGCGTAGCTGGCCAGGGCGGCGAGGGCGCCGAGCACGATGGTGGTGCCCTGGTTGCCGACCACTTCACGGGCCGGCACGGCGTCGAGCTGGTGTTCGTCCAGCAGGTGCACGTAGTCGGGCGTGGAGACGAGGCGCAGGCGGGCGAACAGCGCGACGACGTTGATCGCGAAGGCGACGAAGAAGGGGAAACGCCAGCCCCAGACGAGGAAGTCGTCCTGGGACAGCTGGGACATCAGGTAGGCGAAGATGCCGGCGGCGATGATGAAGCCCACCGGTGCGCCCAGTTGTCCGAGCATCGCGTACCATCCGCGCTTCCCTTCCGGTGCGCTCAGGGCAAGCAGCGACGGCAGCCCGTCCCAGGAGCCGCCCAGCGCGGCCCCCTGGCCGAGACGCAGGATGATCAGCGAGACGATGGCCCATTCGCCCCAGCGCGAGTAGGTCGGCAGGCCGGCGATGGACACCGTCGCGGTGCCGAGCATGAAGAGGGCGATGGTCAGCTTGATCTCGCGGCTGAAATGCCGCTGGATCGCCATGAACACCAGCGTGCCGATGGGGCGCGCCACATAGGCGAGTGCGAAGATGGCAAACGAATACAGGGTACCTTCGAGCCGGTCCGCGAACGGGAAGAACACGGCGGGGAACACGAGCACCGAGGCGATCGCGTACACGAAGAAATCGAAGTATTCGGAAGCGCGGCCGATGACCACGCCGACCGCGATGTCGCCCGGTGCGACGCGGTCGTCGCGGGCGTTGATGTTGCGGGCACCGCTGTGGTGTCCGGTGATGGGAGCGGCGCCTGCGTCGCCGTACGTCGTCGAGCTCTGCATAAGGGTCTCCTTGGGAAGCTGGCAGCCCCCGGCCGGATACTTTGCTCAACCCCCTTGAAAAGTTGCTAAAACGAAAGGGGTGGGACAAAACGTCCAATCGCCAAAGGCACGCCGATGGAGTTACATTAGCATGTTATCTTTCCCATGTAACGTAAAACACAAGCATGATTCCTAAAACCGCCCGTCGAGGACTGCTCCTCGCCCCGTTGGCAGCGCTGGCCGGCTGCAATACGGTGGTGATGAACCCGTCCGGTGACATTGCTGTACAGCAGGCGCATCTGATCACCATCTCGGTGATCCTGATGCTGTTGATCATTGTTCCGGTGATGATCCTGATCATCTGGTTTGCCCGCAAATACCGTGCGAGCAATACCGAAGCAGAATACCTGCCGGATTGGGATCACTCGACCAAGCTCGAACTGGTCATCTGGGGCGCTCCGCTCCTGATCGTGATCGTGCTGGGTCTCGTGACCTGGATCTACACCCACAAGCTGGACCCGTACCGTCCGCTGGAACGCCTGGACGCCAACCGTCCGATCCCCGCTTCCGCCAAGCCGCTCGTGGTGCAGGCCGTGGCGATGGACTGGAAATGGCTGTTCATCTACCCGGAGCAGGGCATCGCGACGGTGAACGAACTGGTGGTCCCGGTCGACGTGCCGGTGCGCTTCAAGATCAGCGCGACCTCGGTCATGAATGCGTTCTACGTTCCTGAACTGGCCGGCATGATCTACGCGATGCCGGGCATGGAAACCACGCTCAACGCCGTCCAGAACAAGCCGGTCCAGTCGATGGGCTTCTCGGCCAACTACAGCGGCGCCGGCTATTCGGACATGCGTTTCTCCTACCGCGGCGTCGCCCAGGGCGATTTCGACGGCTGGGTGCAGTCGGTCAAGAGCGGCAGCGCCGGCAACCTCGACCGCGCCAACTACCTGGCGCTCGAGAAGCCGAGCATCAAGGATCCCGTGCGCCACTACGGCAGCGTGGACGGCGACCTGTTCTATCGTGTCCTGAACCGCTGCGTCGCCGACGGCGTCGTCTGCATGGACAAGATGATGCAGGAAGACGCGAACAAGGCACGCGAGATGGCCATGCGCCGGATGCCCCAACAAGCGGCAGCGACCCGTCTGGCCCAGGCCAACGGCGAGGTTTGCACCACGCCCGATGAATCTGTGAAGAAGAAGTAACCATCATGCACGAGCAATTTGACTTAGCGAAGTTGATCTTCGGTCGGCTCAGCTGGGAAGCGATTCCCTACCATGAGCCGATCCTGATCGGTACCTTTATCGCGGTGCTCCTGGGCGGCGTCGTCGTCCTGGGCGCCATTACCAAGTTCAAGCTGTGGGGCTATCTCTGGAAAGAGTGGTTCACCAGCATCGACCACAAGAAGATCGGCATCATGTACATGGTGCTCGGCCTGATCATGTTCCTGCGCGGCTTTGCCGACGCGCTGATGATGCGCGCCCAGCAGGCGTTCTCGTTCGGGGATTCCCACGGCTTCCTGCCGCCGCACCACTACGACCAGGTCTTCACCGCCCACGGCGTGATCATGATCTTCTTTGTGGCGATGCCGCTGGTGACGGGCTTCATGAACTACGTCGTGCCGCTGCAGATCGGCGCCCGCGACGTGGCGTTCCCGTTCCTGAACAACTTCTCGTTCTGGATGACCACCGCCGGTGCCATCCTGGTCATGGCCTCGCTGTTCGTCGGCGAATTCGCCCGTACCGGCTGGCTGGCCTACCCGCCGCTGTCCGGCATCCTGGCGAGCCCGGACGTCGGCGTCGACTACTACATCTGGTCGCTGCAGATCGCGGGTGTCGGCACCTTGCTGTCGGGCGTGAACCTGGTCGTCACCATCGTCAAGATGCGCGCCCCGGGCATGGACCTGATGAAGATGCCCGTCTTCACCTGGACCGCACTGTGCACCAACATCCTGATCGTCATGGCCTTCCCGGTCCTGACCGCCGTCCTGGCCATGCTGGGCCTGGACCGTCTGTTCGACACCCACTTCTTCACGAATGAACTGGGCGGCAACTCGATGATGTACGTGAACCTGATCTGGATCTGGGGCCACCCGGAGGTGTACATCCTGATCCTGCCGGCATTCGGCATCTTCTCGGAAGTCGTCGCGACCTTCTGCGGCAAGCGCCTGTTCGGCTACACCTCGATGGTGTACGCGACCGCCGTCATCATGGTCCTGTCCTACCTCGTGTGGCTGCACCACTTCTTCACGATGGGTTCGGGCGCGAGCGTGAACTCGTTCTTCGGCATCACGACGATGATCATCTCGATCCCGACCGGCGCCAAGATCTTCAACTGGCTGTTCACCATGTACAAGGGCCGCATCCGCTATGAACTGCCGATGATGTGGACCGTGTCGTTCATGATCACCTTCATCATCGGCGGCATGACCGGCGTGATGCTGGCGGTCCCGCCGGCCGACTTCGTGCTGCACAACTCGCTGTTCCTGATCGCCCACTTCCACAACGTCATCATCGGCGGCGTGCTGTTCGGCCTGTTTGCCGGCCTGAACTACTGGTGGCCGAAGATGTTCGGCTTCAAGCTGGACCGTACCTGGGGCGTCCGCTCGTTCTGGCTGTGGTCGATCGGCTTCTGGTTCGCGTTCATCCCGCCGTACATCCTGGGCTTCATGGGCGTGACCCGCCGCATGAGCCACTTCGAGGACCCGTCGATCCACTACCTGTTCCAGATCTCGCTGTTCGGTACCCTGATGATTGCCGCCGGTATCGGCTGCCTGCTGATGCAGATCGCCGTCTCGGTCATCAACCGCAAGAAGCTGGCCGACGTCACGGGCGACCCGTGGAACGGCCGTACGCTGGAGTGGGCCACTTCGTCGCCGCCGCCGGCCTACAACTTCGCGTTCACCCCGGTCGTGCATGACAACGACACCTGGGCCGACATGAAGAAGAACGGCTACCAGCGTCCGCTGAAGGGCTACGTGCCGATCCACATGCCTGCCAACACCTGGGCCGGTCCGGTCATCCCGGGTCTGTCGTTCGTGGTCGGTTTCGGCATCATCTGGCACATGTGGCTGCTCGTCGCCGTGGGCTTCTTCGCCCTGGTCGCCACGACCATCTACCACACGTTCAACTACAAACGCGACTACTACATCCCGGCGGAAGACGTTGCCCGCACGGAAGCAGAGCGCACCCGCATGCTGGAAGCCCATGTCTGAGATTAACGCCACCCACGCCGGCGCCGCGAGCGCCGACCCGAGCTCGCGCTACTACGTGACCGAGCACCATCCGGAAAACGGCACGCTGCTCGGTTTCTGGATCTACCTGATGAGCGACTGCCTCATCTTCGCCTGCCTGTTCGCGACCTATGCCGTCCTGGGCCGCAACTACGCAGGCGGCCCGTCGGGCGCCGAGATCTTCGACCTGCCGCTGGTGGCCGTCAACACGGCCTTCCTGCTGTTCTCGTCGATCACCTACGGCTTCGCGATGCTGGCCGCCCAGAAGAAGAACCTCGGTTCCACCCAGCTCTGGCTGGGCATCACCGGCATCCTGGGCGCCTGCTTCCTGGGCCTGGAACTGTACGAGTTCTCGCACCTGATCCACGAGGGCTTCGGCCCGTGGCGCAGCGGCTTCCTGACCGCGTTCTTCTCGCTGGTCGGCACCCACGGCCTGCACGTGACCTTCGGTATCGTGTGGCTCGTGACGCTGATGTTCCAGCTGGGTAAGCACGGCATCAACGGCGCCAACTACCGCCGCCTCGCCTGCCTGTCGATGTTCTGGCACTTCCTGGACGTCGTCTGGATCGGCGTGTTCACCTATGTCTACCTGATGGGAGTCCTGCCATGAGCAATATTCACCACGCCCACGGCCACGACCACCATGGCCACGGCCACGTCGACCACGACGACCACCTGGAAGCCCACGGCAGCATGAAGGACTACACGATCGGCTTCATCCTCGCGGTGATCCTGACCGTGATCCCGTTCTGGCTGGTGATGACCCACCAGCTGGCGCCGGACACGACCAAGTTCGTGATCCTCGGCTTCGCCGCCGTGCAGGTCGTCGTGCACATGGTCTACTTCCTGCACATGAACTCGAAGTCGGAAGGCGGCTGGAACCTGATGGCGCTGATCCTGACCATCATCCTGCTGGTCATCGTGCTGGTCGGCTCGATCTGGGTCATGTACCACATGAACGCGAACATGATGCCGCACATCAGCAACGATGGCGGCTCGGTTCACGGCATGCACGACATGCAGTAAATGGCGGGCAACGATCTCGCAGCAGCGCCGGGCGCGTCCCGGCGCAAGGGAGCTTCTCCCGTCCTGGCAGTCCTGGCGCTGCTCCTGATCGTCCTGTTCGCCGGTCTCGGTACCTGGCAGGTGTTCCGCCTGCAGTGGAAACTGGACCTGATCGCACGCGTCGATGCACGCGTGCACGCCGTTCCCGCCGCGCCGCCCCCCGCGGCCGGCTGGGCCGGCATCAATGCCGCCGACGACGAATACCGTCGCCTGGAACTCAACGGCACCTACCTGTACGACCTCACCACCCCCGTCCAGGCCCTCACCGAGCAGGGCAGCGGCTATTGGCTGATCACGCCGATGTGCGCCACGGACGGCACGATCATCCTCGTCAACCGCGGCTTCATTCCGGCCGACCTGGGCGCACGTACGCGCTACGCGCCGCTGGCCGCGGATGGCAACCCGTGCGCCGGCGTCGCCGCGCGCCACGAACCCGCCGTGCGCGTCGTCGGCCTGCTGCGCATCAGCGAGCGCGGCGGCTCGTTTGCGCGCGACAACGACCCGGCGAACAACCGCTGGTATTCGCGCGACGTGGCGGCCATCGCCGCCACCCGCAAGCTGGGCGCGACGGGGAAATCCGTCGCTCCGTATTTCGTCGACGCGGAAGCAGCGCAGAACCCGTCCGATTCGCCGGACCGTCCGACCGGCGGCCTCACCGTCGTCAGCTTCCACAACAGCCACCTGGTCTACGCGCTGACCTGGCACGCGCTGGCCCTGATGGTCGTCTTCGGCTGGTGGCGCGTGACGCGCGGCCCGCGCGCCGGCGCGCAGGACCCGGACGACGATGAGTGACCCGACGGCGACCGCGGGCAAGGGCCCGGGACGGCGCTGGCGCATGAATTCCGTCGCCGACGTCGAATACGTCGCCGGCCACAAGAACATGCTGCAGCTCATCGAGCTGCGCTGGATCGCCGTCATCGGCCAGATCACCACGATCGCGGGCGCCATCCTGATCTTCGACGTCCCGCTGCCCCTGGTGCAGATGCTCGAAGTGCTGGCCTGCCTGATCGCCTTCAATATCGCCAGCCACCTGCGCTGGCACGAACACCGGCCCGTCACCAACAGCGAACTGTTCCTCGCGCTGCTCGTGGACGTCGCCAGCCTGACGATGCAGCTGTATCTGTCCGGCGGCGCGAGCAATCCGTTCGCCTTCCTGTACCTGCTGCAGGTGATCCTGTCGGCCGTGCTGCTGGAAGCCTGGTCGACCTGGACCATCGTCGCCATCACGCTGGCGTGTCTGGCGGGGCTGTCGATCTTCGCCCAGCCGCTGCCGCTGCCGCCGGACCATGCGCGCGGCATCTCCAGCCTGTACGTGCAGGGGCTGCTGCTGTGCTTCGTTCTGGACGCGGCGCTGCTGGTCATCTTCATCCTGCGCATCACGAATACCCTCAAGACGCGCGCCAGCCAGCTGGCCGACTTGCGCCAGCGCGCCGCCGAGGAAGAACACATCGTGCGCATGGGCCTGCTCGCCTCGGGCGCCGCCCACGAGCTGGGCACGCCGCTCGCGACGTTGTCCGTGATCCTGGGCGACTGGAAGCGCATGCCGGAATTCAAGGAAAACCCGGACCTGATCGAGGAAATCTCCGAGATGCAGACCCAGCTGCAGCGCTGCAAGTCCATCGTCAGCGGCATCCTGCTGTCGGCCGGCGAGGCGCGCGGCGAATCGGCGCGCCGCACGACGATCCGCACCTTCCTCGATAACCTCGTGCGCCAATGGCAGGGCAGCCGGCCCGTGCGCGCGTTCGAGTACGTGAACCGCATCGGTGCCGACATGCCCGTCGCCTTCGACGAAGCGCTCAAGCAGATGATCGACAACGTGCTCGACAATGCCCTGGAAGCGTCGCCCGACTGGGTGGGCCTGGATGCCGGCGTCGACGACGGCATCCTGATCCTGACCGTCACCGACCGCGGCCCCGGCTTCGCCCCGGCGATCCTGGCGCAGTTCGGCAAGCCATACCAGTCCACCAAGGGCCGTCCCGGCGGCGGCCTCGGCGTCTTCCTGGCCGTGAACGTGGCGCGCACGCTGGGCGGCAGCGTCACGGCCGTCAACCGTCCCGAGGGCGGGGCGCGCGTCACGCTCACGCTGCCGCTGTCGGCGATCGCGCTGCGGCAGGAATAGTCCGCCGCGGCCGCAGCAGGCCATCCCGCTTGCATGTAAAATTGCGCAATGCCTAACACCGAACCCCTGCTACTCATCATCGAGGACGACGACGCCTTCGCGCGCACCCTCGGCCGCTCGTTCGAGCGGCGCGGCTACAAGGTCCTGCTCGCACCCGGGCTGGACGAAGCCCAGGAACTCCTGAAGGACCACAATCCCGGCTATGCCGTGGTCGACCTCAAGCTCAAGGGAAACAGCTCGGGCCTGGCCTGCGTGCAGATGCTGCATGCCCACGACCCGGACATGCTGATCGTCGTGCTGACGGGCTTCGCCAGCATCGGCACCGCCGTCGAGGCGATCAAGCTGGGCGCTTCCCAGTACCTGGCCAAGCCGTCCAATACGGACGACATCGAGGCCGCCTTCGGCCACGTGGCCGGCAATACGGAACTCGAGCTGACGAACCGCTCCACGTCGATCAAGACGCTGGAGTGGGAGCGCATCCACGAAGTGCTGGCCGAGACCGATTTCAATATCTCGGAAGCGGCGCGTCGCCTCGGCATGCACCGCCGGACGCTGGCGCGCAAGCTGGAAAAGCAGCGGGTCAAGTAGGCGGCTGCACAGTAGTCGACCGCACAGTATCGGCCGCAGAGTATCGGCCGCACAGTATCGGCCACATTTCGCGCCGCCCCGCTGCATCTCGCGCCGCCAGACGGCCATCCGTCGCAGCGCCGCCGGCCCGGCCGCCGAACACGGCACCATGGAGCCATTCGATCACGAACCTCTCCAAGGAGCCGACCATGCTGAGCCACATCGTCACCCACACCCCCGTCTACGTCTGGGCCATCCTCGCCTTCCTCGTCGCGCGCGGCATGATCGCCAGCCGCGACCGCCACGTCGCCGTCAGGAAGATGTGGATCATCCCGCTGGCGATGCTGGCCCTGTCCCTGCAGGACATCGCCGCCAAGTTCGGCACCTCGGCCTTGCCGCTGGCCGCGTGGGCGGCGGGCGCCGCGGCCACGACGCTGCTGGTCCTGCGCTTCGGTCCCGTGCGCGTCGCGCCAGCCACCCGGCCCGGCACGGTGCGGGTGGCGGGCAGCTGGGCGCCGCTGGCCCTCATGATGGCCGTGTTCCTCACCAAGTACGCGGCATCGGTCGCCGTCGCCATCCTGCCCCATACGCGCCAGGACGCCGCCTTCATCGCCGCTGTCTGCCTGCTGTTCGGCATCGTCAACGGCTGCTTCCTGGGACGGCTGCTGGCCGACCTGGCTGCCGCGCGGGGCTTCCCGCAGTCCGCCGCGGCCGTGGCCGCCTGAATCCCGCGACTGCCTTTGCACTAGCTCAAGACGGTATGCGCGATGCCTAGCAGACTCGGCATTTGCGCACCCGCCGCGTCCGGTGACTTCGTTTTTCCAACGGGCATATAGGCCGTGCGCATCCTGTCAACCCGACCAAGAGGTGATGCATGGCTACGCACAACAACGGCCCGTACGACGGCGCCGGTTCGATCCTGGGCACCGTCGGCGGCCCGTCCGACCCGGCCGAACCCGCCAGCCTGGGATTCGACACGCGCGAGGACGGACGCCTGCTGGAAAAAGTCACGGAGGGCGGCGAGCTGGCCGCCGAGATGCCGTTCAACGAGACCAAGGGCCTGGAATACGGCGAGGCCGCGTTCACGCCGCACCGCGGCGCCGTGCGCGAGCCGGACACGCCGCTGGCCACGGCCAGCACGACCACCGAGGACATCGCCTCGCGCAAGGCGGGCGACGGCAAGCCGGACATCGGCGCCAATCCGCTGAACGGCCCGCTGGACCGGGTGCGGGTGGACGACAGCCGCCGCGAGCTGACGACGAACCAGGGCGTCAAGGTGGCGGACAACCAGGACTCGCTGAAGGTCGGCCTGCGCGGTCCGACGGCGCTGGAAGACTTCATCCTGCGCGAGAAGATCACGCACTTCGACCACGAGCGCATTCCCGAGCGCGTCGTGCATGCGCGCGGCGCGGGCGCCCACGGCTACTTCGAGAACTACCACGACCTGTCCGCCCTGACCCGCGCCTCGCTGTTCGCCAAGGCGGGCAAGCGCACGCCCGTGTTCGTGCGCTTCTCGACCGTCGCCGGGTCGCGCGGCTCGGCCGACACGGCGCGCGACGTGCGCGGCTTCGCCACCAAGTTCTACACGGACGAAGGCGTGTGGGACCTGGTCGGCAACAACATCCCCGTCTTCTTCATCCAGGACGCGATGAAGTTCCCGGACCTGATCCATTCCGTGAAGCCGGAACCGCACAACGAGATCCCGCAGGCATCCAGCGCGCACGACACCTTCTACGACTTCGCCGGCCTCTCGCCCGAGATCTTCCACATGCTGCTGTGGGTGATGTCGGACCGCGCGATCCCGCGCAGCTACCGCACGATGCAGGGCTTCGGCGTGCACACGTTCCGGCTGGTGAACGACAAGGGCGAGTCGCACTTCGTGAAGTTCCACTGGACGCCGCGCCAGGGCACGTATTCGCTGGTGTGGGACGAGGCCGTCAAGCTGGGCGGCGCCGACCCGGACTTCCACCGCCGCGACCTGTGGGAGGCGATCGAGGCCGGACACTTCCCCGAATGGGAACTGGGCCTGCAGGTGTTCACGGAGGAGCAGGCCGCCGCCTTCCAGAAATTCGACATCCTGGACCCGACCAAGATCGTGCCGGAGGAACTGGTGCCGGTGCGGACGGTCGGCAAGCTGGTCCTGGACCGCAATCCCGACAATTTCTTCGCCGAGACCGAGCAGGTGGCGTTCTGCGCGGCGCACGTGGTGCCGGGCCTGGACTTCAGCAACGACCCGCTGCTGCAGGGCCGTATCCACTCGTACATCGACACCCAGCTCACGCGCCTGGGCGGCCCCAATTTCCACGAAATCCCCATCAACAGCCCCGTCGCGCCCGTGCACAACAACCAGCGCGACGGCATACACCGCCAGTCGATCAACCGCGGACGCGTCGCCTACGAGCCGAATTCGCTGGCCGGCGGCTGCCCGTTCCAGGCCGGCGCACGGGGATTCGTCAGCTATCCGGAACCGGTCGCGGGCAGCAAGGTGCGCAGCAAGCCGGAGCTGTTCGCGGAGCACTACGGGCAGGCGCGCCTGTTCTGGCAGAGCCAGACGCCGGCCGAGCGGCGCCACATCGCCGACGCCTTCCGCTTCGAGCTGACGCGGGTGCAGATACCGGCGATCCGCGAACGCATCGTCGCGGGCCTCGTCAACGTCGACATGGGGCTGGCGAAGACCGTGGCGGAAGGCCTCGGCATCCCGGTGCCGGATCCGCTGCAGCGCGTGAACGACACGCCCGTGCCGGAGTATCCGCCGTCGCCTTCGCTGTCGCTGTTCGCCCATCCCGGCGAGATGGGCATCCGCACGCGCCGCGTCGCGCTGGCGGCGGGCGAGGGCGTCGACGCCAACGTCGCGCGCCAGGTCTACGCCGTGCTGCTGAAGGAGGGCGCCCAGCCGCGCGTGCTGGGTCAGCGCCTGGGCGAGCTGCGCCCGGCCGTCGGCAAGCCGCTCGACGTCGAGGTCACCTTCGAAGCGACGCCGTCCGTCATGTACGACGGGATCGTGATCGCGCCGGGCGAGGCGTCGGTGGCGGCACTCGCGCGCGACGCCCGCGTGCTTGACTTCGTGCGCGACCAGTACCGCCACGGCAAACCCCTGCTCGCGCTGGGCGCGGGCAGCCAGCTGCTGGCGGCGGCCGGTATCCCGCCCGCACTGCCCAACGGCGAACCCGATCCGGGCGTGATCGTGGCCGAGGACGGCGGCCTGGAGACGGGGCTGGCCAGCTTCATGGCCGTGCTGGCAGGGCACCGGGTGTATGCGCGGGAGACGGATCCGCCGCGCGTATGAAGGCTGGCGGGCTACGGTTGGCGGACTGCGGCGGGCTGCGGCGTGTAATGACCCGGTCATGCAGGAATGGAATCATTTCCACTCCTTGATCGCGTGGAGACCCGCATGCCCCTGAACGACCCGTACCGTGCCCGTCATCTTTCTTCCGTCGCGGGCGCCGTCGCGCTGGCCCTGCTGTCCGCCTGCAGCAGCAGCGACGACGCCCCTGCGCCGGCCCCGGTCGCCCCCGAGCCCACCCCGCCCGTCACGGCGGCCAACACCAGCGTGGCCTTCATGACGGACGTGCACTTCGAGAACGTCTACGGCGACTTCAAGAGCAGCCAGTTCGCGGGCATCCCGACCAAGGATGGGAAGAATGCGACGATCCGCACGATGTACGCGCAACTTACCTCGACCCGCCTGTTCAACGAGAACTACTTCGCCTTCCGCGCCGCGCTGGACGACGCGTATGCGAAGGGCATCCGCCACGTCGCGCTGCCGGGCGACTACTCGGACGACGCCCAGCCGATCAACATCGACGGCATCGCCGACATCCTGAAGGAATACCAGGCCAAGGGCATGCGCTTCTTCATCGCGCCGGGCAACCACGACCCGAACGAGCCGTACGACGACATGGAGGCGGGCAAGAGCGACTTCCTTACCAAGGACGGCAAGGAACAGAAGGTGTACGCCACCGCTAACGCGGCCTGCAAGTCCAAGGATCCGACGGTGGTCTGCACCGACCAGCTGATGGAGCAGGGCTACGAGAAGCTCGTCGCCAAGCTGTCCGATTTCGGCTTCATGCCGAACAAGTCCGACGTGCTGTGGGAAACGCCGTTCAGCAAGTACACGGGCGGCAAGTACAGCTACGACGAGGCGGCGGCGCAATCCGCGCTGAAGAACCGCCAGTACGAGATCTGCGCGGAAGGCGAGGGCGGCGCGTACAAGGCGGCGGGCGAAGCGAAGCTGGGCAAGTCCTATACCCGCTGCGCCCAGATGTTCGACGCCAGCTACCTGGTCGAACCCGTGAAAGGCCTGTGGCTGCTGGCGATCGACGCCAACGTCTACGTGCCGAACGCAAACTTCGATCCCGCCAACCCGCAGAACTTCAAGGGCTACGAAGGGGCGGGCAACGCCGGCTGGAACAAGGTCCTCACGCACAAGATCCACCTGATGGAATGGATCAAGTCCGTCGCCGCTCGCGCCAGGGCCGAAGGCAAGCAGCTGATGGCCTTCTCGCACTATCCGACCATGGATTTCTACGCGAACCAGACGGACGCGATGAAGGCCGTGTTCAAGCCGGGCGCCTTCCAGACGGCGCGCGTGCCGGAAGCCGCCACGACGGCGGCCGTCGCCGCCACCGGCCTGCGCCTGCACGTGGGCGGCCACATGCACTTCAACGGCACCAACGACTATACGGACGCGGGCGGCAACTACCTGGCCAACGTGCAGTCGCCGTCGCTGGCCGTGTACGGCGCCGCCTACAAGATCCTGACGTACAAGGACCTGGACACGGTCGACGTCCAGACCGTCCCCCTCGGCACGGTGGCCAACTTCAACGTGCTGTTCCCGTACTACCAGGTCGAGAACGATTACCTGAAAGGCAGCACGGCGACGGCCGACGTGGCCAAGCGCTGGGACCGCGCCGTGCTCGACACGCGCACCTACGGCGAGTACACGCGCTACTACTTCGGCGAGCTCTCGCGCCTGCGCTTCATGGACGAGTACTGGCCGTGCGAGATGAAGGAAGCGGCGACGAACCTGAACGCGAAGCAGATGCTGATCCTGTCGCAACTCCAGACGAAGGTCACGCTCGCCCAGCTGAAGGACAATCCGGGCGTCGTGCCGCTGACGGCCAGCTGCGCTGCCGCAGGTACTGGCGTAGGCACGGCGGCCGGCACGGGCGTCGCCGCCTCGCAATTGACGGCCGACTGGGCCGATGCCACCGTCCGCGCCGACAAGCTGGCCGCCGCGGCGGGCCTGAAGCTGGACGACTTCGCCCAGATCAGCGCCTACGAGTTCTACGGCGACTTCCACCGCACCGTCTATGCGGGCGAGCTCGCGCTGCGCGACATGGGCGCCCAGCGCGTGGCGATGTACAAGGTGCTGATGGCCGCGTTCCCGGCCAGTCCGGCAGCCATCGCCCGCGTGGGCGACAAGCCGTCGGACCAGAACCCGGTCGGCGTGCCGTTCCAGAACCAGTTCAAGCAGGTGTTCGCGATCTTCAAGGGACTCGGTTCGGCCAAGCCCAGCGATCATTTCACGGTCGATTTGAAGGGGAAGAAGATCAGCAATGCGAACGGCAGCGGCTTGAGTTTCAATTAAACCGCCACTCCAAAATCCGTCGCCCCTGCGCAGGCAGAGGCCTAATTCTGTTCGCGTCACGATAAAGCGAGCAAATTAGGCCCCTGCCTGCGCAGGGGCGACGTCGTTTCATGCCGCGCGGCGGCGGCTGATTACCAGTTGTAGCCGGCCTTCACATAGAAGTAACGGCCATTGAACCCGTTCGGCGCAAACCCGCTGTACGGGCTGGTGCCGTTCTGGTTCAGGTTCGACAGCGACGTGATCTGCGCCGGGTAGCGGTTGGTCGCGTTGTCGATGCCGCCCGTCAGGCGCCAGTTGCTGGCGATGCGCACGGTCGCGGCCAGGTCCAGCACCCACTGCGGATCGTAGGTCTGGTCGAACGCCGCGTTATTCTGCGGCAACGTGAACTCGCCGTAGCGGGTGACGGTGGCGCGGCCGTTCCAGATGCCGCGCGTATAGTCGCCCGTCAGGCTCAGCTTGTCCTTCGGCGAGCCGACGGTCAGGCGGTTGATCGACTGGCGGTCCAGCAGCGTCAGGTTCTGGCGCGTCAGGAAGGCCGGGTTGTCGGCCAGGCGGCGCACCTCGTTGTCGTTGTGGTTGTAGGCCAGCGTGAAGTCGGCGCGCGCACCCTGTTGCAGGTTCAGGCGGTAGGTGCCGACCACGTCGACGCCCTTGGTGCGGGTGTCGACGGCGTTGGTGAAGTAGCGCGCCGCGCCCACGTAGTTGCCCGTCTGTCCGGCCAGCGACTGCTGCAGCGCCTGCGACAGCTGCAGGTTCGACGAGAACACGATGCGGTCGTCGATGTCGATGCGGTAGGCGTCGACGGTTGCCGTGAAGTTCTTGAACGGCTGCCACTGGGCGCCGATGCTGATGTTGCGCGCACGTTCGGGCTTCAGCTGGGTCGCGCCCAGCGCCTGGGCGGCGGGGCTGCCGACGGCGAAGGTGCCCGTCTCGACCGGCACGTAATCGTACTGGCCCGTGGCCGGGTTCTGCACCGTCAGCAGGTTGGTCGTCGTGATCGTGTAGAACTGCTGGGCCAGCGACGGCGCATGGAAGCCGTTCGACACGGTGCCGCGCAGCGCGAACGTCGGCGTGAACGCATAGCGCAGCGAGCCTTTGCCGGACGTGGTGTTGCCGAAGTCGCTGTAGCGCTCGTGGCGCACGGCCAGGGAGCCGGACAGGTCCTTGACGATGTCGCCTTCCAGGTTCAGGTAGATCGACTGGTTGTGGCGGCTGTTCTTGCCCGCGTTCTCGGGACGGAAGCCGGAGAAGCCCTGGGCGCCCGACTTGTAATAGGAGTTCGGCTCGCCCGCGCCGATCTCGTAGTCCTCGTGGCGGTACTCGAGGCCCCAGGCCACCGTCAGGGGACCGGCCAGCCAGGAAACGTCGAAGTCGCGCGCCACGTCCAGGTTCGCCACCTGCTGGGTCGCGGTCAGCTCGCCCGCGTAGAAATGGGTCGGGCTGGCGGCACCGAGGTCGTAGTTGACCGTGTGGTCGACGTCCAGCTTGAAGCGGTTGCGGCCGTAGTTCGCGCTCGCGTCCCAACGCCAGCCGGCCAGTTCGCCGCGCAGGCCCGTGACGACGGAATTATCGTAGGACATGCTGTTTTCCAGCGGGAGGAAGCCTTCCGGGTACAGCGGCGTGCGCAGCGTCGTGCGCGCATCGCTCGTGTAGGCGGTGCGGAACGTGGCGGCGGCGGAGGTGTAGCGCTCGCTGTAGCCAGCGAACGCGTACCAGTCGACGTTGTCGTTGAGGCGGACCTGGCTGTTCAGGAAGATGCTGTGCGGGCGGCTTTCCGGATCGCCCAGGCGGGCGTTCACCTGGCCCTGGCGCGGGCCGGCCTGCGGGCGCGGGTCGGGGCCGGCGCGGTTGGTCGGGTTGCGGTCGGCCAGTTCGACCGAGACGCGGGCCCAGCCCTGGTCGCCCAGCGCGAAGCCCTTCGAGCCGCGCAGTGTGACCTGTTCGCCGTCACCGGCATCGTACTGGCCGTAGCCGATTTCCGCCTCGCCGCCTTCGGCGCCGTGCTTGAGGATGATGTTGACGACGCCGGCGATGGCGTCCGAGCCATACTGCGCGGCGGCGCCGTCGCGCAGCACCTCGATGTGGTCGATCGCAGCCAGCGGGATCGCGTTCAGGTCGGCCGGTGCCGAGCCGCGGCCCAGCGTGCCGTTGACGTTGATGACGGCCGAGGTGTGGCGGCGCTTGCCGTTGACGAGGACGAGGGTCTGGTCCGGCGACAGGCCGCGCAGCTGGGCAGGACGCACGGCGTCGCTGGCATCGGCGCCGGACGGGCGCGGGAAGTTCATCGACGGCAGCAGGCGGCCCAGCACGGTGGCCAGTTCGCTCGAACCGGTGCTCAGCAATTCCTTGCTGCCGATGACATCGACGGGCGATTGCGAATCCAGGGTGCGGCGGTTCACCGCGCGCGTGCCGGTGACGACGACGGTGGCGGCCGCATCGGCGGCCTGGGCGTTCTGGTCGGCGCCGGCCTGGGCTTGCGCACGGGCGGCCGGGGGGAGGGCGGCGACGAGGGCAAGCGCGAGCAGCGCGCGGGCCGGGCTCGGCTGGGTATGTTTGACGCTCATGGTTTTCTTTCTCTGTGTTCTTGTTGGATGCGAGGCGCCGGCGCCATGGCCGGCGAGGGGGCGAAGCTTATCAGCCGTGCAATTGCCACGCCAATACTCTTTGTGCCTATGCTTATATCCACCCCGGATATCGGCAGGCCGGGAGCGGGATCGGCGCCGGCACATGCGCTGTACATGATGGGATGTCGTCAATGGTGCGCCGGCCGGGCGCGGAGCGCCGTTAGAATGGTTGAGCTCGCTTGAAGATGACGTGGCAAGAACGCAGGCGACGCCCGACAACCCGCACCCATCGATACCGACGTCGCACTCCTTCGCGCATCGCCATGTCATCTTCCCGAATCCACGATGGATCCGCCGTCATCTGCATGTATTGATACAAATGTGGTTGCCATCGATACATGTTCTGTGCAACAATGTATGCGTGAGCGGGGCGGCTGAGCGCTGCCTTCGCGATCAGCGATGAGGATACCCTGGTATCTATTGGGCTCCCGGCGGGCGACCGCGGGAGCCGTTTTTTCCCTCATCGTTCCCCGATTGCCGCTCCGTGACGTCAAAGGACGTGCATGACCGAACTGATCTCCTATGTAGGGCAGCTGGCCTGGCCACTGGCACTCGTACTCTCCTGGATGGCCGGCGAACTCCTGTTCCGCTGGACCGGCATCCCCCGCATCAGCATCTATGGCCTGGCCGGCTTCTTGTTCGGCAACCTGGCCAACAATTTCCTCGCCGCGGCGGACAGCAATGCCTTCCTGCTGCTGGCGAACCTGGGCTTCGGCCTGATCCTGTTCGAGCTGGGCTACCGCATCAACCTGAACTGGCTGCGGGCGAACCCCTGGATCCTCGTGACCTCGCTGGCCGAGAGCCTGCTCACCTTCGCGGCCGTGTACGCGGTCGGGCGCCAGTTCCACATGCCCGTGCTCGCCGCCAGCCTGGTGGCGTCGCTGGCGATGGCCAGCTCGCCGGCCGGGGTGCTGCGCGTGTTTAACGAACAGCATGCCGGCGGCCAGGTGACGGAGCGGGCGCTGCACCTGACGGCGCTGAACTGCGTGCTGGCCGTGTTCGTGTATAACGTCATCGTCGGCATCGGCGTGTTCCAGACCTCGGGCCACCTGGGCCATGCGGCGGGGGCCAGCCTGCTGGTCCTGGTCGCGTCGGCGCTGCTGGGCGTGGCGTTCGGCGTGCTCGTGCCGCGCTGGCTGCGCAGCCGCGCCGGCGCCGGCAGCGACGCGACGATGGCGTTCGCGCTGGCCGTCCTGCTGCTCGTGGCCGTGACCCACGTGCTGACGCTGTCGCCGGTGCTCGCCGCGCTGTCATTCGGGCTGGTGGCGCGCCATCGCCGCAGCGCGCTCGGTATCGCCCAGCGTAATTTCGGCGCCCTCGGCGACCTGCTGACCGTGCTGCTGTTCGTGTTCGCGGCGTCGACGCTGAACTGGGCCAGCGTCTGGAACGGCCTGGGCCTGGGCCTGCTGCTCGTCCTCGTGCGCATGGCCGTCAAGATCGGCGTGTGCGCCGCCTTCGCCCGCGTCTCCGGCATCTCGGTGCGCAAGGGTGCGCTGGCCGGCGTGGCGCTGGCGCCGATGACCGTGTTCGCGATCCTGCTGATCGAGCAGACGCGGCGCCTGGGCGTCGACCTGTTCGACAGCCTGGCCCCGCTGGCCGCCATCGCGCTGCTGCTGCAGCTGTTCGGCCCCTTGCTGACGCAGCGCGCCGTGGTCGCCGCGAAGGAAATCTCACCGGAAAGGGAGGCCTGACATGGCACTGGAACCATTCAACACGTCCGAATCGCTGACCTTCGGCGTCGAGCTGGAACTGCAGCTCGTCAGCCTGTCCGACTTCGACCTCGTGCCGGCCTCGCCGGACATGCTGGAGCTGCTGGGCCGCGCGCCGTTCCCGGGCAACGTCACGCCCGAGATCACGGAAAGCATGATCGAGATTAACAGCAGCGTGCACACCAACTACACGGAGCTGCTGGCCCAGCTGCGCCAGATCCGCGACACGCTGCTCGCGGCCGGCGACCGCCTGAACGTGGGCGTGTGCGGCGGCGGCACCCACCCGTTCCAGTTGTGGGCGCAGCGCCGGATCTACGCGAAGCCGCGCTTCAAGGAAGTCTCGCAGCTGTACGGCTACCTGGCCAAGCAGTTCACCGTGTTCGGCCAGCACGTGCACATCGGTTGCCGCAGCGGCGACGAGGCGCTGTACCTGCTGCACGCGCTGAACCGCTACGTGCCGCACTTTATCGCCTTGTCGGCCTCGTCGCCGTTCTCGCAGGGCTTCGACACCAGCTTCCAGTCCGCGCGCCTGAATTCCGTGTTCGCCTTCCCGCTGTCGGGCCGGGCGCCGTTCGTCCTGAGCTGGGAGGCGTTCGCCGAGGATTACTTCAACCGCATGGCCGGCACCGGCATCGTGCGCAGCATGAAGGATTTCTACTGGGACCTGCGCCCGAAGCCGGAATACGGCACGATCGAGCTGCGCGTGTGCGACACGCCGCTGTCGGTGGAGCGCGCGGCCGCGCTGGCCTGCTACCTGCAGGCGCTGTGCCGCTACCTGCTGGCCGGCAGCGAGCCGCCGCCGCTGGAAGACGATTACCTCGTGTACAACTACAACCGCTTCCAGGCCTGCCGTTTCGGCCTGGACGGCACCCTCGTGCATCCGCAGACGCACGAGCAGCTGTCGCTGCGCGAGGACATCATGACGACGCTGCGCCGCCTGGAGCCGCATGCGCAGGCGCTGGGCAGCACGGCGGCGCTGGACGCGCTGTACCGCGAATCGCACGTGGGCAGCGACGCGACGTTCCTGCGCCAGGCGTTCGAGGCCGAGGGCAGCCGCGAAGCCATCGTCGATGCGGCGCTGCGGCGCTTCCGTGCCGGCGAGCCGGGATGATGCGCGTTACAATTGGGCCAGCGGCACGCCGGCACTCGTTTCGTCCGCCTCGAGCAGGGCGATGAGCTGGCCGAGATCCTGCTCCAGCCGCGCCAGCGTGGCCGCGTCCAGGCTGGACAGGGCGTCCGGCAGCACGCCGGCGAACGGCATCGGCGCGCTGCTCAGCACCTCGGCCCCGGCCGGGGTCAGGCGCAGCGCGACGCTGCGCCGGTCCATGCCTTCGCGCCCCGCCGCGACGAGCCCGCGCTCGACGAGGGCCTTGAGCAAATTGCTGGCCGTGGACTGGTGGATGTCGAGTTCGCGCGCCAGGCCCGTGACCCCGATGCCGGGCTGGCCCTGGATGACGGACAGGGCCCACAGCTGGGCGCCGCCGACACCCGCTTCGCGTTCGACCTGGCGGAAGTGGGTCTTGACGGAATTGAAGACGATGCGGAATTGCCGCAGCACGCGGGTGGCCGGCGGCGGTTCGCTCGCGTTGACGGAAGAAGATGAGGACATAAGCGGATGATAGCGGAAAACAGGCTGGCTCGGCCAGAAATGGGAATGGCGGTGGCCCTCCCATGAGTGCAGTGGAAGAGATCGACGACGACTGGCGCACCGCCTTGCGCCGCGAACTGGCCGACTGGCGGCTGTGGGCGATGCGGGCCATCGTGGTCGCGCTGGCCATCCTGGCCGGCCTGACCATCGTCTTGTTCACCTGGCTGGCCGAACAGGCTTCCGCCTGTTTCGACCTGCTGCGCGAGGCGGCCTGGTGGACGCCGCTGTTGGCCGCCCCGGCCGTGGCCGCCGGCGTCGTCTGGCTGACGCGCCGCTATGCTGCCGGCGCGGCCGGCTCCGGCATCCCGCAAGTCATCGCCGCGCTCGACCGCCAGGCCGACGGTGAACAGCGCAGCCTGTTCGTCTCGCTGCGCCTGTCGGTGGCCAAGATCCTGCTTACCTCCGCCGGCCTGCTGGGCGGCCTGTCCCTGGGCCGCGAAGGTCCTTCCGTGCAGATCGCGGCGGGCATCATGCTGCAGGCCCGCCGAGTGCTGCCCTGGGGACTGGGCGTACGGCTGGATGGACGGCCCGCGGTCGGCATCCGCGGCCTGCTGGTGGCGGGCGGCGCGGCCGGCATCGCGGCGGCCTTCAATACCCCGCTCGGGGGCGTCATGTTCGCCATCGAGGAACTGGCACGGTCTCCCGAACACCGCAGCAGCGGCCTGATCATCGCCTCCATCGTGCTGGCTGGCCTCGTCGCCGTGTCCGCGCACGGCAACGGCGTCTATTTCGGTGTCATCCACGCCCAGCACGTGGGCATGGAGCTGTTGTGGCCGGGGCTGCTGGTCGCCGTCGTGACGGGCCTGGCCGGCGGGCTGTTCTCGCGGCTGCTGCTGGCCTCGCTGTCGGGCACGAGCGGCGACTGGTTCTCGCGCCAGCGGGCGCGCCGCCCCGTCCTGTTCGCAGGGGGCTGCGGCCTGGCCGTCGCCGTGATTGGCCTCGTCTCGGCCGGCGCCACCTTCGGCTCCGGCTACGAATCGACGCGCATGATGGTCGAGGGCTGGTCGGCGATGCCGGCCGCCTACGCGCTGTTCAAGTTCCTGGCGACGTGGATCACGACGTGGTCGGGCGTGCCGGCCGGCATCTTCGCACCGTCGCTGGCCATCGGCGCCGGCATCGGCAACGACGTCGCGCTGCTGCTGTACGGCACCCAGGCGCCGGCGCTGATCGCGCTGGGCATGGTCGGCTTCCTGGCCGCCGCCACCCAGGCGCCGCTGACATCCTTCATCATCGTCATGGAAATGGTCGACGGCCACGCCATGGTGCTGAGCCTGATGGCGTGCGCGCTGGTCGCGTTCGCCGTGGCGCGCATCATCAGCCCGCCGCTGTATCCGATGCTGGCGCGCTTGCAGCTCAAGCGGCTGCCGCCGCCGGAGGCGCCGCCCGGTTCCTGACGGCGCGGCAATGCGGCGTGCCCCGCCGGGCTTCTGCGCTACGATGGGCCATGTTGACACCGATCGCGCCCACCGCCCGCGCACGCATGCGGCTGCCCGCCGCCGCCACGCTGCTCACGCTGCTGGCGGGGCTCGTCGTCACGGCCGTGCTGTTTACCGTGGTGCGCGACGCGGAGATCGAAAGGGAGCGCGCGGAATTCCTGCAGCGGGCCGAAGTGCGCAAGGCGGCCGTGACGCGCAGTCTGGGCGGTGCGTCTGACATATTGCGCGCCGTCAACTCACTATTCGCCGCCGTCGGCATCGTGGGCCGCGACGAGTTCGCCGCATTTGTCGGCCCGCTGCTCGACGACCACGCCTACCTGTGTTCCGTCGTGTTCCACCGGCTCGTCGCCGACGCGGCGCGCCCGGCCTACGAAGCCGAACGGCGCGCGTTGGATCCCGGCTTCGCCTTCCGCGAACGCCAGGGCAACCGCCTGGTGCCGGCGAGCAACCGTCAGCGCTACCTCGTCGTCGACTACGTCGCGCCGCTCGCCGGCAATGAATTCTTGCTGGGCTACGATGTGCTGGCCTCGCCGGGCCAGGGGCCAGCCTTCGCGCAAGCGCTTCGCGCGGGCAGGGCGGCATCGACCGGGCTGATGCCGCTGCTCCAGCAACCCGACCACCTGGCCCTGATCCTGATGCTACCCGTCTATGCGAAAGACGTCCCGCGCAACGCCGCCACGGTGCTCGGCAACACCTCCGTCGTCATCGACGTCGCCGTGCTGCTCGACAGGAGCATGCGGGGATCGCGGCTGCTGGAGCGGGGCGACATGACCATCGAGCTGTACGGTCCCTCGGCCATGGGCAGCCGCCTCGCATACCGGCGCGAGGCGGCGCCCGGGGGGCGGGATCCCTGGTGGCTGGCCGGGTCGAGCGACACCGTCTTCCGCGCGAGCCGCGCGTTTACCTTTGCCGGCCAGCCCTGGGAATTGCGCATGGCCGGCTATTCCGGCCGCATGATGGACGGCACCGCGCCCCTGCTGACGTTGGTCCTCGGCGGCCTGGCCAGCGTGGCGGTTGCCGCCTGGGTCGAGGCGCGTGTGCAGCGCACGCGCCGCATCGAACGCCTGGTCCGGCGCCGTACCGCCGACCTGCGCAGCGCGCTCGACGGCTTGCGCTTGTACCGGCGCGCGATCGACGCCAGCGCGAACGCGATCATCCTGATCAGCGCGACCCGGCCCGGCTATCCGATCGAATACGTGAACCCGGCCTTCGTGCGCATGCGCAAGCTGGCGCCCGCGGACGTGGTCGGGCGTCCGCTGCACGAGCTGGGGATGCAGGAGCCGGACCAGGCCGCCGTCGCCGAGCTGCGCGCGGCCATCCGCGCGCGGCGCGAGGCCCACGTGTCGATGCGGCTTCGCTGCGGCGACGGGCGCGAGATCGATGCGGAGGTCTACATCGCCCCCGTCTTCGACGACGACGGCGCGACCGACCATTTCGTGATGACGCAGTACGACGTCAGCACGGCGCGGCGCTACGAGGCAGAGCTGGAGACGCGCGCGCGCTTCGACACGCTGACGGGCCTGCCCAACCGCTCGCTGCTGCACGACCGCATCGATGGCGCCATCAATGCCGCCGCCGGAAGGGCCAACGTGTGGGTGGCGGCCCTCGACCTCGACCACTTCAAGTTCGTCAACGACACCATGGGCCACGAGGCCGGCGACGAGCTGCTGAAGGCGGCGGCCGCGCGCATCGCGGGCGCCATCGGCCGCGGCGACACGGCGGCGCGCACGGGCGGCGACGAGTTCGTGCTCGTGCTGCCCGGGCGCGAGACGGAAGGGGAGGCAGCGGCCACCGTGCGCGCCGTGCTGGAGGCCCTGGCCCACCCGCTCGTGCTGCGCGGCCAGAACTTGGTCATGACGGGCAGCGCCGGCGTCGCCGTATTCCCCGCCGACGGCAACGACGCCGCCACGCTGGTCCAGCACGCCGAGGTCGCGATGTACCGCGCCAAGGAAGTGGGCCGCAACACCGTCCAGTTCTTCACCCCGGCGATGAACGCGCGGGCCCGCGACCGCCTGGCCCTGGAAGGCGCGCTGCGCAGCGCGCTGCTGCAGGACGAATTCGAGCTGTTCTACCAGCCGCAGGTCGACCTCGGCACGGGGTCCGTCGTGGGGCTGGAGGCGCTGATCCGCTGGCGCCACCCGAGCCTGGGCATGGTGCGTCCGGACCGCTTCATCAACCTGGCCGAGGAAACGGGCCTGATCGTGCCGATCGGGTCCTGGGTGCTGCGCACGGCCTGCCGCCAGCACCGCGACTGGCAGCACGCGGGCTACGGGCCGCTGCGCATCGCCGTGAACCTGTCGGCGCGCCAGTTCGCCGAGCCGGGCCTGGTGCGCGAGATCGCCCGCGTCCTGGAAGAGACGGGCATGGCCGCCGGCTCTCTCGAAGTCGAGATCACGGAAAGCCTCGTGATGGCCGACGTCGAGGGCGCGATCCGGACCATGGGCGAGCTGAAGGCCATGGGCGTGAAGCTGTCCATCGACGATTTCGGCACCGGCTACTCGAGCCTGTCCTACCTGCGGCGCTTTCCCGTCGACGTGCTGAAGATCGACCGCAGCTTCGTGCGCGACATCGCGTCCAGCCCCGACGATGCCGCGCTGGTGTCGGCCATCATCGAGCTGGCGCGCGGCCTGCACATGCGCGTGATCGCGGAAGGCGTCGAGACCCTGGCCCAGCTGGACTACCTGCGCCGGCGCGGCTGCGACGAGGTCCAGGGCCACGTGTTCGCCCGCGCCGCCTCCGGCCCCGAGGTCGAGGCGCTGCTGCGCAACGGCCGGCACGTTCGTCCGCATGGCATGCCGGCCTAGCCGGGCTGCCGTGCCGCAGGTTGCCGTCATGCAGCGAACCGTGCGCGGGGGATGGCTCAGCTATACTTATGCCTCTGACAAGCAGGATGGGACAAGACCACCGTGGATGACCATGACGACGGCAAGTGGGACGGGCGCGAGCGCCGGCTGATCGACCGCGCCAGCGCGCAGGCGAAGGAAGGCTACGAACGCACGCGCGCGCACCTGATGAAGAAGCCGCCGCTGCAGCGCTGGTTGTGGATCGTGTCCGGCAGCCTGGTGCTGCTGCTGGTCCTGTTCGCCGGCTATATCGCGCTGCTGTTCCCGTTGACGCCGGCCATCAAGGACGTGCGCCAGGCACGCATGGCCAGCCCGACCGTCGTCCTGTCCGCCGACGGCCGCGAACTGGCCAGCTTCGAGCGCGGCGTGCAGGAGCGCGTGCGCCTGGCCGAGGTCTCGCCGCACGTGATCGCGGCGCTGATCGCCACCGAGGACCACCGTTTCTACGACCACCACGGCGTCGACTTCACGCGCATCGCCGGGGCGGCGGTCGCCAACCTGCGCGGCGACGCCCAGGGCGGCTCGACCATCACCCAGCAGCTGGCGCGCAATATGTTCCGCGAAGAGATCGGCCGCGCGCGCAACATCAACCGCAAGCTGAAGGAACTCATCACGGCCTTCAAGATCGAGAACACCTACAGCAAGACGGAGATCCTGGAAGCCTACCTGAACACGGTGCCCTTCCTGTACAACACCTACGGCATCGAGGCGGCGGCCCGCACCTATTTCGGCAAGCCGGCGGCCCAGCTGAACGAGACGGAAGCGGCCACGCTGGTCGGCATGCTGAAGGGCACGGCCTACTACAACCCGGTGACGAATCCGGAACGCTCGCTGGCGCGCCGCAACGTCGTGCTGGGCCAGATGCTCAGGGCCGGCGCCATCGACGAGAAGCGCTACGCGCAACTGGTCAAGCGCCCGCTGCGCCTGCGCTTCTCGCGCCAGCAGGAGCGTACGGCCAAGGACGACCATTTCACGACCTATGTGCGCAAGTGGCTGATCGACTGGGCCGAGAAGAACGACGCCGACCTGCAGCAGGACGGCCTGGTGGTGCAGACCACGCTCGACTACGACCTGCAGCAGGCCGCGCTGCGCGCCGTCGAACGCCAGTCCGACGCGCTGCAGGCAGTCGCCGACGTCGACTGGGCCCATCCCTGGCAGGTCAATTCGACGTCGACCAATACTTATACCAGTATGCGCGAGGGCGTCACGCCGTTCGCCTACTACTGGCAGACGCATGGCGCGCTGCTCGACACCTTCGTGCGCGAGTCGGCCGAGTACCGCAAGGCCGTCGACGGCGGGGAATCTCCGGCCGCCGCGCTGAAGCGCCTGGAAGGCGACCGCGAGTTCATGCGCGCGCTGAAGACGACGAAGGCGCGCCTGGAGGCGGGATTCGTGGCGATGGACCCGACCACGGGCGAGGTGAAGGCCTGGGTCGGCAGCCGCGACTTCCAGCGCGAACAGTACGACCACGTGGCCCAGGCCGCGCGCCAGCCCGGCTCCACCTTCAAGCCCATCGTCTACGCCGCCGCGCTGGAGCAGGGCATCGCCCCCGAGCATCCCTACCTGGACGCCGTCACGGAAATCCGCTTCGCCGACGGCACGCGCTGGCGGCCGACCGACATGAGCGGCACCACGGGACGCCACCTGACGATGCGCGACGGCCTGGTGCTGTCGAAGAACACGATCACGGCCCAGGTCGCGCGCGACGTCGGCGTGGCACCCATCGTGAAGCTCGCGCAGAACCTCGGCATCCGCCAGAGCAAGTTGCAGCAGGTGCCGTCGATCGCGCTGGGCACGAGCCCCGTGACGCTGCTGGAAATGGTGAGCGCCTATTCGACCATCGCGGCCCAGGGCGAGTACCGCCGCCCCGTGTTCGTGCGCCGCATCACGGACCGCGACGGCAAGGTGGTCGCCGACTTCGGCTCGCAGGCGCCGCAGCGCGTGCTGTCGCAGGAGAGCGCCGTGACGCTGATCGACATGATGCGCGGCGTGATCAACCGCGGCACGGGCACGGCGATCCGCTACCGCTTCGGCATCTACGCCGACGTCGCCGGCAAGACCGGCACGACGCAGAACAATGCGGACGGCTGGTTCATCATGATGCACCCGAACCTCGTCGCCGGCGCCTGGGTCGGCTTCAACGACAACCGGGTGACGATGCGCTCGAACTACTGGGGCCAGGGCGGCCACAGCGCGATCCTGCTCGTGGGCGACTTCTTCAAGGGCATGCTCGACAGCGGCAAGATCAGCGCCGACCAGCTGTTCCCGGGCGGACGCAAGCCGCAGCCGCCGGCGCCGCGCGCGGAGCCGGAAGAGGAACCGGTCGAGGAGGGTGGAGAATTCGAACAGGACGGCGGCCCGCCGGCCGACCTGCCGCAGCCGCCCGCCGAGGAGGCGCCCGCGCCGCCGGCGGACCAGCCGGCGGACGCGAACCGCTTCCCGAACGACGCGTGACGCTCGCGCGCCGGCACGCCGGCACGCGGCCGCAAACGATCCCGCGGCGATGGTACGATGCCGCTTTCACGTAACAAGCAGAGGTAAACCATGACCGTATTCGCCATGCCCGTGTTCGACGCCACCGTCGTCTACGAGGGCAATGAGCTGTTCAAGGGCAGGGGCGCGGCCGGTATCTGGGCCGAGAAGCTGGCCAGGGAAATCGAGACGGGCGTGACGGTCGAGAAGATCGGCACCGGCTGGGCGCTGTGCGCCCGGCTCGACGGCGTCGATTGCCGCTGGGGGATCCTGGGCCAGCGGCTCAAGCGGCTCGACGCCTGAAGCACTGGCTTACAGCACCGGCGTACCGCCCGTGACGGCGATGCGCGCGCCCGTGATGTAGGAACTGGCCGCGTTCGACGCCAGGAACACAAAGGTGCCCGCCAGTTCGGCCGGCTGGCCGGGACGCTTCATCGGCGTCTGCGAACCGAAGCTCGCCACTTCGTCCGGCGGCATCGTCGACGGGATCAGCGGGGTCCAGATCGGGCCCGGCGCCACCGAGTTCACGCGGATGCCCTTGTCGGCCAGCAGCTGGCCCAGGCCCGCCGTGAAGTTGGCGATGGCGCCCTTGGTAGTCGCGTAGGCGAGCAGCGTGGGCGTGGGCTTGTCCGAGTTCACCGAGCTCGTGTTGATGATGGCCGATCCCTTCGGCATGTGCTTCACGGCCGCCTTGCAGATGTAGAACATCGCCGAGATATTCACGGCGAACGTGCGCTCCCATTCCTCGTCCGGGATCTCCTCGATGGACTCGTGGCTCATCTGGAAGGCCGCGTTGTTGACGAGGATGTCGATGCGGCCGAATTCCTGCACGGCGCGGTCGACCAGCGCGCGGCACTGGGCCGGGTCGGCCAGGTCGCCGGCGAGCAGCACGGCCTTGCGGCCCGCCTCCTCGACCAGGCGCGCCGTTTCCTTGGCGTCCTCGTGCTCGCTGAGGTAGGAAATCAGCACGTCCGCGCCTTCGCGCGCATAGGCGATGGCGACGGCGCGGCCGATGCCGCTGTCGGCGCCCGTGATGACGGCGGCCTTGCCTTCCAGGAGGCCGTGGCCGACGTAGCTCGTCTCGCCATGGTCGGCCTTCGGCTGGAGCAGGGCCTCGGTGCCCGGTGGCGTCTGCTGTTGTGCGGGCTGTAGCTGGTTCTGTTCGGGCATTCTCAACCTCCGTTGCATTCGTGGAGGTTCGAATTCTATGCGCTGCGGCTGCGGCGCGGCGTTCGTATTCCGCGCCGCAACAAGGGTCCCTCAATGGGTGGGGCGCGACTGCAGCTTGCCGCGGCCGTCCGGCAGCTCGATCGCGCCGCCATCCTGCCCGTCGGCGCCGCGCGCATCGTTGGCAGCCTTCGCCGCCGCGGCCGAATCGGCGGCCGGGTCGTGCACCAGCAGCTGCTGGGCGCGCGGCGCCGTCGAGATGCCGAGGTCGCGCAGCATCGCCATCGTCTGCAGCAACACGGCCTGCTGGGTACGCAGGAACAGGCCGTAGTCCGCTTCCTGCATGTTGTAGACGATGTCGTACTCCAGGTAGTCCTGGTTCATGGCGGTCAGGTTCACGTGGTCGAACTTCACCTTGTCCTGTGCCTTGATGATGTCGCCCAGGGCGTCCGGCACGCGGCTCACCAGTTCCGGCGGCGTGGAGGGGTTGATGCGCAGCGCGTACTGCACGCGGCGCGTGCTCTGTCGCTTGAAGTTGTGCACGACCTTGCGCAGCAGCTCGGCGTTGGCGATCACGATCTGTTCGCCGGACAGCGCGCGGATCCGCGTCGTCTTCAGGCCCACGTGCTCGATGGTGCCGGAGAATTCGGGCACCGAGACGGCGTCGCCCACCTCGAACGGCTTGTCGACGGCGATCGACAGCGACGCGAACAGGTCGCCCAGGATGTTCTGCACGGCCAGCGCGACGGCCACGCCGCCGATGCCGAGGCTGGCGACGAAGGTGGTGACGTTGATGCCCAGGTTGGACAGCATGGCGAGGGCGAAGATCGTCCACACGCTCCATTGCAGCGCCCAGATCATGAGCGTGTGGGCGACGGTGACCTGGTCGTCTTCCAGGCCCTTGCCGTGCACGCGGAAGTAGCGCCGCGCAGTGACTTCGATGGCGCGATGCAGCCACAGCGCGATCTGCACGCCCAGCGTGATGAACCACAGGTGGTCGACGCGCGCGTTCCAGGGCGCCGGCAGGTCCAGCACTTCCAGGCCGACCAGCACGGCGGTGGCGAAGATGGCGAACCGGCTCGTGCGCGCCAGCGTGTGGCGCAAGACTTCGACGATGGGCTTGTGGGCGCGCTCGCCGGACAAAGCGGCCAGGCGCTTGCGGAACAGCGCGACGGCGCCGTGGATGAGGACGAAGGTCAGCACCGCCGCGGCCAGCGCGAAGGCGGCATTGGTCCATTCGATGTCGAGGTTCGAGAAATAGCCGTGGATGTCCATTGGGCTCCTTTCGTTGGGATGGCGGGGGCGCGGTGGATGGCACAGGGGCGCACCGGGCGCGCCGGCGGCGGCTGCCCGGCGGACGCGGACAGGTCGCTGCCCCGGGTGGGGCAGCAGGGCGGCACTAAGCGGACGACAGGCCGCCGTTCAGCAGGGGTCGATCAGTGCAGCTTGGCGAGGTGCTCGCGCACGGCGTTGACGCTGTTGCCGGCCTGCTTGACGGCCTGCTGCAGCTGCTCCTCGGTCACGTTCAATTCCTTCGTCCAGTACTGCACTTCCCACTTCTCGCTCAGGCTGATGCGGCTGCGGTCCTGCGGGCCGCGGTTGTTCAGGTTGTCGGACATGATGGACTCCTTCGAAACGGTATGCCTGCAGCATGCCAGCGGGCCGGACCGTATTCCGTTCGGTGTTTCACCTAAGGCGCGCATCCGGATTGCCCGTTCTTCCCGTAAAACCGCATTTGGGGTAGGCTAGCGGCAAGGACAACGAAGAGATTCACGAGGAGATCCAGCATGACCAAGCCCTATGAGACCGCGCAGCCCGACCGGGCGGCCATCGACGCGCGCAGTGGCGTGACCGCCATCGACTTCGGCACCAACTGGTGCGGCTACTGCAAGGCCGCCGAGCCGCACATCGAGCGTGCGCTGGCCCAGTACCCGGAAATCGCCCACATCAAGGTCGAGGACGGGCCTGGCCGCGCGCTGGGACGCTCGTTCCGCGTCAAGCTGTGGCCGACGGTCATCGTCATGAAGAACGGCCAGGAGATCGCGCGCGTCGTGCGCCCGGAGGACGACCAGGAAGTCGTGAGCGCATTGAGCCTGGCGGACGGCGAATGACGACACCTGCACCGCGCAACAAACCGGCGACCGTGCTGTTCGCCAGCCTGATCGGCACCACCATCGAGTTCTTCGACTTCTATATCTACGCCACCGCGGCCGTCCTGGTCTTTCCCAAGCTGTTCTTCCCGGCCGGCGATGCCGCCGCGGCCACGCTGCAATCGCTGGCCACCTTCGCCATCGCCTTCTTCGCGCGGCCCGTCGGCTCGGCCCTGTTCGGGCACTTCGGCGACCGCATCGGGCGCAAGGCGACGCTGGTGGCCGCGCTGCTGACCATGGGCGTGTCCACGGTCGTCATCGGCCTGCTGCCGACCTATGCGACGATCGGGACGCTGGCGCCGCTGCTGCTCGCGCTGTGCCGCTTCGGCCAGGGCCTGGGCCTAGGCGGCGAGTGGGGCGGGGCCGTGCTGCTCGCCACCGAGAACGCGCCGCCCGGCAAGCGCGCCTGGTACGGCATGTTCCCGCAACTGGGGGCGCCGCTGGGTTTCTTCCTGTCCGGCGGCATCTTCCTGCTGCTGTCCGAGACGTTGAGCGACGCCGCCTTCTTCGCCTGGGGCTGGCGCGTGCCGTTCCTGGCCAGCGCGCTGCTCGTCATCGTGGGCCTGTACGTGCGCCTGAAGATCACCGAGACGCCGGACTTCCAGGCCGTGCTGGACCGCAACGAGCGCGTGCGCCTGCCCGTCGTCGAAGTGTTCGCGCACCACGGGCGCCCCCTCGTGCTGGGCACGCTGGCGGCCCTGTCGACCTTCGTGATCTTCTACCTGATGACGGTGTTCGCGCTGTCCTGGGGCACCACGGCCCTCGGTTACTCGCGCCAGCAATTCCTCGTGCTGCAACTGGTCGCCATCGTGTTCTTCGGCCTGACGATCCCCATCGCCGCCGTGCTGGCCGACCGCCATGGACGGCGCGCCGCCATGATCGGCGTATCGGCGGCGATCGCCGTGTTCGGCCTCGTGCTGGGCCCGATGTTCGGTTCCGGCAGCCTCGCCCTCGTGATCGCGTTCATGGTGATCGGCCAGTGCCTGATCGGCATGACCTATGGCCCACTGGGTACGCTGCTGTCCGAGATGTTCCCGCCCGCCGTGCGCTACACGGGCGCGTCGCTCACGTTCAACCTGGCCGGCATCCTGGGCGCCTCGCTGGCGCCCTACATCGCCACCTGGCTCGCGACGAACCACGGCCTGGACTGGGTCGGCTGGTACCTGAGCGTGGCGGCGCTCGTCAGCCTGGCCGCGCTGCTGCTGGCGGGCAGTGCGCCGCGGGAGGCGGCTGCCGCGGTACGCTGAAGGCCCGGACATGTTTGGGAGGCGGTCATGGCATCGGACGTGAAGTGGCAGGGAGGGTGCGCGTGCGGCGCGGTGCGCTATGAAGTAACGGGACCGGCGTCCAACCGGACGCTGTGCCACTGCGTCGATTGCCGGCGTACCAGCGGCGCCCCGGCGTTTGCCTGGTTCAGCGTCGCGACGAACGCGCTGCGCTGGACGGCGCCGCCGCCGCTGCTGCGCCGTTCCGGCCCCGGCGTCGAGCGCGGCCTGTGCCCGCACTGCGGCACGACGCTGACGTGGCAGACGGACGAGGCGAAGGACGAGATCGACGTCGCGACGGGCAGCCTGGACGACCCGGAACTGGCCCCGCCCGACGATCATACGTTCACGAGCCAGCGCGTGGCGTGGCTGGCGATCGACGATGGATTGCCGCGCTACCCGCGTACGCGTGCGGAAGGCGCCGCGCCTCCGGGCTGATCGAACTCAGCCGTGCGCTGCTCCGAATGTGAAATAGTTAATATTGAACTCCAATTAACTTTTACACTGTTTCGGAGAGAAACCATGTCCAAATTCGCCCTGCGCGCCGTCGTTGGTTCCCTGCTGCTGAGCGCCGCCTTCGGTGCATCCGCCGCCAAGACCGCCTACCAGGACCTCGAGCTGTCCGGCGTACTGCAGGAAATCCCGGGGGTGTCGCTGCGCTGCGCCTCGAAATTCGGCGGCACGATCCTGGGCTACGGTACCAGCGAGCTGCTGGGCCGCGTGACCTTCCTGTCGAGCGACTGCATCAACCAGAACGGTACCAGCTACACGTTCACCGATGGCAAGTTCATGATCACCACGCTGACCGGCGAGCTGCTGTTCGCCAACTACAGCGGCCAGTTCGTGCCGACGGGCGAGGGCACCAAGTACGTGTTCTCCAACGCCAGCTTCTCGATCACGGGCGGCACCGGCCGCTACGCCAAGGCGACCGGCAGCGGCGCCATCCTGGGTGGCGAGGACATGGCGACCGGGCAGGGCACGATCCAGCTCAAGGGCCGCATCCTGCTGAAGAAATAAGAAATACGTCGTCCCCGGCGGCGCCGGGGACGGCATGCTGGTACGCCGCAGCCGCAGCGGCTGCGGCCGAACGAACGCGTCAGGACGAGAGCGTCAGAACGAGTACACCAGCGTCAGCGACGTCTGCGTATCCGTGTTCTTCTTGTCTTCCGGGACGTTGGTGTCGCTGCGGGCGCTGAACGCCGCCTTCATCTGCATCGTCCCGTTGATCTTGGTCGACAGGGCGGTCTCGGCGATCGAGTGGGTGTTCGCCGTGCTGCGCTCCACGCTGATGCTCTGGGAGAACGCGGCCGACGGGCTCACGCGCCAGCGCAATTGCGCCGCGCCGCGGACCGTCATGCCGGACTCGATGCCCCCTTCCGCGTTCTCGCCGTGGAAGTAACCGGGACCGACCTCGACGTCCACCGTCTTGTCCTCGCGCCGCATCAGCTGCGTGCCGTAACCGACCGACAGCGAGGAATAGCGGGTGTACGCACCGAACTTGTCGTTCACGTGCGAACCCAGCACGAACGCGCGGTTGCCGTCCGTGAGCAGCTTGTAGGCCGCCTTGGCCGACACCGAATAGCGCTGGGCCGAGCGGGTCCGCTCGCGCGAGCCGTCGTCGTTGACGATTTCGTCTTCCTTGAAATAGCCGCTGACGATGTACTCGTTGCTCCAGTTCTTCATTTCGTGGCGCGCGTCGATCTTGCCCGTGACGGACGTGCCCGTCGTGTTGCCGGAGGTCGAGATCGCGCCCAGTTCCGCCGAGGTGTACCAGTTGCTGCCCTCGGGAATGGGCTTGGTCGGCGCTTGCGTGAAGTAGGTCGATTGGGGCGGATCGGGGACGTCGCCGGTATCGTCGGCCAAGGCATTGCTGGCTGCGCCGGCCAGGGCCAGCGCGTAAAACATCAGAGATTTCATAGGCATCTGTACGGCTGCCGTCTGCGCTCCGGAACCGAAGGTGCGAACCGGACCTGGGACAGCCTGTCGTTCATGGATGGTCCGCCGTCACATGGCAGGCGCGTGGCAAGCAGGCGCGGCGGAGGCAACATTGTAGCCTAAAGCGCGGCGCACGGCTTTTTGCGACGAAATTTTATCGACGAAATTCTCTCGAAAGATAATGCAATTGTTAAGTCTCCAATAATTATGTTTGCAATGTGATCAGGCCGGTGCCTAGAATGCCCGCTTTGCCGGACAGACCGGCTCGGATGTATAAGGAAGCACATTGACCAGGGTAGTTATCGCCGACGATCACGAATTGATCCGCGAAGGAGTCAAAAAGATCGTCCGCCACAGCGCCGACCTAAAAATCGTCGGCGAAGCCGCAGACCTGAAGCAAGCCATCGCGCTGATCGCCCAGGTCCGCCCGGACGTGGCGGTGCTGGACATCAGCCTGCCCGACAGCGATGGCCTGGACGGCCTGGCCGAGTTGCGCCGCCACTTTCCCGCGCTGCCGATCGTCATGCTGAGCATGCATGCGGAAGAACGCTACGCGCTGGCGGCCCTGCGCGCCGGCGCGCTCGCCTACGTGTCGAAATCGATGGCGTCGAGCGAACTGGTGGAAGCGATCCGGTCCGCCGGCGCCGGGCGCGCCTGGGTCAGTCCAAGGGTGGCAGCCTTGCTGGCCCAGGAGAGCGACCCGACGGGCCGCGCGCCCCATGAGAACCTGACCCCGCGCGAATCGGAAATCGTGGCCCTGATCGGGGCCGGGCTGCAGATCAAGCAGGTGGCGGCGGAACTGGGCATCAGCGTCAGCTCCGTGAACACCTACCGCAGCCGCATCTTCCGCAAGATGGGCATGTCGACCAATGCCTCGCTGATCCGCTACGCGCTGCAACACGGCCTCGCAGGCTGATTCGCACACATATAGTTGCCCCAAAACAACAATGTGAAAGCTTGCTGTCATTAAATATGTGACGCCCATGCCTATCGAAGGATAGGGGATGGCCTGGCATGGGAGGAATGCCCGAGAATGAGGGTTGCAGGAGGTTGCGCAGTACATACGTTTCTCTTGCGACAAGTTCACGAAACAATGTTATTTTTTCACCATCTTGGCTATCATCACAGCAAGACACATTCGGGTGCTGGCTGCTCGCACCCCGGCGGTTTCAGAACAATCGGCGCAGAACGATGATGACAACGCAAGATATCCTGCCGTCCGCCCCCTTGGCGGACATCCTTGTGGTCGAGGACAGCCCGACCCAGGCCCAGTACCTGGCCCGCCTGCTGCAGGGCACGGGCGGCTACCGGGTCCGCATCGCCCCCGACGGGCTCGCCGCCCTGGAACAGATGCGGGCAGCGCGCGCGGACCTGGTGCTGAGCGACATCGCGATGCCGCGCATGGACGGCTACGCGCTGTGCCGCGCGATCAAAGACGATCCCGCGTTGGCCCACGTTCCCGTCGTGCTGCTGACGAACCTGTCCACGCTGCAGGACATCGTGCGCAGCCTGGAAGCGGGTGCCGACGCCTTCCTGCGCAAGCCCTATGAACCCGAGGAGCTGTTCGCCCGCGTGCGCCGCCTGCTCGAGCAGCGCGCCGCAGGCGACGAACGGCCGCTGGAATTCCTGGCCGGTGAACGGCGCCGCATCTACGAGCTGCTGGTCGCCACCCATGAGGAAGCCTTGCGCCTGAACGAGGAGCTGGCGGAACAGCAGGCGGGCCTGGAACGCATGGTCGGCTCGCTGGCCCTGCTGGGCAGCATCGCCGGCGCGCTCAACGAAGCCCTGACGGAAGCGGCCGTGGCCGACGCGGCGCTGGGGCGTCTGCTGCAGCTGGCGGCCCTGGACGGCGCCGCGCTCAGCACGACGGGACCGGACGGGCTGCTGCATGTCGTCAGGTCCGAAGGCGCGGCCGCCTCCGTGTGCCCGGACTGCCGGGGCGCCGGCGCCTGCGCTGCCGATGGCGAACGGCGCCTGTGCGTTCCGCTGATGGCGGGGGAGCGCAGGCTCGGCGTGCTGCACCTGGTGTGCGCGGCCGAAGGACTGGAGGAGGGCGAACGGCCGCTGCTCGACAGCGTCGCCAAGCAAGTCGCCCTGGCCCTCGAGCGGGCCGACCTGTATGCGCGCATGGAAGCGCTGGTGGTCGAGCGCACGGCTGCCCTGCGCTACGAACGCAACCGCCTGTCCGCCATCGTGGAGACGGCCGGCGCGCTGGTACTTCTGATGGACGCCGAAGGCCGGATCGTGATGTTCAACCGCGCCTGCGAGGAAACGCTGGGCTGGCGCGCGCAGGAAGCCATCGGCCGCCACGGCTGGGACGTGATCCGCCAGGCCGGCGACCCGGACGCGGCGCACCGCATGTTCGACGCGCTCGTCGCGGACAACCTGCCGCAGCCCGTGCAGGGCGAGTGGGCCGCGCGCGATGGCAACATCCGCTCGATCCTGTGGAACAGCACCGTGCTGCGCCGGGACGACGGCAGTGTCGACTACGTGCTCGGCACCGGCATCGACATCACGCAGCTGCGCGGGGCCGAGGAGCGCCTGCGCTACGTGAGCAATTTCGACACGCTCACGGGCCTCCCGAACCGCCAGCTGCTGGGCGAGCGCTTCGCCGAACTGGAAACGCAGGCGCGCGCGTCGGGCAAGCCGCTCGGCTTCCTGCTGCTGCGCTTCGGGCGCATGGCCCTGATTCCTGTGGAACAGCACCGTGCTGCGCCGGGACGACGGCAGTGTCGACTACGTGCTCGGCACCGGCATCGACATCACGCAGCTGCGCGGGGCCGAGGAGCGCCTGCGCTACGTGAGCAATTTCGACAC